>CALLKK010000015.1 GCA_938008435.1 uncultured Steroidobacter sp. | reverse complement strand
ACCAAGGGCGTTGGTGCTACGGCAAGACGCCGATGCAGACCTTCCTCGATAGCAAAGCGCTGGCGAAGGAGAAGACACTCGCGGCGTAGCACCAACCGACAGTGACGAAGCGGATCGACACTCGGAGAGAAAACGCAGACTGTCAGATCAAGTATTGACTTCTACACCGTATGTTTTAGAACAAAAGCTCTTGCAGCCACGGTTCGGAAGGTACCGATGTAGCGGAATCGATGCGACCAGCCTGCACAAGGTCTGCGCAAACCGATCGAACCGTAGCTTCAATGTGCGCGTTCGTATCACGCGCGACCAAAGAACTTGCGTTACCCACCTTCTTAGCGCTGTTACAGCGAAGACATGCCCAAATTTCGCGTGTACCCCAGCAAGTTACTGCTTCTGGCAGGTCGCCGGTGCGATACGCATCTTGACACAATTCGAGATATGCACCAGGTGGCCCCTTGAATAAAGCATGACTCGTCGCGGTAGAAAGACGAATCTTACTTGGGGGAATTACACGTCCCTCAGGATCGACTTCTTGTGGGAATACGACACCATAGTCACCGAACAGGACAGTTCGAAGTTTGCTTTGATGTACGAGCGCGCGCCACACTGGCACTTCTAGACGCACCAATCGCAGGGGATCTCCTCCTACCGTTCGCGGCGTCTTCTCGGGGAAGCTGGACGCACATACGATCACGCTTCGAAGGTGACGTGGGCGCAAGGCAACAAGCGCCTCGCTAAGGACATCACACAGTGCGTCCTCGTTGCGCTCATTCTCGGGTAGCCGCTCCAAGCTTTCGAGATCCAGGACCAGATCTGTTCCTTGGTCAGCGACATTGACCTGCTCCTGGATCATGTCCAGAGCCCCAATAAGGTCTTTGGGATATGAAAAGGTGGAATACCTTAAGCGAATTGCTAGACCCCTCCCGTCCTTGGTCGCAACATGTCTGATCGAACGCAGGTAGTGATTGCCTGGACCACGGTCTTCCGGTGGACCAGTGACGGGAATTGCTACCAGTCTGCGCTGCCGTGCAACGGCAAAAAGAAGCTCTATCGGTGATCCCTCACCCGGTCCTGTAGGAGGAAAGAGCGAAAAATCAAAATAGATGGGTCGTGCTGTTCCCCAGCCACGTGCCACTCTTGTAGCAATCCCCGCCAATCGTTCCCGTAGAGTCTCTTGCGGCTCATCTTCTATCCACGCCCTCACCATGCCACCTGACAAAAGCCCCACCGTCTCGGCGCTCCTACGTACGCTTGGGCGCCGGCACATTCTTCTCTTCCTGCTTTCAGATGGAGAACGAATCTCAGCTAGTAGATGTCTGAGCCGACTTGGTGAGATTGATCCTGTAAAGCGAAGGTGCTCTTGGAAGCCCCTGAACACTGGACCAAATATTGGTCGGGACGGCGAGATTCGAACTCGCGACCCCTTGCACCCCATGCAAGTGCGCTACCAGGCTGCGCCACGTCCCGACCGGAGAGAGCTTCGAGCGCTGGGGCTCGAAGGAAGGGGCGCGAATCATAGCATGACCGCGGCCCGAGGCTGAATCGCTTCCTATCCGAGCACTTCGTGCGGCGCGGCGCTTCCCTGCCCACTACGCCGTCGCTCGAACGCGCCGCTCTCAGCGGCGCAAGATACGCAGGATCTCTTCGAGCTCGATGCGCACCTGACGAATGATCTGCTGCGCCTGCGTGAAGTCGTCGCGGGCGTCCTCGCCCATCAGGCGATTGCGTGCGCCGCCGATGGTGAAGCCCTGCTCGTAGAGCAGCGTTCTGATCTGGCGGATGACCAGCACGTCCTGGCGTTGGTAGTAACGGCGGTTGCCGCGGCGCTTGACCGGCTTGAGCTGCGGGAATTCCTGTTCCCAATACCGCAGCACGTGCGGCTTGACGCCACAAAGCTCGCTCACTTCACCGATGGTGAAGTAGCGCTTGCCAGGAATCGGCGGTAGCTCGTTGTTATTGCCTGGTTCCAGCATACGCTTCGACTCGCGCCTTCAGCTTCTGTCCCGGTCTGAACGTCACCACGCGACGCGCACTGATCGGAATCTCTTCGCCCGTCTTGGGATTGCGTCCCGGACGCTGGTTCTTGTCGCGAAGATCGAAGTTACCGAAACCCGACAGCTTGACCTGCTCGCCCGACGACAACGAGGCGCGCAGCTCTTCGAAGAACAAATCAACCAACTCCCGCGCTTCGCGCTTGTTGAGCCCGAGCTGGTCGAACAGGGCTTCGGCGATGTCGGCTTTGGTCAGTGCCATTGCTTATTTGTCTCGAATGGTGGCATTGAGCTCGCGACGCAGTCGATCGAGGATCTGCGTCACCACGGCATCAGCTTCGCTGTCCGTCAGAGTGCGGGAAGTATCCTGTAAATTGAGTCCTAAGGCTATGCTCTTCTTGCCTTTCTCGATCTGTCGGCCGCTGTAGACAGAGAGAATCTCGAGATCCTTGAGGAGCGCACCGGCGCTCGCGCGTACGACGGCCACGACGGCGTCGGCCGGGACGGCTTCGTCGACGATCGGGGCAATATCACGACGGATTGCCGGGTATTTCGAGATCTCGCGGTACTCGGGAATCCGCGCGGCGAGTCCCGCGGCGGTTTCGATCTCGAACAGAACCGCTGGATATGTCAAATCCAGGCTCTGCACGTGCCGGGGGTGCACCGCTCCGATCCAGCCGACGGGACGCCCGTTGCGCAAAATGCGTGCGCTCTGTCCCGGATGGAGCGTCGGGTGCTCCGCGCGCACGAAGGTGAATTCGTCCTTAGCGCCGGTCAGCGTCAAGAGCGCCTCGACGTCGGCTTTGACGTCGAAGAAGTCGACCGGCGCGGGCTTCTCCACGTCCCACTGCGGCGGCACGCGCGGTCCGCCGGCAATACCGGCGACGACCTCGGTTTCGCGCCCGTCCTCGGTCGCAAAGCGCCGACCGATTTCGAACAGGCGCACGCGCGGCTGCTGACGGCGCTGGTTCTCGCGCAAAACCACGAGCAGCCCCGGCCACAACGAGACGCGCATCGCCCCAAGATCGCTCGAGATCGGATTCTTGAGCGCGAGCCCGGGCTCGCCGCACAGCTCGGCTTGCAGCTGAGCGTCCGTGAAGGCGTACGTGATCGCTTCCTGATAACCGCGATCGACGAGCAAATCGGCGACCCGTTCGTTGCGGATCTGACCTTCCGTGTACGGCGCCGCCTGCTCGAACGTGGCGGCGGGCACCTCCGGAATGTTGTCGTAGCCGTACTGCCGCGCGACTTCTTCGATGAGGTCCTCTTCGATCCGCAGATCGAAACGCCAGGACGGCGGCACGGCCTGCCAGGTCACGCCATCGGCGCCGGTGCTTTCGGTGAGCTGCAACCCGAGGCGACGCAAGCATTCGGCCACCTGCTCTGCCGGTACATCTGCACCGAGCACGCGCCGTACGCGCGCATGCCGCAGGCGAATCGGCTCGCGCGCCGCAGACGTGCCTTGGCGCGTCACGACGAGCGGACCAGCTTGGCCGCCCGCGCACTCGATCAAGAGCTGCGTGGCGCGCTCGCTGGCGCGTTCCTGCAGCTCGGGATCGACGCCGCGTTCGAAGCGTTGCGACGCGTCCGTCATGAGGCCGTAACGTCGGCCGCGTCCGGCGACCGCGTCGGGATCGAAGTACGCGACTTCGAGGAACACGTCCGTCGTGGCATCGCTGATGCCGGAGTCTTCACCGCCCATGACGCCCGCCATGCCGAGCACGGTGCGCTC
The DNA here is from genome assembly GCA_938008435.1 of uncultured Steroidobacter sp. Classification (GTDB taxonomy): domain Bacteria; phylum Pseudomonadota; class Gammaproteobacteria; order Steroidobacterales; family Steroidobacteraceae; genus Steroidobacter. The sequence goes on along the minus strand of CALLKK010000015.1, from coordinate 124,573 downwards.
GTCGGCGATGACGAGCACATCGGGCGTGAGCTCGATCGTGCGGCCATCGAGCAGCTTCAATTGTTCGCCCGCACGCGCCTGGCGCACGACGACGGCGCCGTTGAGCTTGTTGAGGTCGTACGCGTGCATCGGCTGGCCGAGCTCGAGCATGACGTAGTTCGTCACGTCGACCACCGCGCTGATCGGCCGAATCCCGGCGCGGCGCAGGCGCTCTTGCATCCAGAACGGCGACTTCGCCTTGCCGTCGACGTTGCGGATCACGCGGCCGACGAACTTCGGGCAGGCGTTGTCCGCTTCCAGGCGCACCGGGAACGTATCGGAGATCGCCGGCTCGACGCGCGCTTGCGCGGGATTGCGCAGCTCTTGGCCGCGAATCGCCGCGACCTCGCGCGCTACGCCGAGCACACTCATGCAATCGCCGCGATTCGGCGTGAGGTTGACTTCGAGGATGACATCGTCGAGCGCCAGCGCTTCGACGAGCGATGCGCCGGTAGGGAGCGAGGCCGGCAGCTCGTACAGCCCGCTCGAATCCTCAGTGAGCGCGAGTTCGCGCGCCGAACACAGCATGCCGAACGATTCGACGCCGCGCAGCTTGGCCTTCTTGATCTGCACGCCGCCCGGCAGCACTGCGCCGATCTTGGCGAGCGGTGCCTTCATGCCGGCACGCACATTCGGCGCGCCGCACACGATCTGCAACGGCTCAGCGCCGCCGTCCGAGACGCGGCAGACCTTGAGCTTTTCGGCATCGGGGTGCTTCTCGACCGACAACACCTCGCCGACGACGACGCCTTCGAGCGCAGGGCCGGCGCGTTCGATGCCCTCGATCTCGAGTCCCGCCATCGTGAGCGCGTGCGCGAGCTGCGGCACGTCGGTGCCGACGTCGACCCATTCGCGAAGCCAGGCGAGACTGATTCTCATGGACGGTCAGTTGTTGTCTGTTGGTGATTGACGGCATCCGCCGTCGGCAAAACACGATTCGAACGCATGCGCCTCACGCGAACTGTCTCAGAAAGCGCAGGTCGTTCTCGAAGTACATGCGGATGTCGGTGACGTTGTAGCGGAGCATCGTGAGGCGATCGATGCCCATGCCGAACGCATAGCCGGTGTAGCGCTCCGTATCGATGTTGACGGCGCGCAGCACGTTCGGGTGCACTACGCCGCAACCCGCCACTTCCACCCAGCCGGTGTTCTTGCACACGCGGCATCCCGAGCCGCCGCACGACACGCACGAGATGTCGACTTCGGCCGACGGTTCGGTGAACGGGAAGTACGAAGGCCGCAGCCGCATCTTCACATCCTTCTCGAACAGCTCCTTCATGAAGCTGTGCAAGATCGCCTTCAGGTTCGCGAACGAGATGCCCTCGTCGACGACGAGACCTTCGACCTGATGGAACATCGGCGTGTGCGTCACGTCCGAATCGCAGCGATAGACGCGTCCGGGAACGATGACGCGCACGGGCGGCGCGACTTGCTTCATGACGCGCACCTGCACCGGCGAGGTGTGCGTACGCAGAAGCCGCCCGTCAGGGAAGTAGAACGTATCGTGCATCGCCCGCGCCGGATGATTCGCGGGGATGTTGAGCGCCTCGAAGTTGTGCCAGTCGTCTTCGATCTCCGGACCGTCGGCAATCTGGAAGCCGGCGTTGCGGAAGATCTGTTCGATGCGCCGCCGTACGCGCGTGACCGGATGCAGACCGCCCACGGGTTGACCGCGTCCCGGCAACGTGACGTCGACCGCGTCGCCTTCGAGCTGCCGCGCGAGGTCTTCTTCGATGAGCCGCGTGCGCTTTTCTTCGATTGCCGCGAGCAACCGGTCTTTCGCTTCGTTGATCTTGGCGCCCGCGCTGCGACGGGCCTCGGGATCCATGCTGCCGAGCGCTTTGAGTAGGGCCGTGATCTCGCCTTTCTTGCCGAGCAGCCGCACACGGATCTGCTCGAGCTGATCGATGCTCGTGCTTTGTGCGATCTCGGCGGTGGCGGTGGCGACGACGGAAGACAGGTCTGCAGCGGTTTCGGTCATACGCGGAGTTTACAAGGGCTCGTGGGCTCGAGGCGCTGGCAAGAAGGACACTGCAGGCAGTCTTGCACAAATCGAACAGGGTGCGTGCGCTGACGCGCACGCACCCCTTGTGCTGTCGCGAGCCCGGAGCCTGGCAGGCTCCGAGCCCGAAGTGACGGCGTTAGGCGGCTTTCTTGGCCAGACTGTCGCGCGCCTTCTGCGCGAGCACACCGAATGCCGCCGGATCGTGCACCGCGAGGTCGGCAAGCACCTTGCGATCGATCGCGAGGCCTGCGGCGTTCAAGCCGGCAATGAGCTTGCTGTACGACAAGCCGTGAACGCGCGCTTCGGCGTTGATGCGGGTGATCCACAAGGCGCGCATTGTGCGCTTCTTCGCCTTGCGGTCGCGATACGCATACTGGCCGGCTTTGATGACGGCCTGCTTCGCGACACGATAAAGCTTGCGGCGGGCGTTGTAGTAGCCCTTCGCCTTCTTGAGGATCTTCTTGTGACGGGCGCCGGCAATGACGCCTCTCTTAACGCGTGCCATGCGTCACTCCTTTACTTTGCGTACGGCAGCAGCTGCTCGAGCCGCCCCAGATCTTGTTTGGCGACCATGCTCGGCGCGCGCAGCTGACGCTTACGCTTGCTCGGCTTCTTGGTCAGGATGTGACGACGATGGGATTGGGTTCGCTTGAACCCTTTGGCAGTCTTGCGAAAACGCTTCGCCGCTGCCCGGTTGGTTTTCAACTTAGGCATGAGTCGAGAGCTCCTGGCTCTGTTGTATAGCCCTTGAGGAATGTTCGCGAGGAACACCCGTTCGGGCGGGACAACGCGCTTCGAACGCGTTGCTCACTTCTTGTGGCCCCGAAGGGCCGGTATTGCCGCGTAAGAACACTCGTCGGCGGCGCTTGGCCTCCGTCGCAGAGTCTTACGCGGCGCTACACTTCGATGCGAAGAAGCGAGCGTGAGCTCACTTCTTCTTCGGTCCGAACATCATCACCATCTGCCGGCCTTCCATGAGCGGGCTCTGTTCGACCTGCCCGTACGGGGCCAGGTCCTGCTGCACTCGATTCAAGAGCTCGCGACCGACTTCCTGGTGCGCCATTTCGCGACCGCGGAACCGCATGGTCACCTTGGCTTTGTCGCCTTCCTGGAGGAAGCGGATCAAGTTGCGAAGCTTGACTTGGTAGTCGCCCTCTTCCGTACCGGGCCTGAACTTCACTTCCTTGATCTGGATCTGCTTCTGCTTACGTTTCGCTGCATGGGCCTTCTTGTTCTGCTCGAACAAGTACTTGCCGAAGTCCATGATTCGGCAAACGGGCGGATCGGCCATCGGCGAGACTTCGACGAGATCCAGGTCGGCGTTCTGCGCCATTTGCAGCGCTTCGTAGCGGCTGACAATGCCAATCTGACGACCCTCAGCGTCGATCACCCGCACTTGCGGCGCGGTGATCTCTTCATTGCGCCTGATGCGCTTACCAATCGGAGCAGCGATGCGTCATACCTCCAAAACAGTCCGGCCGCGGCTCGCGACCTCCTGAGCAAGCTTCTCGGCGAATGCCTCTACGGACATCACTCCGAGATCCTTGCCGCTTCGCGTGCGCACGGCCAGAGAACGAGATCCTGCTTCGCGATCCCCGGCTACCAATAGGTACGGAACGCGTTGCAGCGTGTGTTCGCGGATCTTAAAGCCCACCTTTTCGTTGCGCAAGTCTGACTCGACGCGAAGCCCCTGATTTTGCAGGGTTTCGGTGACTTCGCGCACATAGTCTGCCTGGCGATCCGTGATGTTCATGACCACGGCTTGCACAGGTGCGAGCCAGGTCGGGAATGCACCGGCGTACTCCTCGATCAGGATGCCGATGAAGCGCTCGAGCGAACCGAAGATGGCCCGGTGGAGCATGACCGGGACGCGCTTGGAGCCGTCCTGAGCGATGTACGTCGCCCCGAGGCGCTCGGGCATGGAGAAGTCGACCTGCAGCGTGCCGCACTGCCAGAGCCGACCGATCGAGTCCTTGAGCGTGAACTCGATCTTCGGGCCGTAGAAAGCGCCCTCGCCCGGCTTGGGCTGCCAGGGCAAGTTGCGCTTGTCGAGCGCGTCGGCGAGTGCCCTTTCCGCCTTGTCCCAGACCTCGTCGGAGCCGATGCGGTTCTCGGGACGGGTGGCGAGCTTGTAGGAAATATCCTTGAAGCCGAAGTCGTCGTAGACCTTGTGGAACAGGTCGAGAAACGCGATCGCTTCGCTCTCGATCTGGTCCTCTTCGCAGAAGATGTGCGCATCGTCCTGCACGAAGCCGCGCACGCGCAGCAGGCCGTGCAGTGCGCCCGACGCCTCGTTGCGATGGCAGGAGCCGAACTCCGCGAGCCGATACGGCAGATCGCGATAGCTTTTCACGCCCTGGTTGAACACCTGAATGTGGCACGGGCAGTTCATCGGCTTGACGGCGAAGGTGCGCTTCTCCGACTCGGTGACGAACATGTCCTCTTGGAAGTTCGCCCAGTGCCCGGACTTCTCCCAGAGCGAGCGGTCGACGAGCTGCGGCGTGCGGATCTCGCGGTAGCCGTTACGGCGCCAGACCTCGCTCATGTACTGCATGATCGTCTGGTAGAGCCGCCAGCCCTTCTCGTGCCAGAAGACCATACCCGGCGCCTCTTCCTGCATGTGGAACAGGTCGAGGGCGCGGCCGAGCTTGCGGTGATCGCGTTTCTCGGCTTCTTCGAGGCGTTGCAGGTACTCCTTCAGGCTCTTCTCGTCGGCCCATGCCGTGCCGTAGATGCGCTGCAGCTGCTCGTTGCGCGAGTCGCCGCGCCAGTACGCACCTGCGAGCTTCGTCAGCTTGAACGAGCGCAGGAAGCGCGTGTTCGGCACGTGCGGCCCGCGGCACATGTCGATGTACTCTTCGTGGTAGTACAGGCCCATCGCCTTCTCGTTGGGCATGTCCTCGATGAGCCGCAGCTTGTAGTCCTCGCCGCGCTGCTTGAAGATCTCGATGACCTCTTCGCGCGGCGCCATGCGCTTGATCACGTCGTAGTCCTTCGCGATCAGCTCGCGCATGCGCGCTTCGATCTTCTCCAGATCCTCGGGCGTAAAAGGCCGTTCGTAGGCGATGTCGTAGTAGAAGCCGTCTTCGATGACCGGGCCGATGACCATCTTCGCCGTCGGATAGAGCTGTTTGACGGCGTGGCCCACGAGATGCGCGAAGGAATGGCGGATGATCTCCAGCCCTTCAGGATCCTTCGGCGTGATGATCTGAACGGTGGCGTCCTCTGTGATCGGATCGCACAGATCGACGAGCTTACCGTTCACCTTACCCGCGACCGCAGCCTTGGCGAGTCCAGGACCGATATCCGCAGCAATTTTTCCGGCCGTGACCGGCTCGGCGTAAGTGCGTTGGCTGCCATCCGGCAGAGTGATGACGGGCATGTTCGGCGTATTGGCTACTGGCGTTCGGGCACTGGCCAGAAAAAAGCGGCGTTACCGCCGCTCGATGCGGGTGCGCTCTTCACGCACCCGGACTTTATCCACCTTTTTCTTTCCCACCGAAAGAAAGGGTGGCGCCAAAGAAAGGGTGGTGCGCGCGACAGGGATCGAACCTGTGACCCCCACCATGTCAAGGTGATGCTCTACCGCTGAGCTACGCGCGCCCCGAAAAAGGCCGGCAAGGATAGCCAGGCAACGCAGCGGTGGCAAGAGCGGCAACGATGCATCCGCGTCGATGAGTCCGAACGCACATTGCGCCTGCCGCAACGTGCCCACTACTCCGCTGCTTCGCGTGCCGCTACCGCCTGCGGCGGCAGGCCCAGCTCGATCTGCCGCAGCTTGGCGATCTCGTCGCGCAACCGCGCCGCTTCCTCGAACTCGAGATTGCGGGCGTGCTTGAACATCTGCTGTTCGAGCTTCTTGATGCGCTTGGTCGCCTGCTCGGGCGTGAGCGTCGCGTAATCGCGCCCCTGCTCCGCAATCTTGAGCCCCGTGCCGCGTTCGCTGTCCGAGTACGCGCCCTCCATGATATCCGCGACGGCCTTCTTGATGCCGCGCGGCGTGATACCGTGCTTGGCGTTGTACTCGAGCTGCTTGGCGCGGCGACGGTTGGTTTCATCGATCGCGCGCTGCATGGAGCCCGTGATCTGATCGGCGTAGAGGATCGCGCGGCCGTTCAGATTGCGCGCCGCACGACCGATCGTCTGGATGAGCGAGTTCTCCGAACGCAGGAATCCTTCCTTGTCGGCGTCCAGAATCGCGACGAGCGAGACTTCCGGCATGTCGAGCCCCTCGCGCAGCAGGTTGATGCCGACGAGCACGTCGAACTTGCCCAAGCGCAGATCGCGGATGATCTCCGTGCGCTCGACGGTGTCGATGTCGGAGTGCAGGTAACGCACCTTCACGCCGTGCTCGTCGAGGTACTCCGTCAGATCCTCGGCCATGCGTTTCGTGAGCGTCGTGATCAGCACGCGCTCGTCGCGCTCGACGCAGCGCTTGATCTCCGAGAGCACGTCGTCGACCTGCGTGCGCACCGGGCGCACTTCGACCTGCGGGTCGACGAGGCCCGTCGGCCGCACGAGCTGCTCGACGACTTGGCCGGACTTCTGGAGCTCGTACGGACCGGGCGTCGCCGAGACGAAGATCGTCTGCGGCGCCAGGCGTTCCCATTCGTCGAACCGCAGCGGCCGGTTGTCGAGCGCCGACGGCAGCCGAAAGCCGTATTCGACCAGCGTCTCCTTGCGCGAGCGATCGCCGCGATACATCGCGCCGAGCTGCGGAATCGTCTGGTGGCTCTCGTCGACGACGAGCAAGGCGTTCGCCGGCAGGTAGTCGAACAAGCACGGCGGCGGCTCGCCGGGCGCACGTCCCGAGAGATAGCGCGAGTAGTTCTCGATGCCGTTGCAGTAGCCGACCTCGCGCATCATTTCGATGTCGAAGCGGGTGCGCTGCTCGAGGCGCTGCGCTTCGACCAGCTTGCCCGCCTCTTTCAGCTCCAGGAGCCGCACGCGCAGTTCCTCGCGAATCTCCTCGACGGCGCTCAACAAGCGCTCGCGCGGCGTCACGTAATGCGACGACGGGAAGACGGTGTAGCGCGGCACCTTGCGCCGGATCTCGCCGGTGAGCGGATCGAAGAGCGTGAGCGTGTCGACCTCATCGTCGAACAGCTCGACGCGCAGCGCCTCGCGCTCGGATTCGGCCGGGAAGATGTCGATGACATCGCCGCGCACGCGATACGTGCCTTGCGTGAGCTCGGTGTCGTTGCGCTTGTACTGCATGTCCGCGAGGCGCCTGAGGAGCTGGCGCTGATCGATGCGGTCGCCGCGCGAGAGGTGCAGCACCATCGACAAGTACGCCTGCGGATCGCCGAGGCCGTAGATCGCCGACACCGTGGCGACGATGATCGCGTCGGGCCGTTCGAGCAGCGCCTTGGTCGCGGACAGGCGCATCTGCTCGATGTGCTCGTTGATCGAAGCGTCCTTCTCGATGTACGTGTCCGACGAAGGCACGTAGGCCTCGGGCTGGTAGTAGTCGTAGTACGAGACGAAGTACTCGACGGCGTTGTGCGGGAAGAATTCCTTGAACTCGCCGTAGAGCTGCGCCGCCAGCGTCTTGTTGTGCGCCAGCACGAGCGTCGGACGTTGCACGCGCTCGATGACATTCGCGATGGTGAAGGTCTTGCCCGATCCGGTCACGCCGAGCAGCGTCTGATGCGACAGACCCGCCTCGAGCCCTTCGACGAGGCGTGCGATCGCCTCAGGCTGATCGCCCGAGGGCTTGTAGTCGCCGGCAAGCTGGAATCGTAGTGCTGAAGACATGGAAAGCTGCGCGTGAGTCGATCGAGGAGAAACGGGTGGCGGCCCGTCGGGATCCGAGGCTACAGAATCGAGCCCGGGCGCCGAAAAGTAGAGACCGCGCCCGATTCACTCTAAAATGTCCGTGTCGGAATTACCTTCCTAGTTGGTGCCCCCGTGACTCTAACAGTTTCGAAGCGCGTTCAGCGCGTCAAGCCCTCGCCCACTGTCGCTCTTACCGGTCGCGTTGCCCAGCTCAAAGCGGAAGGTAAGGACATTATCGGCCTCGGTGCGGGCGAGCCCGATTTCGACACGCCGGTGCATATCGCAGATGCGGGCGTCGAAGCCATTCGCAAGGGCTTCACGCGCTACACGCCCGTGGAGGGCACCGCCGAGCTCAAGGACGCCATCATCGCCAAGTTCAAGCGCGAAAACGGCCTTGAGTACAAGCGCAACCAGATTCTCGTCTCGACCGGCGCGAAGCAGACGATCTTCAACCTGATCCTCGCGCTCATCGATTCGGGCGACGAAGTCGTCATTCCGGCGCCTTACTGGGTCTCCTACCCCGACATGGTGCTGCTCGCCGACGGCGTGCCGGTGACACCGTACGCGGGGCCGGAGCAAGGCTACAAGATCACGCCGGCGCAGCTCGAAGCGGCGATCACGCCGAAGACGAAGCTTTTCATCCTCAACAGTCCGAGCAATCCGACGGGCGCGGCGTACACGCGCGCCGAGCTGCGTGCGCTGGGCGAAGTGCTGATGCGCCATCCGCACGTCGTCATCTGCACCGACGACATGTACGAGCACATCTACTGGGCCGACGAACCGTTCGTGAGCCTGGCTGCCGTCTGCCCCGAGCTATACGACCGCATCGTCACGACCAACGGCGTCTCCAAGGCGTATGCGATGACCGGCTGGCGCATCGGCTACTGCGGCGGCCCCGTCGAGCTCATCACCGCGATGGCTACGATTCAGGGCCAGAGCACGTCGAATCCCTCCTCGATCGCACAGAAGGCCGCCGTGACGGCGCTCAACGGCGATCAGCAGTGCGTGCGCGAGATGAACAAGCACTTCAAGGAGCGGCACGACTTCCTCGTCGCCGGCCTCAACAAGCTGCCGGGCGTCTCGTGCCTGCCGGGCGCAGGTACGTTCTATGCGTTCGCCAACATCGAGAAGGCGATCAAGATGCTCGGCGTGGCCGATGACAACGCCTTCGCCGAGCACCTGCTCGTGCACGGCGGCGTTGCGGTCGTTCCGGGCAGCGGCTTCGGCGCGCCGGGCCACATGCGCTTGTCGTTCGCCTGCAGCATGCAGACGCTCGAGGAAGCGCTGAAGCGCATGGAGAAGGTCTTGAAGGCGGCACAAGCCGCGTAAGTTGCGCAGCAAAGTGCGCCCAGCCCTGCCCTGGGCGCACTGGCCGCGAGCGTGCGTGCCGGCCTTTCCTCAGTCGCGCCGCACAGTTTCAACCGGCGATGGGCAGAGTTTCTTGACACCCTTCGCCGCGCTCAGCAAAATCGCGGCCCTTTGATTGAGCCGGCCTATCGTGTTCCCCGGTAGCTCAGTGGTAGAGCGACGGACTGTTAATCCGTTGGTCGCTGGTTCGAATCCGGCCCGGGGAGCCACCCTCCTTACCCTCTAGTCGGCTGTCCTTGTCAAGCCGCGCTGCGGCGAATCTTCACCGCTCCACGATTCGAATTGCCGCACGGCGAGCGGCGTGCAACCGATTCCACCACGCGCCTCGAGCACGGCTTTGCCGTCGCCCGTAGCCAGCGCAGGCTTCAGATCGATCGTCCTTAATTGTCGCTGGATTCAGGCGGGCTGACGGGCGCTCGCCTCGTGGCAGTCCAGACTTCCTTGTCGACGACAATCACTTTCCCCCGCTGTGACGGTGACGGACATGAGTTCGAGTTGTACGGAGCTGGAGGAGTGTAGGTCGACGGGAACGGTGGCGGTCCCCAACTCGCGAGCCAGAAGCGCTCGCGCATCGGCATGTAGAAGATTTGGGCGGACGGTCGCTTCCTCATATTCGACGATGCTCGCCAATTTCCCTCGGCGGGGCAATGCTCGATCGACTCCACGCGCGTTCGAGCGCTCGCACCGCTCGTGGCATGCTGTGGGCTCCGAAATCGCCACGAGGGTCGACTTGTGATGTACGCGCCCCTGATCTATGTCGGCGCCGCCTGCGCTGAGATCGCCGGTTGCTTCGGATTCTGGGCGTGGCTGCGGCTCGGCAAGTCGATCTGGTGGCTCGTACCTGCGCTCGGCTCGCTCGTCGCTTTCGCATACCTGCTCACGCTGATTCAAACGCCCGCTGCCGGCCGCGCGTTCGCTGCCTACGGCGGCGTCTATATCGCCACGTCGCTCATGTGGATGTGGCTTATCGAAGGCTATCGGCCGGACCGTTGGGATCTCATCGGCGCATCGCTTTGCTTGATCGGCGCTGCGGTCATTCTGGTCGCGCCGCGCAACTAGCGCGAAAAGCAGCGCGCTTTCCTATTTCATGGGGCACGTCGGTCGTCCCTAAGGCCGCGCCAGGGGCGCCGCGCGTAGCGCGTTCGCGAAGATCAGTCAACGGTTTTCTGCCGAAGACTCGTCAACCGCCGTTGCTCTTCCCAATGGCGTCGTTTCTGCGCGAACATTGGCCGGCTCGAACCGAGTCTCAGGGGGATGACAAAAAATGAACTCAAAATCCGACAAGGTTCTATTCTGGGGCTGCTTCATCGCCCTCATCACAACGTCGACCGCTTTCATCACTCGGGCGATCCTCGTCAACACTGTCTGGCCTGCTGAGTTCGGCTTGGATGCCGTGCGTTCGCAGGAGCTCTTCGGCGCCGGGGTCTGGCCGTTCGCCATCAGCATCATCGTGTTCAGCCTGATCATCGATCGCATCGGTTATCGGGCGGCCATGTTCTTCAGCTTCGCGTGCTACGTGGCGTACGGAATCCTCGCGATGATGGCCTATGGGGAAATTCATGCGCCCGGGCTCGAAGGCGCAAGCCTCGCGCAAGCGCGCGCCGCCGCGTGGAACTACCTCTATGCGGGCTCGGTGATCCTGGCGCTCGGCAACGGCACGGTGGAAGCGTTCATCAATCCGGTCGTCGCCACCCTCTTCAGGCACGAGAAGACCAAGTGGCTCAACATCCTGCACGCCGGCTGGCCGGCAGGTCTCGTCGCGGGCGGCATTCTCACGATCGCGCTGGCCGATGCGGTCAAGGCGGATTGGCGCGTCGTGCTCTACATCCTCGCGATTCCGGCCGTCGTGTACTTGGTGATCCTGGCGCGCGCGCAGTATCCCGTGCAGGAGCGCGTCGCCGCCGGTGCTACGTACCGGGAGATGCTCGCCGAGTTCGGCGTGCTCGGTGCGGCGCTCGCCGGCTTCTTGATCTTCCGTCAGCTCGGCCAAGTGTTCGGCTGGTCAGATGTCGTGACGTACGGCCTGTTGATCGCGAGCGTCATTGCGTACGGGCTCTACTGCCGTTCGCTCGGGCAGCCGCTCATCCTCATCCTGTGCTTGATCATGATGCCTGTCGGCACCACCGAGCTCGGCACGGACGGTGCGATCACGGGCCTCATGGAAGAGCCGATGCTGCAAGCGGGCTACAACGCCGCTTGGGTGCTCGTGTACACCTCCGCGCTCATGATGGTGCTGCGCTTCTTCGCAGGTCCGCTGGTGAAGGCCCTTTCGCCGCTCGGCTTGCTGGCGGCGTGCTCGACGCTGGCGATCATCGGCTTGTATCTGCTGTCCTTCGCCAAGGGCCTGTTCTTCGTGTTCGCCGCCGCGACGATCTACGGCATCGCGAAGTCGTACTTCTGGCCCACGATGATCGGTCTTGCCTCCGAGCAGTCGCCCAAGGGCGGCGCGCTCACGATCAACGCGATCGCCGGGATCGGTATGCTCACCGCAGGCGTCATCGGCGGACCGCTGATCGGCTACATGCAGGAGCGCTCGGCGGAAAAGGCGATCGAAGCGCAGGTGCCGGGTATCTACAGCCAGATCTCGCGTCAGGACACGTACTTCCTCGGCGAATACCTCGCTGTCGATGGCGACAAAGTGGCGACTCTGCCGCCTGAACAGCAAGAGCAGGTACGCACCGTCGAGCGTGTGGCGAAGCAAGGCGCGCTGGCGAAGATCACCGTCTTCCCGGCGATCATGCTGATCAGCTTCCTCGTCTTGCTCTTCTACTTCAGGACCAAGGGCGGCTATCGTCCGATCACGCTCGGCGAAGGCGCCGAGGCAAGAGCGCACTGAAGCGCCTGACCGACTGACCGGGTGACGAGGCCAGCGCGCTGGCTTCGTCACCCGTTTTTCATGACCGCGATGTCTTTACGTGCGCGCTGAACCAGTCGCTCGACGATGATGTCGGCCGCGCGCTCCGCACCGTTCTCCTGCGCCACGATCCGACCGACCTCTTCCGCTCGCTGATTGATCGAAGGATCGTCGAGCAAACGGCGCAGCTCGATAACGACTCTCTCCCGTGTGTACTTCTTCGCACTGACCCCGACGCCGCAGCCGAGCCGCGCGACGCGCCGCGCGTTGTCCGGTTGGTCCACCAGATACGGCACGATGAGCTGCGGGCGCCCCGCCCGCAGCGCCTGTCCCGTCGTGCCGATCCCGCCGTGATGCACGATGACCGCAGCCCGCGGAAACAAGGCCGAGTACGGCGCATAGCCGGCGATGAAGACATCGGGCGAGCTGTGCGCTTGCCATTCGCGCGCCCGCGTCGCATCGAGCACGAAGACGGCCCGCGCGCCGAGCGTTGCGACGGCAGCCAAACTCTCGCGGATGAACACGTCCGCATCGTGAACAGCCGAGGTTCCTTGCGTGAAGACGAGCGGCGGCTTGCCGGCCGCCAGAAAATTCTCGAGCGCCGCGCTGCTCGCTTCCTCATGGCGATCGTAGAGCGCAAAGCCGACGATCTCCGTAGCGGGCGGATAATCTGGCTGCAGCTTGCCGAGCACCCCCGAGTACAACGCGAGCGTCCCAAGCGGCGAAAACTGTCCCTCGAAGAATGGATGCGAGTGCAGATGCGGGAGCCCAAGCTTGCTTCGTAGCTCGTCGATCGGTCGTGCCCAGCGACGGGAAACGAGCTTTGCCGCACCGAACGCCGCGCGATTCCAACGCGGTCCGCGACTCTGCAGCCAGCGAAACTATCCAGGCGCTTGCGCCAGCCACGGCGGATCGTAGGCGGAGAAGAAGATCATCGGTTGGAGCGCCACGCTGAGCCGCGGGATCCGCCACGCTTCGGCGGCGAGCTGGGCGGCGTAGGCGATCGAGTGGGTCACGATGAGATCGACCTCGCGCGCTATCGCGGCTATATCGTCGTAGGCCTCTTGCAGGTGCGGTAGCACCAGCTCGCGCACGATGAAGTCGGGCCGCTTGGCGGCGGCCCGCGCGAGCGCCCGCTCGGGCATTTGCAGCCGTTGCGTCATGGCCTGCATGTCCGGTCGCATCGGCTGGAAGCGAATGCCCTCTACTTCGATCTTGGCGCGATAGTCAGGGGCGGCGGCAATGATCGGCACGACGCCGCGGCGCTTCAACGCAAGCGCGACTGCGATGAACGGATGCAGATCGCCGAGCGTGCCGAACGTGGCCAGCAAGACCTTGGGACGGACGGCGGAATCCAAGGAAGGAGTCATCTATTGGGCGCGAGGGATGGCTTGCGTCGCGTGTCACGACTGCAAGCGTAGGGAACCGATTGCGGCGCGCACGGATTCAGCGTGCACGCAGCCGTCGCGCCGCTGCTCGACGGCGAGCGGTTACGGCCATGACGACCTTGCGCAGCTATCACGGAGGCTCGACCTTTGACCCGCGGCACCGAGCTCACCTTTGGCATCGAAGAAGAATTCTTCGTCAGTCATCGCCGCAGCCGCAACGTCGCCACGAAATTGTCTGGACGCCTGATCAAGGATGCGAAGCAGGCGCTCGGCCAAGATATCGTCCAGCACGAGCTGCTGCAATGTCAGCTCGAGCTCGTCTCTCCGGTGCTCGAAACGATGACGGATGCGATCCGCCACGTCGAAGGCAGTCGCCGCATCGTCGGCGCCATCGCCGCCAAACACGGCTTGCGCTTGGTCGCGGCGGGAACGCATCCATTGGCCGCATGGCGCGAGCAGGAAATCACCGAGCACCCGCGCTACGACGATGTCGTGAAAGGCTTTCAGATCGTCGGACGGCGCAATCTGTTCTGCGGCCTGCACATCCACGTACGCGTTCCCGACGGGATCGACCGCGTCGATCTCATGAATCGCGCCATGCGCTGGCTGCCGCTCTTTCTCGCATTCAGCACTTCCTCGCCATTCTGGAATCGTCAGCGCACGGGCTTGCTGAGCTATCGGCAGGCGGCTTACGACGAATGGCCGCGCAGCGGCATTCCCGACTTCTTCGCCAACGAGCAGCAATATGCCGAGCTCACGGCGCGGCTCGTCTCGGGCGGCGCGATGAAAGACGCGAGCTTTTTCTGGTGGGCGATCCGACCGTCCGTGCACTTTCCGACACTCGAGCTGCGCATCATGGATGCCTGCACGCATGCCGCCGATACGATCGCCCTCGCCGCCCTGTATCGCTCGCTCATTGCGTACCTCGTCAGGCACCCTGAACAGGGACGCGACTGGAGCGCGATCACGCGCCGCGTGATCGACGAGAACCGTTGGCGCGCCAAACGTTACGGCATCCGCGCGGAGCTCATCGACGATCGCACCGGCCACGTCGCCAGCTTACGCTCGGTGTATGGCGAGCTGCGCGACCGGCTCACGAGGGACGCGGCGATGCTTGGCTGTGAGGAGGCATTCGCGCATCTCGATCGTATTCTCGACGGCGGCACGAGTGCGGATCGCCAACTCGAGATCTACTCCAGAGAGCGTGCCGCCGGGCAGTCACGGTCGGCCGCGCTCAGGACCGTCGTCGATTGGCTTGCGGAAGAGACCGTTCGCCCCATCGACGAGTCGCATGCGCTCGGCGTCTAATAGGCGCCATGGAGCCAAACTCGCAACGCCGTCGTCGCATCCTGATCGGTCTGTCGCCTCGTATCCTGCGTCAAGTGCCGCCGGAGCTCGGCTTCCGCGGCAAGACGCTCCAATACCTCGAGCAATCGGCCGCGCACTGGATCATGAGCAGCGGCGCCATGGTCGTCATGATCCCGACGGTCGAGGTCGACAGCGTCGTGCGGCGCTCCGATCTTTCGGCCCACGACTATGCAGCGATGCTCGACGGCTTGGTTCTTCAGGGCGGCGCCGATATCGATCCGACGCTGTACGGCGAAGAGCCGAGCGATTCTTTGGGCGCCACCGACCTGCTGCGCGATCGCTTCGAGCTCGACCTATTGCGAGCGTTTGTCGAATACGGCAAGCCGGTGCTCGGCATCTGCCGCGGCATGCAGCTCATCAACGTGGCGTACGGCGGCACGCTCTACCAAGACCTGACCCTCGGCGGTGCGACCACCTACTCGCACTACTTGCGCGAGCTGTATGACGAGCACACGCACGAGCTCGCCTTTCGCGAGGACGGCTGGTTGCGCTCGCTCTACCCGAATCTGACGCGTGCGCATGTCAATTCGATTCACCACCAAGGCGTCAAGCGTTTGGGCGAAGGTCTCGTGGTCGAGGCTTGGTCGGCGGATGGCGTCGTGGAGTGCATTCGGGCCGAAGATCACCCGTTCGTGGTCGGCGTCCAATGGCATCCCGAATTCCACGATGGGCGCATCGAACATCTACTGCCCATGCAGCCGCTGTTGGAGGCCTTCATAGCGGCAGCGTACGCGAGGGCTCATAGCGGCTCGTCCAACTGAGCGACGACGTCTCTGCGCCTCTCTTCAGCGTTGGAGCTGTCCGCGCCGCGACAGCCACGCAAGCAAGCTCAGGCTCAAGGTCACGAGCACGGCGGCGCTAGCCGCAAGGGCCGCGCGAATGCCGATGGCGCTGCCCATGACGCCGACGGACACACCGCTGAACGTGCGCAGCCCCAGCGAGGACATGGTGAACACCCCGATGATGCGGCCGCGGCTGGCCGCCGGGGCGTTGAGCTGCACGAGCGTTTGCGCCATCGAATTGAACGAGAGCTCGGTGAAGCCCGCGACGAACAACACGACCAGCGAGAGCGCATAAATCGGCGACAACGCGAAGGCCCCGAGCGCACAGCACCAGACCGCCGCCAGGATGAATGCCGTCCGGGCACGCGGCGGCAGCAGACCGCGGCTCTCGAGAATCAACCCTGCGGTCAGTGCGCCGGCCGCGTCGGCGCCGAGCAGCATGCTGTAGAAAAAGTCGGCGTGCAGATGCCCGAGCTCATGCGCGAATCCGGGCATCTGCGCTTGATATGCATTGCCGATGAAGAACGAGGCTGCGCCTGCAAGCAGGACCATGCTGCCGATCGTCGGGTGCCGCGCGATCTCCCGCAGCGTGGCGGCAATGTCGCGTAGGCCCAGGAGGGCGCGCTGACCGGTGGGATGCACGCTGCGATCGTACGGCGCCTTCGCCAGCCACAGGATCGTGGGCAGATACAGCAGCGCGTTGAAGAAGATGCCGTAGATCGGCCCCATCACCATCAGGATGAGCCCGCCCACGGCCGGTCCTGCCAAGAGACCCAACTGACGCGCCGTGGCATTCAGGCGGACCGCGCTCGGCAACGCGTCGAGCGGTACGACGTGGTGAAGCAGCACTTGCGAGGCCGGGCTCCACAGCACGCCTGCGACGCCGTGCAGGACGAGCAGCACCATCGCATGCCACATCTGGAGCGTGTCGGTCGCGAAGAGCACGCCCCAGGCCACGGAGATGGCCATGAAGAGCACCATGCCCGCTTGAATGACGCGACGAGCATCGAACCGATCCGTGAGTGCGCCCGCATGAATCGAGAACAGCAGAAACGGCAGCCAGTGGGCGATCACCGCGAAGCCGCCGAGCGCCGGCGAACGAAACTTCTCGAACACGACCCAGTAGCTAATGACGTGCTCGATGTTGTCCGCCATCATCGCGCCGGCGGAGCTGAAGAAGAACCCGCGATACCCGGGGTGACGAAGCGCAGCGAAGGATTTCGGCGACGCTGGGGTCGGGCTGGAAGCTGTCATGCGATGAGCGAATGCGGCAGGGGCGCAGAGTGTAGCTGCAACGGGATCGCTCGTGGACGTCATCCGCGCGCCGCGGACGACCTCATCAGTGCATGACGGCTCTGCCCTGTTCTTCGTCCGCCGGCGCAGCCGCGTTCGCCACACGAGCCGACTCCGCGCCCGACTCCATCCAACGGCGCACGCGCCGCGCATCGGCGATGCGGGTGTACTTGCCGAACGAGTTGAGCAGCACCATGACGACCGGGCGCTCCTGCACGAGCGCGGTCATCACGAGACACCGGCCGGCGTCGGAGGTATAGCCGGTCTTCTGCAACACGATTTGCCAGTCGTCCTTCGTGACGAGCAGATTGCTGTTGCGGTATTCGAGCAGCTCCCCGCCGACCTCCACGACGTGGCTCGGGCTCGTCGAATACTCGCGGATCAGCGGGTCGCGCGCAGCCGCCAGCACGAGCTTCACGAGGTCCGCCGCGCTTGCGACATTGCCGCTCGAAAGTCCCGTCGGATCGACGAAGCGCGCCGTGGTCATCCCGAGCGCCCTCGCCTTTTCGTTCATGGCGTTCAGAAAGGCCGGCAGACCGCCCGGATAGGTACGTCCCAGCGCGTGGGCGGCCCGGTTCTCGGACGACATGAGCGCAAGGTGCAGCAGGTCATCCCGCGTGAGCTGCGTGCCGACGCGCAGCCGCGAGCTCGTGCCGCGCTCGGTATCGCGATCGTCGAGGGTGATCTTGATGACTTCATCCAGGGGCAGCTCGGCCTCGCGCACTACGAGCGCGGTCATCAGCTTCGTGATGGACGCGATCGGGCGCACCACATTTGCGTCCTTGGCGTACAGCACCTCCTCGCCGAGCTCGTCGAAGATCACGGCCGAAGCCGAGCGCACGTCCGGCGAACCGGACAGATCCCAGAAACGCTCCCTCGCTTCCGCTTCGACGGATTCGGGCAGTGAAGCTTCAGGTAGCAGCGTCGGCTCCGTCTCCGGAAGAGACGAAGGACTGACCGCGCCGCTGACGGCAAGAAGCATCGCCAAAACGGCGATGCGGCGAATCCCACGAGTACGCATTCCAGTCGAGTTCGTATTGGTTGTTCGTATCGCCCGCGAGCGGCGCTCCTCGCAGCAAGCGTGCTGGAGCAACAGAATGCAGAGTAGACGATCTTACCCAATTGAAACGTGAGGGAATGCCTGTTTGATGCGATTGTTCGTCCCGTCGTCAGCCGATGCGGCCCGCAAGGATCTTGGCCAGCACGTGCCGGTGGCAGTAGCGCGCATCCTCGGGGCAGTGACACAGGAGCGTCACGTTCTGCCGGCGGCCGAGCTCCTGCAACAGGCGGAGCGTGAACTTTTGGCCACGATTCTTGATGGTTCGGTTGGCCTTGTCCGTCGAAGCGCTCGTGAAGAGCTCGACCCTGTAGCGTCGTGCAAACTCGGCCGCGGTAATGCGGCCTGCTTGAAAGGCAGCAAGCAGCTGTTCGCTCGGACCGAGATTCGCCATCCAGACGTCGTAGAGCGATGGCGAGAGGCCGCGTCCCCGAAAACGCGCCACCAGGATCCGCAATCCGTCGCTGTCGGGGTCGATCGGCGAGCGGATGGACTTCGTGCGGATCACGGGACGATGGCGTGGCTCAACGCAGCTGGCTGTCCTTGCTGCCGCGTCGGTTGTAGCCCGTAAAGGGCGTTTCTGCGCGATCCTCGGCTTCTTGGCAGGTCACGCACAGGCGCACGCCGGGGATGGCCTTGCGGCGCGCCTCGGGGATAACCGCATTGCATTCCGCGCAGTATGTCAGGCTCTCACCGACGGGCAAGCGGCTCTTGGCACGATTCACCGCATCTTGAATCGTCGCATCGATCTGCTCGTGTACGGCGCCATCGCCAGCCCAGCCGGTCGCCATCGTCTTCTCCTCGCTATGCGCTCTGTGAAGGTGCTTTATGGTTCGTCGAGGCACCGTTTGCAAGCCCCGCTCCGCTCGTCCCTTCGTGCATAGCGCCTCCGTTCAATTTCCCGCTGCATCGGCTGCCTCTAGCGTGTAACCGCCGTCTCGCGAACGTGAATACGGCCTCGCGGGCATCGACGGTCATCGGCATGCGGACGGCGATGCCATGACGATTCATGGAGAAACGGACATGCCTCAACCAGCACGACACGTAAAGGAACTCGGCGTTCAGCAGTTTCGACATCCGGCCGCAGGCACGGCGCGGCGAGCTTCGGAATACCTCGCGATCTTCTGGAGAAACGACGCGCAGCCTGAGGCTCGCACGTCGCTCCTCGAGGAGCTCGGTCTGGAGCTGGCGCGGCTCGCCACCAAGGAGCAAACGCTGCTCCGAGTGAATCAGACGCAGCGGCTCTCGTGGGTACGCTCTGCCAACGGCAAGGACATCCGTTCCGACACGATCGCAAAGCTGGCCGCGAGCGAGCTCGTCGAATGGGTGTCGCCCGGTTATCGCAGCGAGCGTCAGGGCAACAACGAGCTCGGATTGTTCACGGTGAATCCGACGCGCTTCTACGTGCGTCAGCAAGCGTTCGACCAAGTCGGCGGCGTGTCGGCGCTACCTGCCGCCATCTCGGTCGATGCGGCTCGTTCGAATCGCCTGCACGGCCTGGTGGCGCTTGCCACTCCCGACATGAACGCGATCGAGATCGCCGAGCAATTGCAGCGCATGCCCGGCATCGCACCTGCGGGAGAAGTTCGTTACGAGACGATTCCCTTCGTCTCGCCGACCTGCGATGCGCTCGTGTGCCGGCCGCCGACGACGGATTACCTGCCTGACGATCCGATGTTCACGCAGCAATGGGGTCTGCAACGCATCGGCGCGCCGCGCGGCTGGCAGATCGCTCGCGGCTCTTCGCAGATTGCGGTCGCCGTCATCGACGAAGGCGTGCAGCTCGATCACCCCGATCTGCTGCTCCATCCGCAATCGTGGAACGCGACGAGCGACACGCCGGACGGCAGCCCGGTCGGCAACCACGGCACGGCTTGCGCAGGAATCATCGGCGCGCGTCTCGATAATGGCGCAGGCGTTGCCGGCGTCGCAGGCGGCGTGCGCATCATGGCGATCGCCACAGCGACGTGGGCAGATGTCGACGTCGCCGAGGGACTCTATTTCGCTGCCGACAATGGGGCGCGCGTCGTCAGCATG
Organism: uncultured Steroidobacter sp.; assembly: GCA_938008435.1. GTDB lineage: Bacteria > Pseudomonadota > Gammaproteobacteria > Steroidobacterales > Steroidobacteraceae > Steroidobacter. The sequence continues at coordinate 104,604 of CALLKK010000015.1, read as the reverse complement.
AGCTTCGGCGTCTATGAATCGTGGGGCGTATGGGACTTCGACCTGATCCGCGATGCCTTGCAATACGCCCACGCCAAGGGCCTGCTGCTCGTCGCCGCTTCGGGCAACGAGAACGCCAGCATCGCGCGCTTCCCCGGCAGCGATGCTCGCACGCTATGCGTCGGCGGCTGTAACCGTTCCGACGAGCGCAAGCGCGTCGGCGACTCGTCGAGCGAGAGCTGGTGGGGCGCATGTTACGGCCCGGACATCGATGTGGTCGCGCCATGCGTCGAGATCCCGACCACCAATCGCTTGGCGGGCCAAGGATACTCGCCGGGTGACTACTACGAGCGCTTCAACGGCACATCGGCCGCAACGCCGCACGTAGCGGGCTTGGCGGCGCTCATCTTCAGCCTCAAGCCTTCTCTCACGAACGTCCAAGTGCGGGCGCTCATCGAAAGCACGTGCGACAAGATTTCGCCGTCGCTCTACCCGTACGCACACGTGCCCAGCAAACCGAACGGCACCTGGCACGAGGAAGTCGGCTACGGCCGGATCAACGTCGAACGCGCACTGCTCGCTGCCTGCGCACTCGAGGGCTCCGACGACAAGAGCTGCACCGAGTGCGCCGGTTGCGGCGGCACGTGCGAACAAGAACGCTCCGCCGCATGCCGCAGTCCGGCGCCGGTACCTTGGCTCGCGCACGATCGCTGTCAGTTCTTCTACGAGAGCCGCCTCTTCGATCTCGGCACGTTCCAGGACCGGCTGCGCTTGCAGGTTCGCATCACGTATCAGCACTGCCTGAAGCTGATCGGCCGACAGCAGGGTCCCCTGCTCTACACCACGACGCTCTTGCCGGGCGAGGAGCTCAAGATCTACGAGTTCGATCGCTATCGACGCGTACGTTCGGCAAGCGAACGTGTGTCCGTTCATGCGTCCTTCCGCCAGACGCTGAGCGCCTTGTCGCAGGCGCGGCGCGCAACCTCAGCGAGCGCCTACTCGGAGCTCCTGACCGACATTCGCACGCACGCCGACACCTCCGTCTCGGCCGGCGGCGGCCTTGCCGGATTTCTCGGCGCCCCGAAGGTTTCCGGCAGCGTCGAGCAAGACTTGCAGACGACCATCGCAAGCGGCGCTTCGGTGCACACCGTCTCCGAGCAATTCACACAGCTCGCGACGACCGCCTCGCAGGCCATCGAAGCCGAACGCGCCATCGTCGTCAGCTCGTTCGAAGACGAAGAGCATCGCGCAACGACCGCTCGGACCTTCAAGAACCACAATCACTGCTACGCGGTGACCTACTTCGTGCGGCGCGTGAACGAGCTCTACGAAGCCTCGACGCGTGTGGAGTCGGTCGAATGGCGGCTCGGAGATGCGCCTTGGCGCACCTTCGACGACCTCGAAGACGTGCCGGATGCGCTGCGGAAACAATTCCTGCAGCTCGCCAGGGTGCTGCCGAAGAAGGGCGAAACGACGGTCGACGCACGCCCCATCACGTTGCCGACCGATGGCACGCTGTACGAAACGGAGCTCGCGCACTGCTCGTCATGCGAGCCGACGCTCGAAGCGGCCGAACGCATGCGTCTCGAACAATTGCGCCTCACGACGCGGCGTGCCTGCCTCGAAGTCGAGCTGCTTGCGCTCGAGGTCGAACGCCGCCGTGCTCTAGCGGCACAGGCGATCGACAAGGCGCCAGCGTTGAACCTGGCAGCATGGCCGATGCTGAATGCGCCGCCTCAGGACAACGGCGCAACAACACTGTTGACGCACGTAGCCCACGCGTAGTCTCTCGCGTTCAAGCGGCCGGCAAGCTTGACTTGTCGGCCGCCTCTTCTCAAGGCGATCGACGGCGCATCGCAACATGAGAGAACGTACGCAAGCGCGTATTCTCTCGCGCATGCTCCGTGCCCGCCTCATGACTGCCAAGACCGCACGCCCGCCTCCATCTCTCCTCGCTCGATCGCTCGGCCTTGTGCTGTCGTGTCTCGCTTGCGGCGCATCAGCCGAGCCGTTCCTCGGTCAGTTCGAGCTCAAGACATTGGAGAGCGAGCGAGGCGCGTTCGAGCTGCAAAGCCAGAACGCATGGGCGTTCGACCAACCGAGGCGGCGCATCGCCGACGTGGACGGCGAGCTCCTCATGGACGAAAACGCCCTCTTCAAGTCCCGTCACGCGCTCGAGCTCGAGATCGGTTTGACCTCTTCGCTCAAGATACGAGTCGGCGTCGAATTCGAGAACTCGCGCCTCGAGGAACCGACGCTCGCGGCCAAAGCGGATGACTTCGACGGCTTGGAGCTCGAAGAGATCGGTGCCGAAATCGTCGCCGTGCTCGTGCCGCGTGAAGGCGACGGCACAGGACTCGGCTTCGTCGTTGAGATCGAAGGTCCCATCGACCAGGATGGCGCTAATCATCTCATCGCAGGGCCGATCGTCGAGCATCAAGCCGGCGCGTGGTTCTTTGCCGCAGTACCGATGGTCGTGCGCGCTTTCGGTAACGATACCGAGGACGCCAAATGGGACTTCGCTTACGCGTTGCAGGCAGCGCGGCGTCTCTCCGATCGCTGGACCATCGCGCTCGAAGGTTACGGGACGATCGAACGCCTCGGTGGGAGCGGTCGACCTTCTCCGGCAAACGAATACTTCGGCGATGTCGCACAGCATCGCGTCGGTCCGGTCGTCTACTACGCGTGCCCGTTTGGGCTGTTAACGAACGGAGCGACGCGCGACGACGACACGCCGACGCTGACGATCGGGTTCGGTGTGCTCGAAGGGTTAACTTCCGAAACGCCCGAGCACACCATCAAGCTCAGCATCGAGCTCGACTTCTGAAGCTCGCTTGCTGACCATTGTGTGATCGATGCACATGTCTGCATTCGGCGTCGTTCACTGACACACGGCTCGATCGCGTCGTCAGGTGACAATTCCTGTCACCGGCAGTGGCCACGATCGTCAGCTGTCGCCTTATGTTGAGCCTCCCGGTAGCGCTGGCACGCTCATTGCAGAAATTGCGGCACAATGAAACATGGGGTGACAACAATGAATACGCATTGCGAGATCGTGGGATGGGTGCTCGACTCGGACCAGCCCCGCGTTCTACTTCGCGAGAACGGCCAAGTCGTTGCGGCAGCCGAGAGCACGTTCGCCGACCGTGCCATTCAGACCGGCGCCTTTCTGCGCGGCGCACCGATCGTCGATCCGATTACGCGACAGACCGTCGGCTACGAAATGAAGAGCCTGACCGAAGTTGTGCTCGAGGCGGTCTGAGTCACCATCTCAGACATGCCCTAGTTCCGATCGTCTCCAGTTCTGCGGTGGCGGCCACGGTCCCATCTCGAGCGGGACGTACCGCCTCTCTCCCAAATCCTCGATCCGTTCCCGTAGGACACGCTCAGGCTCACCAGAACAATCTTCTCCGGATACGGAGCGACGCGACGCGACGTTTACCGTCCGCTTCGTCGTGGAAGATCGTCGTAAAGAACGACTCACCCGTCAGGAGGCGCTTGCCTGCGCCGAGCAGCTAGCCCATCAGACCGCCGTGCTGGCTCGAGCCGTTGCCGAGAACGATATCCACCTCGATACCGTCCTGCATCATCATCGCGCCTGCCTCGCCGCTGGCTGCTTCGCCGGGATCGAGCTCGATCTCGACGTACTGCATGTCATCGCCGAAGATTTCTTAATCGATTACATCCATCGCCATGGAAGTTGCTCGTAGCTCAAGAACGTGCGGGATCGACAGCGATTCGAGCGGGTGTAGCCATTCGGCTCGCGGCACGCCGCGGGCACGCTTGGATTATTCTTCGTCGGTTATTTCCACGCGCACTTCGACGGGAGAACGAATGGCCGAGTTCGCGATTTATCACAATCCACGGTGCAGCAAGAGCCGAGCGACGCTCGCCCTGCTGACCGAACGCGGTATCGAGCCGCGAGTGGTCGAATACTTGAAGACGCCGCCCACCGCGGCAGAGCTCAAGCAGATCCTCAGGAAGCTCAAGATGAAACCGGAGCAGCTCGTGCGCAAGAACGAGGACCTGTACAAGACACGCTACGCGAAGCGCACGCTATCCGACGAGGAATGGATCGAGGTGCTGGCGAAGAATCCGGTGCTCATCGAGCGACCGATCGTCGTGCGCGGCGCACGGGCCGTCTTGGGACGGCCGCCCGAAAACGTGCTCGAGCTCATCGACTGAAGCTCTCTCTGGGGGGCGACGCAGGCGTGTCGGTCAGTGTGGGGCGAAGGATCGCGCCAGCGGCCGCCGATGAGGCCGGCACAGTGAGAGCATCGCGAACCAAGAAATAGACAAAAGCGCCCGGACGGGCTCACGCGAGCGAAGCGCCGACGCGCATCGCTCCAACAGCGATTTTCTTGATTGAGAGGCCGGTGCGCCGCAACGCACCGGCCCCTGCGGTTCGATTAGAGCGGACGATCGAGCGACGCGACGCGCGGCGCCACCGCATCCACCTGCATGCCTGCGGCGACGAGCTTGACGCCCTCATCCGCACGAGCAGGCTGTGACTTCGCAGCAATCGCGCCAGCCGACGTCGCGCCGACCAGCACCAGAAGACCCGCAACCGAAAAAATTCTCTTCATGGAACGGACCTCAGGCCAAAGCCGCTTCAGCAAGCGGGCGCGGCGGTGACATACCGACCGCAAGCTTCACCGGATCGAGCGGGCGCGGCGGCGACATACCGACCGCAAGCTGCACCGGATCCAGCGGACGCGGCGGCGACATACCAACTGCAAGCTTCACCGGATCCAGCGGACGCGGCGGCGACATGCCGACCGCAAGCTTCACCGGATCCAGCGGACGCGGCGGCGACATGCCGACTGCGAGCTGTACCGGATCCAGCGGACGCGGCGGGGACATACCCACGGCAAGCTGGACCAACGGCCGTGGGGGCGACATACCCACCGCGAGCTTGACTTGCTCGGACGACGACGCTGCGCCGCCGGCTGTGGCTGCAGAAACGGCACCCGCCAGCAGCAAGACTGGAACGATGGCTCGCATTCGATTTCCTCCCGGTTGACTGGGTGAACTTGGCGACCAGCCGCAGATAAGCCCACGACATAATCACCTGTCTCTTTTGCATAAGACGCGGGAGAGTGTGACTTTTGTCACAGAAAAAAGGAAGGCGCCTAGGGGAATCAACGACTCAGGAAAACCCTGAATCTGCATACCATCGGACACCGGTGGTTGGCGCCGCCTACATCGGCAGGAGTCGCAGATGGCGCGAATACGCGAATCGTCGGTTAGTTCTCGAAAGTCCCCCTGCCACTTGCGTTAAAAGCCCCGGACGTACCGAGGCTTAGGGCCGAGAGCTAGAGAGCGACAACCGACCGGACCGCATGGCAATGACCGCGGCCAGCCGCCAAACACAACCTGACTGGGATCGTCTGCGCACCCTTTTCGAGCACGCCTCGAAGCTTGCGCCGGCCGACCAGCGCTCCTTCGTCGTGAGCAATACCGAAGACGATCCGGCGTTGCGCGAGCAACTCTTCCGCATGCTCGTGAGCGCGCAGCATCCCACTACTGCGCTCTCGCGCGCGGTCGGCACGGCCTTGAGCGAGGCTGCATACCACCGCCGCGCCGGCCTGCTCGGACAGGTATTAGGCAGCTACCGGCTCACCGGCGTGCTCGGACACGGCGGTACCGGAACCGTTTACCTGGCGGAACGAGCGGATCGCCAATACTCCGCGCAAGTCGCCCTCAAGGTGGTCGATCAACCGCTCGCGCACACCGGCCTCGGCGAGCGGTTTCGCGCCGAGCGGCAGATCCTCGCCAATCTGAATCATCCGAACATCGCGCGGTTGCTCGACGCCGGCGAGACGCCAGCGGGCCAACCGTATCTCGTCATGGAGTACGTCGAGGGCGAACCCCTCGATCAGTACTGCGACAGCAGACGACTCGGCCTGAAAGCACGCTTGGAGCTCTTCGCGCAGATTTGCGCAGCCGTCCAATACGCGCACCAGAACTTGATCGTTCATCGCGATCTGAAGCCCGCCAACATTCTGGTGACGCGCGATGGGATCCCGAAGCTCCTCGACTTCGGTATCGCGAAGCTCCTGCGCGTGGACAACAGCCAGCTCGATGCGGCCCTGACTCGTGTCGCCGATCGCCTGCTCACACCCGAATACGCAAGTCCCGAGCAGATCCTGGGCGGCAACGTGACCACCGCGAGCGACGTCTACTCGCTCGGCGTCGTTCTGTACGAGCTTGTCTGCGGCTTGCGTCCCTATCGCGTACCCGCCTCGCACAGTCAGCTCGAGCTGGAACGCTCCATCTGTTTGAGTGATCCGGAGCGACCGAGCACCGCGTTGCAACGCGCGATCGCCTCGCAAGAGCTGCCTGTCGCAGACATCGCCGACGCCCGCGCCTCTTCGCCGGAACGCCTCATACGCCAGCTGCGCGGCGACATCGACGCCATCGTGATGCGCGCAATGCGCAAGGAGCCGCAGCATCGCTATAGCTCCGTCGAGCACTTGGTCGACGACATTCGGCGCTACCTGAACAATGAGCCCGTTCAGGCGCGCCAAGGCAACTGGTTCTACTACGGCAGACGTTTCGCCCAGCGCCACACTGCCGGCGTGATCGCTGGTCTGGGCTTCCTCGTGTTCGTGGTAGGCGTTGCGATCGTGATGTCGATTCAGCGCCAGCAGATCGCCGTGGCGCTCGAACGGGCCACGCGCGATGGACAGCGCGCCGAGATGGTGTCGGAGTTCATGCTGAACGTGTTTCGTGCCGCCGACCCATACATGCACTTCGGCAAGGAGCCGACGGCACGCGCGCTGCTCGAGCAAGCCGCAGAACGCATTCAGGCCGATCTGAATCAGCAACCCGATGTGCGCGCGCGCCTGCTGGAAGCGATCGGCGTTTCCTATCTACGCATGGGACATTCGGATCGCGCGGCGACATTTCTCGAGCAAGCCGCAAGCATCCAGCGCGAGCTCGGCGCGAGCGATACGGAGTTGGGCCCTGTGCTCGCCGCGCTCGCCGTGGCGCAGCGAGAGAACGCTCAATACGAGGCTTCCGATCGCACGTTGGCCGAAGCACTGCAGGCCGCGCGGCGCGCCTCTGCGACCCCTTCCGAACAGTACGCGACGCTGCTCGTCGACCTGTGCCGCTTGGAGATGCTGAGAGGCAATGTCAGCGAAGCCGAGAAGCACATCGCGGCCGCCTACAACGTCATGCGCTCGCTGCGCGGCCGCGACGATCCGAAGCTCGCTGCCATTCTCGTCGACATGTCGAACGTGCTCGTCTGGGCCGATGATCTCGCGCAGGCCGAGCGCCAAGCTCGGGAAGCGCTTCGCATCTATTCGCGCGTGCCCGAAACGCATCCTGACAGGATCTACGCCGAAGCGAATCTCGCGCGCATCCTCACGTATCTCGATCGACCCGACGAAGCCGCGCCGATTTTCGAGCGCGTGCTCGCGGCGCAGCGGCTCGTCTTCGGCGATAACAACAGCAACGTCGCCGATACGCTCGGCCACTTGGCGCAGGTGCGCATTGCGCAAGGCCGCTTCGATGCCGCCGAACGTCTGATTCGCGAATCGCTCGCCATTCACGACGCGGCGGGCAGCTCGGTCACGCTGAAGATCGGTTTCTTGCAGACGATGCTCGGTACGGTGCTGCTCAAGAAGGGCAAGTATCGGGACGCCGAAAATACCCTGCGTACGACTCTGGAGATGTTCGCCGGCGCGGTGCCGAGCGATCATCAGTACGTCGCCTCTGCCGAACACTATCTCGGCGAAGCCTTGCTCGGCCAGAATCGCCTGGCGGAAGCCGAATCCGTCCTGCTCTCCTCCATCAATCGCTGGAAGCGCACCGATGCGCCGGCCTGGCGCGTTCAGCGTTCCAAGAACACCCTCGGCGAAGTGCTCTTCAAACAGGGACGCCTCAACGAAGCCGAGGAATATCTCGCCTCGACTTTCAAAGAGCTCATGCTCGACGAAGGCGCCGATCGCGAGACCAAAGAGAACGCGCGAACCCGCATCAAGACGTTCTACGAGCACCTCGGACAACGCGAGAAGCTCGCCGCACTCGTACGCGAGGTCAACGGGCGCGTGGTGCGCAGCCGCTGAGCGACGGCTTCTTAAGGATCGGCTCGGTGTTGCGCCAGACGCCTCAGGCGAACTCGCAATCCTTCTCCAGGCATTCGCTTTCGCTCCCCTGCCCGCGGCTTAAGAAAACCTGCGCCGAAGGCGCTCCATTGCCTGATTGTCTGTCTGCTTCTAGCCCTGTCTACTGTCCGCACCGAATGACGGAGCGCGACCTGCGCTTCGCTTCGCTACCGAAAGGGCAAACCCGTCGCGAGACGGGGACGCAAAGCCTCCGGTCTTCAGCATTCACCTGAAGATAGCGGGGTTGCCGGATGAGAGACAGCGCCGTTAAGTAAAGCGCCCTCGCATCCGTCCGTTCTTTCTTCCGCAGCCAGCGGGAGCCGGCGGCTTAGCGTCATTTGCCCCCTCTTCAACGACTCGTTCTCGCGCAGGCGAGAACGCGAGGGAGATGCAGATGACGGATATCGCGAGGAAGTCTCGCTCGGTTTCTCGAGGTGTGGGGCTGCTCTTGTGCCTGACCTTGGCGCTTGCAGGCTGCGGCGGCGGCGATGACGGCAACTCATCCGCGAGCACTTCGCCTGGCTCCGTGACGTCACCGGAGCCGCAGAACCCGATTCCGTCGGTGCCCGACACGCAGCCCGACGATCAACCTGCGCCCGCCGACACCGTACCGGATTCGGATCCGAACAATTCTGCTCCAAACGACTCTCCTCCGTACGGCGCTCCCCCGATCGGCTCTGCTCCGAGCGAACCACCTTCGACCGAATCGCCCTCGAACGGTTCGTCTCCGGCCGATTCCCCTTCGGATTCCGCGCCGCAAGCTCCGTCGACTCCACCACCTGAAGCGACAGAGCCTGAACCCGAGCCTGAATCGCCGCCGACCGCGAACAATGCTGCGCCCACGATCACCGGTGTCGCCGCCACCAGCGTCAACGTGAATTCTCTGTACACGTTCACCCCCGCTGCTAGCGACCCGGACGGCGACATGCTCGCCTTCGAGATCGAGAACAAGCCGAGCTGGGCGACCTTCAGCACTGTGAACGGACGTTTGACCGGCACGCCGCGCGCCGAGCACGAAGGCACATATCCGAACATCGTGATCCGAGTCAGCGACGGCAACACAAGCGTGTCATTGCCGCCCTTCACCATCACCGTGGTACCGGCGGAATCCGCAAACGGCGCGACTCTCTCATGGATCGCGCCCACCGAGAACGAAGACGGCAGTGTGCTCGTCGATCTCGCGGGCTACACGATCGTCTATGGTCCGTCGCGCGAAATGCTCCACAACAGCATCCGCATCGACAACCCCGGAATCGATCGCTATGTGTTCGACGATCTGCCCGCAGGCACGTATTACTTCGGCGTGAAGGCTTTCAACGCGCAAGGCGTGGAGAGCGCCGTCTCGAACATCGTGAGCAAGGTAATTCAGTAGCCGTCGGAAGCGAGACAAACAAAGAAAAGAAGACAAACGAAGAAAATCAGAAAGGCGCGCCGCTGGCGGCGCGCCCTTCCTACAGTCTAGATGCTCGGTCTTACTGCGGCGGCACTGCCGAGCCGCTGTCGTTGGTATCCTCCGGCGTTTCTGACATCGAGCCCTGCGGATCGTACGAAGGCTCGGTCGTCGCGCCCGGCTCCGTCGGCGCTTCCGTGCTCATGTCCTCGTTCTCGCTCGGCGGACTCCAGGTCTCCGGCTCGGCCGTGCCCGGGGCTGGCGTCGTCGTAGCGGGCGCCGTGTCCCCCATTTGCGAGTCGTCTGTCTGACCCATGTTGCCGCGTTCGCCGCAGCCTCCCAACGCCATCAGAGACGCGGCGGCCAGCAGGGCCATCAAGCTCTTGGTCGTCATATACATCCTCTCCTCGGTAGTCGATGCGCGCACATTGCTGACGAAGCGTCTTGCGCTTCCACGATGTCCAAAGGCGCGACGGCCGGGATAGTTCCCAGCGTTCCATTGCTCGTGTCGGCCAAGGTTAGTGGGCAGTAACGCCACAAAGCACCCCGAAATTAACTACACGCCGCAGCGCGCTACGAGTCTCAAATATGAAGAGCCATGACGAAAGGACTTGCCGATGCGGCACACCGATAAATCTTGCGTGGCGCTGGCCGTCACCAGCGCGCTCTGTCTACCGTTGCTCGCTCCTGCCGCAACGCCTCTGCAAACGCCAATGCGTCCGGCGTTGCTGCTTGCACAGGAGGTCGCGCTCGATGAGATCGACGTAACCGGCTATTTCGTCAGTGAGAAGTACGATGGCATCCGCACCTACTGGACCGGGCATGAGCTCCTGACGCGGAGCGGTCGACGCATTCATGCTCCCGACTGGTTCGTGCGCGGCTGGCCAACGCAGCCGCTCGATGGCGAGCTATGGATCGGCCGCCAACGGTTCGAGGAATTGGCAGCCACCGTGCGCGACACGGTGCCCGATGAATCGGCGTGGCGCGCTGTGCGCTTCATGGCGTTCGACTTGCCGAGCCACGCCGCTCCCTTCAGTGAGCGACTGCAGATGCTGGCGAATCTTCTCGCCGCCGCACGCGCTCCGACGTTGGAGCTCGTGCCGCAGTGGCGCGCTGCCGATCGAGAGGCCTTGCGACGCGATCTCGATCGCATCGTCGCCGCAGGTGGCGAAGGCCTCGTGCTCCACCGTGCCGATTCCTGGTACGTAGCAGGACGTAGCTATGACCTCATCAAGCTCAAGCCATATCGCGACGCCGAGGCGCAGGTGATCGCGCATCATCGCGGCACCGGCAAGTATGCCGATGTGCTCGGTGCTCTCGAAGTGCGCACGCCTGAGGGCAAAGTCTTTCGTATAGGCACAGGCTTCACCGACGCCGAGCGTATGCATCCGCCAGCCATCGGAACATGGATCACTTACCGCTATCATGGCTTGACGGCGAACGGCATCCCCCGCTTCGCCAGCTTCATGCGCGTGCGCGGGAACCGAGCTGATGACGATGACGAGTCACACAGCGAGCAAGACGAATGAGCGCGTCGGTCGTATTCGCGTCGGCATCGGCGGTTGGTCGTACGAACCCTGGCGTACGACCTTCTATCCTTCCGACCTGCCGAAACAGCGCGAGCTCTACTACGCCAGCCGCCAGGTCACGACGATCGAGATCAACAGCACCTTCTACCGCCTGCAATCGCCGCGTGTGTTCGCGAAATGGTACGAAGAAACACCTGCGAATTTCGTCTTCTCGATCAAGGCGCCCCGCTACATCGTGCAACGGCGCGTTCTCGCAGGAGTGCGCGAACACGTCGAGAAGTTCTTGAACAGCGGTCTGACTGAGCTGCGCGAAAAACTAGGACCGATTCTCTGGCAACTGCCGCCGCAGACGACCTTCGTGCCCGAGGACCTTGAAAGCTTCCTGCAGAATCTGCCGCGGCGGCTCGGCGAGCTGCCGCTGACGCATGCCCTCGAAGTCCGCCATGAGAGCTTTCGCTGCCCGGAATTCGTCGACTTGGCGCGCCGGCATCGCGTTGCCGTCGTCTACACGCACTCACGAGACTATCCGGCCATCGCCGATGCGACGGGCGACTTCATGTACTTGCGCCTGCGCGAAGCATCGTCCGCAGAACCGACCGGATATCCGCCCAGCGAGCTCGACGCATGGTTGCGGCGCGCTTACATGTGGGCCCAAGGAGAGACCCCAGAGGATGTGCCTGGCTTGCTGCCCGCCAAGGAAGCCAAGGCACGCGATGTGTTTGTCTATTTCATCAACGGCGCCAAGGAACGAGCGCCCGCGGCGGCCGTCGCTTTGTTGTCGCTCATGGGCACACCGGGGGCGCGGTAGCGCACGCCGGGCCACTCAATCGCCCGGCGTGCCCATCGATCGCTACTTATCGCGAATTCGGTCGCTCAAGCCGAGCAGATATTCCTTGAACTTGCCGCCCAGCGTGTCGTGCTTGAGGCCGAACTCCACGGTCGCCTGCAGGTAGCCGAGCTTGCTGCCGCAGTCGTACCGCTTGCCCTCGAACTCATAGGCATAGACAGGCTCATCGACAAGCAGATCCGCAATGGCGTCGGTGAGCTGAATTTCGCCGCCCGCGCCGCGCCCGGTCGTCTCGAGACGATCGAAGATCGTCGGTGACAGTACGTACCGGCCGACCACTGCCAGCGTGGAAGGCGCATTTTGCGGCCGCGGCTTCTCCACGATCTGCGTGACGCGACTGACGCGGCCTTCGCGTTCTCCGGTCGCGACGATGCCGTACTTGTCGGTTTCAGAGCGCGGCACGGTCTCGACACCGAGCACGCTGCCGCCGCGCTGCGCGTAGACGTCCGCCATCTGCCGCAGGCAGGGCGTTTCGGCATCGATGAGATCGTCGGCGAGATGAACGAAGAACGGCTCGTTGCCGACGACGGGACGCGCACACAACACCGCATGGCCCAGGCCCAATGGCATCGGCTGGCGGATGTAGATGCAGCTGGCCCACGAAGGCACGATGTCCTTGAGCTGCTTCAGCAGCTCCTCCTTGCCTTGCTGCTCGAGCGCCTCCTCGAGCTCACGGTCCGTGTCGAAGTGATCCTCGATCGCACGCTTGGAGCTGCCGGTGATGAACACCAGCTTACGCGCCCCCGCCGCGAGCGCTTCCTCGGCCGCATATTGGATCAGCGGCTTGTCGACGATGGGCAGCATCTCCTTCGGGCTGGCCTTCGTCGCAGGCAGGAAGCGGGTTCCGCGTCCGGCGACCGGAAACACAGCAGTGCGGATCTCTTTAGTCACTCAGTGCCCTCCTGTTTGCTGGGAACGATCATAGCAAGGAGAACGCACTAAGCGACCGGAGGTTCATTCTGTCACGTGCACCGCGCCCGTGCGTTTGTGCCGCCGCTTGTACCAGAAAGGAGCGGCGTCCACTGTGAACGCCGCCCCAGAGTGCACGCGCTGGAATCAGCTCGTCTTCTTGCCGCTCGCCGAGCCGTCGATGCGGATGTTCGCCCGATTCTGCTCGATGGTCTTGGCGCCGATGCCCTTGACCTTGCGCAGCTCGTCGACGGACTTGAACGCGCCATGCTTCTCGCGGTACTCGACGATGGCCTGAGCGCGGGCGAGACCGATCCCGTGGAGCTCCTTGGCGATCGTGGCCGCGTCGGCGGTATTGATGTCGACGGGCCCCGCCCAAGCGCCGAGCGGCAAGAGACTCGCGATCAGCAGCTGCACGGATCGGCGTACGGCGTTGCGATGATTGATGTGCGACATTCGGCTCTCCTTAGCTATCAGTGACGCGGAGCGGGCACCCGCCCGTTCCCTCGCAACATTCTGTTGAAGTCGCAGCGGCGTGGATGCCGAATAACGAAGCGTTTGCCTGGAAATGACCGCAGGCCCGGAGAGGTGCCTGCGCAGGCGCCGGTCGTCTCACCACTCTCACGGCGTCAGCGGCGATGGACTCCGGGCGTCACGTCGAGCAACGCGACGGGTGCAAAGGCGTCCCAACTGCGACAGCCGGGACACTGCCAGAAGTGACTTGCGCTCGCGAAACCGCAATCGACGCAGCGATAGCGCTGTGTGCGCCTCAAGATGCGCCCGAGCGCTGCGGCGAGCTCCGAGCGTTGCTGCCTGGACAACTGCGTCGGCTCGCCCGCCAAGGCACGTGCGATTTCGCCGAGGCTCGGTTCTTCGCGCAGCAAGTCGGGCAAGCAATCGAGCACGAAGGCTTCCTGCTCCAGACCTGCCACGATCGCCGCATAGGCAAGCTGTGCACGCGCGGCCGGCTCGGGACGAATCCACGCGGCGAATCGCTGCTCGATCACCTCGCCGCCCTGTTCGCGCAACGCGCGCATGACCCTGGGCAGCGCAAGGGGCAAGAGCTTCGGATGCAACTCGACGAGCCGCTGACACAACAATGCGGCCAGCGCTGGCTCGCCCATATCGAGCGCGACATCGGCGCGCACGAGCGCGCTGCGCGGAAAATTACGTTGCACCTCGCGCGCCTGCCGCAAATGCGCACGGGCCGCGGCGAAATCGCCGCGCATCCGCGCTCGCTCGGCCAACTCGCAGTGGTAGTGCGCGATCGCTGTCGGATGTTCCGCCGACGCAATGGCAACGAGCCGCTCGTGCACGGCGATGGCCTGCTCCCAATCGCGTTGCTGCTCGTAGATACGCAAGAGGTACCGCAACGCCGCTGCGCGTCGCGCACCCTCGCTCGCCAGCTGTTGGAACAACGCCTCGGCGCGATCGAAGAGCCCGGCACGAAAGTAGTCCTCGGCAAGGGCGAACGTCGCGTGTACGCGATGCTCGGCACTGAGTCCCGGGCGCGCAATGATGTTCTCGTGTACCCGAATGGCCCGCTCGACTTCGCCGCGCTTGCGATATAGGTTGCCGAGCGCAAAGTGCGTCTCGACCGTGTCGTTGTCGACGTCGACCATGCGCAGGAAGACTTCGAGCGCCTTGTCGGGCTCTTCGTTCAGGAGAAAGCGCAGCCCTTGGAAATAGCTCTGCTTGAGCTCATTGCGCTGCGCATCGCCGGGCGGAGCCGGTCGTCGATAACGCCCGAAGCACCATCCCGCAGCAGCGGCGATGAAGAGCGCGACGATGAGCGTCGACGATGGCTCAACGAGCATCGCGCGCGCTCGATGTCTCGCGAGCCTGCGCTTCGGCGATGCGCAGCGCCCGCCGCAGACGGCCTCGTTCGGCCAAGAGCTCGGCAATCCACGTGCTGCGCCAGGTGAGCCCCGCCAGCAGTCCCACGACGAAGGCAACGACGAGCGCCAGACCGAGCGGCGATTCGAGCCGCAAGAACGCCAGCTCGATGCCTACGACATCGCGATTCATCGCGCTGATGAGCAGCGAGACGAGCGCTGCAAGTACGAGCGACAGGCGGAAAGCAAAACGAGACATGAGCGGCTCTAGGCTGTCGGCTTCACATGGCGGGCAGCATCGCTGCCCGACCGGAACGTGCACAGAGACGCCGGGAGTCCGGCGTCATCGTTGGCGACAGCGTAGAGCCTACGGGCGGCAGGCTCAACTCAATCGCGGATCGCGTTGCCCGCGCCTTGATTGACGCGCTCGCGCAGATCCTTGCCAGGCTTGAAGTGGGGAACGTATTTGCCGGAGAGCGCGACGGTTTCGCCGGTCTTGGGATTTCGCCCCTGGCGCGGCGGACGAAAATGCAGCGAAAAGCTGCCGAATCCGCGGATCTCGATGCGACCGCCCTGCGCGAGCGCATCGCTCATGATCTCGAGGATCTGTTTGACAGCCAGCTCCACATCCTTGGCGGGCAGGTGTTTTTGTTTCGCTGCAATGAGCTCGATGAGTTCCGATTTCGTCATGTCGGGCCCGTTGTTCTTCTTGCTGGCAGCAGGCCGTAAAACGCCGGCCGTAGTCGGACAGAGCCCGCTTCGTCCGCTACGACCGACGACCTACAGCCTGCAACCTCGCCAATCAGGAAGCGTCCTGGCCTCCGATGTGCTCCTTCAGCAAGTCGCCGAGACTGGTGCCGGTCGAGGTTTCGCCCGCGCGATACCCCTGAACGGCTTCGTTCTCTTCGTGAATTTCCTTCGCCTTGATCGACAGCGCGATCGTGCGGCTCTTGCGGTCCACGTTCGTGAACTTCGCCTCGACCTCGTCGTCGACCTTGAGCACCGTCCGGGCGTCTTCGACGCGATCACGCGACAGCTCGGACGCGCGCAGATAACCTTCCACGCCGCCGCCGAGATCGATGACCGCACCCTTGGCGTCGACCTCGCGCACGCGACCCTTGACGATCGAGCCCTTCGGATGCTCGGCGATCCAGGTTGAGAACGGATCCTTGGCGAGCTGCTTGATACCGAGCGAGATGCGCTCACGCTCCGGATCGATCGACAGCACCATCGCTTCGACGGTCTGACCCTTCTGGTAGTTGCGCACGGCTTCTTCGCCCGGCACATCCCAGGAGATGTCCGACAGATGCACGAGGCCGTCGATGCCGCCCTGCAGCCCGATGAAGATGCCGAAGTCGGTGATCGACTTGATCTGGCCGCTCACGCGGTCGCCGCGGTTGTAGTTGTCCGCGAACTCCTTCCACGGATTCGGCTGGCACTGCTTGATGCCGAGCGAGATGCGGCGGCGCTCTTCGTCGATGTCGAGCACCATGACCTCGACCTCTTGACCGATGTGGACGACCTTCGACGGATTGACGTTCTTGTTCGTCCAATCCATCTCGGAGACGTGCACCAAGCCTTCGACGCCTTCCTCGATCTCGACGAAGCAGCCGTAGTCGGCGATGTTCGTGACCTTACCGAACAGGCGCGTGCCGGTCGGATAGCGACGCGCAATGTTCTGCCACGGATCGTTGCCGAGCTGCTTGATGCCGAGGCTGACGCGCTGACGCTCGCGGTCGAACTTGAGGATGCGCACGTCGATCTCGTCGCCGACGTTGACGACTTCCGACGGATGCTTGACGCGCTTCCACGCCATGTCGGTGATGTGCAGCAGGCCGTCGATGCCGCCGAGGTCCACGAACGCACCGTAGTCGGTGAGGTTCTTGACCGTGCCGCGCACGACCGCCCCTTCCTGCAGCTTCTCGAGCAGCTCGGTGCGCTCGGCGCTGTATTCCTGCTCGACGACCGCACGGCGCGAGACAACGACGTTGTTGCGCTTCTGGTCGAGCTTGATGACCTTGAACTCGAGGGTCTTGCCTTCGAGGTAGGACGGATCGCGCACCGGGCGCACGTCGACGAGCGAGCCCGGCAGGAACGCGCGGACGAAATCGATCTCGACGGTGAAGCCGCCCTTCACGCGGCCGTTGATGACGCCCTTGACGATCTCTTGCTTCTCGTACGCCTGTTCGAGACGCGCCCACGTGCGCGCACGCTTGGCCTTCTCGCGCGACAGACGGGTCTCGCCCGTGCCGTCTTCGACGCTATCGAGCGCGACTTCCACCTCGTCGCCGACGTTGACTTCGATCTCGCCGCGCTCGTTCTTGAATTGCTCGGCCGGAATGACGGCCTCGCTCTTCAAACCGGCGTTGACTACGACCACATCCGGGCCGACCTCGACGACGCGTCCGGTCAGGATGGCACCCGGCTTGATCTTCTGAGAGGCCAGGCTTTCTTCGAACAGTTGCGCAAAACTTTCGGTCATGAGTGTTTCCGGGGCCGCTCTGCGACCCGCTATCCCTGCGGCCATCCTGGCACACAAGGGGTTGTTAGTCACACCGCGCATCCCGCGCGGATCCTAAAAACAGTCGCCTCAGCCGTGTGCGAGCAGGGAGGAAGCGCCAGCACGGCGCAGCCGTGCGTCCCTACAGCCCAGCGCCTACAGCCAAGCGCCTTTGCGTCAATTCACCGAGAAACGTGCAGCGGCCAGCTCAAGCACCCGTGCCACCACGGCGTCGATCGACATCAAGGTGGAATCCACGATGATTGCGTCGTCGGCCGGCTTGAGTGGGGCAACCGCGCGGCTTGCGTCGCGCCGATCGCGCTCGGCAATCTCCAGCGAAAGGGCGGCGAGGTTAGCACTGAGGCCCTTTTCTTTCAACTGGTTATATCGCCGACGCGCCCGTTCCTCGGGGCTCGCCGTGAGGAAGATCTTGAGCTGTGCGGAAGGAAAAACAACGGTGCCCATGTCCCGCCCGTCCGCCACCAGGCCGGGCGGCTGAGCGAAGGCGCGCTGCCGCTCGAGCAGGCCCGCCCGGACGCTCGGCATAGCCGCCACACGGGAGGCCCCTGCGCCAGCCTCTTCCGTCCGGATCTGGGAGCTGACCTCCTGACCTTCGAGCCAGATGCGTTCCGAGCCGTCCGGTCCCGTGCCGAACGTGGCGTCGAGCTCCCGGGCAACCCGGGCATGCCCTGCTTCGTCATCGGGCGCCAAGCCGCGGCGCTGACCCGCCAATGCGACGAGACGGTAGAGCGCACCGCTATCGAGCAGATGCCAACCGAGCCGGGCGGCGACGAGACGCGAGATGGTGCCCTTCCCCGATCCGCTCGGACCGTCGATGGCAATGACGGGCACGCTGACCGGGCCCGACTGCCCGCCTTCCGGCGTCTCGACCGTCTCACTCACCGCTGCGACCCGTTATTTCAGCTCGACGTTGAGACCTGCAGCGCGGGCAACGCCCGGAAAGTCGGGGAACGACGTGGCGACGTTGGCCACATCGATGATTTCGATCGGCTGTGCAGCCCGCAGGCTGGCGACGGCAAAGGACATCGCGATGCGGTGATCGCCATGGCTGTGGACCGTGCCGCCGGAAAAGACGTGGGGGCTGGTGCGGCCTTGAATGCGGATACCGTCGCGCAGCACCTCGCATTCGACGCCCATCGCCTGTAGGCCTTCTGCCATGACCGCGATGCGGTCGCTTTCTTTGACGCGCAATTCCTCGGCGCCCGTGACCAGCGTTTCGCCTTCGGCGCACGCTGCCGCGATAAACAGCACGGGGAACTCGTCGATCGCCAGCGGCACGAGGTGCTCGGGCACGTGAATGCCCTTGAGCTGCGCCGGACGCACTTCGATGTCGGCCACCGGCTCTGCGCCCGCGGTGCGGTGATTCACCACGCGCAGGTCCGCGCCCATGAGCGCGAGAATGTCCAGCAAGCCGGTCCGCGTCGGGTTGACGCCGACGCCCGAGATCGTGAGCCCATTACCCTGCGCAATTGAGCCGGCCACGAGGAAGAAAGCCGACGAAGAGAAGTCGCCGGGCACATCGAGCGAACAGGCTTCGAGCCGCGCGGGCGGCTTGAGCTTCACCTCGCCCTGCGCCGCGCTCAGCTCGCAGCCGAAGCTCTGCAGCATCCGCTCCGTGTGATCGCGCGTGACCGCCGGTTCGACCACGATCGTCTCGCCTGCTGCCTGCAGACCCGCCAGCAGGATGGCCGACTTCACCTGCGCGCTCGCCACCGGCAGCTCGTAGCGAATGCCCTGCAAGCTCGCGCCGCCTTTGATGCGAACGGGCGGCTTGCCCTCCAAGGTCTCGATTTGCGCACCCATGAGCCGAAGGGGCTTCGCGACCCGCTCCATCGGCCGGCGCATGAGGGAGCTGTCGCCGATGAGCTCGCTGTCGAAAGGTTGACCCGACAACAATCCCGTCATCAAGCGCATCGCCGTGCCCGAGTTGCCCATGTCGAGCGCATGGCCGGCAGCGCGTAGGCCCTTCAAACCGTTGCCGTAGACGTGCACCTCTTGCGGTCCGGTCCGCTCGACGCGCACGCCGAGCGCGCGCATCGCCGCCATGGTCGCCAGGCAGTCTTCGCTTTCGAGAAAGCCGCGCACTTCCGTCACGCCTTCCGCGATGCCGCCCAACATCAACGAACGATGCGAAATCGACTTGTCTCCCGGCACTCGGATCGTGCCGCCAACAGTCTGCGTGGGATGAACGAGATAATTCGGCATGGCGAAGGTGATCGTGTATTCGCTAGTGCTCTGTGTTCAAAGGCGCGCAAGACACGCGCCACGTCCTGTTACGCGAGCGCCTGTTCCAGGGCTGCAAGCATACGCTGATTCTGGGATTCGGTTCCGATCGTGATGCGCAGATGGTTCGGCAGACCGTAGCCGCCGACCGGTCGCACGATGACGCCGCGGCGTAGCATGCCTTCGTACACCGGCAGCGCCGCGCGCCCGCAATCGACCAACACGAAATTGCCTTGGCTCGGGAAGTGACGCAGGCCGATTCGATCGAGCCCGGCCCTCACCTGTTCGAGACCCGCGCGATTCGCCGCGACGGAACGCTCGATGTGCTCCTGATCTTCGAGCGCAGCGCACGCCGCGGCAAGCGCGATCGAGTTGACGTTGAACGGCTGGCGCACGCGATTGAGCGCATCCGCCACCACCGGGTGAGACAACGCATAGCCGACGCGCAAGCCCGCCAGCCCATACGCTTTCGAGAAGGTGCGCGTGACGACCAGATTCGGAAACTCGTTCAGCCAACGGCTTGTGTCCGGGAACGAAGGATCCGTGTACTCGATGTACGCCTCGTCGATGACGACGAGCGTCGTCAGCGGCAGCGACGCCACGAACGAACGCAAGGCCGCGGCGTTCACGAACGTGCCGGTCGGGTTGTTCGGGTTCGCGATGAAGACGAGCCGCGTCCGTTCGTTGACGAGCGCGCGCATGGCATCAAGATCGTGCCCGTACGGCATCGGATCCTCGGGCGGTCGTGCCGCCGCGGCACGACCGCGGGCGCCGGTCGCCTGCACCACGATTGCATAGATCGCAAACGCGTATTGCGAGTAGACCGCTTCCGTCGCCGGCGTCAGAAATGCTTCCGCCAGCAGCACGAGCACGTCGTTCGAGCCGTTGCCGAGCGTGATCGACTCCATCGGCACGCCGTGCTTGCGAGACAGCGCCTGCTTGAGCCGAAAGCCATTACCGTCGGGGTACAGACCGAGCTCGGCGCTCTCGCGTACGATCGCCTCGCGCGCACGCGGACCGGGACCGAACGGGTTCTCATTCGATGCGAGCTTGATGCTGTCGCGGATGCCGTACTCGCGCTCGAGCTCTTCGAGCGGCTTGCCGGGCACGTAGGGCGCAATCCCGCGTACGGCGGGCGCAATGAGCGAGACGGGATCGAAGCTCATGTTGGCGTCACAACACTGCGCACGGATAAGAGCCGAGCACGCGGAACAGCGAAGCGCGCTTCTTCAGCTCCTCGAGTGCGTGCTTGAGCGGCGGTTCGTCGGCGTGACCGACCACGTCGATGAAGAACAAGTAATCCCACTTCTTGCGCCGCGAGGGCCGCGACTCGATGCGCGTCATGCTGATATTGTTGCGGGCGAGCGGCTCGAGCAGCCGATAAAGCGCACCCGGCGACTGCGTGTCGCCCGCCGACAAGAGCAGCGTCGTCTTGTCGCGACCGCTGGCGGCGAACAGCTTGCGCCCGATGACGAGAAAGCGCGTCGTGTTGTCGTCCGTATCCTCGATCTCGGGCACGATGATGTTGAGACCGTAGACCTCGGCCGCTGCCTGCCCCGCGATGGCCGCCGTACCGTCCTCGTCGCGCGCACGGCGCGCCGCTTCTGCATTGCTGCTCACCGCGATGCGCTCTATCCCCGGCAGGTGCTCGTCCAGCCAGTTGCGGCATTGGGCCAACGACTGCTGATGCGAGCACACGCGCACGATCTTCTCCATGCCGTGCATGCGTCCCATCAGATGCTGATGGATACGCAGCTCGATCTCGCCGCAGATCTTGAGCGGCGAAGTAATGAACATGTCGAGCGTGTTGTTGACCGTCCCTTCCGTCGAGTTCTCGACCGGCACGACGCCGAAATCGGCGTGACCGGCCTGCACTTCCTGGAAGACCTCGCTGATCGCAGCGAGCGGCAGTGCGCGCACGGAATGGCCGAAATGCTTGAGCACCGCCTGTTGCGAGAACGTGCCTTCGGGTCCGAGGAATGCCACCTTGAGCGGCTCCTGCTGCGCCAAGCACGCCGACATGATCTCGCGGAACAGGCGCACGACCTCTTCGTTCTTGAGCGGCCCCTTGTTGCGCTCGATCACCTTACGCAGCACCTGCGCTTCGCGCTCGGGCCGATAGAACTCGGCGGTGCTCTGCGTCTTCTTCTTGGTGATGCCGACTTGCTGGGCCAGCCGGGCGCGCTCGTTCAAGAGCTCGTGGATACGTTCGTCGATGCGGTCGATGCGCGCGCGAATCGAATCGAGCTCGGCGCTGGCAGCGCCTGACGCCGGCGGCAGCGCTTTGTCGGCGGCCTTCGCGTCTTTCGCTTGTTTGTTCGCTTTCTTGGCTGAGCGGCCTTTCATGAATACATCCGCGGCGGTTAGAGGGCGCGCACCGACAGCACGCCTTGAATCGCTCTGACTTCCTCGATGACGCTCGGCGGGATCGGTCCGTCGATGTCGATGAGGGTGTACGCAAGCTCGCCCCGCGATTTGTTCAACAGATCGGCAATGTTGAGCTTCGCCGCCGCCAGTGCCGTCGAGATCTGACCGACCATGTTCGGGACGTTCGCGTTGGCAATCGCCAGACGTGAAGCGCCAGCCGTGCGCGGCATGATCGCTTCCGGGAAATTCACCGAGTGGCGGATATTGCCGTTCTCCAGGAACTCCCGCAGCGTGTCGGCCACCATGATGGCGCAGTTTTCTTCGGCCTCATGCGTCGATGCGCCGAGATGCGGCAACGCAATGACCTTCGGGTGATCCTTGAGCTGATTCGTCGGGAAGTCGCACACGTACGCGTGCAGCTTGCCGGCGTTCAAGGCATCGAGCACTGCCGCATCGTCCACGATGCCGGCGCGCGCGAAATTGAGTACGACGGCCTGCGGCTTGAGCAGTTTCAGGCGCGCGGCGTTGACCAAGTGGCGCGTCGCATCGAGCAACGGCACGTGTACCGTGACGATGTCGCTGCGCGCGAATAGATCGTCGAGCGAGAGCGCTTGTTGCACGCCCGAGGACAGCTGCCAGGCGCGTTGCACCGTGATCTGCGGATCGAACCCGAGCACGTTCATGCCGAGCGAATGCGCGGCGTTCGCCACCTCGACGCCGATCGCGCCGAGACCGACGACGCCGAGCGTGCGGCCGGGCAGCTCGTAGCCGACGAATTTCTTCTTGCCCTTTTCGATGGCTTCTTCGAGCTCGCGATCGTTGCCTTCGAGCGAGCGCACGTACTGCCACGCCTGACAGATATTGCGCGCCGCGAGGAACAGCGCGGCGATCACGAGCTCCTTGACCGCATTCGCATTGGCGCCCGGCGCGTTGAACACCGGAACGCCGCGCTGCGACAGGCGCGCGACCGGGATGTTGTTCGTTCCCGCCCCCGCACGTGCCACAGCCTTCACGCTCTCGGGAATCTCCATCGAGTGCATGTCGGCCGAGCGCACCAGGATCGCATCGGGGTGGCCGATCTCCGAGGCCACCTCATAGCGATCGCGCGGCAACCGTTCGAGGCCGCGCACCGAAATATTGTTGAGCGTGAGGATCTTGAACGACATGGCTCGCGGTCGCCTCTTGGAGCGAAGCAGGTGTCGATGACGGCTCGGAACGTCGAGCGATATGCGCTCGGCTGCTGCCCTGCTATCCGTGCTTGCGCTCGAACTCCTTCATGAAGCTCACCAGCGCATCGACGCCTTCCATCGGCATCGCATTGTAGATGCTCGCGCGCATGCCGCCGACGGAGCGATGGCCTTCCAGCGTGACGAGGCCAGCCTTCTTCGCCTCTTCGATGAACGTCTTGTCGAGCTCGGGCTTGGCGAGCGTGAACGGCACGTTCATCCACGAGCGGGCTTCCTTCGCCACCGGGTTGCGATAGAACGACGAGCTGTCGATCGCCGCGTAGAGCTTCTCGGCTTTCGCTTGATTGAGCTTCGCCATCGCTTCGAGCCCGCCCTTGCGCTTGATCCACTGCAGCACGAGCCCGGCGATGTACCAGGCATACGTCGGCGGCGTGTTGAGCATCGAGCCGTCTTTCGCGACCGCTGCGTAATCCAAGACCGTGGGCGTGCCCGGCCGTGCCTTGCCGAGCAGGTCCTCGCGGACGATGACGACGGTCAGTCCCGACGGACCGAGATTCTTCTGCGCGCCGGCATAGATGACGCCGAACTTCGAAACATCGATCGGGCGCGACAGGAACGTCGAGGACATATCCGCGACGAGCGTCGCTTTGACGTCAGGAAGGAAGTGAAACTCCACGCCGCCGATCGTCTCGTTCGGCGTGTAGTGCAGATAGGCGGCATTCGGCGAGAGCTGCCAGGTCTCGACCGGCGGAATCGAGGTGTACGGCTCGCCCGCATCGGCCGCCACGTGCACCTTCGCAAAGCGCTTCGCTTCGCCGATGGCCTTCTTCGACCACGATCCCGTGTTCACGAAATCGATGACATCGTCGGGGCCGGCGAGATTCATCGGCACGGCGGCGAACTGGGCCGTCGCACCACCCTGCATGAACAGCACCTTGTAGTTGTTCGGCACGCGCAGCAGCTCGCGCAGATCGGCCTCGGCTTGCTCAGCGATCGACACGAACGCCTTGCCGCGATGGCTCATTTCCATGACCGACATGCCGGTGCCGCGCCAGTCCAACATCTCATCGCGAGCCTGTTCGAGGACTTCGACGGGCAGAACCGCAGGACCTGCGCTGAAGTTGTAGACACGCATGAATCGTTCGATCGCTTAACTGAAGTGGACAAAAGTGTTCTCGAGTATCCGTCAGGCCGAATCGGCGCCGTCGCCGTTCTCGCTCTCGCCGCTCTCGCCGACGATGCGTTCCAAGCCGACGAGCCGGTCGCCTTCGTCGAGACGGATGAGCCGCACGCCTTGCGTGTTGCGGCCTTGTACCGAAATCTCGTTCACCGCCGTGCGCACCAGCGTACCGCTCGAGCTGATGAGCATGATCTCGTCGTCCTGTGCGACCTGTAGCGCGCCCACCATACGCCCGTTGCGCTCCGTCGTCTGCAGCGCGATGACGCCTTGTCCGCCGCGGCCGTGCACCGGGAACTCATCGAGCGGCGTCACCTTGCCGTAGCCATTTTCCGAGGCGGTGAGGATCATGCCGGGCTCGTTGACGATGATGAGCGAGATGACCTCTTCCCCAGCCGGCAGGCGAATGCCGCGCACGCCCGCTGCCGTGCGGCCCATCGGACGCACGTCGTTCTCGTCGAAGCGAATCGCCTTGCCTTCGCTCGTGCACAGCATGATCTGCTTCGAGCCGTCGGTGATGTCGGCAGCCACCAGGCGGTCGCCTTCTTCGAGCTCGATCGCGATGATGCCCGCCTGACGCGGACGCGAGAACGCCTCGAGCGAGGTCTTCTTCACCGTGCCTGCTGCGGTCGCCATGAACACGAACTTGTCGTTCTCGAATTCGTGGATCGGCAACACCGCGTTGATGCGCTCGCCATCCTGCAGCGGCAGCAGATTGACGATCGGCTTGCCGCGCGAGCCGCGGCTTGCCTGCGGCAGCTGATAGACCTTGAGCCAGTAGAGCTTGCCGGTGCTCGAGAAGCACAGCAGCGTATCGTGCGTGTTCGCGACGAAGAGCTTGTCGACGAAGTCTTCGTCCTTGACGGTCGTCGCCGCCTTGCCGCGCCCGCCGCGACGCTGCGCCTGATAGGCAGACACGGGCTGCGCCTTCGCGTAGCCGCCGTGCGAGAGGGTCACGACCACGTCCTGTTGCTCGATCAAGTCCTCGATCGTGAGGTCCGAGTGATCCTGGACGATCTCGGTGCGACGCGGATCGGCGTATTTGGCGCGAATCTCCTCGAGCTCGGCGCGGATCACGCTCAGCAGGCGCTCCGGCCGCGCCAGGATATCGCTCAAATCCTGGATCTGCGCGAGCAGCTCCTGGAACTCCTGCCAGATCTTGTCCTGCTCGAGGCCGGTCAGGCGATGCAGACGCAAATCGAGAATCGCCTGCGCCTGCACATCCGACAGACGATAGCCGTCCGCCTTGAGCCCGAACTCTTCACTCAGCCCATCCGGTCGCGTGGCGACCTGTCCGGCGCGCTCGAGCATCTGCGGTACGGCACCGGCCGGCCACGTGCGGCTCATCAACGCCGCCTTCGCTTCGGCCGGCGTCGGCGAGGCTTTGATGAGCGCGATCACCTCGTCGATATTGGCGAGCGCGACGGCCTGACCTTCGAGGATGTGGGCACGCTCGCGCGCCTTGCGCAAATCGAAAATCGTGCGGCGGGTGACGACCTCGCGGCGATGGCGCAGGAACGCCTCGAGCATCTCCTTCAAGTTGAGCAGCTTCGGCTGGCCGTCCTGCAACGCGACCATGTTGATGCCGAAGACCGTCTCCATCGGCGTGTGCTTGAACAGCTTGTTCAGCACGATGTCGGCGACCTCGCCGCGCTTGAGCTCGATCACCACGCGCAGGCCGTCCTTGTCGGACTCGTCGCGCAAGCCGTCCGGCGCGATGCCGTCTATCACCTTCTCGCGCACCAAGTCGGCAATGCGCTCGAGGAGCCGCGCCTTGTTGACCTGATACGGCAGCTCGGTGATGACGATCGACTGACGTCCCTTCTCGTCCTCTTCGATCGTGGTGCGGGCGCGCACGTACAGGCGCCCTCTGCCGGTCAGGTACGCCGTGGCGATCTCCTGCGAGCCGTTGATGATGCCGGCGGTCGGGAAATCGGGACCGGGGATATGCTGCATCAAGCCGGCGATCGAGATGTCCGGATCGTCGATGAGCGCGATGCAGGCGCTGACGACTTCGCCGAGATTGTGCGGCGGGATGTTGGTCGCCATGCCGACCGCGATACCGGAGGCGCCGTTGATCAGGAGGTTCGGCAGCCGGGTCGGCAGAACGACAGGCTCTTGCTCCTTGCCGTCGTAATTGTCGACGAAGTCGACCGTCTCCTTGTCGATGTCCGCGAGCAGCTCTGAGGCGAGCGCCGTCATACGGCACTCGGTGTATCGATACGCAGCCGGCGGATCGCCGTCGATCGAGCCGAAATTGCCCTGGCCGTCCACCAACGCGTAGCGCATCGAGAACGACTGCGCCATGCGCACGAGCGCATCGTACGTGGCAGTATCGCCGTGCGGGTGGTACTTGCCGAGCACGTCGCCGACCACGCGGGCGCACTTCACGTAAGGCCGGCTCGCGACGTTATTGCTCTCGTGCATCGCGAACAGGATGCGCCGGTGCACCGGCTTCAAGCCGTCACGCACATCCGGCAAGGCACGCCCGACTATGACGCTCATGGCATAGTCGAGGTACGACTGCTTCATCTCGTCTTCGAGATTGACGTGCAATATTTCGCGCGCGATTTCAGCCATGCAGCGTTCTGTTCGGCCCGTGTTTCGAGCGATGTCGGCTGCCGTGCAAACCGCTTCCGAAGCGGCTCGACAGCCGGATTTTTGTGCCTCGGAGCCCGTGCTCTGACCTGAGGCAATAAAGTGCTAAAGCTTAGCACATCGGGGCACTCAACCGAATGCCCGTGACCCGCCGCGTTATACTCGCAGCTCATGAGCAAGGCCCCGTTTGCATGGACCAGATTGACACGCTGATCAGCGCGCGCTGGCTCGTTCCGATCGAGCCACTCGGACGCGTGCTCGAGCATCACGCGGTCGCGGTCAAGGCGGGCCGCATCGTCGCCGTCGGGCCGACCGAGGAGCTGACTGCGCACTATGCGCCCGAGCGTGTGGTCGACCGGCCTCGCCATGTGCTCCTGCCTGGCTTCGTCAATGCGCACACGCACGCAGCCATGACGTTGCTGCGCGGGGCGGCCGAGAGCGCATCCTTCGAACGCTGGCGCAAATCGCAGGTCGAGCCGCTCGAGCAACGCTGGGTCGACGCCGAATACGTGCGCGACGGCACGGAGCTGGCGGTCGCCGAGATGCTCTTGAGCGGCACCACCTGCTTTGCAGACGTGCATCTGTTTCCGGAAGTCGCCGCCCAAGTGGCCGCCGACGTACAGATTCGCGCCTGCATCGGCCTGCCCGTCATGGAGCCGCCGACGAGCTGGGCCGGGTCGGCCGGCGAATGTCTCGAAAAAGGCCTCGCGCTCCACGACGAGTATCGCGGCGATCCGCTCATCGGCACCTGCTTCGCTCCCCTCGCGCCCGGGACGCTCACCGACGACACCCTGATGCGGGTACGGCGCGCCGCCGACGAGCTCGAGCTGCCCATGGTCATGCACGTCAACGAGACGCCCGCCGATGCGTTCTGCGGCGAGGAACGGACGATCGCGCGTCTCGAACGGCTCGGCGTGCTCTCCCCGCTGCTCGCTGCCGTCCACATGGTTCATGTCGATGACGGCGATCTCGACGCTTGCATGCGGGCGCGCGTCAGCATCATTCATTGCCCGCAGTCGAATCTGAAGCTCGGCAATGGCATCGCGCCGATTGCGCGCTTTCACACCCAAGATCTGACGGTGGCGCTCGGCACCGACGGCGCCGCCGCCAACAACGACCTCGACTTGCTCGATGAAATGCGTACCGGTGCGCTTCTTGCCCGTGGCGTGCATTCGGCGCACGTCGGCATCGAAGCGCACGAGTGGCTAAGGTTTGCCACCCTGAACGGCGCGCGCGCTCTTGGGCTCGGCGAGCTCGTCGGGTCGATCACGCCCGGCAAGTGGGCCGACCTCTGCTGTATCGACCTCGCTCGTCCGCAGACACAACCTGTCCACGACGTCGCCGCGCAGATCGTCTTCGCGGCCTCGCGCGATCAAGTCAGCGACGTCTGGGTCGCCGGGCGCGCGCTCGTCAGCGAAGGACGTTTGTTGCGCCTCGATCTGGATGAGCTCATGGAGCGCACCGAGCGCTGGCGCCTCCGAATTGCCGCAACGAGACCTGCATGAATCAAGCAGCCAATCACGATCCAGCCGAGCTCGCCCGCTTCGACTCGGCCGCGCAGCGATGGTGGGACCCGCAAGGCGAATTCAAGCCCCTGCACGCGCTCAACCCGGTGCGACTCGCCTACGTGCAAGGTCGCGCCGATTTGGCGGGTAAGCGCGTGCTCGACGTCGGCTGCGGCGGCGGCCTGTTGAGCGAGGCGATGGCACGCCTGGGCGCCAACGTCACGGGCATCGATCTCGCCCCGCTCACTGTCGAGGTGGCCGAGCTGCACGCCCTGTCGAGCGGGCTCATGATCGAATACGTGCGCGAGTCCGCCGAGACGCATGCGCTCAAACGTCCCGGCGAGTACGACGTCGTCACCTGCATGGAAATGCTCGAACACGTGCCGGATCCGGGCAGCGTGCTGCGAGCGCTCAGTACATTGGTCAAGCCCGACGGCGTCGTGTTCCTGTCCACGCTGAACCGCAACATCAAGTCGTATCTGTTGTCGATCGTGGGCGCGGAATACGTGCTCAATCTCCTGCCGCGCGGCACGCACACCTACGAGCGGTTCATCAAGCCGTCCGAGCTGGCTCGTTGGGCGCGCGCCGTCGATCTCGAGCTCGAGGACTTGAGCGGGCTTGCCTACGATCCGATCGCGAACGTGGCGCGACTGAGCGGCAGCGTCGATGTGAACTATCTGGCGTGCTTTCGCAGGATTGCCGCTTGAGCGGTAGACTTCGTACCGGCCTTTGATGCGCGCCGGCCGCGCGCCGCAAACGACTCCTCGACTACGCGATGCCCGCATCTCTCATAGTGCTCTCGATTCTGGCCGCGCTCCTCGTCGGCGTGCTGCTGGGCGGCGTCATCGCTACATGGCGCGCCCGCAAACGCACCGAGGCGCTCAACATCGAGCTGGCCGTTCTCAAGTCCCAGATCAAGACCGACGAGCAGCTCGAACGCGAACGCGCGGCAGCGCTGGAACGCGCGATGGACCAGGTCCGAGCTTCGTTCGATGCCATCGCCGGCGCCTCGTTGCGCGCGAACAGCGAGCTATTCCTCAAAGTGGCGCGCGAGCACCTCGGCCAGCATCAGCAAGCCGCCGATGCCGCGCTCGCCGCGCGCGAAAAGGCCATCGAAACGCTGCTCGCACCGATCCGCGAGACGCTCGCGAAGACCGAGCAGCAGATTCTGCGTATCGAGAAGGAACGCGCCGAGACCTTCGGGAATCTGAAGAGCGCCATCGAAGCCGTGGCCCTCGGCCAGCAAGCGCTGCAGAAGGAAACCCGTTCGCTCGTCAATGCGCTGCGACGCCCGGAAGTGCGTGGCCAGTGGGGCGAGCTCACGTTGCGCCGCTTGGTCGAGCTCGCCGGCATGGTCGAGCACTGCGATTTCGTCGAGCAGGTCCACGTCCGCACCGACGAGAAAGCCTTGCGCCCCGACATGATCGTGCACATGCCCGACGGCCGCGATCTCGTCGTCGACGTGAAGACGCCGCTCGATGCCTACCTCGATGCCATGGATGCCGCCACCGACGAAGAGCGCGCCGTGGCCCTGCGCCGTCACGCGCAGGCAATCGCCGAACGAGTGCGTCAATTGAGCGCCAAGAGCTATTGGAGCCAGTTCGACAAGAGCCCGGACTTCGTCATTCTCTTCATTCCCGGCGATCAATTCCTCTCGGCCGCGCTGGCCGAGCAACCGACGCTGCTCGAAGATGCGATCCGTCAGGACGTCATCATTGCAACGCCGTCGAGCTTCATTGCGCTGCTCAAAGCCGTGGCGTACGGATGGCGTCAGACCGCGCTCGCGCAGAACGCAGAGACGATTCGTACTCTCGGCGAGGATTTGTATCGCCGGCTCGCCGTGTTCACGGGTCACTTGAGCCGACTCGGCCGCAGCCTCAGCAACTCGGTGGATTCATTCAACAGCGCCGTCGGCTCGCTCGAACGCCAGGTGCTACCGGGCGCACGCAAGTTCACGGAGCTCGGCGTGCGACCCGATCGCGAGATCGAAACGCTCGAGCCCATCGATCGGCTGACGCGCGAGCCGCAACTCGGCTCGGCCCAGCGCGATATCGAGTCGCTCCTGGCCGAGAAACGTGCCGGCACCGCGGGCGATGCACCGTCTGATGCAGCTGCGAATCCCGGCCGCGATTAGCAAGCCAGAGCACGCATCGTGAGCATCGATTCAACCCTCGACCGTTCTTGGGCCGACCGCGCCGCGCCGCCCGGCTCGCTGCGCTACTTTGCCTTGCTCTACACGCCCGCCGAGCGACGACCGGTCGTCGCAGCGCTCTTTGCCATCGAAGCGGAGATTCGCGAGTCCGCGCAGAGCGCCAACCACGATGTCGCCCACACGCGCTTGCGCTGGTGGCGCGCGGAAGTCGATCGGCTCGTCAATCGGAACGCACACCATCCGGCCACGCGCGTCCTGCAAGATCACCATCGCGGCTCGCTCGATCGCTTCGCCCAGCTGCACGAGCTGCTCGTAGCGGCCGACATGGATCTTGCGCGCATGACCTATCTCGACCTGCGCGAGCTGCGCGCGTACTGCGCACGCAGCGGCGGCGTGCTCGCGGAGCTCATTGCCGCCGAGCTCGCAGACGAGCGTTTCGACGAAGCCACGCGCAGCGCCATCGCCGCCTTGGGCGTAGGGATCCGTCAGGTGGAGATCATTCGCGACCTGCGCCAGGATGCGTACGATGGCCGCCTCTATCTGCCGCTCAATGGGCTCGAAGCGCATGGCATCGAGCCCAAGAAGCTCGCGGCGCGCGAAACCGGCACCATCGCACGTGCCGTCCTCGAGCAGCTCGCCGATGCTGCGCGAACCGAACTCGCCCGACCGATTCCTGACACGCGCGCTCACGAAGCGCTGCGGCCGCTGCGTGTGCTGGCGGCACTGCATCGCCGGCTGCTCGAACGGATCGTCGCACGCGATTACGACGTGGGCGCCGAGCGCATCGATCTCGGGCCGTTCGAGAAACCGTGGACGGCATGGCGCGAAGCACGCCGAAGCCGATAGCCCCGAGCGGTTGACGTCCTCGACCGATCGGGAAAGGATTGCCCCCCTCGACCTCACCGCGTCACCCGCAACAATGGATCCACGCACCTATTCTCCGCGACCCGACCTGCTGCGCGATCGCATCATCCTCATCACCGGCGCCAGTGACGGGATCGGCAAGGCCGTTGCGCTCGCGGCAGCGGCACACGGCGGCACCGTCATTCTTCATGGCCGCAACGTCCGCAAGCTCGAGGCGGTCTACGATGCGATCGTGAATGCGGGCCACCCGCGCCCCTCGATTCTGCCGCTCGATTTCGAGAAAGCCGGCCCAACGGAATACGAACAGCTCGCCGCCGCGATCGACCGGGAGTTCGGGCGTCTCGATGTGTTGCTGCACAACGCAGGCATGCTCGGCGAGCGCGCCCCTATCGAGCACTACGATGTCGCGAAGTGGCTGCGTACGGTTCACGTCAATGTGAACGCGCCGTTCATTCTCACGCGCACATTGCTGCCGCTCATCAAGCGCTCGTCGGATGCTTCGATCGTGTTCACCTCGAGCGGCGTGGTGCCGCGCCCGCGCGCCTATTGGGGCGCCTATCTCGTGTCGAAATGGGCAAGCGACGGCTTGATGCATATGTTGGCCGATGAGCTCGACAACGCGCCCATTCGTGTCAACAGCATCAATCCGGGCAAGGTACGCACGAACATGCGCTTGCAGGCGTATCCGGCGGAGGATCGCAGCACGCTCGCCGCGCCGGAAGATATCGTCGCACCGTATCTGTATCTCTTCGGCCCCGACAGCAAAGGCGTCACCGGGCAGACGCTCGACTGCCAGTAGCGAGCTGCATTGCTCGAGCAACGACGCGTCGAGCGCACCGACGATTATCTGCGGCGCTTGACGCGGCGATCGGGCGGCGGGCGACGCCGCGCGGAGGGGCGTTCGCGTTCCGGCATGCGAGGAGCTTCGAGCCCTGCGTATTCGTAGAGCGCCGCAAGCTGCTTGTCGGTGAGCTCGCGATGACGGCCGCGCGGCAGATCGCGCGGCAATTCCAGATCGCCGAGTCGGACTTGCACCACGCGGCTGACTTTGAGCCCGCAGCTTTCGAACAAGGCTCGCACCGCAGCGCGCCGGTGCGCATGACTCGATTTGACGAGGAACCAGCGATTCGTGCCCTCGCCGCCGGTCGGCTCCACGCTTTCGAACTCGACGGTCTCGTCATCGTATTGCACGAAGCGCGGGATGCTGGCGACATCGAACTCCGGGAATGGCACGAGCACGCGCGCGGCATAAGCGGTCGGTGTCGTCTCGGCACGGCGGCGCAGCGCATCCGCAAGCCGCCCGTCGCTCGTCAGCAGCAATAGTCCGCTGTCCCACGGTTGCATCATGTTGACCACGAGCCAGCGCGAGCCGCGCAGCGCGGGGAGACTCTCCATCACCGACTTCTTGCTGAGATCGGCGCTTTCGTCGCCCGCAGCAGCCGCTTCGACCGGCTGGCCTTGCGGCTTGTGATAGATGAGCACGCGGGGCGCGACGACGATCTTCAAGCGCGCCGTCACGTCTTTGCCGTCGATCTCCACGCGATCGCCGGGCGCATAGCGGTCGCCGGGTCGCGCCGGTCGTCGATTGAGCAGCACGCGACCTTCGAGCATCCATTTCTCGATCTCGCGGCGTGAGCCGAAACCATGCTGGGCGAGCAGCTTGTGGAGGCGTTCGGACATGGACGAAGCGGCTAAGCCCTGTCGGGCACTGCCTGTCATTCGTGCTCGGGCTCGCGGATCTCGGCCGTCGCGCCCTCATCCGTAGCCGCAACCAGGGTGTTCGAGACTTCGTCGTCGTCCGCCGCTTCCTGCTCGAGGTCTTGCTCGCCGTCGTTTTCCTCGGCCTCTGCATCCGCGGACGCTTCGGTGCTCTCGGAGGTCTCGTCAGCAGCCTGTATCGCCTCGTCCGCCTCTGCTTCCGCAACTTCGGCAGCTTCCTCTGCCTCCGGCGGCTCCGCCTCTTCGCTCACGACCTCGGTCGCGGCAGGCTCGGCGGCGCGCATCTCATCCTCCGGTAGCGCGACGTCGCTCGGCGCAGATTCTTGCTGACTATCTTCGTTTGCTGCCTCGCTCGAATTCTCGGCGGCGTTCGCCTCGGTCTCCGCCTGTGCGGCGTCGTTCGACGCAGCTTCCGCTTGGCCGTCCTCCCCGCTTGCAGCCTGCGTCTGACCTTCGCCTTCGCTCTTCGCCTCCGTCGGCTCACCCGCCGGCAGCTCGAGCTGCACACCGATCGTCTCGAGATCCTTGAGCTCCGCGAGAGTCGGCAGCTGGTCGAGGCTCTTCAAGCCGAAGTAATCGAGGAATTCGCGCGTCGTGCCGAGCAGCTCCGGACGCCCGGGCACTTCGCGATGTCCGACGACTCGGATCCAGTTGCGCTCTTGCAGCGTGCGCATGATCGTGGAGCTCACCGCAACGCCGCGGATCTCTTCGATCTCGCTGCGCGTGATCGGCTGCCGATACGCGATCAAGGCCAACGTCTCGAGCAGCGCGCGCGAGTAACGCGACGGCCGCTCCTGCCAGAGGCGCGAGACGATCTCCGACATGCGCGGGCGCACTTGGATGCGCCAACCGCTCGCGACTTCGACGAGCTCGATGCCGCGTTGTTCGTAGTCGGCCGCCAACATGCCGAGCGCGGTCTGTAGCTGCTCGGGCGTCGGGCGCGAGCGCTCGTCGAAGAGATCGAGCAGCTGCTGGTTCGACACCGGACGGCCGGCAGCCAACAGCGTCGCTTCGATGATGTACTTGAGCTCGTGTTCGTTCATCGCGTCTTATCCTTCGCGGGAGTCTTCCGCTGCCTCGTCGCGGCCTTCGAGCTCGCTCGCGGCCTCGCTACGCGCCGTATCTAGATCGTTCGGCTCAATAGGGGCTTCGTCGGCGGCAGCGCTTTCCGCCTCGTGCTCTTCCTGCGCCTCATCGTGCCCGTCGGCGGACGCCACGGTCACCTCGTCTGCCGATGCCGACGCGTCAGTTCCCAACAGCGGCTCGTCCTCTTCTTCGTATTCTTCGTTCTCATCCGGCAAAGCAGGTTGTGCGAGCGCGGCCTCGTTCTCGGCATCGGCGTCGCTGCTCGCGCTCTCGACGACTTCGCCTTTGCGGGCGCTCGACGCAGGCCTCACGTGAATCGGCGCATACGGCTCGGCCTGCACGATGTCGATCAAGCCTTCCTTCATCAGCTCGAGAATGGCGATGAAGGTCACCGTCACGCCCATGCGTCCTTCTTCCGGACGGAACAGCCGCACGAACTCGACGAACGTCTCTTCGCGCAACGTGCTCAACACGTCCGACATACGTTGCCGCACCGACAGCCGCTCGCGCGTGACGTGGTGGTGCGCGAACATCTCCGCACGCGCGAGCACGTCCTTGAACGCGAGCAGCATCTCCTTGAGCGTGACCTGCGGCACCGCCTTGACCACCTTGCGCTCGACCAGCTCCGCCGTCGCAAGAAGCGCGTCGCGCTCGAGGCGAGGAAGCTTGTCGAGATCCTCGGCGGCCTTCTTGAAGCGCTCGTACTCCTGCAGGCGTCGCACGAGCTCGGCGCGGGGATCTTCCTCTTCCTCGCCCTCCGCCGTGTTCATGCGCGGCAGCAGCATGCGCGATTTGATCTCCGCGAGCATCGCCGCCATCAGCAGGTACTCGCCCGCCAGCTCGAGCTGCAGATCCTGCATCACCTCGATGTACTGCATGTACTGACGAGTGATCTCCGCGATCGGGATATCGAGGATGTCCAGGTTCTGCTTGCGGATGAGATACAGCAGCAGATCGAGCGGTCCCTCGAAGGCTTCGAGGAACACCTGCAGCGCATCCGGCGGGATGTACAGGTCGCGCGGCAGCTCGGTGATCGGCTCGCCCTCGACGATGGCGAACGGCATCTCCGTCTGCCGCGGCGCCTCCGGCTCGAGCGTCTCGTTGACGAGCTCGGACCCGGTGTTTTCGACTAGCTTGAGGTTCGGCTTCATGTGTGCAGGAACACGGCGGCGGCAGGCCGCGACGATGGAGTCGGTCCCCCTACCGCCGCCCCCAACGCCGGGGTCATCGGTAGTTCATTCCCATCGCTTGGCGGACTTCTTCGAGCGTCTGTCGCGCCACATCGCGCGCGCGCTCGCAACCCTCGGCAATGATGCCGCGAACGAGATCGCGATTCTGCTCGAATTCTTGGGCACGCTCGCGAATGGTCTTGATCTGCGCGACGACGGGTTCGGCAAGTCGCTGTTTGCAGTCGAGGCAACCGATGCCGGCTGAGCGGCACCCCTGCTGCACCCAAGCTTGAGTGTCCGCGTCCGAATAGATTTTGTGAAGATCCCAGACGGGACATTTTTCGGGATCGCCGGGATCGGTCCTGCGCACGCGTGCAGGATCCGTCTGCATCGTCTTGATCTTCTTGGCTACCGAATCGGGGTCCTCGCGCAGCCCGATCGTGTTGCCATAAGACTTCGACATCTTCCTGCCGTCGAGGCCCGGCACCTTCGGCGTGGCATTGAGGAGCGCTTCAGGCTCGACGAGGATGCTGCGCCCAGTACCCTCCAGATAGCCGAGCAGGCGTTCCCGATCGGCCAGCGTCAGGCGCGCATGGCCTTCGAGCAACGCGCGCGCCTTCTCGAGCGCCTCGGCATCACCCTTTTCCTGATAAAGCCGACGCAGCTCGCTGTATCGACTGCCGTTACGGCTGCCGAGACTCTTCAGCGCCTTGGCGACTTTCGCGTCGAAGTCGGGCTCCTTGCCGTAGACGTGATTGAAACGCCGGGCGACTTCCCGCGTGATCTCGACATGCGCGACCTGATCTTCGCCGACCGGCACGTACGTCGGCTTGTAGAGCAGGATGTCAGCGCTCTGCAGGAGCGGATAGCCCAAAAAGCCGTACGTGGCGAGGTCCCGATCCCGCAGCTGCTCCTGCTGATCCTTGTACGTCGGCACGCGTTCGAGCCAAGAGAGCGGCGTGATCATCGACAGCAATACGTGCAGCTCGCAGTGCTCGGGCACCCGCGATTGGATGAACAGCGTTGCGCTCGACGGATTGATGCCGGCCGCGAGCCAGTCGATCACCATCTCCCACACATGATCGTTGAGCGCGCTCGTGTCCTCGTAACCCGTCGTCAACGCATGGATGTCGGCGACGAAGAAATAGCACTCGTACTGATACTGCAGCTCGGTCCAGGTCTTCAGCGCGCCGTGATAGTTACCAAGATGCAGGGCGCCGGTGGGGCGCATGCCCGAAAGCACTCGCCGTGGGGTACTGCTCGTTGCGCTCAATGCTCAGGGATCCTCTAGGTCGTGCGACGCTGCGGCGGGCGCTCGCTCTCGACGCTCCTCGCTCACATGTCGTTTTCGTTGGAATTCAAGCTCTTAAGAGACGTTCTTAACTGATCGAAATAGCTCGAGCGGCCGTGCCCGCATTATACGGGAGCCGCTCTAGCGAAACACGCTGACGTCGCCCCTGCCGGCACGCACCACGACGGGCGCCGGCCCCGCCAGATCGATGACGCTCGTCGGCTCGAAGCCGCAGTTGCCGCCGTCGATGACGGCATCGACCAAGTGCTTGAGCCGCTCTTGAATTTCCTGACCGTCGCTGAGCGGTACATCCTCCCCCGGCAGAATCAGCGTCGAGCTCATGATCGGCTCGCCGAGCTCCGCCAGCAGCGCTCGCGGCACCGGATGATCCGGCACGCGAATTCCGATCGTGCGCCGCTTGGGGTTCTGCAGGCGTTTCGGCGTTTCTCGCGTCGCCTCGAGCAAGAATGTGTAAGGCCCCGGCGTGAAAGCGCGCAAGGTGCGGTATTGCTGGTTGTTGACGCGCGCGTAGCGCGCAATTTCCGATAGATCGCGGCACACGAGCGTGAAGTGGTGATGCTTGTCGACCTGCCGGATGCGCGCGATCCGCTCCATCGCCGCCTTGTCGCCGATGTGACAGCCGAGCGCATAGCTCGAATCCGTGGGATAC
This sequence comes from uncultured Steroidobacter sp., assembly GCA_938008435.1. Taxonomy (GTDB): domain Bacteria; phylum Pseudomonadota; class Gammaproteobacteria; order Steroidobacterales; family Steroidobacteraceae; genus Steroidobacter. The sequence continues at coordinate 67,472 of CALLKK010000015.1, read as the reverse complement.
GCGACCACGCCGCCGTCGCGAATGATCTCGACCGCCTGCTTGATGAGCCGCGGCTGCGGGTCTTTCGGGTGGATTTCGAAGTAACGGCTCAGCACTGCGACAGACGAATAATCCGTAAGCTGATGGAACGAGTCACGAGGAATGCAGTCTGCTCAAAGCAGCGTTTCAATGCAGCGCTCCTGGGGCGGCTACCATGCGGCCCTGAGCCGCGTATGATACGGCGTCTGCGCCCGAGAGCCCCGTACGACATGCAGTTACTGTTCGATCTGTTCCCAGTCATCGCCTTCTTCGTGGCGTACAAACTGACCGACATCTACGTCGCCACCGCGGTCATCATCGTTGCAGTGCTGCTGCAGACGCTCCTCCAGTGGATCCGTCATCGTAAATTGAACACGATGGCACTGGTGTCCGCGGCGCTCGTCCTCATCTTCGGGGGACTGACGCTCGCAATTCACGACAAGGCGTTCATCCAATGGAAGGTGACGGTGGTCAACTGGCTGTTCGCAATCGGTTTCCTCGTGTCGCAGTTCGTCGGCGAGCGGCCCGTCATCGAGCGTATTCTGGGCGAGAACGTCCAGCTCGAACGCAGCGTCTGGCGCAAGTTGAACATGGCCTGGGTCTGTTTCTTTTTCATCCTCGGGGCCATCAACCTCTATGTCGCCTACCGCTTCGACGAGAACGTCTGGGTGAACTTCAAGCTGTTCGGCGCGATCGGGCTGACGCTGGCCTTCGCCCTCGGGCAAGGCCTTTGGATCGCCTCGAAGATGCCGGCGGATTCCACCAAGTCATGAGCGCAACGACGGCCACAGAGCGCCCGGAGCGCATTCGGGCGCAGCTCAAAGCGCATTTCCCCGACGCCGAAATCGAGCTCATCGACGATAGCCATCTGCACGCCGGCCATGCCGGCGCCCGCGACGGCAAAGGACACTTCCGCTTGCGCATCGTCTCGGCTCGCTTCGCCGGGCTGCGTGCGCTGCAACGTCATCAGCTCGTCTACGGCGCGTTGAGCGAGCTGATGCGCACCGACATTCACGCCCTCAACATCGTGGCCGTTACGCCCGATGAGCTTGCGCGGGCGAGTCCCTGAACTACCTGCGGCCTTGCGTCGCGTACACGCCTTTTTCCCTCAGCCACTGCCGAGTGTTCATCATGTCAATTCGCTCGCTCCTCCCCGTCCTGCTCCTCGCCCTGCCCCTGACTGCCTGCCAGCGCGCCGAGTCGCCGAATCCACCGCAAGGCGAGATCATCGCCACCGTCAACGGTAAGCCGATCGCCAAGTCCGAGTTCGACCTTTACATCGAGACCATCGAGCGCCAGTCGGGCCGACCCATCCCGCAAGAGCAGCACGCTGAAATCCTCGATCAGTACATCAGCATGCACCTCGCCGCCGAAGCGGCGACCAAGCAAGGTCTTACCAAGCGACAAGACGTGCGCGACCAGCTCGAGCTCGCCCGCATCAACGTCATCGTCGATGCAGCGCTGCAGGACTATCTCGATCAGCACCCGGTCGCCGACGAAGAGCTCAGGCCCGAATACGACGCGCAGGTCGCCGCCATGCCGCGCGAATATCACGCGCGTCACATTCTGGTGGAAGACAAAGAAGCAGCGGACGAGATCACGGCCGCGCTCAAGAAGGGCGCCGATTTCGCGCAGCTCGCCAAGCAGCGTTCGAAGGATTCGTCGAGCCAGAGCGGCGGCGACCTTGGTTGGTTCACGCCCGATGTGATGGTCAAGCCGTTCGCGGATGCCGTCGTCGCGCTCGAGCCCGGTCAGGTCACCGAAGAGCCGGTGCAGACCCAGTTCGGCTGGCACGTCATCAAGCTCGAGGATTCGCGCGCTTCGGCCGCCCCGCCGTTCGAAGAAGTAAAGGATCGCGTGAAGGTGCTGGTCCAGCGCAAGAAGCTGCAAGCGTACTTGGACGAGCTGCGTCAGAGCGCCAAGATCGACAAGAAGCTGTGACGAGTCGCGGCACTTGCGGCCGCTCACCCGCATTCGACGCGTAGAGAAGCCGGCGCGCGCACGGCGCGCGCCGGTTCTGTCAGCTCGGTCCTCTTCTCCCTAGCGCTGCTCGAGCAGCGCGAGAAACGCCTTCTCGTCGAGGATTTCGACGCCGAGCTCTTGGGCCTTCTTGAGCTTCGAGCCCGGCTCTGCCCCGACGACCACATAGGACGTCTTCTTCGACACGCTGCCTGAGACTTTGCCGCCGAGCGCCGCGATGCGCTCGCTCGCCTCCTCGCGGCTCATCGAATCGAGCGTGCCCGTCAGCACGAATGTCTTGCCGCTCAACCTCCCTTCGGTCAGCGCGCTCTTGCGCGGCACGTCCGGCCAACGCACGCCATGCGCCCGTAACGCCGCGATGACCTCGCGATTGTGGGCTTGGTCGAAGAAATGGCGGATGTGCGCCGCGACCACAGGACCGACGTCCGGCGTCTCGCGAATCTGTTCTTCCGTCGCATCCTGCAACGCTTCCAGCGACCCGAAATGCGCCGCAAGCGCCGCAGCGGTCGCTTCGCCGACGTCGCGAATCCCGAGCGCGTAGAGGAAGCGCGGCAATGTCGTGTCCTTGCTGCGTTCGAGCGCCTCCACCAGCTTCGCCGCAGACTTCTCGCCCATGCGCTCGAGCCCTGCGAGCTGTTCGACCGTCAACGCATACAGATCGGCCGGGCTACGCACGAGCTCCAGATCGACGAGCTGATCGATCAGCTTCGTCCCGAGGCCTTCAATATCGAGCGCGCGTCGGCTCGCGAAATGCCGCAAAGACTCCTTGCGCTGCGCCGCGCAGAACAAGCCTCCGGTGCAGCGTGCGATGGCTTCACCCTCCTCGCGCTCCACGTCCGAACCGCACACTGGGCACTTCGCCGGCAACTCGACGATCTGCGCATCCGGCGGGCGCCGCTCGAGGATGACCTTCACCACTTCCGGAATGACGTCGCCCGCGCGCCGCACGACGACCGTGTCGCCGATGCGAATGTCCTTGCGGCGGATTTCATCCATGTTGTGCAACGTCGCATTGCTGACGGTGACGCCGCCCACGAACACCGGCTCCAAGCGCGCGACCGGCGTCAGCGCGCCCGTGCGACCCACCTGAAACTCGACGCCGCGCACGATCGTGTTCTCTTCATGCGCGGGGAACTTGTGCGCGATCGCCCAGCGCGGCGCGCGTGCGACGAAGCCGAGCTCGCGCTGCTGCACGTAGCTGTTGACCTTGTAAACGACGCCATCGATTTCGTACGGCAGACTCGGACGCTTGGCCGCCATGTCACGGTAGTACTCGAGACAGCCGGCCGCGCCGCGAACCACGCGAATCAACGGCGAGATCTTCAAGCCCCATTCGCGCAGTTGCTCGAGTGCATCGGAGTGCCGCGGCGGCAAGCTCCAGCCACGTACCTCGCCGACGGCGTAGAAGAACACATCGAAGGGCCGCTGTGCCGCCTGGCGCGGATCGAGCTGGCGCAGACTGCCGGCCGCGGCATTGCGTGGATTCACGAATGTCTTCTCGCCGCGCGCGAGCGCACGTTCGTTCATGGCCTTGAATCCGGCGATCGGCATGAACACCTCGCCGCGCACTTCGAGCAGCTCGGGCGGCGAGCCGCGCAGCTCGAGCGGCACCGCTTTGATCGTCCGCACGTTGTGCGTGACGTTCTCGCCGCGCACGCCGTCGCCGCGTGTCGCGGCCAGCACCAGCTTGCCGTGCTCGTAGCGAAAGCTCACCGCCAATCCGTCGAGCTTCGGCTCGGCGGCGTATTCGATCTCCTGATCCGTTTCCAACCGCTCGCGCACGCGCCGGTCGAAGGCGATGAGATCTTCGTCGGTGAAGGCGTTGTCGAGCGAGAGCATCGGCACCGAGTGCACGACCTCTTCGAGCTCGCTGACCGGCGCCGCGCCGACGCGCTGCGTCGGCGAATCGGGCGTGACGAGCTCCGGATATTGCTCCTCGAGCTCCTTGAGCTCGCGCATGAGCCGGTCGTACTCGGCATCCGAGATCTCCGGATCGTCGAGCACGTAGTAGCGGTAGTTGTGGTGATCGATCTGCTTGCGCAGCTCGCGTACGCGCTCGGCAGCGCTCGCCACGGTCATGCTTGCATCACCCAAGACATCGCATCCTGTGCGGGTGCCCACAGCTGGGCCACCAGTGAGAGCCGATGAGCGCGCATCCCTCGCGCATAGTCCTCATCGTGATTCGTGCATTCCTCATAGCAACGACATAGCGCCCATGCCGGACTCCGTTGCGGCAGTCAGCCATGCAAGCTCTGCTGTCGCGCCGAAATCGAAACCGCTGCGAGCCGGATGGCGCAACTAGGACAGTGCCCGCTCGAACTCGCGGACCTCCTGACGCAACTTCTCGACACGGTGCACGGTGAGCGGCACGCCCCGATCGTCTTGCAACGTGCCGCCGAGACTTTGCTGCAGGCGGCGGGCACACGCCACGAGCTCGTTGAGCGCATGCATCCCCGGCACAGGACCTGGCAACTGCGCGAACAAGGTGATGCCCGGGTACTGCGATTCGGGCATCTTCTCCGGCTCGAACGTGCCGGGCTCCACCATGCTCGCAACGCTGAAGACAGCCGTGCCGTCGTCGTGCAAGCGATGGAAGATGTCGTACTTGCCGTGCTGCAGCGATTCGGCAGCAAACGCATCGAGCAAACGGCTTCCGTCCAATCGATGCGGCGTGAACGCCAGGCGCAGAGCGAGGATCTTGCACGATTCGATCGGACGCTTCGGCGGCGGCGCATCGCGCGATGAGACCGTCGGCGCTGGCTCGGGCGCAGGCTCGTGCTCCGATAGCGTCGCAGCCGGTGCCTCGTCCGGTCCTTCCTCGATGGGAGGAATGTCCGACAACGTCGGCTCGACCCGCACACGGCGTCCGTCGCTCGTGCCCGCAGGCGCGGCGACGTCGACTTCGTCCGCTACCTCGACGCGATCGTACGGGCCGTCCTCGATGCGCGACACCGCGACTGGCTCTTCGAGCGCGACATCGCGCTCTACCGTCGCGGTCGCGAGCTCTTCGTCTGCGATCACGGGCTCCATGATCTCGGCGGCACCGGCGTGCAGCGAAAGCTCGCGTTTCGCGGCAGAGCGCTGAGCGCGCCGGCCCCAGAGATAAATCGCGGCGAGCAGGACGATCGCGAAGCCGACCAGAATCCAGCGCAGCTCAGGCATTGGCTCGACCCTGTTGCTAGAGCAATTACATCGCTGCCATGCGGACGGCTTCCTCGACGTCCACCGCGACCAAGCGCGAGACGCCCGGCTCGTGCATCGTCACGCCGATCAACTGCGAGGCAAGCTCCATCGTGGTCTTGTTGTGCGTGATGAAGATGAACTGCACGCGGCTCGACATCTCTCGGACCGTTTCGCAGAAGCGGCCCACGTTGTTGTCGTCGAGCGGTGCGTCCACCTCGTCGAGCAAGCAGAACGGCGCCGGATTGAGCTCGAAGATCGAGAACACGAGCGCTACCGCGGTGAGCGCCTTTTCGCCGCCCGATAGCTGGCTGATCGTGGAATTCCGCTTGCCCGGCGGGCGCGCCATGATCGATACGCCAGCGCTCAGGATGTCTTCGCCCGCGAGCTCGAGATACGCATGACCGCCGCCGAAGAGGCGCGGGAAACGTTCTTTGAGACCCGCGTTGACGCGATCGAACGTGTCCTGGAAGCGCGAGCGCGTCTCGCGGTCGATCTTGCGGATCGCCGCTTCCAGCGTCTCGAGCGCTTCGCTCAGATCCTTGAACTGCCGATCGAGATACTCCTTGCGCTCCGACTGTTCCTTGTACTCGTCGATCGCGGCCAGGTTGACCTGTCCAAGACGCTCGATCTTCTGCGTCAGCTCGACGAGCGTCTGCTCCCAGGCCTCGATGTTCGCCTCCGGCGGCATCTCCTGATAGACCGTCTCGAGATCGAACTGCGTGGCCTTGAACTGCTCGAGCAGCGTTTCGCGGCGCACTTTGAGCTCCTGCGTCGCCATGCGCACGTCCTCGAGCCGCGTGCGTGCTTCTTCGACGGCCGCTTCGGCTTCCATGCGACTTTGATCGAGCGTACGCATGCGGCTCTCCGCACCTTCGAGCGCCTCGCGTGCTGCGGTGAGCTCTTGCTCGACGTGCACGCGCTGCTGCAGCGCTGCCTCGAGCGTCTCGCTCAATGCCTGCAGGGGCGCTTCGCCCTCGGCGAGCTGACGCGTGAGCTCTTCGCGGCGCGCCTGGAGCTGCGCGAGCTGTTGTCTCAAGCGTTCGAGACCCGCCGAAATCGAGGTCAGCGCCGAACGCTTCGATTCGACGCGAATTGCCACGTCCTGCGCGCTGTCACGATCGAGCTGTGCCTGCGAGCGCTTCTGCGCGAGATCCTGACGCAGCTCTTCGCGCCGCGCTTCGAGCTCGGCCCGAGTGAGCTCGAACTGCTCCATCTCCGCGAGACCTTCCTGCAGCCGCAGGCGCGCCTCGGCGACGGCGCTCGCAAGCTCTTCGTGCTCGTTGTCGATCTCCGCGAGCTCGCTTTCGATTCGATGCAGCCGCTCGGCGGTCTGCTCGGCTTTCGTGCGCACGGCGCCGAGCTGAGCGTTGAGCTCGGTGTGAGCGCGGTGCAGCTCGTTGACTTCCGCCTGCAGATCGTCGCGGCGTTGCTCGAGCTCGCGCAGACGCTCGCGCGTTTCGACGAGCTCGTCCTGCACGGCCTGCAAGCGCTCTTCGGCCAACGCGACCGCGTCGCGCAATTCGCGCATTTCTTTCTCGCGCTCGATGACGCCTGCGTGCACGTCCTGATCGCGGCTCACGCGCAACCAGTCGCGGCCGATCCAGATACCGTCGCGCGTAATGACCGACTGCCCGTCCGCCAGGCTGTGCCGCCGCTCGAGCGCTTCGTTGAGCGTGTCGACGGCGATGATGCCCGCCAGCATGGCCGAGATCGCCGACGGTCCTTTGACCCGCGAGAGCAGCAACCCCGGCTCTGCCGAGCCGTTGTGCCCATTGTCCGCCGCAAAGAAGCTCACGGTACCGGCCTGCAGCGAGCCGAGCTTCTCCGCGATCGCATCGATCGTCTCGACCGACACCGCCTCCAGGTACGAGCCGAGCACGGTTTCGACGGCGCGCTCCCAGCCCGGCTCGACCGTGAGCTGCTGGGCAAGGCGCGGCCGCTCGTGCAAAGCGTTCGCCGAGAGCCACTCGGCGACCTTGCCTTGGGCGAGCCCGAGCGCTGCCTGCTGCAGCGCTTGCAGCGACATCAGCTTGCCTTGCGAAACCTGCAGCTCCTGACGGCTGCGCTCGACGGCGCCGACAAGCTCGCGCTCGCGTTCGCGCAGCTGCTGCAGCTGTTCGCCGACCTCGCGCAGCGTCGCCGCGCCGGTCTCGCTGCGCTCGCGCGTTTCGCTCACCTGCGATTCGAGCTCGGCGATCTGCGCTGCCATGTCGACGGCAGCGAGCTCGTTGCGCTCGATCGACAGGCGCTCGCGCTGCGCGGCAAGGCGGCCGAGCTGGTGCTCGAGCTGTTCGATACGCGCGCGCTCGACCTGCGTCTTCTCGCTCGCAGCGCGCGATTCGCGATTGAACTCCTCCCACCGCTCCTGCCAGGCATGCATCGCTTCCTCTGCTGCGGCAAGCGCGGCGGCCGATTGTTGCTCGCGCTCGCGTGCTACCACGAGCCCGGGCTCGAGCTCCTCGAGCTCGCGGCGCAGGGCTTCGATCTGCGCCTCGTCGCGCGTCAAGTGCGACGAGGCCTCGGCCGCACCGCTCTCGGCCTGCTCGAGATCCTGCTTCTGGCGCTGGCGCAGCTCGCGCCCGTGCTGAATCGATTGCTCCGTGCGCGAGATCTCCGCGCCGATCTGGTAGTAGCGGCCTTGCACGGCATTCAGCGCTTCCGACTTCTCGGTGAAGTCTTCGCGGGCGGTTTCGATGGCCGACTCGATCGAGCGCAGCTGGGCGATGGCCGCCTGCAGCGCGGTGTCGCGCTCGCGCAGGATGCCTTCCTTCGACTGCGAGTCCTCATCGAGCGCCCGCAGCCGCAACGCGATCAGCTCGGCGGTGACCTTGCGCTCGTCCTGCTTCAACGCCTGGTAGCGCCGCGCCGTGGCCGCCTGTCGCTGCAGGTGACGCAGCTGCTTGTCGACCTCTTCGCGAACATCGTTCAGGCGTTCGAGGTTTTCCTTCGTGTGCGAGATGCGGTTCTCGGTCTCGCGCCGGCGTTCTTTGTACTTGGAGATACCGGCCGCTTCCTCGATGAAGCCGCGCAGCTCCTCCGGACGCGCCTCGATGACGCGCGAGATCATGCCTTGCTCGATGATCGCGTAGCTGCGCGCACCGAGCCCCGTGCCCAGGAAGAGTTGGGTGATGTCCTTGCGTCGGCAACGCGTGCCGTTGAGGAAGTACGCCGACGTGCCGTCGCGCGAGACCACGCGCTTGAGGGAGACCTCGGAATAGTTGGCGTACTGGCCGCCGAGGGTGCCGTCGGAATTGTCGAATACCAATTCGACGGACGCGGTGCCGACCGGCTTGCGCGAGCTCGATCCGTTGAACACCACGTCGGCCATGGAATCGCCGCGCAAGTGCTTCGCCGAGATCTCGCCCATGACCCAGCGCACGGCGTCGATGATGTTCGACTTGCCGCAGCCATTCGGCCCGACGATGCCGATGAGATTGCTGGGTAGGTTGATCGAGGTCGGGTCGACGAAGGACTTGAACCCGGCCAATTTGATCTTATTGAGTCGCATCGCGCTCCTGACACCGAACGGCGCTGCCGCCGTCGGATGAACGTTTGGTTTGGAATCGAGCCCCCGCGGCAACGGTCGCTTGCGGCCGACAGGCTCGCGCGGACCTCCGGGGCCTTGAGCGGGGGCAGTTCGCCGGCGGCCTTGAGCCGCTCGGAGTGCGCGCTAGTGTATGTGAATGCAACCCACGTGACACGCGTGTCGGGAGAGAAAATCCATGCGTTTTTCCCGCGCGGCTCCGCGGGTTGCAACCCGGCTGTACGAGGGGGACGCGGTCTGTATAATCGCGGCCCTCGTGTGTAGTGACCTGCCCGAAAAGCCGTCAATCGGCTGGGCTCGGAGGCTCTTTCAATGGCCGCAAAGAAACCGTCTGCGAAGGCGACTAAGGCCAAGAAGACTGCTGTGAAAACTGCTGTCAAGAAAGCTGAACCTGCGAAGAAGGCGGCGCCGGTCAAGAAATCCGTAGCTCGCAGCAAAACGGCAGCTACGACCCGCACGCCCGCGGTCAAACCCACGTCGAAGGCGACGGCGAAAGCCGCATCGGCCGTCACCAAGCCCGTCAAGGACACTGCCAAAGAGACGGCCCAGGCGAGCAAGGAGCCAGTCGCCAAGAACACTGCTACTGCTACGCCCTCGCCGAACCCGGCGCCCGCATCCCCGCCGCCGGCGAAGGCCATCATCGACGCGAACCCCGTAATGCCGATTTCACTCGATTCAGACGACACCACCGATACCGACGACATCGAACAGGATGCGCCGAGTTCGAGCCTTCTTGCTGGTCCGCGCAACGTCAAGCCCTACATCCCGAAGCGCGGCGAGCAGTACATGAGCAAGGAGCAGCTCGAGCATTTCCGCACGATTCTGAACAACTGGAAGCGCGACCTCATGCAGGAGGTGGATCGCACCATGCTCCACATGAAGGACGAGGCCGCGAACTTCCCCGATCCGAACGATCGTGCGACCCAGGAGTCCGAGTTCAGTCTCGAGCTGCGCACCCGTGATCGCGAGCGCAAGCTGATCCGCAAGATCGACGAGGCGCTCAAGCGCATCGACGACGGCACCTACGGCTACTGCCTCGAGACGGGCGAAGAGATCGGGATCAAGCGCCTGGAGGCGCGCCCCGTCGCGACGCTCTGCGTCGAGGCGCAAGAACGCCGCGAACGCCGCGAGAAGCAGTACGGCGATCGAGACGATCGGTATCGCTGAGGCCGGGCCAGGCGACTGGCCGCGGGCGGGGGCGTCTCGTCGCGCCCCTCCGCCCGTTGTGGCGTTCGGCTGTTGACCTACACGTCCGTCGCCCGTGACCTCCACGCGCTATCGCGGTCGCTTCGCCCCCTCTCCCACCGGGCAGCTCCACTTCGGCTCACTCATTGCGGCCGTTGCCAGCTACCTCGATGCGCGTGCGGCAGGCGGCGAATGGCTCGTACGCATCGAAGATCTCGATACTCCGCGCGTCGTGCCGGGCAGCGCGGACGCCATTCTGCGCGCGCTGGAACGCTTCGGTTTCGAGTGGGACGGTCCCGTCCTCTACCAGAGCACCCGTACGCAAGCGTATGAAGCCGCGCTGGCGCAGCTGTGGGCTGCCGGCGCCGTGTATCACTGCTCCTGCTCGCGCACCGAAATTCAGGCGGCACAGGGCCGTCCTCAGCAACCCGGCGAAGAGCTGTTCTATCCCGGCTGGTGCCGCGGCGGCGTCCGCGCGCCGAATCGTGCGCTTGCGGTGCGCTTTCGCGTGCCGGACGAGCCCGTCGTCTTCACGGATGCCATCCAGGGGCCGTTCGCCTTTGACCTGGCAAGGGAAACCGGCGATTTCGTCGTCCGGCGCCGGGACGGCTTGTTTGCCTATCAACTGGCCGTGGTCGTCGACGATGCCGCCCAGGGAATCACCAAGGTCGTCAGGGGCGCCGACCTGCTCTCCAGTACCCCCCGTCAGCTCGCCCTCCAACGCGTCTTGGGCCTCGCGCAGCCCGAGTACGCACATGTGCCTGTAGCCACGGACCAGAATCTGATCAAACTGTCCAAATCCGCCGGGGCAGGCGCCGTCGATCTGCGCGATCCAGCCGCCGAGCTCTGGCGGGCGCTGCGATTCCTGCGGCAAGCGCCGCCACTTGAGTTACGGCTGAGTGGACTTCCCACCTTATGGGAGTGGGCCATACGGAACTGGCAGGTGCAGTCGATCCGGGGACTTCGCACTGTCCCCGTCGACGCGCTCTAACTGGGCATTGGAGCGGGGGTACATTAGTATGAACGGGCTTGAAACACGATCGGTTCAGAGCTCCGGGTTATTCCGAGGAGCCTCCATGAGCGAGTCGAGAGTGATCAAGAAGTATCCGAATCGGCGTCTCTACGACACCGTCGAGAGCCGATACATCACTCTCGCCGACATCCGGCGACTAGTGATGGACAAGGTCGACTTCGTCGTCATCGACAAGAAGACTCAGGAAGACATCACTCGCTCCATCCTCCTGCAAGTGATCGCCGAGCAAGAGCACAGCGGCGAGCCGCTCATGAGCCAGGATTTCCTGTCGCAGATCATCCGCTCGTACGGCAGCGCGATGCAGAGCTTCGTGGGCACATACCTCGAACAGAGCTTGAAGCTCCTTGCTTCGCAACAGCAACAGATGCGCGAGCACATGCGCAACATGATGGGCAGCGAAGCGTACGACACCATCGCCACGCTCACGCAGCGCAACTTCGAGCGCTGGCGCGCGGTTCAGGACGAGATCTTCAAGGCGATGATCGGGAACGCCAACGCATCGAGCGCCAGCTCTACGTCCCGTCAAACGGAGCACGACGGAGACGGCGGCGAGACGCCGCGCGAGAAGCGGATGTAGTCGCGCCGCCAGCAGCGACACGCTCGCTGGCTCAGCGCATTTGCTTGCGGCGTTCGCCGCTATGCTTCCTTACGCGCCAGCGCGCATTGCGCCGGCGCGCTCGTGCAGCTGCGGATGCCTCAAGCGGCGTCGTCGATATTGCGCATGCTCAGGCGGATACGACCCTGGCGGTCGACCTCGAGCACCTTCACGCGAATGATGTCGCCTTCCTTGAGCTTGTCGCTGACGCGCTCGACGCGTTCGTCGGAAATCTGCGAGATGTGCACGAGACCGTCCTTGCCCGGCAGGATCGTGACGAACGCACCGAAGTCCATGAGCCGCGCCACGCGGCCTTCGTAAACGCGACCCACCTCGACTTCCGCCGTGATGAGCTCGATGCGTCGCTGCGCCTCGCGGCCCGAGACGCCATCGACGGAGGCGATCCTCACGGTACCGTCGTTCTCGATATCGATGGTCGTGCCCGTCTCTTCCGTGATGGCGCGGATGACCGCACCGCCCTTGCCGATGACGTCGCGGATCTTCTCCGGATCGATCTTGATCGTGATGATCGACGGCGCCCACTCGGACATGTTGGCGCGCGGCGCCGACAGAACCTTGTCCATCTCATCGAGAATGTGCAGCCGCCCGGCGCGTGCCTGCTCGAGCGCAACCTGCATGATCTCCTTGGTGATGCCGTTGATCTTGATGTCCATTTGCAGGGCCGTCACACCGGCGCGCGTGCCCGCTACCTTGAAGTCCATGTCGCCCAAGTGATCCTCGTCGCCGAGAATGTCGGTGAGCACCTGGAAGCGATCGCCTTCCTTGACGAGACCCATTGCCACGCCCGCGACGGCCGCCTTGATCGGCACGCCCGCGTCCATGAGCGACAAGCTGGTGCCGCACACGGTCGCCATCGAGCTCGAGCCGTTCGACTCGAGAATCTCCGACACCACGCGAATGACATACGGGAACGTGGTCATGTCCGGCATGACCGCCGAGATGCCGCGACGCGCGAGATTACCGTGGCCGATCTCGCGTCGCTTCGGCGAGCCCATCATGCCCGTCTCGCCGACGCTGAACGGCGGGAAGTTGTAGTGGAGCATGAACGGCTCTTTGCGCTCGCCGCCGAGCGCATCGATGATCTGCGCGTCGCGACCCGTGCCGAGCGTCGTCACGACGAGTGCCTGAGTCTCGCCGCGCGTGAAGAGCGCCGAGCCGTGCGTACGCGGCAACACGCCGGTACGAATCGTGATCGGACGCACCGTCTTCGTGTCGCGGCCGTCGATGCGCGGCTCGCCAGCCAGGATGCGCCGACGCACGATGCGGTATTCGAGATTGCCGAATTCCTTGGCGACCTCATCCGCGGTAAAGCGCGGATTCTCGCCGCCTGCCAGCGCGGCGATTGCGCTCTCGCGAATCTCCTGGATGCGATTGCGACGTGCCTGCTTCTCGGTGATCTTGTACGCGTCGCTGAGCGCCGCTTCAGCGTGCGCCGCGAGCGCCGCTTCGAGCTCCGCGTTGGCCGGCGGCGGCTGCCAATCCCACGCCGGCTTGCCGGCTTCGGCCTTCAGCTCGTTGATCGTGCGAATGGCCACCTGCATCTGCTCGTGGCCGAACACCACGGCGCCGAGCATCACGTCTTCGGGCAGCTCCTTCGCCTCCGACTCCACCATCAGCACCGCTTCGGCGGTACCGGCAACGACGAGATCGAGCTGCGACTCCTTGAGCTGGGAATTCGTCGGATTGAGGATGTACTGCCCATCCTTGTAGCCGACCTTCGCCGCGCCGATCGGTCCCTGGAACGGCACGCCCGAGAGCGCCAGCGCCGCGGAGGCGCCGAGCATCGATGGGATATCCGGATCGATGTCGGGATTGACGGAAAGCACCGTCGCGACGATCTGGATCTCGTTGTAGAAGCCCTCGGGGAACAGCGGGCGCAGCGGACGGTCGATCAGGCGGGAGGTCAGGGTCTCTTTCTCGGAGGGACGGCCCTCGCGCTTGAAAAAGCCGCCGGGAATGCGTCCCGCGGCGTATGTCTTCTCGACGTAGTTGACGGTCAGCGGGAAGAAATCCTTACCGGGATCTGCTTCCTTGCGGGCAACGGCCGTCACCAGGACGACAGTCTCCCCCATCGTGACGAGAACCGCACCGTCTGCCTGCCTTGCAAGCTCGCCTGTTTCTAACGTGACTTGGTGCTGGCCATAGGCAAAGGATTTCTTGATTGCGCTCACGACGTGTCCTACTCCGGCGATACCGCGCCGGTCATTGCTGCTGCTGATAGAAAGCGAAAGCCGCCACGGCCCCTCGATACGACCGTACGGTGGAGATTCTTCTGCAGAACCATCACGACGGGATCGGAGTTGCCGGGCGGCTGAAGTTGTGTTGCTCGGTCGTTTATCTGTACCGGGTACGAGCTAAGCGACGTGTCAGCGCCGCAGACCTAACCGGGACACGATGTCCGTGTAGCGCTCGGGGGCGGTGCTCTTCAGGTAGTCGAGGAGCTTGCGGCGTTGATTGACCATTTTGAGCAAGCCGCGGCGCGAAGCGTGATCGCGCTTGTGCGTATTGAAGTGCTCGCCAAGCGAGTTGATCCGCGCGGACAGCAGCGCAATCTGTACCTCCGGCGACCCGGTGTCTTTGCTGTTGCGCCGAAATTGCTCGACGATCTCGCCCTTTTGCTCAGTCGACAATGCCATCTTGCCCAATCCTCAATGCGGCTCGCGGCGCGAGCCGGTTCATGTATAGCCCTCTCTAAGGAGGCGCGCATTGTACTCGCGCGGCCGATAATCTCAAGTAAAACCGCGGGATTACGGCCCTGAAGCTCGTGCAGTCGCGCGCCCGAATGCCGGCGTGCTCTCGCCCCCCACGAACAGTCGCAGGGGCTTGAGGCGATTCCCGGGGTGCTCTTCCACGAGGCCCAGAAAGCGGTCGGACCCGCCGTAAGCCCGCGCCTGGCCGGCGAAAACTCCCTCGCCGCGCCATTCGATCGCTTGTCCGAGCAGCAGCCGGCGCTCCTCCTCTGCCGTAAGGTCGACCCTCGGCAGGTCCCGAAACGCCACATCGGCGCTCAAGAGGAGCCGGTCGCGCTCGGCCGGGGTCAACGCGGCAAGCTGCTCGAGCGTGTACGTCGGAAATTCGCCGAAAGGGTCCACGCTCAGCCGCCGGAGCGCTTCCACATAACCCAGCGTCCCGAGGCGCTCGGCCACGTCGGCAGCCAGCGTGCGGATGTACGTGCCCTTCGAGCAGTGGACGTCGAATTCCAGCACATCCGGCTCGAGCGCCACGCGGCGCAGGTCCTTCAATACGATCCGGCGCGGCGTGCGCTCCACCACCTCACCGCGGCGCGCGAGCTCATAGAGGCGCTTGCCCTCGTGCTTGACGGCCGAATGCATCGGCGGAATCTGCCACTGCTCGCCCTCGAACGAGCGCAGCACTTCGTCGACGCGCGCTTCATCGAGCGCAGGCACAGGGGCGCGCTCGACGACCGGAGACTCGAGATCGCCGGTTTCGGTACGGCCGCCCAAACGCACGCGCACCCGGTAGGACTTGCCCGCGTTGAGAAGTCGACCGCATACCTTGGTCGCCTGCCCGAAGCACACGGGCAATACGCCCGAGGCCAGCGGATCGAGACTGCCTGCGTGCCCTGCCTTCTTGGCGCCGAACAGCGCGCGCGCCTCTTGCAGCGCGGCGTTGGAGGACAACCCGAGCGGCTTGTCGAGCAGCAAAATGCCGTCGATGTCGCGGTTGAAACGACGTGGCTTGGCCATCGATGCGTTCGCGCTCGTCCTTACGAGTCTTGCTCGTCGTCTTGCGTGCGGCGCCGTTCCTCGTCGTTCTTGACGGCTTCGTTGATGAGAGCCGTCAAGCGTGCGCCTTCTTCGATGAGCTCGTCCCTCACGAAACGCAACTCCGGTGCGTGCCGCAGCCCGAGCGCGCGCCCCACCGGGCCGCGCAGCCGGTCCGCCGCTTCGTCCAGGATCGACTGCGCCGTCGCCGCGTCGGCGCCAAGCACGGAATAGTAGACGGTGGCGTAGGCAAGATCCGTCGACATGCGCACTTCCGTCAGCGTCACCATGCCGAGCCGCGGGTCGCGCAGCTCACGGCGCATGAGCTCGCTCAGGGCGCGCTGCAATTGCTGGCCGACGCGGCGGCTACGCGGATAAGACTTCGATGGCATGCTGAGACTCGCTTTGCGGGACGCACCCGTTCATAACGGGCGCGCATGGAATCGAGTTCGACGGCGGTCGAGCGTATGCACGCCCGACCGTCCGCCGCTGAGTCGCTTCAGAGCGTACGCGCGACTTCGATGCGCGAATAGCACTCGATCTGATCGCCGACGCGCACGTCGTTGTAGTTGCGCACGCCGATACCGCACTCCGTGCCCGCACGCACTTCGTTGACGTCGTCCTTGAAGCGGCGCAACGATTCGAGCTCGCCTTCGAAGATGACGACGTTGTTGCGCAGCACACGGATCGGATTGTTGCGACGGACATAGCCGTCCACCACGATACAACCGGCCACCGTACCGAACTTGCTCGAACGGAAGACCTCGCGCACCTCGGCCAAGCCGACGATCTGCTCCTTGACCTCCGGCGCAAGCATGCCGGAGAGCAGTTGCTTCACGTCGTCGATCGCTTCGTAAATGATGCTGTAGTAGCGAACGTCGACGCCCGACTCCTTGATCATGCTGCGCGCGGCGCTGTCGGCACGCACGTTGAAGCCGATGATGCGCGCGTTCGAGGCCTGCGCCAGCGTCACGTCGGACTCGGTGATGCCACCAATACCGCTCGCGATGACCTTCACGGCCACCTCGTCGGTCGACAACTTCGTCAGCGCATCGCGCAGCGCCTCGGCGCTGCCTTGCACGTCGGCCTTGAGCACGATCTGGACCGTCGCCGCCTTGCCGTCGCCCAGCTGCGAGAGCATGTCTTCGAGCTTCGCCGGACCCTGCTTGGCGAGCTTGGTGTCGCGGAACTTGCCTTGGCGATAGAGCGCCACTTCGCGCGCTTTGCGCTCGCTCTCGACGACGAGTAGCTCATCGCCCGCATTCGGCACGCCGGACAGACCCAACACGACGACAGGCAACGACGGACCCGCCTCGCTCACGGACTGACCCGACTCGTTGAACAGCGCACGCACGCGGCCGTATTCCTGACCGGCAATGATCGGATCGCCTGGCTTCAGGCGACCGCGCTTGACGAGCACCGTGGCCACCGCACCGCGACCCTTCTCCATCGAGGACTCGATGACGACGCCTGCGGCCGGGCCTGCATGCGCAGCCTTCAGTTCGAGCACTTCGGCTTGCAGCAGGATGGCATCGAGCAGCTCGTCGATGCCTTGGCCCGTGCGCGCCGAGACGTTCACGAACAGCGTATCACCGCCCCAGTCCTCGGGCAGCACGTTGTGCTTGGCGAGCTCGTTGCGCACGCGATCCGGATCGGCTTCGCCCTTGTCGATCTTGTTGACCGCAACGACGATCGGCACCTCCGCCGCACGCGCGTGCTGGATCGCCTCGATCGTCTGCGGCATCACGCCGTCGTCCGCTGCGACGACGAGCACCACGATGTCGGTAACCTGTGCGCCGCGCGCACGCATCGCGGTGAACGCCGCGTGACCCGGCGTATCGAGGAATGTGATGACACCCTTCGGCGTGGTCACGTGATACGCACCGATGTGCTGCGTAATGCCGCCCGCCTCGCCTGCCGCCACCTTCGTGCGACGGATGTAGTCGAGCAGCGAGGTCTTGCCGTGGTCGACGTGACCCATCACCGTCACGACCGGCGGACGCGGCGCGAGCTCGTAGGAGGCATCGGTCGCCTGCAGATCGTCTTCGATCGCGCTCTCGCGCACGAGCACCGGCGTATGGCCCAGCTCCTCGACCACGAGCACCGCGGTGTCCTGATCGATGGGCTGATTGATGGTCGCCATCACGCCCATGTTCATCATGACTTTGATGACTTCGTTGGCCTTGACGGCCATGCGCTGCGCGAGCTCGCCGACGGTGATCGTCTCGCCGATGTGCACTTCGTGCTTGACCGGTTGCGCCGGGCGTTCGAAGCCGTGCTGCGTGGCCACATTGAGCTGCACCGGCCGGCGCGACTTCGCCTGGTTCTGCTTCTTCTTCTTGAAGCGGGCGCTCGCATCGCTCGAGACGTGCAGCTCCTCGCGACGGGGCGCACCCGGGCGATCGCGATGCCGATCTTGTGAGCGAGTCGTTTCCGCGGCCGCGGCAGCAGCTGCGGCCTGCGCTGCTTCGAGCGCAGCCTTGCGCAGCTCGGCCTCGCTGCGCTCGCGCGCTTCGCGCATCAAGCGGGCGCTTTCCTCGGCGAGTCGACGCGCTTCTTCCTCGGCGCGACGCTGCAGCTCGGCCTCTTCCTGCTCGCGGCGACGGCGCTCTTCTTCGCGCGCCTGCGCCTCGAGGCGCTCGCGCTCGGCCTTCAGGCGCTCTTCGGCTGCCTGCGGGTCTTCGTGAACGGGCTGCGACGCTTCCTGGGTCTGTAGCTCCTGCGTCGGCTTCTCGGGCTCGGCAGGCCGCGGCGCCTCCGCCGCTTGCTTCTGCTTCTCGAGCTCCTGCTGCTTCTGCTTCTCGGCCTCCTCCTGCTGCACGCGTGCCTGCTCTTCGAGCACGCTGCGGTTGAGGTAGGTCTTCTTGCGGCGGACCTCGACGTTGACCGTACGCGCCCGGCCCTGCGCAGAAGCGACCTTGATCTCGCCTTGCGACTTGCGCTTCAGCGTGATCTTACGGGGCGCCGCATCGTCGCCGCGGCCGTGGGCACGGCGCAGGAACGTCAGCAACTCCATCTTGGCTTCGTCGCTGATCGTATCGTCCGCGCCCGAGACTCGGATGCCCGCCTCGTCGAGCTGCGACAGCAAGCGCTCGACCGGCACTTTCAGCACTTCGGCAAATTGGCTAACCGTCACATCCGCCATGAACCGCCCTCCGCGTTCCGCCCGGACACCCACGACCCTCCGCCATCCGTCGGGAACAGCAGCTTACAGATCTCGCGCGCGGGTTCTCGAACCGTTCGTCTATCCGTCATCGTCACTCTAAGCATCGACCTCGGCCGCAGGTTCAACCGGCTTCCTGGCCGGCCGACTCGAACCAATGTTTGCGCGCCGCCATGATCAAGGCGCCGGCCCGCTCCGCATCGATACCTTCGATATCGAGCAAGTCGTCGACTGCCTGCTCGGCCAAGTCCTCGCGCGTGACGATTCCGCGGCTGGCCAGACGCAGCGCCAGGCTCTCGTCCATGCCCTCGAGCTGCAGCAGATCGTCCGACGGACCTGCGCCGTCGAGCTTCTCCTCCGTGGCGATTGCCTGCGTGAGCAGCACATCGCGCGCGCGGTTGCGCAGCTCCTTGACGATCTCCTCGTCGAACTCCTCGATGCTGTTGAGCTCGGAGGCAGGTACGTAGGCGATTTCCTCGATCGTCGAGAAGCCCTCCTGCACCAGGATCTGCGCCACGTCCTCGTCGACGTCGAGCTGCTCCATGAACATCTGGATGAGCGCGCGCTGCTCGCCTTCGCTCTTCTCTTCGGCAGCCTGCTCCGTCATGACGTTGAGCTCCCAACCGGTGAGCTCGCTCGCCAGACGAATATTCTGTCCGCCGCGGCCGATCGCCTGCGAAAGCTTCTCCTCGGTCACCGCGATGTCCATCGAGTGGGAATCCTCGTCCACCACGATCGACACGACCTCGGCCGGCGCCATCGCATTGATCACGAACTGCGCCGGGTTCTCGTCGTACGGAATGATGTCCACACGCTCGCCGGCGATCTCGTTCGAGACGGCCTGTACGCGCGAGCCGCGCATGCCGACACACGCTCCGACCGGATCGATGCGGCTGTCGTTGCTCTTCACGGCGATCTTGGCACGCACGCCCGGATCGCGGGCGGCGCCGAGAATCTGGATGAGCCCCTGCCCGACCTCCGGCACTTCGAGCTTGAACAGCTCGATCAAGAACTCAGGCGCCGTGCGCGAAAGGAACAGCTGCGGGCCGCGCGGCTCGGAACGCACCTCCTTGAGGTACGCCTTGATGCGGTCCTGCGAGCGGATCGGCTCGCGCGGAATCATCTGATCGCGCGGAATGAAGCCTTCGGCATTGTTGCCGAGGTCGACATACACGCCGTTGCGATCGACGCGCTTGACGATGCCCGAGACGAGCGTGCCGACGCGGCCTTTGTACTCCTCGACGACCTGGGCGCGCTCGGCCTCACGAACCTTCTGCACGATGACTTGCTTGGCGGTCTGCGCGGCGATGCGGCCGAAAGCCACGGATTCCATCGGCACTTCGACATAGCCGCCGACCTGCGCATCCTTGGAGATGTCGAGCGCATCCTCGAGCCGCAGCTCGCGCTCCGGGAATTCGAGCTCGGTGGAGTCGTCCGCGAACACCTTCCAGCGACGCCACGTGTCGTAGTCGCCGGTCTTGCGATTGATGGAGACGCGCACGTCGATGCCTTCGCCGTAACGCTTGCGCGTGGCGGAAGCGAGCGCCGCTTCGAGCGCTTCGAAGATAATTTCCTTGTCGACGCCCTTCTCGTTCGAGACCGCGTCCACGACCATCAGAATCTCTTTGTTCATCGTGCGAACTCCGCTTCGAGCTCCATCTACATATATGGCGCAAGCCGCGCCTTGTGTATCTGATCGATCGGCAAGGTCACCCGAATGCCGTCGACGGCCAGGGTGATCTCTCGATCGCTCGCCCCGAGCAATTGCCCCAGGAAGCGCTTGCGCCCCTCGATCGGCTGCGTCATTTCGACCCGGACCCGCTCGCCCGCAAAGCGCTCGAAGTGCGCCGGCGTGCGCAGTACTCGGTCCAGACCGGGAGATGACACCTCAAGGGTGTACTGACCGGGGATCGGATCCACGTGGTCGAGGCGCTCGCTCACGGCGTGGCTGACGCGCTCGCAGTCATCGAGGGTGATTCCGTCCGGGGAGTCAATATACAGCCGCAGCAGGGTGGCCCCCCTGCGCTGGATGTACTCGAGCTCCCACAGCTCGTAGCCGAGCGCGGACACGAGCGGGCCGAGCAGCTCTGTCAGCTGGTCTCGCATCGCTCACCTCCCGCTCTAAAGCTTGTGTTTCGCCAACCGCAGAAACAAAAAATGGGCCCAAGGCCCATTTTGTCGCTGTCCCTTCCATCAAGCCGGATGCGGCCCTGGCACCTCATCCGGCATCCGTCCAAATCAGGCTGTCGAACGCACTTTCAACCGCCTCTGAAACCAAAAAGGCCCCTCAGGGCCTTTCTGCAAGCAAAAAGCTTGGTAGCGGGGGCAGGATTTGAACCTGCGACCTTCGGGTTATGAGCCCGACGAGCTGCCAGACTGCTCCACCCCGCAACAGAGGGCGCGGATTGTAAGGTCCGCGACGCAGGAATTCAAGGAAGGATTTGCGGGGGAAAGTCCGACACCTGCGTTTCCCGGACTTTCGCCCCTGCCCGGCTACGGCAACGCCCGGGCACAAAGCTCGATCAGCGCCGACGGCGCGATGCCAAGCGCCAGCACGGCCAAGCCGTTCAGACTGAGCACCGCGCGCAGAGTTCCGCCCGCCCGGATCTCCGTCGTGTCGGTCGGCTCATCGAAGTACATGACCTTCACGACACGCAGGTAGTAGAACGCGCCGATCACCGAGAACAGCACCGCCACGGCACCGAGCCAGGTCAGCCCCACGTTGAGCACCGCGGCGATGACCTCGACCTTGGCCCAGAAACCGAGGAACGGCGGCACGCCGGCCGTGCTGAACATGAGCATGAGCATCACGGCCGCGAACCAGGGGCTCTTGCGATTGAGGCCCCGGAAGTCGTCAATGCGGTCGGCTTCGAAGCCCTCGCGCGCGAGCAGCAGGATCATGCCGAAGGAGCCGACGCTCATGATCACGTAGGCGAAGGTGTAGTACATCGCCGCGCGATAGCCGTCGTTCGTTCCGGCCAGGATGCCGAGCAGGATGAAGCCGACGTGCGAGATCGTCGAATACGCCAGCATGCGCTTGAGATTCGTCTGTGCGATCGCCACGACGTTGCCGATCGCCATCGACAGCACCGAGATCACGATCAGCATGTCCTGCCAGCTCGCCACCATCGCCTCGAGGCCTTCGGCGAGCACGCGCACGGCCAGCACGAACGACGCGATCTTCGGCGCGGCACCGATGAACAGCGTCACCGGCGTCGGCGAGCCGTGATAGACGTCCGGCACCCACATGTGGAACGGTACAGCGCCGAACTTGAACGCCACGCCGGCGATGATGAAGACGAGCGCGAACACGAGCCCAATGTGCGACTCGACGCCACGCAGCTCCACGGCGAGCTCATCGAGCTGCAGCGTTCCGGCGATGCCATAGAGGATCGAGAAGCCGTACAGCAGCATGCCCGAGGCGATCGCGCCGAGCACGAAGTACTTCATCGCCGATTCGGCGGCAACACCCGAGTCGCGGTCGAACGCCACCATCGCGTACAAGGCCAGCGAGAGCAGCTCGATGCCGAGATACACCGTCAGGAGGCTGCCGGCCGACACCATCACCATGATGCCGAGCAGCGCCACCAGAGCCAGGATGAAGTACTCGCCCTTGAACAAGCCGCGCCGCTGCAAGTAATCGCGCGAGTACAGGAACGCGACCGCCACCGTTGCGTACGAGAACAGCTTGAGCAAGTCGCCCATCGGATCGGCCACGTACATCCCGTCGAACGCGGAAACGCGCCCGTCGACGCCGTACTCGAGAGTCATCCAGGCACAGCCGACGAGCGTGGCGAGCGATAGCGCATACGTGAGCCAGCGCGTGCGATCGCTCACGAACACGTCTACTAGCAGCACGACGCAGATCGCCGCGACCAGGAAGATCTCCGCAGCGGCGACCTGCATATGGAAATTGGCGAGCATGGACTCCATCGGCGAAGCTCAGAGTTTGGAGACGGTAATGTGTTGGATCAGGTTCTCGACCGTCGGGCGCATCACGTCGAGCAGCGGCGCCGGCCACACGCCGAGCAGGAGCACTGCGACGGCCAGCACTGCCAGGACGAAGAACTCGCGACCGTTGACGTCTTCGAGGGCAGCCACGTTCTCGTTGGCAACGGCGCCGAAGATCACGCGCTTGACGAGCCAGAGCGTGTAAGCAGCCCCCAGGATCAGCGTCATCGCTGCCAGGAACGCGTACCAGAAGTCCGCGCGGAAGCTCGCGAGGATCACCAGGAACTCGCCCACGAAGCCCGAGGTCGCCGGCAAGCCGGAGTTCGCCATCGCGAACAGCACGGCGAACGCCGCGAAGATCGGCATCTTGTTGATGACGCCGCCGTACGCGGCGATCTCGCGGCTGTGCACGCGGTCGTAGAGCACGCCGACGCAGAAGAACATCGCGCCCGAGACCAAGCCGTGCGAGATCATCTGCACCATCGCGCCGTCGATGCCCATGGCAGCGCCGCGCACGTCGCCGTTCGCACGCAGCAGCTCGAACGCCAGGAACGAGCCGAGCGTCACGAAGCCCATGTGCGCGACCGAGGAATACGCGATCAGCTTCTTCATGTCCTGCTGCACGAGCGCGACATAGCCGATGTACACGACTGCGATCAGCGACAGCGAGATCACCAGCCAATCGAGCTGCGCGCTCGCATCCGGCGTGATCGGCAGCGAGAAGCGCAGGAAGCCGTAGCCGCCCATCTTGAGCATGATCGCCGCCAGGATCACCGAGCCGCCGGTCGGCGCCTCCACGTGCGCATCGGGCAGCCAGGTGTGCACGGGCCACATCGGCACCTTCACGGCAAACGCCAGGAAGAACGCGATGAAGATCAGGATCTGCTCGTTGAGACCGAGCGGCAGACGGTGGAAATCAGCAATGAGATAGCTGCACTGCCCCGCATCGCAGCTCTTGAGATACAGGTAGATGAGCGACACGAGCATCAGCACGGAGCCGAGGAACGTGTACAGGAAGAACTTGATCGTCGCGTAGACGCGCCGCGGTCCGCCCCAGATGCCGATGATGATGAACATCGGGATCAGCATCGCTTCCCAGAAGACGTAGAACAGCAATGCATCGAGCGAAGCGAACACGCCGACCATCATTCCTTCGAGAATGAGGAACGAGGCGAAGTACTGCGCCGGCTTCTTCTCGATGAGCTTCCAGGCCGCGATGATGACGAGCGGCGTGACGAAGGTCGTCAGGATGATGAGCGGCATCGCGAAGCCGTCGACACCCAACGCATACGCCGCGTTGAACGCCGGGATCCACTGATGCGTCTCGACGAACTGCATCTGCGCCGTCGTCGTATCGAAATTCGTATAAAGCAGCGTCGAGATCCCGAAGGTGACCGCCGTGGTGATGAGCGCAACCCATCGACCGAGACCGATCCCCCGTTCGCCGAGCGCGAGCGTGACGAGGCCGCCCGCGATAGGCAACCAGATGAGGACGCTGAGAATGGGCCAATCGAACTGCATAGTGTTTCGTCGTTGGTTAGCGCAGCACGTACCAGGCGAGCAGTGCTGAGAGGCCGATGATCATGGCGAACGCGTAGTGGTAGAGATAGCCGGACTGCAGGCGCCGGAGCACGCCCGAGAACCAGCCCACCACGTGCGCTGAGCCGTTTACGACGGCGCCGTCGATGAGCGTGACATCGCCCGCGCGCCAGAGCACCGTTCCGAGCCGACGGCTGCCGCGTGCGAACACGGCTTGGTAGAGCTCATCGACGTAGTACTTGTTGGCGAGCAGCCGGTAGAGCCATGACAGGCGGTTGGCGATCTCGCCCGGCAGCTCAGGCCGCTTGATGTACAGGAACCACGCGCTCGCAGCGCCCGCCACCATCAGCCAGAACGGCACCGTCAAGAAGGCGTGCAGCGAGAATGCCGCCGACCCGTGGAACTCCTCGGCCACGTGCGCGACGGTGTCGTGCGCCTCCTGCACGAAGATCGCCGTACCGAAATAGTCGCCGAACAGCACTGGCTGGATCGTGAACCAACCGATGAAGAGCGACGGGATCGCCAACACGATAAGCGGCAGAGTCACCACCCAGGGGCTCTCGTGAGGCGTGTGCGCACCGTGACGTTCGCCGTGATGATCGTCATGCCCATGCCCGTCATGCGCATGATCGCCGTGCCCTGCCTCGGCAAAGCGCTCGGGACCATGGAAGGTCATGAAGATCAGCCGGAAGCTGTAGAACGACGTGACGAACACGCCGAGCAGCACGCACCAATACGCATACCGCGCACCCGGAATGTGCGAAGCGGCGGTCGCAGCGATGATCGCATCCTTCGAGAAGAAGCCCGACGTGCCCGGCACGGCCACCAGAGCCAGCGTGCCGATGAGCGCCGTCCAGTACGTGATCGGCATGTATTTCTTCAGGCCGCCCATCTTGCGCATGTCCTGCTCGTGATGCATGCCGATGATCACCGAGCCGGCCGCCAAGAACAGCAGCGCCTTGAAGAACGCGTGCGTCATCAGATGGAACACGGCCGCGCTATACGCCGACACACCGAGCGCCACCGTCATGTAACCGAGCTGCGACAAGGTCGAATACGCGACAACTCGCTTGATGTCGTTGTTGACCATGCCGACCAAGCCCATGAAGAAGGCCGTGGTCGCGCCGATCACGAGCACGGTCGAGAGCGCGGTCTCGGACAGCTCGAACAGCGGCGACATGCGCGCCACCATGAAGATGCCCGCGGTCACCATCGTCGCGGCGTGAATCAGCGCCGAGATGGGCGTCGGGCCTTCCATCGAATCGGGCAGCCACACGTGCAACGGCACCTGCGCGGACTTGCCCATGGCGCCGACGAACAACAGGATGCAGATCACGGTGATCGCCTGCCATTCGACGCCCGGAATGATCTCGAGCGTGTTCGCCGCGATCGTCTCGCGCAGGCCGAAGACCGTCTGGTAGTCGAGCGAGCCCGTGAAATAAACCACGCCGGCGATACCGAGCACGAAGCCGAAGTCGCCGACACGATTGACGAGGAAGGCCTTGAGGTTAGCGAAGATGGCCGACGGACGGGTGTACCAGAAGCCGATGAGCAGATAGGACACCAAGCCCACCGCTTCCCAGCCGAAGAACAGCTGCAGGAAGTTGTTCGCCATCACGAGCATCAGCATCGAGAAGGTGAACAGCGAGATATACGAGAAGAAGCGCTGGTAGCCCGGATCGTCGTGCATGTAGCCGATGGTGTAGACGTGCACGCACAGCGACACGAACGTGACGACCACCATCATCAAGGCGGTCAGACGGTCGACGAGGAAGCCCACTTCCATGCGGATGCCGTCGCTCACGAGCCAGGTGTAGACGGTCTCGTTGACCGACGGCGCGCCGTCGACGAGCAACAGCTTGAGCACCCACGCCGAGAGCGCGAACGAGAGCGCGACGCCACCGATCGTAACGGTATGCGCGCCGACGCGACCGATGAAGCGGCCGAAGATCCCCGCAAGTATCGCCGCAATGAGCGGCGCCAAGACGATGGTGAGGAGAACGGATTGTTGAATCACGGCACTTCTTCTTCGTTAGCCTTTCATCTCATCCAGCTCTTCGACGTTGATGCTCTTCTTCTCGCGGAACAAGACCACCAAGATCGCAAGCCCGATGGCCGACTCTGCCGCCGCCACCGTCATGATGAAGAACACGTAGATCTGCCCGTTCAGGTCGCCGAGCTGCCGCGCGAACGCGACGAAATTGAAGTTCACCGCGAGCAGCATGAGCTCGATGCACATGAGCAGCAGGATCACGTTCTTGCGGTTCAGGAAGATGCCCGCGACGCTCAAGGCAAACAGCAGGCCCGCCAGCATCAAGACGAATTCGAGCGGGATCATGCTCACTTCTCCGGTTGCATCTTGACGAGCCGCACGCGGTCCTGCGGACGCACCGCCACCTGCGCGGCGACGTCCTGCTGCTTCGCTCCGCGGCGACGACGCATGGTCAGCGTGATCGCGGCGACGATCGCGAGCAGCAGCAGCATGGCTGCCAGTTCGAACGGATAGAGATACTTGCTGTAGAGCAGCTCGCCGAGCGCGCGCGTATTGCTGTAGTCAGGACCGGCAGCGAACACGGCCGGCGCCGCCTCTTCCAGACCGAGCCGCTTGACCCAGACGACGCTCGCGATCTCGGCGATGACGAGCAGTGCCACGATGATGCCGAGCGGCGCATAGCGCGTGAAACCCTCGCGCATCTGCGCGATGTTGATGTCGAGCATCATCACCACGAACAGGAACAGCACCATGACCGCGCCCACGTAGACGAGCACGAGCACGATCGCCAGGAACTCCGCCTCCATGAGCAGCCACAGCACGGCGCTGTTACAGAACGCGAGAACCAGAAACAGTGCCGCGTGCACCGGGTTACGCGCCGTAATGACGCCGACCGCTGCCACGATGAGCACGGCGGAGAATGTATAGAAAAGGATTTCTGTGAGGGTCATGGTTGCGCGCTATCCGCTATCCGCGATCCGCTTGTCTCCTCGTTACCGATACCTTGCGTCCGCCGCTTTGTCGGCCGCAATCATCGCCTCGTAGCGATCGCCGATAGCGAGCAGCTTGTCCTTGGTGAAGATGTTCTCGCCGCGATTCTCCATGTGGTACTCATGGATTCGCGTCAGCACGATCGCATCCACCGGGCACGCTTCCTCGCAATAGCCGCAGTAGATGCACTTGAACAGGTCGATGTCGTAACGCGTCGTACGGCGCGTGCCGTCCGCGGACACGTCGGATTCGATCGTGATCGCAAGCGCCGGGCAGACCGCCTCGCACAGCTTGCAGGCGATGCAGCGCTCCTGACCGTTCGGATAACGACGCTGCGCATGCAGGCCGCGATAGCGCGGCGATTGCGGCGTCTTCTCCTCTGGGTACTGCACCGTCACGTTCGGGCGGAAGGCGAACTGCCGGAACGTGACGAACAGACCGACCAGGAGCTCGGTCAGAAAGAACGTCTTGAAGAAACTCGCAGGCGTTTTCATCGCTTTACCTCGGCGTTGCCCGCCCTACTGACAGACGGCAACGCGTTTCCTCTTGGCTTCTCAGGCACCGGCCCACGGCCCGATCTTGAAGTACCAGAGCAACCCCTCGACGAAGATCCACACGAGCGTGACGGGAATGAATACCTTCCAGCCGAGCCGCATGATCTGATCGTAGCGGTACCGCGGGAACGTCGCGCGGAACCAGAGGAAGCAGAACAGGAAGAACCAGACCTTGACGAACAGCCAGATGAAGCTCGGCGCCCCGAGCCAGGCAAGCCAGCTCGGCAACGGATAGCCCTCGAACGGCGACAGCCAGCCGCCGAAGAAGAAGATCGAGGTGAGCGCCGAGATCAGGATCATGTTCACGTACTCGGCCACGAAGAACACGGCGAACGCCATGCCCGAGTACTCGACGTGGAAGCCCGCCACGATCTCGGACTCGCCTTCGACGACGTCGAACGGCGCGCGGTTGGTCTCCGCGATGCCCGAAATGAAGTAGACGACGAACAGCGGGATCAGCCACCAGAAGAAGTAGCTGAGCGGTCCGCCGCGCTGCGCCTCGATGATCTCGCCGAGATTGAGCGATCCGGCCGCCATCACCACGCCGACGAGCGCAAAGCCCATCGCGATTTCGTAAGCGACCATCTGCGCTGCGGCGCGCATTGCGCCTAAGAACGCGTACTTCGAGTTGGCCGACCAACCCGCAAGAATCACGCCGTACACGCCGGCCGAGGTGAGCGCGAGGATATACAGCAGCCCCGCGTTCACGTCCGCGATCGTAAAGCCCGGCGCGAACGGCACCACCGCCCACGTACAGAGCGCCGGCACGAGCGCGAGCAGCGGCGCGACGATGAAGAGCAGCTTGCTCGCGTTCGCCGGGATGATGATCTCCTTGACGAGGAGCTTGAGCACGTCGGCGAACGGCTGTCCGATGCCGTTGAAGCCCACGCGGTTCGGACCGATACGTGCCTGAATCGAACCGATGACGCGTCGCTCGATGAGCGTCAGGAACGCCATCATCAGAATGATGCTGATGAACAGGACAACGGCGATGACGCCGTAGAGCACAGTGGCCTGCAGCCACTGCGGCCAGCTATCACCAAGCCAGCTAGCTGCGAATTCAGGACTCATGCGTTCCGACCTCGACGGCCTTCGATACCCGCCGCCGTTTCTTGCAGCGACATGGCGCGACGGACGATGGCATCAACTTGATAAATCGGCACATCGTTCTGCGGGTCGGCCGCATGCGACGTGCTCACCGACTGCAACGTGCGAAGCGATCCGCGCGGCTCGAAAGCCGGCGCTTCGGCGATCTGCGCACGCACTTCTTCCGTGATCTCTTCCGAGCTCGTGTACTCGAAGCCGGAAAGGTTCAAGAGATTGCCGAGCACTCGTAGCACCTTCCAACCCGGGCGCGCCTCGCCGACCGGGCGCGCGGCACCGGGCACGCTCTGCCAGCGTCCTTCCAGGTTGACGTAGGTGCCCGAGGTTTCCGCGAACGTGCCGATCGGCAGGATGATGTCGGCGTATTCGCGCGCACTGCCGTACGGCGACAATGCGATCACGCACTCGGCCGCCTTGAAGGCTTCCAATGCGCCCGGGACGGAGATGTCGAGCGACGGCTCGATCGCGCCGAACACGATGTACGCCCGCAGACGCGCCGCGACCATGTCGGCCAGATTGAGACCCGGCGCCTGCACTGCGCGACCCGCTGCCGCGCGATGCGGCAACACGCCCGCAAGGCACGCGCCGACCGCGTTGCCGCCTTCCGGCAGATAGCCCAACGTCGCACCCGTCACCTGCGCGAGCGCCTCTGCGACGAGACGCAGATCTGCGAACGCCGGATCGCGCTGCGCCAGAGCGCCCAACAGGATGTGCTGACGCTCACCGCTCAGCAGCTGCTGTGCCACAGCGGTATGCGCCTGCGACGGCTGAGCATTCGCGACCAGAGCTGCGACCGATTCCGGCGCCTGTCGGCCGCTCGCGCCCACGGCGGCTGCCGTAACGGCGATGAGGTGATCGAGCATTCCGACGCCGTTCGACGTGAGGTACGCGGCGATCGGGAAGAAATACTGGTAGCGCACCGGATTGATGAACGACACCGCTGCGCCGCCGCGCACCGCTGCCTTGCGCACACGGTGAGCGATGAGCGGTACTTCCGCGCGCAGATTCGAGCCGACCACGAGCACGCCGCGCGCACGCTCGAGATCCACGATCGAGCAACCGAGTCCCGGATACAGCGGCTCGCTCGCTTCGTCGCGGAAGTCGACGCGCCGCAGCCGATGATCGATGTTCGAGCTGCCGAGACCGCGCGCGATCTTCCCCACCAGATAAAGCTCTTCGAGCGTCGAGGTCGGCGCCGCAAGCGCGCCGATCTGACCGCCGCCGTGCTGCTTGGCGACCTTGGCAAGACGCTCGGCTGCGAGCGCCAGCGCGCTCTCCCAATCGGTCTCCTGCCACACGCCGTTCTCGCGCACGAGCGGCTTCATCAGCCGGTCGTCGCTGTAGATGCCTTGATAGCTGAAGCGATCGCGGTCGGCGATCCACGTCTCGTTAACTTCTTCGTTCGGACGCGGCACGATGCGCATGATGCGTCCGCGCAGCACGTGCGCGTAGATATTCGTGCCGACGCTGTCGTGCGGCGAGACGAGCGGATGCTGCGTCATCTCCCACGCGCGGGCGCGATAACGATACGGCTTGTTGTTGAGCGCGCCGACCGGACACAGATCGATGATGTTGGCCGACAGCTCGTGCTCGACGCTGCGCTCGATGAACGTGCCGATCTCGGTCATCTCGCCGCGGCCGATCGTGCCTAGCTGCTGGAAGCCTTGGATCTCCTGCGTGAAGCGCACGCAGCGCGTGCAGTGAATGCAACGCGTCATGTCCGTCGAGACGAGCGGGCCCAAGTTCTTGTCCTTCACGACCCGCTTGCGCTCGCTGTAGCGCGAGATGTCGCGTCCGAAGCCGAGCGCCAGGTCCTGCAGCTCGCACTCGCCGCCCTGATCGCAGATCGGACAGTCGAGCGGATGGTTGATGAGCAGGAACTCCATCACGGCCCGCTGCGCGGCGATCGCCTTCGGCGACTTCGTGAAGATCTTCATGCCCTCTGCCACGGGCGTTGCGCAGGCGGGCAGCGGCTTAGGCGCCTTTTCGATCTCCACGAGACACATGCGGCAGTTCGCCGCGACCGAGAGCTTCTCGTGGTAGCAGAAGCGCGGCACGTAGACACCATGGGCATCCGTGACTTGGATGACCATCTGTCCCTTGCGCGCCTTCATCGGCACGCCGTTGACTTCGATGTTGACCAGATCGTCGCTCATGTTGGGCTGTGGGCTCTAGGCTGTGGGCTGCAAGCCGGCGTGCATCGAGGCAAAGCCCCGGCTGTCCGCTGTCCGCGATCGGTGACCCGTTTGCATCTATTGCGCTCTTACGCAGCGTGGCGCTTGTCGCGCTCCACGATACTGTGGCCGTGCTCGATCATGTACTCGAACTCGTGGCGGAAGTGCTTCAGGAAGCTCTGCACCGGCCACGCCGAGGCATCACCGAACGCGCAGATCGTATGCCCTTCGATCTTGTTCGCGACGTCGACCAGCATGTCGAGATCTTCCTTGCGGCCCTGACCGGCAAGGATTCGGCGCAGCACGCGGTTCATCCAACCCGTACCTTCGCGACACGGCGAGCACTGGCCGCACGATTCCGCGTAATAGAACCGCGAGATGCGTTCGAGCACGCGCACCATGCAGGTCGTCTCGTCCATCACGATGACCGCGCCCGTGCCGAGCGCCGAGCCCACCTTGCGCAGGCTGTCGTAATCCATCGTGACGTCCATCATGATCTCGCCGGGCACGACCGGAACCGACGAACCGCCCGGGATGACGGCCTTCAGCTTGCGTCCGCCGCGCACGCCGCCGCAGATCTCGAGCAGATCCTTGAACGGAATGCCGAGCGGCAGCTCGATGTTCTGCGGTTTGTTGACGTGGCCCGAGACGGAGAAGATGAGCGTGCCGCCTGCATTGGCGACGCCCAGGTCCGCAAACCACTTGGCGCCCTTGCGCAGAATGGTCGGCACCGACGCATAGCTCTGCGTGTTGTTGATCGTCGTCGGGCGACCATACAAACCGAAGTTGGCCGGGAACGGCGGTTTGAAACGCGGCCGTCCCTGCTTGCCTTCCAAGGACTCGAGCAGTGCGGTTTCCTCGCCGCAGATGTACGCGCCTGCGCCGACGAACGTGTAGAGATCGAAGTCGATGCCGGAGCCGAGGATGTTCTTGCCGAGGAGCCCCGCCTCATAGGCTTCCTTGAGCGCCGCTTCGAAACGCGGCACGGGCTCGGCCAGGAATTCGCCGCGGATGTAGTTGTAGCCGACGGTCGCACCCATCGCATAACCGCCGATCGCCATACCTTCGATGAGCGCGTGCGGGTTGTAGCGCAGGATGTCGCGGTCGTGGCACGTGCCGGGCTCGCTCTCGTCCGAGTTGCAGACGATGTACTTCTGACCCGGCGCATTGCGCGGCATGAAGCTCCACTTGACGCCGGTCGGGAAGCCCGCGCCGCCGCGCCCGCGCAAGCCGGACGCTTTGATCTCTTCGATGATCTGCTCGGGCGGCGTCTTCTCGCGCAGGATTCGCTCCCAGGCCTCGTAACCGCCGATCTTGCGGTACGTGGCAAGCTCCCAGGAACGCTCCAACGCCAGCGGCTCGAAGCAGACGAGATTCTGTGGATACTGTTTCATTTGTTTGCCAACGCTTTGCGGCTGACGCTCACACCAGCGACGACGTCTCTACCGCCGTCCGATCCGCTCTGCGAACGCCGACCGTCGACTGACAACCTGCCTCGCTCACTTGTGCCGATCCAGAATCTCGTCGACCTTCTCGGGCGTGAGATTCTCGTAATACACGTGATCGACCATCATCATCGGCGCGTTGTTGCACGCCGCTAAGCATTCTTCCTCGCGCTTCAGGTAGAAGCGGCCATCGGGCGTGCTCTCGCCCACTTTGATGCCGAGCCGCTTCTCGATGTGCGCCAGGATTTCCTCGCCGCCGCACAGCATGCACGAGATGTTGGTGCACACCGAGATGTGATGGCGACCGACCGGCTTGGTCTCGAACATCGAATAGAACGTCGCGACCTCGTACACCTGAACCTTGGGCAGGCCGATGTAGTCGGCGACCGCGTCCATGGCCTCGCGCGTGAGATAACCGCCGATGTCGTGCTGAACCGCACGCAGCGCGGCGATCACCGCCGAACGCTTGCGATCGGGCGGAAACTTCGCGAGCCAAGTATCGATCTCGTGCTTGACGTGCTCGGACAGCACGCCGTCTTTGGCAGTCGTTTCGCTCACCGATCGATTTCCCCGAAGACGATGTCAATTGTGCCGATGACCGCGACGACGTCGGCAAGCATGTGCCCTCTGACCAATTCGTCGAGCGCAGCCAAATGGGTGAAGCCGGGGGCACGACACTTCAGTCGATACGGCTTGTTCGCCCCATCGGAGACGAGGTAAACGCCGAACTCGCCCTTGGGCGCTTCGACCGCCGCGTACGTCTCGCCTTCCGGCACGCAGTAGCCTTCCGTGAAGAGCTTGAAGTGATGGATGAGCGATTCCATGTCGCTCTTCATCTCTTCGCGGCGCGGCGGGGCGACCTTGTGGTCGGAGATCATCACCGGACCGGGGTTCTTCCTGAGCCAGTCGACGCATTGACGGATGATGCGATTCGACTCGCGCATCTCGGCGACACGCACCAGATAACGGTCGTAACAGTCGCCGTTGACGCCCACCGGCACGTCGAATTCGACCTGATCGTACGCTGCGTAAGGCTGCTTCTTGCGCAGGTCCCACGCGATGCCCGAGCCGCGCAACACAGGTCCCGTGAAACCGAGCTGCAACGCGCGCTCGGGCGAGACCACGCCGACGTTCACGGTGCGCTGCTTCCAAATGCGGTTGTCCGTCAGGAGCGTTTCGTACTCATCGACGCAGGCCGGGAAGATCTCCGTGAAATGCTCGATGAAATCGAGCAGGCTGCCGGAGCGGGCCTCGTTCAGCTTGTCGACTTCCTTCTGCGAGCGCCACTTCGACGGCTGATACTTCGGCATCGTTTCGGGCAGATCGCGATAGACGCCGCCCGGCCGATAGTACGCCGCATGCATGCGCGTACCGGACACCGCCTCGTAGCAGTCCATCAGGTATTCGCGCTCGCGGAAGCAATACAGGAACACCGTCATCGCGCCGATATCGAGACCGTGCGCGCCGAGCCACATGAGGTGGTTCAGGATGCGCGTGATTTCGTCGAACATCGTGCGGATGTACTTCGCCCGCATCGGCGGCTCGATCCCGAGCAGCTTCTCGATGGCGCTCACGTAGGCGTGCTCGTTGCACATCATCGAGACGTAGTCGAGTCGATCCATGTACGGGATCGATTGATTGAACGGCTTGCTCTCGGCGAGCTTCTCGGTCGCACGATGCAACAAGCCGATGTGCGGGTCCGCCTTCTGAATGACCTCGCCGTCGAGCTCGAGCACGAGGCGCAGCACGCCGTGCGCCGCGGGATGCTGCGGACCGAAGTTCAGAGTGAAATTACGAATCTCAGCCACGGGTGTTGGCTCCCACGGGCACGTCCTTCAGCGCCGGCTCGTAACGGTTGTCGTGACGAATCACGCGCGGCACGAGCGTGCGCGGCTCGATGCTCACCGGCTGGTAGACGACGCGGCCCTTGGCCGGGTCGTATTTCACCTCGACGTTGCCGATGAGCGGGAAATCCTTGCGGAAGGGATGCCCGATGAATCCATAGTCAGTGAGCAGGCGACGCAGGTCGGGATGATCGTTGAAGAAAATCCCGAACAGGTCGAACGCCTCGCGCTCGAACCAGTTGGCCGCAGCCCAAATGCCGACGACCGAGTCGATGACGGGCGGCTCGCCGTTCGACGTATAGCAGCGCAGCCGCAGACGCCAGTTGTTCGAGATCGACAGCAACTGATAGACGACCGCGAACCGGTTCTCGCGCGGCTCCGACACGCTCTCGCGGATGCGATTCACGCCGCGGCTGAAGCCGGTGCGCGTCGATTGATAGGTATTCCACTCGTCGCGCCCGTAATCGAGATAGTCGATTCCGGCGAGATCGATGAGCTGCTCGAAGCCGAACTGCGGATCGTCGCGCAGCTCGCGGCAGACGCTGAGCAAGTCTTCTCTGGCGACCTCGAATGCGACGTCGTCCGCAACGCACGGCAGCGGCTTCAACCGCTCGCCGAAGTGCGCAGTAATTCTCGAGGCCAATGTCTCGCTGCGTGCACTCATGCAAGAACTCTCTAGCGGGCGATCGTGCTGGTGCGGCGAATCTTGTTCTGCAGCTGCAGAATGCCGTAGAGCAATGCTTCGGCGCTCGGCGGGCAACCCGGCACGTAGACATCCACCGGCACGATGCGATCGCAGCCGCGCACCACGGAGTACGAGTAGTGGTAGTACCCGCCGCCGTTCGCGCACGAACCCATGGAAATCACCCAGCGCGGCTCGGGCATTTGGTCGTACACCTTACGCAGCGCCGGCGCCATCTTGTTGACCAGCGTCCCCGCCACGATCATCACGTCGGACTGGCGCGGGCTCGGACGGAACACGATGCCGAAGCGGTCGAGGTCGTAGCGGGAAGCACCGGCGTGCATCATCTCCACGGCGCAGCACGCGAGCCCGAATGTCATCGGCCACATCGACCCCGTGCGAGCCCAATTGACGAGCTTGTCGACGGTGGTCGTCAGAAAGCCCCGGTCAGGCGGCGGTGCGTCGGGCGTTTCCGCTGTTGGCGCGGTCAATCCCATTCCAAAGCCCCCTTCTTCCACTCGTAGACGAAGCCGACTACGAGGATGAGCAAGAACACTCCCATCGCGACCACACCGATCGCGCCGATCGTGCCGAGCGAAACGGCCCACGGAAAGAGGAACGCGATTTCGAGATCGAACACGATGAAGAGGATCGCGACGAGGTAATAACGGACATCGAAGCGCATACGGGCGTCCGAGAAGGCCTCGAAGCCGCACTCGTAAGCCGACAGCTTCTCTTGATCAGGGCGACGCGGCCCGAACAGAAACCCAAGACCGATGAGCACGGCCCCGAGTCCTGCGGCGACGCCGAGGAAGATCAGAATAGGCGCGTAATTTTGCAACATCTAAAGGCGAACCTCTGGCTGCCGCCATTCAGTCACGCTCGCAGCGCGAGCACTTCACCGACGCAATCGCAGCCTGCGCCGCTCGCGAGCGAGACAGACACAGTTTGGATCGTCGTCATTGGGATTAGTGCGACCCAGCGCCGGCGGGCGCGCATTGTATCAGGACGTCGCGAGACGGTAACACTGGAATGAAGAGGATTCGCGTGCTGCACGTACGCCATTGCGCTCGAAGGCTGCGAATGGCCATGCGTCGAACGCCTCATTGCGCCCTCGATCCGGACTACGGTGCGCGCACGGCCTGCGGTTTCGCCGGGAGACAGTGGTTGCGGCCTGCGCGCGACGGCACCTACGGATGCGCAAACGCACTGCGGGGAAACGTTCAAGGCGAGCTCGGAATCGGGATGAGAGATGGTGCGGATGGTCGGACTCGAACCGACACGGGTTGCCCCACTACCCCCTCAAAGTAGCGTGTCTACCAGTTCCACCACATCCGCACATCGATCGGTCTTGCGAGTCGCGAGGGCCGTGGTGATGCCCTTGCGCTCCGGGCCCCAAGAGGGCCGCGAGGGTCGTTATTCTGCCTAATTCTGTT
This sequence comes from uncultured Steroidobacter sp., assembly GCA_938008435.1. Classification (GTDB taxonomy): domain Bacteria; phylum Pseudomonadota; class Gammaproteobacteria; order Steroidobacterales; family Steroidobacteraceae; genus Steroidobacter. Next base: position 31,313 of record CALLKK010000015.1, on the reverse strand, counting down.
CCGGTTCGCTGCTCGGCGTCTCGCTCGACTCCGTAGCAGGCGCGGCCGGCACTTCGCTTTCAATCGAAGGCGCCGCATCCGTCTGCGTCTGCACGCGATCGAGCACGCTCGACGGACCCTTCGCCACCGGCGCCCGCCCATCGAGATAAGCGAGCGTCAGGCTCGTGACGATGAACAACGCCGCGAGCGTTGCCGTCGTACGCGACAGGAACGAAGCCGAACCGCGCGCACCGAACACCGTGCCGGACGCACCAGCACCGAAACCCGCGCCTGCATCCGCACCCTTGCCGCGCTGAAGCAGCACGAGCACGACGATGAACGCCGCGAGGACAACGTGAAGAATGATCGTTGCGCTATGTAGCCAGCTCATTGCAGTACTTTACGGTACGACCCGTGGTCAGCGCACGCCATCCACTTCAAAACGCGGTGCAGATCTTCAGGAATTCGTCCGCCTTCAACGACGCACCGCCAATCAAGCCGCCGTCAACGTCCGGCATCGCGAAAATCTCGCGCGCATTGGCCGCCTTGACGCTGCCGCCGTACAGGATTCGAAGTCCGTCGGCGATTGTAGCATCAAGTCGCGCTACTTCCGCGCGAATGTGCGCATGCACTTCCTGCGCTTGCTCGGGCGTCGCCGTCTTTCCGGTACCGATCGCCCAAACCGGCTCATAGGCGACGACTGCATTCGCAAATGCAGCGACGCCGGCAACATCCAACACTGCGTTGAGCTGACGGCTCACGACACTCGTCGTCTGGCCGCGCTCGCGCTCTTCGAGCGTCTCACCCACGCACAGGATGGGGATGAGACCCTGCGACTGCGCCGCCACGAACTTGCGGGCGACCAACGCATCGTCCTCGCGATAGATCGAGCGGCGCTCCGAGTGTCCCACGATCACGTAGGTGCACCCCACATCGCGCAGCATGCTCGCCGACACTTCGCCCGTGAACGCACCGGCAGGCTCCGCACACACGGACTGCGCGCCGAGCGCGACGGCGGAAGACTTCAGCATGCGCGAGACTTCCCACAGGTACACGAACGGAGGGCACACAGCGATGTCGGCAGCCGTCTGCCCCGGCAAGCCGTGCAGCAAGCCGTCGAGCAGCTGCTCGTTCTCGGCTCGCGAGCCGTGCATTTTCCAGTTGCCTGCGACGAAGGGTCGACGCATCGAAAACCTCTTTCTGCTTGGGACTGCGGGCGGCGAATCGTCGATCGCTGACCCAGCGAAGGGCGCGCAGCTTAACGGCGGACTTGCCGGAAAGCAACGCGGTCGCGCGATCTGTTGCGTCGCGCCCGCTATGACCCGTTGAAACTCAGGCGGCCGCGGAGACGGATTCCGCAAGGCGGCGGGCAATCTCCCGGATCTGCTGCTCGTCGCTGCCTTCGACCATCACGCGAATCACCGGCTCGGTACCCGACGCGCGCAGCACGATCCGTCCTTGGTCGCCGAGCTCGCGTTCGGCGGCTGCGACGGCTTCGCGCACCGCAGGCGCGCTATGCGGATCGATCTTGCGCGCGACGCGCACGTTCTCGAGCACCTGCGGATATTTCCGCATCGGCGCGGCCAGCTCGGCCAGGCTGCGCCCTGTCTGCTTCATGATCGCTAGCACCTGCAACGCGCTGATCAACGCATCGCCCGTCGTCGTGCGATCGAGACAAAGCAGATGGCCGGACGTCTCGCCGCCGAGCACGCCGCCCGTTTGCCTAAGCTTCTCGAGCACGTACCGATCGCCGACTTTGGCGCGCTCGAAGGCAATCCCGTGCTTGGCAAGCGCGTGCTCGAGACCGAGATTGCTCATGACGGTACCCACGACCGGACCGACCAGCGTGCCCTGCTCGTGCCTGGCCTTCGCGATGATGTAAAGCAGCTGATCGCCGTCGACGAGACGCCCGAGGTGATCGACCATCAGCAGCCGATCGCCGTCGCCGTCGAGCGCGATGCCGGCATGCGCACGCACGCCCGGCACAGTAAGCTGCAGAAGCTCCGGTGCGGTCGAGCCGCACTTCAAGTTGATGTTGCGACCGTTCGGCGAGCAGCCGATCGGCACGATCTCGGCACCTAGATCGGCCAAGATGCGCGGCCCGACCTTGTAGCCGGCCCCGTTCGCGCAATCGATGACGAGCTTGAAACCCGTGAGATCGAGCCCCGGCACCGTCGAGGCGCAGAATTCCTGATACTTCACGCGCGACTTGTCGACGCGCATCGCGCGCCCGAGCTGGCCCGAGCTGCGCGTGATCGGCGGCTCGTCCAAGTAGTTTTCGATTTGCGTCTCGATCTCATCCGACAGCTTGCCGCCATCGCGATCGAAGAACTTGATGCCGTTGTCTTCGTAGAGATTGTGCGAAGCGCTGATGACGACGCCGAAATCGCAGCCGAAATGCTTCGTGAGGTATGCGATGCCGGGCGTCGGCAGCGGACCGATCAACATCACGTTGACGCCTGCGGCAACGAAGCCCGCCTCAAGCGCGGACTCGAACATGTAGCCCGACAGGCGCGTGTCCTTGCCTACCAGAACCGTACCGCCGTTCGGGGCCAATACGCGCGCCGCGGCGCTCGCCAGTCGCAGTGCGAACTCCACCGTGAGCGGATGCTCGCCCACGCGGCCACGCACTCCATCCGTACCGAAATATTTACGCCCCACCGTTTGAATCTCCGCTCTAAGCCAACCGATAGCCCGCTGCCTTCAGCGCCGCAGCCACTTTGATTGCATCGGCGGTTGCACGCACGTCGTGCGCGCGAACGATCTTCGCTCCCGCCAGCACGGCCGATGCTGCCACCGCAAGCGCGCCAGGCAGGCGCTCCTCGACCTGACGGCCGAGAAGCGCAGCAAACATCGACTTGCGCGAAACGCCGATCAGCACCGGTCGGCCGTTCACTCCCAAGCTCGCGGTCGCCGCAAGGAGCGCGAGATTATGCTGAAGTTGCTTGCCGAAACCGATACCTGGATCAACAACTAGACGTTCGGCAGCGATGCCCGCGGCTTCGCACGCGGCCACCCGCTCCTCCAGGAACGAGCGCACCTCGCCGACCACATCCGCATATTCGGGATTGAGTTGCATCGTGCGCGGCTCGCCTTTCATGTGCATGAGGCACACCGCAGCGCCGCTGCGCTGCGCGCTCTCGAGCGCTCCGGGCGCGCGCAGAGCATAGACATCGTTGATGAGCTCGGCGCCCGCCTGCACGGCCTCGGCCATCACGCGCGGCTTGCTCGTATCGATCGAGATGGGCACGTCGATCCGACGCGCGAGCGCCTCGATCACGGGAATCACGCGCCGCAGCTCTTCCTCTTCCGATACCGGCTCGGCACCAGGACGCGTCGATTCGCCGCCGACGTCGATGAAGCCGGCACCCTCCTCGACCATTCGCAAAGCGTGGTCGACGGCTTTGTCGACCTGCAGGTATCGACCGCCGTCGGAGAACGAATCGGGCGTGACATTGAGAACGCCCATCACGACAGGCTGGGAAAGATCGACGGTCCGCGTGGCGCAACGAAGCAACATGGAAGACTCTAGGGCTCAGACGCAAAAGAAAATGCCGGCACGGGCCGGCATTCTCCAGAGAGGCCTTGGGACAGGCAACGAGCGTCGCCTGTGCCTGCGTGCGCCTAGTGTTGGCTGGCCGGCTTGCCGATCGGCGTTTCGGCCGGCTCGCGCTCGCGCACCTTGCTGCCTGCCGAAGGCGTGGCGGTGTCGTCCCATCCTGCCGGCGGCCGCGGATCGCGCCCTTCCATGATGTCCTTGATCTGCTCCTCGTCGATCGTTTCGTACTTCATGAGCGCTTCGGCCATCTTGTGCAGCTTGTCGATGTTCGCCTGCAGGATGTCCCGCGCGCGCTGATAGTTGGTATCGATGAGACGGCGCACTTCTTCGTCGATCGCATGGGCGGTGACGTCGGAGACCTGCTTGTGCTGCGTCACGGTACGGCCGAGAAAGACCTCGCCCGACTCCTCGCTGTACGTCAGCGGCCCCAAGCGATCCGACAACCCCCAACGCGTCACCATGTTGCGCGCGATCTCGGTAGCGCGCTCGATGTCGTTCGAAGCGCCGGTCGTGACCGACTCCGGACCGAAGATCATCTCCTCGGCGATACGGCCGCCGAACAGCGTCGCGATGCGGCTTTCGAGACGGCGCTTGCTGGTGCTGTAGCGATCGGTTTCGGGCAAGAACATCGTGACGCCGAGCGCGCGTCCGCGCGGAATGATCGTCACCTTGTACACGGGGTCGTGCTCCGGCACCGACAGGCCGACGATCGCATGTCCCGCTTCGTGATACGCGGTGAGGCGCTTCTCCTGCTCGTCCATGACCATCGAGCGGCGCTCCGCGCCCATCATGATCTTGTCCTTGGCGCGCTCGAACTCCTCCATCGAGACGGTGCGACGATTCGCACGCGCCGCGAACAAGGCAGCCTCGTTCACCAGGTTGGCGAGATCCGCACCCGAGAAGCCCGGCGTGCCGCGCGCAATGACCTGCGGCTTGACGTCCTCGGCAAGCGGCAGCTTGCGCATGTGCACGCGCAGGATCTGTTCGCGGCCGCGTACGTCGGGCAGCGGCACGACCACTTGACGGTCGAAGCGCCCCGGACGCAGCAACGCCGGATCCAAGACGTCCGGCCGGTTGGTGGCCGCGATGACGATCACGCCCTCGGTGCCTTCGAAGCCGTCCATCTCGACGAGCAGCTGGTTCAACGTCTGCTCGCGCTCGTCATGACCGCCGCCGAGGCCTGCACCGCGGTGCCGGCCGACGGCATCGATTTCGTCGATGAAGATGATGCACGGCGCGTGCTTCTTCGCTTGGTCGAACATGTCGCGCACACGCGAGGCACCGACGCCCACGAACATCTCGACGAAGTCCGAACCGGAGATCGTGAAGAACGGCACCTTCGCCTCGCCGGCGATGGCGCGCGCGAGCAGGGTCTTGCCCGTGCCCGGCGAGCCGACCATCAGTACGCCGCGCGGAATCTTGCCGCCGAGACGCTGGAACTTACCGGGATCCTTCAAGAACTCGACGATCTCGACGACTTCTTCCTTCGCTTCGTCGACGCCCGCGACGTCCGCGAAGGTCACCTGCACTTGGTCCTCGCCGAGCAGCCGCGCCCTACTCTTGCCGAACGACATCGCCCCCCGACCGCCGGCGCCGCCTTGCATCTGGCGCATGAAGTACACCCAGACGGCAATGAGCAGCAGGATGGGGAACGAGGAAATGAGCAGCTGCACGAAGATCGACTGCCCCTCGGGCGGCGCACCGCTGAACTTGACGCGCTCCTTGATCAGCGTGCCGATCAGCTCGGAATTGTCCGTCTCGGGGTTGTAGACGATGAAGGGCTCACCGCTCGTGCGCACGCCCCGGATGACATTGCCGCCTTGCTTGAAGACCACCTCGGCGACCGTTCCCTGCTTCACCTGGTCAAGGAACGTCGAATAGGCGAGTTCCTGCGGTGCTCCGGAACGCGCACTGAAATTGGAAACCACCATGGCCACCACCACGGCGATCACGATCCAGAGCACGATGTTCTTCGCTAGATCATTCAAGTTTCGAATCCTCGGAAGCTCAGCAACCTGAGACTATGGAATAAAGTGGGGAGACGAAGAAAGGACTCAAGCCACCAAGCCGCAAAATAACGGTTTCACGCTGCAGGCCACACTACTACAACGTAAGCCGAGAGCGCCACACGCACATACTAGGCGTTGCCCTGAGTCCCCCTACGGGATTCGATGAGACCGCGCCCCTCCTCTAGCCCTCGCGTCCTTTGAAGTCGCGCGCGAGCAGGTAGACCTCCGCGCTACGTTGCCGCGAGGCTGGCGGCTTGCGGACCTTGACGCTCCCGAACAGCTTCCGCAGCTCCTGCATGAACGGCTGGAATCCCCGTCCCTGGAACACCTTGACCAGGAAGTCACCGCCCTCCGTCAAGTGCTGCTTGGCGAAATCTAGCGCCAATTCAACAAGATACATCGACCGATCGTGGTCCACATCGGCGATGCCAGACATGTTCGGCGCCATATCGGACATGACCAAGTCGACCGGCCGATCGCCCAGGGCGGCCTGGAGCTGGGCCAGGACTGCGTCGCTCGTGAAATCGCCTTGGATGAACTCGACGCCCACGATCGGGTCCATGGGCAGCACATCCAACGCGATGATGTGGCCGCGCCCCTGTAGGATCCGTGCTGCGAGCTGGCTCCACCCGCCCGGGGCGGCACCCAGGTCGACCACCGTCATGCCGGGCCGCAGGATCCGATCGACGCGTTGGATCTCTTCGAGCTTGAACACGGCGCGAGAGCGATACCCCGCCTCGCGCGCGCGCTTCACGTAGACATCGCGCTCGTGTTCCTGTAACCAGCGGCGGCTCGATTTGCTACGTTTAGGCATAACCTCGGTCGACCCGCGCCCCGCCGCGAGCCTGCCCGCTTCTCCACCTTCGATGAAAAATCAGATGCAGCTTACGGAAAAACAAAAGAAATATCTCCGCGGCCTCGCCCATGGACGCGATCCCGTCGTGCTCATTGGGCAAGCGGGACACTCCTCGGCCATCACGCAGGAGCTCGACGGCGCGCTGCGCGCGCACGAACTGGTCAAGGTCAGGGCGCGTGTCGGCGACCGCGACGAACGCGACGCCATTTTCGACCAGCTCGCCCAAGAGACGAACAGCGTCCTGGTTCAGCGCATCGGCAATGTCGGCGTGTTCTACCGCGCGCGCCAAAACAAGCCGCGCATCATTCTGCCCGGTTGACCTTCCAGACGATGGCGAGCGTGCCAAGGCAAGCGATAGTAAAGAGCACGCTTCCCAACCCATGCCACAGGGCAAAGCGCCCCATCTCGCCGGCCAAGCGCGCCTGGTGCATCAACGGCCCGAGGACGAGCTCGCTCACGATGGGCGCTGCGGCGCTCGTTGCGATCAAGACAGTAAGTGAGCGGTGAGCCGCCCAAATCGGCGTGCGGGTCAAGGCGATCAGCACGGCGCCGATGAGCAGCCCTGCCCAAGCCGCGACTGAGAAAAACCGCCCCACGACCTGCCCAGCAATTTCGCGACCGAGCACTGCGAACAGCGTCGGCGCGACGAACCCGCAGATGGTCCACAAACCACCGGCCCAGATCGTGAGCAGAATGTGAGCGATGCGAGACATGGCCACTTGTGACGGACGAACGGCGTTGCCGTCGCGCCCGTCGCCTGGGAGCAGGTCTTTCGACCGTCAGTTATTCGTAACGGACGGCGACGATCTCATACGAACGCGTGCCGTTCGGCGCCACCACATCGACGACGTCGCCTTGCGACTTGCCCACCAGGGCGCGCGCGATCGGCGAGGAAATCGAGATGAGGCCGGCTTTGATGTCCGCTTCCGGATCGCCGACGATCTGGTAGACGACCTTCGAGCCGTCTTCCACGTCCTCGAGATGCACTGTCGCGCCGAAGACGACCTTGTCGCCCGGCGACAGGCGCGAGACGTCGATGATCTCCGAGTTGGACAAGAACGCTTCGATGTCCTTGATGCGCCCCTCGATGAAGCTCTGCTGCTCGCGCGCCGCGTGATACTCGGCGTTCTCGCTGAGGTCGCCATGGGCACGCGCCTCGGCGATCGCCTGGATCACGCGCGGACGTTCCTCGCTCTTCAAGCGCTTGAGCTCGGCGCGTAGTCGTTCCGCGCCTTTCAGCGTCAAAGGCGATCTCTTCATGATGCGATCTCTCGGTGCAGGTCCTGCAGACGATTGACGTCCACGTCGTTCATGTGCGCGATGGCTTCGCAGGTCGCGAGCCCCGCCGCGATGGTGGTGTAGTACGTGATTCGCTTGTGCACCGCCTCGCGACGGATCGAACGCGACTCGAAAATGGCCTGCTTGCCTTCGGTCGTATTCACGATGAGCGAAATCTCCCTGTTCTTGATCATGTCGACAATATGCGGCCGGCCCTCGCGCACCTTGTTCACGGTGCGGCAAGGAATCCCCGCCGCCGTCAGCGCCGCCGCCGTGCCCGCGGTGGCGACGATCTCGAAGCCCTGTGCGATCAGCCGGCGCGCGAGCGTCACGGCCGCCGGCTTGTCGCGGTCGCGCACGCTGAGCAAACACACGCCGCGCGTCGGCAGCGCCACGCCCGAGGCGAGCTGCGCCTTGGCGTACGCCTCGCCGAACGTGCGTCCCGTGCCCATGACCTCGCCGGTCGATTTCATCTCCGGGCCGAGAATCGGATCGGCCTCGGGGAACTTCGCGAACGGGAAGACCGACTCCTTGACCGCGAAGAACTTCGGCACGCGCTCTTTCGTGACGCCCAGCTCCTTCAGCTTCGCACCGGCCATCACGCGCGCTGCGACCTTCGCGAGCGGCACGCCTGTCGCCTTCGACACGAACGGCACGGTACGCGAAGCGCGCGGATTGACCTCCAGAATGTAGACGATGCCGTTCTGGATCGCGAACTGCACGTTCATGAGGCCGACGACGTTCAAGGCCCGCGCGAGCTTGCGCGTCTGATCCTTGATCTCCTCCTGGATCTCCGCACTCAGACTGTTCGGCGGCAACGAACAGCCCGAGTCGCCGGAGTGAACGCCCGCCTGCTCGACGTGTTCCATGATGCCGCCGATGTAGACGTCCTCGCCGTCGCAGATCGCATCGACGTCGACTTCGATCGCCAGATCGAGGAAGCGATCGAGCAGCACCGGACTGTCGTTCGATACCTTCACGGCATCGGTCATGTAGGCACGTAGATCGTCTTCGTTGAAGACGACTTCCATCGCGCGGCCGCCGAGCACGTACGAGGGTCGCACCACCAGCGGGAACCCGACAGTGCGCGCCATCGCCAGCGCCTCTTCTTCCGTACGTGCGGTGCAGTTCGGCGGCTGCTTGAGCCCGAGCATGTTGACGAGCTGCTGGAAGCGCTCGCGGTCTTCGGCAATGTCGATGGACTCGGGGCTCGTGCCGATGATCGGCGCCCCGGCCGCCTCGAGCGCCCGACACAGCTTGAGCGGTGTCTGACCGCCGTACTGCACGATCACGCCCGTCGGCTTCTCCTTGTCGATGATCTCCATGACGTCTTCGAACGTGAGCGGTTCGAAGTACAGGCGATCGGAAGTGTCGTAGTCGGTCGAGACGGTCTCGGGATTGCAATTCACCATGATCGTCTCGAAGCCCGCTTCGCGCAGCGCGAGCGCCGCGTGCACGCAGCAGTAATCGAACTCGATACCTTGGCCGATGCGGTTCGGACCGCCGCCCAAGATCATGATCTTCTTCCGATCGGTCGGCTGCGCCTCGCATTCCTCGTCGTAGGTCGAGTACATGTAGGCCGTCGAGGTAGCGAATTCCGCTGCGCACGTATCGACGCGCTTGTAGACGGGACGAATGCCCATCGTCAGGCGACGGCGCCGTACGCTCGCTTCGTCGATGCCGAGCAGGGTCGCCAAGCGACGATCCGAGAAGCCCTTGCGCTTCAACGCACGCACCCGATCGCGCTCGAATCCCGCCAAGCCTTCGGCTTGCACCTGCGCCTCTTCGCGCACGAGATCCTGGATCTGCACCAGGAACCAGCGATCGATGCGGCAGATCGAATACACCTCGTCGACCGACATGCCGGCGCGGAAGGCATCGGCGACATAGCGGATGCGATGCGGACCGGGCATGCGCAGCTCTTCGCGCAGACGCTGCTCGTCCTCTTCCGCAAGCGGCAGACGCATGATCGGATCGAGACCGTCGGTGCCGATCTCGAGGCTGCGCAGCGCCTTCTGCAAGGATTCCTGGAAGGTGCGGCCGATCGCCATCACCTCGCCGACGGATTTCATCTGCGTCGTCAGACGATCGTTCGCGCCCGGGAACTTCTCGAAGGTAAAGCGCGGCACCTTGGTGACGACGTAATCGATCGTCGGCTCGAACGAAGCCGGCGTCGCACCGCCCGTGATCTCGTTCTTGAGCTCATCGAGCGTGTAGCCGACGGCGAGCTTCGCCGCGATCTTCGCGATCGGGAATCCGGTCGCCTTCGAGGCCAACGCCGAAGAACGCGACACGCGCGGATTCATCTCGATGACCAGCATGCGGCCGTTCTCGGGATTGAGCGCGAACTGCACGTTCGAGCCGCCGCACTCGACACCGATCTTGCGCAGCACGGCGATCGAGGCATCGCGCATGCGCTGATACTCCTTGTCCGTGAGCGTCTGTGCGGGCGCTACCGTGATCGAGTCGCCCGTGTGCACGCCCATCGGATCGACGTTCTCGATCGAGCAGACGATGATGCAGTTGTCGTTGCGGTCGCGCACGACCTCCATCTCGTATTCTTTCCAGCCGATCACCGACTCCTCGAGCAGCACTTCGCTCGTCGGCGATGCATCGAGACCGCGCGTAACGATCTGCTCGAATTCTTCGAGGTTGTAGGCGATGCCGCCGCCCGAGCCGCCGAGAGTGAACGACGGGCGAATCACGGTCGGGAAGCCGATCTCGGCCTGCACGGCGAGCGCTTCTTCCATGCTGTGCGCAATCGCAGAGCGCGGACACTCGAGGCCGATCTCGCGCATCGCATTGCGGAAACGCTCACGATCCTCCGCCATGTCGATCGCGTCGCGCGAAGCGGCGATGAGTTCCACGCCGTATTTCTCGAGCACGCCCTCGCGCACAAGATCGAGCGCGCAGTTAAGGGCCGTCTGTCCGCCCATCGTGGGCAGCAGCGCATCCGGGCGTTCCTTCGCGATGATGCGTTCGACGGTGCGCCAGTCCACCGGCTCGATGTACACGGCATCGGCCATCTCAGGGTCGGTCATGATCGTCGCCGGATTGGAGTTCACCAGGATGACCCGGTAGCCCTCCTCCTTGAGCGCCTTGCAGGCTTGCGCGCCCGAATAATCGAACTCGCAGGCTTGGCCGATCACGATGGGGCCAGCGCCGATGATCAGGATGCTCTGTATGTCGGTTCTCTTCGGCATTGTCTGGTTCTGCTCAAGCTGGCCCGACGGGTGGACGTCGGGCCGAGAACGTTCGGAAGTGAGGCGCTGAGAGCTGCGCCTCAGGCGCGTGCTGGCTGGCTCAGCGCTCGGCGGCGGCACGCTTTCCCGCTTCGCGCGCGGCACTCTGTGCGTTCAGCCGTTCCTGGATCAGCGCGACGAAGCGCGCGAACAGCTGGCTCACATCGTGCGGTCCTGGACTGGCCTCAGGGTGACCCTGGAAGCCGAAGGCGGGTCGATCGGTCAGCTCGATGCCTTGCAGCGAGCCGTCGAAGAGGGATTTGTGCGTGACACGCACGTTCGGTCCGAGCGTGGCCTCATCGACAGCGAAGCCGTGGTTCTGGCTCGAGATGAGCACGCGGCCGGTCGTCAGATCGAGCACCGGATGATTCGCACCGTGATGCCCGAATTTCATCTTGACCGTCTTTGCGCCGCAGGCAAGACCGAGCAATTGGTGACCGAGACAGATACCGAAGATCGGAATGTCCGTCTCGAGCAGCTTCTTGATGGCCTCGATGGCGTACGTACACGGCTCGGGGTCGCCGGGGCCGTTCGAGAGGAAAATGCCGTCCGGGTTGAGCTCGAGCACGCGCTCAGCGGGCGTTTGCGCCGGCACCACGGTGATGCGGCAGCCGTGATCGGCGAGTTGACGCAGGATGTTGCGCTTGATGCCGAAGTCGTAGGCGACGACGTGCAAGCGCTGGCCCGGACGCGCCTTCGGGCCTTGCTCGAGCGCCCAGTTCGTACCCTCGTTCCACTGATAGACGCGCTTGGTCGAGACGACCTTCGCAAGGTCCATCCCCTTCAGGCCCGGGAACTTCCGCGCTGCATGCACGGCAGCGTTTGCGTCGACCTTCTCGCCGGTCATGATGCAGCCGGCGAGCGCGCCCTTTTCGCGCAAGATGCGCGTGAGCTTGCGCGTATCGATGTCGGCGATCGCAACGACCTTGCCACGCTGCAGGAAGCTTTCGAGGGACTCCGCAGCGCGCCAACTCGAGTAGACGGCCGGCAGGTCACGAATGATGAGCCCGGCGGCATAAACCGCTGCGGCTTCGAGATCTTCGGGATTCGCGCCCGTGTTTCCGATGTGGGGATACGTCAGCGTGACGATCTGTCGACAGTAGGACGGGTCCGTGAGGATCTCCTGATAGCCCGTCATCGCCGTATTGAAGACCACCTCGCCCGTTGTGTTGCCTTTCGCACCAATAGACCGCCCATAAAAGACCGTGCCGTCTTCCAGGGCGAGTACAGCGGGTGTCGTCACAGAAAGCCTCGTAATGTCAGTCGTTTCAGACACGCATGCGGACGGCGGGATGGGCTCTCAGGCCGATCCCGCTGCAACAGAATTTCACCGCGTGCTGAGGGACGGGAGTCTACGCGAGAGGGCGAAGTGAGGGAAGGCCTTGCAGGGCGCGCTACCATCACAAGCCCAGCACGTCTTGCATGGAATAAAGGCCGGGCTTCTTGTCGTGGAGCCAACGCGCGGCCTGCACCGCGCCGCGCGCGAACGCAAGCCGATCGCTCGCACGATGCGTGAGCTCGATGCGCTCGCCGATGCCGGCGAACGTCACCGTGTGGTCGCCGACGACATCGCCGCCGCGAAACACCGAAAAGCCGATCGCGCCGCGTTGCCGCGGAGCCTGCGAGCCGTGCCGCGCATGCTCGGCGACTTCCTCCAACGACACGCCGCGCCCGCGTGCGGCCGCCGCACCGAGCGCCAGCGCCGTTCCCGACGGCGCGTCCTTCTTGTGACGATGATGCGCCTCGAAGACTTCAATGTCGTAGCCGTCGTCGAGTTTCGCCGCAACGAGCTCGACGAGCTTCAACAGCAGATTCACACCGAGGCTCATGTTGGGCGCGATCACGATCGGAATCGCCCGTGCCGCCGCTTCGATTGCAGCTCGCGTCTCGGCACTATGCCCCGTCGTACCGATGACGAGCGGACACTTGCGCTCGAGGCACACACGCACGTTCTCGCGCGTCGCTTCCGGCAAGGTAAAGTCGATCGCGACCTGCGCATTCGCGATCGCTTCTGCGGGTGTAGCCGCAACGCTCGCCGTGGACTTGGCTCCCAACGCCGCCAGCTCGCGCCCGATCCATTGGCTGCTGGGCGATGCGCACGCGCCGCTCAACTCGACGTTGGCCGCTTCCTCGATCGCCGCGATCAAGGCCTTGCCCATGCGTCCGGTGATGCCGAAGACCGCGATGCGTAACGAGGAGGAGCTCATGCCTGATCCAAAATGTGGTAGATGCAAGTTCGCGCGTAATTAGACGTCAATTGCGCATCGCGTTGAAGAAGCGCTTCACGCCGTCGAGCCACGAGCTCTCGCGCGGGCTGTGATTGCGCTTGCTCGTGCGCATGGTTTCCTCGAAACGACGCAACAGATCTTTCTGCTCTTCGGTGAGATTGACCGGCGTCTCGACGACGACGCGACAAAAGAGGTCGCCCGGCGGTCCGCCGCGGACCGGCTTGACGCCTTTCTCGCGCAGCCTGAAGACACGTCCGGATTGCGTCTCGCTCGGGATCTTGAGCTCGACCTTGCCGCCAAGCGTCGGTACCTCGACGGTACCGCCGAGCGCCGCCGTCACGAAGCTGATCGGCACCTCGCACGACAAGTGACTGCCGTCGCGTTCGAAGATCGGATGCTCGCGGACGCGGATTTCGACATACAGATCGCCCGGCGGGCCGCCGTTGCGACCCGCCTCGCCTTCGCCCGCCAAACGGATGCGATCGCCCGTATCGACGCCTTCGGGCACCTTGACGTTCAGCGTCTTCCTCTTGCGCACGCGCCCTTGTCCCAGGCACGTGTCGCAGGGCTGGCTGATCGTCTGGCCGCGGCCCTTACAGCGCGGACACGTCTGCTGGATCGCAAAGAAGCCCTGCTGCATGCGCACCTGCCCCATGCCGTTGCAGGTTTCGCACGTGACGGGTTTCGAGCCCGGCGCCGCGCCGCTGCCGTTGCAGGGCTCGCACTCGACGAGCGTGGTGAATTCGATGGTTGCGGTGTGACCGAACACCGCCTGCTCGAGATCGAGCTCGAGGTCGTAACGAAGATCGGCGCCGCGATATACCTGCCGGCCGCCGCCGCGACGTCCCGCGCCGAAAATATCGCCGAAGACGTCGCCGAAGATGTCGCTGAATGCATCGGCTGCGCTGAAGCCGCCTGCTCCGCTGCGCGCCGACAGACCGTCGTGGCCATGCTGATCGTAAATCGCTCGACGCTGCGGATCGGTGAGGACTTCGTAGGCCTCCTTCGCTTCCTTGAACTTCTCCTCGGCCTCCTGATCGTTCGGACTACGGTCAGGGTGATATTTCATCGCCAAACGGCGATAGGCTTTCTTGATCTCGGCTTCGGTTGCCGTCCGAGAGACGCCGAGCACCTGATAGTAATCCCGTTTGGACATTTGCGCCGCGGTTGACCGTTGATCGTTAGCGTGACGGAAAGAGCGCCTCGCGGCGCTCATACTAGCCGACCGTCCCTCGCCTTACGCGAGAGACGGTTCGCGTTCTGCTCCGCCGCGGCAGCACCAGAGAGGACTCTCTTAGTCCTTCTTCTTGACCTCCTCGAACTCGGCGTCGACGACATCGTCGTTCTTCGCCTTGCCGGCCGAGCCGGCGTCGTTCGATTCGGCACCCGCGGACGCCTGCTGCGCGTAGGCCTGCTGAGCGAGCGCAGCCGATGCCTTGGCGAGCGCCTCCGCCTTGCGCTCGATGACGTCTTTGTCATCGCCGTTCAGCGCGCTCTTCAGATCCGAGATCGCCGCTTCGATGTTCGCGCGATCGGACGGCGACACCTTCTCGCCGAGCTCCTTGAGCGCCTTCTCGCTCGAATGCACGAGCGCATCCGCCTTGTTGCGCGCCTCGACGAGCTCGCGGAACTTGCGATCCTCCTCGGCATGCGCCTCGGCATCCTTGACCATGCGCTGGATCTCTTCCTCGCTGAGACCGCTCGACGCCTTGATCACGATCTTCTGCTCCTTGCCGGTCGCCTTGTCGCGCGCCGACACGTTCAGAATGCCGTTGGCATCGATATCGAACGTGACCTCGATCTGCGGCACGCCGCGCGGAGCCGGCGGAATGCCTTCCAGGTTGAACTGACCGAGCGACTTGTTGTCGGCCGCGCGCTGACGCTCGCCCTGCAGCACGTGAATCGTCACTGCGCTCTGATTGTCCTCGGCGGTCGAGAACGTCTGCGTCGCCTTCGTCGGAATGGTCGTGTTCTTCTCGATGAGCTTCGTCATCACGCCGCCGAGCGTCTCGATACCGAGCGACAGCGGCGTCACGTCGAGCAGGAGGACGTCCTTCACTTCACCCGAGAGCACGCCCGCCTGAATCGCGGCACCCACGGCAACCGCCTCGTCCGGGTTGACGTCCTTGCGCGGCTCCTGACCGAAGAAGTCGCGCACCGCCTTCTGCACGAGCGGCATACGCGTCTGACCGCCGACCAGGATGACCTCCGAGATGTCCTTGATGGACAGGCCGGCATCGCGCAGCGCGACGCGGCAGGGCTCGATCGTCCTCTGGACGAGATCCTCGACGAGCGACTCCAGCTTGGCGCGCGTGAGCTTGATGTTGAGGTGCTTCGGACCCGAGGCATCGGCCGTGATGTACGGCAGATTGATCTCGGTCTGCTGGCTCGAGGAAAGCTCGATCTTGGCCTTCTCCGCCGCCTCTTTGAGGCGCTGCATCGCGAGCGGATCGCGGCGCACGTCGACCCCGCTCTCCTTCTTAAACTCCTCGGCCAGGTAATCGATGATGCGCTTGTCGAAGTCCTCACCGCCGAGGAACGTATCGCCGTTCGTCGCGAGCACTTCGAACTGACGCTCGCCGTCGACATCGGCGACTTCGATGATCGACACGTCGAAGGTGCCGCCGCCTAGGTCGTAGACGGCGATCTTGCGATCCCCGCCCTGCTTATCGAGACCGTAGGCCAACGCGGCCGCCGTCGGCTCGTTGATGATGCGCTTGACGTTCAGACCTGCGATGCGACCGGCGTCCTTCGTCGCCTGACGCTGCGAGTCGTTGAAGTACGCAGGCACCGTGATGACGGCTTCGGTTACCGGCTCGCCGAGGAAATCCTCGGCCGTCTTCTTCATCTTCATGAGCACGCGCGCGGAGATCTCCGGCGGCGCCATCTTCTTACCCTGCACCTCGACCCAAGCATCGCCGTTGTCGGCCTTGACGATCTTGTAGGGCACCATGCCGATGTCCTTCTGCACGACATCGTCTTCGAAACGGCGCCCGATCAAGCGCTTGACCGCAAACAGCGTATTGTTCGGATTGGTCACCGCCTGACGCTTAGCCGATTGGCCGACCAGCACTTCGTTGTCCTTCGTAAACGCGACGATCGAGGGAGTCGTGCGATCGCCCTCGCTGTTCTCGATCACGCGCGGCTTGCCGCCATCCATGATGGCAACGCACGAATTCGTCGTGCCGAGATCGATGCCAATGACTTTGCTCATGGCCGGTAACTCCTGAAAACTTCCGGTATGTAGTGAAAATTGTGTTTAAGTCGAAACTGACCGCTTTATGCGGATCGCCCTGCGGCTTTCAAGACGGCAAGCGAGAGGAAGGCCGGAAGCTGGAGCGCATGGCACGACGCTGCCACCCTTTCCCCTTGAAGCCGGTCCGGGTCACGGACCTGACGGCCCGTCTCAGGCCTCCTTGGCGACGATGACGCGAGCGGGCCGCAGCAGGCGCCCGTTCAGCTGATACCCCTTCTGGATGACCTGGATCACGGTGTTCGGCTCGTGCTCGCTCGAGGGCTGGGCGACCATGGCCTCGTGCAGCTCCGGATTGAAAACCTCGCCGCGCGGATCGATTTCGAAGAGGCCCACCTTCTCGAAGGCTTTGGTCAGGAGCTTCAGGGTCGATTCCGTCCCGGCGCGCAGCGCTTCGACATCGCCCTCGCTGACGAGCCCGAGCTCGAGCGCGTCGCGCACCCCGATCAGCTCGTTCGCAAAGCGCTCCAATGCGAACTTGTGCGCCTGCTCGATCTCGCGAGCGGCACGCTTGCGTACGTTGTCGAGCTCGGCGAGCGCACGCAAATACAGATCGCGGCTCTCCGCCGCCCGTGCTTCGGCCGCTTCGAGCGCAGCTCGCAGAGCCTGCACCTCCTGCTCCGGCGAGGCGGCCTGCTCCGGCGCTTGTTGTTGCTGTTGTGCCTCGGGTGCAGCGCCATCGGCCGGCGGTTGTTGCTGCTCCACCGTTACGTCCTGCTCGTTCGACATGGTCATGTTTGGGGCGACTCCGTTATCAAATGGCAATAGCTGGCCGGGGCCTGCGGCCAGCTGGTCTTGCGGGGAACGTGCGGCCTACGAGCGGGAATTCAAGGCGGCGCCGAGGAGCTTGGCGGTGATATCCACGATCGGGATGACGCGCTCGTAGGCCATGCGCGTCGGGCCGATCACGCCGAGCACCCCGACGACCTCGCTGTCGAGGGTATAGGGGGCGGTCACCACACTGCAGTCGTCGAGAATCTGGTACCCCGACTCCTGACCGATGAAGATCTGCACGCCTTGCGCTTTGAGGCTCTGGTCGAGCAGATGAAGGATGTCGCGCTGCTGCGTGAAGGCCTCGAACAATCGGCGCAGCTTCTCGACGTTGGACAGCTCGGCAAAGCCCATGAGATTCGTCTCGCCCGCAATGACGTACTCCATGCGGCCGTTGTCGGTCGCGGGCGCCACCGCCTGCTGAGCGAGGCGAATCGCCTCCTTCATGCTTTCGTTGAGGTGCTCGCGGGTCTCTTTGAGCTGATTGACGAGGTGCTCGCGCACGGCGCTCAGCTCCTTCCCCGCGAACTGCTGGTTGAGGTAGTTCGCGGCGCGCCGCAGCTCATCCGGGCTGTAGTACCGCTCGAGCTGGAAGATGCGGTTCTGCACCTCGCGCCCGTTCACGACGAGCACGACGAGCACGCGGTTGTCCGACAGCGGCACGAATTCGATCTGGCTCAAGGACGCGTGGCTCTGACGCGGCAGCGTTACGAGGCCCGCCAAGCGGGTAACGTTCGACAGGAGCTGCGACGCCGCAGCGACCAGCGCCTTCGGATCGTCGGCGTGCTCGCTCAGGTGATTCTGGATCGCCGTGACCTTTTCCTCGTCCAGCGGCTCGAACTTGAGCAGGGTATCGACGAAGAACCGATAGCCCTTGTCCGTCGGCACGCGGCCGGCCGAGGTATGCGGCGAGGAAACGAACCCGAGCTCCTCCAGGTCGGCCATCACGTTGCGGATCGTCGCCGCGCTCAGCTTCATGCCGAGATCGCGCGACAACGTGCGCGAGCCGACCGGCTGTCCATCGCGGATGTAATGCTCGACAAGAAGCTTAAGGAGCTGCTGAGCGCGCTCGCTCAAGCATTCTTCAGCCGTATCGATAGAGTTCGCGACCACGGTGTGACTTCTCACTCGACCAACCGACTCAAGCAGACCCTTAAATCCATGTGGTAGAAGCGTTTTTGCATCCTCTGTTGCCTGCGTCAGCAAGCTAGCACGACATGCGTCGCTGTCAAGCAACGGGGGAACGCTTCCGCGGATGCGCACGGTACCCGTCTTTAGACTGCTTGTCGCCACCGGCCGTTCGCCGGCCGTGCCCTGCAAGGTTCGCCGTCCGGTCGCGCGGCATGTTAAAAACCCATTCCATGCCGTCGCTTACTCCGTCATTCGAACGCATCGCTCTCATCGGCAACGATCGGGACACGCGCGTGGTGGACTCGCTGCGCACCTTGGCGAGCCACCTCACGCTGCGCGGTCGTGAGGTCTGGGTCGATGCGGCTTCGATCCTCGAGTTCGGGCCGCAGGTCAAGCGGGCGCCCGAGGCCGACCTCGCCGCGCGCGTGAATCTGCTGGTCGCTGTCGGCGGCGACGGCACGATGTTGCACGCTGCTCGTCTCGCCGCGCCGCACGGCGTGCCCGTCCTGGGAGTAAACCGCGGGCGCCTCGGCTTTCTTGCCGACATCGGTCCGCAGGATCTGCCGCAACGCATGGACGAGGTGCTGCGCGGCGACTACGTGCGCGACCGGCGCGCGATGTTGCAGGCGCGCCTATTGAGCGCGGGCGGCGAGGAACGCCGTTACCAGGCGCTCAATGACGTCGTCATGATGAAGTGGCAGACGGGCCGCATGCTCGACTTCGAGACTTGGATCGACGGGTGCTACGTCAATACCCACGGCGGCGACGGCCTCGTGGTGGCGACGGCCACCGGCTCGACTGCCTATGCCCTCTCGTGCGGCGGACCAATCCTGTACCCGGAGCTCGACGCCGTGGTGCTGGCACCGATTTGCCCTCACACTTTGTCGGATCGGCCGATCGTGGTACGCAGCAGCTCGACCATCGAGGTCAGATTGCTCGAGCGCCCCGACACCCAAGCGCAGGTTGCCTGCGACGGCGTCACCATTGGCGAGCTCGCGCCCGGCGACCGCCTCATCGTCACGCCGGCGGAAACGTTCGTGACGCTCCTCCATCCGCGCGACCACGATTACTACCGCATCTTGCGCTCGAAGCTCCGCTGGGGACGCGGCGACCGCGGCCAAGACTCGCACGACGTGGACTGATCCGTGCTCACTCACATCCAGATTCGCGACTTTGCCATCATCGACTCCATCGAGCTCGAGCTCGACGGCGGGCTGACTGTGCTCACCGGCGAGACCGGCGCGGGCAAATCGATCCTGGTCGACGCCCTGCTCTTGGCGACCGGCGGCCGCGCGGGCGCTGAAGTCGTCCGTCACGGTGCCGAACGTGCCGAGGTGACGGCTACCTTCAGCGTAAACGGCAATCGCGCCGCGCTCGACTGGCTCGCCGAGCAATCGATCGACCACGACGGCGAGTGCTTCCTGCGACGGGTGATCAACGCCGACGGACGCAGCCGCGCGTACATCAACGGTCAAGCGATGCCGCTGCAAGCGCTGCGCCAGCTCGGCGAAACCCTTGTCGACGTGCATGGCCAGATGGAATACCAGTCGCTCGTGCGGCGTGCCGCCCAGCGCGCTCTGCTCGATCAGAGCGGCCGCCACCTCGATCTACTCGAACGGGTCAAGGAACTTTGGACGACTCTCACGACCCTGCGCGCCGAGCACGAGCGCGCCCGCGCGTCTTCGGCAGACCGGGAAGCACGGCTCGAGCTGCTTCGTTATCACCTTCAAGAGCTCGACGCGCTCGATCTCAAGACAGGCGAGATCGAAGAGCTGACCGCGGAACGTCAGCGGCTGGCGCAGCGTGGGCGTCTCGGTCAGGGCGTACGTGAGATCTTGCAGCTGCTGCGAGACGCCGAGGAGCTGAGCGCGGAACACACATTGGCTCGTGCCGCCACCGTCGCACGCATGCTCCAGGATCTCGATCCGCGCTGCGGCGAATTCGCACGCGCGATCGAAGAAAGCCTCATCGCACTGCGCGAAGGAATCGAGACGGCCGAGCGCTACGAGACCAGCCTCGACGCCGACCCGGCCCGCCAGGAATGGGTCGAGCAGCGTCTCGCTACGATCGAATCGATCGCCCGTAAGCACCGGGTCGAGCCGGCTGCTCTGCTCGATCTCAGACACGACTTTGCCGCTGAGGTCGAGCGCTTGGACAGCCTTGAAGCCTCGCTCGAGAGCATCGAAATGGAGCTGGCGCAGGCCGAACGGCGCTTTCGCGAAGCCTGTGCAGCGCTTTCAGCGGCACGCCGCGAAGCGGCCGCCGTCTTGTCGGAACGCATCACGAGTCTGATGCAGACGCTTGGCATGCCGGGCGGCGTATTCAAGATCGATGTCCGGCCGCTCTCCGACGACGCAGTCGGTTCTTCGGGCGCCGACGACATCGAA
The DNA here is from genome assembly GCA_938008435.1 of uncultured Steroidobacter sp. GTDB lineage: Bacteria > Pseudomonadota > Gammaproteobacteria > Steroidobacterales > Steroidobacteraceae > Steroidobacter. The sequence continues at coordinate 10,620 of CALLKK010000015.1, read as the reverse complement.
TTTCTCGTGAGCGCCAATCCGGGGCAGCCGCCCAAGTCGCTCGCGAAAGTTGCCTCGGGCGGCGAGCTTTCGCGTATCAGCCTCGCGATTCAGGTTGCCGCCGTGCAGGAAGGAGCGCTCCCCTGCCTCGTGTTCGACGAAGTCGATGCCGGTGTGGGCGGCGCGGTTGCGGAAATCGTAGGCCGTCAGCTGCGCACGCTAGGCGAGCGCACGCAGGTACTCTGCGTCACGCACCTGCCGCAGGTGGCAAGCCAAGCGCACGCGCATGTCCGTGTAGCGAAGATGACCGACGGCAAGACGACGCGCACGATGCTGCACAAGCTGACTGCCGACGAGCGCGTCGAAGAGATCGCGCGCATGCTCGGCGGCGTCAACATCACCGCCAAGGCGCGCGAGCACGCAGCCGAAATGCTGAAACAGCCGAGCGCGAAGAAGCGGACCGCCCGCAAATAAACCCGCAAAATACTAGGCTTACGCGATTACGGACGGCGGCGAGTCTGCTGCTCGCGCGAGGGGCAGTTCTCCCGCTTGCAGTGGCCGTACAAGATCATGGAGTGGTCCTTGATCTCGAACTGCAGCTTGGCCGCCACGGCTCGCTGACGCTCTTCGATGCCCGCGTCCATGAACTCCTCGACCTTGCCGCAGTCAAGGCACACGATGTGGTCGTGGTGCTCCCCCTCATTGAGCTCGAATACCGCGGTCGTGCCTTCAAAGTGATGTCGGCTGACGAGACCGGCCGCTTCGAACTGCGTGAGAACCCGGTACACCGTTGCAAGCCCGATGTCCTCGTGCGATTCGAGCAGGTGCTTGTAGATATCCTCGGCGCTCATGTGCCGAGGCGTCGCGGTACCGAGAATCTCGAGGATCTTCAAGCGCGGCAGAGTGACTTTGAGGCCCGCCTTGCGCAATTCATCAGTTTCGACCGGTTTCATTTTCGGGCCACCCCACTATCCGCCGGGCTACTCGCGCGGCGGGTTTTGAGTATGATGCGCGGTCATTATCACGCACGTGGGCGGACATTGGCCACCCTCTGCCCGATGGACCGACACGCTTGCACGACCAGAGACTCGAAATGACGTCCTTGCCGCTTCGCCTACTTCCGTTGTCGCTTTGCATCGCCGTCCTCATCGGTCTCGGCGGCTGCGTCCATCAAATCCCGATCATGCAGGGCAATTTCTTGGAGGCGAAAGACGTCGACCGGGTTACTCCCGGGATGACTCGCGTTCAGGTGCGCGCGCTGCTGGGTACGCCGATGGTGGCCGACCCGTTCCATCAGTCGCGCTGGGACTACTATTACTATTTCAAGTCGAAGCAGCTCGACGAACCGATCCGCCAGCACTTCGTGGTGCACTTCGACGAGCAAGACAGAGTGGTCCGAGTCGAGCGTCTCAAGGAAAACAGCAAGTCCGACGGCGCGTCCGACGAGAGCGTCGAGCAAGAACCCGAACAGACGGCTGCGGTTCGTTAGCGGCTGCGGGCGCGGCCAACGGCGGCAGCACGCCGACGGCTTTCCTTCGGATCCATCAACAAGGGCCGCAAGATCTCTACACGATCGCCGCTGCGCACGACGTCCGTGGGGGCCACCGCGCGGCCGTAGATGGCACAGCTCGGAGTGGCGGGAATCTCCGGGAAGCGACGGCGTAAACCCGACGCCTCTACCACCTCGGCGACCGTCGTCCCGCTCGGCACGTTCAGCCGGACGATGACCTGGTGATCGGCGAGCGCGTAGACGGCGCTCACCGCAATCGCGTCACTTCGCTCCATACACTTCCCGCGCCCGCGCGACGAACGCATCGACGAGATCGCTGCAGCTCTTCTCGAACGAGCGCGACAGCAGCAAGCCGAGCATGGGGTTGGCGAACTCGAAGCGCATGTGCAAGCTCACCTTGCAACCGCGGCCGGCAATGTCGTCGAACGTCCAGACGCCCGCGAGCGTCTTGAACGGACCCTCGACGAGCTGCATTTCGATCCGCTGCGGCTTTTGCATCGTGTTGCGCGTCGTGAACGCCTCGCGAGCCCCGCTGCGATGCATCTCGAGCTGCCCGACGACGTAGTCCTCGCCCTGCTCGAGCACGCGCGCCTTCGATACCCAGGGCACGAAGTCCGGGTAACGCTCGACATCGGCAACGAGATCGAACATTTGCGCGGGCGTGTACGGCACCAACGCGCTTCGGGCGAGCTCACGCATGTGCAAATTCGGACAATGGCATGAAGCGAAGTGTAAGGAAGCCCTCGCCGCTCGTGCCAGCGGCTACAATGCCGATGCTCATGAGTAACAAGAAATCATCCAACGGCAGCCCCACGATCGCGGAGAACCGCAAGGCGCGCCACGACTACTTCATCGAAGAAACCTATGAGGCGGGTCTCGCCTTGCAGGGTTGGGAGGTGAAGAGCCTGCGCGCGGGGCGCGCGCAAATCAACGAAGCCTACGTCTACCTCAAGGACGGAGAAGCGTTCTTGTTCGGCGCGCACGTCTCGGCGCTGCCGACGGCCTCGACGCACATCATTCCGGACCCGATCCGCACCCGCAAGCTCCTGCTCAACCGCGCCGAGCTCAATCGCTTCATCGGCGCCGTCGAGCGGCGCGGCTACACGCTCGTGCCGCTCGAGCTCTATTGGAAGAACGGGCGCGTCAAATTGCGCGTCGGCCTCGCCAAGGGCAAGAAGGCGCACGACAAACGCGCCACCAGCAAGGAACGCGATTGGCAGCGCGAAAAAGCGCGCCTCATGAAGCACACTCGTTGACGGCGCGTCAAAGGCGTCGTCGCGATCAGTGCGGTCTCGCGCCCTGCCCCTTGTTATTCCCGACCGAGCCCCTACACTAGCTTCTGCTCTGGGGGCGACCGGCTTCGACGTGGGTTGCGAAACTTCAGGTGCATGCCGAGGTGTAGGCGCCTCGTTAAACAGCTTACAAAATCATAGTTGCCAACGAAGACAACTACGCTCTGGCGGCTTAATCCCGCCTAACCCTCGCCTGGTATGTGCTTGTGCATCCAGATTCGAGGGACGCGCACACAAGCTCGCGAGTCCGACGTGCTCCAGGTCGGCTCGTTAAAACGTTCTGGAGCTGGCTGAACGCCTTCCCTGCCCTTCGGGTAGCGGGCAGCGAGATCCAAAGAACGGGCTAAGCATGTAGTGTCCTGGAGCGTAGGACTTGCGGACGCGGGTTCGATTCCCGCCGCCTCCACCATCTTTCCCAAGGCTGTAGGCAGTAGCCTCTAGGCTTGTAGCCAAGCGATTGCCTACTTCCTGCATCCTCCTGCCAAACGCCCCAACTGCTAATTGGCGGGGCTATTGGAGCGATTTCGAGCGTCCGTGGCGGAGAACGCCGACCACGACGCCCTCGATCACAAGCGAGCGCTCGCGCATATCGACGCGGATCGGCTCGAACTCCGAATTCTCCGGCAAGAGCCACACGACTCGGCCTTCCTGCTTGTACCGTTTCACAGTGACCTCGTCGTCAAGGCGAGCCACGACGATCTGCCGGTTGCGTACGTCAGGCGTGCGGTGCACGGCAACCAGATCTCCATCGAGGATACCTGCATCCTTCATACTCATGCCGCGCACCTTGAGTAGGTAGTGCGCCTTCGGCTGGAAGATCTTCGGATCGATCTGATAGCGACCTTCGATGTGCTCCTCGGCGAGGATCGGCCGACCGGCTGCCACTCGGCCGATCAGCGGCAGACCCAATTGCTCGCGCAACGAATCCTTGAGCTGAATGCCGCGCGATGCGCCCGGAATGAGCTCGATCACCCCTTTGCGCTGGAGCGCCCGTAGATGCTCTTCCGCTGCGTTGGCCGACTTGAAGCCGAATTCCTGAGCGATTTCCGCTCGCGTCGGCGGCATGCCGTTCTCGGCGATGTAGCGCTGGATGAGCTTCAAGATCTGGCGCTGACGAGGAGTGAGTTCGGACATCGCGCACCTGTACTTTTGAACAGATACCTGTATTTATAACCACCCCCGACACCTCAGGCAACCCCTTATGCTGCCTCGAGGCATCCTTCCTTATCGCAGCGAGGTCTGCGGACCGTAACTCACACCTGTGAAGCGCAGCACACTTGACAGAATCACGCCGCCCCTGCCGCTCGTCCCGCGATAGCTGCCGCTAGTCGCCGGATTTCGCCCCTCCCGTACGCGATTCATAGGATCCGCCGCCATGGACACTCGAGCATTGCGTCCGTGGAGCGCGCGAGGCTTCACGCTTTATGAGCTCATGCTGACGCTGGCCGTCGCGGCGGTGTTGGCAGTGATCGCCATTCCCAACATGAGGGACTTCCAGCGCAACAGCCGGCTGACCACAGCCGCAAACGACTTGCTGCGCTCCGTCCAGATCGCGCGCTCGGAAGCGATCAAGCGTCAGACATTCGTGGCCACCTGCGCCACCAACGATCCCGACTCTGCGACGGCCGAGTGCAGCGAGGGAGCCTTCACCGGCTGGATCGTGTTCGAGGACACGAACAACAATTGGGCGCGTGATGCCACCGAGGAAATTCTCGAACGCAGGCGCGTCGACGACGGCGTCGTCGTCGTCAACAACAACGACGGCATCATCAGCTTCGCCGCCACAGGCTTCTCCAACAAGACGGCGGGCAAGACCGCCACCGATCGAATCGTCTTCTGCGATCAACGCGGCAACGTACAGGCCGGCGCAGGCTCAGCTGCCCGCGCGCTCATCATCGAGCCGTCGGGTCGGGCGCGCGTGACGCGACACATCGACGAGGTGACCTCGGCGTTGAGCGCGATCGGAGAGACTTGCCCATGACACAGACGAATCAAGTGCATCACACGCCAGCGGCGCGTCAGCGCGGCTTCACGATGGTCGAAGTACTCGTCGCGCTCGTCGTCCTCTGCGTCGGGCTGCTCGGCATGGCGAGCCTCTACATCGTGACCTTGCGTACCAGCGGCGGCGCCATCTACCGCATGCAAGCCGTCAATCTTGCGAGCGACCTGGGCGACCGAATTCGTGCGAATCCCACCGCGGGCACCGCCTACGCCGGCGACCCCGCCTCCACTGCGGGTACCTGCGCCGGTGCGGCGAAGAACTGCTCGCCGGAAGAGATGGCCGCTCATGACCTGCGCGACTGGCAGGATTTGATCGCCAGCACGCTTCCCGGCAGCCCCACCGGCACGGTAACCGTCAACACGTCCACCACCCCGTGGACGTACGAGATCGCGATTACCTGGGTCGAGGCCGGCGACACCGAAGAGAATCGGCAACAGTACGTGATGAGAATGCAGCTATGACGACGCTCCCTCGCAAATCATTCATGAGGCGGGCGAGCAAGCACTGCGAGTCGGGCCTCAGCCTGATCGAGCTCCTCGTCGCCCTGACCATCAGCGGCTTGCTGATCTTCGGTGCGACGCAGGTCTATGTCGACAGCCGCCGTACGTACGACGTCAACGAGCGCGCTGCGCGCCTGCAGGAAACCGCGCGCTACGCCATGAGCGTCCTCGAGCCGGACATTCGCATGTCCAACTACTGGGGCCTCGTCAAAGGGGCCGGCGTCTTGTCGGGACAAGCGCTGCCCACCGAGCCTCAAGTGCCCGGTGACCCGACGGCCTGCGGCACGAACTTCACGCGCCATCTCGTCGCAAGCCTGAGCGGCACGAACGGCAGCTCCACTTTCCCATGCACGGCATATCGCGCCACCGCCGTTGCGAGCGCTGACACGTTGACCGTGAAGCGCGCTTCCGTCGCGCCGTCCGATCCCAGCGGCACGCGTTTGCGCATCTGCTCGACGCGCGTGATGGGCACCGTGCTGACCGATGCTTCGACCTGCACGACGCCGCCTGCTGGACAGGTCAACGACCTCATCGTCAACTCGTATTACATCAGCCAAAACTCGACCGACCGCCCTGGTTTCCCGTCGCTGCGCCGTGTCGCACTGATCGACGGTCCCACGTTTCGCGACGAGGAGATCATTCCGGGCGTCGAAGACATGCAAATCGAGTTCGGTGTGGATCCCACCGGTACGACCGGACGTGCTGCCCGCTACGTCAGTCCGGATGAGGTCAATCCTGGCGAGCAGATCGTCTCCGTGCGCATCTGGTTGCTCATCCGTTCGGACGAAGAGGAAGTCGGGTTTCGCGACGACCGCACCTACCAATACGCCGATCGCGAGGCGTACCAGCCCAACGACCGCTACCGCCGCCTGCTCGTGTCGCGAACGATCCAGGTGCGTAACGCACTGGGGACTTGATCATGACGCGCGCCCGATTTGATCGCGTGTCCAACCGCTCTCGAGGTGCCGCCCTCGTCGTGGCGCTCGTGCTGCTGCTTGCACTGACCGTGCTCGCCATTTCCAGCATGAACACGGCGAGCCTCGAGCTCGTCATGGCGGGCAACACGCAATATCAGCAGAACGCGTTCCAAGCAGCCGAGGCAGGCATCGAGCAAGCATTGCGCGCCGGCCAGTTCAATCCCGGCAGCGGTCCCGAGCGGCTCCCCGCAGACGCATCGCAGACCATTCCGATCCCCGGCACGAACAATCAGGATTCGTTCGCCGCAACGATCACTTCGCAGCTGAGCGGCTCGCCGCAGCCGGCAATGTGGGGATCGAGCTGGAACAGCTTTTCGACCTATCACTTCGAGATCGAGAGTATCGGACGCTCGACGCGTAACGCGATCGCGCGCAACTACCAAGGCGTCGCGGTCATCGCGCCGTTCGACGAGCAGACCCAGATGCCGATCGATCCGAGCAATACCGAGCTGACGCCGTAACAGCGCTTGAGACAATCGTAGGAATCGACTATGCGCTCTCTTAGACACGCCCTCCTGAGCTCCCTAGCCGGCTCTGCGCTCGCGCTGTGCGCCTTCGCGCCCGCTGTGGCGGACGACACCGAGATCTTCATGGTGCAGCCGGCCGACCCGGTGCAGCCGAATATCCTCATCATTCTCGATACCTCGGGCAGTATGAATCTGACTGCCGAAGAGACGCCGCTTCCGTATGATCCGACCGTCAGTTACGGACCAGCGTCCGGATCGGATACAACAGAGTGCCGCAACGATCGGATCTACTACTCGAGGAATGCGACGCCTCCCAAGAGCTGCAGGAACCTCTCGTATATCCAGCTCTCGGGCAACTTCTCCGCAGCGGCCCCTCGGGAGATCAAGTGCCAGGCCGCCGTTAAGCATCTGGCTTGGGGAGCCGGGGCGACGGGTGCCGGCTTCTATACCGACCGCTTCATTCGTTGGCGCGGCTCAGGCAAGAATCGCGGCTGGCAAGCTGATCTGACCAATGGAGACAACCGCACGACAGCGTCCGATGTGGAATGTTTGGAGGACGAAGGCGAACACGGTGCCGATTCGAGTTCTCCGGGAACGTATCCCGACTACAGAACGGCCGACAGCTCGAACGGCCGCTGGACGGCATTTTCCGGTGACTCCTGGTGGGGCCGCAATCAGGGCTATAGCACCACGCTGTACAGCCCCAATTACATCCGCTACCTCGCGTACGGGTCAAAGGCGACTCAGACGCGAATGGACGTGGTCAGGGCTGCCGCTGCTGCCTTCCTGAATGCGCTACCGAATCTGAACGTCGGCATCATGCGCTACAGCGCCAATACGCACAGCTACAGCTTTGCGGACAGTAATGCATCGGGCGGCATGGTCATGTCGCCGGTCTCGCCCCTCGATCCGAAACGCGCGTCGTTGATTGCAGATATCACGAACAGCAACGGCCAGAACTTGTATCTGCCGCACGGATTCACGCCGCTCTCCGAAACGCTTTATGAGGCGTACCTGTACTACTCCGGCGGTCAAGTCAAATTCGGCAACAATTCGCGGATCTGTACCCGCGTCGACACCGCGCCAGGCAGCAACGGCACCTGCGCCGGCTCCAGCTATATGCGTGATTACCGCAGCGTCGCAGAGTCGCAATTGAATGGACGCTATCTCAGCCCCATCACCTCGTCATGCCAGACGAACTACATCGTCTATCTCACCGACGGCGAGGCGCAGCAGGATCAGGAAGCCAACTCGGCAATCAAGACGCTCACGGGAAAGAATTGCAGCGGCGAAGGTGGCTGTCTCTCCGCCCTCACCCAGTACATGTTCGAGAACGACCTGATTCCGAACCTCGAGGGCAAGCAGAACGTTCGTACTTACTTCATCGGCTTCGGTCCCGAGTTCAGCGGCAGCTCACAAGCCTTCAACAATCTCATCAATGCCGCAGCGGTGGGCGGCGGACAGGCCTATCAGGCCGATGACCTGAGCAGCCTCACGTCTGTGTTCAACTCCATCGTGACCAGCATCTTGCAGACGAGCACGACGTTTACCGCGCCGACGGTGGCTGTGAATGCGTTCAATCGCACGCAGACGTTGGACGACTTGTTCGTGTCGGTCTTCCAGCCCGACAACGCCGTCCATTGGCCGGGCAATCTCAAGAAGTATCGCGTATCGGACGGCCGCATCCTCGACGCCGCAGGCCGCTCTGCAGTGAATTCCGCCACGGGCTTCTTCGACGACTCGGCACGAAGCTACTGGTCGACTACCACGGATGGTGCCGATGTAAGAGCGGGTGGCGCGGTGAGCAAGATTCCGCAACCCGATCAACGCAAGCTCTATACGTACATCGGCAATAAACGACCGGGCAGCAGCCAATTGTTGAGCAACCATCCGCTCAGCACATCGAATTCTGACATCGACGAAGATGTGCTCGGCTTGGGCGCCGACGGCGATCCCACGACGGACAGTCTCATCAATTGGGCGCGCGGCGTCGATGTCTTGAACGAAGACGGCGATCCTTCGACGACGGTGCGTCGAGCGATGGGCGATCCGCTCCACTCGCCGCCGACGGTCGTCATCTACGGCGGTACGGCTGAGTCGCCCGATGCGGTCGTCTTCGTCACGACCAACGACGGCTACCTGCACGCATTCGACGCCGACACTGGCGAGGAGCTCTGGGCCTACGTGCCGCAGGAGCTACTGCCGCGCCTCAAGGAGCTTTATTTCAACGACCCGGTCGCACAGCGAAGCTACGGCCTCGACTCCGAGATCACGGTGCTCAAGTACGACGTCAATGGCGACGGCATCGTGAACGGCGACGATCGCGTGATCCTCTATTTCGGCATGGGACGCGGCGGCAGCCGGTATTACGCCATCGACGTGACCGACAAGACGCGGCCGCGGTACCTGTGGAGCATTGGTCCAGAGGTGCTACCGGGCGTCGGTCAGACGTGGTCGCAGCCGACCATCGCCCGCGTCAACATTGAAGGCGCCACGCAGAACTCGCAGAAGTTCGTGCTCATCGTCGGCGGCGGCTACGATCCGGTGCAGGACACCGTTGTCTACAGCGAGGACAACGTCGGCAACCGCCTGTACATGATCGATGCCGTTGTCGGCACGCTGCTCTGGTCGGCTGGACCGTCCGGCGCGAATCTCAATCTCGCACGGATGACGCACAGTATTCCGAGCGCCGTGGCCGTGCTCGACACCAACAGTGACGGCTTCGCCGACCGCATGTACGTCGGCGACATGGCCGCGCAGTTGTGGCGCTTCGACATCACCAACGGCAATCCGGCCAACACTCTCGTTGCCGGCGGCGTTATCGCCTCGCTCGGCACCAAGGACGACGCGTCGCCACAGGCCGCGAACGCGCGCCGCTTCTACAGCAAGCCGGACGTTGCCGCCCTGCGGCGAGTCGACAATCCGCCCATCCTCAACATCGCAATCGGCTCAGGCTATCGCGGCCATCCGCTGAACACAGCTACTCAAGACCGGTTCTATGCGATCCGCGATCTGCAGCCGTTCCGGCGTATGACGCAAGCTGAGTACGACAGCCTGACCATCCTGCGCGATTCGGACTTGCAGGACATCACGGATGACGTCAACGCAGTCGTGCCTCCGAACTCGCCGGGCTGGAAGCTGCTGCTCAACTACCCCACGTGGCAAGGCGAGAAATCCCTAAACCCGTCGAGCACGTTCGACAACAAGATCTTCTTTACGACGTATCTGCCGCCGACCGACTCCGAGGCCAACCCGGAGACGTGCTCGATCACGAGCTCGGGTCGTAACCGCGTCTACGTCATCAATGCCTTCAACGGCGCGCCCATTCCGCGACGCGATGGCGAGACCGATCCAGACGGCGACGGCACTGGCGATGGCTCCGGCGGAATGAAGAAGGAGGACCGCTTCGAGGAGCTCGCCCAGGGAGGCATTGCTCCTGAAGTGTCGTTCCTGTTCCCGGAGCCGAACCAAGTCATGTGCTTGTCCGGCGTCGAGATCCTGAATGCCTGCAAGAACTTCAACAGCCGCATCAAGACCTACTGGCGCGAGTCCACGGCACAGTGAGGCAACCATGAAACGGACGCTTAGGAAGCTTTCCATGCCGCGCGCGATGCGCGGCGTCACCCTCCTCGAGCTGATGGTGATCGTCGCCGTGGTCGCCATCCTCGGGTCGCTTGCGGTCGGCAGCTACCGCAGCCATCTCATTCGTGCGCAGCGAACCGAAGCGCGGATGGCGCTGTTGCGGATCCAGGCCGCGCAGGAGAAGTTCTTTCTTCAGAACAATCGCTACGCGAAGGACAACGAGCTTGATGCCAGCCCGCCGTCCGGGCTAGGCATCCCTCGCACGACCGAGAACGGCAACTACACCTTGACGATCTCCGACTACGCGACCA
>CALLKK010000014.1 GCA_938008435.1 uncultured Steroidobacter sp. | reverse complement strand
GCTGGGCTGGTGCTGCTTGAGCCATGTTTCCGATCCTGAGCTAGAGCCGTCTGCTGTCACTCAACGGTGCACTGATTCACTTCTTCCAAACTGGTGATGCCTGCCTTGACCTTCGCCAAGCCGGACTTGCGCAAGTCCCAGATGCCTTCCGCGGCGGCCTGCTCGGCAATGTCCACGGCTGTGCCTCCCTGCAGGATGATCTTCTGAATGGCCTCGGTGACCGGCATCACCTGATAAATGCCCGTGCGGCCTTTGTACCCGTCCGTGCACTGGCTGCATCCGACGGGCTTGTAGATCTTGATGCCTTCCGCAATCTCTTCTTCGGTGAAGCCTTCCTTGAGCAGAGCCTCGGGCGGCATTTCGACGGGCGTCTTACAGTTGTTGCACAGCTTGCGGGCGAGGCGCTGCGCAATGATGAGCGTTACCGACGTGGCAATCGCGTAGGGCTTGACGCCCATGTCGATCAGACGCGTCAGGGTCTTCGGCGCGTCGTTCGTGTGCAGCGTCGAGAGCACCAAGTGGCCCGTTTGCGCCGCCTTGATCGCGATCTCGGCCGTCTCGAGGTCGCGGATCTCGCCCACCATGATGACGTCCGGGTCCTGGCGCAGGAATGCGCGCAGCGCCGAAGCGAACGTCAGGCCGACCTTGGGATTGACGTTCACCTGATTGACGCCGGGCAGGTTGATTTCGGCCGGATCCTCGGCCGTCGAGATGTTCGTGTCTTCCTTGTTGAGGATGTTGAGGCCCGTGTAGAGCGACACGGTCTTACCGCTGCCGGTCGGACCCGTCACGAGGATCATGCCGTGCGGCTGAGAGAGGGCCTTGAGATAAAGCTCCTTCTGTTGCGGCTCGTAGCCGAGGGCATCGATGCCCAGCATCGCGCTCGACGGATCGAGAATACGGCAGACGATCTTCTCGCCGAACAGCGTCGGGCACGTGCTCACGCGGAAGTCGATGGCGCGATTCTTCGAGATGCGCATCTTGATGCGCCCGTCCTGCGGTATACGCCGCTCGGCGATGTCGAGGCGGGACATGACCTTGAGGCGCGCGGCAAGCTTGCCGGCAAGCTGCACGGGCGGGCTGGCGACTTCTTTCAAATAACCGTCCAGACGGAACCGGATGCGGTATGACTTCTCGTAAGGCTCGAAGTGGATATCGGAAGCGCCCCGCTTGATGGCATCCAGCAGCACCTTGTTTACGAATCGGACGATCGGCGCGTCTTCGACGTCGTCGCGGCCGATGGTTTCCTTGTCGAGCTCGTCTTCGCCCGCTGAAACCTCAAGGTTGTCGAGATCGAGGTCGTCGTCGCCCAGCGCCGGCATCGTCGAGTCGACCTGCTCGATCGCCTTGTTACTGATGCGCTGAAGTTTGTCCTCTTCGACGACGACCGCTTCGACGGACAGACCGGTTTGGAACTTGATCTCATCGAGGGCATGCAGGTTCGTCGGGTCGGAGACGGCGACGAACAGCTTCTTGCCGCGTTTGACGAGCGGCAGCACCCGGTGCTTGTTCAGCAGCTTGTCGGAAACGAGCTTGACGGTATCGAGATCGATTTGCACCGCGTCCAGATCCAGGAGCGGGACGCCGAACTCCTGAGAAGCGGCGATTGCGATCTCGCGCGGGTCGGCCAACCCGGCGTTGACCAGGTGGGAAACCAGATTGGTGCCGTTCTCCTTCGCGTCCGCAATCGCTTGAAGCATCGTGGGCTCGTCGATGAGCCCGTCCTGAATGAGACGCAGCGGCAGTCCCTGCAGAGCGAGGCGCTGAGCGCTAAAGGACGGAATTGCGTCTGCCATGTGAGTCTGGTTCCAGTACCCGAATGTGAGCGAGCCAAGGTCTCGCCACAGTATCGCAAATTGTCAAATTGCCGCTAATTCTTGCCCAGCTCCGCCGTGACTGACGCGATGGGCGTCACACTCCGGTATCCCCTTTGCTAAAGAGGCCGCCAACTGCGCGGCGCCGGAGCCGCGCCTCCGGTGTTCGCCCGAATCGGCGGCGGCGAGTGCCTGAGGAGGCGTCACCGCGGCCGCCTGGGGCTCCCGGAGGTGGGCCGCCAAGGCAGCGCCTTATGGCCAGGCCACTTTGCAGGGTCACCCAGTCTGGCGAGCCCGTTTTCCATATTGTCGGCGGGCGAAATAGGTCGCGCTGACGAGCGCGAGCACCACGAGCAGGGCGGTGAGTGCCGCCTGTCCTTTGCCGTTCAGCAGAGCTTCCCCGAAAAAGATGATCGCAGCATTGAGCGGCAAGACAGTCAGGCACGACGCCACCAGGTACGGCCCGAAGGGAACGGCGGCAAGACCCAGAAGGCAGTTCTGGAGGGGGAACGGGATGCCCGGCGTGACGCGCAGGAGTACCACCAGGGAGGTGACGTTGTCCGGGTCGACTTTCGGGGGCTCGTAGCCGAAATGCCGTACGACGCGCACCACGAGCGGATGCAAGGCGTACCGGGCAAGGCCGTATCCGAGGGCCATGTTCGCTGCAATCGCTACAAGCGACAGCGCCAGCACGAGCGGCAATCCGAGCTGCGGGCCGAATAACGCCCCGACCGTCAGCGTGAAAAGAGTGATCGGTGCGCCGATCGCGGGTAGCACGGCCATCGCGAGGAAGAATAGAGCTGGTCCCGTCGACCGGATAGCCTCGGATATCTTGCTCAACCACTCGGCCGCACCGTGGCCGAGTGCAAGCAACAAGCCGCCACAGAAAACAGCCGCAGCCAGCATCTTGGCGATCCGCAGGCGGTTAGTCATGCCGCGATCACGTGACAGGATGTTCTGAGGTGCCGTCACGTCGAGGTGCGAGCGGCGCGCTTCACTAGCTTCAATCGCCTGCTGTTCAATTGCACTTTCACGGCCGGGTGTTTGAAGCGGCATAGTTGCAGGCGCTCTCGTTACGGGCAGATCTGAAGCTGCAACCGATCGAAAGGCGGCCCCACCTGCGCAGGAGCGGGAATTAAGGCCGCATCGGGGATCCGGACTTCCGCCACGACGTGTTTGACCGGCAAGTCTGCGCAGACGGGTGTTTGAATCGCGTCACCTCGGTAAACGACTGGGATCGGCTGCTCGGTCGGCAACGCTCTTGGTATCGAGTTGTAGCGTTTGATGAGCTCCATAGCCGCTTCGCGCGAGAACAGGCCACTGTTGTATTGGACGGATGAGTAATAGCTGGGACGCTCCAGCAACAGCCACGCTCCAACAGGGTCGCTCTCGGGAATGAAACGTATTGCCCAGAGCACGTCAGTGCCGGGAGGGATCACCTCGCGCCACGATGCAAAAGCATCGCGCGCCTCTTGTGGATAATACTCGCGTTCCAATGCATGTGCTGCGGGACCAAGAACAAGGGCAGTTGGTACCGCGGCACACGCCGTCAATATTCCCGCTTGGCGCAGGGAGCGGATCCGCCCAGACAAGAACCACGCGCAGATGAGTACGGCTGCTGGTGCGATCCGATCATCGCAGATGAGTCGCAGCGCTTCGAACCAGGACGCTGCATAGGTGCCGTCGGCGACCTTGGCGATGCGATCCGTCCATTCGACGGAGATGATGCAGACGAGTATGGCTCCAAGAAGCATCCAAGCCGACGGCTCGGCGAGGCGTGCTACCCGATCTGGAACCGAGCGCTCGCTTAACAGGATCGCGATGAGCGCTAAAGCTGTGAACAGCAGTCCCAAGCTCTGATGTTGCAGAACCCAGCTGCCAATCAGAAGCAGCGCGCTGGAGCGTTGCAGAGCGGACCCTTCCCAGCATCGCGCGACAACCAGGGGAAGGAGCAATACCGCAAGTGTCGTGGCAATCCAAAGGCAGCGCCAGGCTTGGCCCTGTACGACCAATGCGATATCCAGCAGATCACCGCCAATCCATGCAAGCAGCAGAAGCAGGCAGCAAGTGATCAGCGTTGCAAGCGCGAGCCGACGCGCCGGGGATGGTGCTAAGTGCACGGCGAATCCCAAGGTAACGAATATCGACGCGACGCGAGCCCAGTCACTGATGGTCCACTTTGACAAGAGCAAGTGGTGAGCCCAGTGCGCAACGCGTCGCCATGCGTCGTCGAATTGCAGAGGGTGTATTGGTATCCAACCCCCCAGCGCGAACGACGCGATCACAAGTCCGATAAGGGTGAGTGCTAGCAAGCGACGCCAGTGCGGCAGTCCCCACCCGAGCACGAACAAGAGCACCATGCCGGGGAACGCCATAATGGGGTGAACGAGAAGGGCTGCAAGCAACAAAGTTGTAGCAATGAAGCGCTTTTCCTTGAGCCACGTTATGACCGAGAGCAGTACTAGGCTTTCGGCGAGCATTCGGGGGGTTACGAACTCCTCGATAACCGCGAAAACGAGTCCTTCGCCATAGAATCCCGGCACGATTACAAAGAGTCCGATTGCGAGCCACGCAAGCCGTGCCGGCATCAACGTCCGAGCCAACTTCGCGAAAGAGAGCAACAAGGCAACGACGCTCGTGAACGTAATGGCCTTTGCGGCGGGTTCCACATCGAATAGCGCGATGACGCCGGCATACAAGCGAGAGAAGACTGTGTAGTCGTCCTGCGAGCCGTACTTCAGAAAGACGTCGTTGCCAAAGAGCTCAGGGTGCAGGTGATTGAGCGCCTGCAACGTATATAACCGCGAGTCGTGGATCAGGCCCGCATAGGGATGCACGAGCAGGCACATCCCGACGATGACGAGCATCACAGGGAGTATCTGTAACGCCTGATTCTGTCGCAGTGTAGCTGCGTGCACGACAGTCCCTTAGGCCGCAGCTTTGGTCTCGTGGTACTCGGCTTCGCTGTTGACTGCCCACAGCGCGCCCTTGTCGCTGCTGCCCGTCGCAATACACGTTACGGCCTCTTTGGCGGCGAGCATCGAATGGTCCTGGTTGTTGTAGCAGTGCATGCCGTTGCGGCCTATCGGAAAGAGATTCGTCAGGCCGTCGAGCCAGGCGCGGACGCGGCCGATGTTCTGATACTCCCCGAAATAGGCTGGGTAGGCCTTGGGCACGCGGACAACGGTGCCGTCAATGACGTCCGCACGATCGATGAGCCCAATCTTTTCCAGTTCGCTCGCTGCAAACTCGAGGAACGCCGGGTCGGTCATCGACCACAAGTCGTCGCCCTCGTTGCAGAAGTATTCGAGGCCAAGCCAAATGGTGTTCGGATCGGCTACCAGCGCAGGGCTCCAGTTGTTGAAGATCTGCAGGCGACCGAGCTTCACGTCAGGTTCCTGCACGTAGATCCAGTTATCTGCGGGCATGCCGTTGGCAGTGAGCGCACCGGCCGTCCGAGTGGGTTTCATACGTCGGACCAACAGCCCTGCAGTCATGAAGTCGCGATACGGAAGTGCGCTTGCAACGCGTTCCACTTCCGCGTCCGGCGCTTGCAGTTGGCGCACGAGATCCTTAACCGGCATAGACGACAGGAAGTAATCGCAGGGAATCGTTCGTCGCGCGCCGTTTTCATCCTGCACCGTCGCCGACAGGACTCTGTCGTTGTTACGCTCGATCGCGACAACGCGTTGTCGCAGGTGCAGCTCTCCACCGCGCTTTATTACCTCGTCCGCGACTTTTTCCCACATCTGGCCGGGGCCGAATTTGGGATAGAGAAAGCGTTCGATCAGACTTGTCTCGACGCCCTTCTGCCGTGTGCCTTCTGTTTGGAACGGCCGGCGCAGCGCGTGAATCACGGCGCGCGAGATCGAGAGTCCCTTGATGCGCTGGGCGCCCCATTCCGCCGAGATCTCATCGCAGCTCACGCCCCATACCTTTTCGGTGTAGTCCTTGAAGAATGTGCGGTAGAGCTTGTCGCCGAAACGGTTGTGCAGAAAGTCCGCCAAAGAACGCTCCGGCTTGCGAGGAGCGAGGCGGGCCAGGGCGTAGCTCAGTCCAATCTGTGCCGTATAAACCGGGCCCAGATTCGCAAACGTCTGCCGCGAAAGACGCAGCGGATAGTCGAAGAATCTGCGGCGATAGTAGATGCGCGAGAGGCGTGGCCTCACCAGCATCACATCGTCTGGGTGTGCGCTTGTATGCGTGGGTGCGAAGGAGCGAGTTTGTCCGTGATAGGTCAGCGATTCCGCTTGCGTGTCGGCTTGTACGGGCAGGATGGTTTGCCACCAGTCCATGACCCAGTCGGACTTGGAAAAGAAGCGGTGCCCGCCCAGGTCCATCCGATTGCCGCGATAGTTGATCGTCTTCGAAATGCCGCCGACTTGAGCGTCGGCCTCGATAACGATGGGCTTGACGTCTGTGTGACGTAAGAGCTCGAGCGCGGCGGTGAGTCCTGCAGGCCCTGCGCCAGCGATGAGGGCGGTCTTGTTCATGCAGCGGAATCCATTCGGCCTGGATCTTCTTCTGTCTTGTCGGCATCCAAGAATTGATGCCCCCTCAAAAAAGATGCCCCTCTATATAAGAGGGGCATCTATCTGGCATTGCGTCTAGCTTAGCGGCTTAGTCGCCGTCGCCGCCAGTATCGCCAAAGCCTTGGCGGCAGGAGGCCGGGAGATACTTGTCGGGCACGTTCGTGATTGCGTTCTCGCTCGTCGCCAGCGTCGCGCCGGTGGGCGTAGATGCCTTGCCGCACACCCAGATGACGTCGTCATTCTGATTCGTGCCCGGGACCAGCGACAGCTGATTGCTGCCGGTGTTGCTGATCTTGTTGTTCGCCTGCAGACCGTACGTGATCGTGATGACGCCGTCGCTGACCTCGATCTCCGAGACGTACTTGCCGCTCTTGTACGCGGCCTCCGGCAAGCCGAGTTGGCCCGAGCTGATGCCAGTGAAGTCGCCGCGTTGCGCATAGATTTCAGCAACGCTCGCCTTCAGGTCCGACGCCAGGTTCAGACCTTCCGTCACCTGCGAGCGAATCGTGTAGTCCTGATAAGCCGGGATGGCGATGGCCGCCAAGATGCCGATGATCGCGACCACGATCATCAACTCGATAAGGGTGAAACCCTTTTGCACTGACTTCGTCATGAGTATCTCCTGAGGGGACTTCCAACTTTCCAAGTTCTGCGGCTCTGTCGGCCGGCACGGCGAAGGCAGCAATTGGTGTGCCAGCTGACCGTTGCGGGGCGTAAGTTACTGTTGCTGCAAGCGCTGTGCTGCGAAGCACGACACATTGTTAAGTTTCCGCGGAGCGACGGAATCGGGCCAAACGTGTCAGTGACTGACACGAAGTGTCACTTCCCGACGCAGCGCGCAGACAGCGGACAGTGAAACGTCCGCTTTGGGCAGGTAATGAGCTATTCGATGCCGAGCTTCTTGATGCGATACCGCAGCGAGCGGAATGTCATGCCGAGCAGTGCGGCGGCTTTCGTCTTGTTGTAGCGCGTCTGCTCGAGCGCGCGCAGGATCGCATCGCGCTCGATGTCTTCGAGCGCATCGCCGAGTTTCTCGCCGGGCGGCAACGTCGCAGTGAGCGCAACCTCAGCCGTCTGCGGTTTCGCTGGACGAAGCTGCAAGTCGCCCACGTCGATCATTCCGCCGCTGCAAAGCGTGGCGGCGCGTTCGAGGATGTTCTCGAGCTCGCGCACGTTGCCGGGGAAGTGATACTTCTTGAGCGCCGCCAACGCCGCATCGGTGACTTGCACGCGGCTGTTGCCCATGTCTTGGCTGAGGCGCGCGAGGATCACATCGACGAGCTCTTCGATGTCTTCGAGTCGCTCGCGCAGCGGCGGCACGCGAATTTCGATCACGTTCACGCGATAGTAGAGGTCTTCGCGGAACTTGCCTTCCGCGACGAGCGCGGCGAGGTCTTTGTGAGTCGCCGACAAAATGCGCACGTCGATGGGAAACTCTCGCGATTCGCCGACCGGTCGCACGCACTTCTCTTGAATGACGCGCAGCAACTTGACCTGCATGTGCAGCGGCAGGTCCGCGATCTCATCCAAGAACAAGGTGCCGCCTTCAGCGGCTTGAATGAGGCCTTGTTTGTCTGCGACGGCGCCCGTGAAGCTGCCCTTCTTGTGGCCGAAGAGCTCGCTTTCCATGAGCTCGGTAGGGATCGCGCCGCAGTTCACCGGCACGAACGGTCCGTCGCGGCGTGCGCCGGCGCTGTGAATCAATTGCGCAACAAGCTCCTTGCCCGTTCCCGATTCGCCGCAGATATGCACGGGCGCCTGGCTGCGAGCGACGCGATCGATGAGCTCGCGCAGGCGCTCCATCGCAGGCGAGCGTCCGAGCAGCTTGATCTGCGGCGGTTCCTGCGAGGGTTTCTTCGGCTCGCCGAGCTTGAGCGTGGCGCTGATGAGCTTACGCAGCGCG
>CALLKK010000013.1 GCA_938008435.1 uncultured Steroidobacter sp. | reverse complement strand
TCCAACCGAATATCGCCTCTTGTCCTTCTTCATGACTCACGCGGAGCGGGTGTACAGTCGCGCCCAGCTGTTGGATCACGTGTGGGGCGGTAACGTTTATGTCGAGGAACGCACGGTGGACGTGCACATTCGGCGCTTGCGCAAGGCGCTCGAACCATTCGGATACGACCGTTTCGTTCAGACGGTGCGCGGGGCGGGATATCGCTTCTCGACGCGCACGGAGTAGCGCATGAAGCTGCCTGCTCGGCTGGCGACGATCGGTTGGCAAGCGGCGTATCGTCTTGCCGCCACATTGGCACTCGCGCTCATTCTCGGCCTGCTGACGGGCCACATGGCGCTCAGCTTCGCGCTCGTGCTCGCCGCATACGCCTTCATTCAGAACTGGAATCTCATCCGGCTCGAGCGCTGGCTGCGTTTCCGCAGCGTACAGCCGCCGCCAGACATCAGCGGGCCGTGGGGCGACGTCGTCGCCATCGTGCACCGGATCTACCTGCGCAAGCAGTATCACCGCTCGCGCGTGACCGAGCTGCTGCGCGAATTTCGTCGGCTCACGACCGCCATGCCAGAAGGCGCCGTGCTGCTCGGGCCGGAGAACGAGATCCTGTGGTTCAACGCTCGTGCCGGCGACTGGCTCGGTCTGCGCCGTAAGCGCGACTTCGGCATGCGCATCGAGAATCTCGTGCGGCATCCGAGCTTCATCGACTATCTGCACACCGGTGTGCCCGAGCGCGGCGTCGTCGTGCACGATGCGGGGCAGGGTGGCGGGCGTTGGTTCTTCTTTCACATCGTCCGCAGCGACAACGGCTTGCGTCAGCTGCTCATCGTGCGCGACGTGAGCCGCGAACAGCAGCTCGAAGCGATGCGCAAGGATTTCGTCGCGAACGCTTCGCATGAGCTGCGCTCGCCGCTCACCGTCATCAGCGGCTATCTGGACGGGCTCGCGGACGACGACAAGCTCGATCCTGCTTGGCGAGAGCCGGTGCTCGAGATGCGCCGTCAGGCCGAGCGCATGAACATGATCATCAACGAGCTGCTCGAGCTCTCCAAGCTCGAGTCGAGCGAAACGACGAGCGACGATCGGCCGGTCGACGTAGGCGCCTTGTTGGCCGCCGCGCAGAAGGAAGCTCTCCAGCTCGAGCAAAGGCCTGAGCGCGTACATCTCAAGATCGAGACGGACGCGTGTTTGCTCGGGTCGGAGTCCGAGCTGCATTCGATCGTCTCGAACCTGTTATCGAACGCGGTCAAGTACACGCCGGCGCATGGAGAGATCGAGCTGCGTTGGTGGCTCGATGATCGCGGCGCACATCTGTCCGTGCGCGACACAGGTATCGGTATCGCACCGGAGCACATTCCGCGCCTCACGGAGCGCTTTTATCGCGTCGATGCCGGACGTGCGCGCGACAGGGGCGGCGCGGGGCTCGGCTTGGCCATCGTCAAGCACGCGGTACAGCGTCACGACGGTACCTTGCGTATCGAAAGCAAGGAAGGTGCGGGCAGCACGTTCACCTGCGATTTCCCGAGGGAGCGGGTCGTCAATCGCGTCACGAGCCAAGCTTTGAGCGTGTAGTCGAGCGCGCCGATTCAGTGTCGGCGCATGTGCCACGTTTGTTGCTGAGTTTGGCCTGAGCTCAGCACGCGTCATTGATCCGACTTCGTCCTGCCACATTGCTGTAATACCCAGCCGATACAAAACCGCGCATTCGTTCAACTCAACAGGAGGAGCTTGTGACGAAGGCGACGGTAGCGGCGCTTGTAGCCGCAATATCTATGTGCACGGTGGCGCAAGGTGCCGAGGCGGATCGAGAACTGGCGGAGCTGCGCGCGCAGTTGCGTGCAGTTATGGAGCGTCTCGAGCAAGTCGAGGCGCAGAACGCGGCGTTAGCGAAGCAACAGTCGGAAACGCGGCCGGTGGAATCGGCTAAGTCGAAAGGTGCCGATTGGACGAGCCGCGTGACGCTGCAGGGCGATCTGCGCTATCGGTACGAGGCCATCAGCGACGAGACGTTGAACAGTGCGGGCGTACAAAGCACCGCGGATCGGTATCGCGATCGCATTCGTGCGCGCCTGAATGCTGAGGTCAAGGCGACGGACACACTGAAGCTCGGTATCGGTCTTGCGACGACCGAAGGCGGCGATCCACGCTCCTCCAATCAGACGTTGACCGGCGTCTTCTCGCGCAAGAGCCTGGATCTCGATCTGGCGTACTTCGACTGGGCGTTCGCCTCGTGGGGAAACCTCCTCGGCGGCAAGATGAAGCAGCCGTTCTTCAAGCCCGGTCAGAGCCTGTTCTGGGACGGCGACATCAATCCGGAAGGCCTGGCGGTCACGTTCGCTCGAGGAAAGCTTTTCGGCAGCGCGTACGGCTACTGGCTCAACGAGGTCTCCGGTCCCGAGACGGCCGTGACCGCGGACACCATGCTCTATGGCGCACAGCTCGGATTGCGTGCACCGCTCGGCGACTCGACGTTGACGCT
Organism: uncultured Steroidobacter sp.; assembly: GCA_938008435.1. Classification (GTDB taxonomy): domain Bacteria; phylum Pseudomonadota; class Gammaproteobacteria; order Steroidobacterales; family Steroidobacteraceae; genus Steroidobacter. Next base: position 2,103 of record CALLKK010000013.1, on the reverse strand, counting down.
TGCCGCGCACTACTACGATCTGAGCGGCGGGCAGGGGCGTGCGCCGTTCTACAACAACAATGCGAACGGCAATTCCACGGTGGCCATGCCGGGGGGCGGCGGGACGCTCACGGTGCTGGCAAACGACTATCGCGTGCTCGATCTCGGCGCCGAATTGCGCACTCGCATCGGCGAGTTGCCGCTTACCTTGTGGGCCGATTTTGCTCAGAACCTGGATGTCGATGAGCTCGACAGCGCATGGGCCGCAGGCGCCGTCCTCGGTAAGGCCGGCGATCGACGCACCTGGGAGCTCGGCCTGTTCTATCAGGCAATCGAGAAGGACGCGTTGTTCGCGCAACTCATCGATAGCGACTTTGCGGGCGGTGTCTCGGACGGGCAGGGGTTCGTCGTGCGAGCCGGTTATGCGCCGGTCAAGAACTGGGTGCTGAGTGCGACGTACTTCACGACTGAACGCAACGTCGATGTCGCCAACGCGGTCGGTCAGACTCAGGTCGACTACGACCGGCTGCAGCTCGATTTCAACGTGAAGTTCTGAGAAACGGCGCGTCCATTGCGCAACCGCAGAGGCGGGCGGCCACATGCGAACGGCCTGTGTGCGCTGCATACGTCTACGTAGGTCGTTCCTGCGTACGTGCTCCTTGCCCGCCTTCATCCAACGCGCTATACAGATGGCTCGACTCGAAGGCTCACCATGGAAAAATCCGACCTTTCACATCACATCTTGAGCCGCTTCAACGACGACCTGGAGCGGGTGCGTACGAACGTGCTGAAGATGGGCGGGCTCGTCGAGGAGCAGCTGCGGCTCGCCGTCGAAGCGCTCGTGCAAGGGGACAGCCGTTTGGGCGAGCAGGTCGCCAACAGCGATGCCAAGGTCAACGCCATGGAAGTGGCGATCGACGAGGACTGCAGCCGCATCCTGGCAACCCGTAGCCCCGCTGCCTCGGACCTGCGGCTGATCGTCGCGGTGATCAAGACGATCACGGACCTTGAGCGCATCGGCGATGAGGCCGAGAAGATCGGCTACATCGGCTCGCGCCTGGCTTCCGAGGAACGCCCGGCCGACCGCTATCGTGAGATCAAGCATCTCGGTCGCATCGTGGGCGAGCTCCTGCATGAAGCGCTCGATGCGTTCGCGCGGCTCGATCCCGCCGCTGCCGTCGCGGTCGCCAAGAAGGACCGTCTCGTCGACGAAGAGTACGAGGCCATTCAGCGGCAGTGCATCACCTTCATGATGGAGGATCCGCGTACGATTCGTCGGGCGCTCGATGTGCTGTGGGTGGCGCGTGCGCTGGAGCGCATCGGCGATCACGCGAAAAACGTCTGCGAGTACGTCGTCTACATGGCGTACGGCAAGGACATTCGCCATCTGTCCATGGAGGATGTCGAGCGGCACGTGCAGACCCGTTTGCGGCGCGTGCCTTAACCCATGCTGCCTGCGCTCAATCGCCGACTCGGCAACGGGCTCGGGTTTCTCGCCTGCGCGGGACTCATCGGCTACGCGCTCTATGCGGAGCACGTGCTGGGTTTGACGCCGTGTCCGTTGTGCATCTTCCAGCGCGTTGCCGTGATCTGCGTCGGCGTGTTGTTCTTGATTGCGGCGCTCCACGGACCCGGGCGGATCCGGTCACGTGTGTATGCGGCGCTCATTTCGCTGGCGGCGCTCGGCGGGATCGGAATCGCGGCGCGGCACATCTGGATCCAAGCGCAGCCGCCCGGCACGGTCGCGGCCTGCGGGGCGGATTTAAGCTACATGCTCGAGATCCTGCCGCTGCAGCAGGTCATCGCGAAGGTGCTGACCGGCTCCGGCGAGTGCGGCAAGGTCGATTGGCAACTGCTCGGCTTGTCGATGCCCTGGTGGGTGCTCTTTGCGCTGGTCGGACTGATGGCGTGGGCGATTGCCGTCAATGGCTTCGCGCGCGACGCGTCGGCGAAGTGACGGCATAACGCGCCCCACGCACGAGCCTCATCCCTTCATTTGCCTAGCTGCCGCCTGCGGCGCGGCATCGTTCATGCGTCCGGCAGCAAGAGCTCCATGATGCGCTCGTAGGTTTCCGACAACGTGTCGATGTCGGCAACCCGCACGCACTCGTTTACCTTGTGAAT
>CALLKK010000012.1 GCA_938008435.1 uncultured Steroidobacter sp. | reverse complement strand
TCGGAAGCCGCCGTCCGTGCCGACTTGCGCCGCCAAGGCGTGCTCGCCAAGAAGGTGCGCAAGGAAGTGCAGCTCTTCAAGGGCGGCAAAAAGATCACCTCGGAGGATATCGCGCTGTTCGCACGCCAGCTTGCCACCATGCTGCAAGCGGGCATTCCGATGGTGCAGTGCTTCGACATCATCGGTAACGGCCACGAAAAGCCGTCCATGCAGAAGCTGGTGCTTTCGATCAAGGCCGACATCGAATCCGGCACGACGCTGCACGAAGCGCTCGCGAAGCACCCGCTTTATTTCGACGATCTGTTCGTGAACCTGGTCGAAGCCGGTGAGCACGCCGGCGCCTTGGAAACGCTGCTGGACAAGGTGGCGACCTACAAGGAAAAGACTGAGGCACTGAAAAAGAAGATCAAGAAGGCGCTCTTCTACCCCACTGCGGTTCTGGCCGTCGCGGTCATCGTTACAGTGATCCTCCTGATCTACGTCATTCCGCAGTTCGAGTCGCTGTTCCAAGATTTCGGCGCCGATCTGCCTGCGTTCACGCAGATGGTCATCAACATGTCGCGGTTCATGCAAGCTCACGGCTTGCTATTGGGCGTTATCGTGGGTGGCGCCGGATTTGCATTCTTCTACTTCAAGAAGCGCTCGCGCTCACTGCGGCGTGCCTTGGACCGGCTGCTGTTGAAGATACCCGTCATCGGTCCAATCATGGAAAAGGCGTCGATCGCCCGCTACGCGCGCACGCTCTCGACGATGTTCGCCGCCGGCGTACCGCTCGTCGAGGCACTTACCTCGGTTGCGGGCGCGACAGGCAACATCGTGTACGAAGAAGCGACCCTCAAGATCCGCGACGAGGTCGCGACCGGTCAACGCCTCCAGCGCGCGATGGAAGCCACGGAGCTGTTTCCGAACATGGTCATTCAGATGATCGCGGTCGGCGAAGAATCCGGCTCGCTGGATGCCATGGCCGCCAAGGTCGCGGACTTCTACGAAGCCGACGTGGATGCAGCCGTCGATGCCATGAGCAGCCTGCTCGAGCCGCTCATCATGGCCATCCTGGGCGTGCTCGTCGGCGGCCTGGTGATCGCGATGTACCTGCCGATCTTCAAGCTCGGTGCGGCGATCTAATCAGGCGATAGCTAAGCTGTAATCGGACAACGCCGCGCTCTGCGCGGCGTTGTCACGTTATGGGGATTCACACGAGCAGCGGCACACAAGTTCGAGCGGCATAGGGCACGAGAGGAATGTTGATCGACTTACTTCGAGAGAATGCGGCGGCGTGGATCGGGCTCGTCTTCGTGTTCAGCCTGCTCGTCGGCAGCTTCTTGAACGTCGTCATTCATCGCTTGCCGATCATGCTGGAGCGCGACTGGCGTGCTCAGGCTCAAGAGCTCTTGGGGTCGAACGCTTCGAGCGAAGCGCCAGCGGTCGCCTCCCAGCCCCCAGCCCGCTACAACCTCATCGTGCCGCGCTCTGCCTGTCCGCATTGCGGGACGCAGATCAAAGCGTGGCAGAACATTCCCGTCATCAGCTATCTGCTGCTCAAAGGTAAGTGCGCGAGCTGCAGCGCAAGGATTTCGCCGCGCTATCCGATCGTGGAGCTTGCAACCGCCCTCCTCTCCGCAGCAGTCGCCTGGAAGTTCGGCTTCAGCTGGTACACGGGTGCAGCGCTCGTGCTGACGTGGTTCCTGATCGCGCTCACGTTCATCGATTTCGACACGCAGCTCTTGCCCGACAACATGACGCTGCCGCTCGTGTGGATCGGTCTGCTGGTGAGCCTCGGCGGAACCATCCCTGAAATCGGCTTACCCGTCGATCCGCGTTCGAGCATCCTTGGAGCCGTCGCCGGCTACTTGAGCCTCTGGGGCATCTATCACCTCTTCAAGCTTCTCACGGGCAAGGAAGGCATGGGCTACGGCGACTTCAAGCTCTTTGCCGCGCTCGGCGCATGGCTTGGCTGGCAGATGCTGCCGCTCATCATCTTGCTGTCCGCGTTCACCGGCGCGGTCGTGGGCATTACGCTGATCGTGGCGTGCGGCCGCGACAAGAACGTGCCGATTCCCTTCGGCCCCTACTTGGCCGCGGCTGGCTGGATCGCTCTCATGTGGGGCGAGGCCATCGTCACCTCGTATCTGCGCGTAAGCAGCGCCGGATAGTATTGCGCTCCAGCGGCAATCCTCTTTGCACAGAAGTTCTGCAGTACGATAGTCGCCTGCGACACATTGAGCAGGAGCACGGGTGACTGAGTCTCGTCCTTTGCTGATCGCCCTGACGGGCGGAATCGCGAGCGGCAAGACCGCCGTTGCCAAGCTCTTCGAGCAACTCGGCGTACCTGTGCTCGACACCGACCAGATCGCACGCGACGTGGTCGAACCGGGCACGACCACGCTCGCCAAGCTCGTCGACACCTTTGGCGCCGAGATCCTCGACGCTTCGGGCCGGCTCGATCGCCGCCGCATGCGCGAGCGAGTGTTTGCCAATCCGCAGGATCGCGCCAGGTTGGAAGCGATCGTACATCCCGCCATCCGTGCAGAGCTCGCACGGCGCTCCACAAACGCGGGCGGCGTCTATCAGATTCATGTCATTCCGCTGCTCGTCGAGGGCGGACGCGCCCGCGATTACGACCGCGTGCTCGTCGTCGATTGCCCCCGAGAGCTTCAGCTGAGCCGCCTGATGAAGCGCGACGGCGCAAGCGAAGAACAAGCGAATGCCATACTGGCCGCTCAAGCCACACGCGAGCAACGTCTTGCCATCGCCGATGACGTCATCACCAACACCGGCACGTTCGAGGATTTGGAGCGCGAAGTGGCGGCGTTGCATGAGAAGTATTTGAAGAAGGCTGTAGGATCTAGGCTGTAGGTTGTAGCAAGAGACGCGCTTCGCGCGCTTAGGGCGCCGAGCACTGGTCGGAAGCGCTAAACGCGCCTTCGACTTGCCGCTTCTCTGAGGCGCCACGTCAACCCTGACGCTTCGCATCCTCCTTGCCGCGAAGCAGCCTCCTTGATGCCCAGCATCCTCCCTGATGCAACAGCGCATTCGATTCCTGGAACGTAGATAACTCGACGACGCCTCACCTTACCTGGGGAACTTCCTCACGTGCTCAGCCCTTCCTAGAGCCGTACTGCTCAGATAACGCAGTGTAGGAGTTTCATGATGGTTACGAAGAAAGCTGCCGGCGTGCTGGTCGCGATGTTGTTTGTTGGCTTGTACGGCTGCGCATCGTCCGGCGAACGAGGACCGATGCAAGATGCGGGAGCGAATGCGGGTCGAGTGATCGACGACAGCGTGATCACCGCGAAGGTGAAGACTGCCCTCATTTCGGAATCGGACACGAAGGCGTATCAGATCAATGTCGAAACCTTTCAGGGTGTCGTACAGCTGAATGGGTTCGTCGATGATGCCAACGCGCGCCGGCGCGCCGAGCAGGTTGCTCAGGAAGTCGAAGGCGTGAAGCGAGTGCAGAATAATCTGCAGCTGCGAAACTAAGATCCGGCACTAGATCCGACGCTGAGATCCCACGTTACGACGGCCCGCCTAGTGGCTTCCGTCTCGGTAGGCTTCGGTCTCGGCAAAAGCAAAAGGCCCGGCTCACCCCGGGCCTTTTGCCATCGCTACGGCGTACAACCGGCCGCTAGACAATCGGCTCGAATGCAATCATCGATTCGAGCGCGGCGCCACGACCTAAGGCGTTCTCCGGCAAGTTTTCGAAAATGCCCACTTCGCCATGCAGGGCCATGTAGTTCAACGCGACCGTCTGCACGAGCAGATTCACGTTGTTCGCTGCCGGGCTGCTCGAGTTGACGACGTCCCCATTCGCGCTGAAGTAGCCGAGCTGCTGATGGCGACCCGCGGCGGAAGTGCCTTCGCCAATGAGTACGGGGCGTCCCGTCGGATTGAAGACGAGGAAGAAGGACGCTGCCGTCGCTTGGTTATCGCCGGTCCACTCACCCTTGCCTCGACCGCCCGGAGAATCATCGATACGTCCATTCGAAGACAACGAACCGTCGCTGAACACGTAGAGCATTAACGGCGTGCCTACCAAGGCGGCGTACTCGAGACATGCACCCATGCACTGGCCAGCGCGAAAATCGCGGGCTTCACCGGTTGCTCGCTCTCCGGTGTGATAGTCGAAGCCGCCCATGCTGATCGTGCCGGCTCCCGCATAACCCCGGATGACGAGCTTCATGACAGCCGCGGTCTTTTCGAACTCGCGATCCCCGCCAAAGTTTCGGCCGAAGATCGAGGTGATGAACGAGTCCTGCAAAGGGTCGAGGGACGTTGGGTCTCCGAAGGTGGCAACTGTGTCCGCAGTTTTGACATAGCTGCACCGCACGCGCCTTTTGATGTCCGCATCCTCACCGACTCCCGTCTGCAGCTGAGGATTGTCGAGGACGTCCCGACTGACGCGCACCATGGACTCGAGCGATCTCACCGCATCTTGAAGCTTCAAGATGTTCTCACCCGTGTCGACCAGACCGACGACGTCGCTACGCCGATCGATCTTGGTCGGGCGATACTCGGGATCCATGAACGTGGCAGGCGCCCTGGAATTACCCCCCGAATCGGAGTTCTGGGAACCGATCAACGTCAGGAGCTCGCCACGCACACCTGCGGCTCGCGCGAGCCAGTACATCGGGTTATGAGGATTGTTGCCCGTGTCATTCTCCGAGCGAGCGGCGATCACGCAGCCATTCACGCGCGCACGCGTTGTCTCGGTCGTCACCGACAACATACCCCGCAGGAACGCGCTATCGCTGTGGAACGGCAAACCGAACGCCGTGTTGACGAAAGTCGGATTGGTCGGCAACTGATCAGGCGGCAGGCCCTGCTTGACGTAGCCCTGCGTGGACAAGAAATCGAATGGACCGCCTTCCTTGCCCGCGAGCACGTTTGAACCGACGATGTTCGCGCCGCCGGCAAGATCGAAGCAGATGAACGGGATCTTGCCTGCACCTGGCAGGATGCCGCACTCCTGTTTCATCAAGCGAATGTCATTGGCCAACGGCACGCCCTGCGCACCGGCCCGGCGCGGAGCAAGCAAAGAACCCATTGCGCCCGACATGATTACAGTCGCCGCACCACTGAGAAATCCCTGAGCGAGGAAGTCTCGGCGCGTCACTGGACGCTTGTGCGACTCGTGCCGGAGCGGCTCGTCCAATCCCAAAGGACGTTTGCGACGGGACTTGATGATGAACATGCGTGTCGCCTCTCAATAAATCAGGGTGGCGGCATTGCCCAGAGCTGCGCCACAGGCTGCCTTCGCGACTTCGTTGACGCGTGCCGCGTTGCTGCAGCTTTGCAGGCCGCATAGATCGTCGATGAGATCATCGAGCTCGTTCTGCACCAATGGCGCATCCGGCAACGTCTTGGCCTGCGACCCGAGCTCGCCAATCACCTTGCTGACCAGCGGCTTGGTGATCGCTTCGCGCTGAGTCGAAGTTGCCAAGCTCGTCGGCAGCGGTCCGCCAAAGAAGGCGTTGCGCGCGCTCTCGGTGTCGACCAGCACATTGCAGTACTGGAAGGCAAGCTGCGCGATTGCCGTCTGATGCGACGAGAGGAACGCCTGAATGTCGTTCACCGCCGGGAGCGACTGCCGCACGTTGGCGTACGTCGCGCGAATGCGCGTATTGCTCGGCTCGATGCCGGTGATCGTCGCGAAGGTCGCGTTGATCGCATCGAACGTGCGCACACCGATATCGGAAGGCCGCGGCACGTTGACCGGCGCCGGCGCAATCCCGTCTGCGAGCTCGGAGCACACGTTCTGGCGCGAACCGAGCTGATCGAAGCACAGGAAGAACTCGTCGAACTCGGGCCCCTGCTCGCGGCCGATGATCGTACCGATGCTCGACAGCAGCTGGCCTTCCGCCGGCGAGTAGGCCGAGTCCGTGATCACGGTATCGAGCAGCCGGTAGGCTTGTCCCGTGAGCGGCTCGCTGCCGTTGACGCCGATACGCATGCCCTTGAGCGGAATGCTGCCCGGCCGTGCGTTTGGATCGAGGCTGATGAACTTCGGGTTCGTGAACAGATAGCCGTAGCTGTCGTACTCAGCCGCCTCGAACATGATGAACGACTTCGGCACACCGGTGATGTGCTCGATACCGAACAGCAGGAAGTACTTCTGCCCCACGCCTGCGGCAAAGTTCTGCTGGACTTGCTCCGGTGTCAGCGCGCGCCTATGCACCGCCACGAAGCGAATCACACCCTGCCACTGGCGGTTGTTGCTCACCTCGTTGCCGAGCACGAAGGCGAAGCTGTCATCCCATTCGCCGAGCGTGCCGCCGCCCTGAGCGTCGATGTCGCCCGTGAATTCGCCATTGACGTAGATGCGCCGGCCGTTGACTGGATCGAACGTCATGACGACGTGCTGCAACGATGCCTGCAGCCGCTGCGCGGCATCGGCGGTCGCGAGCCGCGGCATGCCATTGCCGTCCGTGGCAGTGCTACGAGTGTAGAACTCGTAGTTGTATTGATTCTGACCCATCGTGAAGTTGCGGGCCGTCGTGCTGCCGGAGTAACTGACGATGCGCGCGTCTTCCTGCGTCACGTTGCCCGGCACGACCCAGGCCTCGATCGAGAACTCGCCGGTCTCCGTGATGAGCTGATGGAACTTGCGGCTCGCCGTCGTCGAGGCTTGGGCCTTGGACGGGCGGCCGTCGCTCGCGCGGATATTGATTCCCCAGCCGCCGACCCACTCGACGTCGCCGATGAGCTGCAGATGGGCCGCAGGATCGACGCCGCTCGTGTCGTAGGCGATGGTGCCGTGGCCCGTCTGGAATTCGTAACGCGCGATTTCGTTGGCGTTGTAACGCTTGCCGCCGCTCGCGACGGTACCCTCGACGAGCTTGAGCGCTTTGCTCACGATGAGATTCGGATCGATCTCTTGCGGCTGAATAGCATTGGCCATCGCCTGGATCAGCGTCTCGACCTGCGTGGCGTTCTGCTCGCAGTTGCCCCAGCAATTGTGCGATTCGGCACGCAAACGCACCACGAAACGCGATGCCGGCGGATCGTCGAGGTTGATCTTCGTGATCGACGCGAGATACGCCTCGGCGATGTCATCCGAGGCGAAGTACGGCGACTGTGCGGTTGCCGCATCGGCACGATGGCAGCTGCGGCAATTTGCCTTGAGCAGATCGTGCAGCGCCGAGAACTCAGCAGGCGGCGTGGCCGGCAGACGCCGGCTCGCACCCGGATCTCTCGGCTCCGGCGGGACGAGCTCGATCTGACTGCCGCCTTCACCCGTCGCACCGACCCAGTTGGTGATCCAGGTCGTGAGGATGCTCGCACAGGCGCCTGGATCGGCGAGCCAGCAGTTATGCCCGCCTGCCACCTTCGTCACGAGCGACGACTGCGACGGCTGACTGCGATCGACGATCGGATTGGCCGCTTCGTACGCGAGGTTGACGTTGTCCGAGCGCGCGAACGTCGGCGCCTGACCGCCTTGTGCGTGGCACGCTCCGCAACGATTCTCGCCGCGGATGTTCTCCCAGAAGCTGATACGAAACGCCTGAATGTCGGCTGTTGCCGGCGGCGGTCCTGAATACGTCGGACCGCCCTCCGGCGGGCGCGTGATCGGATTCTCTTCGGTCGGCGCCCCGCTGCTGCAACCTGCCAGCACGATCAACAGACCGTAGACGACTCTCCTCATCGTTCTTCTCCTTACGGTCCGGCGCAGTACGCCGCGGTCTCCGCGAACACCCGCCGCAGGCTGCCACGCGACTTGAACGTTTGTGTCGCCGAGCTCATGTGCCTGCGATCATCCTCGTCGCTAGGAGAGCGGAAACAAATCGCCCGGAAGACTTTCTCCACTTGGCATTGCGCGAAGGCTTCGCTGCGCGCGAGCTCTTCGCCGAGCGACTTCGCACCGTTGCCGCGGCCGGGCAAGCTCGGATCCCAACCGAGGAGGCGATTCGGCCCGGGCAGGCGATAGCGGTTCTCCCACGCATCGTCCGTGGTGATGAAGCCGGGTTTGAAGTTGTCGGAGTTGATCAGGTATTTCGGCTGCACCTGACCTTCGGTGTACACGAGCCGTCCTTGCGTCTCGTCGAAGTCGTAGTAGGCAAACGCCTGCGCGAGCGGGTCCATGCCGTTATGGCAGCCGACGCAGTTGTTGAGGAACACGCTGCTATCACCGCCCGGGCTGCGCGAGACGTCCTGCCGGATGCGATCCGGCGGCAAGCGCGTATCGTGCAGCTGCTCGAGATCGCGGCAGAGGTGATTGAGCATCGTGAAGCGGAACATCGCGCGATTCGTGCCGTCGATGAAGAACGCCTCCGACGCAGCACGCGAGGTGATGATGCCCGCCGTCGCGTGCGAGGGAATGCCAGTCAGCGAAGACTGCGCGGTTGCCTCCAGCACTTTGCGCAGATCCTCGTTGCTGCTCTCGAGCGCCTCGTAGTGCGCGTTGTTCAGCGGGGAGTAGGCCGGCGTCACGCTCCTGCCGACGTAGAGCACGTCTTCGTAGAGGATGCCGCGGAAATCACGATCGTCGCGTACAAAGCCGATCACCGTGGCGGTGTAATCGTTGAGCGCGGCAAACGCGGTCTGATCGCGATTGGTCCACGGCGTCGCGAAGTTCTTGAGCGTGACCGAGTAGAAATACCGGGAATGCTCTTGCTCAGGATCGATGATGTACAGCGCGGCTTCGACTGGGTCCGCCGCCACCATGGGCTCGAGCTTGTTCAACAGAGTCGTCGACGGCGGCGTTCCCGTGAGGCGATCGAACATCCGCTTGGCCTTCTCGCGCGCTCCAGCGTATGCGTCCTGCTGCGCGATCGCGAGCACCGCCAGCGCCAGTACGCATGCGACGGCCTTCGCGAGCGGCCTGCGCGATCGCACCCCATGCATCGAGTCCATTGTGCTGCTCTTGTTGCTCATGCCAGGTCCGATAAGGATTGCTGCGTTCGTGCGCTTCTTAGACGGCCCATCGGCGGCTCCCTTTAGCGTCGTATGCCGCCCTCGACGAACACGAGTCACGCATCGTTTCGTCCGCGGTCTTCGGACGGTTCGCGCGGAATATACGCAGCGCAAAATTGCGCGGTAACTGTCTCAACGCCCAGACGTCGCCTCGCAGAGACAGTACCGAGCCCTTCGCGCGCGCGTGTAGTCTCGCCGCCACGATGCGAGGCGCATTGAACTCACCGGGATAGGCGCGAGAATGTGAGTGACGTCACACTGCACGACGATTGCACCGCGCGGACTGCAGGAAATCAGGGTTCGTCGGGTACGCGGTGTGACTTGCTTAACGGATCGCAGAATATGTCGCGTCGATCATGTTGCGGGTCGCCGGTCATCCGTTGACTGCCGACGCAAGAACAATCCATCCCTGGCCGCGCATCGAGCGACCCCAAGATCGCAATGAACAACGACAACCCATCTGAGGCCGTCATCGGCTAGCGTTGGCACGCTGCGAAGGATCTGGATCCACAGAGGGGTTCGACTGCATCGATGGCGGAGCGCACCATGGAGCAAGCGGGAATCGATCGCGTGACATCGAGAAATGTGCTGGCCTCATCCTTGCGAGCCTTGGTGCTCGCGAGCGGCCTCGCGTTGACGTTCGCCGCTTGCAGCAGCGGCCCCGGCGGCACCGACGTCACGATCGGCAGCGGCCAGAACATGGACCCGGTCACGCTCGACTTCCCGGTGTTCTATATCAAGCGCCCGCTGCCCACGGACAACGTCAGGGAGCGCGATGCCCGCGAGCTCATGCGCTTCGAGATCGGGGCGGACCTGTTCATGCGCGACCGCGCCTCTCCCTCCGCGCCCGAAGTCAACCTCACGGGCGAAATCACCGAGGGCCTGGGCGACATCCGCGACTTGTCCGTGAGCTACGACGGCACGAAGGTGTTGTTCTCGATGCGTGCGCAATACATCGAGGGCGCCGACGAAGAAGACCAGCCGACCTGGAACATCTGGGAGTACGACACGACGACGAGCGTGCTTCGGCGCATCATCGCGTCCGATACCATCGCCGAGGAAGGCCACGACATCATGCCCCATTACCTGCCGGATGGGCGCATCGTCTTCACCTCCACCCGACAACGTACGGCGCGCGCCATTCTGCTCGATGAGAACAAGCCGCAGTTCGCCGCGCTCGATGAAGACAATCGCGAGCCCGCCTTCGTGCTGCACGTGATGGATGCCGACGGCACGAACATCAACCAGATCTCGTTCAACCAGAGCCACGATCTGTATCCGTCCGTGCTCGACAACGGCAAGATCGTCTTCACGCGCTGGGAACATCACATCGACGACAATCAGTTCGACCTCTACACCATCAATCCGGACGGCACGGGGCTCGAGCTGCTCTACGGCGCGCACAGCCACGAGACCGGCACGGTCAATCCGACGACCGGCAATCCGACCACGATTCAATTCCTGCAGCCGCGAGCGATGCAGGACGGACGCACGCTGGCGCTCATCCGCCCCTTCCGCGGCACCGGCGAAGGCGGCGACCTCGTGCTCATCGACACGGCGAATTTCGTCAACAACACGCAGCCCACGGCCGCCAACGCAGGACTGCAAGGACCGGCGCAGCAGCGCGCCCTGCCGACCGACGTACGCACGATTCCCGGACCGTCGCCGGGTGGCCGCTATCGCATGGCCTCCCCCTTGTTCGACGGGACCGGCCGCTTGCTCGTGAGCTGGTCGCAGTGCCGCCTCATGGAGGGCACGCGCATCGTGCCGTGCACGAGCGAACGGCTCGCCGATCCAGATGCGGTCGAGGCGCCGCCGCTCTACGGCATCTACATTTACGACACGCGCGACAACACGCAGAAGCCGGTCGTCGCGCCCGAGGAAGGTTTCGCTTACACGGAAGTCGTCGCCGGCGCTGCACGCCCGCTGCCGGCCAACATCACCGAGCTCGTGCCGGACCCCTCCCTGCTGACGGAAGGCGTCGGCATCCTCCATATTCGCAGCGTCTACGACATCGACGGCGTGGACACGGCCCCAGGCGGCATTCAGTCGGTGCGCGACCCCGCCAATGCGGCATATGCGAATCGCCGTGCGCGCTTCTTGCGCATCGAAAAGGCGGTCTCGCAACCGGACGACGATGTGCGCGACGTGCCTAACACGGCCTTCGGGCCGAATCGCACGCTCGGCATGCGCGAGATTCTGGGCTACGCGCCGATCGAGCCCGATGGCTCGGTGAAGGTGAAAGTGCCGGCCAACGTGGCTTTCAGCATTTCGGTGGTCGATGAGCGTGGCAAGCGCGTTTCCGGCGTGCTCGGCAACCGGCACACGAATTGGCTGCAGGTCAAACCGGGCGAAGTGCTCGAGTGCAACGGCTGTCACAACCCGAATGCGAATCCGCCGCTCTCGCATGGACGCAGCGGCTTGTTCGCGTCCGTGAATCCTGGCGCACCCACTACCAGCAGCGCTTTCCCGAACACGAATCCCGCGCTCGTCGCCGACATGGGAGAGACGATGGCCGAAGTGCGCAACCGCATCATGTGCGGCGGCGCCTGCGAGCCGAGCGTCGACGTCGCGGGCCCGGACTATTGGTCCATGACGCCGGGCGCACCCGTCGATATGTGCTATCGCAGCGGTCCCTCGAGCGTGCTCGCCAACCCCGCGGATCCGACCGAACGCTTCGTGTGCTCCACGGGCTTGACGACGCCGCTGCCGACCGCGGCTTCGTGCACCTCGAACTGGACAAGCCTGTGCCGCATCACGATTCACTACGAGCAGCACATCGCGCCGCTCTGGACCGCCGAACGTTTGATCGACTTGGACGGCGATTCGATGCCCGATACCGACGGGCTCGGTAACACCTATCGAGCTTGCGTGGATTGCCACAGCCCAAGGAATCTCGCCGGCGAGACGCAGGTGCCCAAGGGCGACCTCGATCTGCGCAACGAGCCTTCGGACGTCCAGCCGGATCACCTCATCTCCTACCGTCAGCTCCTGTTCGCGCGCCGCGGCCAAAAGCTCAACGACATGGGGCAGCTCGAGGACGAGTGCATTCGCACCGAAATCGATCCGGTCACGATGGTCGAGGTGTGCGTCGCCTACCGTAACGTGCCGGCATCGATGAGCGCCCAGGGCGCCCTAGCCTCCTCCCGTTTCTTCAACACGCTGGAGGGCAACACCGTCGGGACGGTGGACCATAGCGACTTTATGTCGCCAAGTGAGTTACGCTTGATAGCTGAATGGCTGGATATCGGCGCGCAGTACTACAACGATCCATTCGCCGCACCGGAGAATTGATGAGTCGCCCGCCCTCGCTGATCATTCTGCTGGTCCTGCTTTTCACAGCGAGCGTTCAGGCGGACGAGCTGCGCAAGATCCTCATTGCCGATCCGTACATCGAGCTGCACACAGGTCCCGGCCGCGGCTATCCGATCTTTCACGTGGTCGAGCGCGGTCGCGAGGTCGTCGTCGTCAAGCGCCGTACGGACTGGTTCTTGATCCGCACCGAGCAGGGCGTGGAAGGCTGGGCGGCGCGCGAGCAGATGATTGCGACGCTGGAGCCCACGGGCGAGCCGCTCGATTTGCAGGAGCCTGCCCGCGAGAACTACATGAGCCGGCGCTGGCAAGGCGGCATCATGGCGGGCGACTTCGGCGGCGCAAGCCTGGTCTCCGCGTTCGGCGGCTACGCCTTCAGCGACAACTTGTCGATCGAGCTCACCGTCAATCACATTCTCGGCGAGTACTCGAACGGCTACAGCGCGACAATCGGCCTCATGCACGTGTTCGTGCCCGAGTGGCGGCTGTCGCCGTACTTCACGCTGGGCACGGGCATTATCTACACAGAGCCGAAGTCGACGCTGGTGCAAACCGAAGATCGCAACGATCAGATCGGTTACGTGGGCGCAGGCTTGCAGTTTTATTTGACGCGTCGCTTCATGTTGCGCTCCGAGTATCGCAACAACGTCATTTTCACGAAGCGCGACGACAACGAGGAAGTGGACGAATGGAAGTATCTTGGTTTCGCGTTCTTCTTCTGACGGCACTCTGTTCGGCCGCTCTCCCCGGGTGCGCTTGGTTCGGTCGCGGTAACGACGCACCGCCCGAGCCGGTGACGGCGTCAGCGGAATCGTCCGGTATCACTGGCGAGCCCGCTTCGGACGGCCCGATCATCGAGCCCAAGGTGGCGCGTCGCGAGATCAAGCGCCCGCGCATCGACACCGAGGATTTCGAGCTCGGCGCCTACGTTGGCATCCTGAGCATCGAGGATTTCGAGAGCAACGTCGTCTACGGCGCGCGACTCGCATATCACCTCACCGAGGACTTCTTCCTCGAAGCGACGGCGGGCCAATCGCGTGCCGGCCGCACGAGCTACGAGAACCTCTCCGGCTCGGCGGAGCTCCTCACCGACTCCGAGCGCGATTACACCTATTACGCGCTCTCGATCGGCTGGAATGCGCTGCCTGGCGAGATCTTCGTCGGCAAGAACCGTGCGTACAACTCCGCCTTCTACCTGGTCGCGGGCCTGGGCGGCACACGGTTCGCCGGCGACGATCGTTTCACCGTGAGCGGCGGCTTCGGTTACCGGATTCTCCCCACCGACTGGCTCGCCGTGCACTTCGACGTGCGCGACCACGTGTACGACATCGACCTCCTGGGGAAGAAAAAGATCGTCAATAATCTAGAAGCACATCTCGGTTTGTCGATTTTCTTCTGAGCGACGATGTGGGCTGGGCATTCGTCGGTCCCGTAAAACCGCGGGGCCAAGGACTCAAATTGAAGAGGTGAACCCACCATGCCGTCCTGGAACAGCAAGCATTGGATCCGTGCCGTCGCGTTGAGCGCGACGCTCTTGCTCTCCTCGCTGGTCGCCGCGAGCAGCAACTCCGTCGCGCCGAGCTTCACGCTACCGTCGCGAAGCGGCGACATGGTCTCGCTCGATCAGCTCAAGGGTCAGGTAGTGATGCTCAACTTCTGGGCGAGCTGGTGCGGCCCGTGTCGCCAGGAGATGCCGCTTCTCGACCAGATGTACAAGCGCTACAGTTCGCTCGGCTTTACGTTGCTTGGCGTAAACGTCGAGGCGAACACGAAGGACGCAGAGCGTTGGCTTGCCGACACGCCCGTCTCCTTCCCGATCCTGTTCGACCGCGACAGCAAGGTCAGCCAGCTCTACAACGTGAGCGCGATGCCGAGCACGGTCTTCATCGACCGCAAGGGCAACATCCGCTACTTGCACCGCGGCTACAAGCCGGGCGATGAGAGCGAATACCTGAATCAGATTCGAGCGTTGTTGAAGGAATGACGATGGCACTCGGGCTGCAGGCAGGAGATTGGAGCAAGAATCGTCGTGCGCTGCCGCGCACGACGCTTGGCGCTTCAGACGCTCGCCACCGTGCCCTGTCGATCCATCGTCCTCGATACGCTTGCACGCTGTGAAAGAGGGGCACCATGACGAGAGCCAACAACCGTACGCTCCCTCCAACCTGCAGCCCCCCGTCTCCAGCCGCGCTAGCACGCGCCTTGTTTGCAGCGTGCGCAGCGCTCGTGATCACGGGTTGCGGCAACATCGAACCATGGGTCAAGCCGTACGAGCGTCAAGCGCTCGCGGATCCCATCATGTCGTTCGACCCGCATCCGATTTCGAGCTCGTACATGCATCACGTGTTCGAAGCGCGCGAAGGCGCGCGCGGCGCGCTCGGGAGTGCGGGCGGAGGGTGTGGATGTAACTGATCGAACGCTGCGCGTTCGATCAGGCGACGGGCTACAGGCAACGGGCAACAGCTAGTACTGGTCGAGGACATTCTTGCGATGACGGCATGGCATTCAACATCGAGCTTCGGCGATCTGGCAGAACGTGCGCGGCGCGCTCTGCTGGCCGTAGCCCGTAGCCTGTTGCCCGTAGCCGCAGCCCTCGTGGCGCTGCCGGCCGTCGCCGCCGTCCTCCCCGAAGACCGCGCTGATGTGCTCTATCACCGCTACGAAGGCGGTGGCGTGACGATTCACGGACCGTCCGTGCTCGTGCGCAAGAAGATGGCCGAGAAGTACTCGGTCAGTGCGAGCTATTACGTCGACATGGTCACGAGCGCTTCGATCGACGTCGAGGTGAGCGGTGCGAGCCAATACAAGGAAGAGCGCACGCAATACGGTGTCGGCTTCGATTACTTGCGCGGCAAGACGACCTACAGCCTGAGCTATACGAATTCGGAAGAAAACGACTATCAAGCCGAAACGGCGAGCTTCAACATCAGCCAGGATTTGTTCGGCGATCTCACGACGATTTCCATGGGTTTCTCGAAAGGCTGGGACGTCGTGCGCAACTCGACCGATCCCCTATTCGAAGAAGACGTCGAGCGCTGGAGCTATCGGGTCGGCGTCACCCAGATCCTCACTAAGACCTTGATCGCCGCTCTCGATTTCGAGGTCATCACGGACGAAGGTTTTCTGAACAACCCTTATCGCTCCTACCGTTACCTCAATCCCGCGGACGATACGACCTTCGCGCGGGCGCCCGAGATCTATCCGCATACGCGCACGAGCAATGCCGTTGCGCTCAATGGCAAGTATTTCCTGCCCTATCGCGCCGCGCTGGGCGGCGGCTACCGCTACTACACGGACACATGGGGCATCCGAGCCGACACGTTCGAAGTCAATTACACGCACCCGATCGGACGTTGGATTCTCGAGCTCGGCTACCGCTACTACACTCAAGATCACGCCGACTTCTACAGCGACTTGTTCGAGCGCCGCGATCAGCAGAACTTCATGGCGCGCGACAAGGAGCTCTCCACGTTCACGAGCCATCGCGTACGCCTCGGCGGCACGTACGAGTTCCTGACCGGCGGTACCGGCTTCGTCAAGAAGGGCTCGGCGAGCCTCTTCTACGATCGCATCGAGTTCAGCTACGAGGATTTCCGCGATGCGCGCTACTCGATGGATCCCAACTCGGATAACTTCGTGCCCGCCGGCCAAGAGCCGCTGTACGAGTTCGGCGCGAACGTGATTCAGGCATTCATTTCGATCTGGTTCTAGGACGGGCCGCAGGCGAAGCGCGCCTGGCTCGGCAGTCCGCTCGAAGAAGACATTACGCGTTCTGGTGCAGCCTAGCGCCATGTATCGCCGCCTCGGCTTTCTGTCCGCTCTCCTCGTCTGCGTCGGCATCGAAGCTGCGCCATTACCGACCAACGATCAGAATCCCTATCTCGCGGGCTTCGGCCTGCCGCGCGGCATCGGCGCACGCTTGCCGTCGAGCTCGGCGTGGCAGCTCGATCTGAACTGGGCGAGCACTGCGCTCGTGCAGGATGCACGCGATGAATTCATGATCGTCGATGCGGAAACGCGCGAGCTGAGACTCACCTACCGCCGACGCGTGAGCGAGCGTTGGGCCTTCGAGCTGCAGCTACCGCATCGACACACGAGCGGTGGCAGCCTCGACAGCTTCATCGACGACTGGCACGAGCTCTTCGGTTTGCCCGAGGGCTCACGTCCGATTCAGCCTCGAGACCGTTTGCGCCTGCACTATTCGCGCAGCGGCGAGACGTTGATCGAACACGACGCCACCACGAGCGGATTGGGCGATCTCGTGCTCGGAGCGCAATACGCACTGCACGACTCGGACGGATCGGCCGCAAGCATTGCGCTTCATGTCAAAGCGCCGACGGGCAAGCACCATTGGCTCAACAGCAGCGGTGCAACCGATATCTCTATCGTCGCCGCTGGGGAGCGGCGCCTGGGGGAGCGCTGGTCGATCGAAGGACAGCTCGCCGCGACACGTCTTGGCGAAGGACGACTGCTGCCTCGGCTGCAACGAGATCTCGTCTGGAGCGCCCGCGCAGGTATCACCGTCCAGCTCGTGCCCGCGTTCGATCTTGCGCTGCAGCTCGACGGCCACACACGCGCGTTCGACAGCGACCTTCCCATCCTGAGCGCACCGCTCGTGACGACGATCGGCTTTCGTTGGCGCTTCGCACCCGGCTGGACTGTCACCGGCGCCGTGAGCGAAGACATCGACGTGGAACGATCGCCGGACGTGGTGTTCGTATTGGGAGTGAAGCGAGGACTGTAGGCTCTAAGCCGGGCCCTGGGCCCTGGACCCTGGGCGCTGGGCACTGGCCAGAAAAACACCTCCAGCCCCCAGCCTCCTACTACCGGCTCCTACGCGTGCGCTTGGCTCGCGCAAGAGGCACCTGCTGCGTAATGCAGTGAATATTGCCGCCGCCCAAGAGAATCTCGCGTGCTTGCACGCCGATGAGGCGATGCTCCGGGAACAGGCGCTTCAGGCGATTGGCAGCGACGCGATCCGTCTTGCGATCGAGCAGCGGCATCACGATCGTCGAGTTCGCGATATAGAAGTTCACGTAGGACGCTGCCAAGCGCTCGCCGGCGCGCCGCGCGGGCTGGCCTGCCTCGACGGCATCGATGTCCTGACATTCCTCGGCGGTGCGATACAGCGGTCCGGGCATCGGCAGCTTGTGAATCTTGAGCCGCCGGCCTTTCGCATCGCGCGCGCTCGCGAGCCGCTCGTAGGCATCATGAGAGACTTCGTATTGCGGATCGCGCTTGTTGTCCGTCCACGTGAGCGCCACTTCGCCGGGACGCACGAAGCAGCAGAGATTGTCGACGTGTCCGTTGGTTTCGTCGTTCACGACACCCTTGCCGAGCCAGATGATGCTGGTGACGCCCAAGTACTCGTGCAGCAGGATCTCGAGCTGTCCCTTGTCGAGCGTCGGGTTGCGATTCGGATTCAGCAGACACTCTTCCGTCGTGATCAGCGTGCCTTCGCCGTCGACATGAATCGCGCCGCCTTCGAGCACGAACGGCGCGCGATAGCGATCGCAGCGCTCGATCTCGAGCACCTTGCGCGCTACGAGATCGTCCTGATCCCACGGGAAGTACAAGCCGCCCTCGAGCCCGCCCCAGGCATTGAAGATCCAATCGACGCCGCGCACGTCGCCGCGGTCGTTGACGACGAAGGTGGGACCGACATCGCGCATCCACGCATCGTCGCTCGACAGCTCGACGACGCGAATCGCATCCGGGAGCATCGCGCGCGCATTGACGTACTGCGCCTTCGAGACGCCGACAGTGACCGGCTCCGCGGTCGCGATCGCACTCGCCACGGCGGCAAATGCGGCCTGCGCCGGCTTCGCACCCATGCGCCAATTGCTCGGACGCTCGGGCCAGAGCATCCAACAGCCCGCGTGCGGCTCGAACTCGGCCGGCATGCGAAACCCGTCGCTGGCGGGTGTGGTAGTCAAGAGCGCGGACATCGTGGCTATCCAGGTAACTCTAGCGAAACCCTACCGACGCCCGGCGAGAACTGCATGAGGATCGGACCAACGGACCCATCAGTCCTCTAACAAGCGGATCATCTCGTCGTGCTGCGCCCGCGAGCGGTCGCGCAGATCGGCGGCGATGCTCAGGCGATCGGCTCGCGAGCGGTTCTGCGACACTTTCCACTTGCCGACCAGCCGCTCGATCGTGATCTCGATACCGACGATCGCATGCACGAGCTTGTCCACGTAGTCGGCCGGAGCATCCGCCACCTGCCAGGGCTCGGCACGGTCCGCTTCATGGATCGAGGTGAGATCCTCGAGCAGCGTCATCAGCCACTCGCGCTCGTGCACCGCGCGCGCCTTGCCGTACGCGTGCACGGCGAGGTAGTTCCACGTGGGCACGACTTTGCCATCCTGCTTCTTCGCTTCGTAGACGGATGGCGACACGTATGCGTCCGCCCCTTGGAAAATGACGAGCACGTTGCGCGCCTCATCGAGAGCACGCCAGACAGGATTCGCGCGGGCGACGTGACAGCGTAGCCGCCCCCAGGGCGCGGGCGCGGCGTCGAGGACGAAGGGAATGTGATTGGCGTCCATCCCGTCCGGCGTGCTCGTGACGAGCACACCGAGCGGGTAACGCCGCATCAGGGCATGTAAGGCGTCGATGCGGTCTTCGGCGAAGTGCGCCGGGACGTACATGGCGCCCCTATCGGCTCAGCGTGTACTCGGCGCTGCAGTACGGGCATTTCGCCCAGCCGGTCTTCTCGATGGGCAGAAACACCTTCGGGTGGGAATTCCACAGGTGCATGCCCGGCATCGGGCACGACAGCGGCAGATCCGCCACCGTCACGGTGTACTGATTCTGGGCGTTCGGCTGAACGAGCTTGGTCTGTTCCTGGGTTTCCATGGTCGGATCGATCGACACAACATTTAGACGGATTATCACACGGAACGGGGTCCTTCGCGGCCCCATCCCGCAGCGGCCCTGCCCTGCGGGCTAGGTTTCCGCCATCTCCCCTTCCCAAATTTCAATAACCCCCCGCCGCTGCTCCACGAATTCGTCGTCACCGATGACGTTCTTCGCGCCGTCGAGCGACAGTCGGTGGAGGCGGTGGCGGTACTTCCTATAGGTATCGACCAGAAAATCAACCGTCGCCTGCGGCACGAGATTGCCCGAGGCGAGGCTTTCGAGCTGGCGGATGTTGTCCGAGAACGTGACGATCTCGGGGTATCGATCGGCCCACTTGAGCATCCAGAACTGCACCAGGAATTCGAGGTCCGCCACGCCGCCCGGATCTTGCTTCAAGTCGAACTGGCCGGGCTTGGCCTTCGACAGGTTCTCGCGCATCTTGGCGCGCATGTTGCGCACGGCCGCCTTGAGATCGTCACGCTTGACCGCTTTGCGCAGCACTTCGATTCGGGCCGCCTCGAACTCCGCCCGCAGCTTGGGATCGCCCGCGATCGCCCGGGCACGCAGGAGCGACTGATGCTCCCAGGTCCACGCCTCTTGGAATTCGTAGTCCCTGAACCCGGCAAGCGACTGCACGAGCAAGCCGCGATTGCCGCCCGGCCGTAAGCGCGTGTCCACCTCGTACAGCCGCCCCATCGAGGTGTGCACGGTCAGCAAGTGCACGAGCCGTTGACCCAATCGCTGGAAGAACACCGTATTGTCGACGGGGCTCGCGCCGTCGGTGCCGAGCGCCTCGCCCGCGGAGTCGTGCAGGAAGACCAGGTCGAGATCCGAGCCGTAGCCAAGTTCGAGCCCGCCGAGCTTGCCGTACGCCACGACGATCATCGTCGGCGTACGAATGTCCCCGGACACATCGCGGCACCGCGGCGTGCCGAAGCGCGCCGTCATCTGCGCCCACGCGAGCGCAAGCACTTCCTCGACGATCAGCTCGGCGATGTCGGTAAGCCGATCGCTCACTTTCATGAGCGGCAGCCCGCCGATCAGATCGGCAACCGCAACGCGAAAGATCGCGGCGCTTTGAAACTGCCGCAGGATCTCGACTTGCCGCTCGGGATCCTCCGTCTGCATCTGCGCCCGGCGCGCGGCAAGATCGGCAGCGAATTGTTCGCGGCTCGGCGCTTCTTCGACGATGCGCTCGTCGATGAGCTCATCGAGCAACAAGGGCTGAGCTGCGATCTGATCGGCGAGAAACTGGCTCTGCGCACACAAGCGCGCGAGCCGCTCGAGCGCAGCCGCGTTCTCGTTGAGCAGCGCAAGGTAGGCCGTACGCCCGCCGATGCTCTCGAAGATCTTCAGCACGCGCGTGAGCGTGATCGCCGGCGCGCTCGTGCGCGCAATGAGCAGGAGCGCTTTCGGAAACAGCTCCCGCAGCCGTCGCCGGCCGGTTTCGTCCTGACGCTTGAAGTACGCGCTCGCGACCAACCGATCGAGCAGCTCGACGATCGGCCCGGTCTCTTCGAAGCCGAAACTGCGTAGCGCCTGCTCGCGATCCTGCGCAGGGCCTTCGAGGTCGAAGGCGACGCTGCCGTCGCCGTCGGTCACCGGACCGAACAGCGTTTGCGCGAAATGCGCCGACACGCAGCTGCGATGGTGCGCAAGCTGCGCTTCGAGCTCGCTCCAGCTCGCAAAGCCGACGGCATAAGCGAGACGTTCGCGCGCGAGCTCATCTTCCGGCAGCGAATGAGTCTGCTCGTCGTTCCACTCCTGCAGGCGATTTTCGACGAGCCGCAAGAAGCGATACGCATCCTCGAGCTGCGTCACGGCTTCCTTGCGCAACAGCCGTTGTCCGACGAGCAGCGGCAAGACCGTGCACAGCGAGCGCTGCTGCAAGCGCTTGTCGCTGCCGCCGCGAATGAGCTGAAAGGCCTGCGCGATGAATTCGATCTCGCGAATGCCGCCCGGCCCCAACTTGATGTTGTCGCGCAACTCGCGCCGCTCCACCTCGCGCGCAATCATGGCCTTCATGTCGCGCAACGATTCGAAGACGCCGAAGTCGAGATAGCGTCGGTACACGAACGGCCGGATCACCTCGTCGTACAGCTCGGCGAAGACATCGATTGCCGTAATCGGACGCGCCTTGACGTAGGCATAGCGCTCCCAGTCGCGGCCGTGCTGCTGAAGGTAGTGTTCGAAGGCCGCGAAACTGAGCGCGACGCGGCCACTCTCGCCGAACGGACGCAGGCGCAGGTCCACTCGATAGACGAAGCCTTCCACCGTCGGTGTGGCGAGCATGTGCACGAGCTTCTGCACAACGCGCATGAAGAACTCGGCGTTGTCGATGCCGCGCGCACCGTCGGTTTCGCCGTCCTCCGGGTAGAGACAGACGAGGTCGATATCAGACGAATAGTTGAGCTCGCATCCGCCCAGTTTGCCCATGCCGAGGACCAGAAGCGGCTGCGGCTCGTTCGTCTCGACCCCGCGCGGCACGCCGAAACGCCGCACACATGAGGTATAGGCAAAGTCGGCAGCGTAGCGAATGCATGCATCGGCGAGCAGCGACAAGTCGCGCAAGGTTTCATCGAGCTCGGCCCATCCGGCGATGTCGCGCCAAGCGATACGCACCATATGACGACGACGAAAGCGTCTGAGCTCGGCGATCGCCGTCTGCTCGTCCTCGCCTACGACGTGAGCCCTCAGGTCCTGTGCAATCCACTCGGGCTCGACGCACTCGCACAAGCACCCGTCGCGAACCAGGTTCGCGAGCAAGCGAGGGTC
This sequence comes from uncultured Steroidobacter sp., assembly GCA_938008435.1. Lineage (GTDB taxonomy): Bacteria > Pseudomonadota > Gammaproteobacteria > Steroidobacterales > Steroidobacteraceae > Steroidobacter. The sequence continues at coordinate 215,832 of CALLKK010000012.1, read as the reverse complement.
GCGCACGCAGGCCGTCGCGACGAACTCGCTGCACGCCCAAACGCGCGGCAGCGAATCGGCCACCTCGGCGCACGCAAGGATCTCGGCCCACACGGCCGCGTCCGACTCCCGTGCGGCCGCCAGCCGTTCTGAGGCGGCTGCGGTCAGCGCTCGAATATGGGGCGATTGGGACTCGTTCATATTTTGGGAGTGTATCCGGAACTTCTTGAGAAATGCTGGCTCTCAGCGACATGGCAGGCATTGCGTTCTGAACCTTTTTAGGGACGCCGTCCGTTTATGTCATTGGACGGAGGGCGAATACTCAGCTCATGCAATGGGGGTGAACCATGCCTTTGAGTCGCGCAAACACGACCACGCTGTCCCGCAGCGGCCCGGCGATCGCGGTCATGGCGCTGCACACGGCGCTCATCTATGCCGTCGTCGTGAGCACCGGCATAGTCAAGGCGCCGCAATTCACGACGCCCTTCGAGACCGTGTTCATCGACGAGCCACCGCCTGTCGACGAGGCCCCGCCCGAATTGCCCGTCGATGTGCAGATCGACACAGTCGTGCCGATCCCCCAAACGCCCGTGGTCGATCTTGATGACATCGTCGCCCCCGCAACCGACATCGTCGCTCCGCCGTCTGAGAACGCCATCGCTGCGACGGTCGGGCCGGTGACAGAGCAACGGCCGAGCGCTGCGCCTCAGCAGCTACGTACGACACATCGCGTCGAGCCGGTGTATCCTGCCGTATCGCGGCGCATGGGCGAGGAAGGCACGGTGCGCCTGAAGGTGCTCGTCGATGAGCGCGGTCGCCCGATCACCGTCGACGTCACGGCGAGCAGCGGTCACAGCCGCCTCGATCAAGCGGCCATCGACGCCGTCAAACGCTGGCGCTTTGTTGCCGCCACCGATGGCAACCGCGCAATTCAAGCCTGGACGCAAGTGGCGATCACGTTCAAGCTGACCGACGCACAGCGCTAGAACACGAACGAGAACCCTCGATGAGAGCCGAAGTCCCTGAGGGCTTCGGCTCTTTTCTTTTGTCGAGCCTTCGGATCAGGTCCGCGCCAACGACCCCTTCAGGCTTTGCCCTAGAGCCTCTGGCGTAACCCCGTGAGAAGTTCTGTCACGAGCTTCACCGCCGTCCTCGCGCCGGCCAACCGTTCGCCAGGTGACCAATCGTGATGAAAAAGCCGTCACGCGCTCGACCCGCCCGCCTCGCAGCAGCCGATTGCGATGCTCGCCTCATACGGCGCCTCGCGGCTCTGACCACCCTCGTGTTACTCATCGCCGCGCTGCTCGCAGGACGAGCGGACGCGACGGCCGCTCTCTGCGAGTCGTGCAACGCAGATAATGGACGCCGTCAGATCGATCGACTCGCGCTACCTGCCTTGATCGATGAGGCAGCAGACGACATGCATCGCGCCGCGTTCTCCGATCAGGAGCTGGCCACGTTCAGCGGCGTCGGTCTCATGGTGTGTAGCGCAGGCGATGTGAGCCGTTCCTCCACGGCCTTTCTCGTCGGCGCCTTCGACATTGCCGTCACCGTGGCTCATACGTTCGAGGTCGCAGGCAGCGAACCGACGCGTTGCGTCTACAACAGCATCGACGCCACCGGCCAGATCCGTGAACGGATCCCGGTCGCTTACGTCAAATCTCAATGGGCGCTCGAACCCGACGCGGCGGGCCGCATTGCCAAGGACCTCGCCGTCGCGCGACTGAGCGAGCCATCCCGCTATGCGCATCGCACGATGCCGCTCGGGCGCTATTCGGGGGCCGCGACGTCCGTCGTCATGGTCGGCTTCAAGGAGCTCGCCCACGCCGACACGTTCCGACACAAGAAGAACGGGCGCGTGTACGGCGCAACGTTCGAAGCCGTCGATACGACCCCAGGCGCCTTCACGCACGACATGGACTCGCTGGAGATCACCGCCGGCGCTCCCGTCATGGATGAGCGCACCGGCATCATCATCGGCATCCACACGCGCCTCGGTCAGCGCGGCAACGCGATGATCACTATGAACGACTGGCTGGAAGCTACGATCCGTGCCGAGCTCAAGACGGGCTCGCCGGAGCCCGCCGCTCGCGCCGATTGACGAAACGGCGCCTGGGGCCTGCTCAGTCCAACAATCGAAAACCGGACGTTTGCTCGAAAGCGGGCGTCATGGTCGACACGAGCGTCTCGCCGGTATTCGCGATGAAGAGCACCGCCATCCCGCGCTGCGCCGCAAGCTCGCGGCCCGTCTCGGCACCGAGGACGTTGAACGCCGTCGCCCATGCATCGGCGTACATGGCTTGTGCGTGAAGCACGACGACTGAGTTGAAGGTATGCGGTATCGGCCGGCCCGTGCGCGGATCGATCGTGTGCGAGGCGCGCACACCTTCACGTTCTACGTACTGACGATAATCGCCTGAGGTCGCGACCGCGCCTTCGCGAAGCTCGAGCGCCGCATACGCGCGCGGTGCGCCCGCTGCCGGACGCTCGACCGCCACCCGCCACGGACGCCCCGCAACGTTGGCGCCGCGCACGCGAATCTCGCCGCCGATATCGATCAAATAGCGCTCGGCACCCGCTGCCTCCAACTGCGACGCAATGCGGTCGACGGCATAGCCGGGAGCGATCCCGTTGAGGTCGATCGCAAGCGCAGGATCGACCTTACGCAACGCAGGCGGGTCCAAGCGCACTGCGAGCTTGTCGAAGCCGACGTGCTCGTGCGCACGAGCGCGCGCCGCGTCTTCAACTGCCGGCATGTCGGGTTCGGCATTCGGGCCAAAGCCCCACCCGCTCACGAGCGGAGCGATCGTCACATCGAAGGCCCCGCCCGATGCCTCGCTTACTTCGAGCGCCGCCGCCACCACGTGCGCGAGCTCGGGGGACACTGCAAACCAGTCGGTCGAGGCGTTAGCGTTGAAGCGCGAGACCTCTGAATCCGGCCGATAGGCCGACATCGCCGCATCGACATGTCGCAGCTCTTCCTCGATCAGCGTGCGCAGACGATGCGCATCGATCCCGGCGGGCGGCGCAACGACTCTGACGGTGTACGTCGTCCCCATCGTGGGACCCGAGACGACGAGCTCGGACGGAGGCGCCGTGCAGGCGGCGATCGGCAGAAGCAATACGGCTAGGAGACGCTTCAAAGCAGGCGGGAAAACAAGACCAACGTACCGTTACTTTCGAGGCCGAGCGTCGCGACGTCAACGTTCACGGGCAGTGCGACCCGCCTCGTCGCGAACCGTTCGATCGCAGGTCACGCGCCCGAGCGTTTGTCCTCTTCGGTTGCGCGGACGCATCCGGCGGGCACTCCGATTCGTGCGCAATGGACGGTGACATCTCGGTATCAGGCCCGCAGGCGTCCGACTCGCGCGCGGAATCGTTGAGCAGCACCGCGACCAGGAAGCTGGTGCAGATCAAGCCACCGCCGATGAGAACTCCACGATCCATACGCCGAACTCCTGGGTGAGTGCGCGCCCGACCCGTCGGCGCCCGCGGATCATGTTAGTGCCCTCTCCGACCGCGACACTTGTACGAAGGGGCAGCCGCGCATCCCGTCGCGCGCACTACGCACCCGCTTGAAAAACAAGGAAGGTTCGCGGCACTCTGCCGACTTGCGCCTGCCCGCCTCGACCAGCCCCCCCCGCCGCTCCGGGGCTTCTCGCGCGCGCGCTCGACGCAAGAGGGGCCTTTCCCGATGGGGGATACATGCGGAACTGGTCGATCGAACGGAAAGTCGTCGCCGCGGTGATCGGCTCTGCGGTGCTTGCGCTCGGCGCGGCGGTCGTTTTCTTTGTCTGGATACGAGAGACATCGAACGGCTGGCCGCTGCTCGGCATCTGCGCGCTTGCCGTGGTGGCCTTTCTGCTCGTCATGCTGCTGCGTTACGTCTACGTCGACGTGCGCAAGCATCACAACCTCGAGCTGCGCCTGCACCGCGTGAATCACTTCTTGGAGACATTGCTCGACAACACTCCGAGCATGATCTTCGCCAAGGACGCAAAGGACTTGCGCTACCTGCACTTCAACCGCGTCTGTCAGGAGACGCTCGGTTACTCGCGCGAACAGATGATCGGCCAAAGCGATATGGAGCTCTTCCCGGCCGAGCAAGCCGAGTGGTTCGCGAGGAAGGACCGGGAAGCGCTCGATCGCGACAGCGTCGTCGACGTTCCGGAGGAGGAAATCGAAACGCGCCACGGCAAACGCATCCTCCATACGCGCAAGATCCCGATCAAGGACGCCAACGGCGAACCGATGGTGCTGCTCGGCATCTCGGCCGACATCACCGAGCACAAGCGCACCGAGCAGCGCATTCTCACGTTGCTCGACGACCTCAAGCGCTACAACACGATGCTCGAAGCCAGCAATCAGGAGCTCGAGAGCTTCTGCTACTCGGTCTCGCACGATCTGCGTGCGCCGCTGCGCGCCATCAACGGTCATGCGAGGCTGCTCGAGCTCGAATGCGGACCCGCGCTCGATGAAGCGACGCGCCATCGTATCGATCGCATCTGCCAAGCGAGCGAGCACATGGCACGTCTCATCGACGACCTGCTCGAGTTTTCCCGGTTGGGGCGCCAATCCCTCACGAAATGCGAGGTCGACATGCGCACGCTCGTCCAGCGCATCGTCGACGATCTCATGGTGCAAGACCAATCCGCCTCGCTCAGCATCGAAGTCGGGCGCCTACTCCCCGTGGAGGGGGACTGGCACATGCTGAGCCGCGTGTGGCTCAACCTGATCGACAACGCGATCAAGTACACCGCGGGGCGCCCCGACAGGCGCATCGTGATCGATTCGAAACGCCAGCACGACGAGATCGTCTACCGCATCCAGGACAACGGCGTCGGGTTCGACATGCGCTACTACGACAAGATCTTTCGAGTCTTCCAGCGCGCCCACGGCTCGCATGAATTTCCCGGGACGGGCGTGGGTCTCGCCATCGTCGAGCGCGTGCTCACTCGCCACGGCGGACGCGTGTGGGGACACAGCGAACCCGGCAAGGGCGCCACCTTCTACTTCGCGCTGCCTTCGATCCTGACAAACACCTCCACGCCGGCACCGCAGTCTGCCGCCGCGGCGATTTAGCAGCAGACCAGCGCGCGCTAACGCCGGTAGCCGATCAGCGCCGCCGCCGGAAAAGCGCGCAGCACGTCGGCCACGCGCAGCCGGTGGTGTTCGCCCTCGCCGGACGACTCGAAATCGCCGTCACCGAGCACATCGCGCAATGCATGGGCGAAAGGCACGACCACGGCCGTATCGCCCCAGGTGGCCTCACCTACAGGCCATTCGAGCCGTCCGCCCATGAGCCGCGCGCTCCAGCGCGGAGCGATGACCAAACAGACGCGCTCGCCGCACGTACGTGCGAATGCGAAGACGTGCTCCGCGTGCTCGCCTTCGACGGCGAGCGGCCGATAGTCGCCCTTTGCGAACAAGTCGGGATCCGCCTTGCGCGCTTGCAATAGGCTCCATGCGACCTTGAGCTTCGCTGCATCGACATCATGGCTCGATGCGACGAGCTCGCCGCGCTCGAGCCGACCGAGGCGCATTTCCGCCGCCTCGTAGTCGACCGGCCGTCGATTGTCCGGGTCCACCAAGGTCAGCGTGAGGCGCTCGCTGCCTTGATAGAAATCCGGCACGCCAGGCACCGTCAGCTTGAGCGTCGTCATCACGAGCGAGTTGATCCCGCCGAAGAACGCGATGGGTTCGACGAATGCGGCGAGGTCCTTTACGAAGGCGTTTCTTTCGGGGTGCGCGAAGAGCTGCGCGATGAAATCCTCGAGCGCCGTTTCGTACGCTTCGTTGGGTGCAAGCCAGCTCGTCGAGCGCTTCGCTTCGCGGGCTGCTTTGACCGCGTACGCTTGCAGCCGCTCGACCAGCGCCGTGGGATCTGCATTCGGTTCGTACACGCCCGCGAGCGTCTGATAGATCAAGTATTCATCCTCGCGGCTCGGCGAGCTCGCGCCGTCCACCTGCCGACGTTTGCCGCGATTGAGCTTGTTCCAGCGCGACAGGTGCAGGCTCCAGAGCTGGGGCAGCTCGCTGATGACGGCAATGCGCGCACGTACGTCTTCGCTGCGCTTGGTGTCGTGCGTCGAGGTCGTCACCATCGAATGCGGCCACGATTTTGCTCGCTCGAGATTGGCCTGATGCAAGGCGCTCGATGAGGCGCCGAAGCGCCCCGGGTCCCCGCCGACCTCGTTCAGACAGACGAGCCGGCTGTAGCGATAGAACGCCGTGTCCTCGACGCCCTTCGCAGCAACGGGCGAGGTCACCTGCTGGAATTTCAGCGCGAACTCGAGCATCGCTTGCCGATGCTTGGCAGGCCGCTCGAGCGCCGCATCCCCAAGCAGCACGCCGGCCAGGAAGTCGAACACACTGCGCTCGACGGGGCTGCGCTTGCGCGCCACGTTCACTGCCCACGTGACGATCCGGCGATCTTCATCGCGCACGCCTTCCGGCGAGATGTAGGTGCGATAGACAGGAAAACACGCGATGACTTCGACGATCGCATCGCGCAGCGCCGCGCGCGTGAAATCCGCCGTACGTCGATCGAGCTGCGCGATACGGTCGAGCTGTGTCGCAAGCACCTCGACTTCAGCGGCCAGCGAAACATTCATCACCAGCTTCTTGCAGCGATAGGCGATCTCCTCGAAGCCAAGCGGATTGTCGGTAAAGGCACGGTAGCGCGCCGTCAGACGGCGTTCCTCCCCGCCGCAGACGAGCCAACTAGTGACCAGCGCCGCAAAGTCGTAGCCAGTCGTGCCGTGCACCGCCCAGCTATCGGGTAGCGATTCGTGCGCGGCAAGGATCTTTTCGGTCACGATATAGAGCGGCCGCCGCTCGTCGCCCTTGCGGAAACGCTCCTGCAGCCGCTCGAAATAGGCCTTGGGATCGTACAGACCGTCCGAGTGATCGATCCGAAGACCGTCGATCGCACCTTGCTCGATGAGCTCGAATATCAGCGCGTGCGTACTGTCGAACACCGCCTTCTCGTTCATGCGCAAAGCGGCGAGATCGTTGACGTCGAAGAAGCGGCGATAATTGATCTCATCGATCGCCACGCGCCAGTAAGCAAGTCGGTACGCTTGCGCTTCGAGCAATGCATTGAGCGCATCGAAGCTGTCCGGCTTGCCGACGATGCCGTTCACGCGCGCAATCACCTCATCGATGTACGCGCGTATGCCGGCGCTGCGCTCGACCAAGCGGGCAAGCCGGCGTTTGTGCGCCTCCTTGTCGCGATAGCGGATCGCGACGGCCTCTGGAGTCGTATCGCTGCGCGACGGCAAGTGTCCGAAAGCGGTCAGCAAGCTTTCGAAGTCGCCGCGGTCTGGATCGTCTGCGGCAAAGCGCGCCGCCAGCAAGCCGCCGTCGGCGGCGAAGATGCGCGGATACTCGCGCGGATCGATCGGAAAGAGGTTTTCGTGATAGCGCACGGCGAAGCTGCCGTCGGCCGCATCGAACTCGAGCTTGAGCTCTCCTTTCTCGAGCACTTCGCCGTACGGTTCGCCGAGAATCGGCACGAGGATGCGATCGCGCATCGAAGCGCGTGCCGGGCGCCAGTCGACGTCGAAATGCGAGGAGAACCTTCCCGCAGGCCCGTTCTCCAATAGATCGAGCCACCAGGCATTGTCGTCGCCCATCACGCCGAGGTGATTCGGCACGATGTCGACGATGAGACCCATGCCGTGCGCATGCAGCGTCGCGACGAGCTCGTCGAACTCTGCGCGCGTACCGAGCTCTGGATTGAGCTGAGTGTGATCGGTCACGTCGTACCCGTGCATGCTGCCCGGGCGTGCTTTGAGGATCGGCGAGGCGTAGACGTGACTGATGCCGAGACGTGCCAGATACGGCACGATCCGCGCCGCCTGCGCAAACGTGAACTCGCGGTTGAGCTGCAGACGATACGTGGCTCGCGGAATCGTTGCGCTCACGCCTGCCTCACTGCCGCGCGCCGCTGGGAGCGTACACGCGCACTTCCCATGGAATCAGCTCGGCCGCGAGCGTGCGGCTCGTCGAAAAGACGAGCGCGCCTTCGATCAGCTCTGGGGACGGCGCGCGCGATTCAGTCGAAAGGTTCGCCATCATTCGCAATGCTCCGCCGCCGTCGAGAGACCAGCTCACGTCGAGCACTCCGCCATCGATGCGATAGCGTCCGCTTCCCGGGTTGATGGCCGGTATCAGCGGCACGATGGCCTGACGCCGCAATGCGAGCAGCTCCCGGACATAGGCCAGCCATTTGCGGTGCCCGGGACGATCCCGCTCGGCCCAATCGAGCGTGCTTAGCGCGAAGGTCGCAGGCGCATTCGGGTCGGGAATGCGTGCGCGCTGTATCGGATCGGAGAAGGCAGCAAATCCCGCGAACTCGTTGCGGCGCCCTTCCCGCACCGCATCGGCCAGCGCGTCTTGGAAGTCGCAGAAAAAAAGAAACGGCTGTGTCGCGCCGTACTCCTCGCCCATGAATAGCATCGGTACGTGCGGCGCGAGCAACAGAATCGCCAAGCCCGCCCGCAGCGCGTCGGGTTGAGTCAACACTGCAAGGCGCTCGCCGAACGCGCGATTACCGATCTGATCGTGGTTCTGCAGAAAGCCGACGAAGGCAAGCGGTGTCAGCTCCCGACTCGGCTCCCCGCGCGGCTCACGGCGCGCCCCGTAAGGCTCGCCTTGGTACGCAAAACCCTCCGCCAGGCAGCGACCGAGCATCTCGAGCGGACGCTCCGCAAAGTTCGCGTAGTAACTCTGCATTTCGCCGGTCAAGCACACGTGCATGGCGTGGTGAAAATCGTCGTTCCACTGCGCCACGCACGGTCGCAACAAACGCCGCGCTTCGTTGCCATGATTTTCGAGAACGATGTGCACGTGACGCTCGCGCCCCGGCCCCTCCTGCACGGCATCGATCAGCTCATCGACGAAGTGACGAGCGCCCTCGTCGCGTATCGCGTGCACGGCATCGATGCGCAACCCGTCGAAGTGGTACTCCTCCAGCCAGTAGAGCGCATTCTCGACGAAGAATCGACGCACGGTCGGCTGGCTGAAATCGATCGCATCGCCCCACGGCGTCTTGTGCTTGTCCGTGAAGAAGTCGCGCGCGTAACGGCCTAGATAATTTCCTTCGGGCCCGAAGTGGTTGTAGACGACATCGAGCAGCACCGACAGTCCTTCGGCATGCGCCTGTTGCACGAGCTCCTTGAGATCGTCGGGCGTGCCGTAGGGCGCATGCGGCGCGAAATGGAGCACACCGTCATAACCCCAACCCCGCACTCCAGCGAACGCGGCGATCGGCATCAGCTCGAGCGCCGTTACGCCGAGACGCGCCAGCTCGGGCAGACGCGACCTCAGCGCTGCATAGGTTCCCTCTCGCGTGAACGTGCCGATATGCAGCTCGTAGATCACGAGCTCTTCGCGGGCATGACCGCGCCAGTCGGAATCGCGCCACGCGAAGGCAGTCGGCTCGACGAGCATGCTCGGTCCATGCACGCCTTCCGGTGCGAATCGGCTGGCAGGGTCGGGCACGTCGATTTCGTCGTCGATGCGGTAGCGGTAGCGCAAACCCGGGCGCGCGTGCTCGATCACCACGTCGTACCATCCTTCGCCCGTTGGCGTCATCGGCCACAACGCGCGCGCTCGATCGGCTCCCTCCACGACGAGCGCCACACTGCGCGCGCTCGGCGCCCAGAGCCGGAACCGTCCGCGCCCCGCCTCATCCACCTGCGCGCCGAACGGCATCCTATGTATGCGTTTCACGTATCGACCGCTGCTCGTTGCCTCGAAGCGAGCCAGCTTACCCGAGGTCCGGCGATGCAGGCCTGTCAACGATGCGCCACGCGGAGGTCAACCGCGCGCTGCCTGCGTGGCGGGCTTCGATTGGCGCAACGGCGAGCGAATGATGCGTCTTAAGCATATGGAGCGTGCAGCTTCCCCAGCCGCTCGAGCTCCTCATGCTGCCGAGCCAGATTCAGATAGTTGGTCGGCTCCCAATGCGCCGGCGCGTCGTGGCGGCGCTGAATACGCAACCGTTGCAACGTCTCCCCGACGCGCCGCGGCGTGCCGAGATCGCTCCACCCGCACGGCGGTACGCGCCACACGCACAAGCTCGCTGCTTTGTCCGCCAGGATGTCGCGCGAGAAATCGAGATCGGGCAGCCGCGCGTAGAGCGCAACGAGCGCGGGCCATCCGCCGGCCGGGAGACCGACGTCGAAGGCGTGGCTCAAGATGACCTTCATCTCCATGACGAGCGAACTGAACCGCGGCAGGAACAACTCGGAGATCGTCGAGGCATGGGCCGCAATGATGAAGGTGTTCCACAGGCCGCCCTGCTCGATGAGTCTCGCTGCCACTTCCGGGGTCGGTTTCTCGATGAACTCGGCGACGGTCTGACCGCCCATCGGGTCCGGCCCGCCGGGCAGCACGTAGCCGAGATCCGTGTCCACCTGGTCCGGCTCCATGCCGAGCAGGACTGGGCGATGCCTGCCCTCTTCGACGCGATCGAGCACCGTGACCAACGCGTCGCGCAATACCGACTCGTCGCGCACGAAATGATCGGAAGGCAAAATCAGAATTCGGGCGTGCGGATCTCGCGCCAGGATATGCAACACACCGTACAGCACGCCGATGCCGGTACCGCGGTTGCGCGGCTGGACGATGAGGTTCTCGGACGGTAAGCGTGCCAGCTCGCGGCACTCCGACCACCATTGGTGATGCTGTTGCGCGACGATGGTGCAAATGCGCTCGGGCACGACCACTCGCGCAGCGCGCGCGATGGCTTCTTCGAGCAGGGAGCGCCCGCCATCGAGCGAACAGAATTGCTTCGGCACCGCCGTGCCGCAGGGTTTGGTCGTCAGTGCCCGTAGACGAGTGCCGTCGCCACCCGCGAGAATAAGTGCCCACACGTGCTGTGTTGTAGACATTCCGACTCCTCGTTGCGCTGGCGACCTTCTGCTTTTCGAACACTGAGTCGCGCGCAAACGCAGGTTTAAATACACGGCGCTGTTCGTGAGTTCCGCGCGGGACGCGAGGAACCGAACCGTGTGCAAGTGCGTAGTTCGAGTACCCCCTTGCGTCCGAACCGCGGGTTCCCACTGTCCAACAGACTGGCTCGTCCCCGAGGAGCACTTGGTTTCGGATGAATTCAGACCACGTATTTGCAGGAGGCGCGCAAGGGATCTCCCGAGGCGGCACAGGCGCATCGCGGCCGACGCAGGGCGCGATCCGGTTGCGGCATTGGCTCGCGCTGCTCGCCGTCACGGTGAGCTGCCTGGCTGGCGCCGCCGTATCGAATTCGTCGACAGATGGCGACAAGCAACCGCAACGTTACCGGTTTGCGTCGAGCACCGTTCACGAGCTCGCACAGAAGCTCGCTGCGCGCAACTATTCGGTGACGCGCATTCCGGATAGCTCGCCGCTGCGCGAGCTGTCCTACGATCAATACCGCGCCATTCGCGTCAACAGCGATCGGGCGATCTGGCGCAACGAGCAGGTGCCGTTCCGGTTGGAGGTGCTGCCGGCCGGATTCCTGTTCACGCTTCCCGTGCACGTTTCCATCGTCGAGAGCGCCATTGCCCGCGAGATCACGCCGGGGCCGACGACATTCCTGGTCGATCCGCCCATCGCAAAGCTTCTCGGCGAAACGCCGATCCCATTGTCCGGTTTGCGCCTGCGCACGCGCCTGAACTCGCGCTCGAGCTGGGACGAGTTCCTCACGTTTCAGGGCGCTTCATATTTTCAAGCGATTCCGAAGAACGGCCAGTTCGGCCTCTCGGCACGCGGTTTGGCGATCCGCACGGCGCATCCGCAAGGCGAGGAGTTCCCCGAGTTCACGCACTTTTGGGTGGAGCGTCCCTCCGCGAACGCCTCGGGGATCGTGGTGCATGCGCTGCTCGACAGTCCATCGACAACCGGCGCATATCGCTTTTCCATCACGCCGGGCGCCGAGACGAACATGGATGTCGACCTGACGCTCTACCCGCGCGTGCCGCTCGACAACGTCGGCATCGCACCGCTCACCTCGATGTTCCTGTTCGACGAATCCGAGCGCACTCGAATCGACGACTATCGCGACGAGGTGCACAAGTCCGATGGCCTGCAGATCGTGCTCGCCTCCGGCGAACAAGTGTTCCGTCCGCTGCGCAACCCGACGCAGCTGCAGATCTCGGCGTTCACGTCCGTCGCGCCGCGCGCCTTCGGCTTGGTGCAGCGCTCGCGACGCTTGTCGGATTTTCACGACCTCGAGGCTGCCTACGAAGATCGACCGAGCGCTTGGATCGAGCCGACCAGCGATTGGGGCGAAGGCGAAGTGCAGCTGATCGAGATTCCCACGGATCTCGAAACCAACGACAACATCGTCGCGATGTGGAAGCCGAAGGAAGTGATTCCCGCAGGCAAGCCTTGGCGCACCTCCTATCGCATTCGGTGGACCGACACGCCGCGGGTGTTACCGCGTCTCGGTCGAGTTACCGCCACACGTACCGGACCGACGCGCGACGGCAAGCGGCGCCTGTTCGTCGTCGAATTCGTCGGCGCCGGCGGGGAAACCGAAGGGCTGACGCTCGAGCTCAGCAGCTCGCAAGGACGCATCTCGAATGCGCAGCTGCAACCGAACCGCCTCACCAAAGGCATTCGCGCGAGCTTCGAGCTCGCGCCGGGCGATGCGAAGCTCGCGGAGCTGCGCATGCGCATCGTGCGCGGCGATCGGCCGGTAACGGAAACGTGGCTCTATCGATGGACGGCCAGCTGAAACCCGCGCCTGCCGAGATGAGCGAGACGGTGCGCGGCGGCATGCCCTACGAGCGGCCGCTCGCGATGCCGGTGCAGGATCTCGCGCATGCACCTGCGAGCGAGCCGCTCGAGCCGCCGGAAGCGCGCGTCATCATCGCGCGGGTACTGTCGGTCGGCGGCATGCTTGCGATTACTACCTATGGCGTGCGCGAGATGCTGGCCGTCGTCAGCGTCTCGGACATGACGTTCCTGCAAGGCGTGATGCTGGCGTTCTTTGCGGTCACGCTCGCATGGATTGGGTTTGCCGCCGCATCGGCGATCGCGGGATTGCTCATCCCGCCTCAGAAATTTCCGTCGGCCTCGCCCGCCGACAGCCGCACGGCGCTCGTGATGCCGATCTACAACGAGGATCCGTCACGCACGACGGCCGCCTTACAGGCGATGGCGGAGGACCTAGCGCGCATCGATGCGGCTCAATACTTCGAGATCGTCATCCTGTCTGATTCCACGCACGCCGATGCCTGGATCGCCGAGTCGCTTGCCGTCGATCGATTGCGCCGCGCGCTGCGCGACATCATGCCGGTGTGGTATCGCCGACGCTGGCACAACATCGGACGCAAGGCAGGCAATGTCGAGGAGTTCGTCAAACGCTGGGGCGGACGTTACGACTACATGATCGTGCTCGATGCCGACAGCTTGATGACGGCAGAGACGCTCATCGAGCTGGTACGGCGCATGCAAGCCGATCCGCAGCTCGGCATTCTGCAGACGGTACCGCTCCTCATCGGCAGCACCAGCTTGTTCGCACGCCTGCAGCAATTCGCCGGTCGCGTCTACGGCGCGCTGATTGCGCGCGGCGTGGCGGCATGGTCCGGCGATGAGGGCAATTATTGGGGGCACAATGCCATCATTCGTGTCGCCGCCTTCGCGCAAGCTTGCGGCCTGCCGCAACTGCCGGGCCGACGCCCCTTCGGCGGCCACGTGCTCTCGCACGACTTCGTCGAGGCCGCGCTCATCCGCCGCGCGGGCTGGAAAGTGCGCATGGCCACGGATCTCGAAGGCTCTTGGGAAGAAAGCCCGCCGTCGCTCGTCGACATCGCGATTCGCGACCGTCGCTGGGCACAAGGCAATCTCCAGCACACGAAGATCATCGGCGCCAGCGGACTCAAGCTCACGAACCGCGCGCACTTCCTCATCGGGATCATGAGCTATCTGTCCTCGCCGCTGTGGCTGATGCTCCTGCTCGTCGGCTTCGCGCTCACGCTGCAAGCGTCGCTCATTCGCCCGGAGTATTTCACGAGCGAGTTCCAGCTCTTCCCGAACTGGCCGGTGTTCGATGCACCGCGCATGACCAAGCTCTTCATCTTCACGATGATCGTCTTGTTCACGCCGAAGGTGCTCGGCTGGCTGCGATCGCTGTGCGTCTCGCACGTGCGCAAAGGGTGCGGCGGCGTGCTCGGGCTCACCGTCAGCACCGTGGTCGAAACCATCCTTTCGGCGCTCTACGCGCCGGTGATGATGCTGGTGCAGACGCAGCACGTCGTCTCGATCCTGACGGGCCGCGACTCCGGGTGGGGACCGCAACGACGCCACGCCGCCCTGCCCGCTTGGCGCGAAGCACTGAGCGTGCACTGGCCGCATGTTGCGATCGGCCTGAGCTTTTCCGTGATCGCCTATCTGCTCTCGCCCGAGCTGCTTGCCTGGCTGTCGCCGACCCTCGCTGGCTTGCTGCTTGCGATTCCGCTGTCGCGCGTGAGCGGCAGCCCGCATGCCGGAGGACTGCTTGCGCGGCTCGGCTTGCTGCGCACGCCCGAAGAGCATCGCCTGCCGACGCTCATGCTGAGACGCGACGAGCTCGTGCGCGAAAGTCCAGCGCTGCCTCGCGATGCGTTGCGCTTCATCGTGCGTAACCGGCAAGCGATGCTCGCACACATCGCCGGAAATTTGCCGCGACCACCCGAAACGCGCGGCCACCCTGATCCGCATCGCCTGACCGCTGAGCGCAAAGTGATGGATGCGCGCACGCTGCAGGAGGCGCTGAGTTGGCTTGGACCTGCCGAGCGCGTTCACGTCGCCGGCGACCCGCTCTTGCTCGAGCGCTTGGCCGAGCTGCCTGACTGACGCGCGCGGAACTTTGCGCGCGGTCCGTCGCTTCCCGAGAGATGACGACGGACACGCAAACCGATGCGCTCGAGCTTGGTGCGCATTTCGATGGCCGCACCACGCGCTTTCGCGTTTGGGCGCCCGACGCGGAGCGCATTGCCGTCGTGCACGCGAGTGGCGAGACGCTCACCGAGCTCGACCGCGCGCCGCGCGGCTACTTCGTCGGCGCGAGCGATGCCGCACCGCCAGGCACCCTGTACCGCTTCCTCGTCGATGAACAAGGTCCGTGGCCGGATCCCTGCTCGCGCTACCAACCCGAAGGCGTGCATGGCCCGTCGATGGTCGTCGACACACGCTTCCAATGGACCGACTCCGCGTGGCGCGGCATCTCGCTCAAAGGTCACACGATCTACGAGCTGCACATCGGCACGTTCACGCCGGCGGGCACATTCGACGCAGCTTGTGAGCGACTTTCTTACTTGCGCGATCTCGGTATCACGCTGATCGAAGTGATGCCTGTGGCGCAGTGCCCGGGACGTTTCAATTGGGGCTACGACGGCGTGCAGCTGTTTGCGCCCTCCTGCAGTTACGGCGACTACGCCGCGTTTAAGCGCTTCGTCGATCGGGCGCACGCGCTCGGCCTCGGTGTGATCCTCGATGTCGTCTACAACCATCTCGGACCCGACGGCAATTACGTCCCGTGTTTCACGCAGCACTTCTTCAGCCGGCGCCATCGCACGGATTGGGGTGAGACGCTCAATTTCGATGCCGCACACGCTGAAGGCGTGCGCGCATTCGTCATCGAGAACGCCTGCTATTGGGTCCGCGAGTTTCACCTCGACGGCTTACGGCTCGATGCGACTCAGTCGATCTTCGACGACAGCGAGCGCCACATCCTTGCCGAGCTCGTGATGCGCGCACGTCAGGCCGCGCTGCCCCGCTCGATCGTGATCACCGCCGAAAACGAGCCGCAATGCAGCGAGCACCTGCTGCCGCCCGAGCGCGGCGGCTTCGGCATCGACGGCATGTGGAACGACGATTTTCATCACGCAGCGAGCGTCGCCTTGTGCGGCAGCCGCGACGGCTATCTGCGCGACTTCTCGGGTCGTGCTCAGGAGCTCGTCTCCTGCGCCAAGCACGGCTTTCTGTTTCAGGGCCAGCGTTACGGCTGGCAGGACAAGCCGCGCGGCTCGCCCTTCGGCGAGCTACCCGTCTGGCGCTGCATCGCCTTTCTCGACAATCACGATCAAGCCGCCAATCGCTTCACAGGGTGTCGCATCGCCGCACAGGCCGCGCCGCCTCAATACCGCGCCTTGGCCGCTGTGCTCTTGCTCGGACCGCAGACGCCGCTCGTCTTCATGGGACAGGAGTTCGCGGCGACCTCGCCATTTACTTTCTTCGCGGATCACCGTGCCGAGCTGAATGAGCTCGTTCATCGCGGCAGACGCGATTTCCTCGCGCAGTTCCGCGCCTACGCCGACCCGGCGGTGCAGGCGCTCGTACCCGATCCCGCCGCGCACTCGACCTTCGAGTCCGCCAAGCTCGATTGGCGCGAAGCGGACTCTCATGCCGCTGCGCTCGCGTTGCACCGCGACTTGCTGAGACTCAGGCAAAGCGATCCAGTGCTTGCAGATTCTGATTCGTACTTGCTCGACGGCGCGACGCTCACGGAGCACGCCTTCGTCCTACGCTGGTACACGCCCGCGGGCGACGATCGCCTGCTCGTCGTCAACCTCGCTGCCGAAGCGCGCTTCGACGCATTGGCCGAGCCGCTCGTGGCACCGCCGCGCAAGCGCCTTTGGTCGGTCCTGTGGGCGAGCGAAGATGCCCGCTACGGCGGACACGGCATCGTCGCGCCGGTTGAGCAGAGCGGCCGGGGACCGTGGTATCTGGCGGCTCATTCCGCAACGTTCCTGCAGGCGATTCAAGAGCACGCATCGTGAGGGGACCTCGCCAGCTCGTGCTGCCGTGGGATCGGAGCTCAGATCCCATCGAGCTACGCCGTAAGGAATGGCTCGTGACCAATGGGCTCGGCGGATACGCCTCCGGCACGCTCGCCGGCATCCCCGCGCGCAAGTATCACGGTTTGTTCGTGCCCAATCTCACCGCGCCGAAAGGCCGGCACATCATGATCTCGCGTTGCGACGAGATCGTGATCGTCGGCGCGCGCAAGTGCCACATCGGCGGTGCGGAATTCGCCGACAATCGCGTGATCGGCGATTCGCACAAGTACTTGACCGAGTTTCGTCTCGATCATCGCATCGCCGTGTGGCGCTACGAGCTCGATGGGTGCGTGCTCGAGAAATCGATCGTGATGCCGCACAACCAGAACACGGTGTGCGTACGCTACGAGCTGCTTGCAGGCGATGCGCTCACGTTGCACGTGCGACCGTATCTCTCGTTTCGACGTCACGACGAGTCGCCGCTACCGACGCCGAGCGACTTCACGGTGCTGGCGAGCCGCGGCCGGCATGAAGTGCGCCGCGCCGACTCGCCGCTTGTCCTACGCATGGCGATGCGCGCTCTGGCGAGCACGTTCGTGACCGAGGACCGCGACGAAATCGAGTTCTTCTATCGCATCGAGCGCGACCGCGGCGATCCGCCGTTCGAAAGCGCTCACAGCCCTGGATATTTCACGGCAACGCTGACACAAGGCGCGCCGACGGCGGCATTCGTGGCAACGACGCATGGATGGGACCGCATCGACTTCGACGTGTCGGAAGTATTCGCGGCCGAACGCCGGCGCATGCGAGCGCTGCTTGAGCTTGCACCGGTGGCCGAGGGCGATGCCTTTGCCGAGCAGCTCGTCATGGCCGCCGACCAATTCATCGTGCTGCCCGGCAGCCGGCTCGAAGAGAGCATCATGCATCAGGCACAAGGCAGCGAGCTCAAATCCATCTACGCGGGCTACCATTGGTTCGGCGACTGGGGCCGGGACACGATGATCAGTCTCGAAGGCCTCACGGTCTGTACCGGGCGGCATCGCGAGGCCGGCGCGATCCTGCGCACGTTCTCGCACTACGTGAAGGACGGGTTGCTGCCCAACTTGTTCCCGGAGGGCGAGCGTCAGGCGCTTTACCACACGGTCGATGCCACGCTCTGGTACTTCCACGCGATCGCCCGCTACGTGCGCGCTTCCGGCGATCGCACCATCGTCCGCCAGCTCTTTCCGGTGCTCGCCTCCATCGTCGAGCACTACATCGAGGGCACTCGCTTCAACATCGGAGTCGACGCCCGCGACGGGCTCGTCGCTGCGGCCGCGGATGGCTATCAGCTGACGTGGATGGATGCCAAGGTCGGCGACTGGGTGGTCACGCCGCGCCGGGGCAAACCCGTCGAAGTCCAGGCACTCTGGTACAACGCCTTGAAGCTCATGGCCGAATGGGCGGTCAAGCTCGCCTTTCCTTACGAGCGATACGAGGTTCAGGCCGAGCGCGCGCGGCAGAGCTTCAACGAACGCTACTGGAACCCCGCGAGCAATTGCCTCTTCGACGTCATCGACGGACCGAACGGCGACGATCCCAGCATCCGCCCCAATCAGGTATTCGCGATCTCGCTCGATCACCCGATCCTCGAGCGCGCGCGTTGGGAGCCGGTCATGAACACGATCCGCACCCGCCTGCTCACGCACGTCGGGCTACGCACGCTGAGCGCAGAGCATCCCGACTACAAAGCGCACTACCGCGGCGACCTTCGCGCCCGCGATGCCGCCTATCACCAAGGCACTGTCTGGCCTTGGCTCATCGGTCATTACGTAGACGCCCTGCTCAAGCTGACCTCCGATCCCCATGCCGCCCGCGAGCTGTTGCACGCCTTTCCGGCGCATCTGACCGAAGCCGGCATCGGCAGCATCAGCGAAATCTTCGATGCGCAAGCGCCCTATGCCCCGGGCGGTTGCATTGCGCAGGCATGGAGCGTCGCGGAAGTGCTGCGCGCGTGGCTTGCCACGCGCTTATCGTAACCACGGCGTTTCACGTACGACGTCACCGTTGCGGTTTTCCTCTGTGCCGCGAGCAACTCGCCGCGGGAACTCCGCATGCGGGCTGTCCATTGTTCCGTGCACAACCCGCCCAACACGCACACACGAAGACAGACACAGGAGCTAGAGCCATGGCACGAGCCACGCCGCAGCGAGCAAGCGACGCACCTCGCGATGCAATCGCGCTGCTGAAACAGGATCATCGCACGGTGGAAGCACTGTTCGATCAGTTCGAAGACGCCGAGGAGCAAGAGCAGTCTCAGCTCGCGGAACGCATCTGCAACATGCTGACGGTGCACGCACAGATCGAAGAAGAGATTCTCTACCCGGCAGCGAAAGAGGCATTCGAGGACGAGGAAGAAGAGGATCTCGTGCACGAAGCCGCGGTCGAGCATGCTACCGCCAAGGATCTCATCGCCAAGATCGAAGCGATGACGCCCGACGATGAGGCATTCGAAGCCACGGTCAAAGTCTTGTGCGAATACGTGAAACACCACGTCAAGGAAGAAGAGAACGAACTCTTCCCAGCGCTCAAGAAGACCGAGCTCGACCTCAAGGAGATGGGCGGGCGTCTGGCAGAGCGCAAGTTCGCGCTCATGGAAGAGCTCGGCATCCCGGCGGAAGAGCCGCCCGCAGCGGAGCGCAAGAAGGCACGGGCGACCAGCCGCGCAACTGCGACGAAGGCCCGGCAGGCGCGCGCCGGCAGCAAATCGGCACGCAACTCAGGTCGAGCTGCACGGCATTGATGGCCATCCGTTCTGGGCGAGACCGCGGCTCAGCCGCGGGTCTCGCCCGGGCCGGATCGCCTGCATGTCCGACAGGCGAGCAGTGTCCGTCGACATCGCGCACCTGCGCGCGACGGGCAGCGACGCCCCACACTTACATCGGATCGTGCAGTTAGAGACTGCGCGTTCACATAGCTACGGAGCTCTCCTCATGTCATCCCGTCCCCCTCGCACTCCGAAGTCCGACAGCACCCCGTCGCGCACCGGTGCCGCTCGCACCCGTCAGCCCGGCGATGAGCAGAACGCCGCAAGCTCCATCGTCGACGACAGCTCGCTCCAACGTCGCGAGCTGCCTTCGTACTCGGATTCGCGCGAGGCCCGCATCGCGGAGCGCGCGTACTGGCGCGCGGAACGCCGCGGCTTCACGCCGGGTCAAGAGCTCGACGATTGGCTTGCCGCCGAACGAGAAGTCGACGCTGGCAACCGGTCAGACGGCGAGAAGACGCAAGATCGCTAATTAATTAGTGCCCACCCTTCCTTTCGGACGCGCGCCGCGCGCTGTCCGAGAGGTGCAGGGTTCGACGGCTGCGCCGAGCGGGACAAGCTCCTGCCGGCGCTCATCTATCGAACCAGACACCGCCTGCGACGCCGTCGGGGTGACAACGGCGACCGTGGCGGATATACATACTTGACCGGCGAACGATCCGACCGACACCACGGCGAACGCTCTGCATCTCTGGTTCGTGTCCATGGTGATTCTGCTGACGGGTGCAACGGGTTTCATCGGTCGTCATCTCGCTGCCGCCTTGCGCGCCGCTGGTCACCGAGTCATCGAAGCGCGGCGTGTCGCAACCGATCCGGATTTGCACGTGAGCGCGGACTTCTCGCGCGACCTGCATCCGAACGATTGGGTCGAAAAGCTCACCGGCGTGGATTGCGTCATCAATGCCGTCGGCATCTTGCGCGAGCGTGGCACGCAGACCTTCGCGCACCTGCATACCCGTGCACCCCAAGCATTGTTCGATGCCTGTGCGCAGGCCGGCGTCAAACGTGTCATTCAGATTTCCGCGCTTGGCGCCGACACTGGTCATAGCGGCTACTTCCGCAGCAAGCACGCCGCCGACGAGCATCTCGCGCGGCTGCCGCTCGATTGGACGATCGTGCAACCGTCGGTTGTCTACGGCCCAGGCGGGACGAGCGCCCGCCTGTTCTCGATGCTGGCCGCCCTGCCGCTGATACCCGTGCCGGGACGCGGACAGCAACGTGTGCAGCCGGTTCACATCGACGATCTCGTCGCTTGCATCGTGACTCTGCTCGCATCCAATGCGTTCGTGCGTCAGCGGGTGCCGGTCGTCGGACCGCGGCCGCTCCCGTTGCGCGAGTTTCTTGCCCAGTTGCGCAGCGCGATGGGGTTGCGCAGGACGCTGACGGTGCCGATTCCGATGTGGCTCATGCGTCTTGCCGCCGCGGTCGGCCAATGGCTGCCCGCTTCACTGCTCGATCGCGATACGCTGACCATGCTCGAAGCCGGCAATACTGCGACACCGACGCACGTGCGCCAGCTGCTCGGGCGCGATCCGCGTGAGGTCGAGGATTTTTTCGATCGGCACCATGTGCGCGCGGTGCGGCTCGAGGCGCAACTCGCATGGCTCGTGCCGATGCTCCGCGTCAGCATCGCCGCCGTGTGGATCGGCTCAGGGCTGCTGTCACTCGGCCTGTATCCACGAGAAGAGGGCTATGTTTTGCTGGCGCGCGTCGGCACCGATGCCTCGATCGCACCGCTGTTGCTCTTTGGCGCAGCGCTGCTCGATCTCGCGTTGGGCATTGCCACGCTCGTATGGCCCCGTCGGCGGCTGTGGCTTGCGCAGCTCGTCCTCATCCTCGGCTACACGGCGATCGTGTCCCTCAAGCTACCGGAGTATTGGCTGCATCCATTCGGTCCGATTCTCAAGAACCTGCCGATGCTGGCTGCCATCGGACTGCTCTATGCGCTCGAGGAAAAGTAATGCGGACGTCCGAGCGCACTGCCTGCCGCCAGGCTCGTACCATCGTCTCAGTCCTCCTGCCGCCATGACCTATCTCACCGCCAAGTGGCTCCACATCCTGTCCTCGACGCTGCTCTTCGGTACCGGCCTGGGATCGGCTTTCTACATGTTCTTCGCAAGCCTCTCCCGAGACGTGCGCGCGATCGCCGTGGTGACCCGATATGTCGTCATCGCCGACTGGGCGTTCACCACCCCGACCGTCATCATCCAGCCGCTGACCGGTCTTTACCTCATACACCTCGTTGGATATCCGTTGACGAGCGCCTGGATCCTCTGGTCGATCGTGCTGTATTTCGTCGCAGGCGCCGCCTGGCTGCCGGTCGTCTGGTTGCAGATCAAGATGCGTGACATGGCCGCCATTGCCGCGCGCACCGAAAGCGAATTGCCCGAACGCTATTGGCGCTATCTACGTGCCTGGACCGCCCTCGGCGTCATCGCTTTCATGGCCGTGGTCGTGATTTTCTATCTGATGGTGAACCAGCCGGTGTAAGGGGCTGTATTGAACGCGCAGCAACGCTCACGCGCGCGCGACCCACGCGACGGACCTCGGTGACACCGCGCCGCGTTGTCTCCAAGCAGGAGGACATCTGCGATGTGGCGACGGAACCGGATCCTGCTCAGCGTAGGCATCGTTCTGACGATTCTGGCGGGCGCGAGGATCGCGCTTCCTCACGTCATCGAAACGTTTCTCAACCGGCAGCTTGCAGCGCTCGACGGCTATGCCGGCCAGATCGACGATATCGATCTTGCCATCTGGCGCGGCGCCATTGCCGCCGACGGCGTGCACATCGTGCGCACCACCGACGCCGACGAACAGGAAGCGTTCTTCGACTGCGACAGGATGCAGCTTTCGCTCGAATGGCGCAGTCTCCTCAAGGGCGCGCTCGTTGCCGAAGGCGAGATCATCCGACCCGTCGTCAATCTCGTGCAGTCCGCCGACGAGGACGAGCAGCAGCTCGGCACCGAGACCCGCTGGCCCACCTTTCTCGCGGACCTCTACCCCTTCGACATCAACACGATTCGTATTCGCGACGGCACGGTGCGCCTGAGAACGACACGAATCGCGAGCGATGACGCGCTCATTGCGCACGGCATCGAGGCATCGGTCGACAATCTCACCAACGTCGCGGATCGCAACGAGGAGACGTTTGCCAACTTCAGCGTGGACGCCACGGTGTTCGCCGACGCCCCGCTACGCGTGCGCGGCAGCGTCGACCCAATAGCGGAGACCCCCACCTTCGACGTGAACCTCGAGCTCGAGCGCGTCAACCTCAAGGATCTCAACGCTTGGTTGCGCGAATACGTCGGCGCCGACGCACAAGCCGGTACGTTTCAGCTCTATCTGGAGATCGCGGCAGCCGACGGCCGTTTCGCAGGCTATGCGAAACCGCTCATGCAGGACGTGGACATTTACGGCGCGGACGATCGGGACGACAACGTGTTACGCAAAGCCTGGGAAGGCATCGTGGAGTTTGCGACCAATCTCGTCGAGAACGACGCCGAGAAGCAAGTTGCCGCACGCATTCCCCTGCGGGGCACGATCGACGATCCGAGCACGAACATCTGGGAGACGATCGGCAGCGTGCTCAGCAATGCCTTTGTCGGTGCCTTCGCGCGCTCGCTGGAAGGCAGCATCTCATTGCGCCGTGTGCGCAAGAACTTGAGTGAGATCGGGGAATCGTCCGGAGTCGAAGAGAAAGAGGAGATCGAGCGCCGTCAGCGACGTCGCTCCGGCTGATCGCGATCGTCGCGGGGTGCTCGAGAAACCCAGGGATCAGAAGAGCGCACCGCGGAGAGCATCTCGATGAGCTGCCGGCGTGCGCGGAAAAGATGGACAGGAAAGCGACGAAGCGGTTGGGTGCCGCTCCGTCGCCTGCTCGGCTCAGCAACCGATCAATAGCGGCGCTTACGCCCGCGGAGCACCAGCCCGAGCTTGTACACGTGCTGCCGCACGGCGCTCTCGGTACGACCCAAAGCAGCGACGATGTCGCGAATGGGATAGCCCTGCTTCACCATCGTGCGCAATTGGCGATCTTCCTGCGCGGACCAGCGATTCTGGCGGCTCGAAGCACGAGCAGACCGTTTCGCACTACGCGCACCAGCACCGCCACGCGCTACGCTGCGGCGCGTTGCGCCTCGGCGCCCTGCGGTGGAACGTGTTTTCGATTTCGCTCGTGCCATCGTGTCTTCCTCCAGAGTCTCTGATTCGTTGCATATCGAAGTTGCCGCGATGCCTATGATCGTATAGTCACACGCGACGAATAGCTATCTGGTAAAGCTTACGCGATTTATCTATCGACTGCACCCAAACCAAATACGTGCGCTTGTTTGTGAAGTGCATGCTTGAAAAAACGACCAAATTCTTTCAACAGCATGCGAATCCACCTGCGCGGAGTTCGAATCTGACTTATTGAGCCCGAGTTATTCATTTTGCTGATAACACTGTCACGCGTGAGACACCAAGCGTCATCGCAACCTCGATACCGACTCCTGCGATACCTATAGGTATGTTCCGCGACGCATTGCGTGTCAGTTCAACGACGACGGAGCGATCTCGCCGCCTTCAAAATGTTGCTGTAATTGCGCGACAATGTATTCGACCGAGCTCAAGCTGCAGCCAATCTGAGCCGAGCAAAGCTGCAACGAGAATTCCTTCTCGATCGCCCGCAGGGAATTCAACAATAACAATGCATCGAGCATGGGCATCGAAAGGCGCAACGGTTCGCCGCCATCGACACAATGCAGGGTAACCGTGCCGCAGATGGCGGGCTTGTCGGCCGGCACCTCGGCGCTCGCCGCCGCGGTGATGACCTCTCGTGTTCGGGCCGGATCGACACTAGACATGATCATCTCCGAGCGAATGTCTGTGGGTCCTGAACGCTCGGCACGCGCCTCAGGGTCCGTGAGAGAGTTGGAGGCTGGGACTGATGCGTTCGGGAGGATGTTCACGCATCAAGTAGGACGCTATCGCATCAGGGAGGTCACTGACGTCGAGACAAAGTCGGTTGGAGAACGCGGGCCAAGCGCGCGTCTGGCTCCAGCCTCCTCCCTGAGGCAACTCGCGCCCCCTCGGCGATATGTCGCGTGACGTCTCTTGGTCAGAACGCGACAATGAACCCCAGCGAGATGAAATCGACGTCGCGCTCGGTCGGGCCCGAGTCTCCTGCGTCGAGCACTCTCAAGTACTCGAGCCTGATTCCGTAGACATCGAGAACCGACATGGCGACGCCGACACCGCCCAGGAAGTCCGTCGCGCTGTCCGGCCGGAAATCGATCAGGCCATTATTGATGCGCCCCCGCAAGCGCGGCGAGGTGAACTGCACGCCGCCGCGTGCGTAGAGCTCCCAGCGATAATTGATCGGCCAGATCGCAAGGCCGTGCAAACCGATGCCGCTGACCTTTCCCGTGATCGTGGAATTGATCGTGTACGGCATGTTGTCGAGCTCTTCGAACTGCAGCTCGCCGTCCGCGGTGGACCGATACGTTATTTCGCCGAGGTCCAAGAACACGCCCTCGACGGCCCAGTGCGCGGTGATGCGGTATCCGATGACACCCATGTAGCCCTTGTCCTTGGTATCGATCGACGAGACATGGGTGTTGGGCACGAACGCGCTGGCGGGGTAAAAGCCGTTCAGAAAGAAATCATCGAAGGGTTGCTGATCGAGATCGCGTTCGGTGACACCGTAAGCTGCGCCCACGTACGGGCCGAGTTGCGCTCCGTACGCAGCGGAGCCAACACCGCCCGCCACGCAAGCCCAGGTACACAGGGTCAACGCACGCAAGGTCTTCATAAGCCGATCCCACCTGAGGACGAGGGGCCGCACTCTATCATGCGAGCGTTCGGCTACGTACCTCTCGGCGCCTGCCGACGCTGGAGCGATCCATCGACCGCCCCAGCACCGACGGTGAATCAATTCATGCGACTTCGACGATGACTTCCGCGCGTTGCGCCATGTTCAATGCCTCATTCGAGGCCATGACCCCCAGCGTCAAGCCGACGCTGACCGTCAACGCCGCCAGCACCATACAAATCGCACTGCGCGCAACATTCGGGAAAAATCTCACCGTCGTCATGACGCTCTCCTTAACTCTGGTTCCGGTTCGACAGATCAACTCCGTGCATCCCTTGAGATGCCGTCGCGCCGCTCAAGGTTGCAACGACTCGTCGCGCGGTGCACTCGCATGAGCGGAGTGGAGTCGAATGGGCATCGGCTCCAACGGCCGGGTGCCGATGCGTTCAATCGAAGGACAGCGCACGGCCAACATTGGTACGCTTGCAGCCCTACGATCTGCTTTTCTTGAGCTATCGCTTCGAGGTCATGGCGCTTCTTTCTCTTCGCAACGCCGAGCTCGCGTTCGGGCTACATCCGTTGCTCGACCGCGCCCAGCTCTCGCTCGAACGCGGCGAGCGGATCGGATTGATCGGACGCAACGGCACCGGGAAATCGTCCCTGCTCAAAGCAATCGCCGGGCGCATTGCATTGGATGACGGCGAGCTTGCGGTCGCGACAGGGCTCAACATCGTCTTGGTCGAACAGGAACCGGAATTGCCGGAAGCACCCACCATGCGCGACAGCTTGAGCATCAAGGGCCGGCTCGCGAGCTTGGGCGAGGAGCGCGAGCGTTGGAGCACCGAGGCGCGACTCACCGAATATCTCCATCGCCTCGGCGTGGCGGCCGAGCGCTCGCCGCACTCGGCCTCCGGCGGCGAACGCAAGCGTGCTGCATTGGCGCTCGCCTTCGCGCTGCAACCCGACCTGCTCTTGCTCGATGAGCCGACGAACCACCTCGACATCGACGGCATCCTCGCGCTCGAGGAGCTGCTGCTCGAAGGCCCCACTGCGATCGTCATCACGCACGACCGTGCCTTTCTCGATCGGATCGCCACGCGCATCGTCGAGCTCGATCGTGGTCTGCTGCGCTCGTACCCCGGCAACTTTGCCGCGTACGAAGCGCGCAAGTCGGACCAGCTCGCCGCAGAAGAAATCGCCAATCGCAAGTTCGACAAGTTCTGGGCGCAGGAAGAGGCGTGGATCCGCAAGGGCGTCGAGGCGCGCCGCACCCGCAATGAGGGCCGCGTGCGCCGGCTGGAGCAGCTGCGCGAGCAACGCGCCGCACGCCGCGAGCGCATGGGTAAGGTCAAGCTCTCGCTCGACGAGGGCGAACGCTCGGGCAAGCTCGTCGCCGAGCTCGAAGCGGTCAACAAGCGTTTCGGCGACCGCGTGATCGCGCGCGACCTGTCGCTGCGTATACAACGCGGCGACCGCTGGGGACTCATCGGTCCGAACGGCATCGGCAAATCGACATTGATCAAGCTCATCCTCGGCAAGCTCGCGCCGGACGCCGGGCGCGTGCGACTCGGCACGAATGTGCAGGTTGCCTACTTCGATCAGCTGCGCGAGCAGCTCGATCCGGACAAGTCGCTCATCGAAACGATCAGCCCCGGCTCGGATTGGATCGAGATCGGCGGCGAGCGCAAACACGTGATGAGCTACCTCGGCGACTTCCTGTTTCCGCCGCAGCGGGCGAAATCCCTGGTGCGCTCGCTCTCCGGCGGGGAGCGCAATCGGCTGCTCCTTGCGCGCTTGTTCGCACGTCCGGCCAACGTGCTCGTCATGGACGAGCCGACGAACGATCTCGACATCGAATCGCTCGAGCTGCTCGAAGAGACGCTGCAGTCCTACGCCGGCACGTTGCTCCTCGTGAGCCACGATCGCACGTTCCTCGACAACGTGGTCACGCAAACGCTGGTCGCGGAAGGCGACGGCGTGTGGCGCGAATACGTGGGCGGCTACAGCGACTATCTGGCGCAGCGCCCCGCCGCACCTCAGGCTGCCGCAAAGCCAGCCCGCCCCGAGCCGAAGCCCGCACCGAAACCGGCCGCCCCCGTCAAGCTGAGCTATAAGGAGACGCGGGAGCTTGCGGCGCTGCCGGGAGAGATCGAAGCGCTCGAGCAGGAGCAACGCGCGCTCACCGAGCGCATGAGCGCCCCCGACTACCACAAGCAGGGCGCCGAACAGATCAAAGCCGACCTCGCACGGGCACGCGAGCTCGACACGCAGCTCGAAGAGAAGTTCACGCGCTGGAGCGAGCTCGAAGCCAAAGCGGCTGCTCTCGCGCAGCGAGGCACGTAAGTCGCGTCACGACGCTTAGAATTGCTCCATGCGCGCGCGCCTCATCCCGCACCCATCGACGCCGTCGGGGACAATCCGAACGGTCGAAGCTGCCATCGAGCTGACGCCCGACCAGCTGCGCGTGCGCTATCGAGTCGTCGCGGACCCGGCTGCGATCGTCTGGCCCGAGCCGCGTCCAGCGCAGCGTCAAGACGGACTCTGGCAGCACACGTGCTTCGAGCTGTTTGCGAAGCCCGCCTCCGATTCAGGCTACCGCGAGCTCAATTTCTCGCCGTCGACCTGCTGGGCCGTGTACGCATTCGACCACTATCGCACCGGCATGCGCGCACCGGAGGTGAAAATCGCTCCGTCGATTCGCACCGAGCTCGATGTGAATTGCCTTACGCTCGAAGCGACGATCGAACGCAGCGCGTTGCCATTTCATGAGAACGAGCGCGTGCTGCTCGGCTTGTCGGCCGTGCTCGAAGAACGCGAGCGCGGCAAGTCTTACTGGGCGCTTGCGCATCCGGCAGCGACGCCTGATTTTCACCACTCCGACGCGTTCACGCTCGTCTTGGATCAGGAATCCCAACGATGAAGCTCGGCATCGAACGGTTGCTCGAAACCAAGCGCTTGCAGCAGCGGCTGCGCGGCAAGCGCGTCGCGCTGCTCGCCCATCCCGCGTCGGTTACGGCCGATCTCACGCATGCGCTCGATGCGTTGGCTGCGCTCGGCCTCGATCTCACCGCGGCATTCGGTCCGCAGCACGGACTGCGCGGCGACAAACAGGACAACATGGTCGAGTCCGCGGACTTTCACGACCCGCGGCACGGCATTCCGGTCTTCAGCCTCTACGGCGAAGTGCGCCGGCCGACGGATGCCATGATGGATACGTTCGACGTGCTGCTCGTCGACCTGCAAGACCTTGGCTGCCGTATCTATACCTTCATCACCACGCTGCTCTACGTGCTCGAAGCCGCCGCGCAGCACCGCAAGGAAGTGTGGGTGCTCGATCGGCCGAATCCCGTCGGCCGCCCGATCGAAGGCTTGCGGCTCCGACCGGGCTGGGAGAGCTTCGTCGGCGCAGGCCCCTTGCCGATGCGACACGGCCTGACGCTCGGTGAGCTCGCGCATTGGTTCGTCCGCTCGCGCAAGCTCGATCTCGCATACGAAGTCATCGCGATGGAAGGCTGGCAACCCGATGCCGCGCCCGGCTACGGCTGGCCGCTCGGGGAGCGCACCTGGATCAATCCCAGTCCCAATGCGCCCAATCTTTGGATGGCACGCTGCTACGCCGGTACGGTCATGCTCGAAGGCACCACGCTTTCCGAAGGCCGCGGCACCACTCATCCGCTCGAGCTCTTCGGCGCCCCTGACCTCGACACGCATGCGCTCCTGACCGAAATGCAGCGGCTAGCGCCCGCGTGGCTGCACGGCTGTCGGCTGCGCGAATGCTGGTTCGAGCCGACCTTTCACAAGCATGTCGGTCAGCTGTGCGCCGGCATTCACATTCACACCGAGACCGACAACTACGACCACGCCGCGTTCAAGCCATGGCGACTGCAAGCACTCGCTTTCAAAGCGCTGCGACGTTTGCGCCCGGACTATCCGTTGTGGCGCGATTTTCCCTACGAGTACGAAACCACGCGCTTGGCCATCGACGTCATCAACGGCAGCGAGCTCCTGCGCCAATGGGTCGATGACGCGAGCGCAACGCCCGCCGATCTGGATGCGCTCGCCGTCCCTGACGAGCGCTCTTGGGCGGAAGAACGCAGAGACGTATTGATCTACTGACGGTACACGCTGCCCGCGCTTGCGCCGCGCGGAACAGTGCAGATGCAAGCCGCGTTGCTCGTGCGGACTCACCCGCACGAGGAGACGCACCATGGCACGGCGCTACAGCAAGAAGGCGTCGAGGAAGGTCGCGCAGGCGATGCGCGAACGCAAACGCGGCAAGCTGCGCAGCGGCCGCTCCGGCAAGAAGGTCACGAGCCGCAAGCAAGCGATCGCGATCGGCCTGTCGCAAGCCCGCCGCGCCGGCGCCAAGGTGCCGAAGAAAAAGAGCAGCACCCGCAAACGAAGCACGGCACGGACCAAGACCGCCGCGCGCAAGAAGCGAACGAGCAAGTAACGAAGACGGCTATGCGCGCTCGGCTCGCCGACGCGCAAGCCGCCTTGTATACATTGCTCACCCTTGCGCGACAGGCAAGCAAGTTGCAGGCGACAGGCCTTGAGTCTGTGCGCCTTTTTTGTAACCCTGCAGCGCACCGATCACCTCGGATCGAACGGTCGGACGCATCTCGTCGCGCCCGGCCATCAACGATCCTCTCGTGAGCTCGAGATCCATGCGCCAAACTGCTTTAGTCGCCGCTGCGCTTGCCGCCGCTGTCTTCGGTACTTCCATGAACGCTGCTGCTGCCCTTTCGCCCGACAACCCGTTCGCCAGACCGAGCACGCTGCCGTATCGGCTGCCGCCGCTCGACAAGATCGAGAACCGGCATTTCGCACCCGCGCTCGAAGCCGGGATGGCGGAGCAGCTCGAGGAAATCGAGGCGATTGCGAACAATCCGGAGCCGCCGACATTCGAGAACACGATCGTGGCCATGGAGCGCTCCGGGCAGCTGCTGACGCGCGTGAGCGAGGTCTTCTACAACTTGACCTCCTCCAACACGAATCCGGAGCTCGATCAGGTTCAAAGCGAGTTCGCGCCGCGGCTGGCCGCGCACAACGATGCGATCTTTCTGAACCCGCGTTTGTTCGAGCGCGTCAAGGCACTCTACGAGCGCCGGGCGAGCCTCAACCTCGATCCCGAATCGCTGCGCCTGCTCGAGCGCTATTACACCTTGTTCGTCCGCGCCGGCGCGAATCTCTCGGAAGCCGACAAGGCGACCCTGCGCCGCCTGAACGAGCAGATCTCTTCGCTCACGACGCAGTTCCGTCAGAACGTGCTCAAGGGCGATAACGCGGGCGCCATCGGCGTCGAAGACAAAGCGCTGCTCGATGGCTTCAGCGAAGAGCAGATCGCTACCGCCGCCGAAGCCGCCAAGGCGCGCGGCCTGGAAGGCAAGTGGGTCATTCCGCTGCTCAATACCACGCAGCAGCCCGCGCTCGCTCAACTCAAGAACCGCGCGCTGCGCGAGCGGATCTTCAAAGCCTCGATCAACCGCGGCTGGTCGGGCGAGTTCGCGACGACCGAGCTCGTCGCACAGATCGTCAAGCTGCGCGCCGAGCGTGCGGCGCTGCTCGGCTATCCGAACCATGCCGCCTACGTGCTCGAGGATGCGACCGCCAAGACGCCGAGCGCCGTCAACGAGATGCTCGCCAAGCTCGTGCCGCCTGCGCTCGCGAATGCGCGTCGGGAAGCCGCCGAAATCCAGCAGCTCATCGAGCAGCAAGCCAAAGCCGACGGCATCGAGCCGTTCGAGCTGCAGCCGTGGGATTGGGATTTCTACGCCGAGCAGGTGCGCAAGGCGAAGTACTCGTACGACGTCTCCGAAGTACGGCCGTACTTCGAGATGGAGCGCGTGCTGCGCGATGGCGTGTTGTTCGCCGCGCAGGAGCTGTACGGCATCACGTTCAAAGAGCGCAAGGATCTGCCCACCTATCACCCTGACGTGCGCGTGTTCGAAGTCTTCGAACCCGACGGCTCGCCGCTCGGCCTCTTCCTCGTCGATTGGTATGCGCGCAGCAACAAGCGCGGCGGCGCTTGGATGAATTCCTTCGTCGAACAATCGAAGCTGTTCGGGACGAAGGCGGTCGTGGTCAACAACTTGAACATCCCCAAACCGCCTGCAGGTCAGCCGACGCTGTTGACCTTCGACGAGGTCACCACTGCGTTCCACGAATTCGGCCATGCCTTGCACGGCTTGTTCTCGAACGTGACCTATCCGAGCTTCTCCGGCACGAACGTGCCGCGCGATTTCGTCGAGTTCCCCTCGCAATACAACGAGATGTGGGCCACGTATCCGCGCGTCTTCGCCAACTACGCCAAGCACTACAAGACCGGCGAGCCGATGCCGAAGGAGCTCATGGACAAAGTGCTCGCCTCGGGCAAGTTCAATCAGGGCTACGCTACGACCGAATATCTGGCCGCTGCCCTGCTCGATCAGGCCTACCATCAGCTGCCGCCCGGCAAGACGCCGGCGGCGCACGAGATCGCCGAGTTCGAGGCGCAGGCCCTCAAGCAAGCCGGCGTCGACTTCCACGCGGTGCCGCCGCGCTATCGCTCCACGTACTTCCTGCACGTGTTCTCGAGCCCGATCG
Source organism: uncultured Steroidobacter sp. (assembly GCA_938008435.1). GTDB lineage: Bacteria > Pseudomonadota > Gammaproteobacteria > Steroidobacterales > Steroidobacteraceae > Steroidobacter. The sequence continues at coordinate 183,917 of CALLKK010000012.1, read as the reverse complement.
GCTACTCCGCGGGCTATTACGCATATATATGGAGCGAGGTGCTCGCGCGCGCGACCGAGCACTGGTTCGAAACGCACGGCGGGCTCAAGCGCGAGAACGGCGATCTGCTGCGCCAGAAGATCCTCTCGCGCGGCTTCAGCGTCGATGCGATGACGCAGTTCCGCGACTTCTACGGCAAGGATCCGGACATCGAGCCGCTGCTCGAAGCACGCGGTCTCACCGGCGGGACGGAAGGCCACTAAGACGCCGTCGGTCGGCGCCGCTCGGGCGTCGACCGCCGCAGTCCGCCAGCAGGACCCGCAAGACGTCGTGATTTTCCGACGATGCGGCTTGCGACACTGGACAGGTGCGGCCTACCGACTCACACTGCGCCGCTCCGCCAACACGAGGTCTATCTATGTCGCTCGCTCGCACTACCGGCGCTGCCCTGCTGGCCGGCCTTTACTCACTCTCGATCTCGGCCGCAGAGCCGCGCGACGAGGAACAGAAGACCTTCTATGCCCTCGGCGTCGTGCTGGCACGCCAAGTAGCTCAGTTCGATCTGACGCCCGCCGAGCTCGCCCTCGTCAAGGCAGGGCTCGAGGATGGCGCCACCGACAAGGCGACCATCGATGTCAACGCATACATCCCGCAGCTTGGCGACCTGCAAAGAGAACGAGTCGCTGCCATTACGCAGCGTCATCGCACCGCGGGACAAGCCTTCCGGGACAAGGCGGCGGCCGAGAAGGGCGCGACCAAGACGGACTCCGGCATCGTGATCCAGCACATCAAGGCGGGCACCGGCCCTTCGCCGACCGCAAAGAATGTCGTCAGCGTCCACTACCAAGGCAGGACGATCGACGGGAAAGTCTTCGACGATTCGCGTGCACGCGGCGAGCCGGCCTCCATTCCGCTCGAGGGCGTGATCCCGTGCTGGCAGGAAGCGCTGCAGACGGTGAAGGTCGGCGGCCAGAGCCGCATCATCTGTCCGCCTGACCTTGCTTACGGCGACCGCGGGGCGCCCGAGATTCCGCCGGGCTCGACGCTCGTCTTCGACGTCGAGCTTCTCAGCATCGAGAACTAACTCCGGCACCGTGGCCAGCGCTTTCCAGGCAACGCATTCGGCAGGCATTGTTCATCCATCCATGTTGGATGCTGCCTGCTACGGACCGATAATCACGGCGGGTCGGCCTCGCGGCCGCCCCGTGGATCGATCAAGGTGCGTACGATGATGCGAAGCGCGATTGTTGCATTGGCAGCCCTGCTCTGCTCGGCGTTCGCGAGCGCCGAGATCGTGCGAGGGCGCGACTACGAACTGCTGCCCGTAGCGCAGTCGACCGCCTCGGCGGACAAGGTCGAAGTGCTGGAGTTCTTCTCGTACGCCTGTCCGCATTGCGCCAACTTCCATCCGCACGTCACGCGCTGGGCCAAGGCGCTGCCGAGCGATGTCGAGTTCGTCCGCATACCGGTCGTGTTCGGCCGGCGCCCATGGGGTCAGCTCGTACGCGCCTACTATGCGCTGCAAGCGAGCGGGCAGCTGGAGCGTTTCGACGATGCGCTGTTCGATGCGATCCACAAGGAAGGCCGCTCGCTCTTCGACGAACCGACCCTCACCGCCTGGGTTGCCGAACGCGGCGGCAATGCGGCCGCCTTCCGCGAGGCCTTCTATTCCGACGAGGTGACCCGCAAGGCGCTGCGCGCCAACGAGCTCACACGCGTATACCGCGTGCAAGGCGTGCCTCATCTGGCGGTCGCCGGCAAGTATTCGGTCAAGGGCGAAACGCAGGCCCAGATGCTCGAGATCGCAACCGCGCTCGTCGAACGAGAACGTGCGGCGAAGCGCGGAACGGGAACCGAATAGATTTCGCTCTAGGGCTTTCTAATTAACGCGCGACTGCGACACAATCGGTAGGATGACTTCGTCAGATCGCGATCTCAAGAAAGCCATTGCGCCCGGTGGGCCAGTGTACGAGCAGCCGCTCAACGAGCGGATGCGCACGTTCCTGCGCCTCGATTTCCTCTACCAGCAGACGCTCTATCACGAGGAGCACCGGGATCCGTGGTCGACGCGAGCGGCGGTGAGCTCGCTCCTCGAGATCCTGGCGATCACGGCCCGCGGCGATATTCGCAGCGAAGTGCTCAAGGAGCTCGAGCGCCAGATGACCATCATGCACGAGTATCAGTCGCGGCCGGGCGTCGACAGCGCGCGGCTGAAGGCGGTGCTCGCGAACCTGGCGCGCCTGCGCTCCGAGCTCAACGCAGCCGGCGCGCTTTTCATGCAGCGCCTGCGCGACTCGGAATTCTTGAACGCCATCAAGCACCGCAGCTCGATCCCAGGCGGCACCTGCGAGTTCGATCTGCCGGATTACCGTCACTGGCTGGATCTGCCGTTCGAGACGCGCGCGGCGGATTTTGCGGACTGGATGTCGACGATCCGCCCGCTATGCGACGCCGTCACCGAGCTGCTCTGGTTGACGCGCGAATCGGCGCGCCCGCGTCCGGAGATCGCAACGGGCGGCACGTTCCAAGTGGTCTTCGAGCGCGACACGCCGAGTCAGCTGCTCAGACTCACGCTGCCGCCCGGGACTCAGCTGTTCCCGGAGATCAGCGGCAGCCATCATCGGTGCAGCATTCGTTTCTTGAGCTGGATCGACGTCAACCAGCGTCCCGTCCAGACGACGGAGGATGTGCCGTTCCTGCTGACTGTCTGCAGCTGAGCGCAGACCGGAAACCTTGCAAGCCGCGGTTGCGGCCCTCATCTAGCGGGGAGCGAGCTCCAGCGGTGGAGCTCCCAGAACAGCAAAGGCTTATGCTTTCAGTCTCTTGTCCCACCTGCGGCCGTACCGTCGAGTGGACGCCCGCCTCGCGTTGGCGTCCGTTCTGCAGCGAGCGCTGCAAGCTGATCGACCTCGGCGCTTGGGCATCCGGCGAACGCGCCATCCCCGGCGAGCCGGTGCAGGACGAAGGCGAGCCCGACGAGCCGCACGAGAACACCTGACGGCGCTCGCGCGGCGCAGGCAGGTGCTGCCTCGCCTTGCTAACGCGACCGCGTGCCCGGCAAGGCCGCCGCGACATCCTCCATCCTGAGCGACCGCACGAGGAACGCCCACTGGTCGGCGAAATCCTCGATCTCCATCCACACGGGTTTGCCTGCCCCGTGACCTGCCCGCGTCTCGACACGCAGCAGGATCGGGTTGTCGCACCCTTGGGCGCGCTGCAGGGCCGCCGCGTATTTGTAGCTGTGCCAAGGCACGACTCGATCGTCGCGATCCGCCGTCGTGATCAACGTCGGCGGATAGCACACACCCTCCTTCACGCGATGGTAGGGCGAATAGGCATGGAGCGCTTCGAACTCGGCGGCGTTCTCGCTGAGGCCGTAGTCGGCAGACCACTGCCGGGCATTCGCGCTCGCCGTGTGGTAGCGCAGCATGTCGAGCACGCCGACGGCGGGCAACGCCGCACCGAACAGCTCCGGGCGCTGATTCAATACGGCGGCGACGAGCAGACCGCCATTGCTGCGGCCGCGAATCGCAAGCTTCGCGCTCGAGGTATAGCCCTGCTCGATCAACCATTCGGCGGCGGCGATGAAATCGTCGAAGACGTTCTGTTTGTTGAGTTTGGTTCCGGCCGAGTGCCATGCCTCGCCGTACTCCGAGCCGCCTCGAATGTTTGCGAGCGCGTACACGCCACCCATTTCCAACCACACCGCGACCGGCACGCTGAACTGGGGTTGCTGCGCGAGATTGAAGCCGCCGTAGCCGTACAGCATCACCGGCGCCTGCCCGTTCCTGACGAAATCTTTCTTGCGCGTGATGAACATCGGCACGCGCGTGCCGTCCTTGCTGCGATAGAACACCTGCTCGGTCACATACGCGCTCATGTCGAGCGCCAGCTTCGGGGCGCGGAACAGCGATACTTCGCCGGTGACCACATCGAGGCGCGAGATCGACGTCGGCGTCAGGAAATCCGTGTACGCAAAGAAGGTCTCCCGATCCGTGACGCCGCCGAGGAAACCCCTCGCAAGCCCGAGACCCGGCAGCTCGACCTGATAGAGGGGTTGGCCATCGAGCGTGCTCACTCGCACGACCGAATGCGCATCTTCCAGGTACTGTGCCACCACGCGCCCGCTCAAGATGCTGGTTGCACGCAGCGCGTGCTGCGTCTCCGGCAGGACGTCGCGCCACTGCGACCGCTGCGGACGCTCAAGATCGATCGCCACGAGCCGCGCATTCGGCGCATCGGCTGTGGTCCGCACGTAGAACACGTCGTCGAGCTCGGCGATGAATTCGTACTCAGCATCGAACGTATCGATGAGACGAACGACCTCGCCGACCGGCGCACCGTCGGGACCGAGCCGGAAGTAATACAGACCCGTCGACTGCGAGCCGTCGTACAGGAAGATGACGAGGTAGCGCCCGTCGTCGCTCACATAGACGTACGGGTTGCGCGTCGGGTGATCGGTGACTTTGAAGACATGAACGTCGTCCTCGACCGGCGTGCCGAGCACGTGACGGTAGACCTCGCGCTGCTTCGAGCCGTCGCCGGTGCCGTCGGGTAACGTCGGATAGCGCGTGTAATAGACGGACTTCGAGTCGGCGGTCCAGGCGACATCGGCAAACTTGATGAAGCGCAGCACCTCAGGCAGATCCTTGCCGGTCTCGACGTCGCGGAAATGCCAGGTGCGCCAGTCGGTGCCGCCGTCGGACAAGCTGTAAGCGAGCACGCGCCCATCCGGGCTCGGCACGTACTCGCCGAGCGCGATCGTGCCGTCGGCGCTCAGCTCATTCGGATCGAGCAGCACGCGCGGCTCGCCGTCGAGCGAATCCGCCACGTAGAGCACGCTCTGGTTCTGCAGGCCGTCGTTGCGCAGATAGAAATAGCGACCGCCGCTGACCTCGGGAATACCGTAGCGCTCGTAAATCCAGAGCTCCGTCATGCGTGCCTTGATACGCTCGCGCGCCGGAATCGACTTCAGATACGGCTGCGCAAGCGCGTTCTGCGCGGCGACCCAGGCGCGCGTCTCAGCGCTTTGCAGATCCTCGAGCCAGCGGTACGGATCGGCTACCCGCACACCGTGGTAGACATCGACATGATCCACGCGCTTGACCGGCGGATACGACAAGGAAGGCATGGCGGCATTTTCATGCGTCGGGCCGGAAGAGCAGGACGCAAGCAACAGCAGCGATGAGATGGCAAGAACACGACGCATGGAGGCTGAACCTTGGGCTGTAGACTGTAGGCTGTAGGCTCTAGCTAAAGCCACTTCGTGGTAACGACGCCGCTTCGGGCGGGTAGTCTTGAAAGTTAACAAGCGCGCGAAGCGCGCTCTAGCCACAGCCTACAGCCTAGAGCGTAGAGCCTACAGCCGCGCGAAGCGCCTCGACCATCGGTTTGTCCGCTTCCAGCAACCCGACGTGGTCGAGGTCGGCGAGCGTCACCCACTTGAGCGGTTGCGAATCGAGGGAACGCGGCTCGCCTTCGTACGCCTCGACGATCCACAAATCGAGCAGCACGGTGCGATCCGCATAGCGATGCTCGTAGGCGATGAGCGGTCGCGCGCGCAGCGTCTCGATGCCGAGCTCTTCGCGCAGCTCGCGCCGCAGTCCTGCGAAGCGATCTTCGTTCGGCTCGAGCTTGCCGCCGGGAAATTCCCAGCCGCCGGCCATGTGCTTGCCCGCAGGGCGCTGTGCGATCAGCACCCGGCCTTGCGCATCGAAGAGCGCGCCGGCGACGACATGCAAGTGCCGGACGGGCGCGTCTGCTGAAGGGCTCACGGACAGAGCAGCACTCCTTGACCTGCGCGAGCCGGCACCGTTCGAGAAATCCGCTGACGGCTTCGCTCAGCCCTGTCCCGCCAACGCGCCGTGGCAGTGCTTGAACTTCTTGCCCGAGCCGCACGGACACGGCTCGTTGCGCCCGACCTTGCGGGTATCGCGCACGAACTGCGCGACGGGCGCACGCGCCGCCGGCTCCGCTTCGGACTCCGGCGCGGGACTGCCGAGCTGCTCGGGCGCCGCGTGCTGGAACTGCATCGCGCGCGCGAGCCGGCGTTGCCGCTCCTGTTCTTCCGCTTCGATCTCGGCCTGCGTGCGCAGCTGCATGCGCGAGAGCAGCGAGATCGTGTCGTACTTCACGCGATCGAGCATGGCGGTGAAGAGCTCGAAGGCTTCGCGCTTGTACTCCTGCTTCGGATTCTTCTGCGCGTAGCTGCGCAAGTGAATGCCTTGGCGCAGGTAATCCATGGCCGCGAGATGCTCGCGCCAGTGCAGGTCGAGCTGCTGCAGCATGATGATCTTCTCGATATGCCGCACGACCGGCGCGCCGTACTGCTCGACCTTCGCTTCGTAAGCCTGATCGATCTGCTCGACAATGCGCTTACGCAGCCCTTCTTCGCCCAGGTTGGGATCGGCTTCGAGCCAGCCCTTGATGTCGATGCGCGCGGCGAAGTCGCGCTCGAGCACCTGAGTAAGGCCGTCGATGTCCCACAGCTCCTCGACGCTCTTCGGCGGGATGAACCGATCGATGAGCGAATTCAGCACTTCGTGGCGAATGCCCGCGACCGCATCGCTCACGTCCTCCGCGGCCATGAGCTCGGTGCGCTGCTGGTAGATGACCTTACGCTGATCGTTCGCAACGTCGTCGTACTCGAGCAGGTTCTTGCGAGCGTCGAAGTTGTGCGCTTCGACTTTGCGTTGCGCGCGCTCGATCTGCTTGGAGAGCATGCGGCTTTCGATGACCTCGCCCTCCTTCATGCCGGCCGTCTGCAGCCAATGCTTGGTGCGCTCGGGATCGCCGAAGATGCGCATCAAGTTGTCTTCGAGCGAGATGTAGAAGCGGCTCGAACCCGGGTCGCCCTGACGGCCGGCGCGGCCGCGCAGCTGATTGTCGATACGCCGCGACTCGTGCCGCTCGGTACCGATGATGTGCAGACCGCCCGCCGCCACCACGGCATCGTGACGCTTCTGCCACTCTTCACGCACGCGGCGGCGCGCTTCCTCGTCGTTCGGATCGACGGCGGCGAGCTCCGCTTCGAGATTGCCGCCGAGCACGATGTCGGTGCCGCGGCCGGCCATGTTCGTCGCAATGGTCACCGTGCCGGGGCGGCCCGCCTGCGCCACGATCGCCGCCTCGCGCTCATGGTGCTTCGCATTGAGCACCTGATGCTCGATCTTGTGCTTCTTGAGCAGCGCCGACAGCTCTTCGGAGGTTTCGATGGACGTCGTACCGACCAGCGTCGGCTGACCGCGCGCCACGCACTCGCGGATGTCGTTGACGATCGCCTCGAACTTGTCCTTCTTGGTGAGATAGACGAAGTCGGGGTAGTCCTTGCGGATCATCGGCCGATGGGTCGGGATGACGACGACCTCGAGGCCGTAGATCTGCTGGAACTCGAACGCTTCCGTATCGGCCGTACCGGTCATGCCGGCGAGCTTGCGATACATGCGGAAGTAGTTCTGGAAGGTGATCGAGGCGACCGTCTGGTTTTCTTCGCGGACGCGCACGCCTTCCTTCGCTTCGATCGCCTGGTGCAAGCCGTCCGACCAGCGCCGGCCGGGCATAGTGCGGCCGGTGAACTCATCGACGATGACGACCTCGCCGTTGCGCACGATGTACTCGACATCGCGGTGATACAGCGCGTGCGCGCGCAGCGCCGCGTTCAGGTGATGCATCAGGCGGATATTCGCAGCGTCGTAGAGGCTTTCGCCCGGCTTCAGCAGGCCGGCCTCCAGGAACAACTGTTCGGCGTGCTCGTGACCCGCGTCCGAGAGATACACCTGACGCGTCTTCTCATCGGCCCAGTAATCGCCTTCGCCGTCTTCGGTTTCCTGACGCTTCAGCCGCGGCGCCAGCTCGTTGATCCTGATGTAGAGCTCCGTGCTCTCTTCCGCCGGGCCCGAGATGATGAGCGGCGTGCGGGCCTCGTCGATCAGGATCGAGTCGACCTCGTCGACGATCGCGTACGCCAGCTCGCGCTGCACGCGATCCTCGAGCCGGAACGCGAGGTTGTCGCGCAGATAATCGAAGCCGAACTCGTTGTTGGTGCCGTAGGTGATGTCGCAGGCATAGGCGGCGCGCTTTTCTTCGTGGCTCTGGCCGCTCTTGATGACGCCCACCGTCAAGCCGAGGAAGCGATAGACGGGCGCCATCCAGTCGGCGTCGCGCTGCGCCAGGTACTCGTTCACCGTGACGACATGCACGCCCTTGCCCGGCAGCGCATTGAGATACGCAGCCAACGTCGCGACCAGCGTCTTGCCTTCGCCGGTGCGCATCTCGGCGATCTTGCCGAAATGCAGCGCCATGCCGCCCATCAGCTGGACGTCGAAGTGGCGCATGCCGAGCGTGCGGCGGGCCGCCTCGCGTACGGCCGCAAATGCCTCGGGGATCAAGGCATCCAGATCTTCGCCTTTTTCGAGCCGCGCCCGAAATTCGGCGGTCTTGTTGCGCAGCTGCTCGTCGCTCAGTGCCTTGAACGACTCCTCGAGCGCATTCGTCCGGGCAACGATCTTCGAATAGCCATTCAGAATCCGCTGGTTACGGCTTCCGAACAGCTGAGTAAGCCAATTCGCCACGCTCGAACTCCGGGGTGGGGCAGAAAAGGGGCAGTATTGTACACGCGGGCTTGATCGTCAGATCCCGCAGATCAACGCAAGTTCAGGGCGCTCGGCAAGGATTGCAAGAGCCGAGCGTAAGGTCGGGATCCAAGGAGAGAATCGCGCGAAGGCCGCCCCGCGCTCGGCGCTGTCGGTCAGCGCTTGACGAAGCTCATCGGATCGACCGCCCGCCCCTGCTTCAGGACTTCGAAGTGCAGGTGCGGCCCCGTCGACCGACCGGTCGAGCCGATCAGTGCAATCGGCTGGCCCTTCTGGACCGTATCGCCTTCGGCGACGAGGAGGCGCTGATTGTGCGCATAGCGGGTCACGTAGCCGTTGCCGTGGTTGATCTCCACGGTCTTGCCGTAGCCGAAGCGATCCTTGGCGTAAGTCACCACGCCCGAGGCCACCGCCACCACTTGCGCACCCGCCGGACCGGCGAAATCGACGCCGCGATGGAAGACCTTGCGGCCGGTGAACGGATCGGTGCGATGACCGAAGTAAGAGGAAATCCAACCCTGGGTCACCGGACGCCCGCCGGGGACGATCTGACGGCTCAAGTTGCGGTTGGAAATCAGGCTTTCGAGGACGCTGAGCTGTCGTTCGCGGTCTTTGATCTGCCGGGTGAGCTCATCGAGCATCGCCGTGAGATCCGGCGCGGTCGCGACCGCTCCTTCGACAAGACCTTCGGGACCACCGAGCGCCGGCGGGGTATCGAAGTTGAATTCGCCCTTGTCGAGATTGGCCATTTCCGTGAGCCGCCGACCAAGGGCATCGAGGCGGATCACGTGTGCATTCATTTGCCCGACGCGCGTTGCCAGCGCATCCAAGCGCTCCTGCAGCTCGCGCTTCGCGGCGAGGATTTCCTGGCGTTGCGCTTCGAGCGCCGCGCCCCATTCGCCGACGTGTTCGATCGGGTCGCTGGTGCGACCGAGCTGCATACCGAGAAAAAGCGTGCCGCCCAGCAGAACGGCGAGGCACGCGATGATGACCGTCATCGCCATCGGCCGGCCGAGCTCGAACTGGCGAGCTTTCCCCAGCCGCTTGGAAAACACGATGACGTTCATGCACTCATCCTCGTCGCCTCGACTCGAAAAACGGCGCAGCACAGCTCCTCGGGGCGCTGGACCTCACAGCACCTGCCTGCGCTCGTCGCTTACGGTTGGACGTAGAACCGAATAGTTCGAGTTGTACATCCTGGCAGCCCCGCTATCGTGGTCGCCGGAGCGACCCTTAGACCGGAAGCTTTGCGTCCCCGCCTTTCGACGGGTTTGCCCTGAGCAGTGGCTGGAATATGCAGAATCAACTTGCCAAAGATCAAGCGTCTACGACACATACTGCGGAGCAATCAGCCGATGTCTGACTCGTTCAAACCGGTCTCGGAGGGGCTTGGGACGCTGCTCGCCCAGCTCGAACGGCGCGCGCAGGCAACGGTGGAGCTCGCCGACCGCGTCCGGCAAGCGCTCGCGGGCCCTGAAAAAGACCATGTAATTTCAGCGAGTTGTCGCGGCGATACGCTGATCGTGCTGGCCGACTCGGCCACCTGGGCGACACATATTAGATATGCGCAGAAGCAGCTCCTGGAGCGCCTGCACGCTGCCGGCGAGACGCAGTTCACAAAGGTGAAGGTGCGAGTGGGCCGACCGACCGCACAAGGAGAATGAGCGCGACAAGGCGCACACGTGGCGTCGTGCCCGCGAGGTATCGATCGGTTAGAGAATCGACTTTACTTAAGCCGTCGCCATCGCGGCGGCCGGCACGTACGAGATCGGCGCGTCCTTGGCGTCCTCGAACGTGATCTCTTCCCACGCGCGCGGCGTGGCAAGAAGCTTGCGCAGCAGCTGATTGTTGAGCGCATGGCCGGACTTGTAGCCGCTGAACTCGCCGATCACGCTGCGTCCGAGCAAGTACAGATCGCCGATCGCATCGAGAATCTTGTGCTTGACGAACTCGTCCTCGTAGCGCAACCCGTCCTCGTTGAGCACGCGGTAATCGTCGAGCACGATCGCATTCTCGAGCGTGCCGCCGAGCGCGAGATTCTTCGAACGCAGGAATTCGAGGTCGCGCATGAAGCCGAAGGTGCGCGCGCGGCTGATCTCCTTGAGAAACGACGTCGTGGAGAAATCCATCGTCGCCGTCTGCGCACGCTTCTTGAAGACCGGGTGATCGAACTCTATCTCGAAGTTGACCTTGAAGCCGTTGTAGGGCGTAAAGCGCGCCCACTTGTCGCCGTCCTCGACCTGGATGGGCTCGAGGATGCGCACGAAACGCTTCGGCGCGGGCTGCTCTTCGATACCGGCCGACTGCAGCAGGAACACGAACGGACCGGCGCTACCGTCCATGATCGGCACTTCTTCGGCCGACAATTCGACATAAGCATTGTCGATACCGAGGCCGGCGAAGGCCGAGAGCAGATGCTCGATCGTCGCCACGCGGACAGGACCGCTGATGAGCGTCGTGCCGAGCATCGTCTCGCCGACATTCAAGGCATGCGCGCGAACCTCGTTCGGCTCGTCGAGGTCGGTGCGGCGGAAGACCACGCCCGTATCGGGCGGCGCCGGACGCAGCACCATGAGCACTTTCTTGCCCGAGTGCAGCCCGACGCCGGTGGCGCGGATCGTGTTCTTGAGCGTGCGCTGACGAAGCATGGCGGTCCCCTCAGCTCCTGCGACCTTCGGCCGCGAAGGTGATGTGGGCGCAGAATTGGGAACCACCGAACTGCATCATTCACTCCAAAAAAACGCGCGCGCACCGTAACACCGCGGGATTTCCCCGACAAGCGTCCGCTGCTTCCCGCTGCCGAAGGCGGCGGCCAACCGGCCTATAGCCTACAGCCGCACGCCCACAGCTTTTCCCTTAATCGGCCTGCCGGCGCAGAAATGCCGGGATATCGAGCAACGTCGGATCCTCGACGCTGAGCCCGTCGCCGACCGCACGGCGCTGCGCCGAGACGTGCATCTCGCGCTGGTTGCGGATGTAGGTCGGCACGTGCAGATCGTCCAAGGTCGGCACGCGGCTGCGACCGCCCGCAATCGCCGTCATGCGACGCGTGTCGGCGGGTTGCTGACTCGCTGCCACCGGACGGCCGATGCCCGTCGCCACCACCGTGACACGGATTTCCTCGCGCATCTCCGGATCGATGACGCAGCCGACGACCACGTTCGCATCTTCCGAGGCGTACTGCTTGACCGTATCGCCCACGATGCTGAACTCGCTGGTGCGCAGATCGGGTCCCGCCGTGACGTTGATCAGCAGGCCATGAGCGCCGGACAGGTTCACGTCCTCGAGCAGCGGGCTCGACACGGCTGCCTCGGCCGCTTCACGCGCACGATTCTCGCCGCGGCCCGAACCCGAGCCCATCATCGCCATGCCCGTCTCGGCCATCACCGTACGCACGTCGGCGAAGTCGACGTTGATCATGCCCGGACGCGTGATCAGCTCAGCGATGCCTTGGACAGCGCCTTGCAGCACTTGGTTCGCCGCCTTGAACGCATCGAGCAGCGTCACGTCGCCGCCGAGCACCGTCAGCAGCTTCTGATTCGGAATCGTGATGAGCGAATCGACGTGCTTGCTGAGCTCGGCAATGCCTTGCTCCGCCGCCGACAGGCGCTTGCTGCCTTCCATGTCGAAAGGCTTCGTCACGACTGCAACCGTCAGAATGCCGAGCTCCTTCGCGACTTGCGCAACGACCGGCGCCGCACCCGTGCCGGTGCCGCCGCCCATGCCCGCCGTGATGAACAGCATGTCCGACCCTTCGATCATCTCGATGATGCGATCGCGGTCTTCCATCGCTGCCTGACGGCCCACCTCGGGATCGGCGCCTGCGCCGAGACCCTTGGTGATGTTGCAGCCGATCTGCAGGCTCACCTTCACCTTGGAGTGCTTGAGCGCCTGCGCGTCGGTGTTGATGCAGATGAAATCTACGCCTTCGATACCCGTGCTCACCATGTGAGCCACGGCGTTACCGCCGCCGCCGCCCACACCGATGACTTTGATCACGGCGCCTTGGTTTTCAGTATCAGCAAGTACAAACATCGTTAGTCCCCTCGATGTGAATTCTAAACAAACTGGCCGTTGGTTGTGGGCTGACAAACAACTTCGACTCGGCTCGCAAGCCGCACTTCGCTCAACGAAATCTTTCCGCGCACCTTCGCCACCCTTCGATCTCCGCTTCTCTGCCCTCTCGCGCCCTTACTCGTCCCTGTGCTCGTCGCATCCTTGCCGATCGCTCGTTTTCCTTCCGCCTCTCTCCATCACTCCGTCATGTTCGCCATCTGATTACTGCCGCGCGTGGCTTCAGAAATTCCCCTGAAACCACGCCTTCATCCGATCCCACACGCCGCGCACGTTGCCGCCGAGCGGCGATTCGCGACGGCCGCGCAGGTAGTTCTCACGTCCGTAGAGCAGCAAGCCGACACCGGTCGAGTGAATCGGATTGCTGACGACATCGACGAGACCGATGATGTGCTGCGGCACGCCGAGACGGACCGGCATGTGGAACACTTCTTCGGCGAGCTCGACCGCTCCTTCCATCTTGGCGCTGCCGCCGGTGAGCACGACGCCCGCTGCGATGACTTCTTCGAAGCCCGAGCGACGCAGCTCCTCGCGCACCAGCATGAACAGTTCCTCGTAGCGCGGCTCGACCACTTCGGCGAGCGTCTGCCGCGCCAGCCGCCGCGCCGGACGATCGCCGACGCTCGGTACTTCGATCGTTTCGTCGGCGTTCGCGAGCTGCGACAGCGCGCATGCGTACTTGAGCTTGATCTCCTCCGCGTGATGCGTCGGCGTGCGCAAGCTCACCGCGATGTCGTTCGTCACTTGATCGCCCGCGATCGGAATCACGGCGGTATGCCGGATCGCACCGCCCGAGAAGACGGCGAGATCGGTCGTGCCGCCGCCGATATCGACGAGGCACACGCCGAGCTCCTTCTCGTCGTCCGCGAGCACGGCATAGCTCGAGGCGAGCTGCTCGAGCACGATGTCCTCGACCGACAGCCCGCAGCGCTGCACGCACTTGACGATGTTCTGCGCCGCGCTCTCGGCGCCGGTGACGATGTGCACCTTCGCTTCGAGCCGTACGCCGGACATGCCGATCGGCTCGCGAATACCCTCCTGGCTGTCGATCAGGAATTCCTGCGGCAGGATGTGCAGGATCTTCTGATCGGCCGGAATCGCGACTGCGCGCGCCGCGTCGATCACCCGCTCGACGTCTTCGGCCGTCACTTCTTTATTGCGGATCGCGACGATGCCGTGCGAGTTGAGGCTGCGCACGTGGCTTCCGGCGATGCCCGCGTACACCGAATGAATCTCGCACCCGGCCATCAGCTCGGCTTCCTCGACCGCGCGCTGAATCGACTGTACGGTCGATTCAATATTGACGACGACGCCGCGCTTCAGCCCCCGCGAGGGATGCGAGCCCAACCCGACGACTTCGATACGTCCGTCGTGCGTCATCTCCCCGACGATCGCAACGACCTTCGACGTGCCGATGTCGAGCCCGACGATCAAGTTACGGTCGTTCTTTCTGGCCATTCTGTCGCTTACTCCGCTCGAAGCCGCAGCTGGCCCCGATGAGTGATCCGTCGTTGTGAATCGATCGCTTCAATCATGTCCGTCTCAAGCTCCCGAGCCCGCCGCATCGAGCCCTTGGGCGACGCGTGCGGACGGATTCCAACCAACCGAGAAACCGTTGCTGTAGCGCAGATCCACATAGCTCACCTCGCCGCTCCTCTGCGCGACGAGCGGCGAGGCCACGCGAATGAAGCGCTCGAGGCGCTCCTGCACGTCCTGCCGACCGAGACGAATCTCGACGCCGTTCGCCAGCGTGAGCGACCAGGCGCCGCGCGCATCGAGATCGACGCGCTCCAAGCGCAGCCCCACGGCAAGCAGACGCGGATAGGTGTCGAGATAGAGCTTCGCCACCTGTGCTTCCGTACCGGGCGGGCCGTTCAGTTGCGGCAGCTCCGGCGGAATGTGCCGGGCGCCGCGCAGGAACAGCTCGCCGCGCGTATTCATGAGCCCGTCTTCGCCCCAACGCGCCGCCGCGACGTGCTCCGTCACTGCGACGCGCAACGTATTCGGCCAGCGCCGCTCGATGCGCACGCGATCGATCCACGGGATCGACTCGACGGCTTCGCGCAGCGCCTTCAAGTCGACCGATAGGAAGCCCGCGCCGCGAAACGGCGCGACGACTTCTTCGATCTGCACGGGCGCGACGCGCTTGAACTGTCCGACCGCATCGATGCGCCGAATCGGCTGATCGAGCGCCAGCATCAGCCCCCACAACATGATCGAAGTGCCGGCGATGAAGCCCGCGATGCCGAGCGCCGTACGCAGACCGCCTTCGAGCAGCGGCTGGATCCAAGCGAGCCAAGCACGCGGCGTCCGTTCGGGACGCTTGCGTCGATTGCGCCGTGCCGAAGACCCGAAGATCACGGCTGACCTCCTTGCGCGTCGCGAAAGGTCGTCTCGAGCACGCGCCAGACGAGCTCATCGAAATCGATGCCGAGCGCCTTCGCGGCGATCGGCACGAGCGAATGGCTCGTCATGCCGGGTGCGGTATTCACTTCGAGCAGGAAGTTGCGCCCGGCGCGATCGCGCATCAGATCGACGCGCCCCCAACCGCTGCAGCCGGCGGCGCGGAACGCTGCGAGCGCGAGCGCGCGCATCTCTTCTTCGTCTGCGCCGCTCAGTCCGGGACAGATGTACTGCGTGTCATCGGCGATGTACTTGGCGTGATAGTCGTAGTACTCGCCTGCCGGCACGATGCGAATGGTCGGCAGCGCCTCCTCCTCGAGGATGCCGACGGTGTACTCATCGCCCTCGATCAGCTGCTCCATGAGCAGCTCGCCGGGATAGCGCGCCGCGAGCTCGACGGCCTGACGCAGATCGCCCTCGTCGAAGACGCGCGAGATCCCGACGCTCGATCCTTCGCACGCGGGCTTGACCACCACGGGCAAACCAAGCGAGCGCGCCGCTGCCACGACATCGTCGTTGGGCGAAATGCGCACGTAGTTCGGCGTTGGCAAACCGATTGCCTGCCACACCTGCTTGGTGCGGATCTTGTCCATTGTGAGCGCCGAGCCGAGCACGCCCGAGCCGGTATAGGGCACGCCGTAGGCTTCGAGCAGCCCTTGCAGCACACCGTCTTCGCCGCCGCCTGCATTTCCGTGCAGCACGTTGAAGACACGATCGCATCGGCGTGCGTTGATCTCCGCCACGATGCCGGCGATGCCGTCCACGGCGTAGGCATCGACGCCTTTGCGCAAGAGCGCATCGAGCACGTTCTGACCCGAGATCAGCGAAACCTCGCGCTCCGACGAGGTGCCGCCCATCAGCACCGCCACGCGGCCAAAATCTTTGGGATCGGTGATGCGCTTGCTCATGACCGCGCTCCGCTCCGCAAGGCCGTGGCCTGAAGGCGATAGGCTGTAACCAGGCGCGAGCGTGCGTCGCTGCGTACGCGAGCACGCATCTGAGCCACAATCTTCAACCCACGGCCTGCAGCCTTCATGACTCTTCTCCTACGATCCGCACTTCCGGCTCGAGCGCGACGCCGTGCCGCTCCATCACCGTACGTTGCACATGCGCGATCAGCTGCTCGATGTCGCGCGCGCTGGCCGTGCCGTCGTTGACGATGAAGTTCGCGTGTATCTCGGAGACGCGTGCGCCGCCGATGCGGAAACCTTTGAGCCCGCAGCTGTCGATCAAGCGCGCGGCGTGATCGCCTGGCGGATTCGTGAACACCGAGCCGCACGACCATTCGCCGATCGGCTGCGTCGCCTTGCGCCGCGCGAGCAACTCGCGGATCGCCTCGGCGCTCGTGCCTGGGCGCACCTCGAAACGTAGCCGCGCACCCAGGAACCATTCGTTTGCAGGACCTTGCACGCGGCGATAGCCCACCGCGTAATCCGTCGCCGGACGCGTGCGGCGTACGCCGCTGCGATCGAGCGTGTCGACCGACACCACGTGATTCCACGTCTCGCCGCCAAATGCGCCGGCGTTCATCGCGAGCGCGCCGCCGAGCGTGCCGGGAATGCCGGCGAAGAACTCCGCGGGTCCGAGGCCCCATTTGACGCATTGCTTGGCGAGCTTCGCGCACGCCACGCCCGCGCCGCACTGAACTTCGTTCTCGCCGATGCGCTCGAGCTCGTCGAACACGCCGTGCGTGTCGATCACGACGCCGCGAATGCCGCCGTCGCGCACCAGCAGATTGCTGCCGAGACCGATCCAGAACACCGGCACCTCGGGCGCAAGGTCGCGTAGGAACTGCGCGAGGTCCTCGGCATCGCGCGGTGTGAAGAACACATCCGCAGGACCGCCGACGTGCCACGAGGTGTGGCGCGACATCGGCTCGTTCCGGCGCACGCGCTCGACGAAATCAGGCGGCAGCGCGAGTGCGTTCATGCCGGCCTCTCCTCGTTCGCGGCACTCAACGCACGCGGCAGCTCGCTCGCGAGCGCGCCGATGCTGCCCGCACCCATCGTGACGACGACGTCGCCGTCGCGCGCAATGCGCAGCAATGCGCTCGGCAGCTCATCGAGACGTTCCAGGAACAGCGGCTCGACGCGCCCGTGCGTGCGCACCGCGCGACAGATCGCCTTGCCGTCAGCGCCCGGAATCGGCGCCTCGCCTGCCGCGTACACCTCGGTCACGATCAGAACGTCGACGCTCGCCAGCACACGCGCGAAGTCATCGAGCAGATCGCGCGTGCGCGTGTACCGATGCGGCTGGAAGACGAGCACGATGCGCCGTCCCGGCCAACCCTGACGAATCGCCTCGAGCGTCGCGGCGATCTCGGTCGGATGGTGGCCGTAATCGTCGATCAGCGTCAGGCGACCGGCGCTCGTCTGCACGTCGCCGTACTGCTGCAAGCGACGATCGACGCCGTGGAATCCGGCCAGCGCCTTGCGAATCGCCTCGTCGGTCACTTCGAGCTCCGTGGCGACGGCGATCGCGGCGAGCGCATTGCGAATGTTGTGCGTGCCAGGCAGGCTGAGCTCGACACTGAGGCGCGGCGCGCCGGCGCGCTCGACATCGAAACGGCTACGCATGCCGTTGCGCACGATGTTCACGGCGCGCACATCGGCCTGCGTGTCGACGCCGTAGGTCACTACCGGGCGCGCGATGCGCGGAATCAAGCTCGACGCGACCGGGTCGTCGTTGCAAATGACCGCAAGCCCGTAGAACGGCAGGTTGTGCAGGAAGTCGACGAAGCTCTGCTTGAGCCGCTCGAAGTCGCCTTCGTGCGTGCCGAGATGATCGTTGTCGACGTTCGTGACGATCGCGATCATCGGCTGCAGGTGCATGAACGAGGCATCGCTCTCGTCGGCTTCGGCGACGAGATACTTGCCGGTGCCGAGACGCGCATTGCTGTCGGCGCTCTTCAGCCGGCCGCCGATGACGAACGTCGGATCGAGGCCGCCTTCTGCGAGCACCGAGGCCACCATGCTGGTCGTGGTCGTCTTGCCGTGCGTGCCGGCCACGGCGATCGCGTAGCGGAAGCGCATGAGCTCTGCGAGCATCTGTGCGCGTTGCACGACCGGAATGCGGCGCGCCTGCGCTTCGAGCACTTCCGGATTGTCCGGCCGCACCGCGCTCGAGACGACGAGCACGTCGGCCTTGCCGACGTTCTCGGCGGCATGACCAAGCAGAATCTTCGCGCCGATCCGCTCGAGCCGCGCCGTCACGGCGTTCGCACGCAGGTCGCTGCCCTGCACGCTGTAACCGAGATTGAGCAGCACTTCGGCGATGCCGCTCATGCCCGAGCCGCCGATGCCGACGAAGTGAATGCAATGGATGCGGCGCATGCGGTCGCTCATCGCCCACCTCCGGCGGCATCGATGCACGCTTCGGCCAGACGCACGTCCGCGTCCGTGAGCGCGAGGGCGCGCGCGCGCGTCGCCATGTCGGCCAGCTTCTCGCGACCGGCCGTGACGAGGCCGCGCAATGCCTCGAACAAGCGCAGCGGCGTCAAATCGGCTTCCGCGATCAGCAGCGCCGCATCCGCGTCGACCAGATACTTGGCGTTACGCGTCTGGTGATCGTCGACCGCCGCGGCGAACGGAATGAAGATGGCACCGAGTCCTGCGGCCGCGATCTCGGAGACGGTGAGCGCGCCGGCGCGGCAGATCACGAGATCGGCCCACGCATATACTTCGGCCATGTCGTCGATGAAGGCGCGCACGTCGGCTTGCACGCCGTGCTTGGCGTACAGATCGCGCGCAACTTCCAAGTGACGCTCGCCTGCTTGATGAATCACGCGCGGACGTTGCGAGACATCGATCATGGCGAGCGCCGCGGGCACGACCGCGTTGAGGCGCGCCGCACCTTGGCTGCCGCCGAAGACGAGAATGCGCAAGGGACCGCTGCGATTCGCGAAGCGCTGTTCGGGCGGTGCGATCGCCGCGATCTCGCGACGCACCGGATTGCCGATGCGCTCGGCGCGCACACGCGCCGGAAAGCTGCCCGGGAAGGCTTCGAACACGCGACGTGCGCGGCGCGCCAGCACGCGATTCGTCATGCCGGCCACCGCGTTCTGCTCGTGAATGATGAGCGGCCGACGCGTCAGCCACGCCGCAAGTCCTCCCGGGCCCGAGACGAAACCGCCCGCGCCGAGCACGACGAGCGGCTGCCGCCGACGCATGACCTTGAGGCTCTGCCACACGGCGCGGGCAAGATGGAACGGCGACGCCAGCAAAGTCGCGATGCCTTTGCCGCGCACGCCCGCGACGCTGATCCACTCGATTTCGATGCCGTGCGGCGGTACGAGCTTCGCTTCGAGCCCGCGCCGCGTGCCGAGCCACACGGGCTCGAAGCCGCGTTCGCGCAGCACGCGCGCCGCTGCGAGCGCGGGGAAGATATGCCCGCCCGTGCCGCCTGCCATGATGAGCACCGTGCCGCGCTTCATTCGCTGCGCTCCCTGCGTGGAACGGCGAGACGACCCGCCGTGCTCGCTTCGTGTGCGATGCGCATCAACAAGCCGAGCCAGCCGAGCGTGACCAGCATGCTCGAGCCGCCGTACGACATGAGCGGCAGCGTCAGCCCCTTGGTCGGCAAGATGCCCATGTTCACGCCGATGTTGATGAACGTCTGCAAGCCGAGCCAGATGCCGAAACCCGCGGCGCAATAGGCTTGAAACGGCAAACCAGCGTCGGCCGCCATGCGCGAGATGTGAAACGCGCGCCATACGACCACGATGAAGAGCGCGAGCGTGATCGCCACACCGATCAAGCCGAGCTCCTCGGCCAGCACGGCGAAGACGAAGTCCGTGTGCGCTTCGGGCAAGTAGAACAGCTTCTGCACGCTCGAGCCGAGTCCGACGCCGAAGATCTCGCCGCGACCGATCGCGATCAGCGACTGCGTGAGCTGAAAGCCCGAGTTGAACGGATCGGCCCATGGATCGAGGAAGCTCGTCAGACGCCGCAAGCGATACGCCGACGTGACGGCGATGAGCGCAAGCGCGCCGCCCGCCAACAGGACCAGCGCGAGGAAATGGCGCAGCTTGACGCCGGCGACGAACAACACGCCGAGACCCGTCGCCACCAACACCGCTGCCGCGCCGAAATCAGGCTCGAGCAGCAGCAAACCTGCCGCCGCGATCAAGATGCCGAGCGGCTTCAAGAAACCGCGCAGGTTCTCCTTGAGCTCGTCTTGCCGCCGCACCACGTAGCTCGCGAGATAAACAAGGAGCAGCACGCGCGTGAGCTCGGAGGCCTGGAAATTGATCACGCCGAAGTTCAGCCAGCGCCGGCTGCCGTTGACCTCGTGTCCGATGCCCGGAATGAGCACCACGATGAGGAACAGGAACGCCAGGAACAGCAGCGGCAGCGCCAAGCGATTCCACACTTGCGTCGGAATCGACATCGCAACGCCCGCGGCCAGGAGCCCGAGCAGCACGCCGAGCGCCTGCCGCTCGAGGAAGTACAGCGGTTGGTGCTGCATGCGATCTGCGATCGCGATGGACGCCGAGGTCATCATCACCAGACCGAGCAGGAGCAGCAGCCCAACCGCACAGAGCAGCACGCCGTCGAAGACGAAGCGCTTCGGCCGGGCGTTCGAGCGTGCGAAGGCAAGCGAAGCCGCGCTCATGCTGCGAGCCTCCTGACTTCCGCAGCGAACACATCGCCGCGATGCGCGTAGTCGCGGAACATGTCGAGGCTCGCGCATGCCGGCGACAACAGGACGATCTCGCCGGCGCGCGCCGCGGACGCGGCCCGCGTAACGGCATCGCGCATGTCGGTGGCGAACTCGTAGGTGCTCACGCCCTCGATCGCTGCAGCGATGAGGCGCGCATCCTGGCCGAGCAGCACGACGTGGCGAACCTTGCCGCGGAAGGCGTCGGCAAGCGGACGGAAGTCCTGACCCTTCCCCTGCCCGCCTGCGATGAGCACGAGCGAGCCCGGCAATCCCGCAACGGCCGCCAGCGTCGCACCCACATTCGTTCCCTTCGAGTCGTCGATGTAGCGGACGCCGGCGATATCGGCGACCCATTGCGAGCGGTGCGGCAGCCCTTCGAATGTCTTGAGCGCCTCGATGCACGCCGCGCGCGACACTTCGAGCGCCTCGCACATCGCGAGCGCGGCGAGCGCATTGAGCGCATTGTGGAGCCCGGCGATCTTGAGCTCGCTCATGCCGATAAGCCGTTCGCCGCGGCTCATCAACGTCACATCATCGCCGGCGCGCGCGACGTAATAGTCGGCGCCGTCGCGTTCATCGAGCGCAAAGCCGATCCGCCGCGCAGCCTGCGTCGACATCGCGCGTACGTACGGATCGTCGAGATTGACGATGGCCGCTGTCGCGCCCGCAAAGATGCGCGCCTTGGCGTCGGCGTATTCCTGCATCGAGACATAGCGATCCATGTGATCGCTGGTCACGTTGAGCACCGTCGCCGCGTGCGCCTCGAGCGAATAGGTCGTCTCGAGCTGAAAGCTCGATAGCTCGAGCACGTACAGCTCGGGCGTCGGCTCGTCGAGCAAATCCAGAGCGGGACGCCCGAGATTGCCGCCCGCAAGCGTGCGTTTCCCGCTCGCCTGCGCCATGCGCGCGACGAGCGTTGTCACGGTGCTCTTGCCATTCGTGCCGGTGATGGCGGCGATCGGCGCCTGCGCCGCACGCGCAAAGAGCTCGATGTCGCCGACGATCGGCAGGCCGCGCGCCGCCGCGGCGGCGACGAATGGATCCTTGACCGACACGCCCGGGGATACGACGAGCTGCGCCGCGCCTTCGAGCAGACGCATATCGAAGGCGCCGAAGCGGGTGTCCGCCTGCGGCGCAACGCTGGCGAGCGCGGCCGCTTCCGGCGGCGCCGCGCGACTGTCGGTGACGGCAAAGTCGATGCCGCGCGCCTTCAGATAGCGCGCGCACGACAAGCCGGTGCGCCCCAGCCCGACGACAACCGTGCGGCCGGAAGCTGCGAAGGATTGCGAACCTTCGTGCAATGCCACGTTCATCGCACCTTCAACGTCGCAAGGCCGAGCAGCACGAGGATCACCGAGATGATCCAGAAGCGCACGATCACTTTCGGCTCGGCCCAGCCTTTGAGCTCGAAGTGATGATGGATGGGCGCCATGCGGAAGATGCGCTTGCCGGTGAGCTTGAAGCTCGCGACCTGCAGCATCACGGAGACCGTCTCCATGACGAAGACGCCGCCCATCACGAACAGCACGATCTCCTGACGCACGATTACGCCGACGACACCTAGTGCCGCACCGAGCGCAAGCGCACCGATATCACCCATGAACACCTGCGCGGGGTAGGTGTTGAACCAGAGAAAACCGAGTCCGGCGCCGACCAGCGTCGCGCAGAACACCAGGACTTCACCGGTCCCCTCGATGAAAGGTATGCCGAGATAATCCGAGAAGATCGCATTGCCCGTTGCATAGGCGAAAACTCCCAGAGCACCGCCGACCAAGACCGCGGGCATGATCGCAAGGCCGTCGAGACCGTCCGTGAGATTGACGGCATTGCTCATGCCGACGATCACGAAATACGTGAGCACCACGTAACCGACACCGAGGGGAATGGCGACCGACTTGAAGAACGGAACGTGCAGCGCCGTCTCGACGGGCGACTTGGCCGTCATGTAGAGCGCGATCGCGCACGCAAGTCCCGCGATCGACTGCCAGAAATACTTGTAGCGCGCGATCAAGCCGCGGCTGTTGCCGACGACGAGCTTGAGGTAGTCGTCCCAGAAACCGATGGCGCCGAACGCAATCGTCGTCAGCAGCACGATCCACACGAAGCGATTGGTGAGATCGGCCCACAGCAACGTGCTCGCGCACATCGCGACGAGGATGAGCGCACCGCCCATCGTCGGTGTGCCCGCCTTCGGCAGATGCGACTTCGGCCCGTCGTCGCGCACGTACTGGCCGATTTGATTCGTGGTGAGCGCGCGGATCATCCAGGGCCCGACCAGCAGCGAGAAGGCGAGCGCCGTCAACGCCGCGAGAATCGCGCGCAGCGTCAAGTAGCCGAACACGCGAAACGCGGATTCGACGTCGATCAGGCGTTGCGTCAGGTAGTAGAGCACTGTCGTCGGACTGTCGGCTGTCGTCTTGTTCTCTCAAAAACGTGCAGGGCGCAAAGTGCGCGGCTGCGCATCGCGGCCGGTCGATCGAGCCATGCTGTGAACGCCGCTCGTCTTCACTTCAGTGCCCTTCCTGTTGTGCGCTCGGGCTCGCCGCCAGCGCCGCAGCGACGCGTTCGAGCCTGTTCGCGCGCGAACCCTTGATGAGCACGGCGACACCGGGCGCGAGCGCCGCACGCGCCGTCGCAATCAAGGATTCGATGCTGTCGAAATACTGTGCGCCGGGACCGAACGCCTCGACGGCAAAGCGCGAGCGCTCGCCCACCGCGAGCAGCCGCGCCACACCCGCCGCGCGCGCATAGCGCCCGACTTCGGCGTGCAGCTCATCGGCGCTTGCACCCAGCTCTTTCATTTCGCCGAGCACGAGCCAGCGCTCGCCGCCGAGCTCGCGCAAAGCATCGAGCCCCGCTTTGAGCGAGCTCGGATTGGCGTTGTAGGAGTCGTCGACGAGGAATGCGCCGTTGATGGCCGGCTTGAGCTCGAGCCGACCGGCGACCGGCTTCATCTGCCGCAAGCCCTCGACGATATCGGCCACGCTCGCGCCGGCCGCATAGGCAGCGGCCGCCGCACCGAGCGCGTTACGCAAATTGTGTAGACCTGCGAGCGCAAGCATCGCCGGCACCGCTCCCTCAGGCGTCACGAGCTCGAACTCGACGCGAAAGCCGCTCGCATCGTTCTGCCGACGCACCTTGTGCGCCATGAAATCGGCAGGCTGCTCGAAGCCGAAGGTCAGCAGCTTTTCGTTGGCGCGGTTCTCGCGCCAGAACGTCGCGAACGCATCGTCGGCATTGATGATCGCAACGCCGTCGCTCGGCAATGCGCGGAACATCTCGCCCTTGCCTTCGGCGACGCCTTCCAAGCTGCCGAAACCTTCGAGGTGCGCAGCTCCCGCGTTGGTGACGATGCCGATGCTCGGCTCGGCGATGCCCATCAAGTGCGCGATTTCGCCTCGATGATTTGCGCCCATCTCGATGATGGCGAAGCGATGCTCGGCGCGCAGACCGAGCAGCGTGAGCGGCACACCGATGTGATTGTTGAGATTCCCGCGCGTGACGAGCGTCGGCCCGACCCGCGAGAGAATCGCGCCGATGAGCTCCTTCGTCGTCGTCTTGCCGTTGCTGCCGGTCACGCCGATGACCGGGATCGCGAATTGCCGCCGCCACTCGCGCGCGAAAGCCGACAACGCCGCGAGCGGATCGGCGACGACGACTTGCGGAATGCTCACGGGCAACGTTCGACCGACGAGCGCGGCCACCGCGCCCGCCTCGGCCGCCTGTTTGACGAAGTCGTGTCCGTCGAAGTTCTCGCCGGTGAGCGCAACGAAAAGCGAGCCTGCTTCGAGCGTGCGCGAATCGGTCGAGACGCGTTCGAACGCGCAGTCCTCGCCGACGAGCTCACCGCCGCCGCAGCGCGCAACCGTGCTCAAGCGCCACTCGATCATGGGCGTCTCCCGAGCGCTGCGCGCGCCACGTCGCGATCGCTGAAATAACGAGTGGTGCCGCCGACGATCTGATAGTCCTCGTGCCCCTTGCCGGCGACCAGCACGGCATCGCCTGCGCTCGCGCGCGCAACGGCAAGCTCGATCGCGGCCGCACGATCGCGCTCGACGATCGCTTGGTGCGGCTTCTGCATGCCCGCCAAGATAGCGGCGACGATCGCATCGCCGTCTTCGCCGCGCGGGTTGTCGTCGGTGACCACGACCGAGTCCGCGAGCTTCTCGGCGATCGCGCCCATGAGCGGACGCTTGCCGGGATCGCGCTCGCCGCCGCAGCCGAACACGCAGACGATGCGTCCGCGGCAATGGACCCGAACGGCCTGCAACGCCTTCTCCAACGCATCCGGCGTGTGCGCGTAATCGACGATCACGAGCGGTTTGCCGGGCGCCGTCAACAATTCCATGCGCCCGGGCGGCGCCGAGCAGCATTCGAGCGCGGCGATCGCATCGGCAAACGAAACCTCGAATGCGAGCAGCGCCGCCAGCACCGCCAGCGCATTGTCGACGTTGAAGGCGCCGATCAAACGCGAATGCAAGCGGCCGCGACCCCAGCTGCCGTCGATGTCGATCGAAAGCCCCACAGGCTCTGCCTGGAAACGGGCCGCATAAATATGTTGCGCGGCGAGCTCGCGCACCGATTCGTCGCGGCCGTAGACGGTGAGCTGGCCGTGACGTACCGCGCCAAGGAGCGTGCGGCCGAACGCATCGCTGCCGTTGACGATCGCGTGCGCAAGCGTCGGCCAGGCGAACAGACGCGCTTTCGCAGCGCCGTACGCCTCGAGAGTGCCGTGATAGTCGAGATGATCGCGCGTGAGATTGGTGAAGAGCGCAGTGTGGAAGCGCACGCCCGCGACACGCTGCTGCTCGAGCGCATGAGAGGTGACTTCCATCCCTACGCAACGCACGCCGTCATCGCGCAGTTCGGCGAGCTCGCGATGCACCGTGATGCAATCGGGCGTCGTGTGCGGACGCGCGCGCACGGCATCGATGCGACCCGTACCGAGCGTGCCCGCGTAAGCCGAATCGATCCCAAGCTTGGCGAGCGCTTCGGCGAACATGTATGCCGTCGTCGTCTTGCCGTTGGTGCCCGTGATCGCAGCGATCTTGAGCGCGCTCGAGGGCGCATCGAAAAAGCGATCGGCGATCGTGCCGAGCGCAGCTGTGAGCCCGGGCACGCACACAGCGACGACCCCCTTGGGAACGGTCGGCACAGCGACGCCGTCAGCCGGCTCCCAGAGCACCGCGCTCGCGCCGTTGGCGAGCGCGCCGTCGAGGTAAGCGAGCCCATGAGCGCGTGTGCCTTGCAGAGCGACGAAGGCGCTGCCCGGCCGCACGCTGCGGCTGTCGAGGCTCAAGTCGCCGATGCGCGCAGCCGCAGGCACGCCGTCGGCGATACCCGCGAGCAGCTCAGCGAGGAGCTTCGAGCGCGTCGGTGGCAAGCGCGTGCTCATGAGTGCGAGTCCGTTCATAGCTCCTGCGCTTGCACGAGCGTGGTCTTGGGCAGCTCATCGAGACCGTCGGGCGGCACACCCAACAGGCGCAATGCGCCGGCCATGATGTTCGCGAACACCGGCGCCGAGACTTCGCCGCCGTAGTACTTCGAGCCGCTCGGCTCGTCGATGACGACGACGGCCGCGAGCTTCGGACGGCTCGCCGGCACGACGCCGCCGAACACCGCCATATATTTATGAGTGGAGTAGCCGCCGCCTTCGGCCTTCCACGCCGTGCCCGTCTTGCCGGCGACGCGATAGCCGACCAAGGAAGCACGGCTGCCCGTGCCTTCGGCGGAGACGACGGCTTCCATCATGCGCAGCATCTCGTTCGCGACACGCTCATCGAGCACGCGCTCGCCCGGGACCGGCTCGTCCACGCGCCGCAACGTCACCGGCCGACGAATGCCGCCCGAGCCGAGAATGGCGTACGCCTGCGCGAGCTGCAGCGGCGTCACCGACATGCCGTAACCGAAGGAAATCGACGCCGTGCCGATGCGCTTCCAGTGCGAGTAGTGATTGAGCAGCCCTGCCGATTCGCCCGGAAAGCCGCTACCCGTCACTTGCCCGAAACCGAAGTTGGTCAGCGTCTGATAGATCTGTTCCGGCGGCAGCGACAGCGCGAGCTTCATCATGCCGACGTTGCTCGACTTCGCGAGAATCGTCGTGAGCGACACCGCACCCAGGTTCTGCTTGTCGCGGAACGTGTTGACGCCGACCTTCACGAAGCCCGGCGACGTATCGATGATCGAATCGGCGTGATAGCGACCGGTCGCGAGCGCCGCAGCCGCCACGAATGGCTTGACGCTCGAGCCGGGCTCGAAGATGTCGGTCGCCGCACGATTGCGATAGCGCGCAGGCGATACTTGATCGCGATCGTTGGGGTTGTATGCGGGCTGATTGACCATCGCGAGCACTTCGCCGGTATCGACGTCGATGACGACGACCGAGCCCGACTTCGCTTTGTGCTCGAGCACCGCAGCCTTGAGCTCGCGATAGGCCAGATACTGGATGCGCAGATCGATGCTGGTGATGAGGTCCTCGCCCGGACGCGGCGCGCGAATGCTCTCGATGTCCTCGACCGTGCGACCCAGGCGATCTTGAATTACGCGCTTGGCGCCGGGCTCGGCGCCGAGCAGATGGTCATAGGCGAGCTCGAGCCCTTCCTGGCCGATGTCGTCGTACTTCTTGGTGAAGCCGAGCACGTGCCCTGTCACCTCGCCGGCCGGATAGAAGCGCTGGTACTCGCGCAGCAGATACACGCCCGGGATCTTGAGATCGGCGACTTGCTGGGCATCGCTCGGGCGCATGTGACGCACGAGATAGATGAACTCGCGGTGCAGATTGCTCGTGACGAGCTGCTCGAGCCACTTCTTGTCGCGGTTGAGCGCCTCGGCGAGCCGCTGGAACTGATCCGACGCACGAATCAGCTCGGGCGGACACGCCCACACCGTATCGACGGGCGTGCTGGCCGCGAGCGCTTCGCCGTTGCGATCGTAGATGCCGCCGCGCACCGCGGAAATCTTGGCGACGCGCGTGTAGCGCGCATTGCCCTGCTTCTCCAGGAACGCCTGATCGATGAACTGCAGGTGCACCGCACGCGCGAGCAAGCCGAGCGCGGCCATCACGATGAGCACGAGCACGAACCGCAGGCGTCCGCGGAACTGCTCAGGCGAGAAGGCGCGAGTCTCGGTGCGCATCATGGCGAGACGATCCGCACTTCATCCGGGCGCGGAATGACCATCTGCAAGGCGCCGCGCGCTGTCTGCTCGACGCGCCCGTGCGTCGACCATGCGCTCTGCTCGAGCTTGAGCTGGCCCCATTCGATGTCGAGCTCGTCGCGTTCTTCGTGCAGCGCCTGCAGCTCGACGAAAAGCGTGCGCGTCTGATGCCGCGCCCACACGACGGCAACCGCCGTCGCAAAGAGCGACACCCACAGCAAGGACACGAGCAGCTTGAGCGCGCCGTTCATGCCGCAACCCTCTCGGCGACGCGCATGATGGCGCTGCGCGCACGCGGATTGCGCGCCACCTCGGCTGGGCTCGGATGAACCGCTCGACCGATGCGCTTGAGCTTTGCGCGCGCGTGCGCCGGAATCTCGGGCAAGCCCGCGTAGACAGGATCATCCTGCGAATGCGTCTGCATGAAACGCTTGACGATCGCATCCTCGAGCGAATGAAAACTGATGACACACAGACGGCCGCCCGGCGCGAGCACTTCGAGCGCACCTGCGAGCGCGCTCTTGAGCTGTCCGAACTCGTCGTTGACGTGAATACGCAGTGCCTGAAAAGTGCGCGTCGCCGGATGCTTGCCGGGCTCGCGCGTCGGCACGGCATCCGACACGATGGCGGCAAGCTGAGCGGTACGTGTGATCGGCGCCGCGGCACGCGCCGTCACGATCGCCCGAGCGATGCGCTTGGCGAAACGTTCTTCGCCGTACTCGCGAATGACGCGTTCGAGCTCGCGTTCCGAGGCGCGCGCGACGAATTGCGCTGCCGTCGTGCCGGCCTCGCAATCCATCCGCATGTCGAGCGGACCGTCGTGCGCGAAGCTGAAACCGCGCGCGGCGTCGTCGAGCTGCGGAGAGGACACACCCAGATCGAGCAACACGCCGTCGATTCCCCCGAGCAGCCCGAGCTCGGCCACGATCTGCGCCAAGCTCGCGAACGGACTGCTCACCAACGTCAATCGGTTCTCTGTCGCGAAGCGCGCGCGTCCTGCCGCAATGGCCGCCGGATCGCGATCGATCGCGATGACTCGCCCCTCCTCGCCGACTCGCTCCAGGATGGCTGCGGTATGTCCGCCGCGTCCGAACGTCGCGTCCACATAGCGACCGCCGGGCCGGACGTTCAGCGCACCCAGCACTTCATCGAGAAGCACGGGCACGTGTTGGAGCATCGGCGCACCTATCGATTCATCGTCGCTTCGTAGCGAACGCGCGCGCACGCCACGCACCGCGAATCGCGCAAGAACACGAAGATCTTGTGGATTCCCGGCAGCAGATCGAACGCTTGCATTCAACTCGCTCACAACGACAACGATTCGAGCTCGGGCGGAAGCTCTTCCGCCGACTCATCGGCCTTCAGCCACAGCTCGCGGTTCTCGTTCCACAACGCTTCATCCCAGAGCTCGAAGCGATTGCCTTGACCGATCAACATCGCGGCGCGAGTCAGGCCGGCGTACTCGCGCAGGCTCGGCGGGATCAGGATGCGTCCGCTGCCGTCGAGCTCGAGATCGGTCGCATGGCCGATCATCAAGCGCTGCAGGCGGCGGGCGATGGGATTGAGCGTCGGAAGCCGGCGCAGCTTGAGCTCGATCTCTTCCCACTCAGGCAGCGGGTAGATCAGCAAGCAGCGGTCGGAACGGTCCACGGTCGCAACGAGCCGCCCGTTCGAGCGCTCGAGAATGCGCTCGCGGTAGCGCGTCGGCATCGCCAACCGCCCCTTTGAGTCGAGCGTCACTTTGCTTGCACCGCGGAACATGCCGGATCCCACAACTGGGCGAGGGCTACCTCATGCTGCCCCTCCCACCCATTTCCTCCCACTTTTTCCCACCCGGTTGCACTATATGGAGCGCACTGGGCGCAGTCAAAAAAATTTGAGGAATTTCCCTTTTGGCGACAGGTACTTAGGGGTTTGGCCTCCGCCGCGCCGGCAGGCCTCGAAACGCTCTGGTTACAAAATCAGAGGCTTAGCAAAAACTCTTGAGGTGATACGTACGACGCGTTGCGGCCACTTTTTCGGGCCCGTTGCACACCGATCGCGCGCATCGCGCGCATCCTTGCGCAACGATGTGCCAGAAGGGCGCAGGGGGGGCGGGCAAAGAGGGGCGAAAGGTGGCGATCCGGCGATTCAAATTTGTCGGAGAACGCCTACAGAGCGGCGCGGCTCCCGGCACGAATCATTTAGATCAACTTAACGATCACCCCCGCTCGGGGCTTGCTTTACCCGTCATCCAGCCCCACCATGCGCGCCGAGTCAGCCAGGCAATCGCTGCGCTTTCGAGCGTGGAGGAAAGTCCGGGCTCCAAGGGCGAGGTGCCAGGTAACACCTGGGGGGCGTGAGCCCACGGAAAGTGCAACAGAGAGTAGACCGCCTAAGCTTCTGCCCTTCGGGCAGAAGCCGGTAAGGGTGAAAGGGTGCGGTAAGAGCGCACCGCGCCGGTGGTAACACGCGGCGGCACGGCAAACCCCACCTGGAGCAAGGCCAAATAGGGGAGCAAGCGGCCGGATTTCCGGTCGCACGTGTGGCCCGCACAGGCTCCCGGGTAGGCTGCTAGAGGCGTACGGTGACGTACGTCCCAGATGAATGATTGCCCACGACAGAACCCGGCTTATCGGCTGACTCAATTTCTTCCCGGGCTGGAGGCGGGAGGGTAGAGCCAGAAACGCGCCTCGAGTTGTTTGGCCCCAGCCTCCAGCCACGAGCCTACGATTTCAGCTTCATTGCCCTCTCATACAGCTCGCTGCGCTTCTCGCCCGTGAGGCGCGCAGCGATCTTTGCCGCTTGCGAAGGCGTGAGCTCTTCGAGCAATGCGCGCCAGAGTTGTTCGGCATCGAGCGCGTGACGACTCGGTTGCTCGCTCTTATCGCCAGCGACGACGATCACGATTTCGCCGCGCGCCATGTCTGGATCGCGCTCGCTTTGCTGCACGAGCGCATCGAGCGTGCCGCCGTACGTCGTCTCGAAATGCTTCGTCAGCTCGCGGCACACGACGGCCCGGCGCTGCGCACCGAATGCCTCGCGCATGTCGCGCAGCACTTCGGCGATGCGATGCGGCGCTTCGTAGAACACCATCGTGCGCGGCTCATGCCGCAACGTCTCGAGCTGTGCGCGGCGCGCGCTCGCCTTGGCGGGCAAGAAGCCCTCGAACGCGAAGCGATCCGTCGGCAGACCGGCAACGGACAGCGCAGCGATGACGGCCGAAGGTCCCGGAATGGCGCTCACGCGGATACCGCGCTCGCGCGCCGCCGCCACCAAATCGAAGCCCGGATCGCTGATGAGCGGCGTGCCGGCATCGGACACGAGCGCGATCGACTCCCCCGCCTCGAGCCGCTCGATGAGTGCCTGCGAGCGAGCGGCTTCATTGTGCTCGTGGAGCGAGACGAGGGGCACGGCGATGCCGAGCGAGCGCAACAGCTGGCCGGTCCGACGCGTGTCCTCCGCCGCGATTACACCCACGCTGGCGAGCACTTCGCGCGCACGTGCCGTGAAATCGCCGAGATTGCCGATCGGCGTGGCAACGACGTAGAGGGTGCCGGCGCGCCCTTTCATGCTGGGATGCTGCGTAGACGGTAGACTGTGCGGGTTTGCGCAAGTCTACCGTTCGGAGCCTCGCCATGCCCTCCTGTTTGCTTTCGCCTCGCCATTGGCTGCTCGTCTTGTTCGCGAGCGTCCTGCTCGCGGGCTGCGAGACCACCCCGACGAGCGGCAGCGACACCGCAGGATCCGAGCGCCAGATCGCGCGCGCGGAGCGGCTTGCGCGGGAGGGCAAGCCGGCCGAAGCCGCAGCGCTGTACGAGACCGTCGCGGCGCAATCGCCCGCCGAGCTGCGCAACCGCTTGCTGCTGCGCGCCGCGCGCGAGCGCGTGCGCGCAGGTCAGCTCGACGAGACGCGCAGCCTGCTCAAGCGCGTGGGCACGAGCCTGCCGACGGCCGACTTCGCCCTGCGTGCGCAAGTAGCGGCCGAGGTCGCGCTGGCCTCCAACCGTCCCGAGGAAGCGCTCGCCGAGCTCAATCGCATTCCGCAGCCCATTCCGCGTGAGTCACTGACGGATGTATTGGCGCTGCGCGCACGCGCTCTCTTTGCTCTCAATCGCCCCGCCGCCGGCGTGCTCGCCGCGCTCGATCGCGAAGCGGCGTTGTCCAATCAACAAGAGATCCGCGAGAACCGCAATTTGATCTGGGAGGGCTTGCGGCGCAGCGCCGCCGCCGGCGCCGATCTGTCCGTTCCGGCGGGCGCAAGCGCTGCGCTCGCCGGCTGGCTCGAGCTCGGCCAGACCGCGCTCGTCGCCGCGCGCAATCCGTTCACCGCGCGCGACGATCTTGCGGATTGGCGCAGCCGCTACCCGACGCACCCGGCAAACAGCCTGCTCAACGAGAAGCTGCTGCCGGCACTCGGCGTCGGCTTGGAGTACCCGCCGCAGATCGCATTGATCCTGCCGCTCTCGGGCCGGCAACAAGCCGCGGGTATCGCCGTTCGCGACGGCTTCATGGCCGCACTGCTGCAGCAGGCGCCGGGCGAGCGCCCGCTCGTCAAGATCTACGATTCGGCCGAACGCGGCGCACTCGAGAGCTATCGCCAGGCCATTCAAGACGGCGCCCAGTTCGTGGTCGGCCCGCTCACCAAGGATGAGGTGGCATCGATCGCGACGGGCAGCGAAGTGTCGGTCGTGACGCTCGCGCTCAATCAGCTGAGCGACGTCGGCACACCGCCGCCGCTGCTCTTCCAATTCGCGCTCGATCCGGAGGAAGAAGCGCGCCAGGTCGCCCAGCGCGTCGTCACCGACGGGCGCATGCGCGGCATCGTGCTCCTGCCGAACAACGAATGGGGCCAGCGCGTCTATCGCGCATTCGACAGCGAGCTCAAGACCTTGGGCGGCACGATCGCCGCGCTGCGTTATTACGATCCGACGGCACGCGACTACTCGCAGCCGATTCGCTCGGTGCTGCTCATCGACGAGAGCCGCGCGCGCGCCAATGCCTTGAGCAACACGCTCGGCATGCGCCTCGAGTTCGAGCCGCGCCGCCGCGGCGATGTGCAATTCGTCTTCATGGGCGCACAACCCGTGCAAGGCCGCTCGCTTCGGCCCGCGCTGCGCTTTCATCTCACGGAGGACCTGGCGGTCTACGCCACTTCCGATGTTTTCGAACCGAATGTCGACGCCAATGCCGACTTGGAAGGCGTGATGTTCCCCGACATGCCGTGGGTCATTTCGCCGGACGCCGTATCGAGCCAACTGCGCAATGCGCTCAGCACGCATTGGCCGGCGCGCGCGCGCGGCCGCAGCCGTCTGTACGCCTTCGGCTTCGATGCCTATCGGCTCATTCCGCTGCTCAAGGCCGGTCGCTTCGGCCGCGAGCACGCCATCCCGGGCATGACCGGCCTGCTCTCGGTCGACGAGCGCGGCAAGGTGCACCGCAATCTGGAATGGGCGAAGGTGTCGGGCGGCAAAGCGGTGCCGATCGGCGGCGAATAGCGCGCCATCGCAACGCTCGAGCGTGGCGCGCGGATAGGTCGGCATTCGCCCGCAAAGTCGGCGCCTGCTGCAGGCCGAGCTGCGGCAGAGTGGCGCCTGCGTCGCTGACACTGCGTTCACCGTTCAACATGTCTATCGATGCGGGCAGCGAAGCGGAAACCGCCGCCCTCGCCTACCTTCAACGTGCGGGACTTTCGCTCGTCGCGCGCAACTTCCGTTGCCGCCGGGGCGAGATCGATCTCGTCATGCTCGAGGGCAACGTGCTCGTGCTCGTCGAAGTGCGTTATCGCTCGTCCGACCTATACGGCGGCGCGGCCGCATCGGTGACGTACGCCAAGCAGCGGCGTCTCATCGAAGCCGCGCGCGTCCTGCTCGCCACGCGCGCGGATCTTCGGGCCTATCCCGTCCGTTTCGATGTGGTCGCGATCTCCGCACGGCACAAAGACGTCCTGTGGATCAAACATGCCTTCGAGCTGAGGTGAGACGATGCTGGAGACCACGGCCGAAGTCGAGTGCCCCTACTGCGGCGAGCCGATCACGCTGTTCATCGATCTGTCGGTCGAGTCGCAGCGCTACATCGAGGACTGCAGCGTGTGCTGTCAGCCGATGACGGTCGCCTACACCGCCGAGAACGGCGAGCTCGTCAACTTGAGCGTCGAGACGAGCTGAGCGAGCGGTGATGCTTGCATGATGCGCGACCGACGCGCGCGCAGCGTGCAGGCCTTGCTACGGCCTAGCGCCTACGCCGCCGACCAGGCTTGGAGCTCCTCGCCCGGAACAGTACTCTGTGCCGATGTGGCGCCGATTTCGGATTGCGATCCTCCTGCTCATCCTCGCGTTCGTCGCGCTCGATGCGTATTTCGATCGCGTCTACTCCACGGACTGGGACACTCCGCTGCGCGTGGCCATCTATCCCATCAACGGCGACGGCAGCGCGACCGCGCAGCGCTTCATCTCGGATCTAAGCGCGAGCGACTTCCGCACCATCGAGACGTTCTTCGCAGAAGAAGCGCGCCGCTACGGCCTGCCGCTCGAATCGCCGGTGCAAGTGCTGCTCGCCCCGCCCCTTGCCGAGCTGCCGCCGTTGCTCGGCGAACGGCCCGGGCGAATCGGCACGATCGTCTGGAGTCTGCGCACGCGCTTTTGGGCCTGGCGGGTCGGCAAGTCGATCAACGGAATTCCGCCCAACATCAAGCTCTTCGTGCTCTTCCACGATCCGGAGCAATCCCCGACGCTGCCGCACTCGGTCGGCGTCAGCAAAGGACTGTTCGGCATCGTCAACGTATTCGCCGACAAACGCATGATGGGCTCGAACGACACGGTCATCGCGCACGAGCTATTGCACACGCTCGGCGCCACCGACAAGTACGACCCTGCCACGACACTGCCGCTACATCCCGCCGGCTTTGCGGAACCTGAGCGCGAGCCGCGCTATCCGCAGCGTTTCGCCGAGCTCATGGGCGGGCGGATTCCGCTCTCTGCGCGCGAAGCCGAGATCCCGGAATCGTTGAGCCGCGTGCGTATCGGGCCGGTCACGGCAAGAGAAATCGGCTGGACGCGACGATGAACGCCGCAGCACACCCTCAAGCCGTCGGCACGCCTCTCGCCTGCGTGAATCTTCACGTCGAGGTGGCAGGACGCACGCTCGTGCGCGCGCTCGAAGCGCGCTTCGAACCCGGCACCGTTACGGCGATCCTCGGGCGCAACGGCAGCGGCAAGACGCTCACGCTGCACACGTTGGCGGGCCTGCGCGCACCGCACGCCGGTCGCGTGCTGCTCGGCACGACGCCGATCGAACAGTGGGAGCGGCGCGCTCGCGCACGCGCACTGGGGCTCGTCACGCAAACGAACGAGGACACGTTCCCCTCTTCCGTGCTCGATGCCGTCCTGGTCGGACGCCATCCGCATCTGGGCTTCTTCGAGTGGGAAAGCGAGCAGGACCGCGCGCTCGCGCGCACGACGCTCGCGGCCGTCGGACTTGCAGGCTTCGAAGGGCGCGAGCTCGCGACGCTCTCAGGCGGCGAGCGGCGGCGCGTTGCGATCGCGACCTTGCTCGCCCAAGCGCCGCAGGTGTGTTTGCTCGACGAGCCGACGAATCATCTCGATCCGCATCATCAGATCGACGTGCTCACGCTGATGCGCGAGAAAGCCGATGCGGGATGCACGATCGTGATGACGCTCCACGATGCCGCGCTGGCAGCGCGTTTTGCCGACCACGTGCTCCTCTTGTTCGGCGACGGCACGTGGCGCTTCGGGCCGACCGCAGACACGCTCACGCCCGAAGCGATGTCCGAGCTCTATGGCCTGCCCGTGCGCGAAATCGCGTGGGACAACGGGCGCACGTTCGTGATGGGCTGATCAGGCAGCGAGCGCCGCCAACACCGTATCGTGCAGCTTGCCGTTCGTCGCAAGCACGGTCGTGGTCGCCACGCCGAGCGGCTTGCCTTCGAGGTCCGTGAACTTGCCGCCTGCCGCCGTGACGATCGCAGCCAATGCGGCGACATCGAGTATGTTCACGTCGGATTCGATCACCACGTCGATCTTGCCTGCCGCGAGCAGGTGATAGTGCAGGAAATCGCCGTAGCCGCGGATGCGACTTGCGCGCGCGATGAGCTCGCCGTAAGCGCGCCACTTGGGGCTGCGCGCCAAGGTCTTGAGATTGCCCGCCGAGATCGCGCACTGCTCGATGGCGTCGATCGCACTCACTCGGATCGGCTGGTCGTTGAGCACTGCGATCGACGAACCGTCCGCGCGCAGCTCGCCGTACGCGAGCTCGCCATAGACCGGCGCCGAAGACACGCCGAGCACGAGCTGCCCGCGATGCATGAGGGCAATCTGCGTGGAGAAGAACGGATACTCGCGCACGAAGGCCTTGGTGCCGTCGATCGGATCGACGAGCCAGAGATATTCCGCTTCGATCGCGCTCTGTCCGGTTTCCTCGCCGTAGAAACCGTGCGACGGAAACCGCTCGGCAATGATGCTGCGGATCACGCGCTCGCTCTCGACATCCGCCTGCGTCACAGGCGACTTGTCTGCCTTGATCGTCACCGCGAGATTCTGTTGGTAGTAGTGACGAATGACATCCGCGGCCGCACGCGCAGCCTCGATCGCGGTCGACAGAAACGGTGAATGCGACATGGCCAGACCCAAGGGCTAATCGAACCGCGGACTTTGTCAGGCGGATCGCGGACACGCAAGTGCGTGCGCCGATCGCGGGGCGCTGGGTGCTGCCACGAAGGGCTACGGACGGAAGAGCTTGCTCTGGGCTGCAGCAAAGAGCGCGCTGCGCGCGCTTTTACTCTGGCCAACGCCCAGTACCCAGCGCCCGTCCTTGACTCGCTCCCCTCCCATTCCATACAGTCGCCGCCACCGTAAGGTGATCGCCCTGTCGTCGACAGGGGCGATAAACGGGAAGCCGGTTCGTCGCTCACGCGATCAAGCCGGCGCTGCCCCCGCAACGGTATTCGAGTCAAGTTCGCATCTTAGAGCATTGCTCGGGCCACTGCGTCGCAAGACGCGGGAAGGTGATGCGGACGAATCCGCGTGACGGATTCGCTCGAGAGCCCGGAGACCGGCCTTACGGACGTACCAGCATCGCGGCGGGCGATGGGCGTGCGCATCACGCTTCCCTCGCTGCTGCCTGCTGTTTCCACAACGTTCAGCCATGCGGGCGTGCATGGGGAGTGTGAGCATGCGAACCCATCTGCAAGGCGCAGCGGTTGCTGCGGTCTCCTTTTCGCTTCTGTCTTTCTCTGACTTCGCGGGCGCCGATTCCGACGAGCTCGTCGTCACGGCCACGCGCGTCGCGCAGCCGATCTCCGACGTCATCGGCGCCGTCTCCGTCATCACAAGGCGTGACATCGAGCGCCGCGGCGCGCAATCGGTGCAGGATCTGTTGCGCGGCGAAACCGGTTTGACGGTCACGAATGCCGGCGGGCTCGGCAAGCTGTCGTACGTGTTCATGCGCGGCGCGGATGCCGAGCAGACCCTGGTGCTCGTCGACGGCGTGCGCGTCGGCTCCGTCACGAGCGGCACGACACCGTTCGAATATCTGCCGGTCGATCAGATCGAGCGCATCGAGATCATTCGCGGCCCGCGCTCGAGTCTCTACGGCTCCGATGCGATCGGCGGCGTCATCCAGATCTTCACGCGCAAGAGCAATGCGCCCTCGTTCAGCGTCGGCGCAGGCTCGCACGAGACGTACACCGCC
The DNA here is from genome assembly GCA_938008435.1 of uncultured Steroidobacter sp. Lineage (GTDB taxonomy): Bacteria > Pseudomonadota > Gammaproteobacteria > Steroidobacterales > Steroidobacteraceae > Steroidobacter. Next base: position 146,367 of record CALLKK010000012.1, on the reverse strand, counting down.
AGCGCGAGCTTCGGCTTGGCGAATGACACTACGTGGCTCACAGCATCGGGCAATCGCATCGCAAGCGAAGGCTACAACTCGTGCGCCGGCGCGCCGTTTCCTCCTGGCGGCGGTTGCTTCACCGACGAGCCCGATCGCGACGGCTACGAGAACACCTCCGGCACGTTGCGCATCGGACATCGCTGGCGCGCGGGCGAGGTCGAAGCGACGGCGCTTTATGCCACGGGCACAAACGAGTACGACGGCACGTTCGCCAACGAAACCGACTTCGTCGAGCGCGTCGCCACGCTGCGCGCTCGTTTCGATGTCTCGGAGCGTTGGTCGCTCTCGCTGCATGCGGGCGAGAGCGCCGATCATCAGGACAACTTTCTCAACGATCCGGTCGGCGGCAAGACGCGAGTGTCGATCTTCGACACCACACGCCGCCACGCCTCGCTCCAATCGGATGTCTTGTTCGCAGGCTTGCACACCGTGAGCGTGGGCGTGGACTATCTCGACGATCGCATCGTCAGCGACACGGCCTTCGAAGCCACTTCGCGCGACAACGTCGGGCTCTTCGCGCAGTATCAGGGCGCCTTCGGCGCGCACAGACTCTTGGCATCCGCGCGGCATGACGACAACGAGCAGTACGGTCGTTACGAAACCGGCAGTCTCGGCTGGAAATGGCTGCTCGATGAACGCTGGGCGGTGAGCGCCTCCTGGGGCAAGGCTTTCGGCGCGCCGACGTTCAACGACCTATACTTTCCCGGCTTCAGCAACCCGGACCTGCGACCGGAAAGCTCGCACAGCTACGAAATCGGACTGACCTGGCGCGCGCTGCCGGTGGCGATTGCGCTCACGGCCTTCCAGCGCAACATCGACGATCTCATCGTGTACGACGCCGCGATCGCGGCGCCCAACAATCTCAATCGCGCGCGCATTCGCGGCCTCGAAGGCGATGTCGATGCAACGTTGGGCGCATGGCACCTGAGCTTCGGCGTGACGGCGCTCGATCCGCGCAATCGCACGCCGGGCGCCGACTTCGACAACTATCTGCCGCGCCGTCCGCGCACCTCGGGACACTTCGAGATCGGACGCAGCTTCGGCCGCTTCGACGGCCGCGTGCGCGTTAATGCCGAAGGCGCACGCTACGACGATGTCGGCAACACGGTCCGGCTCGGCAGCTTTGCCGTCGTGGACCTCGTGCTCGATTACGAGCTCACGCCGAGCTGGACCTTGCAAGGACGCATCGCCAACGCGCTCGATCGCGACTATCACACGGTGCACCTGTACAACCAGGACGCCCGCAACGTGTTCGTCGCGCTGCGTTATCAGCCGCGCTAAAGCTCAGGGCACGGCGACTTGTCGCGCCCTTCTCACTGCCTTCGATCGAGGAGCTACGATGAACATCTCCATCTCGACGCCGAGCGCGCGCCGCGACGTCGCGCTCGCTCTCCTGCTGGCCGCCGCGATGTGGCTGACGCGCTCGCACGACGTGACGATCGCCTTGCCCGACATCACCTGGGCGGCTTTCTTTCTCGCCGGTGCGTTCTCGCGTCGCTGGCCGATCCTGATCGGACTTGCGCTCAATTCGTTCGCCATCGACTTCATGGCGCTCGCGCGAGGCGAATCCGACTACTGCATGACGCCGGCCTACGCGTTCTTGCTTCCGACTTACTTGAGTCTCTGGGCGGCAGGACGTTGGAGCGCAGCCGCGCGCTTGGACACTGCGGCTCATGCATTGCGCTATGCCGCAGCGCTCGTTGCCGGCACCGTGCTGGCATTCTGCATCTCGAATGCCGGCTTCTATGCTTTCGCCGGGTACTTCGACGCGATGTCCGCCTTCGAATACGCACGGCGCGTGCTGCGCTATCTACCCGCTTTCCTCACCAACACCATGCTGTACGGCTGGCTCGGTCTCGTCACCGCCTGCGCCGTGCAATGGCTCGGCTCATTGCGAGCGCAGGCGACACGCTCAAGCACTTAGAATACGCGCCGCAACGCTCGCTTCCACGAGGACGCGCCATGGGCCATCGACTCAGCAAGATCTACACGCGCACCGGCGACGATGGCAGCACGGGCCTTGGCGATGGCTCGCGCGTACCGAAGACGCATGTGCGCATCGAGGCATACGGCACCGTCGATGAAGCGAACAGCGCCATCGGCATGGTGCTTGCTGCCACTTCGGCCGAAGACGTTCGCACCGTGCTGACGCGCATTCAGCACGAGCTGTTCGATCTCGGCGGCGAGCTATCCGTGCCGGGTCTGCGCGCGATCGAAGACGAGCACGTTGCGCGACTCGAAGCGGATCTCGATCGCTTCAATGCCGCACTGCCGCCGCTCAAGGAGTTCATTCTGCCGAGCGGCGGTCCTGCCACGGCGGCCTGCCATCTCGCGCGCACGATCGTCCGCCGTGCCGAGCGGCGCGTCTGGGCGCTTGCGCAAACCGAACAGATCGCACCGCAACTGATGCGTTACCTGAATCGGCTGTCGGATCTGCTGTTCGTGATCGCACGCGTGCTCGTCCGCGCCGAGCACGGCGAAGAAGTCTTGTGGCGAAGGGGCTGAGCGCGCACGCGGCACGCTCGGCGAGAGCAAGGATCAGCCGGCGACGAGCCGCTGCGGCACTTCCGAACGATCGAGGCGAATGGTGATCTCGCGCTCGAGATCGTCCGAGAGCACGAGCGAGCTTTCGAGACGATTGACCGCCACCGGGCGCACGTCGGCGCCTTTCGTGGAATGCTCGATGAGATAGCTATGAAAGCCGCCGCCGTGCAGCGAGGCGAACTGCACGAGGATGCGCACCGTGTTCGGCTGCACATCGCCGTTCAGTCGCTCGTCGCACACTACCAGGAACGCCTGACCCTCGGGCGCGTTCGCAAACGCGCCGGCACTGCGCAACTCCTCCAGGAAAACGCGGATTTGCTGCCGCAGCCTCTCCCACGTTGCGGCCGTGCGCGGCGCGACGATCGACCAGCGCGTGCCGCGCGCGATCGCATCGATGACGAACAAGGCGAAACGCTGCTGCGAGAGATACGAGCCGTCGGCCGAAGCGCTCGCACCGCACGCCAGCGTACGGAGCGCCGGCCGCTGCCGCTCGGGGCTGCGCACCGTCTGCAGCACATTGGCGCCGTGCGCCGCGAGCTTCCAGCGATCCGCCGGGCTGATCTCGGTCGCCAAGCGCACGCCGCCGCGCAGAATCGGCTCGGGCTCCGTCACTGCAACAGCCGCGGCGACGGCATCGCCCGCGCGGGACAGAATCCCGGCGACCGCACCGCCGTTGCCGAACACCTCTTGCCGGCCGCGCAAACGATCGAGCGCAACGATGCGCGGATAGAACATCACCGCGTTCTCGCAGCGGAAGTCGAGCCGCTGCAATGCGTCCACCGCTTGCGCGGGCGTGTCCCAGCTCGCGGGCGGATCGACGATGAGCATCGCGCGGCGCTCGCGGCAGAACTTGGCGGCCACCAGCAACGTGCTGACGCCGACATCGTGATTGCGCGACAGCGGCGGAATGTAGACGAAGGCCAGATCCTCGACGGCCTGCAACGCGAACAATCCCGTGCCGCGCACCGCCGAGCCGATCACGTCGTAGTCGGTGAGCGGACGGCCGTCGTCGCCGTCGGGATTGGAGTGAACGTAACCGACCGGCAGATTCGTGCCGGGCATGAACGTGCGATCGGGACGCTGCCGGGGAACGATGCCGCGCACGCGCACGAGCTCGGATTCGAGCAGCACGTTCGCCACGAAACGCGGCGACTCCGGATCGACCGACACGCCGCGGAAGGTTTCCTGCTCTTCGATGCGCTCCGATCCGGGCGCTCGCACCCGCTGCACGACCAGATTGAACCGCTCGTGATCGTCCGGCGCGATGTTGTCGTAATCGACGGAAGCTCTTAGGAACTCGCGCGTGCCCGGCGCGAGCGCCTCCAACGTCAGCGTATCGCGCCCGCAGCGCAAGGAGATGGTCACGGGCGCAGCGCCGTTCACGACTCTGACGACGACCGCGCGCCGACCGCCTTGCTCGAAGAAATGCTCGACCGCGTACGACAGCGGGCTCGGCTGCCAGAGGCCGCCGAAGATGCGCTGATAGTCGGCAAAGCTGTGAATCGTCACCGGTCGGTTGACCGGGCCGCGCAGGGTGCGCCCGACGAACGCCGTCGACTGCGCGCTCGAACGCGCAATCGGCTGTTCTGCGTCAGGCGATTCGGCGATATGGATACCGTCGAGCAAGCGCTCCGGCACCTTTAGTCCCCTTGTCGTTGTTGTGAGACAAAGGTAGCACGGAAGCGCGGCAGTGACGAGAGAGGAATGAAACGCAACCGCTTGATCCGACCGAGCAAAGCGCGGCCACGCTCACCCGATCGCACGGACGTTACAGCTGGACGTTCTGCGCGAAGGTGTCGCAGCGATTGACGTCGCCGCTTTCGTAACCGATGCGGAACCAGCGCACGCGCTGCGCGGAGCTGCCGTGCGTGAACGATTCCGGCGCAACGTAGCCGCGCGACTGCTGCTGCAAACGGTCATCGCCGATCGCGCTCGCCGCGTTGAGCGCCTCTTCGAGATCGCCCGCCTCGAACATCTGCCGCGACCGATCCGCGTAATGCGCCCAGATGCCGGCGAAGCAATCGGCCTGCAGCTCTTGGCGCACCGACAGCGCATTGGCTTCCACTTCGCTCAGGCGCTGGCGCGCCGCCGCCGTCTTCTGCGAGATGCCGAGCAGCGTTTGCACGTGATGACCGACCTCGTGCGCGATCACATAGGCCTGCGCGGCATCGCCCGGTGCGCCGAAACGATTCTGCAGATCGTGGTAGAAGGACAGATCGATGTAGACGCGTCGATCGCCGGGACAATAGAACGGACCGACCGCCGACTGCGCGAACCCGCAAGCCGATTCCACCGCGCCCGAGAACAGCACGAGCCTGGGCTCTTCGTACGCCGCGCCGGCGCGCGCGAAGATGGCATGCCAGGTCTCTTCGGTATCGCCGAGCACCACGGCGACGAATTCGCGCAGCTCGGCTTCCTCGCCGCTCTCTTCGTACGGAACGTTCTCGACTTGCTGGCCGCTCGGCTGCACGCTCTGCAAGACGATCGAGGGATCTTGCCCGAAGTAAATGGCAACCAGCGCCAGCACGATCGTGCCGATGCCGATGCCGCCGCCGACGCCGCGCATGCGAACGCCGCGTCTGTCTTCGACGTTAGAGCTCGCCCGTCGACCTTGCCAGCGCATGTGCCGTTCCTCTCAAGACTTCAACGAGATGCGACCCAAGCGCCTTTAGAGCGCGCCGCCGCTCGCCGCCTTGTGCTCCGAGCTTGCAACGTTCTTTTTCGCCGGCTCCGCAGCGGAGGTGCTCGTCGACTGTGCACGCTGCCGTCGAGCGCGCGCGGCCGCTTCGAACTCTTCTGCGGTGAAGTACGTCTTTTCGTTGCCGTCCCACGTGGCGTTCTCGGGCAGCGCGTTCTCGACGTGGCGCGCAGCAGCGAGCAGCTTCTCGAGCGACATGTCCGGACGCGACACAGGCACGACGATGCCGCGCGGGCTGTTCACGAGCTCGTTGACGAGCTCGAGATCAATGACGGCTTGATGCTCCTTGACGATCTGCCACATCTCGTCGGAGATCGCGGCGTTGAGCAGCGCTTCGGCCGCCGTCGGGTGCTGCCGCTCGTCGTCTTCGAGCACCGGGAAGGCCTGCACGTAGAGCGCACCGTCCTGCCAGCCGAACACGAACGGTTGATTGACGACGGTCACCTTGGTGCCGATCGGCACCATGTCGTACAGGCGCGCGATGTCCTCGGGATAAAAGCGCACACAGCCGTGGCTCGAGCGCATGCCGACGCCGTACGGCTTGTTCGTGCCGTGCATGAGATAGCTCGGCCAGCCAAGCTTCATCATGTGCGCGCCGAGCGGATTGTCGGGACCAGGCGGGACTTTCGCGGGCAGCGGATCGCCCGCCTCCGCATGCTCCTTGCGTACCGACGCCGGCGGATACCAAGTGGGATTCTTGGCCTTCGCCGTCACCTTGGTGGTACCTTCCGGCGTCGCCCAACCGACCTTGCCGATGCCGATCGGATGCGTGATGACCTTGCGCGGCTCGCCTTCCTTCGCTTTCGGGAAGTAGTACGCGCGCAGCTGCGCCAGGTTGATCACGATGCCTTCGCGCGGCGCGTTCGGCAGCACGAACTGCGTCGGCAGCACGATTTCGCGACCTTCGCCCGGCAGCCATGGATCGACGCCCGGGTTGGCGCGCACGATTTCTTCGTAGCCAAGATTGAAACGCCGCGCGATGTCCGAGAGCGTGTCCTCGGCGCGCGCATGCGTGACTTGCAGCGTGCCGATCACGTGGTCGTTTTGCGGATCGAACTCGAACTCGTACGTCGCGAGCGGCGCCTCGATCGGCGGCGGCGCAGGCGGCGCCTCGGGTTCCTCTTGCACCTGGGGTTGAAGGAGCTGACATCCCGCGAGCGTTGCGGCGCCGGCGAGCAGAACGAATCGCTTGAGTAAGGCAGTCATGCGGGCATTATGACCTCATTGACGCTGCGAGGCATCCGCAGCAGCCCCTGCGTTGCGGAACGACGACAGCGCGCGGCCGCCGCTCAGAGGAGCACAGGACGATTCGAGAGCTCGTTGCGATCGACAAGCGGATAGTGCTTGGCGATGAGCGTGCCCACTTGCTCGATGCCGGTGAGCACGGCTTCGACCGGTTTGCGCTGCGCGAACAAGCGCTCCATCGCGCGACACACCTCTTCCCACTCGGCCGGCGTGACGCGACCGTTGAAGCCGCGGTCGGCGACGATCTCGACGTCGTGGTCGGCCCAGAGCACGTAGATCAGCACACCGTTGTTCGCTTCGGTGTCCCACACGCCCAGCTCGCCGAAAGCTTGCAGCGCTCGCGCGCGCGGCGTTATGTCCTTGAGCACCTCGAGCGTGCTCAAATGCCCCTCGATCGCCACGCGAATCTCGCCGCCATGGCGCGCCTCGCTTTGCGCGATGGCGCGCTCGATCGCCGTTAGCGCCGCTGCGTCGAAGTGACGCTTGAGCGCAAGATCCGTCGAGATCAAATGACGCCACACACGCTTGAAGGACATGCGACTACCAGCGCCCGGACGCGCCGCCCCCGCCGAAGCCTCCGCCACCGCCGCTCCAGCCTCCTCCGCCGAAGCCGCCTCCGCCCCAACTGCCGCCGCCGAAGCCCCCGCCCCAGCCGCTGCCCCAACCGCCGCGACTCGACCAGCTGCGGCCGCGACCGCCGCCTCCGCCGAACAAGCCGAACAGGAACATGAGAAGCGCTGCCACGATGGCCATGGGCAGCACCCGCGTGAACAACCAGACGAGCCCGCCGACGACGCCCGCGCTGACCGCAGCGCCGCCGAACGTGCCGAACACGCTGCGCAGCACGCCGCCGGCGATGATGGCGAACATGAACAAGAGAGGCAGCAGCGACATCAGCCCTTGTGCGGACCGCGCTTCGCGCCGCGCGGGCTCGGGCAACGGCTCGCCCTCGATGACCGCGATGATGCGATCGAGCGCCGCCGACAAGCCGCCGAAGAAATCGCCCTGGCGGAAATGCGGCACGATCACCTGATCGGTGATGCGATTGGCGATCACGTCGGTCAAGGCGCCTTCGAGCCCGTAGCCGACCTCGATTCGCACGGCGCGATCGTCCTTGGCGACGAGCAGGAGCACGCCGTCATCGACGCCGCGCCGACCGAGCTGCCAGGCCTCGGCGACGCGAATCGCATATTCCTCGATGGTCTCGGGCTGCGTCGTCGGCACGAGCAGGATGGCGATCTGACTGCCTTTGCGCTTCTCGAACTCGCGCAGCCTGAGCTCGAGCGCGTTCGCTTGCTCTGCCGTCAACGTCTGCGTCAGATCGGTGACGGGCGAGCGCAGCTGCGGCACCGCCACCTGCGCGAACGCGGCAAAGCATGCAAGCAGCAGCGCCACGCCGCCGCCAAGCCAGAGTCTTGTCAGCGTCACACGCAAAGCGAGCGACTAACCGGCGTTTTCGGGAGGCGGCGACAGCTGTGGGGTCGTGCCCGTGAAATCCACCGCAGGCGGCCGCGAAATCTCCGCCTCGTTCTCGACGGTGAAGTTCTGCTTCTCATGATGGCCGAACAGCTTCGCCGTCAGATTCGTCGGAAACGATCGCACGGTGATGTTGTAGTTCTGCACCGCTTCGATATAGCGCTTGCGAGCCACGGCGATGCGGTTCTCGGTGCCCTCGAGCTGCGCCTGCAGATCGTTGAACCCCGAGATCGACTTGAGATCGGGATAGCGCTCGACCACGACCATCAGCCGCGACAGCGCCGAGCTCAGCTCGCCCTGCGCCTGCTGCCATTGTTTGAACGCCTGCGGATTCTCGATGAGCTCCGGCGTCGCCTGGATCGAGGTCGCACGCGCGCGGGCCTCGACGACGCTGTCGAGAATGTCCTTCTCGGCCGCCACCGCGCCTTTGACGGTGTTGACGAGGTTCGGCACGAGATCGGCGCGGCGCTGATACTGATTCAGCACTTCGGCCCACGCAGCCTTTACCTGCTCGTCCTGCTGCTGCAGCGTGTTGTAGCCACAGCCGCCGAACAGAGCGCTACAGAACACAAGCGCAAGAACACGCAAAGCGTACATGGGGAGTTCCCTTCTGTTTTGGTCTCGCAAGTCTACTATCGCCGACCGGCGAGGGCGGAATTACTGAACGAGGGTCAGAGTTCCTCCGGCAAGGGCGGTCCGTCGCCCGCTGCCCTCGCCCAGTTCTCGCTCACCAGATCCGCACCCGTTCCTGCGGCGCCCGGTACATCTTGTCGCCGGGCTGCGTGCCGAACGCCTCATGGAAGGCATCGATGTTCATCACGACGGCATTGGTGCGGTACTCGCTCGGGCTGTGCGGATCGGTCAGCAGGCGCTTGCGCAGCTCGTCTTCGCGATACTTGCGCGCCCAACCCTGCGCCCAACCGATGAAGAAGCGCTGATCGCCGGTGACCCCGTCGATCACCGGCGCCTCCTTGCCGTTCAGCGACAGCTTGTACGCGCGATAGGCCATCGCAAGGCCGGCCAGATCCGCGATGTTCTCGCCCATGGTGAGATCCGGGTTCACGTTGAGCCCGGGCAACGGGCTCAACGCGGCGTATTGCGCACCGAGGAGCTTCGCGCGCCGCGTGAACTCTTCGTTGTCGGCGGGCGTCCACCAATCGTTCAAGTTGCCGTCGCCGTCGTAGCGCCGCCCCTGATCGTCGAAGCCGTGGCTGATCTCGTGTCCGATCACGCCGCCGATGGCGCCGTAATTGACCGCATCGTCGGCCGCGACGTCGAAGAACGGAGGCTGGAGGATCGCTGCCGGGAAGACGATCTCGTTGGCCGGCGGATAGTAATAGGCGTTCACCGTCTGCGGCGTCATCAGCCACTCGGTCTTGTCGATCGGTCCGCCGAGCTTGGCGATGTCGCGATCGAAAATGACGGCGGCTGCACGCATCTCATTGCCGATGAGATCGTCACGGCGCACATCGAGCGCCGACCAATCGCGCCATTTCTCCGGGAAACCGATCTTCGCGACGAACTTGGCGAGCTTCGAGTGCGCCTTCTGCTTCGTCTCTGGCGTCATCCACTCGAGCTCTTCGATGCCTTCGTAGAAGGCCTTCTTGAGGTTCGCGACGAGCGCGTCCATGCGTAGCTTGGCTTCTTCGCTGAAATGACGCTCGACGTACAGCTTGCCGACGAGATCGCCGAGCGCCTGCTCGAGCGTATCGACGCCGCGCTTCCAGCGCGGTTTCAGCTCGGGAATGCCGGAGACGGTCCGGCCATGGAACTCGAAGTGCCGCGTGACGAACTGCGCCGGCAGATCCGGTGCATAAGTATCGAGCAGACGGAAGCGGAAGTAGGCGCGCCAATCTTCCATCGGCACGCTCGCGATCTGCTCGCCGAACGCCGCCAGGTAGCTCGGCTGATTGACGACGACCGCCTGCACCTTCTCGAGCGGCACCTGCGCGCCCGCGAAGAATGCTTCCCAATCGAATGCCGGCGCGAGCTTTTTCAAGCCGGCAAGGTCGTAACGGTTGTACGTCTTCTCGGCGTCGCGATTTTCGACCTGCGTCCAGTGCGCCCGCGCGAGCTTCGTCTCGAGCGCGAGGATTTTCTGTGCGGCCTGCTCCGCCTTCGGCGTGCCCGCGAGCGCGAGCAGCTCGGCGATGTACTCGCCATACTTCTCGCGCACGTTCTTCAAGCTCGGATCGTCGGAGAGGTAATAGTCGCGATCCGGCATGCCGAGCCCGGTCTGGTACAGATTCGCGATGTATTGCGTCGACTGCTTGTCGTCGATGCCGACGAACAAGACGAACGGATGGGCAACACCCATCCGCTGCGCGTGACCGATGTATTCGGCGAGCTGCTTGCGCGTGGCGAGCTGCTCGATGCGCGCCAGCTCCGGCTCGATCGGCGCGAGCCCCGCTGCTTCGACGGCCGCCTCGTCCATGAAGCTCGCATAGAAGTCGCCGACCTTTTGCAGGTCGCTGCCGTGCGGCGCATTCGCCCGTGCGGCTTCTTCCAGAATGTTGCGCACGTTCTCCTCGGCCGCTTCCTGCAGACGAGAGAACGTGCCGTAGTTCGAACGGTCGGCCGGAATCTCGGTCTCGGCGAGCCAGCGGCCGTTCACGAACCGATAGAAATCGTCCTGCGGCCGCACGGAGGTGTCCATGTGCTCGCGCAGGACGCCGGATGAAAGCGTCTGCGGCGCTTGGTCCGTGCGCGCGCAGCCTGCAGCCAGAGCGGCGCAACCCAACAAGGCGAGAAAGGGAGCGAGTTTCATAAGAAGACGCGTCCTGAAAACGACTGACAGGTGGAGTATCCGCTTGGACGTGGCGACCCGCCATCGCGGTTGCCGCACACGGCCCGCAGGTACGCGGAGACAACGATGGGAGGATCGGACTTGGAGGACGACGGGAAGTTCCCGTCGGAGTCGCGGCAGAACGAACCGCGGAGAGAAGGCGGAGCTCCGTGCAGGCAAAAAAACCCCGAGCTTTCGACCCGGGGCAGAGAAGCGGACTTCTGAAGGGTAGTAAAGCCCGCTAGGGGACCTTCCTCAAGCTTCGTCAGTGCAGTCTCGACCACTGAAGGACCTTGATATCCTTCGTGTCACATTCGAAATTCTTCGCAAGAATCGAGGCGGCCTCCTTGAGGTCGCCGCGCGGCAGTACTCGGTTGACTTCGACTACGCCGCGGAACTCGCTCAGCCCCTTGGGCGAGCGCTCTTGCAGTAGAAAATGCGTGTAGTACTTGACGCCCATGGGTGCGCAGACTAGTGAGCGCGCGGCGAGCGTACCGTGAAAGATTCCACAATTTCTCGGCGCGCCCGCGAGTTCAGGTCTTGCCTGACGGGCCATTGGCGATTCGGATCACGAACGAGAAATGCGTTATCGACCGCCGCAGCCGAAGGGTTCCAAGTTCATTACGCCGGAAGGCGCACAGCGCCTGAAGAGCGAGCTCGACTATCTCTGGCGCGTGCTGCGCCCGCAGGTGACGCAAGCGGTGCAAGAGGCCGCCGCCCAGGGCGATCGCTCCGAGAACGCGGAGTACATTTACGGCAAACGTCAGCTGCGCGAGATCGATCGGCGCGTGCGCTTCCTGCGCCAGCGCCTCGACGGCATGGTCATCGTCGACAAGCCGCCGTCGGATCCGAGCCGTATCTTCTTCGGCGCATGGGTGACGCTCGAGGACGACAACGGCAACCAGGTCGAATACCGCATCGTGGGCCCCGACGAGTTCGACGCCTCGCGCGGCTACATCAGCATGGACTCGCCGCTCGGCCGCGCGCTGCTGCGCAAGACGCTCGACGATGAGGTCACCGTCGAAGTGCCCGGCGGCACCAAGACGTACTTCGTGATCGGCATCAGGTACGAGGAGCCGAGCGACACGGTGTCGCAGTGACGCGCGACGAAACGCGAGCGCGCCGTGGCCCGACGCCCGTCGCGCAGAGTCGCGTAACGCCTTCCGATCGCCTCATCAGCGCGCGAGGCCGTAGCGCGTAGCCGTCAACGACCGATCGTCGGCGGCACTCACACGATCACGTTCTTGAACTGCCACGGATCGCTCTTGTCGAGCTCCTCCGGGAACAGCCGCTCGCGATCGACGAGCGGATTCCAACCCGTGTATGCGCCGACCACGGGGCCCAAGTACGGCATGCAGATTTCGAGGTTGCGGCGAAAGTCCATCTCCTCCGGCTCGACGATGCCCGCTTCGGGATTCTCGATGGCCCACACCATGCCCGACAGCACTGCGATGCATACCTGCAAGCTCGTCGCAGTGTTGTGCGGCGCAAGCGCGCGCGCCTCGTGGATCGAGAGCTGCGAGCCGTACCAATAGGCGTTCTTCTCGTGACCGGCGAGCAGCACGCCGAGCTCGTCGATGCCGTCGATGATTTCCTCGTTGAGGATGCGTTTGCTGTCCTGCATGCGCCAGTTGCGTCCGGCGTACTCGTGTACGGAGAGCACGGCATCGTCGCAGGGGTGATAGGCATAGTGCACGGTCGGCCGATACACCACCGCATCGCCTTGGCGCAGCGTCAAATAATCAGAAATCGAGATCGACTCGCCGTGCGTAATCAGAAAGCCGTGGAAGGTTCCGGCTTGCGGCGTCCAGGTACGCACGCGCGTCGCCGCCCCCGGCTGCATGAGATAAATCGCGCTCTGACGCCCGAACTCATGCCGACGTCCTTGCGGCGGCAACGCCTTCTCGTGCGTACCCCAGCCGAGCTCCGAGGGCTGCGAGCCCTCGCCCACAAATCCGTCCACCGACCAGGTGTTCACGAATTCGTTGACGCGCTTGGGCACGTTGGCCACCTGCGTATCGCGTTCGGCGATATGGATCGCCTTGATGCCGAGCCGCTGCGCGAGCGCAGCCCACTCTTCCCGCGTGCGCGGCTCCGACGTCTGCACGCCCGTGTCGTTGGCGATGTTGAGCAAGGCTTGTTTGACGAAGTGCGAGACGAGGCCGGGGTTCGCGCCATGCGTAATGACGGCCGTCGGCCCGTTCTTCAAGCGCTCGCGTAGCGCGAGCGCCTCTTCGCGCAACGCATAGTTGGTGCGCAGCGACGGCGGCACCGACGGATCGATGTAGCCGCCCGGCCAAGGTTCGATGCAGGTGTCGAGATACAGCGCGCCCTTCTCGTGCGCGAGCTCCATGAGCGCGACGCTCGAAACGTCGACCGACAGGTTCAAGAGGAAATCGCCGCGCCCGATGAGCGGCTCGAGCACGCGCCGATAGTTCTCGCGCGTCAGCGTCTCGACGACGAACTTGATGCCGTACTCGTGCGCGACCTCGCGCCCGGTTTCCTCGGCGGTGAGGATCGTGATGCGCTCGCGAGCGATGCCGATGTGCCGCAGGATGAGCGGCAACACGCCCTGACCGATGCTGCCGAACCCGATCATGAGCAGTCGGCCCGGAAAATTGACATGAATGGGATGCTGGGACATGGACGCTCACCTGGCGGGTAATGAATGATGCAGTGTACTGGCGCGCGCCTGCCCGGTCGACACGCACGGACGGGCGCGCGCGGCGCTCACGACTCGCGCCAGTGCGGCGGATAGGTGCGCTCGTAGCCCGGCAGCGCTTCCACGCGCTTGATCCACGCGGCAATCGCGGGAAAGCGCGCCTCGATCGGCAGCAACCGTTCGCGCAGCTCCTGCGCGCCGCGCCGCTCGAGCGCGCGCAGCAATGTCTGAATCCCTGGAAAGACGACGAGATCCGCCGCCGAGCAATGCTCGCCGACGAGCCACGCCGAGTCGGTCAAGCGCCGCTCGATCGTCTGCGCCTCGCTCATGATGTGGACCATCGCGCGCTCGATCTCATCCATGCGTCCTTCGATCTCTTGGAACAGGATCACGTAGATGAGCTTCTGGATGTGCTCCTCGGCGTACCACTCGTACTCGCTGATGACGCGCGTGATGATCCCGGTTTCCTCCGGCGTGCGACCGAAGAGCGGCGGGTCGGGATACTTGCGATCGAGGTAGTACAGGATCGCCAGCGATTCGAACAGCACGTAGTCGCCGTCCTTGAGCACCGGCACGCGCCCGCGCGGATTCATGCTCAAGAGCTGCGGCGACTTGTGCTCCTGCTTGGCAAATTGCACCTGATGCGAAACGTACGGCAGCCCCTTGAATTCGAGTGCGAGCAGTGCGCGCCAGGAATAAGGGCTCCCGCTACCCCACCAGAGTTCGATTGCCATGCGACTGCGTCTGTCCTTGAAAATGAGAGCTCAAGCGCCGAAGTGTAGCCGCCGCGGACCCGACGTCGAAACCTTTACGCCATTCCACCCGCGCGCGTGACACGAGCGCCCGCGCTCGACGTACACTGCGCCGACGTCATCAAGCACAACCGTAGCATGTTCACCACGATCGTCAGCCCCGCCACGCTCGCCGCCCACCTCGAGGATCCGGATTGGCTCATCGTCGATTGCCGGTTCGATCTCGCGCGGCCGCAGAGCGGCGAGCAAGCCTTCCGCGAGGGGCACATTCCAGGTGCCGTCTACGCGCATCTGGATCGCGATCTGTCGAGCCCGGTCACGCCGACCTCGGGCCGCCATCCGCTGCCCGATCCGGACGCGTTCGCAGAACGACTCGGCAGCTGGGGCGTCGGCGAACGCACGCAGGTCGTCGCCTACGATGCCGACACCGGCGCCTTTGCGGCGCGCCTGTGGTGGCTGCTGCGCTGGGTCGGCCACGAAGCCGTCGCGGTGCTCGATGGCGGCCTGCGCGCCTGGCAAGAAGCCTCGTTGCCGCTTGCCGGCGAAATCGCGCAGCGCACGCCGACGCGCTTCGTGGCGCGCCCGAATCGCAGCGCCTGGGTGACGGCCGATGAGCTCGCCGAAAAGTTGCGCAACGGCTGGCGTCTGCTCGATGCGCGTGCGCCCGAACGCTTCGCGGGGCGCAGCGAGCCCATCGATCCGGTGGCGGGACACATTCCTGGTGCCGTCAATCGGCCGCTGACGAGCAATCTCGATGCGCACGGCCGCTTCCTCGATGCGGCGGAGCTGCGTAAACGTTACGACGCCGCGCAAGGCGGCGTGGACGATGCACGGACGATCGCGATGTGCGGCTCCGGCGTCACGGCCTGTCATCTGCTCCTCGCAATGCAGATCGCCGGCAAGCAGGGCGCGCGACTCTACGCCGGCTCCTGGAGCGAATGGATCCGCGATCCGGCGCCCCCGGTCGCGCGCGGCGAGGATTGACATGCGTCTCAGCGAAATTCCGCACTCGCGCTCACGAAGGCAACGCTAGAATCGAACGCAAGGGCGCGCGAGCGTGGACCTTCGGCCGCGGCCGCCGTGTTTCTCTCGAGCGATAGCCCTTCAGCAACGACTCGCCGCTCATCTGCATCGGAACTGCCGTGGCTCACCAACCGAAGAAGCTCGCTCTCGATTCCTGGACCGTCGAGGATGCGCTCGAGCTCTATCAAGTCCCGAAATGGGGCCAAGGTTACTTCGAGGTCAACGCAGCGGGTCATGTGGTCGTACGCCCGTACGCCACGCCCGATGCCGAAATCGACTTGTTCGAGCTCGTGCAGGGCTTGCGCGAACGCGATCTGACCACGCCGGTGGTCGTGCGCTTTTCCGAGATCCTGCGCCATCGCCTCACCAAGCTTCACGAAGCGTTCGCGCGCGCGATCGAAGAGAACGAGTACCGCAACCGCTACTGCGCCGTCTTCCCGATCAAGGTGAATCAGCAGCGTCTCGTCGTCGAAGAGGTCTACCGTTACGGCGCAGAGTTCAACTTCGGGCTCGAGGCTGGCTCGAAGCCCGAGCTGCTCGCGGTCATGGCCATGACGGAGGACGCGCCGCAACGGATCATCATCTGCAACGGCTTCAAGGACGACAGCTACATCGAAGCGGTGATCCTCGCGACCAAGCTCGGCCGCACGATCATTCCCGTGGTCGAGAATTTCGGCGAGCTCGACCTGATCCTGCGTCACTCCAAGAAATACCAGGTGCGCCCGCGCATCGGCGTGCGCGTCAAGCTCGCGAGCGAAGGCGCAGGAAGATGGCGCGACTCGGCCGGCGAGAAGTCCAAGTTCGGCCTGTTCGTGAGCGAGATCCTCGAGCTCGTGAACATCTTGAAGTCGCAGGGAATGCTCGATTGCCTGGAGCTCGTGCATT
Source organism: uncultured Steroidobacter sp. (assembly GCA_938008435.1). Lineage (GTDB taxonomy): Bacteria > Pseudomonadota > Gammaproteobacteria > Steroidobacterales > Steroidobacteraceae > Steroidobacter. Next base: position 130,255 of record CALLKK010000012.1, on the reverse strand, counting down.
GCCATCCCGGCAGCCAGCTGCACGACATTCGCCGCGTGAAGGACGCGATCAACGAGCTCGCGCACGTCTATGCCGAGCTCAAGCTGCTCGGCGCCGGGCTCAAGTACATCGACATCGGCGGCGGCCTCGGCGTCGACTACGACGGCAGCGGCACGAATTTCGAGTCGTCGATGAACTACACGATGAACGAGTACGCGAGCGATGTCGTCTATCGCATCGCGAGCGTGTGCAATGCGCGACAGATCGAGCATCCCATCATCGTGAGCGAGTCGGGACGCGCCACGGCCGCACATCACAGCGTGCTCGTATTCAATGCGCTCGGCTCGTCGGCGCTCGATCAGTTCCGTGTCGCCGGTCGCATCGAGGAAGACTACTGCGGCAGCGAAGTCTTGCCGCAGCCGGTGCTCGATCTGTTCGAAGCCTATCGCTCCGTCTCGGCGCGCCGGCTCGTCGAGTGCTACCACGATGCCTTGCAGGCGCGCGAACAGGCATTGCAGATGTTCAAGCTCGGCTTGCTCAGCTTGGAGCTGCGCGGTTTGTCCGAGCGGCTGTACTGGGCGACGTGCTCGAAGATTCGCGATCTATGCCGCAAGCTGGACACGGTGCCCGAGGAGCTCGAGAACCTCGAGCTCATTCTCTCCGACACGTACTTCTGCAACTTCTCGGTCTTTCAGTCGCTTCCGGACAGCTGGGCGATCGGACAACTCTTTCCGATCATGCCCATCCATCGGCTCACCGAGAAACCGACGCGCAACGCAGTGCTCGCGGACATCACGTGCGACTCCGACGGCAAGATCGACCGCTTCGTGAGCCAACGCGATGTCAAGCGCACGCTCGAGCTGCACGAGCTCAAGCCCGGCGAAGAGTATTACCTGGCCGCCTTCTTGGTCGGCGCCTATCAAGAAACGCTCGGCGATCTGCACAACCTCTTCGGCGACACGCATGTCGTACACATTCGTTTGCACGATGAAGGCGGCTGGTGGATCGAAGAGATCGTCAAGGGCGATACGGCACGCAAAGTGCTGTCGTACATGCAGTACGACGTCGACCGGCTGTATCCGCAGCTCGTGCGCGACTGCGAGCGCGCCGTACGCGAGGGCCGCATGACGCTCGCGGAAAGCCAGGCGCTGCGGCGCTTCTACGAAAACGAGCTCAACGGCTACACGTATCTCGAACCGTAACGCACTGCACTAAAGCTGCGCAGCACCGTGCCTGACCGGCACCGAATGAGCGCAAGAGCGCGCTGGAGCGTCAACGAATTGTCACCAATGCCGCGCAACTGCCGCGATATCTATGTTGCGCGCGCGTCACGTTTTGACGGGTAACGAGCAGCGCAAGCCAGGTCTACGCTCCTCGTTTATTTCGCACTGCAGTAGAGAATTGCCGCCGTTGCAAGGTCAAAACCCCTGACGTAGTATCAGGCCAGGTCCGCTAAATGTAATCAACTAAACGAGCGACCCACATCGGAAGTCAGTTTCCATCGCCCTCTCCGGGATCTCCCGCCTTTGCTACCGGACTTAGTTGATTGCATGACCACCCCGCAGTACGTCACCCGCCGTTCGGCCGCCGTTCGGGGCGCCGCAGCGGGCGCCTGTCTGCAAGTCCTGTCCTGGCCTCAAGAGTGATGTATCGATGACGACGATCTACGTAGGGAACCTCCCGTTCAGCGCGACCGAAGCCGAGGTGCGTGGCTTGTTCGAAAAACATGGAGCGGTGCATTCCGTCAAGCTGATCAATGATCGGGAGACTGGGCGCCCGCGCGGTTTTGGCTTTGTGGAGATGCCGCCGGCAGACGCGCAAAACGCCATCCAGCACATGAACGGCTTCCAGATGGGCGGCCGCCCGCTGCGCGTCAACGAAGCCCGCGAGCGCGAGCCGCGTCCGCCGCGCCAGAACAACGGCGGCGGCAGCCGCTGGTAACCCGTCGAGCTCACTGTCCGGAAGCGCTGCCTCGCGGGGCGCTTTCGGCAGCACGCGACACCGAGCGCGACCCGGGCGGCCGTAAGGCCGTCCGGGCCGTGCTGGCCGCTGCGACGCGATTCCTCTATCGTTTGCCCTCTCTTGGGAGAGGGTAATTGAATGCGTCTGCGATTTTTTCTGACCTGCTTGGCGCTCCTCGCTGCAGGCTGCGCCAGTCAATCCGAACACGTTCCAGGACACGACTGCGAAACCGCCGCCGCGCTCGACCGCATCCTGGCGGCGCCCCATCGCTCGGAGGCGAACCGGGCGCGCGACGTGTACCGCCACCCGAAGGAAACCCTGCTCTTCTTCGGAATCCGTCCGGACATGACGGTCGTCGAGGTCTGGCCGGGCGGCGGGTGGTACACGGAAATCCTGGCGCCGCTCCTGCGCGAGCGGGGACGTTTCTACGCCGCGCACGTCGATCCATCCGTGAGCGACAACGCGAAGCGGGCGGTGGAGCGCTTTCAGGCCAAGCTCGCCTCCGCGCCGGAGATCTACGACAAAGTGATCGTGACCTCGCTCGCTCCGGGCGGTAGGTCCGAGATCGCACCGCCGGGGTCGGCGGATCTGGTCGTCACGTTCCGTAACCTGCACAACTGGATGATGTCCGGTTGGGAACGCGAGGCCATCGCGGCCATGCACGCGGCGCTCAAGCCGGGCGGCATCCTCGGCATCGTCGAACACCGCGGCAATCCCAACGTGCCGCAAGACCCGAAGGCTGCCACCGGCTACGTGAACGAAGCCTATGCCATCGAGCTCATCGAAAGCCTCGGTTTCGAGCTGGTGGAGCGCAGCGAGATCAATGCGAATCCGCGAGACGTGAAGAACTACGAGAAGGGCGTTTGGACGCTGCCGCCGACGTTCGCAGCCGGCGACCAGGATCGCGAGCGCTATGCGCAAATCGGCGAAAGCGATCGCTTCACGCTCAAGTTCCGCAAGATCGCGCAATGACCGACTTCACTACGCGCGCAGTTTTCGCGGCGCTTCGCCGCGTTCTCGTCGCTGCGTTCGCAGTCGCACTCGCCGTGCACGCGCAGGCGCAAACGCCGAGCGCGGCATCGCAGTCGGCCGAGCTGAAGCCGAAATCGCGCCTGCGCTTGTTGGGCAGCGAGGTGCCGCCGGGCACGCGCAAGCGCCTCCACTGGACGAGCGGCGCAGCCATCGAGGGATTTGCTTCCCCTGCCCCGGTCATCGTGCTCAACGGCCGCGGGCCGGGGCCGGTGCTGTGCCTGACGGCCGCCGTTCACGGCGATGAGCTGAACGGCATCGAAGTCGTCCGCCGCGTGCTCGATGACGTCGATCTCGAAGAGCTGAACGGCGCAATCATCGGCGTGCCCATCGTCAACATTCAGGGCTTCTATCGCGGCACGCGCTACCTGCCCGATCGGCGCGATCTCAATCGCCACTTCCCCGGCAATCCCAAGGGCAGCGCGGCAACGCGCATGGCGCACTCGTTCTTCACTGAAGTCGTGCGCCATTGCTCGGCGCTGATCGATCTGCACACCGGCTCGCTCAATCGCACCAACCTGCCGCAGGTGCGCGCAAATCTCAACGTGCCGTCGGTCGCGCGCCTCACGCAAGCCTTCGGCGCCACCGTGGTGCTCCACAGCGTCGGCGACAAGGGCTCCCTGCGCCGCGCGGCGACGGAAGCAGGCATCCCCTCCGTCACCTTCGAGATGGGCGAGCCGATGCGCGTGCAGCCCGAGCAGGTCGAGCACGGCGCCAAGGCGATCGAGACGCTCATGTATTCGCTCGGCATGACCCGGCAGCGCCGCTACTGGGGCGACCCCGAGCCCGTCTACTACTCCTCGACCTGGGTGCGCGTCGATCACGGCGGCATCTTGTTCTCGGACGTTTCGCTCGGCGAGCGCGTGAGCGAAGGCGAGCTACTCGGCGTCGTCACCGATCCGATCTCGAACGAGCAGTATCGAATCTATGCGCCCACGAGCGGACGCATTCTCGGCATGGCGCTCAATCAAGTCGTGTTGCCAGGCTTCGCGGCGTACCGCATCGGCAGCGAGACTTCCCAAGCGAAAGCCACCAAGGAAACCGAGGACGAAGCGCCCGAGGATCTCGTGGAAGACGAGCCGGTGGAATGAGCCACAGCACGGCGCGCCGCAGTGACCAGCGCCGCTCGGTCGCTGCGCTCGCGCCGGCGCGCTGCCGCGCCAACGCCCGCATCCCTTCATTACTCAACGTCGCAATCAGCCCATGGCTCTCTTATCGCTCACCGAAATCTACTCGGGCCGCATCATCAAGCTGAATCTCGAACGCGTCCGTTTGCCGAATGGGAACGTGGCCGAGCTCGAGATGATTCATCATCCCGGCGGCGCGGCCGTCGTCGCCATCGACAGCGACGATCGGGTCTGCCTGTTGCGGCAGTTTCGTCACGCTGCAGGCGGTTACATCTGGGAGCTGCCCGCAGGGAAGATCGATCATGGCGAGCCGCCGTTCCAAACGGTGCAGCGCGAGCTTCAGGAGGAAGCCGGCCGTAAGGCCGCGGTCTGGCGCGAGCTGGGCAAATACTTGAGCTCGCCCGGCATCTTCACCGAAGTCATTCACCTCTTCATGGCGCAGGAGCTCACTGCCGTCGACTTGAGCTTGGAAGCGCACGAAGTCATCGAAGTTCACTGGAAGCCTTTCGACGAAGCGCTCGCGATGGCGCACTCGGGCGAGATCGCCGACGGCAAGACGCTCGTCGGACTTTATCGCGCAGCAGAAGTCCGCAAACAGGCACGCAGCGCTTGAGCGACTGCCGCTTCGCATGCGCGTGCGCTCTTCCGACCGTCCGGACGTTTCTCATCGCGAAACTGTGATGCGCGACAAGAATCGCGATTGAATTTTTCGCCACGCGCCCGATCTACCCCCACAGACACTTTGAATCGGCACACGTACTGTCGATTCGTTTTACGGTTGCCGCGTGTCGCGCCGATTTCGTCGTATGCGTCACAGTTTTCTTGCTTGTCTGACGCGACACGAGGCACTTCAATAGCGTCGCAGCGACGCCGGCCCCAAGCAGACATAAGAAGGACAATCAGAATCGCCGGCGGCCAGCTCGCGCGCACCGTTGAGTGGTTGGTGGTCGAAGGTGAAAGAAGACGATTTGAGAAAGCTCGGCTATCGCGTCCGTCCGCGTTCGAGCTCGGCGCGCCTCGAGCGCCCCGGACGCATCGCATTCGACGATCGCGGCAATGCGGTCTACGAATGGCGCGACGAGCGGCTTGCCGACGACGGCGAGACCGGCGAGCGCGCACGCTGGCGTGCTCTCGCGCATCCCGGCTTGGCAATTGTCGAAGACGAACCGGCTCCCGATGCGCCGATCCGCAACAACCCCAAGGGTCTGCGCCTCGGCTACAACCCTTACGAGAGCGGCCTGCTCGGCAAGAAGGCGCGTCGCCCGAAGCGCGACTTGCGCGAGCTGTCGAAATGGATCGAGCTCCGGCGCAAGCTCAACGAACGCCCGCCCGACGAAGACTAACGCGCATCCTGCTGCCTATCGCAGCACTCATGCGTAACGCACCGTCAGTTGCCGCAGCTTCTCCTGATGACTGCAGCGAAAGAAGCGTCTGAGCTCGGCAAGCCATAGCTCAGGACGCGAACGGCGCGCGCGCAGGAATCGCTGTTCGAGCGCCCGACAGTAACGCGCGGCATAACGATTCGCTTCCTCGTAACGCCGCCGCTCCTCGGCATCGAGCGCCGGCAGAAAGCTCACGGCATCGAACAGCCGCGCATGCAGCTCCTCCGGAAAACGCCCGTTACGCTGCCGCGTGAGCAGCGCTACCGCGCTCGCGTACTTGTCGACCTCCGCCTGCAGCTCGAGCTCGAGCAACGAGACCGCGCGGCTGCGACTCAGGCTCCAGATGAGATAGTGGAAGTGGCTGACGCCCTCGAGCGCCGTGCAGTAATCGGGCAGATTGCCGTCCTCGAGCGCTTGCATGGGATCGTGATGCTCGAGACGATCGAGCACCGCCTGGTCGATGTAGACGCCGACGCGCACACCGTCGTCGTCTTGCACGAGAAAGACATGCTCGTCGACGACGTGGCGAGCCTCTTCGCCGATCAGCTCGACGAGCTCATCGCGATCGGTGACGAGGAACTCATCGACGCGATGCTCGACCGGCGCGTCGTAAAGCTGTGCCAGCAGCGCCTGCATGCGTCCGAGCAGCACGGCGTCCTCACTGTTCGGTGCGCATGCCGTTGCTCACGGGATCCACGCCCAGCTTGCGCAAGATGGCGTAGGCGCGCGGGCTGCCGGTCTTGAGATAGATCTCGTAGAGCCTGAGGATGTCCTTGTCGGTGTGCTGGTGCGACATTTCGGCGACTTCGTTCAGGACATCGACCAGCCGCTGAAACTTCTGCGCGAGCTCCATGAAGATCGCCGCGAACACATGCCCACGCAGCGTCCCGCGCATGCTCTCGGCAAGCGTGCCGTAAGCGCGCCCGCCCATTGCGATGTGATAGTCGATGTCGATGAGCTTGCGCGCGAAGCTCTGCGCGAAGAAACCGGCGATGAAGAGCGACACATCGCCCAGGCGCCGCAGCGCCTCGTCGCGCTGATGCGGCGTCGCCGCCTCCGACGCGTCCGCCAGCATGTGCGCCAGCGGTTTGAGCCGTACGCCTTCGGGCGTTTGCTCGTAGAGCGCCTCCGAGCGCGCGAACATTGTCAGTAAGTTCACGACATACTGCTCGGTATGCGCATCCACCGAGACGCGCTGCTGACGCAGAGCCGTCTGGACGGAATCATGGAAGAACTCGCGCAAGTTGCTGACTGCGACCAGCGACTTGGTCTGTAGCGCATCCTCCATCGGTCACACCTCGTGCATTGGCCGTGCGCGGTGTCGTGAAAACATCCGCGCGTCTATGAAACGAATTCACATGCACACGTGATGTTCCTGGATCCAGCGTGCAACGATTGCACGCGCAAAGCAATGGGTCATCTGTGACCACGCTCGCAGATGCGAGTTAGCAGCCAAGATGCAGAAGTGCTGATGTAGCGATGCACGCAGCGATGTGGCTGCGATCATGAAACGATCGGAACATGAAAGTCGCGCGAAGCGCGTCATCTCGCCGATCTTGCGTAAACGAAGAAGGCCCTGCGACGCTTGCGCATCGCAGGGCCTCGTCTTTCGTCGACTTACGGCGACTTACCAGCGGCCGCCGCCACCGCCGCCGCGCGGACCGCGGCCGCCGCCCTGGCGCTCCTGCGCCTCGTTGACGCGCAACGGGCGACCGCCGAGCTCCTTGCCGTTCAGTGACTGGATGGCCCGCTGGGCATCCGCACGCGGCATCTCAACGAACCCAAAGCCGCGCGGACGGCCGGTTTCGCGATCGTTGATGAGCGCGACGGAGTCCACGGTCCCGTGTTGCTCGAACAACTGGCGCACCTGAGCTTCGTCCGCAGAGAACGGCAGGTTGCCGACATAGATCTTCGTCATGACAGTACGGTCTCTCTGAAAAAAGCCTCGAGTGCGAACCGACGCGTGCAGTCGCAACAAGCGAGGCCTGGTTACGATCGGGTTCCATCCGCAACGAAAGCATCGTCGCTTGAGGCCCCAGGCCTAACGTTCGCGGTCTCGTCGGATTTTTTTCAGAAGTTGGCCGAAGATGGGTCGTCAATGACCCGGCTGGCCAAGCCAGAGAAAAAAAAGCGGGCAAAGGCACTACGAACGGGGGCGAATGTACGCCAATCGGCCAATCCTGGCAATGCGGCGCAAGGCGCCGTCAATGCGCCGGTGACATCCCAACGTATGCCCTCAAACCGTGCGCTGCTCGAGCCGGGCGGCCAGCTCGGTGAGCGAGCTCACGATGAGCTCCGCGGGCTCGACATGAGCCGGCCACGGCGCATGGCCGCGGTCGATCCACACCGGGCGCATGCCTGCTGCCCGCGCCCCGGCAACATCGAGCTCGGGATCGTCGCCGACGTAGAGTACCTCCGCCGGATCGAGGTCCGTGCCCTCGATGACCTTCCGGAAGATCAGCGGGTCCGGCTTGAGCGCACCGACATGACGCGCCGCCACGGTGCGCTCGAACCAGTGCGAGATGCCGATGCTCGCAAGATCGGCATTGCCATTGCTGGCCGTGAACAGCCGGTAACGTTTGCTGAGCCGCGTAAGCCCCGGGATCACGTCCTCGTAGAGCTCGACCTCGTTGCGTACGCGGATGAACACATCGAAGGCTTCTTCGACCATGTCCTCCGCATAGCCGAACTCGGCGGCGTGCTCGCGCAAGGACTGTTTGCGCAGGAACGTGAAGTCATGCTTCATGTGCGGGAACCGCGCAGCGACTTCCTCGCGCGCGGTCCGCAGCGTCTCCAGCGTGAGCTTGGCGACGACCCGCGGATAGCGCTCCTTGAGGAAGTCGTACATCGCCTGCTCGGCCCGCCGAATGACGGGCCAAACATCCCACAAGGTATTGTCGAGATCGAAACAAATGGCGCGGATGGCAGGCATCCGCTGCGCCGCCGGCTGCCGACTCATCTCAAGCACGGATCGCAGCAAGCCCGCGCGCGAGATCCTCGCGCAGGTCTTCGACGTTCTCGAGCCCGACCGAAATGCGCAGCAGCCCTTCGGTGATCCCGGCACGCGCACGCTCTGCGGGCGTGATGCGCGCATGCGTCGTCGTGGCCGGATGCGTGATGGTGGTCTTCACATCGCCCAGGTTCGCGGTGATCGACAAAAGGCGCGTCGCGTCGATGAACGCCCACGCCCCTTCGCGTCCGCCTTCGACTTCGAACGTGACGATGCTGCCGAACGCCGACTGCTGGCGCTTGGCGAGCGCGTGCTGCGGATGCGACGGCAAGCCCGCGTAGTAGACCTTACGCACCTTCGGCTGCTGCTCGAGCCAGGTCGCCAGATCGAGCGCGGCGGCCGATTGCGCGCGCATTCTGATCTCGAGCGTTTCGAGCCCTTTCAAGAACACCCACGCATTGAACGGACTCATCGAAGGGCCGGCGGTGCGCAGAAAGCCAAATACCTCGCGCCCGACGAGCTCTTCGCTGCCGACCACGGCGCCGCCGACGCAGCGCCCCTGCCCGTCGAGAAACTTCGTGGCCGAGTGGATGACGAGATCCGCGCCAAGCTCGAGCGGACGCTGCAATGCCGGCGTGCAGAAGCAATTGTCGACGGCGAGCAGAATGCCGCGCTCGTGCGCGAGATCGGCCAGCGCCCGAATGTCGCCGATGACCGCAAGCGGATTGGAAGGCGTCTCGAGCAGGAACAGCCGCGTGCTCGGCTGCACGGCGTCGCGCCACGCGTCCAGGTCGTCGAGCCGCACATAGCTCACGCCGACACCGAACTTCACCAAGTAACGATTGATCAGCGAGATCGTCGAGCCGAAGACGCTCTCGGAGCAGACGATATGGTCGCCTGCCTTGAGCAGGCTCATGCAAGTCGCAAGGATCGCCGCCATGCCGGAGGCGGTGGCGACGCACGCCGCACCGCCCTCCAGCGCCGCGAGCCGCTGCTCGAAGCAACGCACCGTCGGATTGGTGAAGCGCGAATAGATGTTGCCCTGCTCGACCTCGGCGAAGCGAGCGGCCGCCTCGGCGGCGCTACGGAACACGAAGCTCGAAGTCGTGAAGATTGGCTCGGCGTGCTCGCCCTCCGGCGTGCGGACCTGCCCTGCGCGAACGGCAAGCGTCGAAAGGTGCGGCATAAACGAATGTATGGGTCGGTTGGATGACGATCGCGCCCGGCGAGTCGGCGCCCTTGCGCTAGTGTAAGGAAAAATACGGTGGCTCGCAGAGCGACGCGCGCACCCTTTCGCGGCGTTTTCCATACGCATTGGTGCTGACGCAGGCGCGCCGCACCGGCCGCGGCCTCATACTAGAATCGACGGCCCGCCCCGAGCAGGAGCTCGCGCATGCGCTGGTCGTCTGCTATCGATACCGATCGCTCGTTGGACGCGGCCGTGGAGCGTGCGGCGGAAAGCGTCTTTCTGGGCTTGGGGCGCAAAGACCCGGACCTGGTGATTGCCTTCGTGAGCGCCGATCATGCGCACCGCTTCGAGGCGCTCCCCAAGCTCATACGTCGGGAATTCGAGGGTGCGCTGATCTTCGGCTGCTGCGCGCGGGGCGTGATCGGCGGCGGCCGCGAGATCGAGGACAGTGCGGCGGTTTCGCTCACCGGCGCGCTGCTGCCAGGCGTCAGCCTGAAAGCGGCCCATTACGACGCGGCGCAGATTCCGCCGATCTTTGCCGAGCAACGCGTCTGGGAGGATACGTTGCGGCTCACCGCCACCCAGCAGCCTGCCTTCCTGCTGCTCGCCGATCCGTACAGCTTCGAGACGGAGGTCTTCCTCAAAGGGCTCGACCGCGTCTTTCCGCTCGCGCCGAAGATCGGCGGCCTCGCAAGCGGCGTACGGCAACCGGGCGCCGCGGCGCTCTACGTCGACGATCGCATGTATCGATCGGGCTGCGTGGTGCTGGCGCTGACCGGCAACGTCGAGGTCGACACCATCGTCGCTCAAGGCTGCCGCCCGATCGGCGATCCGATGTTCGTCACGGCGGCACACGAGAATCTCATCCGCGAGCTCGACGGGCATTCACCGCGCGAGGTGCTCACCGATCTGTTCGAGCGCCTCGCGCCGAGCGATCGCGAGGCGCTGAGCCATGCATTGTTCCTCGGGCTCGCCGTGCGTGCGGACGCCAACCAATACGAGCCGGGCGATTTCCTGATTCGCAACATCCTCGGCATGGACCCGCAGAGCGGCGCGCTCTGGGTAGGCGAGCGCATCCCGCCGAACAGCGTCGTGCAGTTTCACTTGCGGGATGCGGCCACTTCCGCGCACGACCTCGAACGGATGCTACGCAGCTACAGCGCCTCGCATCGGCTCACCAGCGATTGCGGCGCGCTCCTGTTCTCGTGCGAGGGCCGCGGCATGGGGCTTTACGGCCAGGCCGATCACGACAGCAATGCCTTTCGCCGGCTCGTCGGCGAGGTGCCGATCGGCGGATTCTTCTGCGCCGGCGAGATCGGCCCGATACACAACGCCACCTACCTTCACGGCTATACGAGCGCATTCGCCGTATTTCGGGAGCGCAAGTAAACGCGCGGACGGCGCCGCGCCAACCCGATGACATCGGGGAGCGGCGCAAAGTCCGCGACAGGACGCACCTGAACCCTGACGCGCGAGTGCCTGACTTATACTGGCCCACTCGTTTTTCCGGAGCTCCAATCCGATGTCGTTGCGTACGCTTTCCGTTGCGTTCTGCCTTACGTTCTTGGCCCTCGCGCCCGCTCGGTCCGAGGAGCGCGAGCCCTTCTCCGTCGAACATCTCGTGCGCCTGCAGCGCGTGTCGCAGCCGGCGCTCTCGCCCGACGGCCGTGCGGTGGTCTTCACAGTGCGCGACACCGACATCGAAGCCAATCGCGGTCGGCAGGATCTGTGGATTCTCGACTTGGAGACGAAGGGCGCGCAGCCGCGGCGCCTGACGAGCCATCCTGAAGCGGATCATTCGCCGCAGTGGTCCGCCGACGGTCGCTACATTTACTTCCTGTCGACGCGCAGCGGCTCCTCGCAGGTCTGGCGCCTGCCGAGCGGACACGGCGAAGCGGAGCAAGTCACCCATCTGCCGCTCGACGTCGGCTCGTTCCGTATCGCGCCCGACGGCAAGCGGCTCGCCTTGACGCTCGAGGTTTATCCCGACTGCGACACGCTGGCGTGCACGAGCGAGCGGCTCGCGCAAGCCTCGGCCTCGCGCGCCACCGGCAAGACCTTCGATCGCATCTTCGTGCGTCATTGGGACACCTGGCGCGACGGTCGCAACTCGCAGCTCTTCGTCGCCGAAATCGAAAACGGTCGCGCCGGCGAGCCCGTGGCGCTCACGGCGCAACTCGACGCCGACATACCGTCCAAGCCGTTCGGCGACGAGAGCGAATACGTCTTCTCGCCGGACAGCCGGAAGATCGCGTTCAACGCGCGCATAAAGGGCACCTCCGAGCCGTGGTCGACCAACTTCGACATCTACGAGGTCGACGTCGACGGCGGCAATCTGCGTAACCTGACGCAGGACAATCCCGCGTGGGACGCGCAGCCGGTTTATTCGCCGGACGGCCGCTATCTCGCCTGGCGCGCGATGAAGCGTCCCGGTTTCGAGGCCGATCGTTTCCACATCGTCATCGCCGATCTCAAGACGGGCGAGCGGCGCGCGCTCACCGATGCGTGGGATCGTTCGGTCGCGACGATCGCGTTCTCCAAGGACGGCAGCACGCTCTTCGCCACCGCGGACCATTTCGGTCAGCACCCGCTCTGGGCCATCGACGTGAAGACCGGCAAGCCGACGATGCTGACGGGACCGGGACGCGTCGAAGCCTTCAGCGTGGGCGAAAAGGAGATTGTCTACACGCTCGCATCGCTCAAGTCGCCGGCCGAGCTCTATGCGATCGGCGTGCGCAACGGCCAGCTGCACGAGTTGCCCAAGATCAACGGCGAATACCTCTCGAAGCTCGCGCTCGGCGAGCCCGAGCAGTTCACTTTCGTCGGCGCAAACGACGAGACCGTGTACGGCTACGTGATGCGTCCGGCGAACTTCGATCCGAAGCGCCGCTACCCGGTCGCCTTCATCGTGCACGGCGGCCCGCAGGTGTCCTTCGGCAATGCGTGGAGCTATCGCTGGAATCCGCAAACCTATGCGGGCGCCGGTTATGCGTCGATCTTCATCGACTTCCACGGCTCGCCCGGTTATGGCCAGGCGTTCACGGATTCGATCAGCGGCGACTGGGGCGGCAAGCCGCTCGAGGATCTGCAGAAGGGGCTGGCGGCCGCGCTCGAGAAATACCCCTGGCTCGACGGCGATCGCATGTGCGCGCTCGGCGCGTCCTACGGCGGCTACATGATCAACTGGATCGCCGGCAATTGGTCCGAACCGTTCAAATGCCTCGTCAACCACGCCGGCATCTTCGACAACCGCGCGATGGCGTACACGACCGAGGAGCTGTGGTTCGACGAGTGGGAGCACGGCGGCCCGCACTTCGATGTGCCGGACAACTACGAGAAGCACAATCCGATCAATCACGTGCTCAACTGGAAGGTGCCGATGCTCGTGATTCACGGCCAACGCGACTATCGCGTGCCGTACTCGCAAGGCATTGCCACATTCACGGCGCTGCAGCGCCGCGGCATTCCGAGCCGGCTCGTGATCTTCCCGGACGAGAATCACTGGATCTTGAAGCCGGCCAACAGCATCCAATGGCATCGTGAAGTCGAGGCGTGGCTCGACAAGTGGACGGGACGCGGCGAGTAACGCGCCCAGCGCAGGCAAGATCGAGCGATGGCGCGGGCGCAAGCCCGCGCCATCGCCGTGAAGCTAGTCCTCGTTCGCCACCCACGCTGCTTGATAGTTGCAGCCGAGGCGGATGATCTGCTCGAGCAGCGCCGGGTACTCCACTCCTGCGGCGCGCGCCGATTCGGCGAAATCTTCGTTCAAGCTGATATTCGGATTGGCGTTCGCTTCGAGTACGAAGACGCTGCCGTCGGGACGCATGCGAAAGTCCATGCGCGCATAGCCGCTCAACGAGAGCGCTCGATAGATGCGCTTCGACAGCTTGTCGAGATACGCGGCCATGCCGTCGGGCAGGTTCTGCGCGGCGCCGGTACGAATGCCGTGCTTCTGCTGATAGCGGCGATCCCACTTGACCTTGCGCGTCGCGATTCCCGCCATCACTTCAGGCAGCGTGCCGAAATCCATCTCCCACACCGGAAAGGTGCGCAAACGTTCATTGCCGAGCACGCCGACGTAGAGCTCGCGCCCTTCGATGTACTCCTCGACGAGCGCATCCGAATTCGTCTGCTCGTGAATGAACTCGACGCGCTCCTTGAGCCGCTCCGCATCCCAGACGATCGAGGCTTGCGAAATGCCGAGCGAGGCATCTTCGGTGACTGACTTGACGAACAAGGGAAACTTGAGCCGGCGCGGCAGATGATATCTGCGACCGCGCCGGAACACGGCAAAGCCCGGCGTCGGAATGCGGTGATACGCGAGGATCTGTTTGGAGAGCGCCTTGTCGCGCGAAATCATCATGCCGCGCGGATTGCAGCCCGTATATGGCTGACGCATGAGCTCGAGAAAGGCGACGACGTACTGATCGTATGTGACGATGCTCTGGAATTCCTCGAGCAGATTGAACGCGATGTCCGGCTTCCATTCGGTGATCGCGTTGCGCAGATCGGAGAGATTGTCCTGCAGCCCGAGCGCACGGACCGTGTGCCCCGCGTTCTGCAGGGCCGTCATCACGTCGTATTCCGTGCGGAATTCGTCGATCTCCTTCTCGGTCAAGCCTTCGAGGCTCGGCGGCGGCACGAGGCTCTCGTGCATCAGAACCAGGATCCGCAGCGGCTTCATATCGGACCGTTGTCGTTCACAGCAGGTATCGTTCTTGGTCGCGGCGTAGAATATCTACCATGATTCGCTCCAGAACGCCGAGCACCGCACGTTTTGCCGCACGCTTGGAGGTATCGACGACCAGATCGAGCTCTCGGCACCGTTGAATGACGGTCCGCAACACATGGTGCACGAGATACGGATACAAACGCGAACGTCGCAATAGCATGCGCTCGAGCTGCGGCCGACACTCGCGCACGAACGTGCTCGCACGCATGCAGCGCTTGCCGGCGCGCGCTTTGCCGAAGACGCGCTTCAAGCGCAAGTCATAGGCATTGATGCCTTCGACACGATAACGCTGCTGCTTGCGGCGATAGTGCTCGCGCAGCGTGCAGGTGTTCTCCGCGATCGGCTCGATGTGCTCGCGATTGGTCACGGGCGGGCGCACGCCGCGAATCTCGCTCATGAGCCGATCGACGTATTCGAGCTTGGCGAGCGCGGGCCAGCCTTGATACTCGCGCCGCCAGCGCGCCTTCGGTTGCATCCACACCGCGAACGTCTCGGCGAAATCCTCGGTCGGATGGCTTTGCGCGTACCAGTGACCGAGATGCAGCACGTAGTTGCGGCTCGCCGGTCGCACGCGGTAGACGCTCGGATACGGCAAGGACGCTTTGCCGAAGACTTTGCGCCAATCCTTGCGCCGGCGCAGGCGAAAGGCATTGTCGAGCGCGTGACCGACTTCGTGCCGCATGATGCGCAGCATCCAGTTGGCATTGCCGCCTTCGACTTCGCCCATCATCTGCCGCTCGAGACGCATGAGCCGCGGATGCGCGACATAGAACGGGATGGCAATGCCTGGGACGCCGTCGGGCGAGAACCATTCGACCGACAGCCACACGTGGGGCTGCAACAACAGACCACGCCGCCGCAGCTCGCGGCGCACCGTCGCGAGCGCGCGCTTGACGGTGGGATTGCTGATCTTGAGCTTGAGATCGCAAAAACGCAGATCGAGCAGCTCCTCGTCGTCGAGGCGTGTCCACGCGGGCTCGCGCCGCAGCTTGCGGCGCGCCTGCTTGCGTCGATGCGTCGTTGACATGTGCTTCAGCCGAGCAGCTGATGCGCCAGCATACGCAATGCGGCGGCCTCCTCAGTCAGCTTCGCACGCCAGTCGCGCGGCACGGCCTCGATGCCGAAATAACCACCCGCGAGCGCACCGGCCAGGACCGCTGCTGTCGGATTGCCGGGCGTGAGCGCCCGCGCCATTGCCTCCGCAAAGGAGCCTGCCGCCGCAAAGCAGGCGAGCGCATGCTGCGTTACTTCGAGCGCATTCTGCGGCTTGTTGAGAGCACGGTGCTCGCCAGCATCCATGAGCGACAACACCTGAGGCTTGAGCTTGCGTTCTCTGAGCAAGGTGGCCGCTGGGCCTGCAAAGCGCAGCAAGAGGACTTTCGGCGCGCCGGCCAGAACATCTAACCACGTTGCGGTCCACAGCCGGCACAGATCGAGCACGATCGGCGACTGCTGCGTGGTACGCGAGCTCTCCGCGCCGAGCTCAAGCGCATCCCGCCCATGGCCGCGAAAACAAAGCGCAACGGCGAGCGTACGCGCCAAGGTGTGCGGATCGAGGTTCTTCGGATCGTGCGAGCCGGCATGCGGCTTCTTCGACCACTGCCATACGGCGAGCGCGCGTTTGAACTCCGGGGACACGGGCGCGTTCGCCGTCTTGAGCCAAGCGCGATAGCGCTCGAGCTGATCGTCCGGCACGTGCCGGCGATGCGTCAACAGACTTTCGCCGAGCGCACGAAGCATCGCCGTCTCAGCACCCGGCGTCAGCGCATCCAGCCCGCGCACATGCTCATCGAGCATCGCCGCATCGCCCCGCGGTGCATCCGCCAGCGCGCCGAGCGCATCGCCAAGCGCGAGCCCGACGACTGCGCCTTCGCTGCGCTCGCCCGGCTCGATTTCGGGCACGCCCGCGACACGATCGCGCCACTCTCTGACGAACGCCTTCTGCTCTTCGGTCTCGGGCACGCTCGGCCAACGCCGCGAGCGCGCACACGCACGCCACAAGCGCTGCAAGCGCTCGAGCGCCTCGTCGTTCGGCAAGCCGCTGCGGATCAAGTGACAGGCGATCGTTGTGCCGGTGCGGCCGATACCGGCGCGACAGTGCACGTAGACACAGCGACCGGCAGCGAGCTCCGCATCGAGATAATCGAGGATGCGCGACATGCGTTCGGCGGATTCCGGAACGCTGTGATCGACGATGGGCCAGCGTCGGTAGCGCGGCGGCGTTTCGCCGAGCTGCGCAAGCAGTCCATCGTAGGGCGGCAGCTCGTCTTGCTCCGTCAGATCGATAAAGCTCGTCACGCCGGCATCGACCAAGCGTTTCAAGCGAGTCAGCGTCTCCACGCGAGACACTCCGTTCGGATGCTCGCCTGCAACCAATCTGCCCGGAATCACCCAATAGCTGTTCGGGATCGGGGGAGCTGTTGTGATGTCGTCCTCTCTCATCATGGCAATCATACGGTATCGGTCGCACCGCCGAGGCACGGTCTTCCACCGCTGCCCAGTAGTCACTTGCAGCGCGACGCTGTAGGCTCGTCGAGTCGCTGCCCAACTCGAATTCAAGGATTCAACAGCCGACGAGGTTTCGATGCGCTTGCTGAACCGGCTCGTCGCCGTTCGCTCGGTGGAGGCCATTACCCGCGATCTACAGAACGCGCCTGCGCTCAAGCGGGTGCTCACCGCTCGCTCGCTGACTGCGATCGGGCTCGGCTCGACGATCGGCACGGGCATCTTCGTGCTGACCGGCGTCGTCGCCGCACAGCATTCCGGCCCTGCGCTCACCCTCGCCTTCTTGATCGCCGCGTTCTGCTGCGCGCTGGCCGCGCTCTGCTACGCCGAGTTTGCAGCGATGATCCCGGTGTCGGGCAGCGCTTATACCTACACATACGCAACGCTCGGCGAAGCGCTCGCGTGGCTCATCGGCTGGAACCTGATGCTCGAATATCTGATGTCGGCCTCGGCGGTCGCCGTCGGATGGTCCGGCTATGTCGTCAACGTGCTCGAAGGCTGGGGCGTGCAGCTGCCCGCTGCACTCATCAACGCCCCGTTCGGCAAGGGCGAGGACGGCGCATTGGGAGCCACCGGCGCGATCGTCAATCTGCCCGCGGTCTTGATCGTGCTCGTGCTCGGCGCCATCTGCTACCTCGGCGTGCGCGAATCGTCTGCAGCGAACACCGCGATGGTCGTCGTCAAAGTCGCGGTGATCGTGCTCTTCATCGGCGTCGGGCTCGCGTTCGTCGACACCGCCAACTGGACGCCCTACATCCCGCCGAACACCGGCACGTTCGGCGAGTTCGGCTGGAGCGGCGTGTTCCAGGGCGCCGTCATCATCTTCTTCTCGTACATCGGCTTCGACACCGCCTGCACCACGGCGCGCGAAACGCGCAATCCGCAGCGCGACGTGCCGCTCGGCGTGCTCGCAGGGCTCGGCATCTCGACGATCCTGTACGTGGCCATGGCGGCGGTCATGACCGGCATGGTGCCGTACACCGCGCTCGGCGTAGCGGCGCCTGTGGCCGCTGCGCTCGATGCGCATCCCGAGATTGCGTGGCTCGGCGGGCTCGTCAAGCTCGGTGCGATCGTCGGCATGACTTCGGTCATCCTGATGTCGTTGCTCGGCCAACCGCGCGTGTTCCTCGCGATGAGCGAAGACGGCCTGCTGCCGCCTGCCATGCGCAAGGTCCATCCAAAATATCGCACGCCCCACATCGCCACCTTGTTCACGGTGATCCCTGCAGCGGCGATCGCCGGCCTCTTTCCGCTCGACGTGCTCGGCGAGCTGATCTCGATCGGCATCCTGCTCGCGTTCGGCGTCGTCTGTATCGGCGTGCTCATCCTGCGCGGCACGCGCCCTGACGCTCCGCGTCCCTTCCGCGTGCCGCTTGCGCCTCTCACCTGCTCGCTCGGCGCGTTCGTGTGCTTCGGTTTGACCTACTTCCTGCCCGGCGACACATGGTGGCGCCTCGGCATCTGGACGGCGCTCGGCGTCCTCATCTATGCGGCGTACGGGTACCGGCACAGCAAGCTGGGCAAGGAACTGAGGCAATAGCGCGCTTCCCACGTCCGGGAACGCAATCCGTCAGCGCCGATCCGTGAATCCACGACAAGAGTGTCTTGATGCACGCGCGTGCGATTGATTCGCACTCCGACGGGTCCATAACTGCATCTCCGGCGCTGGGCCGGGTGTCTCGAGCCAAGGCCGGACGAACCGGCAAGGAGCAGTTGTGATTACCGAGCTCGATACGCGCAGCTTCGATGCCGCGCTCCAAGCAACCGACCGACCCGTGCTCGTGGATTTCTGGGCGCCGTGGTGCGGCCCTTGCCGCGTCCAGCTGCCGATCCTGGAAAGGCTCGCATCGGATGCAGCGGACGCGTATCGTGTTTTCAAGGTCAACGTCGACGACAACGAGCAGCTTGCGGCGCGCTTCGGCATCACCTCGATCCCGACGCTGTTGCTGTTTCGCGGCGGCGAGCTCGTCAGTCGCTTCAGAGGGCTTACGCAAGAAGGCGTGCTGCGCGAGGCGTTGCGTGCGGCCGCCACGGGAGCAGCAGATGTCATCGAGGCTACGAAAGTCGGTCCCTGAACGGTCCGCGAGCGGCTACGACCTGCGTCCGCTCGATGAGAGCGAGCGCGCCCGGCTCGCCGCGGATCTCACGCCGGAAGAGCGGCGCGTCATCCTGCATCAAGGCACCGAGCCGCCGTTCTGCGGCAGCTTGCTGCACAACAAGCAAGCCGGCGTGTATCACTGCCGGCTCTGCGATCTGCCGCTCTTTCGCGCCGACGCGAAATTCGAATCCGGCACCGGCTGGCCGAGCTTCTACGAGCCCTTCGATCCGGATCACATCCGCGAGCTGCTCGACGAGAGCCACGGCATGATCCGCACAGAGATTCGCTGCCAACGCTGCGACGGACATCTGGGCCACGTCTTCGACGACGGCCCGCCGCCGACCTATAAGCGCTATTGCTTGAATTCGGTCTCGCTGCGGTTCGTCCCGCAAGCCTGACGCGATGCGCGCGACGAAGGTCGAGGCAGCTCGACCTTCGTCCTTTTTCTACTTCTTGCCGTGCGCCGACAGCCGGTCGAGCACGCCCATCATCACCGCCGAAACGACGAACGTCAGATGGATGATGACGTACCAGAGAAGCGAGCCGCTCTCGTGCCCGGGGACGTTCATGAAGGCACGCAAGAGATGAATTGATGAGATCGCGACGATCGATGAGGCGACCTTGAGCTTGAGCGAATTGGCGTCGAGCTTGCCGAGCCAGCCGAGCGTCTCGCCGCTTTCCTCCACATCGAGGCGCGAAACGAAGTTCTCGTACCCGGAGAACATCACCATGATGATGAGGCTGCCGACCAGCACCATGTCCACGAGCGCCAGCAGCACGAGCACGAGATCGGATTCCTTCATCTCGACCACATGGCCGAGCAAGTGGAACAGCTCCATGAAGAACTTGATGCCGAGCGCCACCAGCGCCAGGGACATGCCGAGATAGATCGGGGCGAGCAGCCAGCGGCTCGCGAACAAGAGACGTTCGATCGCTTTTTCCATGGACAGGAGGGTTCAAGCACGGGGGGCGCGTATTCTAGCCGCACCCTCTTACCCGAGGCATTTGCCTGTCGATACCGGGCGGCAACACCCCGGAATGCCTACCCGATAGGCCGTTGGTGTCCCTCTATAGCCGCCCGGAATCGAGCAGCGTAGAGTGACAGATCTGACGCACGACGCGAATCAGCACGAAGGAGCGGAGAGGGTCATATGGCCCAGCGAAACATTGGACCGCACGACGAACAGTCGGCCGCGCTGGAGAGCGCCCGGCTGGAGCTTGCCCGTTTGCATATCCGCGACGGCCAGACGCTGCGCGATGCGTGGGTCCAACTGGCCGAAACCGCCGCCCGCGCCCTGCGCGTCGAGCGCGTGGGTTGCTGGACGCTGATCGACGAGGGTCGCGCGTTGCGCTGCCGCCATCTGTGGCAGCGTTCCAATCATCAGCTGTTTCAAGGCGCCGTGCTACGGCGGCAGGACTTCCCCGCCTACTTTGACGCGATGGGCGAGCGACGCGCGGTCGTGGCCAACGACGCGCTGAGCTCGGACGTCACGGCCGAGCTCAGCGCGGCTTACCTGGAGCCGCTCGGAATCACTTCGATGCTCGATGCGCCGATCTACCTGGAGGGCAATCTGGTCGGCGTCGTCTGCCACGAGCACATCGGCCCGCCCCGCACCTGGACCGACGCGGAATGCGCGTTCGCAGGCGCGGTGGCCGACAACATCGCGCGGCTCTACGCCGAGTACGAGCGGCAGCACACGCGTACGGCGCTCGCCGCCTATCAGCGGCATTTGATGGAGCTGCATCGCATGGAAGCGGTGGGCCGCATGGCAGCCGGCGTCGCGCATGATTTCCGCGGCATCATCGGCGCCGCGCTCGGCTTCGCGGAGCTCATCCGCCGCGTCCCGGAGTTGCCGCAGCAAGCCGATCAATACGCTCAGCGCGTGATCGAAGCGCTCGAGCGCGGACAGAAGCTCGCGAGCCAAGTAATGAGCTTCGGCAAGGACGATCCTGCCGCACCGCGCGTGCTCGATCCGGCGGCCTTGATCACGAATCTCGCACGCATGTTCACGGCGCTGATCGGCAAGAACATTCAGCTCGATCTGCGCCTCGACCAGACCTCGAGCCGGATCTTCATGGATCCCACCCAGCTCGAACGCGCGCTCCTGAATCTGGTGCTGAACGCCCGCGATGCGATGCCCGACGGCGGCGAGCTCGCGATCGAGGTCGGCGAAACTCAAATCGAGGACGACGAAGGCGAGCAAACGCCGTATGTCACCATCGCCGTGATCGACACGGGTCGAGGCATGGATCGCGACACCTGCGCGAATGCGATGCGGCCGTTCTTCACGACGAAAGGCGAACGCGGCACGGGCCTCGGCCTC
The DNA here is from genome assembly GCA_938008435.1 of uncultured Steroidobacter sp. Classification (GTDB taxonomy): domain Bacteria; phylum Pseudomonadota; class Gammaproteobacteria; order Steroidobacterales; family Steroidobacteraceae; genus Steroidobacter. Next base: position 108,978 of record CALLKK010000012.1, on the reverse strand, counting down.
GTCATCGTGCAGCAGATCGTTGCGCGCAGCGGCGGTCGCTTGACGATCGAGAGCGAGCCGAACAAGGGCACGGCGATCCGCATGTTTCTGCCGCGCATCGCGCACTCAGCTTGACGGTCGCGCCGGATCGTCCGGCGCCACCTCGTAGCGCGGAAACATCTCGCGGAAATCGTGCCACTCGCGATCTGCATCCTCGTTACGACCCGCCTCGCGCAGCTTTCTGATTTCCGCCAGCCACTCGGCGGGATCTCGCTCGACGGCGCTCACCAACTGCGGCTCACCTACCTCCTCGCGGGCGCGAGCCGATGCCGCTCGTTCGCTCAGCTGCGGTGCTGGAGCGGCCACCGCTGCCGGCGGTGGCGCGGCCGGCAGCGCAGGCTCGTAGGCCATGGCTTGCTCGGCCGCTTGCGGCTGCGGCTCGGCACGGCGCACCGGTGGGCGCGCAGGCGCAGCACGCAGCGTCGACGGCGGTTCCGCAGTCCGAGGTTCAGCGGCCCGCGGCGCAGGCGGATCGAGCGCAAGCGGACCATCCTGTGCAACCTTGGCCTCATCGACCGGCGCAACGGATTCTCGATCCACTACAGCCGGTACAGGCCACTCGTGCATGCTGCTCGATGGCGCGGGAGCGCTGGCAGTGGTTGCCTCGTGCCGTATGCCTTCGATTGCAATCGACACCACCAGCACGAGCGATGCGGCAAGCGCGATCGGCACGCCCCAACGCTTCAGGTGCCGCTGCTTGACGGGGTGGACCGCTTCGGCCGCGCGCGCCAGGATCGCACGATCGATTTCCGGCGGCACTTCCCGCGCGTCGAGCTCGCGATAGCGGCGCGACACGAGCGAATCGCCTGCCAAGTACCGCTCGAATTCGATCTCGTCAGGTTCGCCGTTCACGATCGCGCCCCCTCGGGTTGATGATGAACGAGCGCGGCTCGCAACTTCGTCACCGCATAACGCAAGCGGCTCTTCGCCGTCTCCATCCCAACGCCCGTGACTTTGCCGATCTGCTCGAGACTGAGCCCCGCCTCCTCATACAAGACGAACACGTCGCGCTGCTCCGGCGGCAGCGCATCGAGCGCACGTTCGAACGCAGCTTTGATCTGCGTGTGCGACGCGACCGCATCCGGCTGCGGCTCAGCGGCGTGCAGCTCCTCTGCCAGCTCGACAACGTCGAGCGCCTGACGCTCATGCACGTGCGCCGCCTTGCGAAAGTAATCGACGGCGCAGTTGTGCGCGATGCGATAGAGGAACGTCGCGAACTGCGCCCGCACCTCGTAACGCTCGCGACTTGCGATCACCTTGCCCCACACTTCCTGAAACAGATCGTTGGCGACATCGACGCTCTTGCACGTGCGCTGCAAGTAACGATAGAGCGGCCCCTTGTAGCGGGCATACAGCATTTCGAAGGCGCTCACATCGCCGTTGCGATAGCGCAGCATGAGCGCCGCATCGTCTGTCACGTTGCGCAGCGTCTCTGCACCGTCCGAGCGCTGCGCAGCGTCGCTCTGCGCTGCTGCGACGGCGCCTGCCGATGAATCAGGGGCGAGCGTCATGCCGGTTGCCGCGCTCCTGTAGCGTATTCGTGGACGGCTTGGAGTCCGACACGCGCTCGCCGGCGAGCGATGCCGCCAGCTCGATCAGCGCGACGAGCTCGCGTCGATAGCCGTGGCGATCGTTCGCGAGCCCGGCTTCGACGAGCTGCTGCGCATCGCGATAGCCGAAGCGCTCCATGTACTTCCCGCCGCGCAGCAGCTGACCGAATGCGGCCACTCCCATGGCGAAGCAGAAATCGGCAGACGCTTGCGCCGCTTCGGGCACCGCCGCGCTGCGAATGGGATGCTCGATGACCTTGCTCGCATCCTCGCCCGGCAGCTTGTAGCGCACTCTGAGATAGGCGAGCTCGCCCCGCGGCGCGCTCGCAGCCTGCCGCGTGCCGTAACGCAGCGGATCGACGCGCCCCTTGGCGCCGACCGGAACGATCTCGTACAGCGCCGTGACGCGATGCCCCGCGCCGATCTCTCCGGCATCGACTCCGTCGTTGTTGAAATCTGCGCGCGCGAGCATGCGATTCTCGTAACCGATCAAACGATATTCGAGCACTTCGGCCGGATTGAACTCCACTTGAATCTTCACGTCGTGCGCGATCGTGAGCAATGTCGATGAGAGCTCCTGAACGAGCACCTTACGCGCCTCGGTGAGATTGTCGATATACGCGTAGTTGCCGTTGCCCGCATCCGCAAGACGCTCGAGCAAACGATCGTTGTAATTGCCGGTTCCGAAGCCGAGCGTCGTCAGCGCCACGCCCGACTTGCGCTCGCGCTCGACCATGCCGACGAGCGCATCGAAATCGACGAGGCCGACGTTGAAATCGCCGTCGGTCGCGAGCACGACGCGATTGATCCCGCCGTCGATGAACGCCGCACGCGCCAGCTGATAAGCCTGCTCGATGCCCGCCGCGCCGTTCGTCGTGCCGCCCGCTTCGAGCCGGCCGATCGCTTCGAGAATCTTGTGCTTCTCGCTGCCGGGCGTGGGCTCGAGCACGACGCCCGATGCACCGGCGTATGCGACGAGCGCGACGCGATCGCGCTCGGTGAGCTGCTCGGTCAGCAGCCGAAATGCGTTCTTGAGCAGCGGCAGCTTGTCGGGCGAGTTCATCGAGCCCGACACGTCGACGAGAAACACGAGATTGGCGGCCGGCCGCTCGCGCGCCGGCACTTCAAAGCCCTTGATGCCGATGCGCAGCAACACGGCATCGCTGTTCCACGGCGCACGGGCCAGATCGGTCGTGACGCTGAACGGCACCTCGCGCGTCGCGGGCGGTGCGTAGTCGTAATCGAAGTAGTTGATGAGCTCTTCCACGCGCACTGCATCCTGTGGCGGCAGGCGGCCCGAGCTCAGGAAGCGGCGCACATTCGCATAAGCGCCGGTATCGACGTCGATCGAAAACGTCGACACCGGCTGCTCGGCCGCGAGCTTGACGGGATTGTCGTCGAAGGATTGATAGCGCTCCGTGATGGTCGGCGGCCCCCAGCAACACGACGCGAGCTCCGCCGCCGGCGCAGGCGCGCTGATCAGCACGGGCGCGCCTGCCGGCGCACGCACACGCTCGTGCGCGCGTTGCTGCTCCAAGGCACGGCGCGCCTTCTTTTCGGCTTGCGCGCTCGCGGCAGCGTCCGCCGCCGCGCTCCGTGGCTCGGGATCTTGCGCCGTTCGTTGCTCTTGATCGCGCTGAACGACGCAGGCGCCGAGCGCCAAGGCCACGACGAGCACCCAGCTCCGATGCGACATAGTCTTCATTCGTATGGACTCCCGATGCGCGCAAGAGCGCTTCGTGTGAAATAAACGGGAGACCTGTCCGAACGGGGTTAACGCGCACGAGCCAGCGGCGGCGCTAGAACGCCCAGAGGTACTCATCCAGCGACCGGACGCGCTCGGGCCAGCCGTACTTGTCGAGATCGATGCGCTCGCCGCTGAACACGATGCCCTCGGCTTCGAGATGCCGGCGCTGACGGGCATAGGCAGCGCTACCTTTCGGGAACGAGATCGTGCCGCCCGCGTTGATGACGCGAAACCACGGGACGCGCCGTGTCGTCTTGCGCAACACGGTGCCGACCAACCGCGCCCGACGCGGCAGTCCGGCAAGATGCGCCACGCCGCCGTAGGTACAGACCCGCCCGCGCGGAATCCTCGCAACCGCCGCGAGGATGCGCTCTTCCGCCGACAGCTGCGGCGTCACAGTCTCGGTCGGCGACACAGCATTCGCCGCGCACTGCTTCGCCCTCTGCGTCCGCTTGCCCACGACTCGCCTCTTGCCGACACCCAGAGCCCTATTTCCGACCGTAGCCTGTCGCCCGTAGTCCGTAGCCCGTAGTCCGTAGCCTATCGACTGGCCAGCGCCCATCGCTCAAATCGGCACTCTATGATGCATCGTCTCCTGGGAACGATCCGCGCGATCCGGATTGCGGCGGCGCTCACCGCCAGTGAGCGCGATGCCCAGCGAAGCGACGAACGGCAGCACGCGCTCCAGGAAATCGCCCGGCGAATCCGGCAACACGTGGAAGATCACGGTCAAGACAAAGCCCGTCCACATCGCGCCGAGCACCGAACCGGGACGCACGCGCTTGCCCGTGAGGCGCACCATGAGCAGCGGGCCGAACGAGGCGCCGAGCGCGAGATACGGAAACCATCCATGCGTGGCGAGCTCGATGGGAACGAGCAGCGTGAACGCGATCGCGACTGCCGCGGCGACGACGAGCGCCAAGCGCGTCCAGCCTGACGAGAGCAGCGCGGTCGGTCTGCGCAGCTCGACAGAACACTGCGAGGCCAGAGCGAGCAACGGGCTGGCCACGCTCGACATCAAGGCGATGAACAACGCGACGATGAATGCACCCGCGAGCGCAGGCGGCAGCAAACGCGTCGCCAGCGCGTACAACGCCTGTTCCGGCGCCTGCAAGCCGCCGTAGAGCGCGCGCGTACACCATCCGCAGAAGAGCGCCGCGCCGAGCAGTACGCTCGCGAGAATCGGTGTCAGGTAGCGCGGCAAGGCGCTGCGATCGGCACGCACCGACATCAACCGCGCCATCGCGTGCGGTTGACCGGGTGCGGCACAACCGATACCGAAACCGCCGAGCGCCAATGCCAGCGCGACCACACCGCGCTTGCCTGCGAACCAATCGCTGAACGCGGCATCGGGCGCAGTGAGCTCCGCCATCAGCACGTCAGTGCCGCCGAGCGCGATCAACGCAGGAATCGGCAACAACACGAGCGTGAGCGCCATTGCACCGCTTTGCACAGCATCGCAGCAGCTAGCCGCACGCAAGCCTCCCGCGAACACGCACGCTGCGACGCCCGCCACGCCGAAGAGCACGATGCTCCACAGCGAATATCCCGCCGCCTCGCGCAGCATCTGTGCCGCGAAGCCCGCGGCAAGACTGGCCTGCAACAGCAATGCGACGAACGCGATCAACGCAGCGGAGAGCGCAATGGTCGGCTGCATGCGCTCGCCTGCGCCGCTGCTGATGAGCTGCGTGAGCGTGACACCTTCGTGAGCAGTGGCCATGGCGTGCAGACGCGGCGCGACATAAACGACGCTGAGCAACACGCCTGCGAGCACGCCGCCCGCAAGCCAAACGGCGCAGACGCCCCAGACGAATGCGGCGGCAACGACGAGAATCAACACTGTGGCGTTCGTCGTGCCGCCGAGCACGCCGCAAGCGGCAAGCCATGGACCGAGGCGGCGATGCGCGATGAGAAAGTCGCTGGCGTTGTGCGTGCGCCGCGCCGACCAACGCGCCGCAGCGACGAGCAGCGCCACGCTTGCGAGCAGGAGCCATTGAATCGCCGAGTGTCGCGTCATGCCGAAATCGTGCTGCGGGCAACGCCGAGAACGCGCGATGCTACCCGAGTTGCGCGCACGACGGATAGCAACCGCGCACGCCGCCGCACGCTAACGCGCCGTCCTGGAACGAACGGCAGTGCGGCGCAAGTTCTCGCGTGCCGTATCGAGCGCACGGCACATTGCCTGCGCGGCTTGCGCGAGCCGCGGCGTCGCGCGCGTGAGCTCATCCGCCGAGAGCGTGAAGACGTTGCCGGCGCGCACGGCGCGCATCGCCTGCCAGCGGCTCCAGTGGTGCGCCGTGTCCGGTCCGTTTTCGTCGGTGGTGATGATCGCGTCCGGGTTTGCGGCGATCACCGCTTCGATGCCGACCGTCGGCGCGAGCTCTTGCAACGCTGCGAACACATTGTCGCCGCCGCAGAGCGCCGCGACTTCGCTGATGATGTGCCGTCCATTGACGGTGTAGAGCGGCTGCGCATTGATGTGCAAGAACACTCGCACGCGCGGTGCTTCCGCGTATGCGCCACGCAGCTCGGCGATAGCGTCCTCGAACGTACGTGCTGCCTGCTCGGCGCGCTCGTGCGACCCACCGAGCTCGCCGATACGACGCACCGCCTGCGCGACATCGGCGAGGCGCTGCGTCGCCACGATCTCGACCGGCAGCCCGAGCGCGCGCATCCGCTCGATCAATTGCACGGGCGTGCCGCTCTGCCACGCGAGCACGACGTCGGGTCGCAACGCCAGCAAGCGCTCGAGATCGACGCGAAAGGCATCGCCGATGCGCGGAATCGAGCGGGCCGCGGCCGGATAGTCGCTGTACTCGACGGTCGCGACGATCTGCTCGCCCGCGCCCGCAGCAAACGCGAGCTCGGTGAGATTCGGCGCCAGCGTCACGAGCCTCGGGCTGCGCGATTCCGCAACCTCGCCCGCCCAGGCGCTTACCGCGAGCAACGCAAAGACAATGAGCGCACCGCACCGCTTCATGCGTGCCTCACCCGCCGTGCTCGCAGCAATGCGCGCAGCCGCACCCAATCGAATGCCGGGCCTGGATCGGTCTTGCGTCCGGGCGCCACATCGCTGTGTCCGGCGATGCGCTCGGTCGAGAGCGTCGGATACGCCGCGACGAGCGCATCGATGACGCGCGCAAGCTGGTCATATTGACGCGGCTCGTACGGCTGCTCGTCGGTGCCCTCGAGCTCGATACCGATCGAAAAGTCGTTGCAGCGTTCGCGCCCGCAGTATTGCGACACGCCCGCATGCCAGGCGCGCAGGTGGAAAGGTACGTACTGCACGAGCTCGCCGTCGCGCCGAATCAAGAGATGTGCGGATACCTTCAAGGAGGCGATCTGCGCAAAGTACGGATGCGCATCGCTCGACAGCGTGTTCGTGAACAATTGATCGATCCACGGACCGCCATATTCGCCCGGAGGCAAGCTGATCCCATGGATCACGATGAGATCGGGCTCGGTCCCTTGCGGCCGTTCGTCGCAATTGGGCGAGCGCACGTAGCGTGCACCGTGCAGCAGCCCGGTACTCACATCGACGTATACAGCGTTTGCAGCCATGGCGTCATGATGACATGCGCAGCCGACGGGTGACGAGCGAGCGCGCGCAAGTCAAAATCATGAGCGGACCGCGCACGCGATCGCGGCCCGCATCGCCGCTCATCTGAACGATCCGAGAATGCGCCTCAATAGAATTTACTGCCCTGGCCCGCTGAGCGAAGGACTCGAAGTCGACCTGCCGCCGGCGGGCGCGTATCACGTCGCACGGGTGCTGCGCATGCGCGAAGGTGCGCCGCTCGTGGTCTTCGACGGCACCGACGGCGAGTATCGCGCCGAGATCGTTCGCGTCGAGGGCGACCAGGTTCGAGTCAAGCTTGCCCATCACACGCCCGGCACGGCCGAGTCGCCGCTCAAGATCACGCTCGTGCAGGGCATCTCGCGCAGCGAGCGCATGGATTGGGCATTGCAGAAGGCGACCGAGCTCGGCGTGGCTGCGATCGCACCGGTGCTCACCGCCCGCAGCGTCGTGCGGCTCGACGACAAGCAGGCGGCGAAGAAGCAGGATCATTGGCGCGCCATCGTCATCGGCGCCTGCGAGCAATGCGGCCGCACCCGCGTCCCCACCGTGGCCGTGCCGACCACCCTGCGCAACTATCTGGCGAACACTCGCAAGGAAGGCTTGCGGCTCGTGCTGAGCCCCTCGGCACCCGGCTCGTTGGCCGGACTTGCCAGTCTGCCGATGAAGGTCGAGCTCCTGATCGGACCGGAAGGCGGTCTCGACGACGACGAGCTGACCGCCGCCCGCGCCGCCGGCTTCATGCCCGTGCGCCTGGGACCGCGCGTGCTGCGCACCGAAACCGCGGCGGTGGTGGCGTTGAGCGTGCTGCAGGCGCTGTGGGGGGATTTGCAGTAAGGGGCTACAGGCGAGGCAAGAACCGCGCAGCGCGCGCTCTACGGCCTGAAGATCCAGCCCAAGCGGACTTCTGAATCAACGCACCTTCGTCGGCGACGAAGACGCACACGCTTCGATTTCGGAAAGAAGGCGGCGTGGGCGTACAACGGAAACGGATTCACTCAGGCTTTTGCGTCCGCTTCTGGCCGGAGCCCGTAGTCCGTCATCCGTAGTCCGCCTCAGGCTCCAGCCTCGAGCCTCCAGCCCACTCACGCCGCCCGAGTCTCCTCACTGATCATCTGCTCCAGATGATCGAAATTCGGAATCAACGGCGATTCGTTGAGCATGCGGACCTGGCAGAGAATCGGGCCGTGATCGGGGAACGTGCGGCTCGGATCGGCTTTGACGACATCGGCGTTCACGCGCACGAGCTGCGGGAAGCCTTGCGTGATCATGCCGAAGTAGCCGCCGGTGATGTGACTGCCGAGCGCCACGAAGATCACGATGCGCGTGCGAGTGCCGGGCGTCGGCAATGCCTGGCCGCACGCGGCCTCGAACGAAATCACCGGCACCGGCCGGCCGCTCCATTGAATCGTGCCGAGATACCACGGCGGCGTGCCTTCCATCTTCTCCGGCGTCTGCCAAGTGATCACCTCCGCGACGCACGCGCGCGGCACGATGAGCCGCTCCTGCGTGAGCGGGATCAGCAAACTGTAGAGCTCGTGGGCTGGGATGTCGGACATGTGCGCTTCGCGTATCACAGGGCCCTGGGCACTGGGCCCTGGGCGCCGGCAAGAGATCCAGAAGAAACGGCGTTGGAAATTGCGCATGGGCGGCTGAGCATCGAGCACGAGCCCTTTTTGGCTAGAGCCCAGCACCCAGCGCCCAGCAGCCCGTTCATGACACTCGTCTCCTTCTCGCCTCAACCAACGGTTCGATGGCATCGAGGAGCTGATGCTCCTGGTACGGCTTGCCGAGGTAATCGTTGACGCCGATCTCGATCGCGCGCGCGCGATGCTTCTCGCCGACGCGGCTCGTGATCATCACGATCGGAATGTCGGCAAGGCGCGGATCGGCGCGTACGTGCGTGGCGAGCTCGTAGCCGTCCATGCGCGGCATCTCGATGTCGAGCAGGATGATGTCCGGCACGTGCTCCTGCAGCAGCGACCAGGCGTCGACGCCGTCTTTCGCCGTCATGACGCGCATACCGTTGCGCTCGAGCAAGCGCTGCGTGGCGCGCCGCACCGTGATCGAGTCGTCGACGACGAGCGCGAAGATGCGACGATCCTCCTTCGTCGCCGGTGCGAGCTGTGCGCTCTTGCGCCACTCCGAGCGCACCAGCGTGAGCATGTCGAGAATGATGACGATGCGACCGTCGCCGAGAATCGTCGCGCCCGCGATGCCGCGGATGCCCGCGATCTGCGGACCGACCGACTTGACGACCATCTCGCGGCTGCCGATGAGCTCGTCGGTGACAAGGGCCGTCGAATGCTCGCCCGCGCGGATCAAGAGCAACGGCACGGCGACATCGTTCTCTGGCAGCACGGACGGTCCGCCGCCGACGAACGCGCCTAAGTGCTGGAAGCGATACACCTGACCGCCGTACGTGAACGTCGGCGTCTCTTCGGCGAGATGCTTCTCGACCTCCGAACGCGGCACGCGCGCGACGCCTTCGACGGTCGGCAGCGGCAGCGCGTAGAGCTCATCGCCCGTACGCACGATGAGCGCCTGCGTGATCGCCAGCGTAAAGGGCAAGCGAATCGTGAACTTCGTGCCCTGACCGGCCTTGGTTTCGATGTGGAGCGCGCCGCCGAGCTTCTTGATCTCGGTGACGACGACGTCCATGCCGACGCCGCGGCCGGCGTGCTGCGTCACCGAGCTCGCCGTGCTGAAGCCTGGCTCGAGAATGAGCTGCAACGCTTCGTCGTCGCTCAGATGGCGATCCGCCGGCACCAGCCCGCGCGCGATCGCGCGCTCGCGCACGGCCTTCACGTCGATGCCGCGGCCGTCGTCCTCGAGCACGATCACCATCTCCGAGCCTTCGCGATGCAGGCCGACTTTGATCGTGCCCGTCTCGGGCTTGCCGGCCGCGACGCGCTCTTCGGGCGACTCGATGCCGTGCACGACCGAGTTGCGCAGCATGTGCTCGAACGGCGGCAGCATGCGCTCGAGCACCTGCCGGTCGAGCTCGCCCGATGCGCCCGTGACCACCAGTTCCGCGCGCTTGCGCGTGTCTGCGGCCACCTGACGCACGAGACGCGTCAGACGCTGCACGTGACGCTGGAACGGCACCATGCGCGTGCGCATGAGCCCGTTCTGCAGCTCGGTCACGACGCGCGATTGCTGCAGCAGGAGGTTCTGCGCTTCGCGCGTCAAGTTCTCGAGCAAGCCTTCGATGCTGGCGACGTCGCTCACCGACTCGGCGAACGCGCGCGTCAATTGCTGGATCGTCGAATAGCGATCGAGCTCGAGCGGATCGAAGTCCGCGCGATCGGGATGCTCTTCGTGATGGCGATGCAGGATCTGCGCTTCGGTCTCGAGCTCGAGCTTGCGCAGCTGTTCCTTGAGGCGCGTGACGGTGCGTCCGAGCTCGGCCAGGTTGAACTCGATCGAGCTCACCTGCTGCTCCAGGCGCGAGCGGAAGATGCTCACCTCGCCTGCGTTGTTGAGCAGCGTATCGAGCAGCTCCGCATCGACGCGCGCGAACTCCTGACGTTCCTGAGTCTGCGGCTCGCGTCCCGGCGGCAACACCGGTGGCGGCGTGGGCTCCGCGGACGCGCTCGCTTCCTCTGGCTCATCCGGCGGCAGCTCGGGCTGACGCGCCGCCAGCTCGATCGCTGACTCGTGTCCGGATGCCACTTCGTCGCGCGTATCGTCGACGCGCACGGACTCGCGCGGCGCCACAGCGCCAAGCTCGTCGGCCGCGAACTCGACGTCGATGGCAGCCTCATTGTCGCGCGCCTGCGGTTGCTCGCTGGGCGTCGCCGCCGCGCTCGTTTGCGGTGCGCTCGGTGCCGGTTCGACGCGAGCCTCGCCTTGCGGCGCGGGCTCTGCAGGCGCTTCCACCGGCAGTCCCGCCAAGGCACGGATGCGATTGATCAAGCCGCGCGCGCTCTTGCAGCGCTCGCCCTGGCTGATCGCATCGCGCATCTGGTTGAGCTCGTCCAAGCTCGCCTGCAGCGCATCGAACACCGGCTGATCGGCAGGCACTTGGCCGTTCTCGATGAGCTGCATGAAGCTCTCGAGCTCGTGGCTGAGATCGCCCATCGCGCGAATGCCCGCCATGCGCGCGCCGCCCTTGAGCGTGTGCAGCGCGCGCTTGAGCTCGAATGCCAACGCCGCGTTGCCGCGATCGCGAATCCAATCGGACAGCGCCCGATCCGCCGTTTCGAGCAGCTCGGTCGCCTCTTCGGTGAAGATGGCGGCGACCTCCGGATCGAAATCCGGATCGATGGCATCATCATCCTCGGCCGTTGCGTTCGCAACGGCTGCGGGCGGCGCCGCCGGCGCGCTCGCAGGTTCGGGCGACGGCGCAGCCTCCGCAGGCGCTGCTCCTTCGGCCGGCGCGCTCGACGCTTCTTCGCGCAGCTCGATTTCTTGGACCTCGATCGACGGCGCCTCATCGAGGCTCGCAGCGACATCCGACGCCACAGCAGCAGGCTCGGCGACCTCGTCCGTTTCGTCTTCCAGCGAGCCGCCGAGCTCGATGTGCTCTTCGACCACCGCTTGCTCGACGGGATCGAGCGTCGGCACGTCGTCGCTGTCGGCGTGCGAACCGACGACCTGATCGAGCAGCGGCTCGAGATCGAGCGCGCTGCCGAGCTCGGGCACCGTCACCGTCGGCGACTCGGTCTCATCGTGTTCCGCACTGGCGAGCTCGATGTTCAACTCAGGCACGTCCAACGCGGGCCGCCGCACCGTATCCGACGGCGCTGCCTGCTCGATGCTTACGTGCAGCGCTTGCGCCTCCTGCGTGAGATCGGTCGCATCGATCTCGACGACTTCTTCAGCGGGCGGCTCGTCCGCCGCGGCCAGCTCGTCGCGAATGCCGGTCTCGCCCGCCGCTTCCCCGGCCGGCGCAGCTGCGGGCTCCTCGGAAAGAAGCACATCGACGGTCGGCGCATCGTCCTCCGGGAAGTTCTCGAAGCTCCACTCGAGCATCTCGAGGGCGTTCGGATCCGTCGGCTCGATTTCGATGACCTCTTCGCCCGCGGCGTCGAAAGCAGCATCGGACGCATCGGTCGCAGCGGCAGCCGCGTCCTGCGGCGCAGCGATCTCGCCCTCGGCTTCGTCGGACGGCGATGCAGCGGACACATCCTGAGCGACGCTCTCGCTCAGCGCCGGATTCGCGGTCGTGGCATCGAGCGATTCGGCAAGCCGCGCGATTTCGGCGTCGATCTCGTGCTCGAGCTGCTGCAGACGCGCCACGATGCGATCGTGATCGACGAAGAAGCCGGTGTCCTCATTGATGTGATCGACGACCTGTTGCAGCGCCGACGCCGCTTCTTTGAGCGCAGCGAGGCCTTCGGCCGTCAGACCGAGCGCGTTGTCGTAGAGCTTGCGGATGTAGCGATTGAGCGGATCGGCAATCTTGCTGCCTTGGCGCACGCCCGCGGTCTTCGCCGTACCGCTCAACGTGTGACACGAGCGATGCAGATCCTCGGTGACGACGAACGGCGGCGCCGATTCTTCGCAGGCAGCGATGTACTCACGGATGACGGCGAGATGCCCGGCCGTCTCTTTGCTGTAGATCTCGTGCAGCGTGGGATCGATCGGCGCTTCGGTCGTTTTTTTTTCCGGCGCAGCGGCCGGCGGCTCCACCACGCTCGTGAGCACGGGCGCGCTCTTCGGCGCGGCCGCGGCGGCCGTCGCACCTGCGTGGGCGGCAGCGCTGCTTTCGCTCGGCGCCGCCGGACGCACGCCGGCGATCTCGTTCGCCTTGGCCATGATGCGCGCGACGTCGACGCGCGGCGCGCGACCCGTTTCGAGCTGCTCGACGAGCTCCGGCACGGCTGCCACGGCTTCGCGCAGCATGCTCATCATGTCGGGCGTACGCTCGAGCGTCTTGTTGATGACGCGATTGAGCAAGTTTTCGATCGACCACGCGAACTCGCCGATGAGCCGCGCACCCACCATGCGTCCGCTGCCCTTGAGCGTGTGGAACGAGCGGCGCACGTTGACGAGCGATTCTTGATCCTGCGGATTCTCGTCCCAGAGCGGAAAGAGCTGGTTAAGCTTCGCGATTTCGTCTTTCGCTTCTTCGATGAAGAGCTCGAGCAGCTCGGGATCGGGCTCGCCCTCGAGCGGCTGCAACGTCGGCGCAGCGTCGGCGGCGGCCGGCTGCGCCGGTGCGGGCTCGGCACGAGGCGCGGGCGCGGGTTTGCGCAGCAGCGCCGGATCGAGCAATGCGGTGCGCTCGTGCTCCGTCGGCGCCGCCACGGTCTGCGACAACGGCTCGATGACGAGCGTGCTGACCTGATCGGCGCCTTCTTCGTACGAGACCGCATCGCGCGGCACGGGCTGCACCGTTTCGAGGAAGCGCAGGCACGCCTCGGCATTGTCGAGCATGTACCAAGGATCGGCGCGCCCTGCCTGCAGCGTTTCCATGTAGTACTCGACCGCGACGATCGCATCGGCCAGTCGATCGACCGCCTCTTGCGGCAAGGTCATCCCGTCGTTGCGCACGAACTGCTTGAGCGCGCGATCGATGCCTTCCATCACCTCGACGGCGCGCGTCTTGCCGAGCATCAACAGGCCGGCCGTGATCCCGCGCACGAGCTCGGGAATCTGATCGACGGCAGGCTGAGCTTCCTCGCGCGGCTTCTCGACGGAGAGCGCGATCGCTTCCTTGACGCGCGCCATGTTGACGATGCACTCGCGCAAGACCGCCTCGGTCACCTGGCGGAATTCGATCTCCTCGGGGCCTGCGGGCTTGGCGGGCTCGCCGCCTTCGCTCGCGGTCGGCACGATCATGCCGACGAGCTGTTCGTCGAGACTGTCTTCGACCTTGATGAGCGTCGCAGCGATGCGCAGCAGGGTGCCTTCGTTCGCCTGAATGCGTTGCGCGACGATGTTCTGCAGATCGGTCGCCTCCGTCTGCACCTTGTCGCGCAACTCGCCGAGCCCGAGCACGCCGAGCGTATCGCCGATCTTCTTGAGAAGCTCGAGCTGCGGCGCGAGCTCGTCGACTTGCGTGCCGCCTTGGCGGACGAAAATGTCGAGCGCGTCCTTCACGCGGCCCAGGTCCTCCTTGATCGCGGCCGCGACCGTCTTCATCAGCTTGACGGACGGCGCCGACAGGCTCTCGCGCGCCTGCTCGACTTCATCGTCGAGCGGCAGCAGCTCGCTCAAACGGAACGACGCGCGCACTGCGGCAACGCGCGGACCCGACGTCTTCGCGCGTGCCACGTAGTAAAGAAGATTGTTCAGCAGCTCGAGCGGCGGACGATCGGCGTAACGCGCTTCGCCCTGCTCATACAGACGCTTGAGCTCGCGATCGGCTTGACCGAGCAGGCGCTTGACCGAGGCGCTGCCTTCGAGCCCGCCTTCGCGCAATGCTTCGAGCACGGCGCCGACGACCCACCAGAGCTGAAACACCGGCTGCGTCGTCGCCACTTGTTCGAGCTTCTCGGCCGCCCGCGCGAGCACCTCGAGGTTCTGCTCGACGCGCTCGCCCTTGATCCAGCCGAGCAATCCCAGCTGAAAGCGCGTGCGGATCTTGCGTGCCCACTGCGCGACCGTGAGCGCTTCGCCGTCCGCCGGCTGCACGGGCCGCGCTTGCTGATCGGACGTGAGATTGAGCAGGAGCAGCGTGCCTTCCGAGAGCAGCGCATGGCCGCGCACCGCACGCAGGTCGTTGAGCAGCGGCAGCAATACGAGCGCCATGTCGCGCCCGCCGCTCAAGACGCGCTCGAGATAGGTCGGCAGCTGCACCATCGAGCGCATGAGCGCATCGAGCCCTTCGGCCAAATGACGGCGCTCGGCGAAGTTATCGATCAGATAGGTCGCGACCTGACCCATTTCTTCCGCGAGCAAGGCCGCACCGTAAACCTCGGCAACGCGCAATGCGCCGTGCACGGCGTGAAGGTGCTCCTTGCACTTGCGCAGCAACGCGACGTTGTCCTGCTGCTCGCCGAACGTCTCGAGCGCCGCGCGCGCGTCGTTCAGCTCGCTCGCGAGCTCGCGGGCGACGATGTGCAGAGTTTGGGATGAGACCTCGGCCATGAGCTTAGAAAACCTTTCCAAGGACGGGGGCCATGATCGGGTCGGCCGGGAGCAGAACGTCGGTCGCTAGAGCGAAGGCACGCGCACCTGCAATGCTCTGGCGCCAATCTCCAGCCGCTCTCCAGCCGCGTGCGCGATCAGCCTCGAGAAACATCAGCTCGCGAGCCCGCTGACCTTCTTCGGTGCCGCACGCTCCGTCTCGGGAGCGGCGGCAGGCTTGCTCGCCGGATCGGTCAGCAGCGCCGTACCGCCCGTCGTTGCATCAGGCAGGCGGAAGCCCGCCACGGACTTGCGCAGCTGCGCCGACAGCTCGGCGAGTTTGCCGACCGACTGCGACGTCGCCGCCGAGTTCTCGGCCGTCTGCGCACTGATCTCGCGCAGCGCTTGCATGTTGCGCGCGATGTTCTGCGCCGCCGACGCCTGCTGTCGCGCGCTCGCAGAAATGTTCTGCACCAGGCTCGCGATCTGGTGCGAGACCTGCTCGATCTCTTCGAGCGCCGCCCCGGCGTTCTCCGCGAGCAACGCTCCGCCGACCACGTCCGTGGTGCTGCGCTCCATCGAGACGACTGCTTCGTTGGTGTCGGCCTGAATCGTGCGCACCAGCACTTCGATCTGCTTGGTGGCGTTGGCGGCACGCTCGGCGAGACGCTGCACCTCGTCGGCGACGACGGCGAAGCCGCGACCCGATTCGCCGGCCATCGAGGCCTGAATGGAAGCGTTGAGCGCGAGGATGTTCGTCTGCTCGGCGATGTCGTTGATGAGCTCGACGATGTTGCCGATCTCCTGCGAGCTCTCGCCGAGGCGCTTGATGCGCTTGGAGGTCTCCTGAATCGTTTCGCGGATCGCGTTCATGCCGTCGATCGTGCGACGCACCGCCTCGCTGCCCTTGTGCGCCACGTCGACCGAATGGCGCGCGACGTCGGCCGAACGCTCCGCATTGCCCGAGACTTCTTCGGTCGAGGCCGCCATCGCGGCGATCGATTCGGATGCAAGCGCAATCTGCTTCGATTGCGCGACGGACGCCTTGGCCAAGTGCCCGGCCGAAATCTGCGTTTGCTTGGCCGCCGCATCGAGCGTGATGGCGGAATTGCTGATCGTCGTAACGAGCTCGCGCAAGGCCTCGATTGCGTAGTTGATCGAGTCGGCGATCGCGCCGGTGATGTCCTCGGTGACGGTCGCCTGCACGGTGAGATCGCCGTCCGCCAAGCTCGAGAGCTCATCGAGGAGTCGCAGAATGGCTTCCTGATTGCGCTCGTTCTTCTTGGCCTGCAGCTCGATCGCCTTGCGGATGTTGCCGCTCTTCGCGTGCAGGATCGCCGCGATCACGAGCGCGATGAGCGCAACCGCCAGCAGGCCCATCGGCAGATAGCGATTGCCCGCGACGCCGCCCGCGCCGCCGGTAGCGGAGCTGATGCGGCCCAAGAACTTCGAGTAGACGGCCTCGCCACTCGCTGCCAGCGCCTTGCCCGCTTCGCGCGCCGTGCGGACGCGGTCGGCGGAGCTGATCGCCGTGCGCACGCGCTCGGCGAGCTGCGCGTAGAGCGCATTGGTCACTTTGAATTGCGCTTCGGCTTCGCCGCCCGAGACCTTGGGCAGACCGAGCACCGTATCCAGGCCTGCAAAGCCGCCCATCACTTGTCCCATGTAGTCGTTGCCGTCGGCAAGGCGGCGCGCGATGCGCTCCGGATCGCCGATGCCCGAGGCAAGCGCTTCCATGTCCTGCTGAATGCGCAGACCGGTGAGCTCGAAGCGTTCGAGATGACGCGACATACCGTCGACGGTCGAAGGTCCGAGCGCGCTCGCGAGATTGCCGAGACTTTGCAGCAGCTGCGGCACCATCGTGCGCACTTCGGCGGACGCCTTCTGCACCGCCTCGATCGGCTCGCGCGCGCCGAGCACGGCCTGGCTGTGTTTGAGCAGATCGGTCGTGCCCGCAAACGACTGCACATCGCCGCCGAGCGTCTCTGCAAGCGAGGCGAAGCGCGCCCGCGACTGTCCGAGCCTGTCGAACGAGGCCGCATCGCCGCCGAGCGCCGCAGTGGCCTCGGCCGGGATCTTCTGCGTGAGCGCGAGCAGCTCGTTGACCGCGCGCGGATCGACCTCGCCCGAGCCGGCCGAGCGCTGCGCGAAGAAGAGCAGCACTGCGGCCGCGCCGACGCACGCCAGCGCGACGATCAAGAGCACCGGAAGGAACCGGACGCCGTAAGTCTTAGTCTCGGCCATGACGAGATTCCACTCGATCGGCGCGGGCGCGCTCGGCATCGCGCCGTCCGTCGATCTTGATGTCGTTTTCGATCACGTCTGCACCATCGCGCGTCAGGAGGCGGCCGCCTGCAGGAACTCGTCGCTCTCGAGCAGCGAGCGCAGGCTGAACACCGGCCAGGTTTCCTGGCCGCGGCGGAACGCGCCAGCCAAGTAGCGGTCGCAACGCACGATGGTCGGCGGCGTTACCGCCGAGAATTCAGCATCGTTGAAACGTCGAAACCCGAGCACTTCGTCCACGAGCAGCCCAGCGGGCACCTCGCGGTGATTCGCGACGAGCACGCGCGTGCTGCGTCCCGTGTTGGTCATGCCGCCGCCGAGGAACGCTCGCAGATCGACCACCGGCAGCAACTGGCCGCGCACGTTCGCGATGCCGCGAATCCAAGGCTTCGCACCGGGGACGCGCGTAACGAGCGACGGGTAGCCGAGCACTTCCCGCGTCTCCTCGCGCGCCACCAGAAAATTCTCCGAGCTCAGGCGAAAGGCGACGCCGACCCATTCGCGTTCGGCGGCGTTGCCGCGGCCTTGGCCGGTGAGCGCAGCGCGCGCGAGCCGCTCGAGCTCCCGCAACAACTCGAAGGGCTTGTCGCGGAGCGACTTGAGGGGCTGAAGCGCGCTCATGCTGTCAACCGGCGAGCGCGGCCTGAGCCTTTTCGATCAGCTTTTCCATCGATACCGGCTTGACCAGGTAATCGATCGCGCCTTGACGCATGCCCCAGATGCGATCGGTCTCTTGGTCCTTGGAGGTCACCATGATCACCGGGATCGATTTCGTCTCAGGGTCGGAAGCGAGCTTGCGCGTCGCCTGAAAACCGTTCACGCCCGGCATCACCACGTCCATGAAAATGAGGTCGGGCTTCATTTCCTTCGCCTTGCGGATGGCTTCCGCACCGTCGCCCGCCGAGGCGGTCTGGTAGCCGTGGCGTTCCAAGGCCTTCTGCATCACGTGCACTTCGGTGGGCGAATCGTCGACGATCAGAATCAGGGCCATACCTTGCTCCGAGCGGGTCGCTGCTGCGTTTGCGAACAGAGTTCCTTACCGGGCGAGCGTTCCCACGTGGGTTTCGATCGCGTTCAACAGCTCGTCCTTCGTAAACGGCTTGGTCAGGTAGTGCTCCGAACCCACGATGCGCCCGCGCGCGCGATCGAACAGCCCGTCCTTGCTCGACAGCATGATCACGGGGATGTTGCGGAAAACCTTGTTGTGCTTGATGAGCGAGCAGGTTTGATAGCCGTCGAGCCGCGGCATCATGATGTCGACGAAGACGATGTCGGGCTGGTGATCGGCGATCTTCGAGAGCGCATCGAAGCCGTCGACGGCGGTGTACACCTCGCAGCCTTCCTTCGACAGCAGCGTCTCGGCCGTGCGGCGAATCGTCTTGCTGTCGTCGATCACCAGGACCTTCAAGCCCGCCAGCCTGGGGGTCGTGTTCGTCGCTAGATTCTCCATCGGCTTTCCTCGTAAGGCGCGCGGCCGCGTTGCCCTTTCATCCTCGCGAGCCGGCGTCGGCGCGATGACTCGCCGCGCGAGCGCGCTCGACCGCGCGGCGCTCTGGCGCCGCAACGCTCGGGTCGAGCAGCATCCTTGCGAGCGCGCGCATGTTGCCCGGATCGCCGCCGCTCGCTTTGCTTCTCGGGCATCCCGCGGTAGTCGGAACTTTTAACATATTGGTTATGCGGTCGCCATTGGCCGCGCTTCTATACTATGAAGCGCGTCACGCGCCGACGTGAACTGCGTCACTAAGCGCGTCGTTGACGTGATCGCCGCATGCAAAAAAGCCCTCGAACGGGGCTTTCCCCGGCGGCCGTTTGCGCGACCGTCGCAGCGCATCGCCCCGCAAGTCTCTCCTGTTGCGCGAGCGTCGACAGCACCGCACCCGTGGCGATAGGCTTCGCTGCCCCGCAACCGCAAATCGTCGACCCACTCCTATGTCTGCCACCGTCCGCGTGCTCGTCGTCATGGATCCGATCGGCGCGATCAAACCGGCCAAGGACACCACGCTCGCCATGATGCTCGCGGCGCAGCGCCGCGGCTGGCAGCTCTCGTACGCAGAGCTCGGCGACCTGTGGCTGCGCGACGGCATCGCATACGGCCGCCTGCGCGCCGTGACCGTGAAGGACGACCCGAAGAGCTGGTACGAGCTCGGCGAGCCGCGCGTCGAACGCTTGGCGGACAGCGACGTGATCCTCATGCGCAAGGACCCGCCGTTCGACATGGAGTACATCTACTCGACGTACATCTTGGAGCGCGCCGAAGAACAAGGCGCGCTGGTCGTGAACCGCCCGCAGGGACTGCGCGACATGAACGAAAAGGTGTTCACGGCCTGGTTCCCGCAGTGCTGCGCGCCGACCCTCATCACGCGCGACATGAGCGACATGCATGCGTTTCTGCGCGAGCACGGACGCATCGTCTGCAAGCCCCTCTACGGCATGGGCGGACGCTCGATCTTCGTCGTCGACCGCGGCGACAAGAACGCGAACGTCATCTTCGAGACGATGACCGAGTACGGCACCCGCTATGCGATCGTGCAGCGCTACATTCCGGACATCGTGACGAGCGGCGATACGCGCGTGCTCGTCATCGACGGCGAGCCTGCGCCCTACGCGCTCGCACGCATTCCCCCGGCCTCGGACAATCGCGGCAATCTCGCGGCGGGCGCGCGCGGCGAAGGACGCGAGCTCAACGACCGCGATCGCTGGCTCGTCAGCCAGATCGGCCCGACGCTGCGCGAGCGCGGCATGCTGTTCGTCGGGCTCGATGTGATCGGCGGTTACGTCACCGAGATCAACGTCACGAGCCCGACCGGCGTGCGCGAGCTCGACAAGCAATTCGGCACCGAGATCGCGGGGCTCCTCATGGATGCGATCGAGAAGCGCTTGGTCGCGCGAAAGGCGTAACATGAGCCGGTCACGCGATATCGGGCACACCCTGCCGCGGACCTGAGGAGCGTTGTCACGCTCGCCGATTGAGACCGCACCTGCTGCGCAGCATGTCCAGTCAAGACTCGAACACCTTGCCGCTCGAAGGGAACGAGGGACTTGCGCCCGTGAACGATCGGTTCACGACGACCTTGTTCCTCGCCGCCCTGTTTCACGGCATCGTGATTCTCGGCGTGACTTTCGCCATCCCGCGCAAGGACGACTCCCGCTTGCCGACGCTCGAGGTGCTGCTCGTGACCGGCGCGGACACGCGCGCGGCCGACAACCTCGAAGCCCAGTATCTGGCGCAGCGCAACCAACAAGGCAGTGGCACGACCGATGAGCGCGTGCGGCCCGCCAATCCCGCCTCTTCGTTGCTCGCCGCCCAGCAAGACGGCATTCCCGACGCGAACAGCACGGAATACCGCCGGGCGGTCGAAGGCCAGCGCGCGAACGAACTGGTGACGAGCCGCAGCGACTTGAGCGAGGTCGAGTACCGCAGCGGCGAAGAGCGTCCCGCGCCGGCCGAAGCGCCGCTTGCGCTCGCACCGAGCACGCCGACGCCCATCGCAACGCACGCCACCGACGAAACCTTGCGCATCCGCGGCCGCCGCATCGACGGCGCGGTGGAAATCGTCCCGAACACGCGCCAATCGACGCTTGCACCGTATCTCGATACCTGGCGGCGCAAGGTCGAGCGACTCGGCACCCAGCATTTCCCCAAATCGATCCGCAGCAAGGACCGCGGCAATCCGATTCTCGAGGTTGCGCTGCGCCCCGACGGCAGCCTCGCCGATGCCGTCATACGCCGTTCGAGCGGCAGCCGGGAGGTTGATCAGGCGGCGCTCTCCATCCTGCGAATGGCCTCGCCCTTCGACCCGTTCCCGGCCGAGCTGCGCAAGCACTACCAGGAGCTGCGCTTCGCGTACGAATGGCAGTTCATCGACGGCGGCACCGCGAACGAACAGCCGTAAGCCCTTGAGTGTGGACGAGTCCACACAGTGCCGCTGCGCCTACCCGCCAAGTCTTGAGCGCACGCCGCCCCGACTGGATACTTGAGGCATGGCCAATTCGGAATTCCTGACCAACCAGTTCCTGATCGCGATGCCCGCGCTCGCGGATACGAACTTCGCGCAGACCGTGACGTTCATCTGGGAGCACAACGAAGACGGCGCGCTCGGGATCGTCATCAATCGGCCGCTGCAGATGCGGCTCGCGGATGTGTTCGCCCAGCTCAACATGCCGACGGCCGAAGGCGTCAACGTGAACCAGCACGTGCTGCAAGGCGGCCCCGTGCAGACCGATCGCGGCTTCGTCGTGCATGCGGCGGGCGGCAACTGGGAACACACCAAGCAGGTCTCCTCGCGGATTCAGGTGACGACCTCGCCCGACATCCTGAGCGCTATGGCGCGCGGCGAAGGTCCGCAGTCGGCAATCGTCGCGCTGGGCTATGCCGGTTGGGCCGCAGGCCAGCTCGAAAGCGAGATCGCGCAGAACGCCTGGCTCACCGCGCCCTGCGACGAGCGCATCCTCTTCGAGCTGCCGTACGAGCAGCGTTGGCGCGCCGCCGGCCGCCTGCTCGGCATCGATCTTGCGACCATCAGCCCGCACGTAGGTCACGCCTAATGGTCGACGCCGGTGCATCCGCCGGAGCACCGCAAATCATCCTGGCCTTCGATTACGGCACGCGCCGGATCGGCGTCGCTGCAGGCGATACGCTGACGCGCACGGCGCGCCCGCTCGCGACGCTGCGCTGCGCGGGCGCTGTGCCGTGGGCCGACATCGACCGGCTGGTCGCCGATTACCAACCCGCGCAGCTGGTGGTAGGGCTCCCCTATAATATGGACGGCACACCCACCGACGTCACCAAGGCCAGCCGCCGCTTCGCCCACGACATCAAGCGCCGCTACGGATTGCCGGTTGCGCTCGTCGACGAGCGCTTGAGCTCGCGCGAGGCTGCCGAGCAGCTGCGCGACGCGCGCGCCCGCGGGCTGAAACGCCGCCGCACGACGCACGGTGACATCGACAAAGTGGCAGCACGCATCCTCCTCGAGCGGTGGTTCGACGAGCCGGGTGCGGCGCAGCGCGTCTAGAGGAGAGTTGAGCTTGAGTTTGCAGCCCGCCGACATGATCGATCTCGGTGCTTCCGTGCAGCGCGATACGGAAGGCCGGCTGCGTCATCTCATCACGCTCGAAGGCCTGACGCGCGAAGAGCTCACCGCCCTGCTCGATCTGGCGCAGTTCTACGTGCGCACGCCCGGCGACATGCCCGCGCGAGATCAGGCGCTCGCAGGACACACGGTCGCGAATCTGTTCTTCGAGCCGAGCACGCGCACGCGCGTGTCCTTCGAGATCGCCGCGCAGCGCCTCGGCGCCGACGTGGTCAATCTCGACATGCAGACCTCCTCGCGCGTCAAGGGCGAGACCGTGCTCGATACCATCTACACGCTGCAGGCGATGCACGCGGACATCCTCGTGATGCGCGATGCCGAGCCGGGCTTGCCCGCGTTCGTGGCGCGCCACGTCGCGCCGCACGTCTGCATCCTCAACGCGGGCGAAGCGCACCTCTCGCATCCGACGCAAGGCCTGCTCGATGCGCTCACGATTCGCCAGACCAAAGGCGACTTCACGCAGCTCACCGTCTTGATCGCAGGCGACATCGCGCATTCGCGCGTGGCTCGTTCCGCGTATCAAGCGCTCACCACGCTCGGGGTTAAGGAGCTGCGCATCGCCGCGCCGCCGCAGCTGATGCCGCCGCCCGCAGAGTTTCCGCAAGCGTTGCGCTTCACGCGCTTGGACGAGGCCATCGAAGGCGTCGATGTCGTGATGACGCTGCGCATTCAGCGCGAGCGCATGAAGGGCGCGCTCATCACCGACGAGGCGACCTATCACCGCGAGTTCGGCATCGATGCAGCGCGCCTGCGTCGAGCCCGGCCGGATGCGATCGTCATGCATCCGGGACCGATGAATCGCGGCGTGGAGATCGCGAGCGATGTCGCCGACGGACCGCAGTCCGTCATTCAACGTCAGGTGACCAACGGCGTCGCCGTGCGCATGGCCGTGCTCGCGACGATCGCCAGAAATGTCCAGGCAAGAAGAAGACTGTAGGCGGTAGGCCGTAGGGCCAAGCGCGGTGTGCGGAGACAAAATTGATCGCAGCTGAATGTTCGATCCTATGCGAGGGCGGCGACCATCGATCTCGTGTCGCCCTTTCTTGCTGCAGCCTACAGTCCACAGCCTACAGCTCCCAATGACCCACCGCGGCACCATCTTTCTCGAAGACGCAGAAGTGCTGGCGCACGAGCGCTTCGAGGGCAATCAATACATTCTCAAGCTCAAGGCGCCGAAATGCGCGCGGCATGCGCGTCCCGGTTCGTTCGTGCATTTGACGTGCGATCCGCGCCTGCCGATGCGTCGCCCGCTGTCGATCATGCGCGCAAATCCCGAACGCGAAACGATCGACGTGCTGTACAAGATCGTGGGCAAGGGGCTGACCGCGCTGTCCGAGCGGCGCGTGGGCGAGCGCATCAGCTGCCTCGGTCCCATCGGCAATGCGTTCGAGCCGCACGCGGATCGACCGCGCACGCTGCTCATCGGCGGCGGCATCGGCATTCCGCCGATGGTGTTCCTCGCCGAGCAGTTGCGCGAACGCACCGATGCGCAATGGCAGCCGTTCGTGCTCATGGGCTCGGAAATTCCGTTTCCGTTCCGCACGCGACCGTCGACGATCCTGGTGCCGGGCCTGCCCGACGGCGTGATCGCGTGCATGCCGCTGCTCGATGAATGGGGCATTCCGAGCCGCTTGGCTTCATTCGCCGGCTTTCCGGGCTGTTACGAAGGTTACGTCACGGACTTGGCCGCGACGTGGCTTGCCACCTTGGATGCCACCGAGCTCGCGAATGTCGAAATCTTCGCCTGCGGTCCCACGCCGATGCTGAAAGCAACGGCCGCGGTCGCACGCCGCTTCAACGTGCCCTGCCAAGTCTCGCTCGAAGAGTTCATGGCGTGCGCCGTCGGCGGGTGCGCCGGATGCGCCGTGCGCGTCGAAACGCCGCAAGGGCCAGCGATGAAACGCGTGTGCGTGGATGGGCCGGTATTCGACGCCGAGGCGGTATTTGCCTCATAAGGGCCCTGGGCGCTGGGCTCTGGGCTCTGGGAGCTGGGCTCTGGCAGGAAGGGCTAAAGCCAGGGAAATACGGCGCAGGACCGATAGCGACGTTCTTGCGTCAGGCCTGCTCGCCCAAAGCCTTCTGCATTCAGTGCGCAATGCGCACTGAATGCCTTCTTCCCACAGCCGGCGACGGCTACGTCGCCATCACCCGAAGTTGATCTTTGCCTCGAGATTCGTGCGCGAATCGGCGTACGCGAGCGCATCTTCCATCGTGATGCGCCCGGCGCGGTACAGCTCGTAGAGCGCGGTGTCGAAGTGCTGCATACCCTTCTCCGTGCTCGTGCGCAGCGCTTCTTTCGCGCCGATGACGTCGCCCTTCTTGATGAGCTCCTGCATGTGCGGCGTGTTGATCAGGAGCTCGACGGCGGCGACGCGGCGCTTGTTCTTACCGGGCACCAGACGCTGCGCGATGATCGCGCGCAGGTACTGCGACAGGTCCAGGAAGATCTGGTTGTGCTGATCGCGCGGGAACATGTTGATGATGCGATCGAGCGTTTCCGCGGCGTTGTTCGCATGCAGCGTGGCGAGCACGAGGTGTCCGGTGCCGGCAAGCATGATCGCCGACTCCATCGTCTCGCGATCGCGAATCTCGCCGATGAGGAGCACGTCCGGCGCGGCACGCATCGCGCTGCGCAACGCGCGAGCGTACGACTTGGTGTCGAGACCGACCTCGCGCTGATTGATGATCGAGCGCTTGTTCGTGTGCAGGAATTCGATCGGGTCCTCGATCGTGATGATGTGATCCGAGGAGTTCTCGTTGCGATAGTTGATCATCGCCGCGAGCGTCGTCGACTTGCCCGAACCCGTCGCGCCGACCATGAGAATGAGGCCGCGCTTGAGCATGACGAGATCCTTCAGGATCTCCGGAAGCCCAAGATCCTCCAGACGCGGCATGTCGGCGGTGATGTAACGCAGCACCATCGCCGGGTTGCCGCGCTGATGGAAAACGTTGACGCGGAAGCGCCCGAGACCCGGCTCGGAAATCGCGAAGTCGATCTCGAGCTCTTCGTTGAACGCCTCGATCTGCTCCTGCGTCATAAGGCCGTAGGCCGCCTGACGCACGACCTCCGGCGTGAGCATCTGTTTGTTGACCGGAAAGATCTGACCTTCGATCTTGATCTTGATCGGCGCGTAGGACGTGAAGAACAGGTCCGACGCCCGCTTGTCGACCATGAGCTTGAAGAGCGGCTTGGTATTGAGGACGACTTGGCGGTCCTCCCCTGCCCCGCTCATTTCATTGTCGATCTGATCGCCTTCCGCACCCATAGCCAGTCCTGACAATCATGTAGCACGGGGACTCGACGCAATCCGCGCGGCGGTGTGAGCCGCGCCCGGCACGGCGATTCCCTATCGGCCGATGACCCCTTCCGTCTCGTCCTCCATGATGCGCAAGCTGCTCGCCGCCTCGTCCGAGAGCTTCGACTCGCGCTTGCTCTCGAGCTTGATGCGCAGGCGCACCTCGTTCTTCGAGTCCGCATTACGCAACGCTTCTTCGTAGGAAATGATCCCTGCCTCGTAGAGCTCGAAGAGCGATTGGTCGAAGGTCTTCATGCCGAGCCGGTTCGACTTGGCCATGACCTCCTTGATGGCGGCCACCTCGCCCTTGAAGATGAGGTCCGCGATCAGCGGCGAGTTGAGCATGATTTCCATCGCCGCGATACGGCCCACGCCCGACTCGCGCGGAATCAGACGCTGCGAAATCATCGCCCGGATGTTGAGCGAGAGATCCATGAGCAGCTGCTCGCGGCGCTCTTCCGGGAAGAAGTTGATGATGCGATCGAGCGCCTGGTTGGCGCTGTTGGCGTGCAGCGTCGCGAGCACCAAGTGTCCGGTCTCGGCGAACTGAATGCCGTATTCCATCGTCTCGCGGTCGCGGATCTCGCCGATCAGGATCACATCGGGCGCCTGGCGCAGCGTGTTCTTGAGCGCCATGTGCCAGCTCTCGGTGTCCACGCCCACCTCGCGGTGCGTGATCACGCACCCCTTGTGAGTATGCACGTACTCGACCGGGTCCTCGATCGTGATGATGTGGCCGCGCGTCTTCTCGTTGCGGTAATCGAGCATCGCCGCGAGCGTCGTCGACTTACCCGAACCGGTACCGCCGACGACGATGACGAGGCCGCGCTTGCTCATCACGATGTCCTTGAGGATCGGCGGCAGCTGCATCTCCTCGATGGTCGGGATCTTGGCGTTGATCGTACGCACCACGCAGCCGACCAAGCCTTGCTGCACGAAGGCGCTCACGCGGAAGCGCCCGATGCCGACCGGCGCGATCGCGAAGTTGCACTCCTTGGTCGCATCGAACTCGCGCGTCTGCTTGTCGTTCATGATCGAGCGCACGAGCACGGCACTCTCTTCCGGCGTCAGCGCGCGCTGCGACTGCGGGCGGATCTCGCCGTCGATCTTGATCGCAGGCGGAAAGCCGGCCGTGATGAACAAATCCGAGCCCTTGCGGTCGACGAGTCGCCGCAACAGATCCTGCATGAGCTTGATAGCTTGTTCGCGTTCCACGAAAGGCTCCTCGCCTAGCGGCTGTCGCCAGGCAGTAGGCTGTCGGCTGTAGCCTGTAGGTAAGAAAAGGTGCGACGGCGCTCGGCCGTGGGGCAACCGCCATGCACTCGCGATTCGACCTGTCGAAGTGCCATTTACGGACCTACCGCCTACAGCCTAGAGCCTGCATCCTGGCGCGCAGCGTCAGAAAGCATCCTTGTTCTGCGCTTTGAACCTCGCCTCTTCCTTGGTCACGATGCCTTTCTGCAGCAGCTCGGCCAGACACTGATCGAGCGTCTGCATGCCGTCCTTCTGTCCGGTCTGGATCGCCGAGTACATCTGCGCGATCTTGCCTTCGCGGATCAGGTTTCGGATCGCGGGCGTTCCGATCATGATCTCGTGCGCCGCAACGCGGCCGCCGCCGATACGCTTCAAGAGCGTCTGCGAGATCACTGCGCGCAACGACTCGGACAACATCGTCCGCACCATTTCCTTCTCGGCCGACGGGAACACGTCGACGATACGGTCGATCGTCTTCGCGGCCGAGCTCGTGTGCAGCGTGCCGAACACCAAGTGACCGGTTTCGGCCGCGGTGAGCGCGAGGCGAATGGTTTCGAGGTCGCGCATTTCGCCGACCAGGATTACGTCCGGGTCCTCGCGCAGCGCCGAGCGCAGCGCTTCGCTGAAGCCGAGCGTGTCGCGATGCACCTCGCGCTGATTGACGAGCGAGCGCTTGCTCTCGTGCACGAACTCGATCGGGTCCTCGATCGTGATGATGTGATCCGGCTTGTTCTCGTTGATGTAATTGACCATCGCGGCGAGCGTGGTCGACTTACCCGAACCGGTCGGTCCCGTCACGAGCACGAGCCCGCGCGGCTGCATCGCCAGATCCTTGAAGATCTTCGGCGCGTTCAAGTCGTCGAGCGACATGATGATCGAGGGAATGGTGCGGAACACCGCTGCGGCGCCGCGGCTCTGATTGAACGCGTTGACGCGAAAGCGCGCGAGCTTCGGAATCTCGAAAGAGAAGTCCGTCTCGTAGAATTCTTCGTAAGCCTTCCGTTGCTTGTCGTTCATGATGTCGTACACCATGCTGTGCACTTCCTTGTGCGTCAGCGGCGGCATATTGATCCGCTTCATGTCGCCGTCCACGCGAATCATCGGCGGCACGCCCGCGGACAGGTGCAAGTCGGAGGCGTTATTCTTGACGGCGAAAGCGAGTAGCTGCGCGATATCGACAGGCATGAACGTTTCCTTTGGTCCCTTCCCCACGAAGCGGGTTGGAGGTTCCGGGTCCTCACCGCGTAAGGTCATGCGTTCAGGGAACGGAAACCTCGCACGCGAACACGCCTCGCGAGCTGGAGAGAACGCATGCGAGTATAGCGGAGCGGTATCGAGCCAAATATGTTAACTGGTCCGCACTTTCCGCCTAGATCCGCCCCCGACACCGCATTAGCCGCGACCGAGAACCGAACCTCGATGGACCGCGATCTTCTGCTAAGTCGCTTCCGCGAAACCCGGACGCGCATCGCATCCGCAACATCTAAATATGGCCGACCGCCCGATTCCGTCGGACTGGTCGCAATCAGCAAGGGGCAACCGGCCGAGGCGCTGCGGGCGCTCGCCGAGCTCGGGCAGCGCGATTTCGGGGAGAACTACCTGCAGGAGGCGCTGCCGAAGCTCGATGCGTTGGCCGACTTGGACCTCGTATGGCACTTCACCGGGCAGCTGCAATCGAACAAGACCCGCGCCGTGGCCGAGCGCTTTGCCTGGGTGCACACCCTCGACCGGGAACGCATTGCCGTGCGCTTGAACGAGCAGCGCCCGTTTCATGCGCCGCCGCTCAACGTGTGCATTCAGGTGCGTCTCGAAGACGAGCCGGGCAAAGGCGGCATCGAGCCAAGCGGCCTCGTCGCGCTGGCCGAGCGTGTCCGCGAGCTGCCGAGACTCAAGCTGCGCGGCCTCATGTGCATCCCGCCGCCGTCGGACACGTTCGACGCGCAACGGCACTGGTTCGAGCAGCTCGCGCGTCATCGCGACGAGCTGAATGCGCGCGGCTTCGAGCTCGATACGCTCTCCATGGGCATGTCGGACGATCTCGAAGCGGCGATCGCCGCAGGCGCAACATGGGTCCGCATCGGCACCGCGCTCTTCGGTCCGAGGCCGGCCAAGGTTTGAACGGCGCGCGAGCCCCGCTCGCCGCGCTTTGCTTGTAGACTCTCTTCCATGTCATCGCATATTGCTTTCATCGGCGGCGGCAACATGGCGCGCAGCCTGATCGGCGGGCTCATCGCGCGCGGTCGTGCGCCGCAAGAAATCATCGTCGCCGACCCGGTGGCCAGCCAGCTCGAACAGCTGCGCGCTGCTTACGGCGTACGCACCGCCGCCAGCAACGACGAAGCGGTCCGGCAAGCCGACATCGTCATTCTCGCGGTCAAGCCGCAGGATCTGCGTACCGTCACCCTCGCGCTCAAAGATGCGTTCGCGGTGCGCCGGCCGCTCATCATTTCGGTCGCAGCCGGCATTCTCGCGAGCGATATCGAGCGCTGGTCGGGACTGCCGGTCGTGCGTTGCATGCCCAACCGCCCCGCATTGCAAGGGTGCGGCATGACCGGCCTGTTCGCGACGCCGGGCGTTCCCGAAGCGCATCGTGCGGCTGCCGAGCAGATTCTTGGCGCAGTGGGCGCCACGCTTTGGTTGAGCGACGAAGCGCAGATGGACGTGGTCACCGCCGTCTCGGGCAGCGGCCCCGCCTATTTCTTCTTGCTGATCGAGATGCTCGAAGAAGCAGGCGTCACGCTTGGACTTACGCGCGAGGTGAGCCGCAAGCTCGCCGTCGAAACCGCCTACGGCGCGGGATGCATGGCGCGCGAGGCGACCGAATCCGCCGCCGTCCTGCGTCAGCAGGTCACTTCAAAGGGCGGTACGACGGAAGCCGCGCTCAACGTCCTCGAAGCGCACCGCATCCGCGCGGCCTTCGCCGAAGCGGTGGCCGCAGCCGCGCGGCGCTCCGCCGAGCTGGCGCGCGAGTTCGGTAAGGATCCGAGCTGATGGCGGCTCTGCCGAGTACCGGTCTCGCGCACACGCACTAAGCTTCAGGCGAAAAAGGTCGATACCCCGCAGGTTTCGAAATGGACGCTCTCATATTCATCGTCAGAACGCTCCTGCAGGTCCTGCTCGTAATCGTGTTCCTGCTGCGCGTTCTGCTGCCGATGGTGCGCGCCGACTCGCGCAATCAGCTCTCGCAGGCGGTCATTCGCTTGACCAATCCGCTCGTGTTGCCGCTGCGCCGGATCCTGCCGCCGATCGGCAAGACCGACACCGCCTCGATCGTCGCGCTGCTCGTCGTCCAATTCGCCGCCACGGCGGTGCTGTGGCTGCTCGGCGCCTACCCGTTCGTATTCACGCTCGGCCAATTCGTTTATGTAGCGCTGCTCAGCCTGGTCCTGACGATTCTGCAGTTCTACACGTTCGCGGTGCTGCTCTATGCGCTGCTCAGCTGGATCGCGCCCGGCACTTACAGCCCCGGCGCCATGCTCCTGCAGAGCCTGTGCGAGCCGATCCTGCGGCCGGTCCGGCGCATCATCCCGCCGATCGCCGGGCTCGACCTGTCCGCGCTCTTCGTGATCATCGGTCTGCAAGCGCTCGCCATCCTCATTTCTTGAAGCGGGCTGAGGAACGTACTGACGGCGCTCGTTCGCACTCCTCGTCCATAATCGCCGGGCGAGGTCAGTACCGAAGGAGGCTCTCATGACGAGAACACGATCCGCCCTTGTTTTCCCGGTCTGTGCAGCGCTCCTCCTTCTGAGCGGGTGCGGGAGCGATGCCCGACGTACGGTCGCGCCCGCGATGCCCGCAGAACAGACCTTCAAAGAAGAAGGCGATTACGAGGTGCACTTCAACGCGTTGCGCACCGATCAGCTCACCCCGGAGGTCGCTCGCGCCTACGGCATCCGCCGCAGCAGCAACCGCGTGATGCTCAACGTCACGATCCTCAAGCGGCAGGCGCCGCATACCCCCCGCAAGCCGGTCGAAGGCGACGTTCAGGTCGACGCTTACAATCTCAACGGCCAGCTCAAGAACCTGGAGATGCGCCGCGTTTCGGAAGGGGATGCGATCTATTACATCGGCGAGCTGTCGATTTCCGGTACCGAGATCCTGGTCTTCGACATCTCGGTGACGCCGGCAGGCGAGACGACGCCGATCACGGCCAAGCTCAAGCGCGAGTTCCAAGCGGGTTGACGGAGTGCCGTGAAACGGCGACTCGACGAACCGGCAAGAGCGTCCGAGCCTTAAAAAATAGGCAAAAAAAAGCGCGGCGCTGCTTAATCCGCGGCAAATCTTGTGCTATTTTCCCGCGCGACTTGCATTTCGTCCGCGACCGCTCGGCATAAGACGGCGCGATTCGTCACTCACACAGGAGATCATTTAAATGGCAAAGAAAAACGCAGCGCCGACTAAGTCGGAGATCCTTGCGCAGATTTCTAAGGACACGGGCCTTGCGAAGAAGCAGGTCGCCGATGTGTTCGAATCGCTCAGCGGCGTCGTGCGGAAGAGCCTGCGTAGCTCGGGCCTGTTCACCCTGCCCGGCCTGCTGAAGATGAAGGTCGTGAAGAAGCCCGCCACGAAGGCCCGTGAAGGCATCAACCCCTTCACCGGCGAGAAGATGATCTTCAAGGCGAAGCCCGCCTCCAAGAAGGTGCGCATCGCTCCGCTCAAGAACCTGAAGGAAATGGTGAACTAATCATTTCCCCCGCCGGAGCGCGCCTCGCGCGCGCTCCGTCTCGATGCACGTATCCGGCGCAATCCTCGCCGGATGCGGCACGAGCAAGGATGCCACCCCGCCCCGGCGGCAACGCCGCCATCCTCAGCCGTCCACCACGACCTTCAGCTTCAAGCGGACCCGATCGCGGTCCGAGATGTGCAGCAACCCTGCAATGCGCCGCACGAGATGCTCCTCGTGCTTGTCGATGTGGCCATCGGCGTGACTGACGCGCCAGAGCATCTCGACGATGGTCAGCTTCTCTTCCTCGGACAGCTCCCGATTGAGCCGGTGCGTGAACTCGTGCAACGACACCGCGTTGTCGGCGCGGCGCTGCGCGTCATCGATGAGCTGATCGAGCGCCGCGCCGCTCAACCCGAAGCGGCGTTCGAGCAGATGGCGGATCGCCTCGATCTCCTCGCGCGACTCGGAAAAGTCTGCGCGCGCAAGCTCGAGCAGCAGCGCAGCCGTGGCGAGCTCGATCGGCTCGCGCGTCTCGAGCACGCCCGTCACCGGCGGCTCGCGCCCGAACAGCTTCTTGAGCGAATCGATCACTCCGCGCTCCTGCCCGATGCGCCTTGTGCGTCGAGCCAATCGAGCACCGTTTCTTTGAGACGGTTCAACTGACCGTGGAAGAAGTGTCCGACACCGGAAAGCATCCTGAGCTCCGGCTGCGTCGGCAGCTGCTCGATCCATGTGCGGACCGATTCGGGCGTCACGACATCGTCGTCATCGCCTTGAATGACCAGCCACGGACAACGCGGCAGACGATCGACCGGCACGTGCACGCGATCGACGGCCGGCGCAACGGTGATCAGCCGTGCCGGCTGACTGGCGGCTGCCGCACGGATCGCCACTGCACCGCCGAAAGAGAAACCCGCGACCGACACCGCCGCACCGCTCCAGCGCGCACGCGCCCACTCGATCACCGCAAGCGCATCCTCCGTCTCGCCGATTCCGTCCGCGTAGCTGCCGGCGCTGCGGCCGACCCCGCGAAAGTTGAAGCGAATCGCGGTGATGCCCGCGGCATTGAAAGACTTCGCCAACATGTGCGCGACTTTGTTCGTCATCGTGCCGCCATGCAGCGGATGCGGATGACACACGACGGCGATCTCGGTCGCCTTGGCGCCTTGTGCGTAATCGATGACGGCTTCGAGATCCCCGGCAGGACCGGGAATGATCGCCGCTTCGCTTTTCTCTTGTGTGGACGTCTGCATCATGGCGCGAGGGTAGCGGATCGACACGCCATGCAGAAGCGGTTGGCATGGCAAAACGTGCCCGGCTACCATGCTTGCGCACTATTTGCACACGCATGCAGTCAGGCCCGGCGTGCCGGGCAATCGCCATGAACGAAGAACGACTCAGCGGACGCGCTCCTCGCAAGGACGTCTGCGCACGCAACTACGAGCCCCTGCCCGTCACCTTGGTCCGCGGCTCGGGCGTATTCGTATGGGACGACGCGGGCCGGCGTTACCTCGACATGATGAGCGCGTATTCGGCCGTCAGCCACGGCCATGCGCATCCCGCGCTCGTCGCCGTCTTGACCGAACAAGCGCAGCGCCTTGCGATCGTGTCGCGCGCCTTCGACACCAATCGGCTTCAACCGTTCCTTGAGCGCGCTTGCGAGATGACGGGAATGGACATGGCGCTGCCGATGAACACCGGCGCCGAAGCGGTCGAAACGGCGCTCAAGGCCGCGCGCAAATGGGCGTACAAGGTCAAGGGCGTCGCCGCCGATCGCGCCGAAATCATCGCCTGCGAAGGCAATTTCCATGGCCGCACGCTCGGCGTCGTCGCATTGTCGACGGAACCGCAATATCGCGACGGCTTCGGGCCGTTCATGCCCGGCGTACGCATCGTGCCGTTCGGCGATGCGGATTCGCTCGAGCGCGCCATCACGCCGAATACGGCTGCCTTCATCGTCGAACCGATGCAAGGCGAAGCAGGCATCCGCATTCCGCCGGCCGGCTATCTGGCGCGCTGCGCCGAGATCTGCCGCGCGCACAACGTCCTGTTGATCGCCGATGAAGTGCAGACCGGTCTCGGCCGCACGGGACGTTTGCTTGCCTGCGATCACGAAGGCGTACGCCCGGATGGACTCATACTCGGCAAGGCGCTGGGCGGCGGACTTCTGCCCGTGTCGCTCTTTCTCGCCAGACGCGACGTGATGAACGTCTTCACCCCCGGCGATCATGGCAGCACCTTCGGCGGCAATCCGCTCGCCGCGGCAGTGGGACTCGCTGCGCTCGACGTTCTCGAAAAAGAGAATCTGGTCGCCCGCAGCGCCGAGCTCGGCGAATATTTGCTCGCGGGATTGCGGCGCATCGACTGTCCGCTCGTGCGCGACGTGCGCGGCAAAGGACTTTGGTGCGGCATGGAATTCGATCCCGCGCGCATCCGCGCCCGGGACGTCGCGCTGCGGCTGGTGCGCGCCGGCATCCTGACAAAGGACACGCACGAGACGGTGATCCGCTTCGCGCCGCCGCTCATCATCGAGAAGCCCGAGCTCGATTGGGCGATCGAAACCGTCCGCACGGTCCTTGCCGAACTGGCCCGCTAGGCCGGACAGCGCAGCTGCACCGCAAGACCGCAACAACGCCGTGGAACTGCATGGCGTTCGCGCGGCTTTGAATGGCACACTTTCCGCCAAAACCGACGGAGCCTAAGAGGCCGCCATGCAGCTTACATCCGCTAGCTTTCTCAACGATCAGCCCATTCCGGAGCAGTTTGCGTTCGGGGCATACGACCCCGTGCTGCACATCCGCTTGGCCGCAAACCACAACCCGCATCTGAAATGGACCGGCGCCCCCGCGAGCACCCGCTCGTTCGCGCTCATCTGCGTCGATCCCGATGCACCGAGCAAACCCGACGACGTGAACAAAGAAGGCCGTGTCGTACCGGCGAGCTTGCCACGCGCCGATTTCTATCATTGGGTGATGATCGACATTCCGCCGTCGGTCAGCGAGATCGCAGCGGGCGAATGCTCGGACGGCATCGTCGCAGGCGGCAAGAAAGACCTGAAGGGACCGCCGGGCGCGCGCCAGGGCATCAACGACTATACGAGCTGGTTCGCCGGAGACACCGACATGGCCGGCACGTATCGCGGCTACGACGGCCCGTGCCCGCCGTGGAACGACATGCGGGTGCACCGCTATCACTTCACGCTGTATGCGCTCGACTGCGACCGGCTCGATCTACCGGACGATTTCACCGGTCCGCAAGCACTCGAAGCGCTGCGTCCGCACGTGCTCGCCGAAGCGCGCATCACCGGCACGTATGCGATCAATCCCGGCGTGAAGTAACCGCTGCGCCGGTAGACGAGCACAGCCCGTAAAATGAAAGCGCGCCGGTCACGCTGCCGGCGCTCGCTTCGACACCATCCAGCTACGAATCGATGCTCATGCTTCACGGGAAAATGCGCGCGCTGACCTTGGCGCTCATGGCGACGCTCGCGGTCGGCTGTTCGAACGAGGACGCTTCGTCCGGCAGGCAACGCTTGCCGACGGGACCGATCACCGTCACCGAGCTGCAACGCATCGACTTGCACGTCGCACCGGGTGAAGGCATCTCGCAGGGCCAACGCGCCGTCGTGCACTACACAGGTTGGCTCTACGACCCGTACGCGGAAGAGAACAAGGGCCGCAAATTCGACAGCTCGCGCGATCGCGGCCAGCCGTACCGCTTCACGATCGGCGCGGGAACAGTCATCAAGGGCTGGGACGAGGGCGTGCAAGGCATGCGGGTCGGCAGCCGACGTCGCCTGATCGTGCCGCCGCATCTTGCCTACGGCGAACGCGAGATGGGCGGCGGGCTGATTCCGGCCAACTCGACGCTCGTCTTCGACATCGAGCTGCTCGCGATCGAGCAACCCTGACGGGCATGCGGCTGGAGCGCCGAGCGCTCCAGCCGTCCAAGCGTCACACCTGCGCCAGCAACAGGCGGTTCAGACGCTGCACGAACACCGCAGGCTCGGGCAGCTGACCGCCTTCGGCCAGCATCGCCTGCTCGAACACGAGCAGCGTGAGATCGGCAAACGTGGCATCGTCGCTGGTTCCGCTCATGCGCTGCAGGAGCGGATGCGTCGGATTGATCTCGAGCACGGGCTTGGCCTGCGGCGCCTTCTGCCCTGCCGCTTCGAGAATGCGGCGCATCTGCGTGCCGATGTCGTGCTCGCCGAGCACGAGACATGCGGGCGAGTCCGCCAGGCGCACCGTGGTGCGCACGTCGCTCACGCGCTCGCCGAGCACTTTCTTGATCCGCTCGATGAGCGACTCGTGCTCCTTCGAGAGCGACTCCTGCGCCTTCTTCTCCTCTTCGGTCTGCACGCCGCTCAGATCGAGCTCGCCGCGCGCGACGTTGCGCAGCGGCTTGCCGTCGTACTCGCGCAGGTGATCCATCATCCATTCGTCGATGCGATCCGACAGCAGCAGCACCTCGATGCCCTTCTTGCGCAGCACTTCGAGATGCGGGCTCGACTTCGCCGCGGCAAAGGTATCAGCGATCACGTAGTAGATCGCGTTCTGGCCCGGCTTCATGCGCGCCACGTATTCGTCGAGCGAGACGTTCTGCTCTTGCTGATCCGTGTGGGTGCTGGCAAAGCGCAGGAGCTTGGCGATGCGCTCCTTGTTGGCCGGATCCTCGGCCGGACCTTCCTTGAGCACGAGCCCGAACTCCTTCCAGAACGTGGCGTACTTCTCGGGCTCTTCCTTGGCGAGCTTTGCGAGCATGTCGAGCGCACGGCGCGTGAGCCCCGTGCGCATCGAGTCGATGGCCGGATCCTGCTGCAGCATCTCGCGCGAGACGTTGAGCGGCAGATCGGCCGAGTCGACGATGCCCTTCACGAAGCGTAGATAGAGGGGCAGGAACTGCTCGGCATCGTCCATGATGAACACGCGGCGCACGTAGAGCTTGAGCCCCCGCACGCCTTCGCGATGCCAGAGATCGAACGGCGCACGCGAGGGGACATAGAGCAGGCACGTGTATTCCTTCTTGCCCTCGACCTTGGCATGCGACCAGGCGAGCGGATCGGCGAAATCGTGGGAGATGTGCCGGTAGAACTCCTTGTATTCCTCGTCCTTGATCTCGTTGCGCGGCCGCGTCCAGAGCGCCTGCGCGTGATTGACCGTCTCGAGCTCTTCGCTGGTCTGCGACTTGCGCATCCGTACCGAGAAGGCGATGTGATCGGAATAGCGGCGTACCAGCCCGCGAATGCGCCACTCGTCGGCGAACTCGTGCTCGCCCTCCTTCAGATGCAGCACGATCTTGGTGCCGCGCTGCGCGAGGTCGACATTGGCCACCGTGAATTCGCCGTCGCCGCGCGACGACCAATGCACGCCCGCGCTCGCCGGCTCACCGGCCTTGCGCGAGAACACCTCGACCCGGTCGGCCACGATGAACGAGGAATAAAAGCCCACGCCGAACTGGCCGATCAGCTGCGCGTCCTTTTTTTGATCGCCGGTGAGCTTCGAGAGGAATTCGGCCGTCCCCGACTTGGCGATGGTGCCGAGATGTTCGATCGCCTCCTGGCGCGTCATCCCGATGCCGTTGTCGATGATGGTGACCGTGTGTGCCTTCGGATCCGTTTCGATGGTGATCGCCAGCTCGCCGCCACCCTCCATCAGCTCCGGCCGCGCGAGCGACTCGAAACGCAGCTTGTCGCAGGCATCCGATGCGTTGGAGATGAGCTCGCGGAGAAAGATTTCCTTGTGGCTGTAGAGCGAATGGATCATCAGCTTGAGCAGCTGCTTGACCTCCGCCTGAAACCCCAGGGTTTGCGCCACCGTCGCTTCGCTCATTGTTTTCGTATCCTCCGAACCGGCACACAACGGGAATTCGAGCCGGTGCGTATGGGGACGGCGCGGACAGGAATCAAGAGGCCGCCCGGCGACTTCGAGCGCGGGAAAGAGCAACGGCCGTCGGCCGCGACGGCGAGAAGCACGCCGCCGGCCGAGCGCGCCACATGCGCGCGGCCTACGGCAGGCTAGTCGGCAGAATCAGTGGACCAAGATGAAGCCCGCCAGGCCCACGAGCGCCACGGGCAGGATCGTCGAGAGGATCCGCGGAGCCAGATGACGAAGGGCATGCACGGCATCATCGAGCTCGTCGACCCACAACAACAGGATTTCCATGTGCATTCACCTCGGCTGTCGCGCACGACTCTACGGCGATCGATTTGCGTTCGATGTGAGACGACTCACAGCCAGGTTCATTGCATGGGGTGACCATGGTCACAGTCCTGGTATTGCGTCAGCGCAATACCAAACGTAGGCTCTGTGGAGCACTTTTAGTCAAATCGATCGCGCACCCGCATGCAGAAGATCGTCGTCCTCAATCCCAAAGGCGGCTCGGGTAAGAGCACGATCGCGACCAATCTGGCGAGTTATTTCGCGGTCGCCGGGCTGCGGCCGACCCTGATGGATCTCGACGCGCAGGGCTCCAGCATGCGCTGGCTCGCCAAGCGCGACAAACACCGCATTCCGATCCACGGTATCGCAGGCTACGAACGCAACTCGCGCGTGACGCGCAGCTTCGCGATGCGCCTGCCGCCCGACACCGAACGGCTCGTCATCGACACGCCGGCGGCCCTGGAGCCGCAGCGCCTGCCGGACATCACGCGCAACGCCACGGCCGTGCTCGTCCCGGTGCTGCCGTCGGACATCGACATCCATGCCGCAGCGAAGTGCATCTCGGACCTGCTCCTCGTCGCCAAGATCCGGCGCGACGAGCATCGCATCGCCGTCATCGCCAATCGCGTCAAGAAAAACACGCTCATCTACAAGTCGCTGATGCGCTTTCTCGAGACGCTGCACATCCCGGTGATCGCGACGCTGCGCGACTCGCAGAACTACATCCGCACGGCAGAGGCCGGCATCGGCCTGTTCGAGATGAAACCCTATCTCGTCCGCGAGGACCTCGACCAATGGGTACCGTTGGTCGGCTGGCTGGCGCAACGCCGCCCCGTGGAAATTCCGCCGGGCACGCCGGCTCTCACGTCCTCGCTCACCGCCGCGTCGATGACGTCGCCGACGCCCGCGGCCGTGGTGTGATCGGTCGCGCTTTACCCAAGCGCGCGAGAAAACACACACGCCCCTCGCTCGGTTCCCAGCGCGGCGCGCAACGCCTGCGTTGCATGCGCGATAAGCAATAATCGCCTGTTAAATCCGCGCATCTCGCCGTCTGCCATCGCGCGCGAGGCGCATGTAGATGTCGCGCAATTGCGATGGCTGTCGCACTTACGCGACGCCGTTCAGCGCATGTGATCCAGTTCCTCACTCCCGCATGTGCTCGGTCGATACCGTCGCTCACACAGGAGAGCACGATCATGTCAGAGCACAAACCGGATGAAATGACGGCGACCGGACGTCACCGCGCCTGGGCCGGTGAGGCCAAGAGCATCGTCCGCGCGGGCGAGCGCGACTCGCAGCGCAACTGGCTCGATCGTCGCCCCACCAGCTCGCGTCACGCAGCAATCACTCGCTCGCTCTATAGCTGGGCCAGCTACAAGAGCTGGACGGACAAGGTCCGACACAGCTGGGACAAGGACCCCAAAGACAAGAAGTGACCTGCTAGTGCGACGGTGCCGTCCGCCGCGCCGTCGACGTGCGTCCTGGTCCGGTCACTCGTTGCGCAGGAGCGCGCTGAATGCGGGCCGGATCTCCTCGAGCAGATCGTGAATCGCGGCGGGCACCAAGCTGCTGTAGACATCGAGCAAGACCACCGCGTTGACGATTGCATCCTGCCGCGTCGCGGCCCGCAGCCGCTGCGCGATGCCGCGATTGACCGCGTGCACTCCCCGATAAACGCTCTCGAAGCGCTCGAGCTTGACGTCGGCGGCAGCCCCGTCTCGGTCGGCAAAGTGCTGCGCGACGAGATACATCGACGCCACGCGATAGGCGGTTTCTGCTTCGTTCGAAAACGGTAGATGAAATCGCGCCATGGGCCGGAACACCGCCGTGCGCGGACAGCCGCTCGATGCCATGACGAGTCCCATGAGCGACGCCAAGGCCTGCTGGGCGGACAGGGTCGCCGTCACGGAGCGCTCCTCGCTGTCGACGGTCACGCGCACCGTGTCGTACGACACCAGATCCTCGAAGCCGTCGATCACGCCGGCCAGGTGCACCGCCGCCGGGCAGCGCGCCACGCGCGCCGTTTCGAACGGACAGCCGGCACATTGATTGAAACCGAGCTCGGTCCATGCCGGCAGATCCGTACGCGTCGACGGTTTGAGCTCCGCCGTGTCGCGATCCATCTCCAACGTAAAGATGCGTTCGGAGGAATCGGGCAGCGTGAAGCGATATCGGATCGTCAGCTTGCTCATGAGACCAGCCGATAGCAGGGCCGGTACTCGCCGGCGAGCTTCATGCGCCGCTGCTGCACGAAAGAAGTCAGCAGCTC
Organism: uncultured Steroidobacter sp.; assembly: GCA_938008435.1. GTDB lineage: Bacteria > Pseudomonadota > Gammaproteobacteria > Steroidobacterales > Steroidobacteraceae > Steroidobacter. The sequence continues at coordinate 69,027 of CALLKK010000012.1, read as the reverse complement.
ATCGAGCAGGCGCATGATCTCCTTGTCGCCGCGCAGCTCGAACGGTCCGTGGCGCTCGATCGCCTGAATCCCCTGCTCCTTGACATTGCCGGCCACGATCCCCGAGAACGCGCGCCGCAGATTGACCGCCATGAGGTGCGGATCGAGATCGCGGCGCAGCTCGAGTCGCGCCATCGCGTCGTGCGTGGGCTCGAACGGCTGCTGAAAATCGCCGGGGATCTTGAGCAGCCAGTTGAAGTTGTACGAATCGCTGCGGGCGCGCCGGAACTCGCGCACGGCATCGATGCCGCGTGCAATCTCGCGCGCCGCCTGCGCCGGATCGCCGATCACGATCTTGTAGCGGCGCTGCGCTGCGGCCCCGAGCGTCGCGCCGATGAATCGATCGATCTGCTCGAAATACTCGGCGGAGGTCGGCGGACCGGTGAAGACGACCGGGAACGGCTGCTCGGCATTCTCCGGATCGAGCAGGATGCCGAGCAGATAGAGGATTTCCTCGGCCGTGCCGGCACCGCCCGGGAAGACGACGATCCCATGCGCGCAGCGCACGAACGCTTCGAGACGCTTCTCGATGTCCGGCATGATCACCAGTTGATTGACGATCGCGTTCGGCGGCTCGGCCGCGATGATGCCGGGCTCGGTGATGCCGATATAACGCCCGTCGCGAATGCGCTGCTTGGCGTGGCCGATCGTGGCACCCTTCATCGGACCTTTCATGGCGCCGGGGCCGCAGCCGGTGCAGACGTTCAACCCCCGCAACCCGAGCTCGTAACCGACGCGCTTCGTGTAGTCGTACTCGGTCGAGCTGATCGAGTGTCCACCCCAGCACACCACGAGATTCGGCCGTCCCTTGTAATCGAGCACCCGCGCATTGCGCAGGATGTGATAGACGGCGTTCGTGATGCTGCTCGGATCCTTGAGATCGAAACGCTGTGTGCCGAGGATGGCGTCGTGGATATAGATGATGTCGCGCAGCGCGGCGAACAGGTGCTCCTTGATGCCGCGGATCATCTGCCCGTCGACGAACGCGCTCGGCGGCGCGTTCCTGAGCTCGAGCCTGATGCCCCACGGCTGACGCCCGAAGCGGATCTCGAAATCCGCATAGCGCTCGAAAATCGAACGAACGTCGTCGGATTCGAGCCCCGAGGAAAGCACTGCGAGCGCGCAACGGCGGAACAGGTCGTAGACACCGCCCTTGCCGGAGTCGAGCAGCTGCTGGACTTCGCGCTGCGACAGGTTCTCGAGGCTGCCGAGCGGCGAGACCTGCGCGTCGACGAACGTATCGCTGTCTCCGTCGATCTGCGTGACGGAGGCGGAGGTGTGTTTCTCGCTCACGGAGCGATCTCGATGGGCGTATTCGGCGGCGTCATCAGCCAGATCTCCACCATGTCGGAGTTCGACACCGCGATACAACCTTCGGTCCAATCGACGTTGGCGTAATACTCGCGCGGCTTACGCGGAACGTTCGGCTCGCCGTGGATCATGATGGCGCCGCCCGGATTCAAGCCCATGCGGCGAGCCCGCTCGACGTCCTGCGCATTGGGGTAGTCGATCAGAATGGACAGGAAATACTCGCTGTTCGGATTGCGCCGGGTCAGACGGTACTTGCCCTCGGGCGTACGATAATCGCCTTCGTGTTGTTTATGGCCCTCCGGCCGCAAGCCGAGCCGGATGTTGTACGAGCGCAGGACCTCGCCCTGCCGCATGAGATACAGACGACGCTCGGACTTGCGCACCAGGACGCTGTCCGCCATCGGCAGCGCCGCTTCGGTATTCGATGCCGAGATCAACGCCGACGACGGCAGGTTCGCATCGGCGAAGGCAAGTGCCGCCCCTGTCAGGGCGCTGAACGCAAGAACGAATCTGGGCAGCAGCATAGTCATTGCTGTCGGCAATTATAACGTGCTTCGATGCCGGGCTCGTGCGGCAGAAGATACTGCGCACGGCGGCATCGCATCGAGCACAGCCTTCAATCGATGAGCTCGAGCGTGACGCTCGCGCAATCGCGCACGCCGGGACCGGTCTGTGCCACGAGGCGGTAATGCTCGCCGGCGTACACCTCGGCCTGCACGACGTGCCGCGTCACGCTCGCTGTCTCCGCAATCCGACAATCGACGAGCAGCTTGTGCTCGCCGGGCAGGACATCGACCGAGCTCTCGCTCCAGCCGAGCTGATAATCGTCGACTTTGCGCAGGATCACTGTGACCGGTGCCGCGGTCACGCGCAAATCGCCGCTGATCCGCGCCACCTCATCCGGCGCGCGCCGGGCACCCTCGTAGGTCTGCCCGGTCGCACACCCGGCGAGCGCGATCGCCAACAGGAACGCGCCGGCGCGCATCAGGCAGCCGCCTCCGCCGCTGCGATCGGCTCGACGATCGGGATGATGAGCTTGGTGCCCGGACGGACGCTGCCGAAATCGACGTCCGGGTTGTACTGGCGCAGCAGCCAGATGGGAATGTTGTAGCGCTGCTGGGCGAGCACCCAGATCGATTCGCCGGGACGCACGATGTGCAGCTCGTTGCCTTTGATCCGGTAGCGCGCGAAGAACGCTTCCTGCAGCTGCCGGTGGTACTCGATGCGCTTTGCCTCGAACTCATCGCGCGAGACCTTCGAGAAATCGAGCTTGAGCGAGCGGCCGATCACGACCGGCGTGGCATACGACATCTTGTTGATCTGTCTCAAATGGCTTGCCCGCAGCCCGAGCCACTCCGCGTAATGGCCGAGCGTCTCGGCCGCTTGGACGCGGATCGTGCCGTCAGGATGCACCGAATAATCGCTCGGGTCGGCCGAGACCGCCGCATGCGTGCCGGGCACGAGCGCGGGTCCCATTTCTTCGGCTTCGCGCTCCGTGGTGGGCTCGGCCGCTTCGGCCGCGATGAGCGGCGCGGACGACTGTACGGTCACGGCATTGTCCACGGCAACCGTCGCTTCGACGGGCGGTGCAGCGCGCGCCGAATCCGCGAGCGCCAATACCTGACCTTCGTAGATGAAGTTGCGGTTGCGGATGTTGTTGAGCTCCATGAGCTTCTCTTCGCTCAAGCCGTAACGCGCTGCGATCTTGGACAAGGTGTCGCCGCGACGTACGACGTAGCTGTCCTGCGCGCCGACGACGCCCGTGGGCGGCACGGCGCGCGGACGCTCGGGCGCCTGCTGCGTACGTGCGGCCACGGCCGCCGGTGCGGCGCCGGTCTTCGTGGGCAGCGCCAGCACTTGTCCGACACGAATGAGATAAGGCCGCTCGAGGCCGTTGAGCTCGGCGAGCGCGCGCACGCTCACGCCGTACTGCGCGGCGATTGTCGAAAGCGTCTCGCCGCGAGCGACGCGGTGCAGACTTTCGGCGAGCTGCACCGGCGCACGCAGGCTTTCGATCTTGGCGAGCGCTTGCGCGACGTCGATACGCGAGGGAACGCGTAGCTCGAAGCCGCGTGGGATCGGCCTTGCACCGTTCCACACGGGCGGCAGCAATGCCGGATTCAACAAGCGCAGCTCCTCGCGATCGAGACCGAGCGCGTCGGCGACGCTGCGCGCGGGCACGTGCGCCGGCATCGTGAGCGTGATGCTGGTATCCGGCGGATCGCGCTTGATCGGTCCGAAGAACTTCTCGGGATTGGCGTCGATCTCGAGCGCGGCCAGGAAGGCGACGTAGAAATTGCGCGAGGCGAAACCGAAGGTGCGGCTCTTGTACTGTCTGACGATCGTGACGATGTCGCTCGTCCCAAGCGTCTCTTGCGCACGGCGCATGCCGCCGGGACCGTGGTTGTAGGCCGTCAACGCGAGCGGCCACGAGCCGAGCACGATGTAGTTCTGTTCGAGAAAACGCGCCGCCGCTTCGGTCGAACGGTACGGATCGAGCCGCTCGTCGACGACCGCATCGATGCGCAGGAATCGCCGCCCGGTGCTGCGCATGAACTGCCACATGCCAGCGGCGCCGACCTTCGAATACGCATAAGGATTGAAGGACGACTCGACATGAGGCAGCGCGGCGAGCTCGCGCGGCAGCCCCATGCTCGTGAACGTCTTTTCGATGTGATCGCGCCAGGCGCCCGAACGGATCAGGCCCTCGCGGAAACGATCGGCTTGGCCGAGCTGAAAGCGCATCTCTTCGGCTGCCTGCTCGAAGCGCGCGCGCCGCGTGTTCTTCGGCCATAGGTTCTTCACCCGCTGCTCTTCACGGCTCAGATCTTCGGCGCCTTGCGCGAGACGCTCGAGGATGCGCACGTACTTCTTCTTCGCGTCTTCGATGCGCTTGGCGCGCTGCCGCGGCGGCAGGTCTTCCGGAAATTCGAGCACTTCGTAGACGACGGCGAGATTCGACGCGTCGTGAATCAAGCCGCCGCGCGTCGTGACCTCCGTGTACACGCGCCGCCAGAAGGCGATATCGGGTTCGAGCTCGGCAGGACGAACGAACGGCGAGTCCACATCCGCATACGCCGCTTCGTGACCCGCGAGCCACAGGAGCGAGAGAGCGAGAGTGCTGACCAGCCAACGCATGAGATTCGTAGTGCGAGAAACCAAAGATGAAACCCCAACCCGGCGTAAGACTATGTAAAACCACCGGCCCGGCTCAACAACCGAGTTCTCACTCGCGGCGACGGGATGCAGCCTTCGGCTGAAAGAGCGAACCGACGGCGAACGTGCGATCGGGATCACAGTGTGGAGAGATCAAAGGCGCGAGCGCATGCGCCTTTCCCTGAATCGGCCCTTCGGTCGAGCCGCGCGGGCTGGCGAGGCCCTCTCATTTCGTTACTGCTCACTCTTTATATGTGGTGAGCAGGATGTTCGTCTCGGACTGGGAGACGCCCTCGAGCAAGCTGATGCGCGAGATGATCCTGTCGAACTCTTGCAGGTCTTCGGCGTGCAATTCGGCCACGAAGTCCCAGCGGCCGTTGGTCGTATGCAGTGCAGTGACCGCCGGATCGCCGCGCAACGCGCGCAACACCGCTTGCGTGCGGTTGCCCTCCACCGCAATCGTCATCACGGCGCGGATGCCGCGCGTCTCGCCCTGCGGCCTCAAGCGCACGGTGTAGCCGAGCACGATCCCCTGCTCTTCCAGACGCGCCATGCGGTTCTGCACGGTGCCGCGCGAGACGCCCAGCTGCTTCGCAAGCGCAGCCACGGAGGCACGAGCGTTGTCGCGCAGGAGCGCGAGCAATTGTCGGTCGAGATCGTCCATGGCAGACCCCGTGCAAGCAGGCTGTCATTCTGCCACCGCCGGCTAGCAGTTTGCACAAGGGGCTTGCGCATCTTGGACGCTTCGTGCCTGTTCATTGACTGCGCACGGACCAACACTGAGCGCTTCTTTCCGGCACTTTGGCAGATACGCTCATGGTCCAGTACATCGGCATCGAACGGGTCAAAGAGATCCTCCGCCGCGTCGGTCCTGCGGCGTTCATCGAAGGGCTCGCCAACGCGATCGAAGCGGATTACCGCCGCTGGGACGAGTTCAGCAAATCGCCGCGGCACGCGACGCACTCGCCCGTCGGCGTGATCGAGCTCATGCCGATCAGCGACGGACGCGAGTACACGTTCAAGTACGTAAACGGCCATCCGAAGAACACCGCCGCAGGTCTGTTGACCGTCACGGCATTCGGCGTGCTCGCGGATGTCGCGACCGGCTATCCGCGCCTCGTCGCCGAGCTCACTTTCACGACGGCGCTGCGCACCGCTGCGATGTCTGCGCTCGCCGCGCGTTGGATGGCGCGGCCCTCGAGCCGCGTCATGGCACTCATCGGCAACGGCGCGCAGGCCGAGTTCCAAGCGCTTGCGTTCCATCGCATGCTCGGCATCCGCGAGCTGCGGCTCTACGACACCGATCCGCGCGCCACCGACAAGCTCGTGCGCAATCTGCACGCGCTCGCGCTCGCCGATCTCGAGTTCGCGCCGTGCAAGTCCACTGCTGAGGCCGTCGCAGGCGCGGACATCGTCACCACGGCGACCGCCGACAAACGCAATGCCGTCGTGCTCACGCCGGAGATGATCGAGGCGGGCATGCATTTGAATGCCGTCGGCGGCGATTGTCCCGGCAAGACCGAGCTGCACCCGGTCATCCTCACACGCCCCGACGCGCGCATCGTCGTCGAGTTCGAGCCGCAATCGCGCATCGAAGGCGAAATCCAGCAGCTCGATGCAAGCATTCCGGTGATCGAGTTCAGCGACCTCGTCGCAGGCCGCACCCGTGCGCGCGAACACGACGCGCAAGTGACGATCTTCGATTCCGTCGGCTTTGCGCTCGAGGATTTCTCGGCGCTCAAGTACCTCGAACGACTGAACCGCGAAGTGGGCGGTGCGCAGAGCGAGCTCGATCTGATTCCGGCTCTTGGCGACCCGAAGGATCTGTTCGGCGACCTCGTCGCCAAAGCACCGTCGTTGCGCGCTGGCGCGCGTGCCGTCTAAAGGCCAGCCGGAGGGGAACCGTCATGAGGCTCTTCGAACGAACGGTGAGCTTGATCGGCGCACCGACCGATGTCGGCGCCAACGATCGCGGCGCCTCGATGGGGCCGGAAGCATTGCGCGTCGCCGGTTTGCAGCGCGCGTTACAAAGCCGCGGACTGACGGTCGTCGATCGCGGCAATTTGAGCGGACCGCCCAATCCCGAACGTGCGCGCCGCGACGGATACCGTCATCTCGCCGAAGTCACCGCGTGGAATCGTCTCGTCCACGATGCGGTCTATGCCGAGCTTTCCGACGAGCGCCTGCCGATCCTGCTCGGCGGCGATCACAGTCTCAGCATCGGCTCGATCAGCGCGGTCGCCCGGCATTGCCGCGCCACGAACAAGAAGCTGCGCGTGCTGTGGCTCGATGCGCATGCAGACTTCAACACGAGCGAGCTGTCGCCGACGGGTAATGTGCATGGGATGCCGGTCGCGTGTCTCTGCGGCTTCGGCCCTGAAGAGCTGATCGGACTTGCCGGTCACGTCCCAGCGATCGAACCGTCCTGGATTCGCGAGATCGGCGTGCGCAGCGTCGACGCCGGCGAGAAACGCTTCGTGCACGATCAGCGCCTCGATGTCTTCGACATGCGCCACATCGACGAAGTGGGCGTGCGCCAGACCATGGAAGCAGCGCTCGACGGGCTCGATGCGAACACGCATCTGCACGTGAGCTTCGATGTCGATTTCCTCGATCCCGAGATTGCGCCCGGCGTCGGCACCACCGTGCCCGGCGGCCCCACGTATCGAGAGGCGCAGCTCTGTATGGAGATGATTGCGGATACCGGCCTCATGGGCTCGCTCGACATCATGGAGCTCAATCCCGCGATGGACATCCACAACAAAACGGCCGAGCTCGCGGTCGACCTCGTCGAATCGCTGTTCGGCAAGAGCACGCTGGTGCGGCGCGGCCGCTCCGCCGCATCGCGCTGAGCGCAGCGCGGCCGAATGCAATGCATCCGGCCGCGCCTTGGCTTACGCGTCCGGGATCTCCGCTTCGACGAGCTTGGCGAGCAGCACGAGCGATTCCTGCCAGCCGAGATAACAGCCCTCGAGCGGAATTATCTCGGGCAGCCCCTCTTGCACGATCGTCACCTCGGTGCCGACCGAGACCTTCTTCAACGTCACCGTCGTGACCATTTCGCCCGGGAGATTCGGATCGTCGAATCGATCCGAATAGCGCACCCGCTCGCCGGGCACGAGCTCCAGGAACTCGCCGCCGAAGGTATGGCTACGGCCCGTAGCGAAGTTCGTGAAGGACATCTTGTACGTACCGCCGACGCGCGGGTCGCTGTGATGCACCCGACCCGTAAAGCCGTTGGGCGGCAGCCATTTCGCCATCGCGTCCGCATCGATGAACGCCTTGTACACCCGCTCCGGCGGCGCTTTGAGCACACGATGCAAACGCACGGTATTCGTAGCCATATTCGCTCCTTCATGATCAAGAGTGGATCCACCGGACCCAAGGACGTGGCTGCTCGACCAAATCCGACAGCCTCACGTGTCATCTCGTGCTACGTTTCACGCATGAGCAACCCCGAGCTTTCCGAACAAATCCAAGCTGCCGCGAAGTGGCTTGGCTCCGCCTGGAACGGCAGCGGCACGATCCTCGTGTTGACAGGCGCGGGCATCTCCGCCGAAAGCGGTATTCCGACCTTCCGCGGCGAAGAAGGCTATTGGCGCATCGGCTCGCGCAATTACTTCCCGGAAGAGCTGGCGACACGCGCCGCGTTCGAGCGCATGCCCGAGGAAATCTGGGGCTGGTACCTTTATCGCCGCAGCGTCTGCCGTGCCGCCGCGCCGAACGCCGCGCATCTTGCTCTGGCTCGGCTCGAACAGGCATTGGCCGAGCGCGGCGCCGCAGAGCGTTTTCTGCTCGTCACGCAAAACGTGGATGGGCTGCATCTGCGCGCCGGCAACTCGTTGGAGCGCACGTATCAGATCCACGGCAATATCGACTTCATGCGCTCGCTCGACGATCGCGACCCGCGCTGCTTTCCCATTCCGGCCGAGATCGGCGATCGCTGGGAACGCGGCAAGGCGATCGGGGAACGGGAGCGCGAATTGCTCAAGTGCCCTGACGGTACGCCCGCGCGTCCGCACGTGCTGTGGTTCGACGAGCGCTACGACGAACCGCGCTTTCGCTATCTGAGCTCGCTCGCCGCCACCGAGCGCGCGGGTCTGCTCATCGTCATCGGCACATCGGGCGCAACGCATCTGCCGATGGCCATCGTCCAGCGCGTCGCCGAACGCGGCGTACCGCTGCTCGTCATCAATCGCGAGCCCAGCTTGTTCAGCGATCTTGCCGAACATCTCTCGAAAGGCCGTTTCCTCCGCGGCACGGCTGGGGAGATCGTGCCGCCGCTCGTGGACGCGCTGCTCGCGCAAGGTTGAAAGCGTGGGCGCTAAGCGCCCTTGATCCAATACACGACGGCGAGCACGGCGCCGGTAGCCACGACGATCCAGCGCAACACCGCGGGCTTCATCCATCCCGCCAAGCGTCCGCCGAGCGCGCCGCCGACGAGCGCACCGATCGCCATCAGCGCCGCGACCGACCAAAGCACGCGGCCCGAGCCCAAGAAGAGCACGACGGCTGCAACGTTCACGGCGAACGCGAGGATCTGTTTGAGCGCGTTGAGACGCGTGAAACTCTCGAAGCTCGTCAGTCCAAGCACCGCCATGAGTAGCACGCTCATCCCTGCACTAAAGAAGCCGCCGTAGATCGACGCAGCCAGTACAGCGAGGATCGCAAGCAGGTCGGCGCGCCCGGCCTCAGCGCCGTCGGCCGAGCGACGCAGCACCATGGCGCGCACCGGCTCCTGCACCGCAAGCAAGAGCGAAGCGATTGTCAGCATCCAGGGCACGAGCGCCGCGAAGGTGCGTTCGCCGGTGTGCACCAGCAAGAGCGCACCGACGAGTCCGCCGACGATCGCTGCCGGCAGCAACGCGGTCACCCGACGCCGTTGTCCGTCGAGCTGGCGCGCTTGTGCGAGGGTTGCGCCGAAATAGCCGGGGCACAAGGCGACGGCATTGGTGATGTTCGCGGCGATGGGCGGCACGCCCAAGGCGATGAGCACCGGAAAGCTGATCAACGTGCCGCCGCCCGCGAGCGCATTCACGGCGCCGGCGCCGACCGCGGCGACGGTCGCAAGTAGCAGATCGGTCGTGGTCACAGGCAGATCGAAGCGGTCGGCTGAACGGCTCGCAGGATGAGGTGAGCCATTATCGGGCAAAGACGTACGCCGCGCCTATGTCGAGCGGCAGCGCCGGCAGACCACCGGCGCAGAGTTGCCCCGCCGCTTAATTAGATGAGCCAGATCGCCGCCACGATGGCGGCAATGAAGCCCCACTTCGAGAGCTGGTAGCCGATTTCGCTGCGCTCGCGGATCCGCTTGCCGATCAAGCGGATGTGATAGACGTAGCCGAACACCTTGTTGAGGAAACCGACCTTTTCGCCGTCGACGTTCTGCGTCGCGGCTGCCCGCGCGAGCGGTTTGCCGAAGAAGCGATTGAAGAAACGGGCGATCGGCGTCTTGAGCGGCCGCTCGATGTCGCAGAACAGGATCAGGCGCGGCTTGTCGGTCTCGTTATAGGCATAGTGGATGAACGTCTCGTCGAACATCACCGCCTCGCCGTCGCGCCAGTAATACGGCTCGCCGTCGACGACGATCGCGCACCGCTCGGAATTCGGCGTCGACAACCCCAAGTGATAGCGCAGCGATCCGGCGAACGGATCGCGATGCTTGCCGAGCCGCGACCCCGGCGGCAGCAGCGCGAACATCGCGGCATTGACGCACTTGATGTTTGCGAGCAGCGCCGTGGTCTGCGGACAAAGCGCTTGCGCCGAGGGCAGAAACTCCCCGTACCATTTGAGATAAAAGCGCTTCCACCCGCGCTTGAAGAACGAATTGAAACCGAGATCGTTGTAGGTGGCCGCTGCGCGGATGTAGCCCTCGTCGAACAGACGCAGCGCCTCGTCGCGGATCATCTGCCAGTTCTGCTGCAGCACATCCAGCTCGGGAAAATGCTTCAGATCCACGTAAGGCTGCCGCGTCGGCACCGCCGAGAACAGGTACATGACCGTGTTGAACGGCGCCATGAAGGTCGAATGATCCGTGAGCTGGCGCACGAACGAATGGCGCACGCGCCCGCGGAAATGCACATAGACGGTCGAGCTGACGAGCAGCGCGAAGGCGCTCAGCTTGAAGATCGGGAGTGAGGCAAACATCTGGTCGTCCTGACGCAGTCGCTACGCGAACGGCGAAGGCTGGAGAAGCCGTACTCTAGCGGGAGCGAAATTCTAGCGCATCCTGGCAACACGGAAACGCACAATTTCCGCGACGACACGTGCTCGACCTCGCGCGATACGAACGCATCCATGCATTTCATGCAGCGACTTCGTCGCTCTGAATAGACATACGCCCACCTCGCAAGCACGCGCACAGCGCGCCTGCGCTGTGGCTCCAAGACAACGGGAAAGAGTTACAGATGCGTCACGGCGCGGCCCGCTACGCACCGCCGGACAACTTGCGCGCAGCGATTACATGAACCGCGTCGGCCGTCGCTCGTCCGCGTCCGACGCCCGCCAGTCTTCGTGGCGACCGTTGCGCCGGCTGCGCGAGAACAGCATGGCCCCGAGCGCCACCGCACCCGCGGTCACGAGCGCTGCGCCGGTTGCCGCGCCCACAGGAAACGAGCGCACCGTGCTCGTCGCGATCTCCCACCCGTGCGGCTTCATGAGCTCGAGGCGGCGACGCGTCATCTCTCCTCCCAAGCGGGTGAGCTCCTCGTGGCTCAGCATGCGTTCCGCGACCGGCAGGAGCCTGGCCTCTTCGTCGGCCACGTGGTGCAGCACGGCACGCATGAGCGCAAAGAACTTCTCGTCGACATCTTGATCGAGCGGCTCGCCGCTCTCGCACCGCTCGCGCAGCTGCGCGACGAACGCGCGCACCTGGGCATGCTCGGGCTCGCTCTTTTCGAGCACTTCGTCTTCCGGCACGAGCTGGCGCAGCACGGGATAGAAGATTTCCTCTTCCAGTTGCGCGTGCACTTCGAGCGCGATGCACGCATTGGTGATGAGCGCACGTTTGCGAGCAGCGGGGGTATCCGGCGTGTACCGGTGCGAAAGCGCCATCACATGCGCATGATCCATGCGGATCATTGTTGTGATGCTCGGAGTCATCCGATTCACCACGGAATTCATGACTTGCCTCCAACGCGCGTGCGCGACCGTGACCTCTTCGGTCAACGCTGGTGCGTCGGCGAGGTTCCGTGACGCAACAGGGGTGCGACCTCGGCGCGCGGAGCGAAACGCGCCGAGGCACGTGTTGTTACTCGTCCGGCAGCGCGAAGACGACGTAGCCGCCCTTGCCGAGCGGCTCGGGCGAACCGATACCGCCTTCGCGGGAATTCAAGCCCCAGGTGAGCGGCGTCGTGGCATTCAAGACGATGTGGTGCTTGCCGTTGACCTCATAGATGGCGGGCAATCCTTCCGAGCCCATCGGCAGCTCGGCCGACCAGAGCACCGAACCATCGTCGGCATCGAATGCATAGAAGCGTCCGTCGCGCGCCGTCGAGAAAACGATGCCCGTGGAAGTCACGATCATGCCCTGCCGTTGCGAGCCGCGCGGCACGCCGGTGTCCTTGCCGCCTTCGCGCGCGGCGTCGCGATCCTGTCCGAGCGGCTTGCGCCACAGGATGACGCCGCGATTCAAGTCATAGGCAATGATCGTCGACCAAGGCGGCGACAGCAGATACGGATAGCCGAGACCGTAATCGGTGAAGTAACGCCGTGCCGGCGCCGCGACGCCTTCGGGATAGGTCTGCATGCCCGGCAGGGTAGCCTCCTCTTTCTGGCGAGGCGCACCGCCGGAGGCGACGACCGGCCCTTCGGGCAACTTGGGCGGCTTCGTCGGATCGGGGAACCACGGCCGCGCGCCGCCGCCGAGAAATGCGAGCACGTCTTGAATCTGCTCGTCGCTGATGTGGCCGATCGGCGGCATGCGCCCGTTGCCGTACAGGATCGTGCGCCGCAGCTGCGGGAAGCCGATGCGCATGCCGACGCTGAGCAGCGACGGCGCCGCCGGCGTTCCGCTGCGGTCGGCGCCGTGACAGACGGCGCAATGTTCCTGATAGAGCTGCGCGCCGCGCTGTATGGATGCGGCGTCGGGCGGACCGAACGGATTGCGCTGCTTCGCGTCGTCTTCGTCGATCGGCACCAGCTTGTAGAACGACGGGAAATCCTGGTTCAACAGATACAGGATGCCGCGCTTGGGATCGGCCGCGGTGTTGCCCCAATTCGTGCCGCCGACGGCGCCCGGCACGGTCGCCGTTTCGACGGTCGAGGGCGGTACGAACAAGCCGGTGCGCGCGCGCGAGATGCGCTTCCTCCATTCGGCGCGCTCGGCATCGCTGATGAGATAGGGCGTCAGATCGTCCGGCTTGACCACTTGCCGCGCCGTCGGCTCGAGCAGCGAATAAGGCTGCGTCGGCCAAGCCTGCTCGCCCGGCATGTCGCTCTTCGGCACCGGCCGCTCTTCGATGGGCCACACGGGCTCGCCCGTGACACGATCGAACACGAACACGAATCCCTGCTTGGTCGCCTGCGCCACCGCATCGATCGTCTTGCCGTCCTTGCGCACGGTAAGCAGCTGCGGCGCCGCCGTCGGGTCGTAATCCCACAGGTCGTGGTGGACCATCTGGAAATGCCACAGGCGCTTGCCGGTGCGCGCATCGAGCGCCAAGAGACAATCGCTGAAGAGATTCGCGCCGATGCGGTCGGCGCCGTAATAGTCGTAAGTGGGCGATGACACCGGGAAGTACGCGATGCCGCGCTTCTCGTCGAGCGTGATCTCGCCCCACACGTTCGCGCCGCCCGCGTATTTCCAAGCGTCCTTCGGCCACGTCTCGTAACCGTACTCGCCGGGCTGCGGAATCGTGTGGAAGGTCCAGACGAGCTCGCCCGTGATCACGTTGTAGGCGCGAATGTGTCCGGGCGGAGAGAAGTAGCCCTCGCCTGGCGAGCTGCCGAGGATCAGCAGGTTCTCGAAGATGCGACCCGGCGTATTCGAGGCGATGCGCCGAATCGTCTTCGGATCGCGCCCCAAACCTTCGCGCAGATCGACGACGCCATTCTTGCCGAAAGTCAGAATCGACTTGCCCGTGCGCGCGTCGATCGCCTGCAGCGTGTCCTCGAGCGTAAAGAGCAGGCGCTTGTCCTTGCCGTCCGGACTTTCCCAGTAATTGATGCCGCGGCTCGTGATGCCGCGCAGGTTGGCGTGGATCCACAGCTCCTTGCGCGTGACCACGTCGATCGCGACGAGCGAGCTGTCCTTCGCCAGCACGTACATCACGTTGTCGACGATGATCGGGTTGAACTGATACGCCCGCTCGTCCGAGGTCGGATAGATCCAGGCGATCTTGAGCTTGTGGACGTTCTCTTTGGTGATGTCCTTCAGCTCGACGTATTTCGATTGATCGGGCGTGCCGCCGTAATCGCGCCATTCGGTGGCGGCATGCGAAAGCGTGTGCGCAGCGAGCGCTGCAGCGACGACGAGCGTCGAGCGAATCGGTGAAGCCATGGAGAGACGATGATCGTTACGGACTGCGGGGTGACACGTCGCTGACGTCGGGAGTCGGCGAATGAATGCCCTCATTCGGAATGTCGATGTGTGCCGCCCAGGCAATGCCGTTCATGAGGAAGCGCCGATAGTTGTCGAGCGCGAGATTGTCGCGGAAGTCCTGTCCGCCGAACACGAACGCCCGGCCGCCGTCATCGCGCTGATAGGCCCACGAGACGATCTGCGGTCCGATGCGCTGCATGTCACGCTGCGGCGTGGCGAGGATCAGATCGGTACGGCGCGGATCGTTCGGCAGGAGGAAGCGGCAGAAGATCTCGTCGCGGTACGTCCAAGGCTTCACGCCGCGCAGGATCGGATGCTCGGCATTGACCGGCGCCATCGCCCATTCGTCGACCGGATTCTTCGAGCCGATCTGCACCCACAGGCCGCCGAGCCAGTTGAGATAGAGCTCGCGTGCGCGCCAGTTCTCCGCCCAGAGCGCGTAATGCAGCACGACGACGCCGATCTTCTTGCGGGCGATCAGCTCGTTGAGCGCATTCAAGTACGCGCTCGTTTCTGGATCGTAGCCATGGTGATCGGTCGAAGGATCCGGCGGGAACAGCGGATGGGTTTCGTTGCCGGCGCGATCGGAGCTGCTGTTGATGACGATGACGGACGCGTCCTCGACCTCGGAGAGATCGCGCGCGATGCGGCCGACGATCACCTGCGTCTTGATCTCCACGCCTTTCAGGTTCGTCGCGTTCTCGAACGACGCAGCCAGCGTGCGCAGGTCGCGTTCGTATTCGTGCCGCCCCGGAAAACCGTGATCCCGCGGACCGGCCAAGAACAGAATCTTCTTGACCTCGCTTGCAGACTGCTCGGCGTGCGCACCGGCGAACGCGAGCGAGAGCACCAGCACCTCGAGGACACGGTAGGCGCAGCGGCGCACTCGATTGGAAAGCTTGCTCATTCGACCCCCTGGCAGCGCGCGGCTGCACGCGCCGCGCAGCGCCCTAATGTGACACACGCGGCGCGTGGACATTCATCAAGACGTGTCAAGAATTCATGGGCCGGCGGCCGGCACGGCGAGCCGTCAGATGTTGGCCCGCACGTGTTCGAGCATCCAGTCGATGACCTGCTCCGGATCGACGCGCAGGTCTTCGCGGCTCCACTGCTCCACCGAGTAGATGCCCTTGAAACCGGCGCGCTCGGCCATCTGGACGCAGCGGTCGAAGTCGTAGGTCACGTGCTCGAGGTTCTCATTGAACTCGACCGTCTTTGCCGAGACGAGATAAGCATGGGGCAGGATTTTCTCGAGCGCTTCCCACATCGTCTCGACCGGATAGTTGCCGAAATCGGGCAGCGTATAGACGTTCTCCGGCCCCGCCTCAGCGCGAATCCGCAAGTGCACGGCCGGATCCATCTCGATGCCGAAGTGGTTTTCGATGAGCAGCGGCAGCCCCTTCGCGCGGCAGTAGCGATTGATCTCTTTCATCGAGGCGATGGCGTTTTCCACGGAACCGTCCGGACGGCCGGGATTGATCCGCACCGCGCGGCTGCCGAGCGCAACCGCCGCATCGACCCATTGGAGAGCCACGCGCAAGCTGCGCTGTCGTTCCGCTTCATCGCGGCTCGCCAGATCGTAGTCGGCATCGGCCTGCACATTGATCACCTGCGCCTTCGCCGCATCGATCCGCGAACGCAGCTTCGCCAGGTACGCCGGTTCGAGCGATTCGAAGTGATGTCCCCAGAGCTCGAGATTGCGAATGCCGAAACGGTCGCGGTAGTACTCGGGCACATCGAAGAGCGTGAGCTCATTCTGCAGCGGCCCGGCATCCGCAGGCCGCGTTAGACGAAAGCGATTGCGGAACGTCACCGTGGACATCCCGAGCCGGTCGTCCTTGGTCGTTGCGGCGCTCAATTTCGGACCGACCGCGATCGCGAGCATCAAACCGGCCGTGCGCGCGATGAACGTGCGTCGCTGCATGAATCTTCGAACCCCCGTTAGTGACGTGCAATGAATGCGTCGACGGCGCGAGCTAGCACGAGCATCGGCACACCGCCCGCCCGCACGACGACATCGTTGAATTCGCGCAGATCGAAACGCGACCCGAGCGCCGCCTGCACCTTCGCGCGCAATCGATTGATCTCGCTGTGTCCGACTTTATAGCCGCACGCCTGTCCGGGCCACGCGCAATAGCGGTCGACTTCGCTGCGCACTTCATCGACGCTCGAGCCGTTCGTGCTCGCGAACCATTCGATCGCCTGCTCGCGCGTCCAGCGCTTGGCGTGCAGCCCGGTGTCGACCACGAGACGGCAGGCTCTGAAAGCGATCGATTGCAGGTAGCCGAGCCGCCCGAACGGATCGTCTTCATATACGCCGAGCTCGTCGGCAAGTTGCTCGGCGTACAGCGCCCAGCCTTCTGAATAGGCATTGAACGCGAGCAACGAGCGATGCAGCGGCATGTCGAAGGTGTATTCGCCCTGCCAGACATGGCCGGGAATCGACTCGTGATAGGCGAGCGTCGGCAAGTTGTAGGTCGTCCACACGCTCATGTTGTGCAGATTGATCCAGAACTTGCCGGGAATCTTGCCGTCGATGGTGCCGGGTCCGCCGTACGCACCGGGTGCGCCGGGCTCGACCTCGGGCGGCATGCGCTTGATCTCGAGCCGGCCCGGCACCAAGGTCGCGAACGCACGCGGCAGACGCGAGCGCACGTCGCGCACGCGCTCTTCGAGGTAGGCCATGAGCTTCGCGCGGCCGGCGTCGCTGTCTTCGAACTGAAATCGCGCTTGCTTGCCGAGCGCCGTCATGCGCTCGCCGACGGTGCCCTGCGTATAGCCCTGCTTGCGCAGGATGGCGTCCATTTCGGCGTGCAGCGCCTGCAGCTCTTCGCGGCCCATCGCATGAATTTCATCGGGCGTCATGCGCGTGGTGGTCGCGGCCCTGAGCGTCCAAGCGTAATACGCCTCGCCGTCGGGCAGCTTCCAAACGCCTGCGTCGCTCGTGGCACGCTTGCGATGTGCGCGCACTTCTTCGAGCTGGCGTTCGAGCGCCGGCGCGATCTTGGTCGCGGCAATCCGCTCGGCTTGTGCCGCATAGTTGCCGCCGAGCGCCTGCGCCTTGTCCGCGAAGGATTTGACGATGGGCCATTCCGCGACGCTGCGCCCGCGCGCGATCTCGAGCTGCGCAATCGTCTTGTCGAGCAGGAAATCCGGCGCAATGACATTGCGCGCAGCATCGCGCTTCAATCGATCGGTCTCGCCGTCGAGCTGCGCTGCATAGGCTTCGAGTCGCGCCAGATAGGCATCGGCATCGGCGCGCGTCGCGACGGCGTGCTGCTCTTCGAGCAGCGTCGGAATCTCGAGGAAGGCGCCGGTGTTCTGCGCCACGACATACGGAGCGTTACGCCACGACCAGTTCAGATTGAGGACGGCGACGTCGCCGTAGGGAAATGCAAAGCCTTCGGCTGCGAGCTCGTGCGCCGTCAGCATCACGTCGAGATCGATGCGCGTCGCATCGCCGAGCTGAGCGGGATCGAGCGCGCGCAGACGCGCAAGACGCGCGGCGATGCGGCGCGCGATCGCCTTCTGTCCGTCTGCGGAGCGATCGGCAAGACGCGCTTTGAGCCTGGCGCGCTCGCCGGTGTCGATGCCGAGGCTCGTGGCCGTTTCGGGATAGTCCTCGAGCAGCTCTTCGGCGATCTCGGCGAGCACTGCCTGAACCTGCGCGTCGCTGGCCGCGGCGCTGCGCGCAGACGTCCCCGCCAATGCGAGAGCGGCACCGGCTCCCGCGATGAATTCGCGGCGCGTCGTCGTCATCGAGGGCTCTCCACGCAGTGAAAGCCCTTAGTGTACGTGAGGCGGACGCCGGGACCAGTGCGTTGAGGCCGCCGGCCCGGATCCGCCTCACGACGACGCACGCCGGCGAGCGTCAGGGCTTGCCGCCCATCGCTTCCATTTCGACCGTGAGCTCGATTTCGTCGCGAACGGCCGGAAGGGCGTACGTCAGGCCGAAGTCGGACCGTTTGATCTTGGCCGTCGCATTGGCGCCGCAGGCCGGCACCTTGGCCATCGGATGCTGATCGACGCAGTTGAACGAGGTCACCTCGAGCGTCACGGGGCGCGTGAGGTCCTTGATCGTGAGATCGCCGGTCACCTTCGCAGGCTTGTCGCCTTGGAACTCGACCTTCGTCGACTTGAACGTCGCGGTCGGATACTTCTGCGCGGAGAAGAAATCGTCGCTGCGCAAATGATCGTCGAACTTGGCGACGCCGGTCGCAACGTCCTTGATCGAGAACGTCACTTCGACGCTGCCGGTGCGCTGCGCGCGATCGAGCACGAGCTTGCCGCCGCTCGCGGGAATCTTGCCGTCGAAGGTCGATAACCCGAGGTGCTGGAACGAGAACGTGACGTGCGTGTGGTTGGGATCGAGCTCGTATGTATCGGCTGCGCAAGCAACCGAAACCGATGAGGCAAGCAAGGCGCTGATGAGCAGGGTTCTCATATATATCTCTCCGGTATGGATTGCCCGCCTCAAACGCGCCCCGCACGAAGGCGGTTCCCCATCCGGCCGCTCGGCCGCTGGATGCGACCGCTCACCAGGGCTCCAAATCGTCGTCGAAGACGCCGTGAGCCAGCTGACGCTGCAGCTTGAGCCAACGCTTGGTCGCCGCGCGGTCGCCGAGCACCTCGAGAAGCTGCTGACGGCGCGCGATCTCCTCTCGCATGCGGCGCGCCTCGGCTTTCAGATGCCTACCGAGCGCCTGGGCGTTGACCTGTTGCATCGGCGGCAGCCCGAGGTCGCTGAGGAATCGCTCCTTGGCTTCGTGCAGAGCCGCCTTGAGCTTCGCGAGCTGCTCGGATAGCAGCTTGTTGTATTGCTTCAGGCGCGTCGCGCCGAGCTGGCCGATCTCTTCCGCATTGGTCTGCTCGACCTGCATCTGCGCTTCGAACAAGCCCATCAAGTCGTTCGTCGCATACGCCTGATTGATCTTCTGCATCAGCAGATTCTTCTCGTGGCGACGCGCCGGATCGCGCTCGCGGTCGGGATGCACGATGCTCGCGAGCTTGCGGTAGAGCTCGCGGAGGGTCTGCTTCGCCGCCTTCGCGCTGTCCTCGGCGCGTTTCTCGCTGGCCGATTTGCGCCGACCGCGCCGCTGCGCCGCCTCGCGCATCTCTTCTCTGGCGGCGGCTTGCTCGTAGATCCGCTCCCGCAGCTCCTCTTCGGTGCGAATGTCATCCGCATCGTCGAGGTCGAAGCCCATCTCCTCGGCCTGCGCTTTCAATTGCTCGAGCCGTTGCGCCTGCAGCGCTTCGAAGCTGACCGGGTTGTGCTTGTCGAACACGGCGATGATCTCGCTGTCGCCCTGCCCCGAGTCGATCAGCGCCGCCGCCATACTGCGCAGCAAGTCGCTCAGCACGCTCTGATCGAGCCGCGACCAGCCTGGCTGATCGAGCAGCGCATCGAGCGCGAAGATGCAGTCGCGGCACGTCTCGCGCAGCGCGGCGCGCAAAGGAGCGAGCTTTTCGGTGTGGTCGCGGCGGTAGGCGGCAAAGACTGCCTCGAGCTCGCTGTGCGCGCGCCTGACTTTGTCGATTTCCGCGAGCAGGAAGCGAAAACGATCCTGCTCGAGCGTCGGCCGAGCGCGCTCGTTGCGGGCGGAAACTTTGATCAATCGCCTTTCGGACATGCAAACCACAACGAACTGCCGCTCCGCGCCGGTTCCGAGCGGACCTCATACGCCAGCGCGATACCGCTGGCAATCATGCTCCTCCGTGCCTCGAGTCGGTTGAGGCCGACATTCGGACGCCTGCGCGCAGCGCACCAGCGCTCGCATTCGCGCGCCGAACGCGTCAAGCTAGGCACATGCAGTGCCGCGAACGCTGCGGCGCCTGTTGCACGGCGCCGTCCATCTCGAGCCCGATTCCTGGCATGCCTCACGGCAAGCCCGCCGGCGTCCGCTGTGTCCAGCTGGATGAAAACGAACGCTGCAAGCTTTACGGCAAACCGGAGCGCCCGGCTGTGTGCATTTCTCTGCAGGCGAACGAGGAAATGTGCGGGCAGACACGCGAGCACGCCTTGCAGTGGCTCGCGTGGTTGGAACGAGAAACCAAACCGAAATAAGCAGACGACGGCTCGCTCACACTGCCGCAACGGCGGGACGCGCCTGCGAGCGCGCCGCGGCACGACGCCGCGCAACGGCTCTGGCAAGCTGCTCGAGCACGCCGACCGACGTCTCCCAATCGATGCAGCCGTCGGTGATGCTCTGTCCGTACTCGAGCGGCCGACCAGGCACGAGATCCTGGCGGCCGGCCTTCAAGTGGCTTTCCACCATGACGCCCGCGATGCGCGTCTCGCCCGCTTCGATGCGACCGGCGATATCCGCCGCCACGAGCGGCTGATTCTCCGGCCGTTTGTTGCTGTTGCCGTGGCTCACATCGATCATGAGCCGCTCCGGCAGGCCGGCCGCACGCAAATGCGCGCTCACGGCATCGACCGTCGCCGCATCGTAGTTCGGCGTCTTGCCGCCGCGCAGGATCACGTGACAGTCGGGATTGCCGCTCGTCGATGCGATCGCGCTGCGGCCTTGCTTGGTGACGGCCAGGAAATGATGCGGATGCGACGCCGCGAGCACTGCGTCGATGGCGATCTTCACGTTGCCGTCGGTGCCGTTCTTGAAGCCCACCGGACACGACAGGCCCGAGGCCAGCTCGCGATGCACTTGGCTCTCGGTGGTGCGCGCGCCGATCGCGCCCCATGAGACGAATTCCGCGATGTATTGCGGCGTCACCATATCGAGGAACTCGCAGCCGGCCGGCAAACCGAGCTCGTTGATGTCGCCCAACAGCTTGCGCGCGATGCGCAGCCCCTTGTTGATATTGAAGCTGCCGTTGAGATCGGGATCGTTGATCAAGCCTTTCCAGCCGACGGTCGTGCGCGGCTTCTCGAAATACACGCGCATGACGATCTCGAGCTCATCGCGCAGACGATCGCGCTGAGCCTTCAAGCGCTGCGCGTAATCGATCGCTGCGACGGGATCGTGAATCGAGCACGGCCCGATCACGACGATGAGGCGATCGTCCTGGCCGTGCAGAATGCGCTGCAGCGCACGCCGGGATTCGCTCACCGTCTCGCCGGCGCGATCCGAACGCGCGTACTCGCGCGCCAGCTCGTCGGGCGTCACGAGCTCTTTGAGGTCGCGGATGCGTAAGTCGTCGGTTCGGATCATGTTCAGGCTCCAGATCGTGCCCGTCTCCGGCGGCTCTCCAAAAAAAAACCGCCAGTCGAGACTGGCGGTTTTCTTTGAGATTCGTCTATTTCGAGTCGAGCTCAGCCCTTCCGCCAGTCGTTACGGAATCCGTAGAAAAAGTAAAATCGATAGCGGGCAGGGAAGTACATGGGCGCTTAGATAACACAGACTCAGGTATGCGCGCAATCGCCGGCGTCAGGCCTCCCCTCATTCCGGCCTCGCCTGCAGCCTGAGCTTGCCGGCGCTGCCACGCGCCGCGGCCCGGCAGATACCCCGAAAGACGGCTACCATAGCGATGCGCGTGCCCCACGCGTCACGTATGCGTGAGCGGCATAGACAACGATGTTTGCCCAGCGATGAACGACTCGCCCGCCCCTCGCCCGCTCTCCGGACGCACGACGCTACGTCGTCTCGCCATTGCCTATGGTGCAGCGGCGCTTGCGCAAGCAGCGGCCATTTGGTTCGAGCTGCCGGCTTGGATCGCAACCACGTTCCTCGTCGCCGCCCTCGCGCTCGCGCCCATCGTCGCCGTCTGTACGGCACGAACGGTCTCCGACCAGCACGCGAACCTTTCCTATCGAGAGCGTCCCGCGCTCACGGGAAGAAACGCAGGGGCGCTCACATTCGTCGGCACGGTCGGTTTGGCCGCGGCCATCGCCTTCTTCGTCTTTCCGCGCTCGTGGCCGACTCGCGTGAATGACGCAGTGGCATTGCTGCGCGCCGAGCTAGACGAGCCCGCCGCGCGCACGCTTGCTTATCTAGGCTACGAAGACTTGCAGCGCGTCGACAAAGCGCTCGGCGCCTCGCTGCGCGTACGCTTCGGCTTGACCACCCGCAACTTCCGTCTCGCGTACGACTGCGATCCCGAGTACATGCATCCGCACACGTGCTCGAGCATCATTCTCTCGCGGCTCTGGCGCTCGATCCGTAACGAGCTGCCGCCCGAGGAACGCAGCGGGCTCGAAACGCTCGAGAAGCAGCTGGAGCGCGTGCGGCTGCGCTCGAAGCAATTCGACAAAGAGCCGCTCGAAGCCTTCGCCGCATTCCTGAACGATGCGATTCGCGAGCAGCTTCAGGGAGCGGAGCTGGCCATCGCGTACGACCCTGCCCTTGCGCAAGAGCCGGTCTGCGTCGGCTGGCATTCCACGGATACGGTGTCGCTACGCGAAGCGCTCGCGTTGCTCGAAGAGCGCGGCGCATGGCACGCACGCAAGCGGCCGCCGCGCATCGAGCTCGTCAAGGAAAGCGCACCCTACCTCGAGCGTGCGCAGCCCAACGCCGTTGCTCACTCGCCTGAGGCGGCCGTCGCTTCTTCCGTCGCCGGCGCAGGTGCAGGCTGCGGCGGCGCGGACGTCTCGCTGCCGTAGACAACCCACGTACCCTTGCCGGTCAGCTGCGGCGTCACCTTCGCCACGATCGTGCCGGCAAGCGTCGTCTTTCCCGCCGCGGCCAGCTCGGGCAACGTCGTAAACAGCGCCAAGTCGCCCACTTTGAGCTGCGGCACCTTGTCCGCGAGCATTGCGCTGAAGCACACGTACTTGAGATCCGGCTGCGCGAGCAGCTCCGCGACCGTTCCGGTCGGAATCGATCTGTCCTCGCGATTGGCGATCTTCACGCTGCACATGCGGCCGTTCACGGCGAGCACCACGGCCAACACCGGCTGGCCGTTCTCGAGCGAGCAATCCAGATGCTCGCAGGCGTATTCGAAGGCTTCCGTATTGGACGCGAACGTACGGTCCACCATGTGATTTGGCTCCACCTCAATTGGCTCTAGACGGCGACCGCCCGACGCGGGTCGGCAGCCGCCGTATTCGATCGAGGCGCGGATGATGCGGCCCGCGGCGCCGTTGCGCTAGTGGCATTTCCTAACGCGGCGCAACGGATCGCCCGTCTTCGCGAAAACAAGGTGCTCGGCTATGCTGCCCGCCCCGCCGCCACGAGTCCGCCCATGTTCCTCCGCACCGGTTTCTTCGCTTTTCTGGCAGCGATTGCGCTGCCCTGCGCAGCCGCATCGGCAACAGACGAGCCCTGCTCGCCGGAACGATTGGCGGCACACGGCGGAAGCTTTCTCGCGGCCTCCGACGGCGTGCGGATCTGGTACAAGCTCGCCGGGCGCGACGCTGCACCCGTGATCGCGTATCTGCACGGCGGCCCGGGCTACAACGCCTTCACGTTCGAGCGCAGCGCCGGCGCCTACCTCGAACACCGCTTTCGCGTGCTCTACTTCGACCAGCGCGGCTGCGGCCGCTCGACGTTCGAGGGCGCCGAATCGCTTTACGGCATGCGCAAGACGATCGCCGATGAAGAGTTGCGTGCCACGATCCGCGCCGAGCGCCTGATCCTCATCGCGCACTCGTTCGGCGCCGCCGTCGCAGCCGAGTATCTAACGCACTATCCCGAGCGCGTTGCGGCCATCGTCATGGTCGATACAGCCGACGATCTGCCGCGAGCCATCGAGTATCAGGTCGAGCGCATCGACTCGATTGCCGAGCGCACCTTCCCCGCACACGCATCCGAGATTCATCGCATTGCGCGTGGCGCTGGCGCCGCGATGGACAAGCTCGCACAGCTCTACGAGGTCATCGGACGACTGCCGCTGCAGCGCGAGCTGCATTACGCGGACGCAGCGAATCAGGATCGTATGGAAACGCTCGACGAGGAATCGGGCTTTCTCAACTGCACCTCGGCGAACGTCGTTGCCGCACTGGCGGCCGAAGGCTTTCTCACCGAGCCCGCGCCGACGCTCACGCGCCGGCTGCAGAAGCCGACGCTGCTCGTGGCAGGTCGCGCGAGCCATGTGATCGGCGAAAAGAACATTCGACGCGCCGCAGCCGTGTGGGGCGCACGCCTCGAGTGGCTCGATGCGGGCCACTTCGTCTATTTCGAGCAACCGCAAGCGTTCGCCGAGCTCGTCGAGCGCTTCGTCAAAGAGAGCGTTCGCTGACGCGCCGCGCAATACTTGCGACGCCAATGGTTTTGCGGGCCGCTCGTCCATGCGCGAAACGTCTCACTGCTGGCTCGATGCAAGACGTCAGGCACGCCGCGCATGCAATATCCATTGCCTCGCAGGCGGGCGCCCGGCACGCTAGCGCATGCTTTAGGGCTGTTTCGTCTCAGATACGTCGCAAGGGCGTGAGACGAACGTCGCAGCGTCTCCCACGGAGGGTCCGATCATGTATCTGCTGCTCAAGCTCCTGCACGTCCTCGGCGTGATCGCCTTTCTCGGCAACATCACGACGGGCCTGTTCTGGCATCGGCATGCGTGGCGCATGGGAGATCCGCGCGTGCTCGCTCATACGATGAGCGGCATCATTCGCGCCGACAGGCTGTTTACCACGCCGGGCGTGCTCGTCATCCTGCTAAGCGGCATTGCCGCCGCGCACATCGGCGGCATCCCCATCCTGAAGACGGGCTGGGTCCTCTGGACGCTGGTGCTGTTCTTCGGATCGGGCGCGATCTTCGGCATGCGCGTCGTGCCGCTGCAAAGGCAAATGCTCGCCGTTGCCGCCGCGCAAGACTCGTTCGATGCGCAGCGCTATGCGCGTCTGACGCGACAATGGCAGACATGGGGCGCGATCGCCGTGCTGCTACCGCTCGTCGGCGTCGTGCTGATGGTGCTCAAACCCGTTCATTGAGGTTCAAACGCCGAGCAGATGGTCGCGCGCGCTCGTTCACGCGCTATGCGATGAGGCACGAAAGCTATTGCACGGCGCCAGCACGCTGACGCGCGGGCAGCAAGTTGCGGATCGAGGCAGCCAGACGGCGGCCCCACGAGAGGCGCGGCCGCGGCATCGGCAAGCCGAGCTTGGCGCGCATGGCGGAGAAAATCTCGTCGGGCACGCTGATGTTGCACGCCCGCTCCAGGCCTTGAAACCCCGGGGAAGAGTTCGCTTCGCAGATGCGATAGCCGTCGCGATCGAACAGGATGTCGATCCCTGCGACGTCGAGATGCAATGCTTCCGCCACGCGCACGGCGAGCGCAGCCATGTCCTCGGGCGGCTTGAATGCCATGCCGACCCCGCCCAACGAGATGTTCGACTTGAAGCCCCCGTCGGTGGAGCGTCGCTCCATCGCCGCGACCGCCTTGCCGTCGATGACGAGCACGCGCACGTCGTGACCGTGGCTCGCCTCGACGTACTGCTGGAACAAGAAGTCCGCACCCGCGCTCGTGCCATCGAGCAGCGAGGCGAGATCGTTGAATTGCTCTCGATTCGAGCACAGCAGAACGCCGGCACCGCGCGTGCCGCGCAGCGTCTTGACCACCACGGGAAAGCCGAGCTCGCGCTCGACGACGTTCACATCGACCGGGAACTTGCAGAGGATCGTCTTGGGGATCGGCAAGCCCGCTTGGTCGAGCACTTGCAGCGTGTGCAGCTTGTCCGCGACGACTTCGATCGCCGCGGGGCTGTTCACCATGGGGATGCCTTGCCGTTCGAAATGACGCAGCACGGCGAGCGTGAAATAGCTCGTCTCGCTGCCGGTGCGCGGAATGATCATGTCCGGCCGCGGGAGCGGGCGTCCGCGAAAGACGGCGGAAGAGCCCGCGCCCACGACCAGATCGAAATCGCGCGGATTGAGGACCTGGAGCTCGACGCCATTGCGCGCCGCCGCTTCCTGGAAGCGCAGGATCTCCAGGCCCTCCGGCACATCGGGGCGCACTTCTCGGTGGAAGAGAATCCAACAGCGCATGTCCGCTCCCTCACTCCGGCCCGAGATATCGTCTAAGGCCCGCCGCCGGCTAGCGAGCCTGCGCCTTCAATAGCGCCTGATCCAGGATGGCGCCTTGCGCGAGGTGCTTTTCGTTCACCGCAGCCCAGCCGCCGAACGCCTCTTCGACGGTCACGAGCTTCACGGTCGGAAATTGCGCCGCGTACTTCTGCGCCACCGTCTGATCGTGCACGCGGTTGTGATGCTTCGCGATGATTTCCTGACCCGCGGGGCTGAACAGGAACTCGAGATACGCGGTAGCTACCTTGCGCGTTCCCTTCTTGTCGACGACCTTGTCGACGACGGCCACCGGGAAGTCGGCGCGCAGGCTCAACGACGGCACGACCGCCTCCAGATGGCTCTTGCCGTACTCGCGTCGAATCGCGGTCACCTCGGACTCGAACGTGACGAGCACATCGCCGATCTGACGCTCGACGAACGTCGTGGTCGCACCGCGCCCGCCCGTATCGAACACCGGCACGTTCGCGAAGAGCTTCGTCACGAAATCCTTGGCCTTCTCCTCATCGCCGCCATTGCGGTCGAGCGCGAACGCATAGGCAGCAAGATAGGTATAACGGCCGTTGCCCGAAGTTTTCGGATTCGGGAACACCACCTGCACGCCGGGCTTCACGAGATCGTCCCAATCCTTGATCTGCTTGGGATTGCCCTGGCGCACCAGGAACACGGGCAGCGAGTAATACGGCGAGGCGTTGTTGGGCAGCCGCTCGCGCCAATTGCTCGCCACGAGCCCCGAGCGCTCGAGCAGCTCGATGTCGGTCGCTTGATTGAGCGTCACGACGTCGGCCGGCAGACCGTCGGCCACCGAGCGGGCGATCTTCGACGAACCCGCATGCGATTGATGAATCACGAGCGTCTCGCCCGTGCGCGCCTTCCACTCGGCGATGAACGCGGGGTTCACGGAATCGAACAGCTCGCGCGACACGTCGTACGAGGCATTGAGCAACTCGGCCGCTGAGAGGGGCGCCGCCGCGAGCCATGCGAGCGCCAACAAGACCAGGCGATTTTTCATCATTGGTATCCCGACAATCGAAACGGACGTCCGATTGTGAGATGCGCGCCTGCGTAAAGTCGGTAACACCGCGGTTAGGGATCGGTATCAAGCCGACCTCCCCCGGCTTCGCCCGAGTTGCGGCCGCCGCGAGCCCGCGACCGAACAGCATGGCGCAAGGGCTCGCGGCACCAGCGGGATCCGCGCTAGGGCTCCCACGCGGTCAGGTCGTCGAAGATCGCTGCGGCCTTGTAGGTCACGGCGCCGTAGCGGCCGCTCGGGTGCGAGGTATCGCTTGCCTCGACCAGCACACGTCCGTTCACGTAGGCGCGTACCGAGCTGCCGACAGCCTCCAGGCGTAGCGTGTACCAAGTGCCCGCTGAAACCGGCAGCGTTGCGGCGTCGAGCTCTTGAATCGTGCCGTCGACGAGCTTGCGCAGCGACACGGTGTTGTCGGAGCTCACCTTGAGGTAGTAGTAGTTGCCGGCATCGCGATAGCGCGCAATCAGGCCGAACCAGCGACCCTGCCCTGCGGCGAAGGCGGTCGCACGGACGCGAGCCTGCACGATCTGATCCTGCGCATCGACGCGTGCAACCGCCCGCGCATCGCCGCTCAAGTCCTGCTGCACGAGCTGTTGATTGTCCGTCACGTTCGCGCTCCAGACGCCGATGTCCGTGCTCCACCGCGTCGCAAGCGGCAGCTCTCTGCGCTGATCGACCAAGGTCAAGTGCGGGTTCTGGCTCACCAGCACATTGTCGAAATCGGCGCGCGCCTGATACAGGCGCACGCCGGCATGACCGTGCGCGAGCGTATCGTCGTGCGCTTCTACGATCAGGCGACCGTCGACGTACGCTCTGAGCAGCGTGCCGACCGCTTCGAGCCGCAGGCGATATGTGCGGCCCAGTGCAACGGGCAACGCTGCAGACGCCAGCGTGCCGAACGTGCCGTTCGGCATGCGCTTGATCTCGATGACGTTCGCCTCGCTGAGCTTCAGATAGTAGTAGTTGCTGTCATCCGTCCTACGCACCGTCAGCCCGACCCAACGCCCTGCACCGTTGAATGCCGTGGGCGTCACATCCGCTTCGATCGCTTGATCGGTCCAATCGATGCCGGTCACGAACGCGCCGGCATCGCCTGCAACCGACGACTGGCGATACACCTTCGATTCACCCGAGGTCACGACCGAGAAGCTGCTGCCCGCCATGGGCGTCCAGTTTGCAGCATTGCCTTGCTCGAACGTTTCCTCGAGCGGCGCGCTCGTCGTACCGAGCGCGTCGAGATCGTAGACGTAGAGCGCGTCGTGACCTGCCACGACGACGCGCGCGAAGGCGCCCTCAGCATCGATCGCGACGGCGCCGCTGGTCGTAAGACCGGGCACGCTCGTCGAATCGCTGCGCAGGAGTCGCGCGACCTGTTCGTATGCACCGCTCGCGGTGCGCTCGAACACGCGTGCCGATCCGCCGCGATGCGGATCGAGGAAGCTCGCGACGACGAAATCGTCGACGGCGATGCGCGGCGAGGCATCCAACTGCAAGGTGTCGGGCGGCACGATGCTCTGCGCGTACGCCCAGCCTTGCGCGCGTTCGAACACGTACAGCGGCCGCACGCGGTCGCCGGACGTGATCACACGATCGTCGTCCATGACCAGGCGAACCACCGGCGCGGGCTCGCCGCCCGACAGCGTCAACGTCGCAGCTTGAACCCAACTCATACCGCTCGGCTCGTACACGCTCGCCGGCACGTTGTACGACAGCTGACTCGCCACCGCGAAGCGATTTCCTGCCGACATCGCGCCCTCCGGCCCGCCACTTGCCCATGAATCGCAGCCGAGCGGGATGCCGGGAAAGGCAGCGATCCGCGTCCATGTGCCGCTCGCATCCTTGCTGAAAAGCGGCGCATTGTTCGTGCAGATCGATTCCGTCGTCAGCACGACGCCCGTTCCGACACCGGCACCGCCGCCGTCTGCGTCGCCCGTGCTCGGCTGCAGCACCCAATTTCCTGCGCTCGTACGCTCGAAGATGAACACGCCGCCCGCGGATACGACGGCAAGCCCGTTGCGCACGGCCGCCGAGGCGATGCAGTTCTCCTCGCCGACCTCGCCGTCGTCGCACGTCGCTTGCATCAGCGTTGCGACGTACTGCCATGCACCAGAGGCGTCGCGACGGAACAGATAGGCGCGGTAATGCCAATAGGGCGCCTCGACGAGCGCTGCAACGGCGATGATGTCATCGCCGTCGACGGCGACCGCCAACGGAAAGGTCACACCCGATTCGGGCGCCACGATCTTCGCAGTTTCCTCGAAGACACGCGGCGCGCCCTGCACGGCGAATGCAATCAGCGCAAGGCTTACAAGCGCGATGCGGCACGCTTGCATGCATGATCCCGACTCCATCTCGACGCTCGCGTGATGCGACGCGCAGACGCGCGTGCTGTTCGTCTTCTTCCACATATCCATTCCATGGCGATGCTCCTGTTGCGTTGCGAACGCGCGCCTTGCCAGAGCCAACGCGGCGGACGGCTGAAGCGAAATCGACGAAAGCCATCTGAGTTCCGACGCCGCGTGGTTTAGTGACAGACCTACTTGCTTGCCGTGTCGGAATTGTTCGGCTAGTGCGCCGCATGCCGACGCGCGACGCTAAGGACTCGAGCGCACTCGCGATCGGCACTCGCCGCACAGCGGGCGCAGCGCAACACACAGGAGGTCATCCGATGCCCATGAAGGTTGCTCAGGTCGCCCGTCCCAACAGCCCGCTCGAGATCGTCGAACGCCCGATTCCCGATCCGCCGCCGCGGCACGTTCGCATCAAAGTGCAGGCTTGCGGCATTTGTCACAGCGACATGTTCACCGTCGCGGGTCAGTTTCCGGGCATTCAATACCCGCGCGTACCGGGCCATGAAGTCGTCGGCATCATCGACGCCGTCGGCGCCGACGTGCCGGACTGGCAGGAAGGCACGCGCGTCGGCGTGGGCTGGCACGGCGGACACTGCGGTTATTGCAACTCGTGCCGTCGCGGCGACTTCGTGACCTGTGTGAGAGGACAGGTGCCCGGCATCGCTTATGACGGCGGTTACGGCGAATACATGGTTGCGCCTTTCGAGGCGCTCGCGCGCGTACCCGACGAGCTCGAGTCGACGGCTGCGGCACCGCTCCTCTGCGCCGGCATCACCACGTTCAACGCGCTGCGGCACAGCGGCGCGTCTCCCGGCGATGTCGTCGCGATCCTCGGCATCGGCGGACTCGGTCATCTCGGCGTGCAGTTCGCTGCACGGATGGGGTTCAAGACGGTTGCCATTGCGCGCGGCGCGGACAAAGGACCGCTCGCGCGCGAGCTCGGCGCGCACGTCTATATCAACAGCACACAGCAGGACATGGCGGAAGAGCTGACGCGACTCGGCGGCGCGAAGGTGATCCTCGCCACCGTGACCGACGCGAAAACGATGAGCCGCGCGCTCGGCGGCCTCGGTCTCAACGGCAAGCTCGTCGTGGTCGGCGCGACTGCCGAACCGATCGAGGTATCGCCGTTGCTCCTAATTGGTGCGCGACGTTCGGTGAGCGGTTGGCCGTCGGGGACGTCGATCGATTCCGAAGACACGCTGCGCTTCAGCGTGCTCACAGAAGTGCGCCCCATGATCGAAACGTTTCCGCTCGAACGCGCCAACGAGGCCTATCAACGCATGATGAGCGGCAAGGCACGCTTTCGAGTCGTGCTCGTGCCTTGAGAAACGTAAAGGAAAAAGCTCAGGCGCTGGCCGCGACGCGCTCGACGGGCAACGGAATCACTTCGGCGGACGAAGATGTGTCGACCTCTTGCGCCGAAACGGTGCGCGCGGCGTCCGCGCGCGGCTCGATGCGCGGAATCGGATCGCCGCCGCATAGACATTGCCCCGTGTTGGCCAGCCAGCGTTCGATGTGGCGACGGAAGCGCTCGATGGCTCTCTGGCGACACACCGTCAATCCCGCACCGTCATACATCTGTTCCTGCGCGGGCGTCACGTAGTACCACCATTGCAGGCGATGGATGCGATCGCCGGCGAAGTACGGCAGCGAAATCGAGAAGCGCCGCCCGCGTGGCGTGGGCTCCGTTTCGGCGAACGCGAAGTAATCTTCGAGTGCGCGTGGCAGGTCGATGAGTGCCATCCGGTCACGGAAGCGTTGCTGAACGACGCTACGATCATACGCATAGCGTCGTCCATCTTCCAAGAGCGTTCACGTCATGAATTCGTCAAGACCGGACGCACCTCGACGCTGCCGAGCTGCGCGAGCGGAATCTTGGCTGCGATCGCCAGCGCCTCCGCTTCGTCGGCGGCACGAATGTAAACGAAACCGAGCAGCTGCTCCTTCGTCTCTGCAAAAGGCCCGTCGGTCACAGATACATTCTTGCCGCGCACCCGCACCGTTTTGGACGAACGCACCGACTTGAGCGCCTGCGCAACGATCAGCCGGCCCTGCCGTGCCAGCTCTTCGTCGTACTCGATCGACACGCGCGTCAGC
Organism: uncultured Steroidobacter sp.; assembly: GCA_938008435.1. Classification (GTDB taxonomy): domain Bacteria; phylum Pseudomonadota; class Gammaproteobacteria; order Steroidobacterales; family Steroidobacteraceae; genus Steroidobacter. The sequence goes on along the minus strand of CALLKK010000012.1, from coordinate 37,581 downwards.
TCCGCCGCTTGTTCGGCCGTCATGGCATCGAGCAATCGCTCTTCCCCGTACACGAGACAGACATATTCCATGGATGGATCTCCGCTTGAATCGCCGTGTTCTGCACTGGCGAGGACGTTCTGCCGGCCTCGATGCCGACATTCGCGCGCGAGCAGGCACAATTCTCGACAACGACGGATCGAAGCCGAGACAAGCCAATGCAATCGGATGAGAAAGAAGACGCTCGGCGCTGCGATGGCGACCGTCGTACAGAAACACATCGACGCCGCGAAAGCGGACGGCCGCTGGGACGCGGCGCACGCCTGTCCGGCAGACGACGAAGGACAGGTGCCGCCGGACTTACGCGGCGCGCTCGAAGCGCGCGCACGACGCGTCGGGTCGCGCCTCGGCGAGCCCTGCGCGACGTGCCGGACGCGAGTGACGGGAAGGGTTGACGATTATTCCTCGGGCTGCTCGCGCACGAGCAGCACCGGCACATGCGAGCTGCGCAACACGAGCTCGGCGTCGCTTCCGAGCGCGAGACGTTTCAAGCCTCTGCGCCCGTGCGTACCGAGCGCGATGAGATCCGCGCCGGCGGTCTTGGCTTCCTGGACGATGAGATCCGCGGGACGTTCGCCGAGACCGCTCACCAGCCTCTGCTCGAACGGAACGCCGGCCTCTCGCGCGACAGCAGCGGCACTCTCGAGGACTTTCTTGCCCGCTTCGCGGACCGCCTCGATGACTTGATTGTAGTACGAGGATGCTGCGAGGTCGGGACTCAAGAGCTCGGTGACGACGTGCACGAGCAGGAGCTTGGCGCCCGTTGCTTGCGCAAGGCCGATGGCCTCGCGCAGACCACGCATCGATGTGGGGCTGCCGTCGACGGCGACGAGAATCTGCTTGTACATACCGGCTCCTTACTACGAATCGAAAGACTGCGCCGGCCCGCGACGCGAGCCGGCGCACGCAGCGCGGGAATTAATTCTCCGGCACCCAGACGATCCGCTCGCCCTCACGCGCGAAGCGGCCGAGCCCAGGGAACGGGAAATGCACGGCGTAGATGCGCTGGCCCGAATCGGCGCCCGTCGCAAGCACCTCCTTGCGGCTTGCCTGCGCGGTGGGTGCATCGCCGTCGAACTGAATTGTCCAATCCGGCTCCTGCACGGACACGATGGAGTGATGCGCCGTGTCGCCGATGTACAGCAGCGATTCGCCGCCGGACGTGATCAGATAACCCGAGTGGCCGGGCGTGTGTCCGCGGATCTCCACCGCCTTGACCAAGCCCGGAACGATCTCGGCGCCCGGCTCGAACGCGGCTACCTTCGATTCGATCGCTTGCACGAGCTTCGCGTAATTGGCGTCCTGCTCGGCTTGGGCCTGCAATGCCGCCCACTCGGGCGCCGACAAGTGCACCGTCGCGTTCGGGAAGACCAATGCGCCCTCCGCATCGATCAAACCGCCGACGTGATCGACGTGCAGATGCGAGATGAAGATGTCGTCGACGCTCGCAGGATCGACGCCCGCCTCACCGAGGGAAGTACGGAGCTTGCCCGCGACATCACCCACCGTCGCACCGGCGCCGGTATCGAAGAGCAGCGTCTTGTCAGCGGCCTTGACGAGCAGCGGCTGGATGCTGAGCTCGATCTGGTCGGTTGCCAATCCTGCCGCCTGCAGCAGATTCGCCACTTCTTCCGGGGAGCGCCCCACGGCCACGATCTTGTTGTCGTTGGGGAATACGAACGTTCCGTCCTTGAGCGCGAACGCCGACAGCTCGCCGATCTTGAATGTGTAGACGTTCTCGCTGGCCACACTCGCCGCTGGGGCGCTCTCGGTCGCCTGCGGCTCCGGCTGCTTGGCGCACGCCGCCAGCACGGCCGCCATCATCAGAACGGACAAGGAACGCGGGCTGGGCATCATCTCTGCTAAACCTCCATGCAGTTTGCGAATCCAGACGATTTTCGACGAAGAACCGGCGCAACGTCCACTGAAAAGGCCGCGTGCGCCTATTTCAGCTCGCCATCGACATACAGCCAGCGCCCGGCTTCCAGGACGAAGCGGCTGCGTTCGTGTAAGCGCGCCGCCGAAGCGCCGCCGATGCGATAGCGCGCGATGAACTCCACTTCTGCTGTCGCCTCCCCGTGCTGGACCGACTCCACGATCTTCAGGCCCAGCCATTTCATCTTCGGCTCGAAGGCAATCGATGGCGGACGCGTCGACTCGTGCCACGTCGCCAATAGATACGCGTCGTTGCACAGCACATTGGCAGTGTAGCGCGAACGCATGAGCGCGAGCGCATCAGGCGCCGCCGCGCCGTCATGTAGCGGCCCGCAACAGCGATCGTACGCAAGACCGGACGCACAGGGACAATCGGACGACGTTTTCGACTCGTTCTTCTTCAAGAGAGCAGCTCCGGTGCGCACGCCTCGCACGGCGAACGTACGCAACTCATGCATCGCAAGACAACAAGGCCGTTACAGCGCGAGCTTACGCCCCGCGCGAGAATCGCTGAACCCTTCTCCGGTCGCCTAGGGATAGAGACGCGACAGTGAGATGCCTGCGAGGAACGCCCGTGACACGCGCTCATATTGCTACCGCCCTCCTTTGCCTGACGAGCCTCTTGCCCGCCTGCACGTTCGATCGCAACGATCGCGCTCTGTCGGTCGGCTTCATCGACAACAGCCGCTTCGACTATGTCGACGGCTGCGGCTGCACCTTCTGGCCGCCCGGCACGGAGCGCTCTGCCGAGCAGCGGCAACTGCTCCTTGCGGCAACGAACGAGCGCGCTTGGGTCAACATCGAAGGAGAGCTCATCGAGCTCGTGAAGACCTACGACGACGTGCGACTGCAGGGAAGGATCGGCGATATCTACCGGCAACGCTACGATGCGCCGGACACGAGCGTTGTCGTCACGTGCCGGGCGACCGGTTTCGGCGACACGCATGCCGTCGATTGCGATGCCTCGATCGCGGTGACGAAGAACGCCTGCACCACGACGCTCGCTGCACGAGGCAGCTGCGGCTGCTAACATTGGATGGCACGCGTCCGTTCTCAGCAACAGCCCGCACGCAGTTGAACATTCATCGGCGCACTGTTGCAAATACAGCGCCTACTGCACCGACAACGGACCCATCGAGCCGCTGCATACTCGACTTTCTTCGCGTGCATACTCAAAGACGCGCGCATTCCTTGGCTCATTGTCAAATCAAATAACACATATGCAATTGGCCGATGTTGCTTTTCGATAGCATCGGCCCGACCCGCGCTCTCACACCTCGACGAGCCGGTCATCCGCACGAGCCGCGCAAGACGGCTTTCTCTCCCAACATCGGAAGAAAAACGAATGACTTCACGAACACGCGCGAACGAGCACCTCAAGAGCTCACGACCGACGCATTCAATGGTTGCGGCCGGCGTTGCGACCGCCCTGTTGCTGGCAAACGGGATGGCATCGGCACAAGAGAACGGCGATGCCGAGCAGGCGCTTTCGCTCGAAGAGATCGTCGTCACCGGCACGCATATCCGCGGCGTCGCGGCGCCGGTCGGTTCCGATCTGACGGTCGTCGACTCGCAGGCACTGATGCAGTTCCCTGCGTCGAACGCCGTCGAGAGCTTGAACCGTCTGCCGGGCTTTGCCGCCATCGGCTACAACGCCACGATGAAGACCGTCGCCGGCCCCGGCTCGCAAGGCGGCAATTCCTCGCGTGCATCGGACATCAACCTGCGCGGCATCGGCCCGCGCGCAACGCTCGTGCTGTTCGACGGCGCACGCCGTCCGCCGAGCGGCTCGACCGGTAAAGGCACCGACTCCTCGATGATGCCGATGCTCGCACTCGAGCGCGTCGAGGTCGTCGCCGACGGCGGCTCGGCCATTTACGGCTCGGATGCGGTCGCGGGCGTCGTGAACTTCGTGCCGCGCAAGACTTTCGACGGCATCGAAGGCCGCGTTCGCTATGGCGTGGCCGACGGTTACGACACGCAATTCGGCGGCATCGTCGCCGGTCGCGAATGGAGCGACGGCGGCTTCGTCATCACCGCCGAGATCAACAAGCAATCCAACTTGTCCGGTCGCGATCGCGATTACTTCCGTTCCGATCTGACCTCGCGCGGCGGCCGCGACTATCGCAGCACCGACTGCGGCAACATCACCGTCGGCGGCGTCACGTACGCGATTCCTGCCGGCGGCATCACGCCGGCCACGGCCGATCAGCTCGTTCCCGGCACCGTCAACCGCTGCGAGATCACGCGCCAAGCCGACATCCTGCCGGAGCAGGAGATCAAGAGCGTCTACGGCTCGTTCGAGCAACAGATCGGCGAGCGCCTCACGGTGAACGTGCACGGTCTGTGGAGCGAGCGCGATTGGAAGACGCTCGAAACCGAAGCCGGCTCGCAGCACAACCATATGACGTTCGTCGTACCCGAGACGAATGCATTCTTCGTGCGCCCGCCCGGCACCACCGGCGCGCTGCAGGTGAGCTACAACTTCGGCCCGGATTACGGACTGATCGAATCGAACGGCGCCGTCGAGTACAAGAACATCGGCGCAGGCCTCGAATTGCGCATCACGGACAATTGGCGCGCCACGCTCAAGCACGACTACTCCGAGATCGACGACCGCTGGGCGACGCTTGGCGTGCTCACGTCGGAGCTCAACGCGGCGCTCGCGAGCAGCGATCCGGCGGTCGCCTTCAACCCGTTCGCCCCGGCCGGCTCGAACGGTCGCGAGAAGGTCGCGGGACTGTTCCTCAACTACTTCGATCCGACGGCGATGTACGAGCTCCGGCAGACGCGCTTCAGCATCGACGGCCGCCTGTTCGAGCTGCCGGCGGGCGCAGTACGGCTCGCGCTCGGCGGCGAGCTCTATGAGCTCGAGGCAGTTCAGGGCAATCGCACCGGCGATGTGCGCACGCTGTCCGAACGTCCGTTCGTGCCGCGCAATGTCTTCGAACGCGAGGTCAAGAGCGGCTTTGCGGAAGTCTTCGTACCGATCGTCGACGGCGACACGCCGGGCCTGCGCAAGCTCGAGCTCTCGGCTGCCGTGCGTCACGACGATTACTCCGATTTCGGCTCGACCACGAATCCGAAGTTCGGCATCAACTGGTCGCCGACCGATTCGCTGCTCGTACGCGCGAGCTACGGCACGTCGTTCATCGCGCCCGCGCTCGGCGACACCGTGTCGCCGTCGTTGGGCGGCGCCCTCACCTACGCGAGCCGTGTCGATCCGCTCTCGCCCACTGGCACGAGCGTCGGCGCCATCTGGACCGACAACAATCCGGACCTCGATCCTGAAGAGGCCGAGACGTATTCGTTCGGTGTCGAGTACACGCCCGATTGGGCGTCGGGCCTGACGCTCAAGGGCACGTACTTCGCGATCGATTACGACGGACAAGTCGGCAGCATCAACTCGAACACCGCGCTGCAGAATCCGAATGCGGCGGCGTTCGTCACGCGTAATCCGACGGATGCGCAGCTCGATGCCGCAGCGGCGACGGGCATTCGCATCGTCGGCGCGCGTCCGACCGAAGTGGCGTTCCTGATCGATGCGCGTCTGCACAACTTGGGCGGCTCGCGCATGCGCGGCATCGATGCGTCGGCCCGCTACGATTGGGCAACCGGCAACGGCCATCAATGGGCGGCCGAGGTCTCCGGCACCTATCTGCTCAAGTACGACTCGGCGGTGCTGCCGACCGACAACTACGTGAGCCGCCTCGATGAGATCTACAACCCGCTGCGTCTCAACATGCGGGGCGTGCTTTCCTGGACGAACGGCCCGCTGTTCGCCGAAGGCGTGCTGAATCACACCGGCGGCTACAAGAACACGCTGGTCGCGCCGATTCAGAAAGTCGATTCGTACTCGACCGTCGACCTGCGGTTCGGCGCCAACCTCACCGATCTGTTCGAGAGCGTGAGCTTCGCCAAGAACATGACGTTGAGTCTCGAGGTCGTCGACCTGTTCGACGAGGAGCCTCCGTTCGTCGACATCGATGGCGGCGCGAACTTCTCGGCGAGCAGCCCGCTCGGCCGGCGCGTGTCGGTCACGTTCGGAGTCGGCTTCTGATGGCGGCTCGCGGTTCGAACCGCACACCGCGTACACGCACCCTCGCTGCTGCCGTCCTGGCAGCGGCGAGTCTGGCGCTCGCCGCGTCGCAAGCGGCGGAAGTCGAGACGGGACGGCGCGCAGATCGGCCGGCATCCCAGCTCGATTTCCTGCCGGACAGCTTGGATGCGTCCGCGGTTTCGACCACGCGGCACAAGACTTACGGCTATCCGCCGATCAAGAAGAAGAAATACCGCCACGACGAGATCTTCTATGAGGGCGCCGATCAAATCTGGCAGCCCTACATGGAGTTCAAGAACGAGTACGGCCGCGTGGGCGTTTCGACGCTCGGCGGCCCGATCCGCACCAAGGGTCATCCCTTCTTCGAACCGTGGGAAGGCGGCAACGGCCGCGCCTGCGTCACCTGTCATCAACCGCGCGACGGCATGAGCTTGTCGCTCGATACGATTCAACGTCTGTGGAAGGAAACGAACGGCAAGGCGCCGCTCTTCTACGCGTGGGATGGCTCCAACTGTCCCGATCTCGAGCAAGGCAAGCCCGAATCGCACTCGCTGCTGCTCGAACGTGGCTTGATTCGCATCGCGCGTCCATGGCCGCCGCGCGACTTCCACGGCAACGTCATCGAACCTGAATTCGATATCGAGATCGTGCAGGATCCGACCGGCTGCAATCGCAGTCCGAAGTACGGCCTCAACAGCCCCGATCCGCACATCTCCGTCTATCGCCGTCCGCGAGCGGTGGCGAATCTGCGCTTCCTCGAAACGCCGCGCGTCGACCGCAATGCCAAGACGATGCAGCCGATGGATCGCGATACGGTGACGGGCGAGCGCTCCAGCATGGCGATGATGGCCGATGCGCGCGTCACGTCGCTGCGCATGCAGAACGAAGATGCGCTACGAGCGCACATGCAAGTGAAGGAATGGCCGCGCGAGCGACTCGAAGCGCTCATGGACTTCGAGCGCAAGATTCACGTGGCCGCCGCCTATTCGAATGGCGCCGGCGATCTCGACGAGCCCGGCGGACCGCAAGGGCTCGGGATCAATTCGATGGTCACCGGCACCTCGCACATGAGCGGCACGGACCTCGATACCGGTACGTTCTTCAAGATGGATCAATGGCGTCCGGGCGGCGACAAGACGGGCAAGACGGCGGCGCAGCGGGAATTTCGCGCCTCGGTCGCACGCGGCTACGACTTGTTCTTCTTGAAGCCCTTCTACATCACCGAAACGCGCGGCATCAACGACATCCGGCTCGGCTCGCCGTTCAAGCAGACGTGCGGATTCTGCCACAACACGCAGCTCACCGGACACGACAACGTACCCGGCTGGATGGACATCGGCACGCAGAACTTCCCGGAAACGATGCATGCCGACAAGACGAACGTGCTGCCGATGTTCAAGATCACGTGCAAGCCTTCGGCGCGTCCGCATCCGTATCTGGGCCGCACGATCTACACGCGCGATCCCGGCAGAGCGCTCGTCTCCGGCAAGTGCGCCGATGTGGGCAACGTCGTGATGCAGCAGTTTCGCGGCATCGCCGCGCGGCCACCGTACTACGTCAACGGCTCGGCCAAGACGCTGCGCGAGATGATCGATTTCTACGATCGCCGCTACAAGATCGGCTACACCGAGCAGGAGAAGACGGATCTCGTGAACTTCTTCAGCGTGCTCTAGCGTAAGGACGATTTCATGCGAACACGACTCAGCGCAATGCTCGGCATCGCCGCTGCCGCCGCCACGCCCGCCGTGCCGGCGCACGCCGACGGCGAGCAGCAGTACGCACCGAAAACCTGGATCACGCAGGAGGACATGGGCGAGTACACGGAGTACAATATCCCCGCCAATATCTACATCCCGGGCGATCCGATCCTGCTCACCGAGGAGAACATGAACACCGGGCCACGCATCAACTTCGTGGCCTGTCCGATTCACGTCGACTCCTATCCGACGCCGCTCTGGTTCACCGAGTACGAAGGCGAGATGTTCTTCATCCGCGCGCAGCAGAACTCGAGCGGCCGCGTGCGCGCTCCGCAGCTCAAGCACAAGATCCTCGTCGAAGGCGTGATCTCGGACGAGCCGCCCATCGGTGGCGCGCGCGTGCTCAATCCGGTGAACGTCTCGATCCTTCCGGACCTGGCGCCCGAATGCAATGACTCGCGGCCCTACATCGAAGGCGTCGCGGTGAAATTCGCGAAGCGCCCGCCGGGACCGGGCAGCAGTGGCGCGGATCGCCAGCAAGGCGTCGATCGCCTGTGGGCGCTCGTCGACCGCCTCGACGATCCGAACTACGTACCGAATCCCAAGGTGAAATGGGAGACGAAGGAGTTCCTCATCGAGTTCGACTTCGGCTCGGACATGGTGATGCCGTATCCCTTGGTCGGTAGCGCCGTGCTCTATGCCAAGGACGTACAGGCGCCCAAGTTCGAGATCGTCGGCTATCGCGGTTCGGCGTTGCTCTCGAACGGCGAAGTGCTCATCGAAGACGAGTTCATTGCCGAGCAGCGCGCTCGCAATGTCGAGACCATCGTACGCGATTACGTCTTGCCGAAGCACACGGAAGTCATCGTGCGCTGGGACAACGAACCGGCGCCCGCCACCGGCAACGACTTCCTGAATCGGCGTGTGATCATCACCGTGACGCCCGGCGCGCGCCCGTAGCGCCGCCGCGCGTGCGCGCGAGATCGAGCGAAAAGAGAAGAAGCGAGAGGCCTCGGGCGGATCGTCTATCCGCGCACGATGAGCCAGGTGAGCACGGCCGCCACGACGATGCCCACGATCAGGCGCGTCGCCGACGCAAACGTCACCTGCTCCGCGGGCTGCTGCGCAAACAGCCGCTTGCCGTGCAACATCGCGGCGATGAGGTTCTGTTTCTTGAAGAGGACGTAGAAGAGCACCGCGGCGATATGCAGGCCGATGAGCCAGAGCAACACATCGAACACTCGGTCATGCAGCTCCGCGCACGCACGTCCCGTGTCGAAGCTCACCAAGTGCGAGAGCGGCCCCGATTCGAGCCCGTCGACATCGACGGCAAAGAGCCCGAGCCCGATCTGGAAGAGCACGAGCGACAACAGCGCGAGCACGCTGAGCGCGCCGAGCGGATTGTGCCCGGCCGAAGGCGCTCTCTGACCGCGTAGATAGTCGAGGATGGCGCGCGGTCCTTTGACGAAGCGACTGAAGCGCGCGCTCGAGCTGCCCACCAGACCCCAGTAGATTCGAAAAATGAGCAGCCCGAGCAGCGCATAGCCGCTATAGCGGTGATAGTCGAGACGTCCCGCCTCGGCCGTCCACCAGGATGTCGCGACCAAGGCGACCATCGACCAGTGAACGAGCCGCGTCGGGACGTCCCAGACGCGCATGCGATAGGTTACGGATGCAGCGTCGCCCGCCATGCGCTTGCCGGTTGGCGTCAGCGGATCTCAGGTCCGCGGAATTTGTCGTGACAGTTCTTGCAGGAGCCACCGAGATCGCGCAGCGCTGCGTTCACCGCATCGACATTCTTCGATTGCACGGCCGCCACGAGCTTCGGCGTCTGCTCTTCGAACAGCTTCGCCGCCGCAGCGAACTCATTCGGCTTGCTCCAGATCTCGGGCAGCGCACGCGTCTTGCCCGCTTCCGGACCGCTGCCCTTCGGGAACCAACGTTCTTGATTGACGGACGCCTGTTGCACTTGCAGCGCAGCCTTCTCGAGCGCCGCCCAATCCGGGTTGCCGCGCAGCCCGTCGCGAATCGTCTTGTTGGCATCGCCGAGCGCGCGATAGTGATCGAGGCGCGCCTTCAGCAGCTCCGCCGTCGAGGCCGGAACGTCCGCATGCAGCGTCGTGGCCACCATCGCCATCGCGACAGCGAACGCCGAACAAGCCTTAATCGAAAACCTGATACGCATCCAGTAGCTCCTCGTCAAAGACTCACAAACGTTCGATGAACCTCAGGCAACGAGACGAGCCGATGCCGTGCACAGGCTGCGTTCCCGCCCGATTCGCCGACGCTGCACGCAACGCCCGGAGAACGATCGTTTTGATGTTCTTGCGCCGTCTCGGTTCCGTCAATACTGCACCAAGTCTGCCGCGTCCTCCAGTGACAAGGCAGTCACAGCGCTTATCAACATCATCTATGAAGCAAATAAAGGCGGCTGAATGTATCGAGACTGGGCTGCAGGCTGTAGGCTTCAGACTGTAGCGAGACAGCGTGCTTCGCGCGCCGTGCCCGACTGCAACTCGTGCCTATGACTATCCTGCCGGAGGCCTTCTTGCCTACGGCCTTCTTTGCGATCTCACAACCAGCGTAGCCAATCGGCGAACGTCGGCAGTCGCGTTGGGCTTTGCGCGGCTGTGCTCGGCCAGTCTGCCGCCGCGTGGGCGCGCGCTCGCGCCTCGGTTGGCGTCATGCCAAAACGTTCGCGGAACAGCCTTTCGAAGAGCCGTTGATTGGTGAAACCCCAACGGGCGGCCACCGTGGATACGCTGCAATCGCGACGGTACGGATCGCTGAGCTCGCACATGCAGCGCTCGAGTCGTGCTTGCCGAATGTAGGCGGCCACGCCCCCAAGGGGGCGAAACAGTCGATACAGCCGCGCGCGCGAGCACGCGAAGCGACGGCAGAGGAGCTCGGGCGTGAGCTGCCGCGAAGCGAGATTGCGTTCGATGTAGGCGCGCACCGCATCGAGCAGATCTTGATCCGACACGGTGTCGCCGAAGAAATCGCGCGCATCGCGCGCGAACGCGCCGGTCACCGCACCGAGCAGCATCTGGCAGATCTGCTCCGCCTCGTCCGCCGAAGCGCTCCGCAAGGCACGCCAAGCGCTCGTCAGCTGGTGTCCCAGGATGCGCCCGACTGCAGAGTCGGCCGCGATGACCTCGCCGACGTTGATGCGATCGGGCGGCACCAGCGAGAACATCGCCTCGCGCGGCACGACGAGCGACACCGCGCTCGAGTTGTCGGCGGCCGTGCTCAAGGAGGCGCCGAGATCGAGGCAACTGATGTCGCCGGGACCGACGCGCATTGCTCGGCCGCCGTTTTCGCCCACGTAGCCGCCGGTGAGATAGAGCTGAATCAACAGGTGATCGACCTGTTCGGCCGGACGATGATTGAGCGCGCGCTCGTAGCGCTGCGCGGAGAACTCCGCCAACGAGATCAAAGCCCGCCGCAGATGAAAGCCGTCCAACCGCGCATAGAACTCGTGAGACGTGTCATCGTCGAGCTGCGGCTCGAAGAGCGGCAACACGCTCTCGCGCCAGACCTCGAAGCGCTCATCTGGCGACAGGCCGTGCGTGTCGAAGATATCGTGCGGGATACCGGCGTTCGTTGCGGATGAAACGGAATCGCTGATCATTGGAGCTTGCTGACGGAACGCATCGTCGCGAGCCGCTGCGACGGCGTTCTCCTGGCTTCCGTGGTAGGACCCCTTCCGCTGAAGTCGCGGCGAACGAACGCCGCTGTCCAGAATGCAACCCTAGCGCAGGTCAGGCGACGCCGTCTGTGCGCTCCTCCAAGGTTCTCGACAAAGATCCACATCGGACAGCGAAAGGAGCGCGTCGAAGAAAAAAGAGGACCGTACGGCAGGCGCCGCCCCGGACGAGCAAATTCGCACATCGCCCGGGGCGAGGCGCGCTCGCATCAGGCGAGCGCGCTGGCCTGCTCCAGCAGCTCGATGTCCTCCTTCGTGAGCTTGCTGGCGAGCGTCGGCGCGCGCACGAGCTCGTTGAGCTGCTCGACGCTCGTCGCGCTCGCGATGGGCGCGGTAATTCCGTCGTTGACGATCACCCACGCCAACGCGACGTCCGCGGGCGCTGCGTTGTGTCGGGCCGCGACTTCGTCCAGCGCTGCCAGGATGCGCAGACCGCGCTCGTTCAGGTAGCGCTTGATACCGCCGCCGCGCTGACTCTGGCTCAGATCGGCTTCGCTGCGATACTTGCCGGTGAGAAAGCCGCTTGCGAGGCTCGAGTACGTGATGACGCCGAGCTCCTCGGCCTTTGCCAGCTCGCGCAGCGGACCGTCGAAGCCGTCGCGATCGTAGAGGTTGTAGCGCGGCTGGAGGATTTCGTAGCGCGGCAGGTCGTTCTGCGCCGATGCATCGAGCGCATCGCGCACCTGCTCGGCGCTGAAGTTCGACGCGCCGATGATGCGCACCTTGCCGGCTTCGATAAGCTTCTGATACGCGGCGAGCGTTTCCTCGTGCGGCACGCTCGGATCCGGGAAGTGCGAGAAGTAGATGTCGATGTAATCGGTCTGCAAGCGCTTGAGCGAGGCCTCGGCTGCGCGCTGCACGTTGGCAGCCGACAACCCTTTGTGTCCGTCCATCTCGCTGCCGAGCTTCGTGATCAGAATGATGCGGTCGCGATTGCCGCGGCTACGCATCCACTCGCCGATGATCGTCTCTGATTCGCCGCCGCGATTGCCCGGCACCCAGCTCGAATACGCGTCCGCGGTATCGATCGTCTCGAAGCCCGCATCGACGAAGCGGTCGAGGATTTCGAACGAGCGGTCGCGATCCGCGGTCCAGCCAAACACGTTGCCGCCGAGCACGAGCGGACTGATGAAGATGTCCGATCTGCCGACGCGGCGCTTGCCGATGGGAGCAGGGTCTGCGGAGGAGGACGCTGGCGTTGCGCCCGCAGGTGCCTCTTCGTTGGACGAGCGGCTGCAACCCACGAGGAAGGTCGTCAACGCAGCCACAGCGGTGGAAGTCAGAAAAGTACGGCGCGTGTACATGATTCTCCCTTCCCAATGCTCAGGAATCGAAAGCGCGTAGCGTAGGACTTTCCACCGACAAGATTAAGACAAGAAGTGCCATCGCTCACCGCTGAGCCGGGCAATCCGCCGAGGACGGCCACGAAATCGGCCACGGCGGCACACATGGCACACATATATATGGGTGCGGCCACAGAGCACGGCCGTCTTCGCTTCTCATGGCGCCGCCGGCGCGCTCGAGGCAGCGCGAAGGCAGACGGAAGCGCGCTTACTGCTTCGGCGTCTTATCGATTGTTGGCGCCTCACCCGCACCGACGACTCTTTGACGCCCTGGTTCGTCCTCTGCCGCTGCATCTCAAGAAACGTGAATGAGTGACAACGGTCACGGCGCACGCTCGCCGCGTCGCTCTCGTCTACACGATCAATCGACAAGACAACGTTAGACAATGCAACTCGCTCGATCGGCAAACACGCTTCTCCCCTTCGCATCGATCGCACGCGCCCTGCGTAATGACGCGAGCGTTTCTTAAGAGAATGTCTCAGTTGACGCGAGGCGCTTCGACGAGCGACGCAGATTCGTTGTGATCATCGTCAAGAATCCCGACACGAATCATTGCCTGTTGCGCGCACGTTAAAAGAACATCTGCGCCGCAAACACGAAGGCACGGAACGTCGCTTCTCTCGATTGCGTCCGGGCATTTCGTCAACGAACGAACGAGAACCAAATGGAACGGCTCGCTTAAGAGCCGTGTGGAGGCTACCGAGTGAGACTTGGAACGACTGCAGCCGCTGTGGCAGCGGCGTTGGTTTCGTGCGCGTCCGTTGCGGCACCGGGATTCCACGATGCCGGACCGACATTGACGGATGGCGCATCTTCGAATCTTTGGACATCCCTGTACGCGACCCACAACCCGGCCGGCGCAGAGTATGCGATCGGCACGGACTCGCGCCTGCGCATGGGCATCGTGAGCTCCATCGGCGTCGGCGTGGAAGTCGGCCCGGTCGACAACTTCATCGATGAGATCGACGATCTCATCGACGAGCTCGATCGCGACGACATCTCGCTCGCCGAAGGCAATGCGCTGGTGCAGCGCTTCAACGCGTTGCTCGGCCCGATGGGACGCGACGGCTACGCCAAGATCAACGCCGGCGTACACGTGCCGCTGTTCCCGATGCTCATCCGCACCGGCCTCGGCGTGTTCACCGTGGACGCCAATCTCGCCGGCCAGGCGCGCCTCGGCTTGCTCGATTCGCCGATCACCTACAACCCGGTCGAGGAAACGATCGAGTCCGCCTCCGCCGTGTACGTCAAAGGCGCGAAAGTCACCGAGATCGCCGTCGGTTTTGCGCGTCCGGTGTGGAGCACGAGCTCGCGCCATATCACCGTGGGCGCGAATCTGCGCTACCTCCAGGCCGCGCTCAGCAAGCAGGTCATCGCCTTGGAGGCCGTCGACGACGATGACGACGTCGAAGACGTACTGAAGGATGCGTATGACGCGAACGAGCACAAGTCGAGCAATGTCACGCTCGACGTGGGCGCGATCTACGCCACCGACCGCTATCGCGTCGGTCTGACGCTCGCGAACTTGACCGAGCCCGACTTCAAGTACGGCACGATCGGCGTCGACTGCCACACCTTGAGCGGCGATGCGCAACACAACTGCTACACCGCTGCCTATTTCAGCGACCGTATCGCGCTGAGCGAAACGTGGACGCTGGAGCGACTGGCGACCGTCGAAGGCGCGGTGTTCTTCGCGGACGGCCGCGGCACGCTCTCGGCTTCGGTCGACCTCAACGAAGTGCACGACCCGGTCGGCGATCTCAATCAGAACCTCGCCGTATCGCTCGGTTACCGAACGAGCACGCGGTTCTTGCCCGATGTCCGCCTCGGGTATCGCAAGAACCTCGCCGGCTCGAAGCTCGGGACGGCGTCGGTCGGCTTCACCTTCTTCCGCAGGCTGCACCTCGACGTCGCCTACGGCCTCGATTCCACCGAGATCGACAACAAGAGCATGCCGCGCACGTTCGCGTTCAATCTCGGCTTCGAGATGAGCTATTGAGCGCCACGCAGCACGACCAGAAGAACAACGGAGACTGAGACGTGATGACGAAACGGAACACCTTGAAGCATGCCCTCGCCTGCCTCGGCGCGCTCAGCCTGACCGCTTGCGGCGGCGGCGACAAGAACGGCACGCAGGATGTCGGCACGCCGCGCAACGAGACGAACACGAGCGTGCTGGCCGCGCGAGTCGTCGACGGCTATCTCGCCGGCGCGACGGTATATGCGGACCTGAACGACAACGGCAAGCTGGATGCGTTCGAGCCGCGCGCGCTCACGGACGCGGACGGCTACTTCTCGTACAACCACGAAACCGGCACCGACTACTGCGCCGCCAATGCACCGGCCGAGTACGAGAAGCATTGCTTGCGCGCTTCGATCGCGCCCAACACGAATGTGGTGATTCGCGCGACCGGCGGCTACGACACTGCGACGAAGCTGCCGTTCGAAGGCACGCTCGCCGTGCGAGCGAACGATCTGGACCCGCAGAATCAGCGCTTCATCACGCCCTATACGAGCTTGATCGCGAACGCCCCTGCCGCGGTCCAGTCGAAGCTCACCGAGCTCGGCATCATTCCGGCCAACCCCACGCAGTACGACCCGATCATATCGGGCAACATCGGCTATATCTTTAACTCGCAGATTCTCCAATCGATCGGGCGGCTGCAAGGACTTGCCTTTGACGCGATCGCTGAAGCCTTGAACATGCCCCTGTCGGAGAGCCACTTTGAGGCGTACACTGGCATCAGCCAATTCTTCGCAGCCAGGGACTTCTCGAGCTCCGGTCCGACCCTTCTCTGCCTGGACTCCGTCGACGACCATCTCGACATACTCGAGCGGCAGCTCTCGAACCAGGGAATCAGCGGCCTGAGCCTCAGCGTATTCACCGCACAAGCGATCGGATACTTGGAAGGCGCGGCCAAGGTTGGCTCGATGTGCCGAGACCTGCAGGAATCGTTCGCGAACTTGGACGTGCCGAACTTCGCTCCAGTAGGGAAGGCGAGCCAGACGCTGTTGGCGACCGTCGGCGAGCGCTTGGCGCAGAACCCGCGGGACCAAGTGGCGGAAAAGATGATGGCGTGGGCCAACGCTCAATTCCAGGGGAACACCGTCAGCTCGGACTTCATCGATCTCGGCAACTCCGATATCGATCCGAGCGCCCTCACCGATCCTGACTTCGACTTCGATCCTGCAACGGATTCGCTGAGCACGTACGCCAAGATCCCGCCCGAAGCCGCTTGGCTGCTCGGCGGCCTGATCAACACGTCCTTCGGCGTTTCGTTGAACGACGACGATCAGCAAGGCGCTGCCCTCTTCTACATCACGGGCGACAACGGTGCGCGCAGCGGCAACATCGACATCTGCGTGCGCTATCGCGACGACAGCGGCGACTTCGACACAGGCTCGGCGAGCGATCCGAACGGCGCACTGCTCGTGAACGGCCACTGGAGCCTCGTCGACGATCACACGCTGGCATTGAGCGTGGACATCGTCGGCGGCATCCGCTCCATGCTGATCAAGAGCGTCGGCGTCGACGGCCTTGATCGCGAGTACCGCTTCAACTTCGGCAGCAACTTTTCCAAGTGGCGCGGCACCGCGCCGGCCGCCTTCGCCGTCGGCAACAAGCCGAAGAGCGACGCGGAGTGCAAGACCGCTCTGATCGAGTCGTTCGGCCAGATGTAACGGTCAAACTGCTTCACCGGCCCGTGCGATCACGAGCCGGATCGCAGACCGCACGAAAAGAAAACCCTCCTCGCGATGCGGGGAGGGTTTTCTCGTCATGGCGCCCCGAGCGGAGCGATGGCTCAGAGCGCGAAGTCCGAGAACAACAATGACGCGATCACGAGCCCGGCGATCAGATTGAAGATCGCCGCCAAGCCGAACACGAGCACCGGCCGCCAGCCTTCCGCCATCAGCTTGGTGATGCGGAACTCCAAACCGATGCTCACGAATGCCGCGATCAAGAAGTAGGAGCGCAGCGTGTTGATCGCACTGATGTTGGCGCTGTCGCCGCCCGACTGGAGATAGAAGGTAGCGATCAACGATGCGAGCACGAAGCCGATCACGAACTTCGGGAAACGCACCCACAGCTCGCGACCGATCGCGCGCGTCGACTGCGCCTGCTTGCGCTCGACCGCGACGGTGAAATACACGGTCAGCGCCACCGCCGCGACGCCCATCAGGACGTTCTGCGCCGACTTCACGATCGCAGCAATCTTGAGCGCCTCTTCGCCGACGATGGCGCCCGCCGCCGCAACAGCCGCGGTCGTGTCGATATTGCCGCCGATCCAAGCACCGGCGACCGGCTGAGACAATCCCAGCGCCGTGGCGAGCCACGGCAGCAGGAAGATCGAGGGCAACGCAAAGAGGATCACGAGCGTCGCCGTGTAGGCGATCTGCTCTTTGCTCGCACGCACGGCGCCTGCCGCGGCGATCGCTGCGCTCACGCCGCAAATCGACACCGCGGTGGCCAGCAAGGCACGCAGCCTCTCGGCGATCTTGAACCGCCCCGCCAGCCACCATGTGAAGAAGAACACGGCAGCGACGAGCAAGAGCGCCTGCACGATACCGCGGCTGCCCGCTTTGGCAATCACGTGCAAATGCACAGACGCGCCGAGCAGGACGATGCCGGTCTTGATGAAGAGCTCGGTGCGAAATGCTCCTGCCACTTTCTCGCGGATGCCGGTGGCGCCGATCACGGCGCTGCCGAGCAGGCCGAGCGCAATCGCATAGACGGGAAACTCGACCGACTTGACCCAGCCGACGTCGACCCAGGTAGGGACATTCTTCTCCAGGAAGCGTGTCACCCACGACAAACCGATGACGATCGCCAGACCCAGGCCAAGCCAAGGGATCGAGACCTTGGATTCCGTTGCCTCCGCAACGTGAGGCAGCTCAGTCGATTCGGTAGCCATCACCAAAGCACCGATTTTGGAATGAAGCCCAGAAGACCCAACAAGAGCAGCGCAAGACCGATGAGCATCGCCCACCAGTCTTCGCTGATGCCGCCGCCGGACGGCGTATCGATCGGAGAAAGCTCAGGCTCTCGAGAACGAGTATCGGACTGACTCATGCGAGCACCAGGAGAATTGCTGCTGTGACTCCTGGTTTGTTATAGCCCCGGTGCTCGCGCCTGTCCTCTAACGAAGCGCTAGATATTCATGCCGCAGCGGCATATCGGCCGCGTGCGTTGCACTGCGACACGGCCGCAATCCTCAGCGCGCCCCGCGGCGACCGCCGTAGCGAATGCGCCAGATACGCCCCTGCTTCGAGTCCATGACGTACAGCTGCCCCTGATGATCGACAGCGAGCCCGATCGGCCGGTACGCCGCATTCGCAGGATGGTTGTCGTGTAAGGGTGCATGCGCGAAGTTGTCGATGAAGATGCGCCACGGGCCAGCGACCTGATCCTTATTGAACGGCACGAAAGTCACGTTGTAGCCGCTCTGCGGCAGCGGCGCGCGATTCCAACTGCCGTGAAAGGCGATGAACGCTCCGTGACGATAGCGCGCAGGATAAGCGCGCCCCTCGTAGAACAGCAGGTCGCCGGGCGCCCAGTGCGCCGGAAACGCGACGATCGGATCGGTGTACTGCCCCGGCGGTGCCGGCATATGACCGTCGCCGCCGTATTCGGGCGCGATCATGCGCTGGCCGCGCCGCACATCGAAGTAGGAGTACGGCCAGCCGAGATCGGCGCCTTTGCGCACGAGATGCATCTCTTCAGCGACGGTCTCCGCATTGTCGTAGGCATTGAAATGCTGCGGCCATGTCGTATCCAGCTGATCGCGGCCGTGAATGACGACGAACAGCGCGTCCGCGCGGCGGCTCCAATCGATCGCTACCGCATTGCGCACGCCGCTTGCGTAGCGTTCGCCGTCGGACGGCTTCTGCCCCGTGCGCAACGCATCGAATACCCAAATGCCCGCGTACTGTTCTCTGAGCGGACAGGGCATGAGCCCGGGCGATTGCGGCGCTCGATCTTCTTCCTGACACGCGTTCGACGGCGCGCCGACGTTCACGTACATCCGCCCCTTGCGATCGAACGCAAAAGTCTTGTCGGCGTGCTGGGCCTGCGGCTCGAAACCGTCGACGACCGTTTCGCGCGGGCCGCTCGGCACGAGCTCGTTGCCGCGGAATCGATACCGATACACACCGAGGTGATCGGAGACGTACAGCATGCCCTTGTAGAAGCGAATGCCGGTGCCGAGGATCTTCGAGAAGCTCTCGACTTGATCGATACGTCCGTCCTTGTCCGTATCGCGCAGCGCCAGGATGCCGCGCACCGCATCCGGATCGTACTCGGTAAACGGCGGCAGCTGCGTCGTGACATAGATATCGCCGTTCGGACGAATGGTCAGATGCCGCGCCGGGCCGTCGCCTTCGTAAACGACCTCCGCATGGAACCCCTCCGGCAACACGAGTCCGTCAGTGCTATCCGCCGCCTGGCCGAGGAGGCCTGCTGTCACTAACGCGACGATCCGTACACACCAGCGCAACATCATGCAGCTCCTCCCTCTTGAACCTTCGATACGAGCGAATGCGCCCGGTGGTTCCGGCGGTGGAATGAAAGCGAGAGCGGCTGGCGCGAGATCGAGTGACAGGAAGGTCGGAGAAGGAACAACGCGTGGCGCGGATTTCCAGCGGCCTGCTCTGCTAATGCTCGCTAGATTGACGTCTTTGCCTGCAGCGGCGGTCTCAGGCTCCTCCTGGCTGCCTTCGAGTACTTGCCGAGATCTTTCGCACGATTTCAACCGGGACAGCCGGCACGCTTCTTGGTCGCTCGGTACGCCCAAGAGAAATGGGCTCAGCCAGAGTAGCCTGTCTCTCTCGCCGCTCGGTAAGATCTTTTCGCCGGCGCGCTAATTGAACAGCCGTGCGCCGACGGCCTCGAACAGCCTTCGATACTCGCCAGGCGTCAGCCCCGTCAGCCGCCTGAACAGCCGACGAAAGAACGATGCATCTTCGTAGCCGACGGCTGCGCCGATCTCGTCGACCGCCGTCTTGCTCGTTTCGAGCAGCCGTTTCGCTTCTTCGATCCGCATGTTCTGTACGCGCTCGATGAGCGAGTGGCCAGTTGCCATCTTGAAGCGACGTTTGAGCGTGCGCTCGGGAATCTGCGCCATTCGCACCGCATGCGCGATGACATCCCGTTCGCGAAGTTGATCGGCAAGCCAGGCTTCGCAACGCTTGACGACCGCATCGGCGTGCAGCGTTCGTTTGACGAGCGGCGTGAACGGCAACTGTCCTTCGCCGTGCCACTTGAGTAGATAGACCTTCGCGATTCGCAGCGCTTCGCCGGGACTGCCGTAACGCGCGATGATGTGCAGCGCCAGATCGTGCCACGAGGTCGCGCCGCCGGCCGTCACAATGCGTCCCGTGCGATCCGCGAAGACGAGATTCGGCTCGGGCCGAAAGAAATCCACCTCGGGGTATTCGCGCTGAAACAGCTCGCGATAGCCCCAATGCGATGTGGCGCAACGGCCGTTCAGGAGCCCCGTTTCGGCGAGCATGATGGCGCCGGAGCAGGCGGAGTAGATGGCGCTGCCGCGCGCATAGCAACGCCGAATCCAATCCATGAGCGCCGGATCGCGTCCGCGCAGGCTTTCGTCGGGTCCGAGCCAGAGCTCGGGCAAGATCACGATATCCGCACTCGGATCGTCTGCGATGGAACAATGCGGATGCACCGGGATGCCGTTACCGCAGGCGAACGGCTCGCGCTCCATCGCCACGATGCGAACGTCGAACAGACGCCGCGCACCCTGCTCGCGCATGAGCTCCTGCCAGATATTGCCTGCCGCGCTCAGCACATCGAGCATGCCGTAGAGCGCAGAACCGGCCGTCTGTCGCGTCGCGACGAGCAGCACCTGAGTGGGAATTTTGTTCGCTCGCCGCATCGGCACCTCGAATGGCACAAATGCCCCGCTCCTGGCGCGAGCGAATCTTATACGAACGATCCCGCGCCGCTAACCTGCCCGCCCATCCGAGGCACCTTGGAGACCCGTTTAACAGTCAACGATCAAGGAGCAAGTCATGACGAACGAATCCATCCGCAACGGGCTCGATCTGGACCAGATGGCGCGTACGGTACAGCTGCTCAAGGAGCAGCCGTCGCTCGCGCAGTTCGAGTTCCGTGCCCGCAATGTCTGGGTCACGGGCGGCGAGAACCGCTCGACGATCAAGGATTTCTTCGGCGCCGGCGCGGAAGACACCTCGCGCAGCACGGCCTTCGAGTTCACCAACGGCGAGCCGCCGGTGCTGCTCGGTCACAACGAGGGCGCCAATCCCGTCGAGTTCTTGCTGCACGCGCTGGCCGGCTGCGTCACCACCACGACCGTGCTGCATGCCACTGCGCGCGGCATCAACATCCGGTCGATTTCGACCGAGCTCGAAGGCGCGATCGACCTGCAAGGGCTTCTTGCCCTCGATCCGAACGTGCCCGCGGGCTACCGGGAGATTCGTGTGCGCATGGATATTCAGGCCGACTGCAGCGATGCCGAGCTCGACGAGCTGCTCACCTTCGCTCAGCAGCACTCGCCTGTGTGCAACACGATCTGCCGTCCGGTCCCGGTGAAAGTCGAACGCAAAGCAAGCTCGGCGGCCCGCGCCGCCTGATGCGAAGCCCGCTCGACAGGCAGCCAAACGTGGACTCGGCGCGAGGAGTGCCTCGCGTCGAACCCTTTTCGATCATGCGTGCCGCAGGCTTGCGCCTGCGGCGCGCTTACTTGCGTACGACCCTGACTTTGCCGGCGGGACCGCCGCCGCAGAAAAACCGATCGCGTCCGTCGGACTCGAGCCCCGAGATGCCGGTCCCCTTGGGCATCTGAAGGCGGCGTTTGACTGCGCCCGTCTGCGCGTCGATGCAGCGAAGGTCGCTTTCCTCGCCTTCCCACGTGCCGTGCCACAGCTCGCCATCGAGCCACGTGACGCCCGTGACGAAGCGATTCGACTCGATCGTTCGCAGAACACGTCCCGTTTCCGGATCCACCTGATGAATCTTCCGCTCGCGGTACTGCCCCACCCATAACATCCCTTCCGCCCACGCGAGGCCGGAATCGCAACCGTCCCCCGGCGCCGGGATGGAGCTCACCACGTGTCCCGTATGCGGATCGATCTTCTGAATGATCTTGCCTGCGATCTGAAATAGATGACGGCCATCGAACGCGGTCCCTGCGTCTGCCGCCACCGCCAGAGTGCGCACGATCTCCCCGCGTTCAGGGTCGAGCGCGTTCAGTTTGTCGCCCGATACGAACCATACCTGCCGTCCGTCGTAGCTCACGCCGTGCACGGCGTCGATGCCTGGGAACGGTCCGAACTCGCACACGATATCGGCTTGTTTCATGATCGTGCCTCGTGAGTGGCTCGCAGGAATGCTAAAGACTCGGCAGCGACACCGGGAGTAACAAGACCGTCGCGAATCCCGGCACGGAAGGCATCATCCAGCGCCGCGCTCGTCCGTGGCCGAACGCCTGCACCTTGCCGGCACGCGCGAGCGTGGCCAATGCGCGCTGCAGGGTGCGCCGACTGGCGCCGAGCGCCTGCGCCAACGATGCGGTCGACCACGCCTCGCCATGCGCGAGCACCTGCGCATGCGGCTCGTCGATCGGCGGAGCAAGCGCCACGACTCGTTGCACTCGGCGCGGCTTCAGCACATAGCCGCGCGCGGTCGCTTCGATCGACGCAAGCGGATCGAGCAGCCGACGCAGCCGGCCGATCTCCACGCGCAACCTCTGCCGGTGCGACTCGTCCGAGAGCTCGAGACGAAACACGCGCGCGATGAGCTCGTCGCGCCTCACGTCGTCGGGCCAGGCACGCGCCAGCGCATGCGCGAGCGCCATCAGCACGGGCCGTCGCACGAGCGACAGCGTCTGCGCACCGCAACGCACGACGCGACGACAACCGTCGACGATCAGCGCGCGCGAGGCAAGAAGCTTTTCGACCTCATCGAGGCGCACGGATCGTTCGCCGCTCGCGCCCACGACCCGCGCGACAGGCGCGTTCAGCATGGCGCGGGCAGCCAGAACTTCCGCACCGAGCGCGACGATGCCCGCTCGTCGTGCAGCACGCTCGGCACGCACCAATGCCGCCCGCGCGTCGCGCGCACGTACGCGGCGCATGGCGAGCTGCGCCACCAGCAACTCGCTAGTGGCCTGCAAGACCGGCGGCAAAGCACTGATGTCGAGATCGAGCGCACGCTCCGCCCCGTCGACATCGCCGATCAACAAACGCCGCTGCACCAGCAACGAGCTCGCGAGCGCGGCATTGTGCCGATCGCCGTGCCGCTCGAGCGTGGCGCGCGCACTTTCGAGCATCTTTGCATCGAAGCCGAGATCGCGCGCCGCAAGGGCAATCTCCGCCTCGGCCACGACACAGCGCGCGCGGGCTGAATGCGCGCCGGGCGGCACGTAGCAGCTCGCGCGCACGCCGATACTCGCCGAGCTGCGCGAGCGCGATCGCGCGCAATGCGAGACCCGCCGCGTCGCTGCGTAGCGCGACAAGCTTGAGCGCGCCGATGGGATCGCCTGCCGCGAGCGCGCGTGCGGCAGCGGTGATCAGGGAGTCCATCGAAATCGCGTCACACTTGTCACTCTCTATGCACCCGCGTCATCGCGAACACTGCGCGCCTGCGATCGGCACGACACACGAGGAGACGTCCATGTTCGATATTCTGCATCGAGTAGGCATCAAGGCCCCCATCGACGAAGTGTACAAGGCGCTTGCCACGCCGGAAGGAGTTTCGGCCTGGTGGACGGAAGAGACGACAGGCGATCGCGAAGTCGGCGGCAGGCTGCGGCTACGTTTCACGGACGGCGACCGCGAGCTTGGCGTGTTTCACATGCGGCTGGCAGAGCTCACCGCCCCCAAGAGCGTTATCTGGGAGGTGATCGACGGTCCCGCCGAGTGGCTCGGTACGAAGATTCGCTTCGCGCTCGAACAGGCCGGCGATTTCACGATCGTGCTCTTCAAGCACGAGGGCTGGCGCGAGAGCAATGCGTTCACGCACCACTGCAGCACCAAGTGGGCCACCTTTCTACTGAGCCTGAAAGCCCTGGGCGAAACCGGCACCGGACGGCCGAGCCCGCGCGACGTGCGCATCGGCGACTGGCATTGAGCACTCGATCCTCCCGCATCGGGAGGATCGATTCATCCCGTCCAGCTTTCGACTTGTCGCAACGCGCTCGCAGGCAGCGAGCCGAGTTCGTTAGCGTCTTGCCTGGACTCCCTCGATCCTTGGAGCAAGGCATGCTGGCGAAGATCGCTGTCCGTTTTGGAATGGTTGCACTCGGTGCACTGTGCCTTTCTCACGCGAGCGCACAAACGGCTGAGGACGATTACGGACGATTCTGCCGTGCCTGTCACGGCGCGAGCTTTTCAGTGACCGCGTCCGCCGCGCCGGAGCCCGGCAGGCTTGCGCAGATCATTCGCGACGGCAACCCGCAGCGCGGCATGCCTGCGTTCGGCGCGCAACTGTCTGCAGAACGCATCGACGCGCTCGCACGGTTCATCGCTCGACAGGCAAGCAACCGTCCAGCGCTCGGACGGCGCGTGCTGGCAGACACGCTCGATCGAGTGCGCTCCTCCGGCTTCGTGGTCCTGCGCGCGCAAGACACCGGCACGCCGTACATCGGCTACTTCGGCGAGCGCAGCTCGCTTTGTTATTCGAACGTCGATCTCACGGGCGTGCGCAGCATCGAGCTGTCTTACGCGAAAGGCAGCGACGAAGCGGGCCGCTACGCAATCCTGGTTGGCGATGGCATCGACAAGCCGCAGCTCAATCTCGGCGAGAAGGACGTGGTCCCCACAGGCGGCTGGGAAACCTTCAAGACGACGCGCGTGGGACTCGACCGCGCACTGACGGGCAGCCATGAGTTGTGCTTCTACGGCGTCTCCGGCGGCGGCATTCTCAATCTCGAAAGCTTCATCTTGAGCGACCGGCCAGGCGAGCACGATGGCCTGACGCTGTCATTCCAAGAACCGGAACCGACGGTGCTCGAAGCGGCCGGCTATCGCTTTGCGCTCGAACGCGTCGGCGATGCGCCGGCCGAGCTCTGGGGCATGACCTTTCTGCCTGACGGTGCGCTACTCGTCACGCAGAAGAACGGGCAGCTGCTCCTGTTCAAGAACGGCGAGCGTCATGTCATCGAAGGCGTGCCGCGCGTGTGGAACGGCGCCCAAGGCGGTTTGCTGGACGTGAAGCTGCATCCGCGCTACGCCGAGAACGGCTGGATCTATCTCACGTTCTCGGATCCCGGCCCGGACAGCACCACCGCCATGACGCGCGTCGTCCGCGGCAAGTTGGACGGACTGAAGTGGGTCGAGCAGCAGGATATCTACCGCGCGGCCGATGAGTTCTACACGCAGGACTACGCGCACTTCGGCTCGCGCGTCGCGTTCGCGGATGGCTATGTCTACTTCAGCGTCGGCGAACGCCAGCACCCCGAGCTCGCGCAGAGCCTTGCGCATCCGTACGGCAAGATCCATCGCCTGCACGACGACGGACGCATCCCGCGCGACAACCCCTTCGTCGGACGCAATGACGCTCTGCCCTCGATCTGGAGCTACGGCCATCGCAACCCGCAAGGCATGACCGTGCATCCGCGCACCGGCGCGATCTGGTCGGCCGAGCATGGGCCCGCAGGCGGCGACGAGATCAATCTCATCCGCAAAGGCGCGAACTACGGTTGGCCGCTCGTGAGCTTCGGTAAGCATTACGACGGCACGCCGGTGGGACCGAGCCCCTACAAGGAAGGCGTCGAGCCGCCGATTCATCATTACACGCCGTCGATCGCCATCTCGCAGATCGTGTTCTACGACGCCGACCGCTTTCCCGAATGGCAAGGCCACCTGCTCGTTGCAAGCCTCGGTCAGGAGGAGCTGCACCTCGTGCGCCTCGACGGCACGCGCGTCGTCTCCGACCAGCTCCTATTCAAAGGCTTCGGACGCATTCGCGAAGTCACCGTAGGACCGGACGGGTATCCGTACTTGCTGCTCAATCGTTACACGAGCGGCATCTATCGCTTGCGGCCAGCCACGTGAGCGATTTGCGCGGACGGCTTGACTCGTTGACGGCAACGTTCGACGGTACGCACTGATCGCTCTAGGGATCGCGCGCCATGGAACCGACGCTCGTCCGTCCCGACATGCGCTATTGGCGGATCGCGCCTCATCCGCGCCTGCGTCCTGGGATCGTGTGCTACTTCGTGGCGTTGCCTGCGGCAGATGGCACCGGTCCTGCGCACGAGCCGGAGCTATTGCTGCCCGACGGCTATTCCGAGATCGTCTTCAGCTACCAATCGGCATTCGAACGCTGGCCCGTCGGCGAGCCCGCCCGACGAGCCACGATGCGCACGAGCTATCTCATCGGGGGACGTTCGCATTCGGTGCTGACGCGCAATGTCGGCTCGCTCACGGTCATCGGCGTGAAGCTGGCGCCGAGCGCATTGCGCCGTTTGATCGCCACACCGCTCGATGAGCTCAGAGACACGACGCTTGCGCTGCGCGACTTGAATCAAGGCGCATTGCTCGACTTGGAGGACGCGCTGGCGAACGCGCGCTCGGTCGAACAGATCGCCTCGCTCCTCGATACGTTCTTCCTCGCTCGCATGAGCATCTTCGAGCCGGGCGACCGCACCGTCGCGGCGCTTGCGGCGCAGATCCGTGCCAGCCAAGGCAGCGTGCCGATCGTTCGCTGGATTCGCGAGCACGGTTTCGACGTCCGCCATCTAGAGCGCCGCTTCTGCGCATGGACCGGCATGACGCCGAAGCGCTTTGCGCGCATCGTGCGCTTCAAACACGCCTATCACCGCCTGCTGAGCGGCGAGGCGGCCCGCGGCGCGCTCGGCCGCCACTTGGATGCCTATTACGATCAGTCGCACTTTCATCGCGACTTCAAGTTCTTCCTCGGCGTCTCGCCGACTGCCCGGCTGCGCCGGCAAATGGCGCAGGGCATCGACATCAGCGAGCATCTGATGCAGCTCGAGCTCGCCCAGACAGCGTCGTCTGCGCACTGACACTGCGACCGCGTTCACATCGACGCGGCGGCGCCCGTCAGTTCGGTCAACGCGCGCCCTACAATCAGCCGTTCGGACAAGAACCAGAAGCAAGGATGACGAACGGCAGTCACCCAGCCCGCACCTCGGCGGCTATGAAGAAACGAGCGCTGCTGACCGCAGCGTTCTTGCTTGCTGCCGCCCTCATCTCCGCCGGGGCAATGATTCAAGGCGCAGGCATGCCCGTATGGAATCGGTTTTTCGCGTGGGCGACCGGACCGTACATCTTGCTGCTGCTCATCTTCATCTTCGTTTGGCCCACGCGCCAGTCCCACGCGCGCGCGACGGCCAGCATTCTGGCAGCGGCGACGGTGCTGTTCTTCACCTGCCTGTTCTACATCTACGCGATGTGGCTTTCGGCCGCGGCCGCCTCAGCGATCATCTTCATGTTCGCTCCCGCCTATCTGTTCATCGGCGGCATGGTCGGCTGGGGCGTGACATGGGCGCTGCTCGAACGGCGCGCGAGAAAGCTAAGCGTTCCGGCGATATCGCCGCCGGCTGCAACCGACGAGCAGCGCCCCGCGAGAGCACGCCAGAACAAGCATGCTCCCAAGAGACTGTCGCCCGGGCTGATAGCGGCGCTGCAGCACAGCCTGATGCTGCCGTCCTTCGCCAATCGCGAGGAGGCGGAGATAGCGCTGTTCGAGCTGCGCGATTCGTGCTTACGCGCCCTGCTGGAAGTGACCGACATCGCGCCGCAGCTCGACTTCTCGCCGCAAAGCCTCATACCGCTCGAACGCTGGTTTTTCGAAGCCGGCGAGCCTGAGTCGCTGCCGTCAGGAGCCGCCACGAAGCTTGCCCTCGGGTTCTATCTCGGCGAAGTGTTCTGCCGCCACGCAGGCTTCACTTGGGTCGTTTACGAGTTTCCCTTCGTACGCGGGAAGTACGAGATCGGCGTCGAGCGCGGACTGTTCGCGATGATGCTCATGCGCGGACGACGACCGGTACGCGAGAACAATGTCCGCATGCAGTCGCTGTTTCGCGAGTACCGGAAGAGAAGCACCTGAGGTTAGTGCCCTCTCGGTCACTACGCGGCCTTCGCCTTCAACGCTGTCGGAGAACTTCGACGCGAGCGGATCGCTCAGCGAGCGTCCTCGTTCGGCTCGGACTCGTTCGTCTGACTGCGTGCGCGTTCCGCGAGCTGCCACGTGAAGAACGAAAAGCCCCAGAGCTGGTTGACGATCACCGAGCAGGTGAGCGTCGCGAGCAGCACCGCGAGCGTGATCGTGTAATTGCCGGTCATCTCGAAAATGATCACGACCGACGACAGCGGCGCGCCCAGATTCGCGGCCGCTAATGCCCCCATGCCGACCAGCGCGTAGACGCTGCTGCTCGATGCGATCTCGGGCATCAACCACGCAACGCCGGCAGCCCAGACGCAGCCTGCGAGCGCGCCGAGCATGAGCGACGGCGAGAAAATGCCGCCGGAGCATCCAGAGCCGAAATAGAGAGCGGTCATCGCCAGCTTCGCGAAGAAAAGCGCAAACGCGACCGATGCCGTGACCTCGCCTGCAATCGCGAGGCTCGTCGTCTCGTAGCCAACTCCCAGCACCCGCGGCAACCCGCAAGCGACGACGGCAAGTAACATGCCTGCCACCACAGGACGCAGCAGCGGCGGCATCCGCAGTCGATCCCACACGGCGCGAATCGCACTGGGCAGCCGAATGAACGCGATGCTCGCGAGCGCGCACACGACGCCGAAGAGCAGGAACGACGGAATCTCCACGTAGGAACGAATCAGGATCTCCGGCACCGTGAATTCGTTGAGCTCGCCGAAGTAAAGGCGGCTGACGATCGTGCCGGATACGCTTGCGACGGCAATCGGACCGAACGCGTTCGCGCGATAGTTCCCCACGATCACTTCCGCGGCGAAGATCGCTCCCGCGATCGGTGCGTTGAAGGAAGCCGCCACGCCCGCAGCGACGCCCCATGCCAGCATGCGCCGTCCGACCTCGGCATCGACGCGCAGCCGCCGCGCGATCCATCCGCCCAGCGTCGCGCCGAGATGAATCATCGGTCCTTCGCGCCCGACCGAGCCACCGGTGCCGATCGAAATCGTGCTCGCCGCCACCGCGGCAAGACCCGTGCGCAACCGAATCGGCGCGCCGCCGTTCTCGCCCGCGAGCATCACGTCGACGACACCCTGCGGACGCTGCCCGGGCAATGCATAGCGGTTGAGCAGCGCCATCGCAAGCCCGCCGAGCGCGGGCACGAAGAGCAGCACGCGCGGATCGAGCGCCCGTTCGAGGTACTCGCCGGTGGAGAGCGGCGCGCCGAAGAAGAACGCCTGCAACAGCGCAAACCCTTCTCTGAAAAGGATCGTGCCGACGCCGACCAGTGCGCCCACCAGGACCGCCGCGAAGGCGATAAGAGACCGCTCACCGAAGCTGCGGCGCCTGACGAAGGCGCTTGCCCGGTTCGATTCGCTCATACGAAGAGTACGGAGTGCAGCAGACTGAACAGATAAAAGAGCACTCCGAGCGTCGGGATGCTGTGACGGCTCGGAGTGCCGGATGAAAAGGTGTTTGATTATTTACCTATTATGACGCCGACTCGAGCGCACCGAGCTCGCCGCTCGCGCGCGCCTCACGCCCGTACACCCACTCGAACAAGGGCGTCGCCATCAAGGTAGTCACGATGGCCATCAGCACGAGGATCGCGAACAAAGCGGGTCCGATGACGCCGGCCTGCAGGCCGATGTTGATGATGATGAGCTCCATCAAGCCGCGCGAGTTCATCAAGGCGCCGATCCCGAGCGCGGTGCGATTGTCTTGCCCCGCAAGCCGCGCGGCCGCCCAGCACGCGCCGAGCTTGCCGAGCATGGACGCACCAAGTACGCCCAACGCGACGAGCAGCATCGACGGCTCGGTCACGATCGTCAGCTGCGTGTTCAAGCCCGAGTAGGTAAAGAACATGGGCAGCAACATCACGACCGTGAACGGCTCGAGCAGTGCGCGGAGGCGTTCGGTCAGCGCGCCGCGCGGCATGACCGCGCCCAGCAAGAAGCCGCCGAACACGGCATGCAAACCGATTGCATCGGCCGTGTACGCACACAGCATGAATGCCATCAAGGCGAACGCAAGCACCGTGTGGCTCATCGGCTGACCGGCAGCCGCCTCTTCCTCGGCACGGCGCGCGAGCGGTTTCAGCAAGCGCGGCATCACGAAGATCATGAATGCGGCAAGACAGATTCCGCCGCCGATCGCGGTGATGGCGATGCCTTTGCCGGCGCCGAACGTCGCCAGCACGATCGCCAGCACGCACCACGCCGTCGCATCGTCGATCGCACCGGCAGACAGCGCGAGCGTGCCGAGCGCCGTATGACTCAAGCCGCGCTCGTGAATGATGCGGGCGAGCATCGGAAACGCGGTGATCGCAATCGCCGCGCCCATGAAGAGCGTCGCGTGAAAGCGCGTCGCATCCTCAGCGAAGAGCCCCGGCACTTTCATCAGCCACGGCGCGCAGACCAAGGCGATCAGGAACGGGGCCGCCATGCCTGAGATCGAAACGGCCGCGGCCTTGTGCGCGCTCGACTTGAAGTGATCGCTGCGAAAGCCCAGGCCCACCAGGAACATGTAGAGACCGACGCCGAGCTGCGAGCCCACGTACAGGATCCCTTTCGTCTCGGGCGGGAAGAGCCACTGCTGCACCTCGGGAGCCAACAACCCGAGCAGCGACGGCCCGAGCATCACGCCTGCGATCATTTCGCAGACGACTTGCGGCTGTTTGAGGTAACGCCGTCCCAGCCAGCCGACGACACGGCAAGCCGCCAGGATCACGAGCATCTGCAGGAAGAACGCGACCGATAGCTGCGCGACCGACATGAATCCCCACTAAGTCCGTTCGACGTTGTTGTTCGACCGTGGCGCCAAGGTCCACAGGCCCGCCGCGATGCGGCGCTCTGGGGCAGGGATTAGAAAGAACGTCCGTAGACGTGTTCAACAAATGGACGATAGGTTCTCGCTATCGCACCCGGCGCGCGGCCCCTCTTGACGGGACCTCCTCGGATTTGCTTGACGCGGGACCCGCGTGCGTTGCGAGGAATTCTTCGTGGCTCGGCAGGTGCGAGACCATGCCTTGAATGGCCGCCCGCGCCGTCTCGAGCGTCGCCTTGATCTGGGCATAATCCAGATTGTCTACGCGCGGGGAATAACGCTTCGGGCGAATGCCCATGCCCTCGAATACGGACAGCCAGCTCGTCGCGCGGAACAGCTCGTCCATGCCCTCGCGTACGATGCCTTGAGCCTTGAAGAGCTCGATCCGCTCGCGCAACGAATCGGAGATCGGCAGATTCGTGCACGCCTCCCAGAACGGCGAGTCGTCGCGCGCGCTTGCCCAGTAATGCAGCTGGACGAAGTCGCGAATCTCGGCGAAGTCGGCATGCATGCGACGGTTGTATTCGCGCACGAGCGCCTCATCGCACGAGCGGTCCGGGAAGTAGCGCAGGAAGAAATCGAGCCCGCGCGCGATGAGATGAATGGCGGTCGCTTCGAGCGGCTCGATGAAGCCCGCCGCGAGACCGAGCGCCAGGCAATTGCGTTTCCAGATCTCGCGGCGATGTCCGGTGCGAAAGCGAATGAGCTTGGGCTCATCGGTGAGCGCGCCGCTCAGACGGCGCATCAAGACGCCCTTGGCGACCGCGTCGCTGCAGAACTGGCTCGAATAGACGTAACCCTGGCCGACTCGGCCGCGCAACGGAATGCGCCAGATCCAACCGGCCGCCTCGGCCGTGGCGCGCGTATATGGATGAATGCGTTCGCCGTGCTCGGTCTTGACCGCGATCGCGCGGTCGCACGGCAGCTGCGCCGACCAGTCGATCCATTCGCTGCCGAGCGCCTGCTCGATCAACAAGCCCTTGAAGCCCGTGCAGTCGATGAAGAAGTCGCCGTCGATTCTGCGACCGTCTTCGAGCATGAGGTGATCGATGAAGCCGTCCTCGCGGCGCTCCACGCTCGTGACCTTGCCTTCGATGCGCTGCAGACCCCGCGCCTCGGCAAAGCGCCGCAGAAAACGTGCGAGCAGCGCGGCATCGACGTGATATGCATAGTTCGCGCCGCCGATCGGCGTGCCAGGCAGACGATCCGGCGGGAAGAACCGCCCTTGCTCGGCCATCACGCAGCTCGGCGAATAGGCCTGGAGCGGCGCGGTGTCGCCCTGCTCGCGCGCCTTGAGCCAGCATTGATAGAACTCGTTGCTGCCGATCGGCCGGCCGATCACGCCGAAGGGATGAAAGTAACGCTCGCCGCGCCGATACCAATCGACGAATTGAATGCCGAGCTTGTAAGTCGCCTCGGTCTCGCGAATGAATTCGTGCTCGTCGATGCCGAGACGCTGCAAGAGCCCGACGAGCGGCGGTACCGTCGATTCGCCGATACCGATCGTGCCGAGCTCTTCGGACTCGATCAGCTCGACGCGACACAGATCGCGCTTCAAGAAATGCGTGAGGATCGCGGCCGCCAGCCACCCTGACGTACCGCCACCGACAATGACGAATTTGGAGATCGGCTGCACGGCGGCTACCAGTCGCTGTTCTCGACCGAGATCGTCGGCCGCTCGTGCTCGCGCGCGGTGTTGTAATTCCAGAACGCTGCGCTGCTCGCTTGAATCGCACGCCGCAGCACATCGATCACCTTGTGACGCGGGAAGCTCGCGCGCCAGGCGAGCGCCAGCGTGCGCGTCGGCACCGGTTCGGCGAAGCGTCTGAAAGTCAGCACCTTGCTCGTATAAAGCGGCAGTTGTGCTGCCGAGAGCGGCAGGATGGTGATGCCGAGCCGCGACGCCACCATGTGGCGCAGCGTCTCCAATGTGCTGCCGTGGAGAGATGCGCGCATCGCACCTTCGTCGCCGCGCAAATGCGGGAACGCCGTCAGCACCTGTTCGCGAAACTGATGCCCGTCGCGCAAGAGCAGCACTTCGCCCGGACGCAGATCGGCGCCCGCGATTTCCTGCTTGGTGCAGAGGCGATGATTCGTGGGCAGCAAGACGACGAAGGGCTCTTCGAACAGCGTTTGCGCGACGATGTCCGGCTCGTTGAACGGCAGACACACGACGGCCACATCGAGCTCGCCGACGCGCAGGCGCGCGGCCAGCTCCGCCTGCTCTGCTTCTTCGACGTAGAGCGAGACGCCCGGCGCCAGCTCCTGCAGCAACGGAATGAACTGCGGCAACAGATAAGGCCCGATCGTCGGGACCGTGCCGAACGCCACCGAGCCCGTCAATTGATCGCGGTCGGCCTGCGCGAGATCGGCTATGCGCGCCGTTTGCTCGAGCACGGTGCTCGCGATCGCGACGATTCGCTCGGCCAGCGGCGTCGGCGTCGCGCCCTGTTTACTGCGCTCGAACAGCACCACCCCGAGCTCGTCTTCGAGCTTCTTGATGGCGATACTCAGCGTCGGCTGGCTCACATGGCAACGCTCGGCCGCTCGGCCGAAATGCCGCTCCTGAGATAGCGCGATCAAATAACGAAGATCGGTCAGCGTCACGGCGTTGCTCGTCGCGAAAGCGCGCAGCGGGGGAATTCTAGGGAACCCACGCGAAACTCGCCACCTCAGGCGGCTCAAGGCCCTTGATGCCTCAACTTGGAGCACCTGCGCGCGGCGCATGCCACGAGCTGCGCGCAGCGTCGACGTGACATTTCTTGAGTGACGGGCAGCGCCGCCACTCTTATCCTACGCAGCGTTCTTTTTCCCCTTCGATCCCCACAAACCTGTTCGTATAAACCTATGAGAGCTCATCCCTTACGACTGCTGACCCTGCTGCTCGGCTGCGTCCTGCTGTTTTCGGCCAGCGTGCGCGCCGAACAAGCCAGCGAAAAGTACACGTTCGTCATGGTTCACGGCGCCACCGCGGGCGGCTGGGAATGGAAGCGCACTGCCAAGTTCCTGACCGACGAGGGCCACACCGTGTATCGCGTTACGCTCACCGGTCTCGGCGAACGCGAACATCTCAACAGCACCGACGTCGATCTCGAAACGCACATCAAGGACGTCGTCAACACGATCCTCTTCGAGGATCTGCACGACATCGTGCTGACCGGCCACAGCTACGGCGGCATGGTCATCACCGGTGTCATGGATCGCGTGCCCGAGCGCATCCGTCACGTCGTCTTCCTCGACGCCGCGGTGCCCGAGGACGGCATGTCGCTGTGGGATCTGTTCGGCGGCACGGGCCCGCAGGATCCCGAGCGCTTCAAGGACGGCTTCATGCAGGTGCCGTGGGTCAAGCCCGGCACGCCGCCGCCGTACAACGTCAAGCACTCGATCAAGTGCTTCAGCCAGCCGGTGTCGTACAAGAATCCGGCTGCGCTCAAGCTCCCGGTGACCTACGTTGCATTCCTGCCGCCGGGCCAAACCGCCGAAGAGCGCGCGAAGATGGACAAGGGCTGGCAGCGTGCGGAAGCGCGCGGCTGGACGATCCGCACGTTCCCGGGCGGACACGTCGCGCATGAAGAAGATCCGCGCGGCGTGGCGGCGCTGATCAAAGAATCGGTGAACGACCGCAACAAGCCCGTCGCCAAGAAGTAATCGAAAGGCGCGCCCGCTCGAATGAGCGGGCGCGTTGTTCGGGCTCTGGGCAGAAAGACTACGGACTACCGGCTACAGGCTACGGTCAGAGTTGAAGAGCGCGCACCGCGCGTTCTTCCTCCCGCCTCCGGCCCCCAGCCTCTTTATGGACTACGGGCTACGGGTGACAGTTACAACGGCGCGTAATGCGCCGACACTTTTGCTCTTCTCCTACCGTCTACAGCCTTGTTCGGGCTCTGGGCGCTGGGCCCTGGCCAGAAAGAAAAGAAAGAAGCGGGCAAGTTGCGCGCCTCTTCCTCCTCCAACCTCCAGCCTCTTTAAGGACTACCGGCTACAGGCTACAGACTACGGCCAGAACTGAAGAGCACGCACCGCGCGTTCTTCCTCCCACCTCCAGCCCCCAGCCTCTTTAGGGACTACCGGCTACAGGCTACAGACTACGGTCAGAACTGAAGAGCACGCACCGCGCGTTCTTCCTCCCGCCTCCAGCCTCTAGTCAGCGCTATAGAAAATCACTTCACGCTTCGTGGTGAGGCAGGCGTTCCCGTTCTCTTGTGGGGTGAGGTAGACGTTCACGGCACCCGACTCGCTTTCGAGCACGGCGGTGGTTTGCTTGAGCGAATCGACGTACTTCAGTTTGCTGAAGACCTTTTCGCGCACGATCGTGCAAGCCTCTGGCCAGTACGCGCTCTCGTTGTACTCCGCATAGCAACGTCCGGTCTTGTCGGGACCGACCACGATCGAGACGTGACTGTCACCGTCGGAGTAGCCCTTGACGACGAACGACGAGAACATGCGCGAGTCGACCGCGTTGTTGCTCCAGACGTCATGCGAGGCGTGGGGACGATCCGCAACGATGAAATTGGCGACTGTCTGGAGCCGGTCCAAGCAGGTGCGAACGCCCTGTTTCTTGCCAGCGAGATAGGGAGTGCTGTCGTCGGCCACCGCATGTGTAGTGCTGGCGAGGAAAAACACTGCAAGTGCAAGGCGCACGCTCATAAAAGGTCTCCGGTCGATGTGATCTTGTGCGAACCCGCAGGCTCGCTGGTCGGCAGCCGTGTTTCGACACGACTTTCCGAGGGTGTCGGCCGGTCGACGACATTCTTGATGGAGCGGTTTCCCTGAATTTGGGCACTGGGCACCTGATGTCGGGCCCTGGGCGCTGGCCAGAAAGAAAAGGCGTGCACTGCGCGCTTCTTCTTCCCGCGCCAGCCTCCAGACTGTGATGGCTACGGACTACGGGCGACGGGCTACGGTCAGAAAACCGCGCTGCGCGCATTCAAGCTTCTATGACACGCGTGCGCCCTCCCTGCCGCAAGGCCTCCTTGATGCGCGCCCGCTCTTCTTCTACCGCCTACAGCCTAGAACCTTCAGCCTTGCGTTGGGCGCTGCCTACCCCGTAGCCCGTAGCCCGTACCCTTGTAGCCCGTGGCCCGTGGCCCGTAGCCCGTGGCCCGTAGCCCGTAGCCCGTAGCCCGTGGCCCGTAGCCCGTAGCCCGTAGCCCGTGGCCAGTAGCCCGTAGCCCGTAGTCCATAGCCGCTCGAGCCAGCCCGACTCAAAGGCGTCGAACTGTCAACTGCACCGCATATCCCTTGCTGCCAACGACCACAGTTTCGCTACCGCCGAAGCCGTCGCTGCGTGTGCCGTCTGGTAGCAGCGTCGGCGTCGAGAAGCGCCCGCCTCGTTGAATCAAGCGCTTCGTACCGTCGGGCTCTGCTTCGAAATAGTCGAGATCGACGACGAACCAGCCGTCGTCGTAAAGCGTGGGTGTCGCTTCGATCCAAAGACCGTCGCTGCCTTCGATCATCAACGGCACGCCATTCTCCGTGTCATGACGGCTTGTGATCGCTGCGTGATCGTTGACCCTGACGGTGAATTCGAGCGACAGGGTCTCTTGCACCGGCGTGCGGGTCGATTGCGTCGAACGCTCCGTGTCGTGCGCGGGAATCTCGGGCGGCAATCCTGCGCGCACGCGTCGCTGCATGACCCAGCGGCGCTGAGACTCCTCGCGCTCTCGATGCAGCTTCGCGAGCGCATGCTGCTGCGCATCGGAGAGAAGCGCGCGTGTTTGCTCTTGGACCGCGCGGTGACCGGCGATCATGCGTCGTAGCGTGCGCTCGTTCGCTTCGATCTCACGCATTGCCAGCTTGCGACGAAGCTCTTCCACATCGCGCGCGGTAGGCCACGATCCGAGATCCGGCCCGGCCGCGAGCGCGGTTTCGCGCTCACGCCGTTCATGCTCGGCGAACACCTCGATGAGGCGATCTTTCTGCGCTGCGCTCAGCTTGTGCTCCGGAGCAAGACGTTCATCGAGTTGCGCCACCAGCTGTCGCTCATAGGCCGTCTCGGCGTAGCGCTGGTAGCGCCGCACGCCTTCCTCGCCGATCAAGTCGCGCATGGCTTGCAAGCGCCGCGTCTCGAATGCGGCACGCTCGCGATCCGTATCCGGCCTCATGAAGTCCAAGGCAAGACGCTCGAGCTCGTACTCGGTCAATACATCGAGCAAGCGTCGCTCCGTCTCAGCGTCGATGCCGAGACTCTCGGCGAGATCGGGATGGCTGCGTTCGAGTTGAGCCCGCCGCTCGATGCGCATGCGCTCGCGCTGCGCCGGATCGCGAAGCTGCTGCCTGAGCGCTTCCAGGTGTTGCTCCGCCGCTTCGCCGGTCAGGAACTGAACGCGACCGTCTTCGCCTTCACCGCTCGATATCGAGTTCACCGATTCCGATCCCACTGCATGAATCCGTGTCGTAGGGCGATCCTCCGCCGCCCATCCTTTCGCACTCCACACCAGCGCCAGTGTCGCGACAATCGCGCCGAGCAAGCATCGCTCCATATCCGTATCCCCTTGCCGGTCAGCGGCACGATTAGACGCGCGCGTATGTGTTCTGTTCCGCTCGAGCGCTGGGCGCTGACTTTGGGCGCTGGGCCCTGACTTCGGGCGCTGGGCACTGACTTCGGGCGCTGGGCACTGGGCCCTGGGCGCTGGCCAGAAAAAGTCCACGGACTACGGGCGACGGGCTACGGTCAGAAAACCGCGCTGCGCGCACTCACGCTTCTATGACACGCGTGCGTCCTCCTGCCGCAAGGCCTCCTTGATGCGCACGCGTCCCCCTCTTCTTCTACCGCCTACAGCCTAGAACCTTCAGCCTTGTGTTGGGCGCTGGCCAGAAAAAGTCCACGGACTACGGGCGACGGGCTACGGTCAGAAAACCGCGCTGCGCGCACTCACGC
>CALLKK010000011.1 GCA_938008435.1 uncultured Steroidobacter sp. | reverse complement strand
TCGCGAGCTTCTTGCCTAGCTCAACGCCCCACTGATCGAAAGCGTTGATGCCCCAGATCACGCTTTGGACGAACACCTTGTGCTCGTACAGCGCGATCAATCGCCCCAAGGTCTTCGGGCCCAGACGCGAGAACAAGATGATCGTGCTCGGCCGATTGCCCGGGTGCAGCTTGTGCGGGACCAGACGCGCGATCTCAGCCTCGCTCAGCCCTTTGCTCGCGAGGTCGTTGCGAACCTGCGACTCGGTCTGGCCGAATGCGAAGGCTTGCGCCTGCGCGAAGCAATTCGCGAGCGCGAGATTCTGCTGCTCTTGATAGGGACTCGAGCCATTGACCGGGGCGAGAAAGTCGAGGGCAACACGCGCAGTTCCTTGGTGCAGCAATTGGAAAAATGAGTGCTGAGCGTTCGAGCCCGGCTCTCCCCAGATGACGGGACACGTGTCGTAGCCGACCGGAGTGCCGTCGAGCGTCACGCCCTTCCCGTTCGACTCCATCTCGAGCTGCTGAAGGTAGGCCGGCAGTCGATGCAGGCGTTGGTCGTAAGGCAGGACGGCGAGAGAATCCATCCCGAGGAAGTTCCGATTCCAGACGCCGAGCAGCCCCATGAGGACGGGCAGATTGTTCTCGAAAGGAGCGGCACGGAAATGCTCGTCCATCTCGTACCCGCCCTCCAGCATGAGCTCGAATTGGTCCATGCCGAGCGCCAGTGCCACCGACAAACCGACCGCGGACCACACCGAGTAACGCCCGCCGACCCAGTCCCACATCGTGAATCGGTTCTGCGGGGGGATCAAAAACGCATCCATCGCCTTGCTGTTCGTGGATACGGCAGCGAAATGCCGCGCGGGTGCTCCTTCGCCCAGCCGATCAACAATCCATTGGCGAGCCTGTTGCGCGTTCGTCATCGTCTCGAGCGTGGTGAACGTCTTCGAGCACACGACGAACAACGTGCGGGCCGGATCGATCTTCTCGAGCGTGTCGGCGAGCTGCACGCCATCGATATTCGAAACGAAGTGGAGCCGGATATTGCGATTGCGGTAATTGGCAAGCGCCTCGGTCGCCATCACGATCCCGAGATCCGAGCCGCCGATGCCGATGTTGACGATATCGGTGAACGTCTTGCCCGTGTGCCCATGGATGCGCCCGCTGTGTATCCCCTCCACGAAATTGCGCATCTTCTCGAGACTCGCCCGCACCTCCGGCATCACATCCTTGCCGTCGACGAGGACCGGACGGTTCGAGCGATTGCGTAGCGCAGTGTGCAATACGGCGCGGCCCTCGGTGTTGTTGATCTTCTCGCCGGCGAACATCGCGTCGATACGCGTGCGCAATGCGCGTGCATTCGCCAGCGCGATCAACAGCCGGAGGGTCTCGTGCGTGACGCGCTGACGCGAGAAGTCGAACAACAGGTTGAGCTCTGAGCGGGAGAACGCTTCAAAGCGGTTCGGATCCTCAGCGAACAGGTCGCGCAGATGCCGATCGCGCATCACGCGTGCATGCTCTTCGAGGGCTTTCCATTCGGGAGTCGTGTTCGCAAGCATGGACAGATCGGCGTGAAAACTGGGAGGGATTACGCTAGCGTGGTCTTCGTGCCCCGCGGACCGCCAACACCGAAGACGGGCGCGTTCGAGCACCGCACGCGAGATTCTGAGTCCGATTCATGTGACGATGCTACATATCGTAGCCCGCGCGCTAGCGCAAGATGACTCAGCAACTTGACGCGCCGGCACCGATGCGCAGTGGAACCTTGTCGTGCACTGGCACACCCCTAACGAACAGGAGGCTCCGAGTGGACCTCGCCAGCGTGGACTGGAGCAACACTGGCAACGGCTCTCGGCTCTCACAACCCGACATGCGCGACGCCGGCGGTTAAGCCACCCAGACCGCCGAGCTTCTTGCCCGAGCTGCTCACCCTTTCCCGTAGTACTCGACGTACCACTCCACGAACCGCCGCACTCCCTCTTCCACCGGCGTCGCGGGCCGATAGCCGACATCTCGCACTAAGTCGTCGATATCGGCATAGGTGTCAGGGA
Organism: uncultured Steroidobacter sp.; assembly: GCA_938008435.1. Classification (GTDB taxonomy): domain Bacteria; phylum Pseudomonadota; class Gammaproteobacteria; order Steroidobacterales; family Steroidobacteraceae; genus Steroidobacter. The sequence goes on along the minus strand of CALLKK010000011.1, from coordinate 235,113 downwards.
CGTCGCCTGGTTGGAGCGGCAGGAGATTCTTCTCGGCCTTCTTGCCCAAGTACTGCTCAATGAGCTCGATATAACGCATGAGTTCCACGGGCTGGTTGTTGCCGATATTGTAGAGCCGATACGGCGCGCGGCTCGTGCCCGGATCCGGAGCGTCGCTGTTCCAGTTTGGGTTGGGCTGGGCAATACGATCGACGGCGCGCACGACACCCTCGGCGATGTCGTCGATGTAGGTGAAGTCGCGTCGATGGTTGCCGTAGTTGAAAACGTCGATCGGCTTGCCTGCGAGAATATTCTTCGTGAACAAGAACAGCGCCATGTCGGGTCGCCCCCACGGCCCGTAGACCGTGAAAAAGCGCAGGCCGGTCACCGGCAACTGATAGAGATGCGCATACGTGTGCGCCATCAACTCGTTCGCCTTCTTCGTGGCGGCATAGAACGAAAGCGGATGGTCGACGTTGTGATGCACCGAGAACGGCATCTTGGTGTTGGCACCGTACACGGAGCTCGTGGACGCATACACGAGGTGCTCTACCCCGTTGTGGCGACATCCCTCTAGCACGTTCGCGAAGCCGACCACGTTGCTATCGATGTACGCGAGCGGATTTTGAATCGAATAGCGCACACCCGCCTGCGCTGCCAGGTGAATCACGCGCTCGAACTTCTCCCGCGCGAACAACTCAGCCATCCCGCTTCGGTCGGCGAGATCCAGCTTCACGAACCGAAAGTTCGGGAACTTCTTGAGGATGTCGAGGCGCGCCTCCTTCAACCTCACGTCGTAGTAATCGTTGAGATTATCGAGCCCGACGACCTCGTCACCCCGGGTGAGCAGGATCTTGGCCGTGTGAAACCCGATGAAGCCAGCGGCGCCAGTGACCAAAATTTTCATAGTGCGAGCACGAAAGTGAGCATTGGAGATGAGTTATAGCAGACGGAGCACGCGCATTTAAGCGAAGAACTAGCCGATATTCGCGTCACGGAACCCGACGAGAGCGAGCTGGATGTCAGCATCCTGAAGCACACCAGCGATACTCATGACCTCGCCTTGCAGCCACAGAGACCTCCTCGTATGGAGAAAATCGGTTGCTCTCGCCAGCAAGGTCTACTCGGCAACGGGCGGATTGCCGCCGCACGAACGCGACGCCCTCCAGGCCGAAATGCGCAAGTCCGCCCTGTCAGTCGCCAGTCATATCGCCGAGGGTGCCGCCCGCAGCAAACGAGCGGATTACCTCCGCCACCTCGACATCGCGCGCAGCTCGCTGACCGAACTCGAAACGCAAGTCGTGATTACGTCGCAGCTCCAACTGATCGACAGCGCTTGGCGGCTCGACGAGGAAATCGCAGAGCTTCGTCGGCTGCTTACGGCACTGATCCAGCGACTGCCGGAACAGCCCAGCCGTTGCTGAAAGCCGCCGGCCCTCGGCCGCGAGGCAGAGCTTACAGACGCCCGTCCACCTCGTGCGCCTTGAACACGTACTTGATGTCGTACAGCACGTGCGGCCGCTTCGCGAAGCTGCGCACTGCCTGGACGCCCAACTCGCGGAACTGACGGTGCGCAACGCTCACGACGATCGCGTCGTAACGTCCTTTCGCGGGCCGCTTGATGGGCCGAATTCCATACTCGTGCTCGGCCTCGGCCGGATCGACCCAAGGATCGAACACGTCCACCTTGGCACCGTAGCGTTTGAGCTCGCGAATGACGTCAACCACCTTGGAGTTGCGAATGTCCGGGCAGTTCTCCTTGAAGGTGAGCCCCATCATCAGGATGCGCGAGCCTTTCACGTGGATGCGCTTGCGGATCATCAGCTGCGTGACCCGCTCCGCCACGTAGATCGCCATGTTGTCGTTGATACGGCGACCGGCAAGGATCATCTCCGGGTGGTAGCCGATCTCCTGCGCCTTGTGCGTGAGGTAGTAGGGATCGACGCCGATGCAATGCCCGCCCACCAGGCCCGGACGGAACGGCAAGAAGTTCCACTTGGTCCCCGCCGCCTGCAGCACCTCTTCGGTATCGATGCCGAGACGATTGAAGATGAGCGCGAGCTCATTGATGAGCGCGATGTTCACGTCGCGCTGCGTGTTCTCGATAACCTTGGCCGCTTCGGCGACACGGATGCTGGAAGCCCTGTGCGTGCCTGCCTTGACGATGCTGGCATAGAGGCCATCGACGAAATCAGCCACCCCCGGTGTCGACCCTGAAGTGACCTTCTTGATCGTCGTCAGACGATGCTCCTTGTCACCGGGGTTGATCCGCTCTGGACTATAGCCCGCGAAGAAATCGCGGTTGTACTTGAGACCCGAAACGCGCTCCAAGATCGGCACTGCCACTTCTTCGGTGCAGCCCGGGTACACGGTCGATTCGTAGACGACGATGTCTCCCTTCTTCAGAACGCGCCCCACCAATTCGCTCGCGCCCTCGATGGGCTTGAGATCGGGCCGCTTGTAACCGTCGATGGGCGTCGGCACCGTGACGATAAAAACATTGCAGCTGCGCAGGCTCTTGGCGTCCGTCGAAAAAACCAGATGCTCGGCGGACAGCAATTCCTCCTTGCTGACCTCCCGGGTGCTGTCGCGGCCCTTCTTGAGCTCTGCGATTCGCGCCGCCTTGATATCGAAGCCGACGGTTCTGTAGTACTTCCCGAACTCCACGGCGAGCGGCAGCCCGACGTAGCCAAGCCCGATGACACCGATCTTGCAGTTGCGCAGGTTGAATTGAGACATAGATCCCCAGTTATGAGCGCCATTCTTTGCCATAAGGCCCCGCTATGGCGGCGCAAGAATGCCACAGACTCCGTGCCGAGTAGAGACTTGGATCACTTGGCAACCAAAGCCGCGCCTGCGGCAGTGCCGATCAGGTACCGTCGATCTGCCTTGGTCCCAACCCTAGACGTCGCTCGGTGGCGACGATCGCGCGTCCGCACATCTGGAAGCGCCGCGTGCTGCTGTCCAGGACGCGCTGAGCTGCGCGGCAACCCTTAGGCCGTCGCCGCTTCGGCAGCCTTGGGCTCCTCGGCGAGATCCTCTTTGCGCCACACCGTCTTGCCGCCGCTCGCCTTGTCAATCAGCGCGAGCACGCGCTCGTGCGCGGTCAGCTCCTCGTCGCTCGCTCTGATGACCCGCAGCGGCCCGACCGTCCGCGCTCGAGGAGCCGCCGGCTCGGATGCGATGTCGACACGTGCCTCGGTCGCCTCGCCCAAGATGAGCGTCGCCTGGCCGCCGGTCATCGCGAGGTACACATCGCAGAGAATCTGCGCGTCGAGGAGTGCTCCGTGCAGCTCGCGATGCGAGTTGTCGATGCCGTAGCGCTTGCAGAGCGCGTCCAAGCTGTTGCGCTGACCCGGATGCATCTGTCGGGCAAGCGGCAACGTATCGAAGATCGTGCAGATACCGCGAACCGTACGCCGCGGTCCCGGCAGACGCTTCAGCTCGGCATCGAGGAATGCCACGTCGAAAGCGGCGTTGTGGATGATGAGCTCGCTGCCGGCGATGAATTCGATCAGCTCATCGGCGATCTCAGCAAAGCGCGGCTGCTGCGCAAGGAATTCGTTCGTGATGCCGTGGACTTCGAGAGCGCCTTTGTCGACCTCTCGATCCGGCTGCAGATAACGGTGAAACGTTCGGCCCGTCTTGCGTCGATTGATCAGCTCGACGCAGCCGATTTCGATGATGCGATGCCCCTGCTCCGGTTCGAGACCTGTCGTTTCAGTATCGAGGACGATCTGCCGCATGCGACGGAGTGAATGTTCTCGTTGGACTCTACTGGGATCAGCTCAGAAACGCGCAGCGAGCTCGAGGTTACTCCAGCACTGCTTCCTTCAACTCCCGCACCACGGCGACCTGCTGCTCCTCGCTCAAGTACGGATGCATCGGCAAGCTGAGCACGCGCCGCGCCGCAGCCTCCGACACGGGGAACGCGCCGGGGCCGTAGCCGAACTGTTGAAACACCGGTTGGAGATGAAGCGGCACGGGATAATGTACAGCCGTCGGAATGCCGCGTGCCTTCATCCCCGCCTCGACCTTCCCACGGTTGGGGACTTCGATGGTGTACTGCGCGTACACGCTCGTACAGTCCGGCGCGACATAGGGCGTCGTCACCTTGCGGTTCGGATCGTCGACATCGGCGAATGCCTCCTCAATGAGCTCGCTGTAGCGCGTGCCGATGCGGGCACGCGCCTCGACCTCCTCGTCGAAGATTTCGAGCTTCGCGAGCAGAACCGCCGCCTGCAACGTATCGAGGCGACCATTGATGCCAAGACGTGGATGGTTATAGCGACGATCCTGACCGTGTACCCGGATCTCGCGCATGAGCTTGGCAAGCCCATCATCATTCGTGAAGAGCGCGCCGCCGTCGCCGTATGCGCCGAGCGGCTTCGAGGGAAAGAACGAGGTCGAGCCGACGTCAGAGAGCCCGCACGAACGCCGGCCGCGATACGTCGCGCCGAAGCTCTGCGCACCGTCTTCGATGACAGGCAGATTGTGCTTGCGCGCGATCGCGTTGATCGCATCGAAATCCGCGCACTGCCCGTACAAGGAGACCGGCATGATCGCCTTGGTCCGCGGCGTGATCGCACGTTCGAGCAGCGCGGGATCGAGGTTGTAGGTACGCGGATCGATGTCGACGAAAACTGGCTTGGCGCCGGCGAGCAGGATCATCTCCCCCGTCGCGATGAAGGTGAACGGCGATGTGATCACTTCGTCGCCCGGCCCGATGTCATAGGCCAACAGCGCGATCAGCAGCGTGTCGGTCCCGCTCGATGCAGCGACACAGTGCTTGACGCCCACATAGTCCGCAAGCTGCTTCTCGAGCTCGCCAATCTCCGCACCGAGAATGTACTGGCCGCTGTCCAACACGCGCTGGATGCGCGCATTGACCGACTCGCGAATGCGCCGGTACTGGGCCTTGAGATCGATGAAATCCATAACTTGGAATGAAGCGGGCGCAATTGACGCCGACAGTGTACAGAAATCGCGATGAGGCGTGACAGTTTCGCGTGGATTGCAGAGCGAGTGTTCGCTCACCCGCCTTCTGCCGCGCGCTGGCCCAACATTCGATCGATCGCTTCGTTCGCCAAGCGATCCGCACGCTCGTTGCCGGGGTCGCCTGCGTGCCCCTTGACCCAATGCCAGTCGATGCGATGCCGCTCGATCTCGCGCTCGAGCGCCTGCCACAAGTCGACATTCTTGACCGGCTTGCGATCCGCCGTGCGCCAATCGCGCCGCTTCCATTGCGGCAACCACTCCGTGATGCCGTTGCGCACATATTGCGAGTCCGTGTACAGCGTCACCGCGCACGGTCGCTTCAACGCCGCGAGCGCGCGGATCGCGGCGGTCAGCTCCATGCGATTGTTGGTCGTGAGCGGCTCTGCGCCGCTCAACTCCTTCTCGTGCTGCCCCGCGATCAGCACCGCGCCCCACCCCCCCGGCCCGGGATTCCCACGACAGGCACCATCCGTGTAGATGACGACGCGCGTGTTTGCGGAGGTGCCGGAAGGCTGCCGAGCGGAGGTTGGAGCTTCGACCACGGAATGACTTTCGAAATGTGTGGGATGCGGAGCGTCAGAGCTTCTGACGCCAATCTCCCGTGCCAAGATGCCAGTCGCGCTGACGCGTTGTCGGCTCGATCAGGCTGCCGACCACCTTCGGACGCAAGCGACGCCACACCGGGCGAATCGGCGTGACTGCATAGACGCGCTTGCGCGCTTTCAGCACGTAGCCGCCCGCGAACAGCGGCCACAAACGCCGACCGCTGCGCTCGACGAAGTGCGACGAACGAGCCGACGAGCCCCATGGCAACGTGAAGAGATAGCGCTGGGCATCGCAGATCTCGAAACCGAGCAGCTTCAGCCAGTCCTTCAGTCGCCCCTCGCCGATCATCCGCTCCAGTCCAGGCGGAAAGCCATCGCGAGCAAAGACGTGCCGCAATGCCCAACTCGAAAGCGGGCGGAAGCCGAACACGATCAGGTGACCTTCGGCGGAGAGAATACGTTCGACCTCGCGCAGCAGCGCGTGCGGATCGGGCTCGTATTCCAGCGTGTGCGGCAACACCACGGCGTCGACCGAATCCGACGCAATTGCGAGCGCGTCGGTTCGCGAGCGAATCAGACTGTGCTGACCGCCCAGGCGGTCGCCGTGCCAAGCAAGTACCGAACGACGCTGCGTACGCGCGTCGGCAATCAAGCCGTCGTCGTCGCCCCAGACGCCGATCTGCAGCAGCTGCCACCCGAATACCTGCGCCAGCGCCTCGCTCGCCAGCTTGCGCTCGAGCGCATACACCCGTCGCCCGAGCGGCGAGCGCAGCCACGCGTGCAAATCGAGTGCAGAAAACTCGCTCATGAGCCAAGGATAGCGCTTCTCGGGGAGATACGGCGGGATCCCTCTGCGGACCACCATCCGCCTATGACGGTACGCGTCGTAGCGCCGCTTGTTTCCACAGCGCATGAACCCCTCTTACATGTTGCCCGAGCGTCTCGGCGCGGGTTATAAGCACCGACTCGCAATCGTGGGTCGATCGGACAAATGCTGCAGGTCTCGGCCGTTCGCGCGTTCGCAGACAACTACATTTGGCTCATCCATTCGCCGCGAGACGCGACCCAGGTGGTGGCCGTCGATCCCGGCGATGCCGAAGCCGTCGAACGCGTCCTTGCGAGCGGCTTGAACCTCGCCGGCATACTGATCACGCATCATCACCCGGATCACGTCGGCGGCGTCGCGGCACTGTCGCGCACGCGCAAGATACCGATTTTCGGTCCGGCGTCGGAAAAACTACCCGTCGACGCCCAACCGTTGCGGGAAGGCGACAGAGTGCGACTCGAGACGCTCGGCCTCGAGTTCGACGTGCTCGACGTGCCCGGCCACACCCGCGGTCACATCGCCTACGTGGGACACGGTGCCCTCTTCTGCGGCGACACTTTGTTCAGCGCCGGCTGCGGCCGGCTGTTCGAGGGCACACCGGACCAAATGGCGCAATCCCTTGCTAAACTCGCGGCGCTGCCGGATGAAACGCTGGTGTATTGCGCTCACGAGTACACGGTCAGCAATCTCAAGTTCGCGTGTACGGTCGAGCCCGACAACAAGGACAGCATCGCGTATCTCGAAGAATGCCAGGCTCGTCGCGCGAGGGGTGAGGCGACGGTGCCATCGACCATAAGGCGCGAGCGGAATGTCAATCCGTTCCTGCGCTGCGAGCACCAGAGTGTGAAGCAAGCCGCGGAAGCCAGGGCAGGCCGCAGGGTACAGAATCACGTCGAGGTCCTCGCCGTGATTCGTGCATGGAAAGACGGCTTTACTGGCTGATGTTCTCGTCAGTGCCGCGTCGTCGAATATCGACGTGGTCGTAGAAGTTTACCGACGCACGGGCCGACACCCGGGCGTGAAGGGGTCGGTCGATGTTGGAAAACCTAGGCAGATTGAGAGCCCGTGCGGCGGCGCTGCTAGTGGCGCTCGCGGTCTTCGTGGCAGGCTGCTCGAGTACGCCGGAAACGCAGGACTCGCTTCTCGACAACGAGAAGGCGGCAGCGCTTGTCGGCAAGCTTGATGAGGCCCTCATCGGCACGGCGGGCCCGCAGCAGGTCGAAGACGCGATCGAAGCGCTCGATCTGCAAACCGAGTCCGAGCCGCCGCTCGTCCGCGAGCTCGGCGCACGCCCCCCTTCCCTGCCGGCCCCGAGCGACCTGTTCGAACGCATCCGCGACGGGTTCGCCTTGAGCGACGTCGACCATCCCTCGATCGATGCGGAGCAGCGCTGGTTCGCCAGTCGCCCCGAGTATCTCGACCGCACGTTCAAGCGTGGCGAGCGCTACCTCTACCATATCGTCAACGAAATCGAAGCGCGCAACATGCCGATGGAGCTGGCGCTGCTGCCGGTCGTCGAGAGCGCGTTCAATCCCGTCGCATATTCGCGTGCGCGTGCCGCTGGCTTGTGGCAGTTCATTCCCGGAACGGGCCGACGCTACGGCCTCAAGCAGAACTGGTACTACGACGGTCGCCGCGACGTGCTGGCCGCGACCACGGCAGCGCTCGACTACCTCGAATTCCTCGCCGCGGAATTCAACGGCGACTGGCTGCTTGCCGTGGCCGCTTACAACACCGGCGAAGCGAATGTCGCGCGCGCCATTCGCCGCAACCTCGAAGCCGGCAAACCCACCGACTTCTTCAGCCTGAAGCTGCCGCGCGAGACGCGTGCCTACGTGCCGAAGCTCCTTGCGATGCGCCGAATCGTGGCCGACCCCGCAGCGCACGGTCTCGAATTCGCGCCCATTCCCAACGAACCGTTCTTCGAGAAGATCGAGATCGACGGCCAGATCGACTTGAACGTCGCCGCCGAGCTCGCCGGCATCTCGAAGGAAGAGCTCCTTGCCTTGAATCCGGCCTTCAATCATTGGGTCACCGACCCGGAAGGTCCGCACCATCTCCTGATCCCTGTCGCGCATGCGCAGCGCTTCGCGGAAGCCCTGAAGACCTTGCCGCCCGAGCAACGCGTCCGGGTGGTTTACCATCGCGTGCGCAAGGGCGACACGCTCGCGGCGATCGCTGCCAAGTACGGCGTAACCGTTGACGCACTTCGAGCTGCCAACAAGATTCGGGGCTCGATCATCCATCCCGGACAGGATCTCGTCGTCAGGGCAGCACCGCGTCCCGGCGACTCGTCACGCTCTGTTGCGACCGTTGCAAGCCAGACGACTTCCGCACCCGCAAAGCCGCGCGCCACGAACAATCGGCATGTCGTGCAACGAGGCGATACGCTTTGGAGCATCGCGCGCGCACACGGCACCACGCCCGAGCGCCTCGCGCAGCTGAACGGCATCGACAAGAACAGTACGCTCGTCGTCGGTCAGGTGCTCTCGGTGCCCGGAACGCTGCGTCTCGCTTCCACCGACTTGAGCAACGTCGCCCAATCGATCACCTACGTCGTACGTGCCGGGGACACCCTATCGCGCATCGCGAGCCGTCACGGCGTGCGACTGGAAGACCTGCTGCGCTGGAACAACCTCCAGCTGACGAGCATCATCAAGCCCGGGCAGAAGCTCATCATGTACGTGCGCGATCGTCGCGCCGGTATCTGACCGCCTCACCCGCGGGGCCTCGCCGCAGAGCGCCCCGCTTGCGCCTCGAGCGCCGTGACGACGGCGTTCGCCGCGCATGCCCCGTCTACAGGCCGAGCCCAACCGAGTACACTACGCCGCTCGGTCAAGTCTGCGGAGTCATCTAATGGGTTTTCTCGCCGGTAAGCGTGCGTTGATTGTCGGCCTGGCCACGGAGCGTTCGATCGCGTATGGCATCGCCTCAGCGATGCGCCGTGAAGGGGCCGAGCTCGCCTTCACATATCAGGATCGCTTCAAGGATCGCGTCGAGAAGCTGGCGGGCGAATTCGGATCCAACCTCACTTTCGAGATGGACGTCGCCAGCGACGAGAGCATCGAGCGCGCCTTCACGCAGCTCAAGGGCGCCTGGGACGGGCTGGACATCGTCGTTCACGCCGTGGCGTTCGCGCCGTCGGATGCAATTCGCGGCGGCTTCGTGGAATCGACGACCCGCGAGAATTTCCGCATCGCCCATGACATTTCGAGCTACAGCCTGACGGCGATTGCGAAGGCCGCGGTGCCGATGATGCAAGGCCGCGCCGGCTCCTTCGTGACGCTGACCTATCTGGGCGCGGTTCGCTCGCTGCCGAGCTACAACGTCATGGGACTCGCCAAGGCGAGTCTGGAAGCGAGCGTGCGGTTCCTCGCAGCCGATCTTGGGCCGCAAGGCATTCGCGTCAACGCGATTTCTGCCGGTCCGATCAAGACGCTCGCGGCCGCAGGTATCGGCGGCTTCCGCAAGATGCTGGCCCATGTCGCCTCGGTCGCCCCGCTTCGTCGCAACGTTACGATCGAGGATGTCGGCAACACGGCCGCATTCCTGTGCTCGGATCTCGCCGCGGGTATCACCGGTGAGGTCATCTATGTCGACGCGGGCTATAGCACCGTCGGCATGGCTTTCGGCGAAGGCGAGTAACAAAACGGCCGGCAATGCCGGCCGCGCGTGGACTGTAGACTCTAGCCAGAATGGAATGACCTTGGCCTAGCGTCTGATCGACGAACCATACTCACCAACGAAAAAGGCCGGCATTGCCGGCCTTTTTGCTCACTGGACGCTTTGGGGCTGGAGGATCGAGCGAGACGCAACGCTCGGCTCGCCTACAGCCCAGCCTAGTCAAACACCCTCTCGTTCTTCACGATGTCCGCCTTGCGCCCGGCTTCCTGCAGGTAGGCGGCGAACTCCTCGTTGCCGAGTTGTCGCTCGGCAATGCGCTGTCGCGTCGATCTGGCATCGGGCACTTCGTCTGCAGGATCGGCGTCCTGCACCTCGGTCACGCGATAGACGGCATAGTTGCCATCCACCGTCGTGGTGCCGCCGACGTAGGGCTTCTCGGCAGAGATGTCGCGCACCGGCACGCTGAACGCGGCACTGACCACAGCCGTCGGCGCGATGCCGTCCTGCCGATCGATCAAACGCCCACCCACCGGCTTCAGACCGACCGCTGCGAGCGCTTCTTCCCACGACTCGCCGTTCTTGAGACGCTCGAGCGCCTCCGCACCCTTGGCGGCCGCTGCCTCACGCGCTCGCTGCGTCTTGAGACGAGCAACGATCTCCTCGCGCACATCGGCAAGCGGTTTCGGTTCCGCCGGCACATGGTTCGTCACGCGCAACACCATGGCGGTGTCGTCGTCGACCGCGATCAGCGGGCTGTTCTGCCCCTCTTCCAGCACTTCTGGACTGAAGGCAGCCTCGATGATCTCGCGATTTGCCGGCAGCTCCTCGCTTCCCTCGCGCGTAAAGCCCGTCACCGTCTTGAGCGGCAGATCCAGCGTCCTCGCCACGGACTCAAGCTCCGTGAGCGCTTCGAACGCGAGGTCGCCGAGCTTCTGCGTCTGCTCGTAGAAGAGAGATTCGGAGCGCTCCTTGCGGTACTCGGCTTCGAGCTCTGCGCGTACTTCCTCGAACGAACGCACGTGCCCAGCCTCGACTTCCTCCAGCTTGATGATGTGGTAACCGAAAGGCGTCTTGACGGGACCGCGCACTTCGCCCGGCGACATGGCGAAGAGCGCCTCTTCGAAGGGCCCGACGAACATGCCGCGCTCGGCCCAACCGAGGTCGCCGCCCTGCGCGGCCGAACCGGGATCCTTAGAGTGCTGCTTCGCGAGTTGTGCGAAATCGGCACCGCCCTGAATCTTTGCCACCAGGTCGGCAGCAAGCTTCTCCGCGGCGGCGTCATCGAGTCCGTCGCTCGCCGTGATCAGAATATGGCGGGCTCGACGCTGCTCGGGCGCCAGGTACCTTTCATCCTTGATCTGCTCGTAGTACTGCCGCAGAGCCTCCTCGCTCACTTCGACGGCGCCGGCCGCACGGTCACGCTTGAGCTCGAGATACTCGAGATCGACCTTCTCCGGGAGCATGTATTCGTCCTTGTACTCCTCGTAGAACTTCTCGATGTCCTCGTCCGTCAGCGTGATCGTGCTCAAAAAGTCGTTCGCGGCGACCAGTGCATAGTCGACTTCGCGCCGTTGCCGCTCCAATGCGAACCGCCGATCGAGCTCGTACGGAACTACGAACGCCGAGTCGATGACGCCATTCTGCAGCTGTTCGATGAGCAATTGAGTGCGCAGATCGGACTCGAAGCGCGCCTCGCTGAGGCCCGCGCCGCGCAGCAACGCGTTGTAGCGATCCTTCGAGAAACGCCCGTCGACCTGAAACTCGGGCATCTCGATGATGCGCTGGGCAAGCGCCTCGTCGGAGACACGCAAGCCGACATCCTCGGCGCGCTGCCGGAGCAACGACTGGCGCACGAACTGATCGAGGATGGCGCTTTGCTGCGACCTGACGAGCTCATCCGGCAGCTCGGCGCGCAGCATCTGCTGCAGACGCGACTGCTGCTGTTGCCACACGCGGCGCACTTCCTCCGCCGAGATGCGCTCGCCGTCCACTTTCGCCGCGTAGGTCACTGCGGCCGTGCGGAAATCGATCCCCCAGAAGATGAAGACGATGGCGATGACTGCGAGGAAGATGCCTGCGACCCAACCGGTGATCTTGTCGCGTATGGTTTGGAGCATGTTCTTAGAATGATGTAGGCATGCCCGCGTTCAGACGTCGAAGTGGCCTTGGACGGCTGTTCGCGCAAGCGTCGAGAAAATGGCGGAGCGGACGGGACTCGAACCCGCGACCCCCGGCGTGACAGGCCGGTATTCTAACCAGCTGAACTACCGCTCCGCGTTTTGAACCAACATGCACTACGGCAGGCAAGGCGTTGGTGGGTGCTGAGGGGATCGAACCCACGACATTCGCCTTGTAAGGGCGACGCTCTACCGCTGAGCTAAGCACCCTGCTCTGTGCAAAGTGTAGGCTGTGACGTGCGAAGTAGAAACATCAATTTTAACGTCGCACTTTACACTTTGCACAGCGCCCCTCAAGGGAGCGCCCTGCGAAAGGCGCGCTAATTTACAGCATCCTTTAGCGCCTTGCCAGCCTTGAATCCGGGCACTTTGCTCGCAGCGATTTCGATCGTCTCCCCCGTGCGAGGATTACGGCCGGATCGCGCCGCGCGCGACTTCACCACGAACGTTCCGAAGCCGACCACCGATACCGAATCGCCGGCCTTCAGCGCCCCCGTGATCGCCTCGAACACGGCATCGACAGCGCGCGCAGCATCCGTCTTCTGCAGCCCGGTTTGTGCGCTGACCGCGTCGATCAACTCGGCTTTGTTCATGTCCGATTCCTTCTGTTTCCGTGCGTTTCGCCACGGTGGGCAGCGGGGGCGCGTTATAGCAGTCGCCCCAAGACAGGGTCAACCGCTTCCTTGCCCCACACCGCTGTCGATTACGAAAACCCGTTCGCCGTCAACCGCAAACGTCGCGCTGCCTCACGTACTGCGAGAGCCGTGTCAATGCGCACGCGCGTGCTTGTTGTTGCGTTTTGCGATGCGCCGAGCGCGCGGCTTCTCGGAGCTGCGCGTCGGCGGAGAGCTTGCGGCTCCCACGGGCGCCGGAATGCCTTTGAGCGCAACCTCCAGCACTTCGTCGATCCACTTGACCGGCTTGATCTCCAGATTGTCCTTGATGTTCTGCGGGATGTCTGCGAGATCCTTCGTGTTGTCGTCGGGGATCAGCACCGTGCGAATGCCGCCGCGATGCGCCGCCAGCAGCTTCTCCTTCAGACCGCCGATGGGCAGCACCTGACCGCGCAGCGTGATCTCTCCCGTCATTGCAACATCGGAGCGCACCGGCACCTTCGTCAACGCAGACACGAGCGCCGTACACATGCCGATACCCGCGCTCGGACCGTCCTTTGGCGTCGCACCTTCCGGCACGTGAATATGCACATCCGTCTTCTGGTAGAAGTCGGGCTCGAGACCGAGCACGCTCGCGCGGCTGCGCACGACGGTCATTGCAGCCTGAATCGACTCCTGCATGACTTCGCCGAGCTGACCCGTGTGAGTCAGCTTGCCCTTGCCCGGTACGACGGCGGCTTCGATGGTGAGCAACTCGCCGCCCACTTCCGTCCAGGCAAGACCGGTCACTTGGCCGATCTGATCCTGCTCCTCCGCGCGGCCGTAGCGGAATCGACGCACGCCGAGGAAGGCGCTCAGATTCTTCGGTGTCACGTTGACGACTTTCGTCTCCGGCTTCGCTAGCAGCTGTTTGACCGACTTGCGGCAGATCTTCGAGATCTCGCGCTCGAGATTGCGCACGCCGGCTTCGCGCGTGTAGTAGCGAATGATGTCGAGCAGCGCCGCATCCGACACTTTCAGCTCTTCGTCCTTCAAGCCGTTCTGCTTCATCTGCTTCGGCAAGAGATAGCGCCGCGCGATGGCGAGCTTCTCGTCCTCGGTGTAACCGGGCAGCCGAATGACTTCCATGCGATCGAGCAGCGGCGCCGGAATGTTCAGGCTGTTCGCCGTGCACACGAACATGACCTCGGACAGGTCGAAATCGACCTCGAGGTAGTGATCGTTGAACGTGGAGTTCTGCTCCGGATCGAGCACCTCGAGCAGTGCGGACGACGGATCGCCGCGGAAGTCCATCGCCATCTTGTCGACCTCGTCGAGCAAGAACAGCGGATTGTGGACGCCCGTCTTCACCATGTTCTGGATGATCTTGCCCGGCATCGAGCCGATGTACGTGCGGCGATGGCCGCGGATCTCGGCTTCATCGCGCACGCCGCCCAATGACATGCGCACGAACTTGCGGTTGGTTGCGCGCGCAATCGATTGACCGAGCGAGGTCTTGCCGACGCCCGGCGGGCCGACCAAGCACAGGATCGGTCCCTTGAGCGTCTTCACGCGCTGCTGCACGGCGAGGTACTCGATGATCCGTTCCTTCACCTTCTCCAGGCCGTAATGGTCTTCATCAAGCACCTTCTCGGCGAAGGCAATGTCGTTGTGCACCTTGGTCTTCTTCTTCCACGGGCACTTGACGAGCCAATCGATGTAGTTGCGTACGACCGTCGCCTCGGCGGACATCGGCGACATGAGCTTGAGCTTGTTGAGCTCTGAAGTCGCCTTGTCGCGCGCCTCTTTCGGCATGCCCGCCTTCGCGATGCGCTGCTCGAGCTCCGCGATCTCGTTCGGCGCGTCCTCGATCTCGCCGAGCTCCTTCTGAATGGCCTTCATCTGCTCATTCAGGTAGTACTCGCGCTGGCTCTTCTCCATCTGCTGCTTGACGCGGCCGCGAATGCGCTTCTCGATCTGCAGCACGTCCATCTCGCCTTCGATGAGCGCGAGGATGTGCTCGAGGCGTTTGCGCACGTCTTGGATCTCGAGCACCTTCTGCTTGGCATCGAGCTTGAGCGACATGTGCGCCGCCACGTTGTCGGCGAGCCGCCCCGGCTGCTCGATGCCGGCAAGGGCCGTCAGCACCTCCGGCGGAATCTTGCGATTGAGCTTGACGTACTGTTCGAACTGCGAGGTCACCGAGCGCGTAAGCACGTCCATTTCGCGCTCGTCGTACTGCTCGATGTCCTTGTACGGGCTGATCTCGGCGGTGAAGAACGGTCCGCTGATGAGCTTCTCGATCTTGGCGCGCTCCACGCCTTCCACGAGCACCTTCACGGTCCCGTCGGGCAGCTTGAGCAGCTGCAGGATCGTCGCGATGGTGCCCAGGCGATAAAGGTCTTGCGGACCAGGGTCGTCCACGTCGGCCTGCTTCTGCGCCACGAGCAAGATTTGCTTGCCGGCGCGCATGGCCTGATCGAGCGCCAGGATCGACTTCTCGCGCCCGACGAACAACGGGATGACCATGTGCGGATAGACCACGACGTCGCGCAGCGGCAGCACCGGAAGCGTGGTGGGGCCGGTCGTGGTCTGTTGATCGGTTTCTGGGGTCTCAGTGCTCACGCGAATACCTTTGGCGTGCTTGCGATAAAAGAGGAACGAGAAGGCGTCAGAGCCAACATACCGGATCGGCCGCGGCGTCGCTACCTCGCAAGGACCTCAAAAGCTCTCGCTTTTGGCGATCCGTCACATAACGAATGGGAAATTGAGGAAGCATCTGATTGTGCCTCCTCCAAGGGCCCGCCTCGAGTAAGAAAAAAGGCGCCCAGAGGGCGCCTTTCACTCACACAGACGGAAATGGTGCGGCAGTTGCGCGCCAGCGGCGCTGTGCTGCGACGGCTCGGACGGGCTACAACGCACCGTCCGCGCACCGTGGCCGTCTCAGGGATGATCGCTGCCGGTCGGGCGCCGCTCCTCGACATTCGACAGGCGCGCATCTTCGCCCGGACCGTACAGCACATATGGCTTGCTCTCACCAAGGATGACTGCCTCGTCGACAACGACCTTCTGCACGTTACGCAACGACGGCAACTCATACATGGTTTCGAGCAGCACGTTTTCCAAGATGGTGCGCAGCCCGCGTGCGCCGGTCTTGCGCTGCATGGCCTTGCGTGCCACGGCACGCAACGCCTCGGGGCGGAACTCGAGCTCGACACCCTCCATCTCGAAGAGCTTGCGGTACTGCTTGCTGAGCGCGTTCTTCGGCTCGACCAGAATCGAGACGAGCGCGTCCTCATCCAGCTCATCGAGCGTTGCCACCACGGGCAGGCGGCCGACGAACTCTGGGATCAGACCGTACTTGATCAGGTCCTCCGGCTCGACGTCATGGAAAATGTCGCTGCCGTGCGCACGCTCGTTCTGCTGACGAACGTCGGCCGTGAAGCCGATACCCGTCTTCTGCGTGCGGTTGAGAATGATCTTCTCGAGGCCCGCAAAGGCGCCGCCGCAGATGAACAGAATGTTCGTCGTATCGACCTGCAAGAACTCCTGCTGCGGATGCTTGCGCCCGCCTTGCGGAGGCACGGAGGCAATCGTCCCTTCGATCAACTTGAGCAGCGCCTGCTGGACGCCCTCACCCGAGACGTCGCGGGTGATCGAGGGGTTGTCCGACTTGCGCGAGATCTTGTCGATCTCATCGATGTAGACGATGCCGGTCTGCGCCTTCTCGACGTCGTAATCGCACTTCTGCAAGAGCTTCTGGATGATGTTCTCGACGTCTTCGCCGACGTAACCCGCTTCGGTGAGCGTAGTGGCGTCGGCAATCGTGAACGGCACGTTGAGCAGTCGCGCCAGAGTCTCGGCAAGCAGCGTCTTGCCGCATCCGGTCGGACCGATCAGCAGGATGTTGCTCTTGGCGAGCTCGACGTCGTCCTTCGAACGCTGGTCGGAGCTCTTGGTCTGCAGGCGCTTATAGTGGTTGTAGACCGCAACCGACAGCACCTTCTTGGCGCGGTGCTGGCCGATCACGTACTCGTCCAACACCTTCTTGATCTCGTGGGGGCGAGGCAGCTTGTCGCGCGTGCGCTCCGCGCGCTCCTCGAGCTCTTCGCGAATGATGTCGTTGCAGAGCTCGACGCACTCGTCGCACACGAACACCGACGGACCGGCGATCAGCTTGCGCACTTCGTGCTGGCTCTTGCCGCAGAAGGAGCAGTACAGCAACTTGCCGTCGTCGTGTTTGCTGCGGGAATCGTCCGACATGAATGACCCTCAATAGTTCGGCACGGACATCGTCGTGCACGACGAACGATGTCCGACGCTATATATCACGCGTCCCCAGTAGCCTGCAAAGACGCCCGGCGCGGTCGCGGCAAACAGTGTCAAAGTCGGAGAAAACCCTATGCGACTTAATCACTTAGCGGTCGCAGCCCCGATGTCGACACGGCGTTCCATCACCTTGTCGATCAGACCGTACTGCACAGCGGCCTCCCCGCCCATGAAGTAGTCGCGGTCCGTGTCCTGGCGGATCTTCTCGATCGTCTGGCCGGTGTGCTTGGACAGAATCCGGTTGAGCCGGTCGCGCGTCTCGAGGACCTCGCGAGCGTGGATGTCGATGTCCGACGCCTGCCCCTGAAAGCCGGCGAGCGGCTGATGGATCATGATCCGCGAATGCGGCAGGCAATAGCGCTTGCCCTTCGCCCCGCCCGCCAGGAGCACGGCCGCCATGCTGGAGGCCTGGCCGATGCACATCGTGCTCACGTCCGGCTTGATGAACTGCATGGTGTCGTAGATCGACAGCCCCGCCGTCACCGAACCGCCCGGGGAGTTGATGTACAGCGCGATGTCCTTCTCGGGGTTCTCGGACTCGAGGAACAGGAGCTGAGCCACTACGAGGTTCGCCATATGGTCCTCGATGGGCCCCACGATGAAGATCACCCGCTCCTTCAGCAGGCGCGAGTAGATGTCGTATGCGCGTTCGCCGCGAGCCGTTTGCTCGACGACCATTGGGACGAGATTCATAGCTGCCATTTGTATTGGGTTGAATTGGGTGATTTCGAGTGTAACGAGTGCATCCGGCGCTCGGCTAGGCAGAATGGATCTGTCCGGGCGCGCCGGCAACCCTTTCGGACCGCCGGCGCACCGATTCGGCCATTCACGCGCCGAAATTCATCACTTCCTTGAAGGTCGACGGCGTGTCGGTGATGCGAGCGCGCTCGAGCACCCAGTCGATAACCTGGTCTTCGAGCACCGCCGCTTCCATTTGACGTTGCAACTGCGGGTTCGAGCGGTAGGCCTGCAGCGCCTGCTGCGGATCCGGCAGCTGCGCCGCGAGATCCTCGAAGCGCGCCTGCACCTTGGCCTGATCGACTTGCAGATTGGCGCGCTGGACAAGCTCGGTCACGAGCAACGTGAGCGCCACGCGCCGCCGCGCGAGCTCCGTGAAGTTCTCGGCCGGCGGAATCTGCGAGGCGTCGCGCGCCCCGATGCGGCGTGCCGCATCGATCTGCAGCTCGCGCACCTGCACATCGACCATCGACTTCGGCAGCTCGATCGGATTGGCGGCCAGAAGCCCGTCCAAGACCTGCTTCTTCAGGCGCGCGCGCACGGCTTCGGCGAGCTCGCGCTCCATGTTCTCCTTCACCTCCTCCCTGAGCCGCTCGACGCCGCCTTCTTCGATACCGAAGGACTTCGCGAACTCCTCGTCGACTTCGGGTAGACGCCGCTCTTCGACCGCCTTGATCTTCACGTCGAAGCGCGCCTGCTTGCCCGCCGTGGTCGGAGGAAAGTCCTCGGGGAAGGTGAGCTCGACGACCTTCTGCTCGCCTGCACGCGTGCCGTAGAGCGCCGTTTCGAACGACTCCAGCATGCGCTTTTCGCCGAGCACGACCGGTACGTCCTCGCCCTTGCCGCCATCGAAGGCGAGCCCGTCGATGGTGCCGTCGAAGTCGACGATCACGCGATCGGTTTCGCGGGCCTCGCGCTCGACCGGCACGTACTCAGCGCGCTGCTGACGCAGGTTCTCGATCATCGCGTCGATGTCGGCCTGAGTGACTTCCACCACCGGCCGCGACACTTCCATGCCCTCGATTCCCTTGAGCTCGATCTCCGGTACGACCTCGAACGTCGCGCGATACTTAAGGTCGCTGCCCTGAGGCGCTTCGATGGTCTCGATCTTCGGACCGCCGGCCGGCTTCAGCTTTTCCTGCGTGACGGCCTCGGCGAAGCTGCGCTGCACGACGTCGCCGACCACCTCCTGACGCACCTGCTCCCCGAACTGCTGACGCACGACCTTGACCGGCACCTTCCCAGGGCGAAACCCCTTGAGACGCACGGTTCGGCTGAGCTGCTGCAGCCGTTCATTCACCGCTTGCTCGATGCGTGCCGCCGGAACCTGTACTTCCATCCGGCGTTCGAGCGTACCGATCGCTTCTACCGAGACCTGCATTGACGAACCTCACAAAGAATCCGGGCTGTAGACCGTAGGCTGTGGACTAAAGGCAAGCCTGCGCATGGCATCGTTCAACCTTCAGCCCACAGCCTAGAGCCCACAGCCTCCCGTGGTGCGAAAGGAGGGACTCGAACCCTCACGGGGGCTACCCACTGGAACCTAAATCCAGCGCGTCTACCAGTTCCGCCACTTTCGCGCGACATCGAGCGCGGCAACGCGTCCCTTGAGCGCGTCACTCTGCGCAGGGCGGCGGAGTATACCTGAGGGAAGGAAAGTTGACGGACCAAGGAGGCATCTGTGCCCCCTAAAGACGCTCTCGGCGTTCGAGCACCGAACGCCGAGACCGTCAACCAACAGAAGAGGTGGTGGGCCGTATAGGACTCGAACCTATAACCAACTGATTAAGAGTCAGCTGCTCTACCAATTGAGCTAACAGCCCACGATCAACAGGTCGTGATCAGGGGATAGAAGATACATTCAAGATACGGTTTTCGCCGCGCATTTCAAGATGTCTGTAACACCTCGAATGCCGCTGGCGATACCCCCTATCCGCTGACGGCGACCCCAAAAATGGGGTGAGCGATGGGATTCGAACCCACGACGGCCGGAATCACAATCCGGGGCTCTACCAGCTGAGCTACGCCCACCATCGCCACGTCATTTTACCTGCCAGGATGGCGCGCCCGGCAGGACTCGAACCTGCGACCCTCGGCTTAGAAGGCCGATGCTCTATCCAACTGAGCTACAGGCGCAAGCATTCTCGGCACCGCTCGTCCTGCCTCGCCCGGCAGGATTGCGCCTATCAGTCCTTGACCGACGCGCTTTCCGCCTCGAGCGGCGACGCAACCCTGAGCAGCGTGACGGCTGCCATGCTACCTCAGCCGCTCACCGTACTGGTCGGGGCAGAGGGATTCGAACCCCCGACCCTCTGCTCCCAAAGCAGATGCGCTACCAGACTGCGCCATGCCCCGCCGTGATCAGCACTTCGCACCGACGATAAGACGGAAGCTCCGCCCCGCACGGGACGGCGAATCATACGGACCCGGTCGGAGAGCGTCAATTTTTCGAGGCCGCCAGATTCCGCGACCGTCGCTGACCCGCGCGATCACTGGCGGCGCCAGGTCGTCGTGCCGTCCGGCTTGTCTTCGAGGACGATGCCCGCTTTGGCGAGCTCGTTGCGAATCTCGTCGGAGCGCTGGAAGTTCTTGTTGCGGCGCGCTTCGCGCCGCTCCGCAATCAGCGCCTCGATCTGCGCCTCGTCCAAGACCGCTGCGGCAGCGCGCGCGTCCTCATTACCCGCATTACCCGCGCTCGGTGCCGCAAGCTTCGGCTTGCGGAAGAATTCGGCGGGCGCGAGCTGCAAGATTCCCAGGACACCGCCAAGCTTGATGAGCTCGGCCGCACGTGTCTGAGCACCGCTCACGTCACCGGCCGCTTTCGCGCGGTTGATTTCCGTCGCCAGCGTCTGCAGCGCCGCGAGCGCCTCCGGCGTATTGAAATCATCGTCCATCGCTGCCTCGAATGCCGCCGTCGCTGCGGACGGCGTGAAGCTCGCGGCAGGCTCGACGTCGCGCAACGCCGTGTACAGCCTTCCGAGTGCCGCATCGGCCTGCTCGATCTGCGCAAGCGAATAGTTGATCGGTCCGCGATAGTGACTCGAGATCAGGAAGTACCGCAGCACCTCCGGATCGCGCACATAGCCCGAATCGAGCACGTCGCGAATGCGGAAGAAATTGCCGAGCGACTTCGACATCTTCTCGTTGTCGACGTTGACGAAACCGTTGTGCATCCATACCTGCGCGAACGAATCCCCTGTTGCGGCGCGCGACTGGGCAATTTCGTTCTCGTGATGCGGGAATTTCAGATCCATACCGCCGGCATGGATATCGAAGCGCGAGCCGAGGATGTCGCAGCTCATCGCCGAGCACTCGATATGCCACCCTGGGCGCCCCTCGCCCCACGGCGACGGCCAGTGCGGCTCGCCGGGCTTGGCTCGCTTCCAGAGCACGAAATCGAGCGGATCGCGCTTTGCCTCGTCCACCGCGACGCGGGCGCCCGCGCGCAGGTCGCCGAGTTGCTTGCCGGACAGCTTGCCGTAGTCGGCGAACTTCGCGACGGAGTACATGACGTCGCCGTTGCTCGCGACGTACGCATAGCCCTTCTCGATGAGCTTCTGCGTCATCGCGATGATGCCCGGGATGTGCTCCGTCGCCCGCGGCTCGACGTCGGGCCGCAAGATGCCGAGCCTGTCGTAATCCTCGTGCATCGCCTGCGTGAACCGGTCGGTGAGCTCGCGCACCGTCACGCCCTCCTCTGCAGCGCGGGCGATGATCTTGTCGTCGATATCGGTGATGTTGCGTACGAACGTGACGGAGTAGCCGCGATAGAGGAAGTAGCGCCGCACGACATCGAACGCGAGCTTCGAGCGTGCGTGCCCGAGGTGACAGAAGTCGTACACCGTGTCCCCGCACAAGTACATGCGTACGACGCCGGGCGTGAGCGGCACGAAGGTTTCTTTGCGACCGGTGAGCGAATTGAAGATCTGCATGGATGCCGGTTGCTTGTCTCTGATGGAAGTGACGGGATGTGTGTGCCGATGTCTAGCGCTCAGGCTCACCCGCTCGCGAGTTGCTCGGCGTGCACGAGGCGTCGTTCGACTTCCTGCGCGGGCATGAGCGCGACGAGCGGCGCGAGCTCAGGACCATGCGTCGCACCGGTCAGCGCGGCGCGCAGCGGCATGAACAGTGCCGGTCCCTTCTTGCCGCATGCCTGACCGAGCTCGCGCACGATCTGCTTGAACTCACCGCCCCCCGCGAGCAAGCGCCGCGCCGTGGCGAAGAACTCCGGACCTGCACCGCACACGGCGGCACGCGCATCCTCGGACAATTCGATGCTCGTACCGAACACCACGCGGCTCCAGTGCGCCACATCCGTCGGCAGCTCCACATTCGGTCGGATGGCAACGATGAATGCGTCGATGCGCGCGGCATCCACGTCCTGCGGCAGCTGTTGCGCAGTCCAAGCGCGAAACCCTTCGGCCGACAGATGAGCGACCGCTTCTTTCTGCCAGTGACGCAGCTGCGCTTCGTCGAACTTCGCGGCTGCTCGACCGAGCCGCGCGAGATCGAAGTCCTCAACCATGGCTTGCGGATCAAGCCAGCCGTCGCGCGTGCAGGTATGACCGAGACGCACCAGGTGATTGCACACGGCACCCGGGAGATACCCTCGCTCACGCAAATCCTTGACGCTCATCGCGCCATGCCGCTTCGAGAGCGGCGCTCCATCCATGCCGAGCAACAGCGCCACGTGCGCATAGCGCGGAATCGGCAGCCCAAGGGCCTTCAGCAAGAGGATCTGGCGCGGCGTATTCGTCACGTGATCGTCGCCGCGCAGCACGAGCGTCACGCCCATGAGCGCGTCGTCGAGCGCGTTCGAGAAGAAAAACGCCATGCTGCCGTCGGCTCGGCGAATGATGAAATCGCCGATATCGTCCGTGTTGAAGTGCTGAGGGCCGTGCACCACGTCCTCGAACGCCACGACTTCGCCGGGCGGCACGCGAAATCGCAATGCTGCCGGCTGACCGCGCGCGGCACGTTCGGCGCGCTGCGCCTCGGTCAGCTTGCGGCACGTTCCCGGATAACGCGGTGGCTTACCGGCCGCGAGCTGCTGCTTGCGGACGATGTTGAGCTCCGCAGGCGTGCAGTAGCAGGGATACGTGAGACCCGCGGCATCGAGCTTGGCGAGCCACTCTTCGTAGATGGCGCTGCGCTCCCGCTGGCGATAGAAGGTGTGCGGACCGCCGATATCGGGGCCCTCGTCCCATTCGAGGCCCAGCCAGCGAAGGTCTTCGAGCAAGGCTTGCGCAAACTCTTCCGTCGAACGCACCTCGTCGGTGTCTTCGATACGCATGATGAAGCGCCCCGCGCTCTTGCGCGCAGCCAAGTAGCTGAGCAGCGCGGTCCGAGCATTGCCCAGGTGCAAATAGCCTGTCGGGCTCGGCGCGAATCGTGTCACCAGGGGACCGGAAAGCATGTGTCGATATGGCCTACTGCGTCGTCTCTCGCTGCCAGGCGCCTCAGCTGCGACGCTGTCGGTTCGACACGTCCCGAGGCTCGAAAATGGGCTGCGTATTCTATACGCGGAGCCTACGGCACGTCCCCTCCGGTTCGCCCGCCGTGCTTTGCTAAGATCCCCATGCCAATCCTTTCAGGTACCTCGACTCCATGAAGCGACGCATCTTCTTCAGCTTCTGCGCCTTGGTGGCCGCTTGGTTGAGCCTGAGCGCTCACGCGCAGCAACCGATCCTCGTGCGCGTGCACACGAACCTCGGCAGCTTCGTCATCCAGCTCGAAACGCAGCGTGCCCCGCTCACGACCGCCAACTTCCTGGAGTACGTGCGCGCCGGGCACTACGATGGCACGATCTTTCATCGCGTCGTGGGCAACTTCGTGATCCAAGGCGGCGGCTACGACCGCGAATTCAACGAACGGCCGACGCGCGATCCGATTCCCAACGAATCCGGCAACGGGCTGTCGAATGCGCGCGGCACGGTGGGACTTGCGCGCACGGGCCACCCGCACAGCGGCACCTCGCAGTTCTACGTGAATCTCGTCGACAATCCGATGCTGGATCCACAGCCAAGCCGCTGGGGCTATGCGGTCTTCGGACGCGTCATCGAAGGCATGAGCGTCGTCGATGACATCGGTGCCGTCGCGACCAGCGAAGCAGGTCCGTTCGAATCGGACGTGCCGCTCAAGCCGATCGTGATCGAGAAGATGGAAGTGCTGCAATGAGATTGCAGGACAGGAGGCCGGCAGCCCGCGTCGCATACGGGGCGGCGCTCGCAAGATCGCGCTCAACCGGCCTCACGCTCCGCAGCTTGCCACTTCGTATCTCGCCCCCTGCCCTGGGCCGCCCATGACCGTCCTGTTCATCTCCGACTTGCACCTGGATGGCGCGCAACCGGAGATCACCGATCAGTTCCTCGAGTTTTTGCACACCGAAGGGAAGCAGGCCGAACGCCTGTACATCCTGGGCGATCTGTTCGAGGCCTGGATCGGCGATGACGATCCCGATCCCGACAAGCAGCGAGCCATGGACGCGCTACGCGCGACGACTGCGCGCGGGGTCAAGTGTTTCCTGATCCACGGAAATCGCGATTTTCTGATCGGCAAGCGCTTCGTCGAGCGCACCGGTGTGCGGTTGCTCGAGGACGGCACCGTGGTCGACGTGTACGGCCGCCGCGTGCTGCTCCTGCATGGCGATGCGCTCTGCATCGACGATCACGCATATCAACGACTGCGCCGCATCGTACGCAATCCGCTCGTGCAGCTCGTGCTGCGCAGCCTTACCCTGAAGCAACGTCAACGGCTCGCCGAACGCATGCGCGCCGGCAGCAAAGCGCACATCGAGGCGATGGATCGCGCAGCGCCGCAGATCATGGATGTGAATGCCGCGGAAGTGCTGGCGACGTTCGCCCGCTACGGCGTGGATTGTATGATCCACGGCCACACTCATCGTCCGGCGATTCACACCGTCGATCTAAACGGACGGCAAGCCACCCGCATCGTGCTCGGCGATTGGTACGAGCAAGGCAGCGTGCTCAGATGGGACACGCGCGGCTATGAGCTGACCGCCTTGCCGCGCGCGCAACACTGATCGGAATTCGCTCAGGTCAGCTCGGTCGCGAGCTGCAACCACTCCCGCTGACCCGCCCGCGGCCGCTATACCGGCGTCCCCGAATGGAAGCGGAACTGGCTATCCGGCGACGTCGCAAGCTCCGCCTCGATGTCGGCGAACGCGGCCAATCGCTGCTCCAGCTCGACAGGATCGCTGCGGCGCTCGGCCATCCAGAGATAGAGCGACTGATGCCGCGACTCCGACTCGGCCAAGCCGCGATAGAAGGACGCGAGCGGCTCGTGCAGACGCGGCACCAATCCCACGAAGCGTTCGCACGAGCGTGCTTCGATCAAGGTTGCACACAACAGCAAATCCAGCTTGCGGCCGGGCTCATCGCGACGCACCGCTCGACGAAGCCCCTCGGCGTATCGCGACGGCGTCAGCCGCTGATACGGCACCCCGACGGTGAGCATGTACTTCTGCACCTGCTCGAAATGCCTGAGCTCCTCACGGGCCAGGCGCGACAGACGACTGGACAGGTCCACATCGTCCGCGTAGGTGAACATCAGACTGAGCGCCGTCGACGCCGCCTTCTTCTCGCAGTTCGCGTGATCGATGAGCAGCTCGCGCCAGCGTTCGCACGCTGTCTCGAACCAGCGCTCGTCCGTCGCCGCGCGCAGCGGATTGGCGAGCGCAGGACTGACCGGATGCGCGCTCATGAACTCTCCTTCAAATCGTCGATGGCCTGCACGAGCTCGCGCGCCGACGCGAAACGATCCGCAGGCGCTTGCGCCAACAACTTATCGAGCAGACCTTGATAACGCGCCAAGTCGCCTTCGAGCTGCGGTCGCGGCGCGTTGGCATGCATGTAGATCACGGCCATCGGCGAGGCGCCGACGAACAGCTTTTTACGCGTCAGCATCTCGTAGAAGATGACCCCGAGGCTGTAGAGATCGCTGCGCTCGTCGAGCTCGTGACCGTGCCCCTGTTCGGGGCTCATATAGTACGGCGTTCCGAAGATTTCCCCGGTCGCCGTGATGTCGGCCGGCATCTCGAAGTGCTTGGCCAGCCCGAAATCGATGAGCGCGAGCGTCCCATCGGCGCGCACCATCACATTGCCGGGCTTCAAGTCGCGATGCAGGATGCCGACCGCGTGCACGACCTCGAGCGCGCTCGCCATCTGCCGCAGATAGCTCAGCGCTTGCTCGGGCGAAAGTCCCTGTGCAATGTGCCCGCGCAGGTCGCCGTGCGGGAAATACTCCATCGCAATGTACGCATGGTCGTCGGCGATGCCGAAATCGAGAATGCGCACGACGTGCGGGTGGCGAATGTTCGAGATGAGCTCGTACTCCTGCAGGAAGCGCACGAGCCGCGCGTCGGTCTCGCCTTCCGATGACATGCTCAATACCTTGAGCACCACCATCTCGCCGCCCCGCTCGCTCTCGGCGAGATAGACGAACGCTGTGCCGCCCACCGCCAGCTCGCGCACGAAGCGATGACCGAGGATCGTGACCGGACCGAAGCGCGATTGCTCCTCGAACGCCTTGGTCGTGCGCAGCAGCGCCAGCTCCTGCCGACGTCGACGCACGCTCTCGCGCAGCGCGTTCGCGAGCCGCCGATGATCGATGCGCTCGCGCACGATGCATTCGAAGGCACCGCGCTGCGCCGCGTCGCTCAAGACGGTACCGGCGGCGGATGCGAAGTAAATGACCGGCGGGAAATGCGGCCGCAGCAGGAAGCTTTCGAGCCATTCGAGCCCGCGGCCGTGATCGGCGAGATCGTCAAGCAGCACGCCGTCATAGCCGAGCGCCTGGAACGCAGCATGCAGGCGCCCCGACTTGAGCGGCGCATGCACACGACACTGTGCGTCCGCCCGGACGATGGAGATGTGGTGTTCGAGCGCGCGCGCGAAATCGGTCTGGTCGGTAACGATGAGAAAACGCGGCGCAGCCTTGGCGGGAGTGACCGCAGGCGTCGATGCGCTGCGCGCCATGCCGTCAGCGTCTTAAGCGCGCGCGATCAAACCGCGCGCACCGCCTTGACCGCGCCCGGGTTGCGGCGCCGCCGCGCCTTCGCCTCGTCCGAGCGCTCCTCTTCCAGGCGCGCGAGATAGGCCGGCGTCACATCGCCCGTGACGTACTCGCCGGAGAAGCACGAAGTGTCGAATTCCTTGATGTTGGACTCGTGGTGCAGACACGCGCGCACGAGGTCGTCGAGATCCTGATAGATCAAGCGATCGGCGCCGATCAGCTTCGCCACTTCCTCCTCGGTACGCCCAGCGGCCACGAGCTCGGACGCAGCCGGCATGTCGATGCCGTAAACGTTCGGATAGCGCACCGGCGGCGCCGCTGAGGCGAAATAGACGCGACGCGCGCCCGCCTCGCGCGCCAGCTCGATGATCTGCGCCGAGGTCGTACCGCGCACGATGGAATCGTCGATCAGCAGCACGTTCTTGCCGCGGAATTCCAGATCGATGACGTTGAGCTTGGAGCGCACCGACTTCGCGCGCTGCTCCTGCCCCGGCATGATGAACGTGCGACCGATATAGCGATTCTTGACGAAGCCTTCCCGATATTTAATGCCGAGGATCTGCGCCACTTGCACGGCCGCCGTGCGGCTCGTATCGGGAATCGGGATCACCACGTCGATATCGTGATCCGGCCACACGCGGCGAATCTTCTCAGCGAGCAGATCGCCCATGCGCAGACGCGCCTTGTGCACCGAGATGTTGTCGATGATCGAATCCGGCCGCGCGAGATAGACGTACTCGAAGATGCACGGCGTATGGCGCGTCACGGGCACGCATTGTTGCGAATAGAAACGCCCATGTTCGTCGATGAAGACGGCTTCGCCCGGATTCACGTCACGCACGCGCGAGAAGCCGAGCATATCGAGCGCCACGCTCTCGGAGGCGAGCATGTACTCGGTGCCCTGCGCCGATTCACGCTGGCCGAGCACGAGCGGCCGAATACCGTGCGGATCGCGGAAGCCGAGCAAACCGTGGCCGACGATGATCGCCACTGCGGCGAAACCGCCGCGCACGCGCCGATAGACGGCCGTCATCGCCTTGAAGATGTCCGCCGCCGAGGCGCGCGGCGTGCCGACGCGCGACAGCTCGCTCGCCAGCACGTTGAGCAGCACCTCCGAGTCGGAGCTCGTGTTGAGGTGCCGCAGATCCTCGCGCGTGAGCACTTCGGCAAGCTCGGTCGCATTGGTGAGATTGCCGTTGTGACCGAGGCAAATGCCGTAAGGCGAATTGACGTAGAACGGTTGGGCTTCGGAGGCGGTATCGCAGCCTGCCGTCGGATAACGCACGTGTCCAATGCCGATGTTGCCCTTGAGCGCCATCATGTGACGCTGCTGGAACACGTCGCGCACGAGCCCGTTCTGCTTGCGCAGAAAAAGCTCGCCTTCGTGATAGGTCATGATGCCGGCGGCATCCTGTCCGCGGTGCTGCAGCACCGTCAAAGCATCATAGATCTGTTGATTGACAGGCGTATGCCCGACGATTCCCACGATGCCGCACATTGTTTCAACCTCTCAGCGACGACTCGCCGATACGCGCCTGCTCATCCAGCATCTGCATACCGGTTTCCGCGAACGTCTGGATCCAGCCGGCGAGCTCCGCCGCATAAGGCAGAAGGCTCGATTCCTTCCACCAACTGACTTCGTTCAGCTGCACGAACTGACCGAGCAACACGAATACCGCTACGACGACGGCGCCGCGCAACGCGCCGAAGCTCGCTCCGAGGACGCGATCGACGAGCAAGCTCAAACTCGAATGACGAAGGAGATGACTCAATACGCCGGCCACCAGCCAGCCGAAGAGCAAAACGACGATGAGAATCGCGCCGCGAGCCGTCCACGTGCTCACCGGGGGCGTACCGACCGCGCCGCCCAGCATCGGCTCGACCAACGGCGCATAGCGCCACGCCAACCACAGACCGCCAAGCCATGCGAGCAGACCGATTGCTTCGCGGACGAAGCCACGCACGAGTCCCAGCAGCGTCGAGATCACGAGGACGCTGAGAATCAGAAGGTCGGCACCATTCATACGAGCAGGCTGAGCACCGGAGACGCGACTTCGACGTTCACTGCCGCCACCTGAAGCGGTCGGCGCGAGGTCGCGCGAATTCTATCAGCGACCGTCGCACCCTGCCCAACTAACCGAGTCGAGCATGACGTACGTCACGGGTGAGGCACCACCGCCGCGCCCGGCACTCGCGCTTTGACCTCGCGCAAAGTCGCCTCCGCTGCCGCTCGATCCTGCATCGGACCGATACGCACGCGATACAACGTGCCGGAAGCGGTCTTTACGGGCATCACGAATGCGTTGCGCGAACCGGAGCGATACTCCTGCGCCAGCCGCTGCGCGGTCGCCTGGCTCGAGAAGCTGCCCAGCTGAACCGCCCATCCCTTAGATGTGGGGACGGCAGAGGCAGATGCAACAGGCCGCGGGGCCGATTCCTGTACGGGTTTCTGCTGTGCAGGCTTCGACTGAGTGGGAGTGGCTTGCGTCTTGGCAGGCGCCTGACTGCTTTGCGTCGGCGCATTCGACGGGGATGCCGCCGCGGTGCGTGGGGCCGAGCGCGTGTCGGCAGGCGGCTCGCTCCGGGCTGGCGATTCAGGGACCGCCTCAGGCTTCGCCGCGGAAACCGACGCAGCCGTCGATGCTGCCGGCTGGACGTCCTGCGGAACCTGCTTGGGCTCTTCCTGCGGCGGCGCGCGGTCATCGACGACCGCAGGCGCACCCGTCATCGGCTTGCTCAGATCGATGGTGTAGGTCTTGAGGCCAGTTTCGCTCGCCACGCTGGCGGTCGTGTTCGATTCGCGCTCGCGGCCAGGCCCAGAGAGCATCTCCGGAATGAGAATGATCGCGGCGGCCATCAGCACAGCCGCCCCGACGAGACGTTCTTTCACATGACGTTCCACGGCCGCAGAGTATACGAGCGCAACGTATGTTGAATCATCTTCGACGTGACGGGCGCCTCTTCAGCCACAGTGTCCCGCGTTCGCTTGCACACGTGCGAGCCATTCGAGCGCCGGTCCGACGGTGAGAAACGAACCGAAGACGACCACCCTGCCCTCGCGCCCTGCCAAGCTCAGGGCACGCTCGCAACCGCTCGTAACGTCGGCACACTCGGCCACGACTTTGGCGCCAAGAGTGCGCAAGTGCATCGCCAATGCATCTGCTGAAAGTGCGCGCGGCCCGGCAAGACCCACAGCGATCCAACCGTCGAACGAGGCTTGCAGCTCGGCATAGATATTCGCGAGGTCCTTGTCGCCGAGCACGCCACATACGGCGATACAAGGGCGGCGCGGCTCGAGCGCGGCTAGCGAGCGCGCGAGTGTGCCGGCGGCAGCGGGGTTATGCGCAACGTCGAGAATCCACTCCGTACCGTGCTCGATGCGCTGGAACCGTCCCGGCAACGTGACGCTCGTGAGTCCCGCCTCGATCGCAGAACGCGGCACGTTCAAGCGTGCGCGCAGGCTGCTCAGACACGCCAGCACGCTCGCTGCATTGTCGAGCTGAACCTCACCCGCAAGCGCAGGCAGCGGCAAATCCTCGAGCACCTCGTGTCCGCCGCGCCAAGTCCAACCCTGCGATGTGCGTTGCCAGTCGAACTCGCGCCCCAAGCGTTGCAGTGGCGTGCCGAGCGTCGCTGCAGCATGCTCGATCGATTGCGGAATATCGCGCGCCCCGAAGATTCCCGCCCGCCCAGGCCGCAGCACACCGGCTTTTTCCGCACCGATCGCTTCTCGATCCGTGCCCAACCACTCGCAGTGATCGAGCGCAACCGAGGTGATGATCGCAACGTCGGCATCGACGACATTGACCGCATCGAGCCGTCCGCCCATCCCGACTTCGAGCACCAGCGCATCGAGGCCTGCCGTTTCG
Source organism: uncultured Steroidobacter sp. (assembly GCA_938008435.1). Classification (GTDB taxonomy): domain Bacteria; phylum Pseudomonadota; class Gammaproteobacteria; order Steroidobacterales; family Steroidobacteraceae; genus Steroidobacter. The sequence continues at coordinate 204,402 of CALLKK010000011.1, read as the reverse complement.
AAAATGAGCAGCGCGGCGAGCGCGTTGAACTCGAAGAACGTGAGCGTGTCATCGCCGCGCGCCGCATCGATGCGCTCGAACGCGGCCATGATGGAAGCGTCGGACACCTCGCGCTCGGCGATGCGGATGCGCTCGTTGTAGCGGATCAGGTGCGGCGAAGTGAACGTGCCGACGCGGTAGCCCGCCTCGGTGAGGATGCGCGCGAGCAGCGCGACGGTGGAACCCTTACCGTTCGTGCCGCTGACCGTAATCACCGGACATTGCGGCGGCTGCCACCGCAGGCGCCCGAGCGTCCGACGCAGCCTCTCGAGGCCGAGGTCGATCGCATTCGGATGCAATCGCTCCTGCCACGCAAGCCAGTCGGACAGCCGGGAAAAACGCATGGGCGATGATGCCTGGTCAGCGAATGGCACAAGAGCCGGCGTGCGCAAGCGACAGCGTGACGAGCGCGCGCACAGAAGCGCCGACAGGCCCGGAGCAGCGCGCTAGCGGGCGCCCTGCTCCGACTTGCGGTCGCCGAACGCGGGAGGCGGCAAGTGCATGAACATCGCAATTAGACTGGCGATGCGTTCACGCATGTCGCGCCGGTCGACGATCATGTCGAGCGCGCCGTGCTCGAGCAGGAACTCGCTGCGCTGAAAGCCTTCCGGCAGCGTCTCACGCACGGTCTGCTGAATCACGCGGGCACCGGCAAAGCCGATGAGCGCCTTGGGCTCGCCGATGTTCACATCGCCGAGCATCGCGAGGCTCGCCGATACACCGCCCGTCGTCGGGTCGGTGAGCACGGAAATGTACGGGATGCGCGCTTCAGACAGACGCGCCAGCGCCGCCGAGGTCTTCGCCATCTGCAGCAGCGACAGCAACGCCTCCTGCATGCGCGCGCCACCGCTCGCCGAGAAGCAGATAAGGGGCTTGCGATGCTCGAGCGCATGCTCGACGGCGCGCACGAAGCGCTCGCCGACTGCCGAGCCCATCGAGCCGCCCATGAAGGCGAACTCGAAAGCGCACGCCACCACGGGAATGCCGTGCAGCGTACCCGTCATGACGATGAGCGCGTCCTTCTCGTGAGTGGTCTTCTGCGCCTGCTGGAGACGGTCGCGGTACTTCTTCGTATCGCGGAACTTGAGCGGATCCTCTGGCTCGATGTTGTCGGCCAGCTCGACCACGCCCTCTGGGTCCAAGAAGCGCTCCAAGCGGTCGCGCGCGCCGATGCGCATGTGATGCCCGCACTTCGGACAGACGTGCAGATTGCGCTCGAGCTCGGCGCGGTACAGCACCCCATCGCAGGCGGTGCACTTGATCCAAAGCCCCTCCGGGACCGACCGCGTGCGGCGCTCGGTCTTGATCCGCGAGGGCATAATCTTTTCAAACCAGGTCATCCGACCGTCCTAAAGGACTGCAAGAGGTGCGCATCTATACTTGGTCCGGCTAAGCCGGGCAAGCCAGGCCGAGCAGCTGGGTGCTCTCGCTCGGCAGACCGAGCTGGGGCGAGTAACGCACCCCGGTGAGATAGAGCCCGGCGGCCGGCGCCGTGATCCCGCCCTTGGTGCGGTCGCGGGCCTCGAGCACTTCCCTTGCCCACCCCACCGGCCGCTCGCCCTTGCCGATCGCGATCAGCACGCCTGCGATGTTGCGCACCATGTGATGAAGAAACGCATTGGCGAGCACGGACACCACGATCAGCTCCCCGTGCCGCTCGACCGAGATCTCATGCAGCTGCCGCATGGGCGTGCGTGCCTGACATTCGGCCGCTCGAAACGAGGAAAAGTCGTGCTCGCCCACCAGGGCCTGCGCCGCCTCGTGCATGCGCTCGGCGTCGAGCGGATCGCGCACCCAGCAGACGCGCTGCGCGACGAGCGCAGGCCGCGGGCCACGATTCAGGATGAGATAGCGGTAGCGGCGCGCAAAGGCGCTGTAACGGGCGTGGAACGCATCGGGCACGACGCGCGCCCAGAGCACGCTCACTTGCGGCGGCAGATGCGTATTGGCACCCAACACCCAGCCGCGCTCGCTACGGACCGAATCCGAGTCGAAATGCACCACCTGCATGGCGGCATGAACGCCCGCGTCGGTGCGGCCCGCAGCAGTCACCGACACAGGATGATTGGCCACCACGCTCAACGCCGCCTCGACGCTCTCTTGAACGCCACGCGCATGAGCTTGCGATTGCCAACCCGAAAACGCGCTGCCGTCGTACTCGAGACCGAGGGCTATACGCATCTACGCTTCGCTCCGCTCGGGCTGGAGGCCGTAGGCTGTGGGCTGTAGGCGAATACACGCCGTCAGCGCCTGCCTGCCTCTCTCAGCCCGCAGTGTATCGCTTGGGTTTGCTTCGCTGGGTGGGGTCAGGGAGATGGCCGCAGGAGTTGATCTCAACACCGCCTGAAGCGCACCGAACGAACAGGGGAGCTGACGCTCCCCTGTCCTACAGCCTGGCGCCTGCAGCCTCTAGCCTACTTATCAGCGAATCGCTTCCAACAGACGATTCGCTTCCTGCTTCTGCGCGGGATTGCCTTCCTGCAGCACCTCTTCGAGGATGCTGCGCGCACCGTCGGGATCGCCCATGTCCATGTAGGCGCGTGCGAGATCGAGCTTCGTGCCCACTTCGCTCATGGTCACCGGCTCGAGCTCGGACAGCTCCATTTCGGTGATCGGCTGCTCGTTCGTCGGCGAGTTGTCGCCCGCCGTCAGCGCGTCGCCGACGTCGAGGTCGAGCGCCGGGGTCTTGCCAGAATCGCCGAACACGTCGCTCGCGAAGCTCTCGGCGTCCGCAATGTCCGGTGCCGGCTGACGCATCGTCTGATCGACCGACGGGGCCGCTTCCTCGATCTCACTGAGATCGAAGTCGAGCGCGCTCGGCGCCTTCATCGTCGCGGTCGCATCGACATCCGTACGGAAGTCCGCACGCGGCTGCTCGACGGTATCGCTCGTACCGGGGGTCTCCCCCGTACCGAGCTCTGCCGGATCGAGATAAATCGTGCCCGTGCTCTCGACGTCGAACGACTCAGGACGCGGCGCCTGCATCGTGCGATCAAGGCTACCCAGCGAGGGCGCAAGCTGGGTCATCTCGTCATCGCCGAGCGGCCGCTCACGCTCGACGGTGTCGCCGCCGAGCTCGCGATCGAGCGACGTCGTGTCTTCGAGCGAGCCGGAGTGGTCGATCGCCTCCGCATCGAGACCGAGGTCATCGAGCGAAATCTCCGCCGTCTGTTCGGCATTCAGCCCGCTCAAGTCGAGTGCATCGCGATCGAGCATCGGCGATTCGATCGTCGGCGTCTCCTGCGTACGCGCGAGCGGATCGAATTCGCGCGTCGCATCGTCGTCGCCATCGCTCTTCGGCTCATCGAGCAGGATGTCGACGTCCGACCCACTGCTCGGCACCTTGTATTCGCCGCTCGGGATCTCGAAATCGATGTCGCCCGCCGGCTCGGCCGGTGGCTCGGCAAAGAGGTCCACGTCGACGCGGTTCTCGCCGCCTTCCAAATTGACGTCGACGAGATCGGCCAATCCCGAGCTGCTCTCGCCCTGGAACAGCGGATCCTCCGGCGCAATCTGCTTGCCCATGATGAGGATCTTGTCCCATTCGCCCGGCGCCGCTTCCGCACGCGTGGCAGCGAGATCGCGCGCCGTCTCGAGGAATTGATCGCGATTGCCCCAGACGAAATAGATTTCCAGCAGCTTGAGCTTCAGATCGCGCCGCGCCGGTTCGCGCTCGATCGCGATCTTCACGAGATCGGCCGCTTGGTCGTACAGGCCGTACGCCATGTGGAAATCGGCCTCGGCCAACGCATCCTGCTGATCCAGACGGATCGCCGTATCGCTGCTCAACGTATCGTCGATCGACGGCCCCGCAGCGGCCTCGACGGCAGGCGCAGTCTCGGGCTCGCGCGCAGCGGGCGCCGCGGATGCGGGCTCGTCGAACGCGACATTGAAGTCGTCTTCCGCACGGAACGGCTCGGGCTCCGACACCTTCGGTGCGGCAACACGGCGTGCAGCGGCGGGCTCGAAGTCGTCCGAGACAGGCGTCGTTGCGATTGCATCGAGGGAATCGAGCGAAGTGTCCTCGCGACGGCGACGGATGAATACGAGCACGAGCGCCAGGAGCGCGCCGAGCGCAATCAGCACCCACGCGAAGCTGCCGATGCGCTCGAAGAACGACGGCGATTCCTCTGGCGCCGCCGGTTGCGATTGCGGCCGCCGCGCCGGTGCAGGCGCAGTCTCTGGCGCAGCCGCAGGCTCCTGCTCAGAAGCAGCTTGCTCTTCGACTGCCGGCTCCGCTTCGATCGGTGCTTCGACAGGCGCTTCCGCAACACCCTGCTGCATCGCCGACAAATCGGGGCTTTCGACTTCGAGGCGTCGATCCTCCTGCGAGCTCGGAGCAGCCTCGGCACCACGCGCCGCCGTCGTCGCTTCGTCCGTAGACGAAGCCGCAGGCGGCGTCGGTGTCTCTTCCGGCGTCACCAGTCGCAGACGACTTGTCTCCTCCGTCGTGCGCGACGGCAACGCTGCGCTCCACTCGGCCGTATGACGAGCGACCTCGGCCACCGCTTCGGACGCCGAGATGGCTTCGATTTCGGCAGCGTCGGGAATGCGCAGGACGGCGCCTGCGCGCAAACGATTGATGTTGCCGTCGAACGCACCCGGATTGGCGCGATACAAGGCAATCATCGTGCGATTGACGGTGCTCGGCGAGCCCGGATTGATGCGGCTCGCAATACGCCACAGCGTGTCGTTGCGCTGCACGACGTATTCGCCGGCGCCGATGGCGCTCGGTGCGGATGCCTGCGATGAAGTGGTCTGCCTGGATTCGGGCTGCGGCAGCGGTTCTTCGCGAACCGCACGCTCGGGTTCAGGTTGCGGCGCACGCTCGATGCGCCCGTCGGTTTGCGCACCGGCTTGCGGGGCGGTCACGGGAGCCGGCTGCGACTGCGAGGGCATGTACACCGGCGGATCGAGCAGCACGGTGTACTCCCGCACCAAACGGCCGCGTGCCCAGCGCGCTTCCACGAGGAGGGTCACGAACGGTTCTGTGATCGAACGGTTCGAACGCACCTTGATGGTGGCTCGGCCGTCACGCGAGCGGCCCACGGAGAAATCGAAGCTCGACAAATATGCCGGGCGATCGATTCCGTAACGGGCGAACAGATCCATGCTCGCCAACCCCACCTTCAGGCTCGCCAGCTCTTCCGGCGTGGGGGAAATCAGCTCGATCTCGGCGTCGAAAGGTTGATTGAGCGCCGAGTTGAGGCGGATTTCGCCGAGTCCGAGCGCCCAAGAACTCAGCGGCGACAACAGTGCGCCTGTGAGCACCAGCCGCGGCAGATATCGTCTCATCAGCTCTCCCGTTACGTGACCTGAAGCGTCCAAAGCCTTGCGTGAAGCGCTCTTAGCTCGGTGCGAGCGGGGCTTAATGCTCATCTTTTTCGTGACTTTGCGCACGCAACTATAGCTTACAGGTAGTTTTTTACCAAAATCTCGGCGATCTGGACGCTATTTAAAGCAGCTCCCTTGCGAACGTTATCTGACACAATCCACAGATTCAGACCGCGCTCGTGGCTGATGTCCTCGCGAATGCGACCCACGTAGACAGGGTCGGTCCCGGCGCCCTCGGTCACGGCCGTCGGATAGCCGCCCGGGCGACGCTCGTCGATCACCACCACCCCAGGGGCCTTCGACAAGAGCTCGCGCGCTTCGCCTTCCGTGAGCTTGCGCTTGGTTTCGATGTGCACGGCCTCGGAGTGGCCGACGTAGACACCTACCCGCACTGCCGTCGCGTTCACACGGATCGAGTCGTCCTCGAGAATCTTCTGGGTCTCCCAGTACATCTTCATTTCTTCCTTGGTGTAGCCGTTGTCGAGGAAAACGTCGATCTGCGGCACACAGTTGAAGGCGATCTGCTTGGCAATGTGCTTGGGCTCGACGGACTCGCCACGCGCGAGCGCCTCGGTTTGCTGCTTTAGCTCGTCGATCGCCTTCTGGCCGCCGCCGGAGACGGATTGATAAGTAGCGACGTTGATGCGCTCGATACCGGCGGCGTCATGCAACGGCTTGAGCGCGACGAGCATCTGCATCGTCGAGCAGTTCGGATTGGCGATGATGTTATGCTTGCGATAGCCCGCGATCGCGTGCGGATTGACTTCGGTGACGACGAGCGGAATGTCGTCCTGGTAACGGAACTGGGAGGTGTTGTCGATGACGACGCAGCCCGCCTGTCCGGCACGCGGCGCATGCACCTTCGAGACGCTCGCGCCTGCGGAGAACAAGCCGATATGGGCCTTCGAGAAGTCGAAGGTTTCCACGTCCTGCACCGGCACATCCTTGCCCTTGAACTTGATCGTGCGCCCCACCGAGCGCGCGCTCGCGAGCGGATAGATTTCGCCTACCGGAAAATCGCGCTCTTCGAGAATGGAAAGCATCGTGCTGCCGACCAGGCCGGTCGCACCCACCACCGCCACGTTCCAACGTTTGCTCATTGTCGTCTGTTAGGTATCGAAGGAAGTCCAGGAATCTGCCGTCGCCGCCGAGATCGCCCGCTAGATGAGCGTGAGAGCTTCCCGTCGCTCTCGACACGAATCCGCCGCCAGACAGTGTCCGAGGGTCAAGGCCGGTTGCGCGCGTTTAAATAAGTGGCCGCCGCCGTGGGTCTGCTGACCGAATCCCGAGCTCGCGAAAACTGGGCGCAACAGTACCCTAAAGACTGCACATAATTAAGCTCGGGGCCCCGAAAATAAGGGCTGAATCACATCAGAGGCGCGGAGGAACGACCGGCGTACGGCTTTGGACGTCGGCATTCTGCGCTCGATGGCGCAGGTAATGATCCATCAGCACCAGGGCCAACATGGCCTCCGCGATCGGGGTCGCCCTTAAGCCGACGCACGGGTCGTGCCGGCCGGTCGTGACGACCTCCACGCTGTTGCCGTCCACGTCGATGGTCCGGCCGGGGATGATGATGCTCGAGGTGGGCTTGAGCGCGATCGACACGAGGATGTCCTGTCCGCTCGAGATGCCGCCCAAGATGCCGCCGGCACTATTGGAGAGAAACCCTTGAGGGGTGATCTCGTCGCGGTGCTGGCTGCCCTTCTGCTCCACGACGGCGAATCCCGCGCCGATCTCGACGCCCTTCACCGCATTGATCGACATCATCGCGTGCGCGATGTCGGCATCGAGCCTGTCGAACACCGGCTCGCCGAGCCCAGGCGGCACACCGGTCGCAATCACGTTCACGCGCGCGCCGACCGAATCCCCTTCGCGGCGCAGATTGATCATGTACTGCTCGAGCTCTTCGATCCGATCCGGATCCGGCGAGAAGAACGGATTGTCGTAGACCGTGCTCAATGACTTGGGCTCGAGCTTGATGGGGCCAAGCTGCGCCAGATATCCCTGGATGTTGATCGACAAACGCTCGCGCAGGTACTTGCGTGCGATCGCACCGGCTGCAACGCGCATGACGGTCTCGCGCGCCGATGAGCGCCCTCCGCCGCGGTAATCGCGGAAACCGTACTTCTGCTGATAGGTGTAATCGGCGTGGCCCGGGCGGAAACGATCCTTGATCTTTTCGTAATCGCGCGAACGTTGATCCACGTTCTCGATGAGCAAACCGATCGGCGTGCCGGTCGTCCGCCCTTCGAACACGCCGGAGAGAATGCGCACGCGGTCCGGTTCCTTGCGCTGGCTGGTGTGCCGCGAGGTTCCGGTGCGCCGCCGCTCGAGCTCGACCTGAATATCCTCTTCCGACAGCTCAAGCCCCGGCGGGCAACCGTCGACGATCGCGCCGAGCGCGGGCCCGTGGCTCTCGCCGAAGGTCGTGACAGTAAAGAGTACGCCGAATGTGTTACCGGGCATGGGCCTTGAGCGCTGCGTTGAGTATTGGCGACCAGATGATCCAACGTAGCTCGGAGGCGCCGCGCGCTTCGTCCTCGGGGAAGCGCACTCGCACATCTGAGCCGGCAGATTCTAACCCGATCCTCTCGGGGCCCGCGCGAGGTCGCGCAGCTGCGCTGCCGTGAGCAAGAACACACCGCCGCCGCCACGTTCGAATTCGAGCCACGTGAACGGCACCTGCGGATACTTCTCGATCAGCGCCTCTTCGGAGTTGCCGACTTCCACGATCAAGATGCCGTGGGGCGTGAGATGCGCTTCGGCGCCATGCAGGATGCGCTCCACGATGGCGAGCCCGTCACGGCTACCGCCATACAAACCGAGACGCGGCTCGCGCGCATACTCATCGGGCAACTCCGCGAGCTCCTCCTCTCCCACGTAAGGCGGATTCGACACGATCACGTCGTAGCGCTCCTCGCCGAGCGCGTCGTAGACGTCGGAGCGAAGCGCACGCACGCGCCCTTCGAGCCCATAACGCGCCACGTTGATCGCAGTGACCGCCAGCGCATCTTCCGACACATCGGTCGCATCGACCTGCGCCTGCGGCAACGCCAACGCACTGGCAACGGCGATGCATCCAGAACCCGTTCCGATATCGAGCACTCGCTCGATCCGCTCAGCGTCGATCCACGGTTCGAAGCATGCCTCGATGAGCTCCGCGATCGGCGAGCGCGGCACGAGCACGCGCTGATCCACGTAGAACTCGTGTCCGGCGAACCACATGCGATGCGTCAAATACGCCGCCGGGATGCGCTCGCGAATGCGTCGCTCGAACAAGCCTTCGACACGCGAGCGCTGCTCCGGCTCGAGCAGCTTGTCGTACACGGCCGGCGCGTCTTCGTGCCGCAGCCCGGCGCCGAAGAACACGAGCTCGGCCGCTTCGTCGAACGCGTTGTCGGTGCCGTGACCGAACCAGAGCCCCGCTTGCTCGAATGCGCGCGCGCCCTGTTCGATGAGCTCGCGGACGGTGACGGGCGGTATGACAGGGGACATGCGATAATTCCGCAGAGAAAGAGGATGAAGATGAACGGTAAAGCATCGACCATCGCAGCGGTCGCCGTCGGCATTGTAGCCGTCATCGCCGGCATGCTGCTCTCTCGCGCGCTGCTCGAGCGCGCGACCAGCGACGAAGCCGTCGCGCTCGTCACGGGAACGCTCCTCGATCCGCCCGGCCCCTTGCCCGAATTCGAGCTGACGGACCATCACGAGCGCCGCTTCGACAACGAACGCCTGCGTGGCCAGTGGACGTTCGTCTTCTTCGGCTTCACGTATTGCCCGGACGTCTGCCCGACGACGCTGCAGATGCTGGCCGGAGTCGTCAAATCCCTTGCGGACCTTCCGGAGCCGCAGCGCCCGCACGTTGTGCTGGTATCGGTCGATCCGCAACGCGACACGCCCGCGCAGCTGGCCCGGTATGTCGCGCACTTCAATCCCGACTTCGTCGGCGTCACCGGCGAGCAGGACGCCATCGATACGTTCACGCGCCAGATCGGCGTGCCTGTCGCGATCACGCAGCTCGGCGACGGCAATTACACCGTCGATCATTCGGCAGCGATTTTCTTGATCGATCCGGCTGGCGAGCTGCGCGCACTGTTTTCGCCGCCGCACATACCTGAGCAGATCGCCGCGGACTATCGCCGCGTCGTCGCCGCTGGACACGAGCCACGATGACCAAGCCTCTGCCTTCTGCCCGCGCGGGCGATCACCTGTTCGCGCTCCTGCAGTACGTTCTGCCGAAGCATCTGCTCTCGCGTGTCGTCTACTCGCTCATGCGGCAACGCTCGCCGCTCATCAAGAACGCGCTGCTGCGGATGTTTCTCGCGGGATACCGCGTCGACATGAGCGAAGCGGAAGAAAGCAATCCGTACGCCTACCCCACCTTCAATGCCTTCTTCACGCGTCCGTTGCGCCCGGGCGTGCGACCGATCGCTGTCGATCCGCAGCTCGTCGTCAGCCCGGTCGACGGCAAAGTCAGTCAATGCGGTCTGATCGACGATACGACGCTCGTGCAAGCGAAAGGACACACCTATTCGCTCGCAAGCTTGCTCGCAAACGATCAAGACGCCGTCGCCGCCTACCGCGGCGGCAGCTTCGCCTGCATCTACCTCGCACCGTACAACTACCACCGCATCCACATGCCGCTGGACGGCACGCTGCGCAGCAACGTGTACGTGCCCGGCGACCTCTTCAGTGTGAACTCCGCTACCGTGCGCGCCGTGCCGCGCGTGTTCGCACGCAATGAACGACTCATCTGCGAGTTCGACACGGCAGCAGGCCGCATGGCGGTGATTCTGATCGGCGCCCTGTTCGTCGGAAGCATCGAAACCGTGCACTGCGGCGAGGTCAATCCGCCGCCGCGTGCGCGCAAACAAGCACTGCCGATCGAAGAGGGAATCGGCCGCGCCTTCGTCAAAGGCGAGGAGCTCGGACGCTTCAACATGGGCTCGACGGTGATCCTGTTGTTTCAATCGCAGCGCGTGCGCTGGGATGCCACGCTGGAACCCGACACCGAAGTGCGTCTTGGGCGCGCGATCGGGCGCATGAACGTCAATTACCTGACAGCGCAGTAACATCGAATGGCGGACTGGCAGCCAACCGCGTCGATCGCGACTCTCGAACTGCGCGCCCGCATGCTGCGCGCGGCGCGCGAGTATTTCACTGCGACGCACGCGCTCGAAGTCGAAACGCCCAACTTGAGCGCCGCCGCGGTGAGCGACGTGCACCTGGCCAGCGTCGAGGCGCGCGCATGCGGTCAGCCGCGCTTCCTGCACACCTCGCCGGAGTACGCCATGAAGCGCCTCCTCGCAGCCGGCTGCGGCGATATCTGGCAGATCGCGAAGGTGTATCGCGATGGCGAAGCCGGCCGTTGGCACAATCCGGAATTCACCATGATCGAGTGGTATCGGCTCGGCATCGATCATCACGCCCTGATGTCGGACGTGGAACGCTTGATCGATGCGATGTTGCCTCCGGAGCGCCGCTGCGAACGTGCCGAGCGCCTCACCTACCGCGACGCAGTGCAGCTGCATGCCGGCGTCGATGCATTCGACGATCCAACGCCGGTCCTGATCGCACGACTCGAGAGTGCCGGCATCGAAGTGCCGCAAGACGTGCGCGCCGATCGCGACGCCGTGCTCGATCTCATCATGGCTACGCTGGTCGGTCCGACTCTCGGACACGAGCGCCTGACGTTTATCTATGACTATCCCGCCTCGCAGGCTGCGCTCGCCAAGGTACGCGGACCCGTCGCCTCGCGCTTCGAGGCTTATCTCGACGGCATCGAGCTTGCGAATGGCTTTCACGAGCTCGCCGATCCCGTCGAGCAGCGGGCACGCTTCGAGCGCGATCTCGCAGAACGCAAGCGCCGCGGCCTGCCGACGCCTCCGCTCGATGAGCGTTTTCTGGCAGCGCTCGAGCATGGCTTGCCGGAATGCTCGGGCGTCGCGCTCGGCTTCGACCGGCTCGTCATGTGCGCGATCGGCGCGCGGCACATCGAGGAAGTGCTGGCCTTTCCGTTCGATCGGGCGTAAACGTCGCTGTCGCTGCGCCCCTGAATCACGAGCGTCCGCCGATGCACACCGTTACGATCGATCCGACGCTGCCCAAGCCCGCGCTCTACGAGCGCATCAAGCAAGAGGCACGGGCCCTGACTGCCGGAGAAGACGATTTCATCGCCAATCTCGCGAACGTGGCAGCGCTTCTCTATCACTCGCTGCCCGAGGTCAACTGGGCGGGCTTTTATCTACTCAAAGGCGACGTGCTGGTGGTGGGACCGTTCCAGGGGCTGCCTGCGTGCGTACGCATTCCGCTCGGGCGCGGCGTGTGCGGCACGGCTGCGCTGAAACGCAGCACGATCGTGGTGCCGAACGTAGACGAATTTCCCGGACACATTGCGTGCGATGCAGCGTCGCGCTCGGAAATCGTGGTGCCACTGCTGCGCGCAGGCACGCTGCTCGGCGTATTGGACATCGACAGCCCGAAGCTCGGGCGGTTCGACGACGAAGACAGACTTGGCCTAGAGCGTCTGGTCGAAGTGCTGCTCTAGCGGAGGGATGCCAGCGGCGACAGCGGGGTGCGCTCGAAGCCGGGCGCGCTGCCCCGCCGCCTGTCCGTGGCGAGGACGTCAGCCCTTGGCTCGTGCGATGTACTCGGCCGTGCGCGTGTCGACGCGGATGACTTCGCCTTCGTTGATGAAGAGCGGCACACGCACCACCGCACCGGTTTCGAGCTTCGCGGGTTTCGCACCGCCCGTCGCGGTGTCGCCGCGTACGCCCGGATCGGTTTCCACGATCTTGAGCTCGACGTGGGCCGGCGGCGTGACGTTGAGCGGAACGCCGTTCCACAGCATCACCGTGCACATCATGCCGTCCTTCAGCCAGATGGCGCTGTCGCCCACCGCCTCTTTGCCGGCGGCATACTGCTCGTAGTTGTCCGGCACCATGAAGTGCCAGAACTCGCCGTCGGTATAGAGATACTGCATCTCGGTCTCGACGACGTCCGCCGCCTCGACGGAATCGCCGGACTTGAAAGTACGCTCGATGACCCGGCCGGTCTTCAGGTTACGCACCTTGACCCGGTTGAAGGCCTGACCCTTGCCGGGTTTGACCATCTCGTTCTCGACGATCACGTACGGATCGTTCTCGAGGATGATCTTCAAACCTGACTTGAACTCATTCGTAGAGAAAGTCGCCATTTGGCACCGCCGCCCAATCTGTGAAAATGCGAGAACCGACGTCTTCGAACCCGCGACCTTCGAGCCCGCGACTCCCTTGCGTCGCAGGCTCGGCTCGAACGAGTTCAACCCTGGTTCCATGTCTTCGCGTCGCGCCGACCCGGCGCGACAAAGGGCGCAAATGATAGCCGCAACCCCTCTGTCAGGCCAGTTCGAGACGAATCCAGCGACCGCCCGATCGTGGCAGCGGGAGCTCGCCGAGGCCGTCTCGGACCCGCGCGAGCTGTGTCGGCTGCTCGACCTCGATCCGAGCGTCCTCGAGCCTGCACTGGCCGCTGCGCGGAGCTTCCCGCTCAAAGTGCCGCGCAGTTTCATCGCCAAGATGCGCAAGGGCGATCCGCGCGACCCGCTCCTGCTCCAGGTGCTGCCGCTTGCAGCCGAGCTCGAGCGCACGCCCGGCTTCAGCGAAGACCCTGTCGGCGATCTCGCCAGCCGTGCCGGATCGGGCGTACTGCACAAGTACCACGGCCGCGCGCTAGTCGTCGCCACCGGCGCATGCGCGGTGCACTGCCGCTACTGCTTCCGGCGCCACTTCCCATATAGCGAGGAATCGGCGCTGCACGCCGGCTGGAGCGATGCGCTGCGCACGATCGCTGCCGATCCTTCGATCACGGAGGTGATCTTGAGCGGCGGGGATCCCCTGAGCCTGAGCGACCGGCGCCTGCGCGAATTCAGCGACGGCCTGCTGAAGGTTGGGCACGTCAAACGCCTGCGGATCCATACTCGCTATCCAATGGTGCTCCCGACGCGAATCGACGGCCAGTTGCTCAATTGGCTGCGCTCGCTGCCGATACAGCGGGTGGTCGTGATTCACGCGAATCACGCGCGCGAGATCGACGCCGAAGTCGTGGCCGCCTGTCAGGCACTCGCGGCAACGGGCGCGACGCTGCTCAACCAATCCGTGCTGCTCGCCGGCGTCAACGACTCGGTCGAGGCGCTCGCGGAGCTCAGCGAGGCGCTCTTCGCCGCGGGCGTGCTGCCCTACTACCTGCATGTGCTCGACCGGGTGCAAGGTGCGGCGCACTTCGAAGTGCCGGAGCGCCGTGCGCTCGAGCTGCACGATGCCTTGGCGAGCCGCCTCCCCGGTTACCTGGTACCTAAGCTGGTACGCGAAATCCCGGGGGCGCCCGCAAAAATGCCGATTCGCGCGCAGGAGAGCGAGCCGCCGCAGGGTTAACCTTCGCTCTCGTCGCGTGATCCACGGAGCCGGCCGTGCCCCTTACCCGGGGTACAATCCGCCGGCTTGGTATCACCGAGTCATTTGCTTACGGAGACAGGAACTTGGCCGAACAGAGCGCAGTCCCGATGATCGTCCTGACCCGTCATCAGGATAACGTCGAGGCCATCAACAGCACCCTGCGCAATGCCGGCCACGCGGTGCGCTGCAATTGGATCCGCGAGCTCAACGACCTGGGCGATGCGCTCCAACAGATCAACGCCCACATGTTGATCGCCTTCGTCGGCCCCGACCCGGCAGACACAGCCAAAGTCATGAATGTCTGTCAGCGCTTCGGCGCCGAGGTGCCGGTGCTCATCGCGCGCGATCAGGTCGACGAAGACATCATCGCCTCGGCCATGCAGCAAGGCGCGCGCGATGTCGTCACGCTCAAACATCCTGTGCGCCTGCAAGCAGTCGTCAAGCGCGAGCTCGACGCACATCGGCAGGCGCGCACGCTCGCGGCCACGATCAACGCCGCGCGCGAGTACCGCGATCAGCTCAAAGCCTTCATGGCCGGCTCCGCCGATGCGATCGCGCACGTGCAGGAAGGCATCGTGGTCGATGCCAACCCGGCCTGGTTGGATCTCTACGGTTTTCCGAGTGCGGATGCCCTCGTCGGCACGCCGCTCATGGATTCTTTCGACCCCGAGTCTCACGCGGCCATCAAGGGGGCGCTCGTAGCGTGCATGCAGGGCCGCTGGTCCGATCACACGCTGCGCGCCACTGCCCTGTTGAGCGATGGCTCGACCGTTCCGCTCGAAATCGAGCTCACCAAGACCGAGTTTGACGGCGAGCCGGCCGTGCGCCTCTGCGTGGCGGCCAGCAAGAGCGCGAGCCCGGCTGCGCTCGACCAACAGCTCAATCAGGCGCTCGAGCGTGATGCCGCGACGGGCGCGCTGCAACGCAAGTTCTTCCTCGAGAAGCTCAAAGAAGCGCTGCGCCAGCCGATCAAGGCCGGCATCCGTCGCTTGGTCGCGATCGGACCCGACAAGTTCGCGGCGCTCTGCGACGACGTCGGCGAGCTTGCGCTCGAAGACTTCGTCGGTCAGTTCGCCGGACTCATCGAGGAGACTCGCCAACCGTCGGATCTCTTCGGCCGCTTCGGCGACGGCAGGTTCGTGCTGCTCATGGAGCGCGGTACTCAGCGCGACGTCGAAACCTGGGCGAAGAATCTGATCCGCAAGGTCGGCACCCAGGTATTCCGGGTCGGCGATAAGCAAGTCTCCTGCACGTGCAGCGTCGGCATCGGCGCGATCGATCCGCGCACGCCCGATCTGGCAGCCTCGCTCCAGGATGCGCTCACAGCGCTGCACGGCGCGCAGCAGCGCGGCGGCAACCGCTCCGAGATCATCGATCGCCAGGACGAGGACACGCGCCGTCAGGCCGCCGACGAAATCTGGGTCAAGCACATCAAAGCGGCGCTTATGGAAAACCGCTTCCGGCTCATGCAGCAGCCGATCGCGAGCCTGCTCGGCGAAGACCGCGGCATGTTCGACGTGCTGGTGCGCATGGTCGATGAAACCGGCCAGGAAGTGCTGCCTTCGGAATTCATGGCAGCCGCCGAGCGCAACGACCTCATGAAGAACATCGATCGCTGGGTCATCGGCGCGTCGATGACGTTCTGCGCGAGCCGCCCCGTCAAGCAGCTGTTCGTGCGTCTGTCGAAGGACTCGGTCCGCGACAAGTCCCTGCTGCAATGGCTGGCGAATCAGCTGAAGGCGACGCGCATCGACCCGCAGCGCATCACCTTCCAAGTGAGCGAACAGGTGGCGACCGAGTACCTGGCGGATACGAGCGAGCTCGCGCAAGGCCTGCGCAAGACGGGCTTCTCGTTCGCGCTCGAGCACTTCGGCACGGGCCGCGACCCGGCGCGCCTCATCGCTCACCTACCGCTCGACTATGTGAAGGTCGACGGTACGTTGATGCAGGGACTGGCGATCGATCAGGACCTGCAACAGCGCGTTCGCGAGATCGTCGATCACGCCAAGAGCAAGAACATCGCGACCATCGCCGAGCGCGTCGAAGACGCCAACACGATGGCCGTGCTCTGGCAGCTCGGCATCGAATTCATCCAGGGTTACTTCGTCAACGAACCCGAGCAGGTGGTGATGGGCTGACGCCCATCGCAACCGCGCGCGCAGGGTCGGACGCAACTGCACCGACCCCGCGCACTCATACGATCAGGGCTCCACTTCGAGCCGATCCACTTTGCGCCAGCCGCGCGGCAAGACCGCACCGCGCTGGGCACGCTCGCCGCGGTACTCCTTCAAGTCTGCAAACTTGATCGTCATCTTGCGCTCGCCCGAGCGCACGACGAGAGTCTGCTCCGGCGCGACGACTGCGATCGCAACGAGCGACTCGGCGCGGCCGTCGACCTTCTTCGAGGAGAGCCCGAAGATCTTGTTGCCCTTGCCGCGCGGCAGCTCGGGCAAGTCTTTGACCGGGAACGCGAGCATCTTGCCTTCGGAGCTCACGGCGCACAGCAGCGCTGCTTCGCTCGCAGGTACGGGCGCGGGGACGAGCACCCCGGCTCCCTCAGGCACTTTGAGCACCGCCTTGCCGGCGCGATTGCGCGCATACAAGTCCTCGAGCTTGACGACGAAGCCGTAGCCCGCATCCGAAGCGATCACCCAGCGATCTTGCGGCTCGCCGATGAGCACGCCCGCGAAGGTGGCGCCCTCCGGCGGATCGATGCGTCCCGACAACGGCTCGCCCTGCCCGCGTGCCGACGGCAGCGTATGCGCGAGCAAGCTGTAGGCGCGGCCGGTGCTATCGAGGAACACGGCTTGCTGCGTGCTGCGGCCGCGCGCGGCCGCCTGGAACGAATCGCCCGTCTTGTAAGAGAGCGTCCGCGGATCGATCTCGTGCCCCTTGGCAGCGCGCACCCAACCGCGCTGCGACAACACGACGGTGACCGGTTCGCTCGCAACGAGCTCGGTCTCATCGATCGCCTGCGCCGCGGCACGCTCGACGATGCGGCTGCGTCGCGCATCGCCGTATTGCTCTGCATCCGCCATGAGCTCGTCGCGCACGAGATTTCTCAGGCGCGCCTTGCTCTTCAAGATACGATCGATCTCGTCGCGCTCCTTGGTGAGCGCCTTCTGCTCCTCGCGGATCTTCATTTCTTCGAGCTTCGCGAGGTGACGCAGCTTGGTCTCGAGAATCGCCTCGGCCTGCATCTCCGTGAGATTGAAGCGCTTCATCAGGACGGGCTTAGGCTCGTCCTCGCGACGAATGATCCTGATGACCTCATCGAGATTGAGATAGACGATCAGCAGGCCTTCGAGGATGTGCAGGCGCGCATTGACCTTGTCGAGGCGCCACGTGAGCCGCTTGGTGACGGTATCGATGCGGAAGGCGAGCCACTCTTCGAGCAGCCCCTTCAGATTCATCACCTTCGGACGGCCGTCGAGACCGATGATGTTGAGGTTCACGCGATAGGTGCGCTCGAGATCCGTCGTCGCGAACAGGTGCGCCATGAGCTGCTCGATGTCGACGCGATTCGAGCGCGGCACGATGACGATGCGCGTCGGATGCTCGTGATCCGACTCGTCGCGGATGTCCTCGACCATCGGCAGCTTCTTCGCCTGCATCTGCGCGGCGATCTGTTCCTGCACGCGCGCACCGGAAACTTGATACGGCAGCTGCGTGATGACGATCTCACCGTCCTCGACCTCGTAGACCGCGCGCGCACGGATCGTGCCGGTGCCGGTCTCGTACATGCGGCGAATCTCGCTGCGCGGCGTGATGATCTCGCCGCCCGTCGGGAAATCCGGCCCCTGGATGTGCTTGCACAGCTCGCGCAGCGTGACGTCGGGATCCTCGAGCAGACGCACGCAGGCGGTTGCCACCTCGCGCAGATTGTGCGGCGGAATGTCGGTGGCCATACCGACCGCGATGCCGGTCGCGCCGTTGAGCAGCACGTTCGGCACGCGTGCCGGGAGGATCGCCGGCTCTTCGAGCGTGCCGTCGAAATTCGGCATCCACTGCACCGTACCCTGCTCGAGCTCTTGCAGGAGCAGCGTCGCATAGCGCGTCAGTCGCGATTCGGTGTAGCGCATCGCGGCGAACGACTTCGGATCGTCGGGCGAACCGAAATTGCCTTGGCCGTCGACGAGCGGATAGCGATACGAGAACGGCTGCGCCATCAGCACCATCGCTTCGTAGCACGCGGAATCGCCATGCGGGTGGAACTTGCCGATGACGTCGCCGATCGTGCGCGCGGACTTCTTGTGCTTGGCCGTCGCCGAGAGCCCGAGCTCGCTCATCGCGTAGATGATGCGCCGCTGCACTGGCTTCAACCCATCGCCGATGTGCGGCAAGGCGCGGTCCAGGATCACGTACATCGAGTAGTCGAGGTACGCCTTCTCCGTGAACGTCTTGAGCGACTGCCGCTCGACGCCTTCGAAATTCAATGGAGGTTGGGTAGGCATGTATGTTCTTGCTCAGTGACGAGATGAGGACGTCACAGGTGCAGGCGACGCGCGAAGGCCGAAACCGAAGAGCGTCGCCATCACCCCGTCGGTGTCGCTAGACCTGTACTTCCGCCAAATTGCCCTTGGTCTCGAGCCAGTGCCGGCGATCGGCAGCGCGCTTCTTGGCAAGCAGCATGTCGAGCATCTGGTCGGCTTCATCGTTCGAATCGACGGTCAGCTGCACGAGCCGGCGCGTTTCGGGCGCCATCGTGGTCTCGCGCAACTGCAACGCGCTCATCTCGCCGAGACCTTTGAAGCGAGTCACGACGGGCTTGGCGCGCGGATTCTCGGCCGCGATGCGATCGAGAATGCCCGCACGCTCGGCGTCATCGAGCGCGTAATAGACCTGCTTGCCGACGTCGATGCGGTACAAAGGCGGCATCGCGACGTAGATGTGTCCTGCGAGCACGAGCGGACGGAAGTGACGCAGGAACAGCGCGCACAGAAGCGTTGCGATGTGCTGCCCGTCGGAGTCGGCGTCGGCGAGGATGCAGATCTTGTGATAGCGAAGGCCATCCAGCTTGTCCGAACCGGGATCGACGCCGATCGCGATCGCGATGTGGTGCACTTCCTGCGATTGCAGCACCTCGGACGCATCGACCTCCCAGGTATTGAGAATCTTGCCGCGCAACGGCATCACCGCCTGGAACTCGCGATCGCGCGCCTGCTTCGCCGAGCCGCCTGCCGAATCACCTTCCACGAGGAACAGCTCGCTGCGTGCCGGATCCTGCGAGGTGCAGTCGGCCAGCTTGCCGGGCAACGCAGGGCCACTGACCACGCGCTTGCGCGCCACCGCCTTCGAGGCCTTGAGACGTGCTTGCGCGCCAGCGATCGCCAGCTGCGCGATGCGCTCGCCCGACTCAGGGTGCTGATTCAGCCACAGCGCAAACTGATCTTTGACGACGCCCGAGACGAACGCGGCCGCCTCGCGCGAGGCCAGACGCTCTTTCGTCTGACCGGCGAACTGCGGCTCCTTCATCTTCGTCGAGAGCACGTAGCTCAGCCCGTCCCACACGTCTTCGGGCGCGAGCTTCAAGCCCTTCGGCAACAAGTTGCGGAATTCGCAGAACTCGCGGATCGCATCCGTGAGCCCGACGCGCAGGCCATTGACGTGCGTGCCGCCTTGCGGCGTCGGAATCAAGTTGACGTAGCTCTCCTCGACCTTGGGTCCCTCGTCGATGCGCCAGGCAAGCGCCCATTCGGCCGCCTCTTGCTCGCCCTCGATGCTGCCGCTGAAGAGCTCTGTCGGGAGCCATTCGCCTTGACCGAGCGCCTCGCGCAGGTACTCGGTGAGACCGCCTGCGTAGCACCACTCTTCCTTCTCGCCGGTCTGCTCGATCGTCAGCGTGACGTGCAGCCCGGGACAGAGCACGGCTTTCGCGCGCAGCACGTGCTTGAGCTTGGAAACAGAGAAGTTCACGGACTCGAAGAACTGCGGGTCCGGCCAGAAGCGCACCGTGGTGCCCGTGTCGTTCTTCGCGACATTGCCCACGACTTGCAGCTTCGAGAACACCTTTCCGTTCTTGAAGCCGATGTTGTACTCCTTGCCGCCGCGCTTGACCCAGCACTCCAGATGCTTGGACAACGCGTTGACGACCGACACGCCGACGCCGTGCAAGCCGCCGGAGAACTTGTAGTTCTTGTCCGAGAACTTGCCGCCCGCATGCAAGCGCGTGAGGATGAGCTCGACGCCGCTGATCTTCTCCTTCGGATGGATGTCGACGGGCATGCCGCGGCCGTCGTCGGCCACTTCGAGCGATCCGTCCTTGTACAAAGTCACATCGATGCGCTTCGCATGGCCTGCGAGCGCCTCGTCGACGGAGTTATCGATGACCTCGTGCGCCAGGTGATTCGGCCGGCTCGTGTCCGTGTACATTCCCGGACGGCGTCGTACCGGATCGAGCCCGCTCAATACTTCGATGTCGGAAGCGGTATAGGACTGAGCCATTTATTCGCGAACGCGCTTGAGAGTTGAAGGCGCGCGGATTCTAGCAGAGAGGCGCGGAATGGATGGCCGCCTGTGCCCGCAGGCCGGCGGCCGCGCGCGGCAACGCGTGCCACGGATGAGGAGAAGACGCGCAGCGCGCGCTACGACAATCCCGCAAGCCGCCTCAGGCCAGGTCGGCGGCGAGCGCAGTGCGAATCGTCTGCGGCAACGGTTCGACGCTGTAGCGATAGTGGTCGTGGTCGACGCCGACGCTGACTGCAGCGCCGTTCTTCACGGCCTCGCGCATCGGCTGGGTCAGCTCGAAACGCAGGAAGTGCACCGAGGAGGTCTTCTCTTCGGTTTCGCGCTCGAGATCCTCGTCCGCAATGGCCCAGACGCGCTCGAAGTCCGCCACCTGCACCCAGCAACGATCCTCGATTCCCTTGAGCTCGGCCAAGCGTCGTTTGCGCTCGGCCGGATCCGGGTACTCGATCATGAACGTCACCTTCCAGTTGGTGCCGTCGGGGATCAACGGATTGTAGGCATCGAGCTCGTCCTGAATGCCTTGCGCTTCGAAGATGCGCTCGACCCTGAGCATCTCCTGAATCTGATATTGCACCGTCAAGCGATCCTCGAAGCACCACGTCGCGTGCGGCCCGACTGCGATCGTCCGCCGCCGCTTGTGGTCGAGCACCTTCGCGCGAAAGTCCTTACGCGCGACGGAGTATTGCTCGAGGCTCATGAGATCGGCGCGGGTGAGCTTACCTAGCTGCATACTCACTCCAAGGATGTAGCCGCGAAGCGAAGTGCCGGCACCCAATGCCGCTCCCTTGACGCCCCTCGCCTACCTTCCTCCTCCTTCAAATGCCATACGCCATCCGCAACAACTTGAGCGGATGGGCCGGTTCCTTGCCGCTTTCGAGGCCGGATTCGATCTGATGGCCGGCCATCGGACAATCGCTCGCATAGAAGTCGGCGTTCGAGTCGGCCACGCGACGCACGACCGGCCTGCCGATCTTCATCGAGGTCTCGCGAAATTCGAGCTTGACGCCGTAGGTGCCATTGTGGCCCGAGCAACGCTCGATCACTTCCACTTGCGTCTCGGGTACGAGCGTGAGCACGTCGCGCGTCTTCAGCCCCAGGTTCTGCACGCGCGTGTGGCACGGGACGTGATACGTGATGCGGCCGAGCGAACGCGCGAAGTCGGTGCGCAAGAGCCCGGCGCGGTAGCGCGCCCACAGATATTCGAAAGGATCGAACATTGCATCGCGCACCTTCTGCACGAGCGCATCGTCCGGGAAGAGCAGCGGCAGCTCCTGCTTGAACATCAGCGTGCACGAGGGAATCGGCGTAACGATGTCCCAGCCCTCATCGACCCAGCGCGCCAGTTCCACGACATTGCGATTCTTGAGCTGCTCGACCGACTCGAGGTCGCCGAGCTCGAGCTTGGGCATCCCGCAACAACGCTCGCTCGCAGCAAGCTCAACGGGAATGCCGTTGTGCTCGAATACGGCCACGAGGTCTTCGCAAAGGGCCGGCTCGTTGCGATTGCCGTAGCACGTCGCGAACAACACGACGCGGCCGCGGGTTTCCGCACTGGGCTGCGCGACCAGCGTAGAGCGGCCTTTGGCAGCGTGACGCTTGCGATAGGTGCGGCTGTGATATGCAGGCACCGGCGCTTCGCGATGCACGCCAAGCGTCTTTTCGAGCAGCTTGCGTCCCCCCGCCGAACGATTGACGGCATTGACGAGCTCGGCCACGACGGGAATGCCTGCGATGCTTCCGACTGCATCGGTCGAGCTCAAGATGCGATCCCGCGCGCGCACTGGGCGATGTTTGAACTTGTACGCCTTCGCGCGCAGCATGAGATGCGGGAAGTCGACGTTCCAAGGATGCGGTGGCACGTAGGGACACTTCGACATGTAGCACATGTCGCAGAGATAGCAGTGATCGACGACGTCCCAGTAGACCTTCTTGTCCACCGCGTCGAGCTCGCCGGTGCTCGACTCGTCGATGGCGTCGAAGAGCGTCGGAAAGGCGTTGCAAAGACTGAAACAGCGCCGACAGCCGTGACAGATGTCGAAGATGCGCTCGAGCTCGCGAAAGAGCGACGTTTCGTTCAAGTAGTCCGGCTCGCGCCAGGGGATCGGGTGGCGCGTGGGCGCTTCCAGACTGCCCTCGCGAGTCGTCGAAGACGCGGGCGACTTGGACACGCTACGACCCTCGCTACGCCTACTTAGCGCATGCGTTGAGAGACAGGCTCGAACGCGCGCATCGGCAGCACGCCGCGCGGCGAAGCGCCCGAGCCTTCCGCCGTCTAAGCCGCGCTCACAGCGCGTCGAGCGCTTTTTGGAAGCGGTTCGCGTGCGAGCGCTCGGCCTTGGCAAGCGTCTCGAACCAATCGGCGATCTCGTCGAAGCCTTCTTCGCGCGCTTGCCTCGCCATGCCCGGGTACATGTCGGTGTACTCGTGCGTTTCGCCCGCGATGGCAGCTTTCAGGTTTGCCTCCGTCGGACCGATCGGCAGTCCCGTCGCAGGATCGCCGACCGCTTCGAGGTATTCGAGGTGACCGTGCGCATGGCCTGTTTCGCCTTCGGCCGTCGAGCGGAACACGGCGGCGACGTCGTTGTAGCCCTCGATGTCCGCCTTCGCGGCGAAGTACAGGTAGCGGCGGTTCGCCTGCGATTCACCGGCAAATGCATCCTTCAGATTCTTTTCCGTATTCGTGCCTTTCAGACTCTTCATTTCGGAACCCTCGCTGGATGAAAACCGAAAGAGCGACCCTCAAGGCAGCACGCGGCGGTACCTCGTGCCGGTGTCCGACTCGGCCTAGACTGGCGCTTTAGACCGAGTCTAACTTCGACCGAATCTATGCCCGCCCCTCCGGCAAGTCAACGTCGGAAATCCGCTCGACAAAGCATGCGCGCATTCGCATTTGACCGTGTTCCTGCATGCATGCAAGCTTGCGCGGCCCGTAACCTCCAAGCACGAACGTGACGACGTCCAAATCGAAATCCACCGACGCCAGCGAGCCGTTGCCGGACTTCGAGCGCTCGCTGGCAGAGCTCGAGGCCATCGTCGAAAAGCTCGAGCAAGGCGAGCTCAGCCTCGAAGAATCGCTCAAGCAGTTCGAGCGCGGCGTCCAACTGACGCGCGCGTGCCAGAACGCGCTCAAAGAAGCGGAGCAAAAGGTGGAGATCCTCCTGCGCAAGAGCGGCGGCGAGGACGAGTTCGACACGGCCGAGTTCGATCCCGATGAGAACGGCAACGAGTAACGCGCCCGAGCCCGTTGTCGTGGATCCGACTTCTGCAGAGTTCTCCGCGCGCCTGAAAGGCTGGCAGCAGCGCATCGAAGCGCAGCTCGCCGCGTATCTGCCCTCGTCGGACAGCGAGCCGAAACGCCTGCACGAGGCGATGCGCTACAGCGTCCTCGGCGGCGGCAAACGCATTCGGCCCGCGCTGGTCTACGCCACGGCCGAAACGCTCGGCATCCCGCTTGCGAGCATCGACGGGGCGGCATGCGCCGTCGAATTCATCCACGTCTACTCGCTCGTGCACGACGACCTGCCCGCGATGGACAACGACGATCTGCGACGCGGACGGCCGACCTGCCACAAGGCATTTGACGAAGCGACTGCGATCCTCGCGGGCGATGCCCTGCAGGTGTTGGCGTTTCAGACCCTCGTCAGCGGGCCCGGGCTCCCGGACGATGCAAGCGTGCGCCTACAGCTCGTGGCGATCCTCGCCGAGGCGAGCGGCACGGCCGGCATGGCGGGCGGTCAGGCGCTCGACCTCGCAGCGATGGGCCGGAGCCTGACGCTTCCCGAAGTCGAGGTGATGCATGCTCGCAAGACCGGCGCGCTCATTCGCGCGTGCGTGATGATGGCCGCTGCCTGCAAACCGGAACTGCCCGCCGACGCGCGCGCGGCGCTCGACGAGTACGCGAGCGCGGTCGGCTTGGCCTTTCAGATTCAAGACGATCTGCTCGACATCGAAGGCGATCCGGCTCTGCTCGGCAAGGCGACGGGCGCCGATCTCGCGCTCAACAAGCCGACCTACCCCTTGGTCGCAGGTCTCGACGCGGCGCGCCAGCGCGTGCGCGAGCTGCACGAGCAAGCGCTGGCGGCGCTGGCGAAAACCGGCTTGGATACCGCGACCCTCGCGGCCTTTTCCAACTGGCTCGTGCTGAGGCGCTACTGACGCGGCGCGCGGACAGGCCACGCTCGGCGCAGCTGCGATTGCAGACTCTCGTCCGCGCGGATTCCTGTAAACTCACGCGCGTCCAAGTGTCATGATTTGGCTGACGGCGGCCTACTTCGGTTGCAAGACGCGCGGTATCTGCCTTCGTCGAACTTCACGCACATCTTCAATGAACGCCGGCTCCACGTACCCGCTGCTCTCTGCAATCGACTCGCCAGCCGATCTGCGTAAGTTGCCGGCAGCCGAGCTCGCCAACGTCGCAACCGAGCTGCGCCAGTACCTCATCGAAACCGTCAGCCAGATGGGGGGCCACTTTGCCGCCGGCCTGGGCGCGGTCGAGCTCACCGTCGCCCTGCACTACGTGTTCGACACGCCGTGGGACCGGCTCGTGTGGGACGTCGGCCATCAGGCATATCCCCACAAAGTGCTGACGGGCCGCCGCGATTTGCTGAAGACGATCAAGAGCAAGGGTGGCCTGGCGCCGTTTCCGGCCCGCCACGAAAGCCCGTACGACACGTTCGGTGTCGGACACTCGAGCACCTCGATCAGCGCCGCACTCGGCATGGCGATCGCTGCCGCGCGCAACGGCGAACGGCGCCGCGTGGTGGCCGTGATCGGCGACGGCGCAATGAGCGCCGGCATGGCCTTCGAGGCGCTCAATCACGCCGGCAGCCTGGATGTCGACATGCTCGTCGTGCTCAACGACAATGACATGTCCATCTCGGAGAACGTCGGCGCCTTCTCGAACTACTTCGCCCGCGTGCTCTCCGGCAAGCTCTACGCCACGCTCCGCGAGGGCAGCAAGAAGGTGCTACGGCGCATGCCGACCGTCTGGGAGCTGGCGCGCCGCTCGGAAGAGCACATGAAGGGCATGGTGCTGCCCGGCACGATCTTCGAGGAGCTCGGCTTCAACTACATCGGCCCGATCGACGGTCACGATCTCGATGCGTTGGTCGGCACGCTCAAGAATCTGCGTGACCTCAAAGGTCCGCAGTTCCTGCACGTGATCACGCGCAAGGGCAAAGGCTACGCCCCGGCGGAAGCCGATCCCATCAAGTGGCACGGCCCCGGCCCGTTCGATCCGAAGAGCGGCGTGATCTTCAAGGAAAAGGCGACCGGCCCGAGCTACTCGCAGGTGTTCGGCGATTGGGTCTGCGACATGGCGGCGCTCGATCCGAAGATCGTGGCCATTACGCCGGCCATGCGCGAAGGGTCGGGTCTCGTCGAATACTCCAAGCGCTTTCCCGACCGTTATTTCGACGTGGCGATTGCCGAGCAGCACGCAGTCACGCTCGCAGCCGGCATGGCCTGCGACGGGCTGAAGCCCGTAGTCGCGATTTACTCGACCTTCCTGCAGCGCGCGTACGACCAAGTCATCCATGACGTCGCGCTGCAGAACCTGCCGGTCACGTTCGCCATCGACCGTGCCGGGCTCGTCGGCGGCGACGGCGCGACGCACCAGGGCAGCTACGATCTCTCGTACCTGCGCTGCATTCCGAATCTGCTCATCATGGCGCCGGCCGACGAGAACGAGTGCCGGCAAATGCTCTACACGGCGGTTCAGTCGGGCGTGCCGGCAGCGGTGCGCTATCCGCGCGGCCAAGGCCCTGGCGTGGCGATCGAGAAGACGATGCGCGCGCTACCGATCGGCAAGGCGCAGCTTCGCCGCGAAGGCCGCAGCGGACTTGCGATCGTCGCCGTCGGTGCAATGGTTGCGCCGTGCGAAGCCATCGCGGCCCAGCTCGACGCGACACTCGTCAATCTGCGCTTCGTCAAGCCGCTCGACGAGGAGCTGCTCCTGAAGTTGGCCCGCACGCATCGAGCGCTTGTGACGGTCGAAGAGAACGTCGTGGCGGGCGGCGCCGGCAGCGCGATCGGCGAGCTGTTGGTCGCGCACCAGTGTCAGCTGCCGCTCCTGCATCTCGGCATCCCGGACCGCTTCATCGAGCACGGCTCGCGCGAGGATTGCCTCGTCTCGGCCGGGCTCGACCCCGCCTCGCTCGAGACTGCGATCACGCGCTGGTGGCGCGTTCCGGCGCGAGCCGCTGCGTCTTGAGCCAAGGCGTGACATAAGCCGCGCCGTCGCTGGCGTTCACGAGTCTGTTTCCCTCCGGCGAGGCAGTGCTCGCAAGCCATTGCTTTATACTGCCCCCGTCCCCACACTCCGAACCGCCCATGGCCACACGTCCCTCCAACGCCCTTCCCACTCAAACGCCGATCGAGGACGTGCAGGCGCGCGCCGATTCGCGGCGCATCCCGATCAACAAGGTCGGCATCAAGGACGTGTCCCACCCGGTGCGGGTGAAGGACCGCTCGAGCGGCGAGCAGCACACGATCGCGACGTTCAACATGTACGTCGCCCTGCCGCACAACTTCAAGGGCACGCACATGTCGCGCTTCGTCGAAGTGCTGCATCGAAACGAGCGCGAGATCTCGGTCGAATCCTTCCGCGACATGCTCGCCGAGATGACGCAGAAGCTCGATGCCGAGTCGGGGCACATCGAGATGGAGTTCCCCTACTTCGTGATGAAGAAGGCGCCCGTCTCGGGCGTCGAGAGCCTGATGAACTACACGGCCTCGCTCATCGGCGAGTTCCATGCGGGACAAGCGCAGCTGTGGCTCAAGGTCGTGGTGGCCGCGACGAGCCTCTGCCCATGCTCGAAGCGAATTTCGAACTACGGCGCGCACAATCAGCGCTCGCACATCACGATCAAGGCGCGCATCGCCCAGCACATGTGGCTCGAGGAGTTGATCGACATCGCCGAGCAGGAAGCTTCGTGCGAGGTCTACGGAATCCTAAAGCGCCCCGATGAGAAGTACGTGACCGAGCGGGCCTACGACAATCCCAAGTTCGTGGAAGACATCGTGCGGGACGTCGCGGTGCGTCTGAATCAGGATGAGCGCGTGCGCGCTTACGTCGTCGAAGCGGAGAACTTCGAGTCCATCCACAATCACTCCGCCTACGCCCTCATCGAAAGAGACAAGGACGCCGAAGAGCAAGCGCCGGCGCGCTAGCGCCTCGCTTCTGCCGGCCGTTCAACCGACGGTCACGACGGGCTCTGCAGACGACTGATCAGATTGCGCAGGAAGACTTTGTTGAAGCGCAGCTGACAGGCTGCCGAGCTCTGTTCGAGCAAGGTCGAGCTCACCTTCATCAAGGTCACCGGGGTCAGCGCCCGGATCGTCGCCAGCCGTTTCGCGCCGCGCACATAGCTCGTCTCGCCGAAGCAGTCGCCTTCATCCAGCGTGCCGACCTGATTGCCGCCGCGCATCACGGCCACGCTGCCCGAGACGATGATGTAGAAGCGATCGTCCATCTCGCCTTCCTTGACGATCTCATCGCCCTGCTCGTAGTCCTGCCAGGTGCTCGCGCGCAGCACTTCCAGGATCTCGGCCTGCGAGAAGTCGTGGAAGAACTTGAGCGTGCGCAGGATGGAAAACTGCTCCTGCCGATCGAGCTTCGACAATCCCTCGCGCAGCGTCTGGTGCACGCGCGTCAAATCGGCCGCGAGCTCCAGACCGTTGCGATAGCGCTTGGCCGGATCCTTGTGCAACGCCTTGGCCACGCAGTTTTCGAGCACTTCGGGAATCTCCGGGCGCAGCGTGTGGATCGGCTGCGGAGTGGCATAGACGATCTGATGCAGCAGCTTGGAGAGATTGCTGCCGCGGAACGGACGATAGCCCGTGAGCAGCTCGTACATCACCGCGCCGAGCGAGTAGAGGTCCGAGCGGTTGGTGATCTCGAGCGACTGGACCTGCTCGGGCGACATATACGAAGGACTGCCCGCGATGCCGTCGATGCGCGAGATCTCCGAATCCGAGACGAGCGCGATGCCGAAGTCGATGATGCGCACGTCGTTCGCCTGCGTGAGCATGATGTTCGACGGCTTGATGTCGCGATGGATGACGCCGCGGCTGTGCGCGTAGTGCAACGCCTTGGCGCACTTGTACATGATCTCGACGACATCATCGACGGGCAGCAGATTGTCCGGCTTGCAATAAGCCGACAGCGTCCGTGCGCCGTGCACGTGCTCGGTGACGATGTAGTAGTGACCGTCCTCCTCGCCCGCATCGTAGATCGGCAGGATGTTCGGATGCTGCAGCATGCCGACCATGTGCGCTTCCGACAGGAACATCTTGCGAGTGACGCGCGCCCGCTCCTCGTCGTGCGATTCGAGGTTGTACACCTTGATCGCAACGTCGCGGCGGTAGTACGGATCGTGCGAGAGATAGACGACGCCCGTGCTGCCTCGGCCGACTTCCTTGACGATGACGTACTTACCAATGCGCTCGGGAATGCGCGGCTCGCGCGCAGCGGGGCGCTGTGTCATCGGGACGCTCGAGTGGCTCACGAGATGCGACGATCGGTTGTTTACAGTAGAAGCCTTGCTGCGAGCAGAATCGCTCCTGCGAACACGCCCGCAATGATGTCGTCGAGCATAATTCCGAGGCCGCCGCGCAGACTGTGATCAGCCTCCCGGATCGGCGAGGGCTTGACCACGTCGAAAAAACGAAACAGCACAAAACCCGCCAGAAGCCAAGCGGGTTCTGCCGGAGCTGCCAACATCGTCACGGTATAGCCGGCGATTTCGTCCCACACGATCGCGGGGTGGTCGTGCACGTCCAGCTTGCGCGCGCTGGCGCCGCAGATGTAGATGCCGCCGGCACAGGCTGCGAGAGCAAATGCGAAGTGCGCGTACCAGCCGAGCTGCGCCACCGCCAGCACGATCGGCACCGCAATCAGCGTGCCCATGGTGCCAGGGGCGTAGGGACTCAACCCCGCGCCAAAGCCGAATGCAAACAAATGGATGGGATCGCGCAGGAGCGCAGGCCGAACCGGATGCGTCATTCTTCGTGTGCCGCGATGCGTCGCGTCCCTCAATTGCCCGAGAAGTGATCGTACCCCGCTCGCTCGAGTCGGTAGGGAGAGCCGCGCAACAAACAATCCACTCCGGGCTGCGCTCTGATCGTGCCGATGCGCGTCACCGGCACGCCCGCCGGCGACGGCACAAGCACCGCCGCGGCCGCCTCCGGGACGGTGAATAGCAGCTCGTAATCGTCGCCGCCCGTCAGCGCGAATCGCAACGAGGTGTCCGGATCGAAGCAGGCGCTCAAAGCGGCCGAACGCGGCAGCGCATCGAGCGTGAGCTCGGCCCCGCAGCCGCTGGCGGCACAGAGCTTGCCCAGATCCGCCAGTAGGCCGTCGGAAATGTCCATGGCCGCGCTGGCCACGGTGCGCAGCGTCCTCCCCAACGCCACGCGCGGCACCGGCCGTAGGAAACGTGTGCGCAAGTGCCGCGCCGCATCGCCATCGGCGCGGCCGTCACGAAGCAACGCAAGACCTGCTGCCGCCTCACCGGGGACGCCCGAGACGAAGATGGCATCACCGGGGCGCGCCCCAGCACGCGTCAATGCACGATCGGGCTCGATCCATCCGCCGATCTGCACCGTCACCACCAGCGGCCCGCGAACCGTATCACCGCCGATCAGCGCAACGTCGTACGCATCGGCCAGCTCGAACAGGCCTTTTGCAAAGCCGTCGAGCCACGCTTCATCTGCACGAGGCAAGGACAACGAGAGCGACATCCAGGCAGGCTCGGCGCCCATCGCCGCCAGGTCGCTCAAATTCACGGCAAGGACGCGATAGCCGATGTCTTCGGCTGCCGTCCCGGCGAGAAAGTGCACGCCTTCGACGATGGTATCCATAGCGAGCACGAGCCGACGATCGCCGCGTACGTTCAGTACCGCTGCATCGTCGCCGATCCCGAGCGGCACATCGGTCCGCGCCGGCCGACGGGCGAAGTAATTGGCGATGATGTCGAATTCGCCGAGCGGCATGTCGGTACGCTCACGCGCAATCAGGTTCCGAGGGCCGTGCGTCCCCTCTTGCGGCTCCTGCCGAGCCGAACGCGTCAACGCTCTGCCGCGCGCAGCTCGCGCGCCGCCCGATCGAGCACGGCGTTGACGTACTTATGCGCATCGGTCGCGCCGAAGCGCTTGCAGAGATCCACTGCTTCGTTGATCACCACGCGGTACGGAATGTCGAGCCTTGCGCGCAGCTCGTACATGCCGATGAGCAGAATGGCCGATTCGACCGGATCGAGCTGCTCGAGCGGCCGATCGAGGAACGGCGCGAGCGCTGCCGACAACGTCGCGTTCTGCTCGATGCAGCTGCTCACGAGCTCATCGAAATGCTCGCGATCGGCGCCCTTGAAGTCCTCGCTTTCGACGAACTGTCCCTGAATCTCCCGCGCCGTCTGGCCCGTCAGTTGCCATTGATAGAGCGCCTGCATCGCGAGCTTGCGCGCAATCGAGCGCGCGCGCGTTCCTCGTGCAGGCTTGCGATTCGATGGGCCCATGTGCAATCAACGAAATGAGGGTGAACGACTCGCCAACACGGCGTGCTGCGTGCGCGCCGCGGGCGTCCTGGTCATGATAATGCGGCTTCGTAATGGAAAGCGTTCCCTCGCGAAAAAAGTCCTTCGCGATACGCTAGCCTTCGATGCGTCTCAGCAGGTTCGCGAGCTCGATGGCCGTCACTGCGGCATCGGCGCCTTTGTTGCCCGCCTTGGTCCCGGCGCGTTCGATCGCCTGCTCGATGGTGTCCGTCGTCAGGATGCCGAAGGCAACCGGCACGCCCGTGTCGTTCGCCACGCGCGCAAGCCCGCCGGCGCACTCGCCCGCCACGTAATCGAAATGCGCAGTGGCTCCCTTGATCACGGCACCGAGCGCAATGATTGCGTCGTAACGCCGGCTGAGCGCGAGCTTGCGCGCCACCACCGGCAGATCGAAGGCGCCCGGCGCCCGTACGATCTCGATCTGCTTCTCGCTTGCACCATGACGCCGCAAGGCGTCCACGGCGCCGCGGATCAGCTGCTCGACGATGAAATCGTTGAAGCGCGACGCGAGGATCGCAAAACGCAGCTCGCGGCACTGCAGGTCGCCTTCGATGGTCTTGATGTCCATGGAGATCAGCGGGCTCTGAATGTCTGTTCTTGCTTGCGGCGAGGTAAGGAGTATACCGCGCGCCGGACGGGCACTGCGCCGTGCCCGTCGCAGCTTGCCCAGTCAGGGCGCGCTAGGCCTGCTCGTAGCCGACGATTTCCAGGTCGAAGCCCGACAGGCCTTGCAGCTGCTTGGGCGCCGACAGGACGCGCATCCGGGTCAAGCCCAAGTCTTTGAGAATCTGCGCGCCGATACCGTAGGTTCTGAGCACGTGCGTGCCGTTCGACGGCGCGGACGGCGATCCGCTGCGACTCAAGGACTGCACGGCATCCATGAGCTCACGCGGCGACTCGCCCGGCCTGAGCACGACAATCACCCCGGATGGCTCCTGCGCGATGCGCTGCATGGCTGCGCGCATCGGCAACCCCAGCCCCTCGTCGCGAATGGCAAGCAAATCGCGCAGCGTATCGGGCAGCTGCACGCGCACGAGCGGCACCGAATCCGGCCCCAACTCGCCCCGCACGAGCGCCATGTGCACCGTGCGGTTGACGTGATCTTCGTAACAGAACAGCCGGAACGGCCCGAACTCGGTCTGCACCTGCCGCTCGGCGATGCGCTCGATCAAACGGTCCTTCTCGAGCCGATAGCGGATGAGATCGGCGATCGTGCCGATCTTGAGTTGATGCTGCTGGGCGAAGCGTTCGAGATCGGGACGGCGCGCCATCGTGCCGTCTTCGTTCAAGATCTCGACGATCACGGCTGCCGGTTCGAGCCCCGCGAGCCGCGCCAAGTCGCAACCGGCTTCCGTATGACCTGCACGTGTCAGCACCCCGCCCGGCTGCGCCATCAACGGAAAAATGTGGCCCGGCTGGCGCAGGTCCTCGGGACGCGCATCGCGCCGCACGGCAGCGCGAATCGTCTGCGCGCGATCGTGCGCCGAGATGCCCGTGGTCACGCCTTCAGCCGCCTCGATGGAGACGGTGAAATTCGTGCGGTGATCGGCGTTGGTCTCGTGCACCATGAGCGGCAAGCGCAGTTGCTGGCAGCGCTCGCGCGTCAAGGTGAGACAGATGAGGCCGCGCGCATAGCGGGCCATGAAATTGATGTCCTCGGCACGAGCCAGCTCGGCCGCCATGACGAGGTCGCCTTCGTTCTCGCGATCCTCGTCGTCCATGATGACAACCATGCGTCCAGCGGCGATGTCGGCGAGGATCTCGTCAATCGTGTTGAGACGCATACCTGTACCCGAGTTGCTACCGCGCGCCGGGCTCATTCACGCCCCTCCTGCGCGTGCGTCGCGCCGATCAGGCGTTCGAGGTAACGCGCGATGATGTCTACTTCGAAGTTCACGAGCGAACCCGGACGGCACTCGCCCAACGTGGTGACGGCAAGCGTGTGCGGAATCAGATTCACTCCGAACGTGGCACCTTCGACTTCGTTGACCGTAAGGCTCACACCGTCGATCGCGACCGAGCCCTTGCGCGCGATGTAGCGCGCGAGCGCTGCCGGCACCTCGAAGCGAAAGCGCTGCGAACGCCCGTCGTCCGAGCGCGACAGCACTTGCGCCACGCCGTCGACGTGCCCCGAGACATAGTGGCCGCCGAGCGGCTGTCCTGCAGTCAGGGCTTTTTCGAGGTTGACGCGGGTTCCTACTTGCCAGCGGCCGAGCGTCGTGACGTTCGATGTCTCGCGCGAGACGTCGGTCGCAAAGCTCGACCCTTCTAGGGCCGTGACGGTCAAGCAGCAGCCACTCACGCAAATGCTGTCGCCGATCGCAACATTGCCCAGATCGAGCCCGCCGGCCTCGATCGTCATCTGCACATCGCCGCCTCGCGGCGTGATCGCACGAACGGTACCGACGGCTTGGACGATTCCAGTGAACATGATGCGGCGTCGCTAGGCGCGACGAACGAAGGTGAGTTTGAGATCGGGCCCGATCTGCTCGGCCCCCTGCAGCGTGAATTGTAGACTGTCCGCGAGCGTCTGCGGGCTCGGCATCTCGAATATCGCTCTTGCATCGCTGCCGAGCACTTTCGGCGCGATGTAGACGATCAGCTCATCGCACAGATCGCTCGCAAGAATGCGCCCCGCCAACACCGGGCCTGCCTCGATGAGCACGTCGTTACACTCACGCCGTCCGAGCTCCGCAAGCAGGCTCGCCAGATCGACCCGGCCCGCTGCTTCGGCCGGCAGCCTCAAGACTTCGGCATTCGTACCGAGCAGCTTCGCGGCGGATGCCGCATGCGACGTCGTCGCTACGAGTACTGGTCCGCCGGTATGCAACAGCTTGGCGGATGGCTCGATTCGCAAGCGGCTGTCGACGACGACACGCAGCACGGTGCGCCCCGCCAAGTCGAGCGTTGGATCGCGCACGGTGAGCTCGGGATCGTCGGCGATGACGGTGCCGATCCCCGTCACGATCGCGCTCACCGACGCACGCAGCCGCTGCACATCCGCGCGCGCCGCTTCGCTCGTGATCCAACGACTCGCGCCATTCGCAAGTGCGATGCGGCCATCGAGACTGGCGCCCATCTTGACGATGACGCGCGGCATGCCGGTGCACATGCGCTTCGCGAACCCGAGATTGAGCGCGTGCGCCTCCTGCTCCAACAGACCGACTTCAGTGACGACGCCAGCGGCTTGCAGCTCGCGAATACCTTGGCCATGCACTTTGGGATTCGGATCGAGCGTCGCGCACACGACACGCTGGATGCCCGCCCGAATGAGCGCTTGTGTACAGGGTGGCGTCTTGCCGTGGAAGCAATGCGGCTCGAGCGTCACATAGGCGCAGGCCCCGCGCGCGGCCTCACCTGCCTGCGCAAGCGCGAGCACTTCGGCATGAGCTTCGCCGGCTTTGCGGTGCCAGCCCTCGCCCACGATCTTGTCGCCATGCGCGATGACGCAGCCGACCCGCGGGTTGGGATGTGTCGAATAGCGCCCCAGCCACGCAAGCTCGATGGCGCGGCGCATGTGGCGCACATCGATGTCCGAGAAGGTCATGCGAAGTCCGTGTCGCGCGCGCTGGCTGCTCGCGTGCCGTCAAGGCGCACCCGCGCGGCATCCGACACCTGCATGTCCGCGAACGCCGCCTCGTGGTGCATCATTTCTTCTTCCTTTCGGCTTCGTTGGCGGCCCACAACGCCAGCTGCGCTTCGGCCGCTTCGCGGCTGCGCCGATGGCGCATGCGCTCGATCTCTTCGCGGAAAGCGTCGACGTCCTGGAACGCCCGATACACCGACGCAAAGCGCACGTAGGCGACTTCATCGAGGCTGTGCAGCTCTTCCATCGCGAGCTCGCCGACCAAGCGCGACGGCACTTCGCGCTCACCGAGCGCACGCAGCTTGTGACAGATGCGACCGACGGCAGCATCGACGGCCTCGCTCGACACCGGCCGCTTCTCGAGCGCTTTCAGCATGCTGGTGCGCAACTTCTGCTCATCGAAGGGCTCGCGGCTCGCATCGTTCTTCACGATGCGCGGCATCACGAGCTCGGCGGTTTCGAACGTCGTGAAGCGCTCGCCGCACTTCAAGCATTCGCGGCGGCGGCGAATCTGCTGTCCTTCCCCCGCCAACCGGGAATCGATGACTTTCGTTTCCTCGTGATTGCAGAAGGGACAATACATGGCTCAAGCAACGGCGTTTCGAAACGATGCAGCGCCGAGGCGAACGCGATGCGCGCTGTGCGTACTCGCCTCGTCGCTCCGTCGCTGCGTCACTGCGATCAGCCGTAAACCGGGAACCTCCGGCAGATGTCTACGACCTTCTCGCGCACCTTGGCGACGACCGCTTCCTCACCGTTCGCATCGAGGACGTCGGCGATCCAGTTCGCGAGCTCGGTGACCTCCGCCTCGCGGAAACCGCGCGTCGTCGCCGCGGGCGTGCCGATGCGCAAGCCGCTCGTGACGAACGGCGGACGCGGGTCGTTCGGCACCGCATTCTTGTTGACCGTGATGTGCGCGCGACCGAGCGCGGCATCGGCATCCTTGCCCGTGATCTCCCGACCGATGAGATCAAGGAGGAACAGGTGATTGTCGGTGCCGCCGGAGACGATCTTGTAGCCGCGCGCCGCGAGCTGCGCTGCCATCGCGCGGGCATTGGCGATCACCTGCTTCTGGTAGGTCACGAATTCCGGCTGCAAGGCTTCGAGCAACGCGACCGCCTTGGCCGCGATCACGTGCATGAGCGGACCGCCCTGCGTACCCGGGAACACCAGCGAGTTGAGCTTCTTCTCGATGGCCTCGTTGGCGCGCGCCAGGATCATGCCGCCGCGCGGTCCGCGCAGCGTCTTGTGCGTCGTCGTGGTGACCACATCGGCGATCGGCACCGGATTCGGATACAGCCCCGCCGCCACGAGACCGGCGACGTGCGCCATATCGACCAGGAACAGCGCGCCTACCGCATCGGCGATGTCGCGGAAGCGCTGCCAGTCGACGATGCGCGAGTACGCGGAGAAGCCCGCGACGATGAGCTTGGGCTTGTGCTCATGAGCAAGCCGCTCGACCTGTGCATAGTCGATCTCGCCCGTCGTCGGATCGAGACCGTACTGCACGGCCTTGAACAGCTTGCCGGAGAAATTGACCTTCGCACCGTGCGTAAGGTGCCCGCCATGATCGAGACTCATGCCGAGGATCGTGTCGCCCGGGTTGACGAGCGCCAGATAGGCGGCGGCATTGGCCTGCGAGCCCGAGTGGGGCTGGACGTTGGCGTAGGCGGCGCCAAAGAGCTTCTTGGCGCGATCGATCGCAAGCTGCTCGGCCACGTCGACGTGCTCGCATCCGCCGTAGTAGCGCTTGCCGGGATAGCCCTCGGCGTACTTGTTCGTCAGCACGCTCCCCTGCGCCTCGAGCACCCTGGGGCTCGCGTAGTTCTCCGACGCAATGAGCTCGATGTGATCTTCCTGACGACGGCGCTCGGCCTCGATGGCAGCCTTCAGCTCGGGATCGAAATCGGCAATGGTGAGATTGGCAGGGAACATGGGCACTCCGGAAAGCGGAGCGCGGATTCTACAGGATCGCGCGGCGCGGCGGCGGGGCCGCCCGCTGCTCTCCCCGCCGGCCCTAGCGCGAGCCCTCCGCCCGCGGCTGGTCGCTCGCGACGAAGCTCTCGACGACGCGGGTCCAGGCCCGCGCCAGGTTACGGCGGTTGTATCCGCCGCCGCCCATGCCCAGCACGCGCCCGTGGCCCAGCTCGTCAGCCAGCTCGCACAGGCGCCGCGCGGCGTAGGCGTGCGCCTCCTCGGAAAGCCTGAGGTGCGTGATCGGATCGTCGGCGAGGCTGTCGGCCCCGCATTGGAACAGGATCAGCTCGGGGCGACGCTCCCGAAGCAACGCCTCGACGCGCGGCCATTCGGCGCGAAAAACCTCGTCGTCCGCGCCGGGCGGCAACGGCACGTTCAGCTTGCTGCCGCGTGCTGCGCCCTTGCCGATTTCCTCCGCGGCACCGGTTCCGGGATAGAGGTGGCGCCCGTCCTCGTGCAGATCGGCGAAGACGACATCCGGATCGCCCTCGAACGCGTAGAACACGCCGTCCCCGTGATGCGCATCGATGTCGACATAAGCCACGGTACGCACGCCGTATTGGCGGCGAGCGATCTCGATGGCGACGCCGCAATCGTTGAACACGCAGAAGCCTGCCGCGCGATCGCGTGCGGCGTGGTGCAGCCCTGCTATGGGAACAAAGGCACGCTTGGCCCGCTCGGACATCAGCGCCTCGAGCGCGACCAGGGTCGCGCCAACGACCGACACGGCCGCTTCGAAAATCCCACGGCGCGCCGGCGTATCGCCGCCATCCAAGTAGCCCTGCCCGACGGCCGAACGGTCGCGGACGAAATCGACGTATTGCGCGGTATGGAAGGCCTCCAGCTCCGCGCGGGTGGCATCGCGCGGCACGGCGTGGCGTACGCGCCGGTCCAAGCCGCAGCGGCGCAGCTCGCGCATGAAAGCCTCGTGCCGATCCTGGCCGAACGGATGGCCGTCGCCGAAGCCATAACGCGCGATCTGCTCTCCCGCGACGAGGAGCACCGACGACGGAGCGGTGTCAGGTGCGTCGATCATGCGTGTCGACTCCGATCAAAGGGCGTCCGAGCATACACGGGCGGCTTGGGCAACGGCATCCTGGCCGCGATCCGCCACGGCGGGACCCGCACGCCCGCCTCCGGTATCATCCGCCCCTTTCTTCGACGTCTTTCGAGACTGGAATGGCTCAATTCATCTACATCATGAATCGCGTCTCCAAGGTCGTCCCGCCGAAGCGGGTGATCTTGCGGGACATCTCCTTGTCGTTCTTCCCCGGCGCCAAGATCGGCGTGCTCGGTTTGAACGGCGCGGGTAAATCGACGCTCCTGCGCATCATGGCGGGCGTCGACAAAGAGTACGAAGGCGAGGCGCGCCCGCAGCCTGGCATCAAGATCGGTTACTTGCCGCAAGAACCGCAGCTCGATCCGCAGAAGGACGTACGCGGCAACGTCGTTGAGGGCGTCGCCGAGATTCAAGCGCTCATCGACCGCTTCAACGAAGTGAGCGACAAGTTCGCGGATCCGAACCTGTCCGAAGAGGAGATGAACAAGCTCCTCGAAGAACAGGCCAAGCTGCAGGATGCGATCGATGCGAAAGGTGGCTGGGAGCTCGAACGCAAGCTCGAAGTAGCCGCCGAAGCGTTGCGTTTGCCGCCGTGGGATGCCGACGTCACGAAGATTTCCGGCGGCGAGCGCCGTCGCGTCGCGCTCTGCCGGCTGCTTCTGTCGCAGCCCGACATGCTGCTGCTCGACGAGCCGACCAACCACCTCGACGCCGAATCGGTCGCGTGGCTGGAGCGCTATCTCGAGAGCTACCCCGGCACCGTCATCGCGGTGACGCACGATCGCTACTTCCTCGACAACGTCGCCGGTTGGATCCTCGAGCTCGATCGCGGTCACGGCATTCCGTGGCAAGGCAATTACTCCTCCTGGCTCGAACAGAAGGAGCGCCGCCTTGCGCAGGAAGAAAAGCAGCAGGAAGCCTTGCGCAAGACGCTCGAGCGCGAGCTCGAGTGGGTGCGCGCCAATCCCAAGGCGCGTCAGGCGAAGAGCAAAGCGCGTCTGCAACGCTACGAAGAGCTCGCTTCGCAGGAATTCCAGAAGCGCAACGAGACGAACGAGATCTACATTCCGCCCGGACCGCGCCTCGGCGAGCTCGTCATCGAAGCGAAAGGCCTGCGCAAGGCATTCGGCGATCGACTCTTGTTCGACAATCTGAGCTTCAATCTGCCTGCAGGCGGCATCGTCGGCGTCATCGGCCCGAACGGCGCGGGTAAGACCACTCTCTTCCGCATTCTCACGGGCCAAGAAAAGCCTGACGCCGGCGAGATTCGCATCGGACCGACGGTGCAGCTTGCCTACGTCGATCAGTCGCGCCAGTCGCTCGACGATTCGAAGACCGTCTGGGAGGAGATCTCGGGCGGGCTCGACATCATTCGCGTCGGCAACTACGAGACGCCCTCGCGCAGCTACGTCGGCCGCTTCAATTTCCGCGGCGCTCAGCAGCAGCAAGTGATCGGCGAGCTGTCGGGCGGCGAGCGCAATCGCGTCCATCTTGCCAAGGTGCTCAAGTCCGGCGGCAACGTGATCCTGCTCGACGAGCCGACCAACGATCTCGATGTCGAAACGCTGCGCGCGCTCGAGGAAGCGTTGCTCACCTTCCCGGGCTGCGCGGTGGTCATCTCGCACGATCGCTGGTTCCTCGACCGCATCGCGACCCACATCCTCGCATTCGAGGGCAATAGTGAAGTCGTGTGGTTCGAGGGCAATTACGCCGAGTACGTGGAGGACTACCGGCGCCGCAAGGGCGAGGATGCGAACACGCCGCATCGCATCCGCTACAAGAAGCTGGAAGCGTGACGACGCTCACTTGCGTCTTTCACACGTACGAGATGCGGGCTTGGCATCGGCCGAGCTCGCATCGCTTCATCGAGCGGACCGCATCACATCCGCTGCGGGCGCTGCCACGGTAGACTCCGCCTCGATCGGACGAGATAGGTCGAGCCTCGATGAGTACCGCTTGTTCGCTATCGCACGCCGCCGAATGCTCAACCGCCGCTTGTCGAGCGCAGGACCATGTCTGACGCCATTACCGTGCTCATCGCGCTCTTCGGCGCGTCCCTGTTGTTCCTTGCCTGCCAGCGGCTTTACCGCGCGCGCTTCGTCGCGGCGACGAGCAGCGCACTCATGGGGCTGCTGCTCCTTGCGCTCGCAGCACTCTCGTTCGTCGTCTCGCTCAATCTGCACACGTATGCGCGCCTGACGCACGAGCAGCCGGTCGCCGAGATCGTTTTCGAAGCACGCGGGCCGCAGGAATACCGTGCGACGCTCGCCGAGATTCCGAGCGGCGAGATGCAGCTCTTCATGCTCGCTGGCGACGAATGGCAAATCGATGCGCGCGTGCTCAAGTGGCGCGGCTGGGCGAATCTGCTCGGATTCGATGCGCAGTATCGGCTCGAACGCATCGGCGGGCGCTATCGCGACATCGAACAGGAACGCACCGCGCGGCGCACGGTGTATGCGCTGAGCGAGAATCCCGGTCTCGACCTGTGGATGCTCTCGACCCGCTACTCGCGTTGGCTGCCGTTCGTCGATGCCACCTACGGGAGCGCGACGTACATGCCGATGGCGGACGGCGCACGCTACGAAATTTCGATCACGCAGACGGGCTTGATTGCGCGCCCGATGAACCCGGCGGCGGAAGCGGCTAGCGCCGGCTGGCGCTAGCCCATCGTCCCCTACTGCGCGCGGCTTATCCCACCCACACGCGCGCGTTTCTGAACATGCGCATCCACGGGCTGTCCTCGCCCCAATCGTCCGGATGCCACGAGTTCTGCACCGTTCGATAGACGCGCTCCGGATGCGGCATCAAGATCGTCGCGCGGCCATCGCGCGAGGTGATACCCGTCAGTCCAGCGGGCGTGCCGCTCGGATTGGCGGGGTAGCGCTCGGTCGGACGTCCGTGGTTGTCGACGAATCTGAGCGCCATGAGATTCGCGTCGATGAGCGCGTTCAGGCCCTCCGTCGTCGCGAACTCGGCACGTCCTTCGCCATGCGCGACGGCGATCGGCATGCGCGAGCCTTCCATACCCGCGAAGAAGAGCGACGGCGACTTCGTCACCTCGACGAGACTGAATCGCGCCTCGAACTGCTCCGAGCGATTGCGCACGAAGCGCGGCCATAGCTCGGTACCCGGAATGAGCTCGCGCAACGCCGACATCATCTGACAGCCGTTGCAGATACCGAGCGAGAACGTATCGGTCCGCTCGAAGAAGCGGCTGAATTCATCGCGCAGCCGCGCGTTGAAGAGAATCGACTTCGCCCAACCCTCGCCGGCGCCGAGCACATCGCCGTACGAAAACCCGCCGCAGGCGATGGCGCCGCGGAAGTCCGCAAGGCTCACGCGACCCGCGACCAGATCGGTCATGTGCACGTCGTACGGTTCGAAACCCGCGCGATGCAGCGCCGCGGCCATTTCCAGATGGCTGTTGACGCCCTGCTCGCGCAGGATCGCCACCTTCGGGCGCACGCCGCGCGCAATGAACGGGGCCGCCACGTCGTCGTTCACATCGAAGGTGAGCTTGACGTTGAGGCCCGGATCTTGCGGATCGCAGGCGGTCTCGTACTGCTCCTGCGCGCATTGCGGATGATCGCGCAGCTCGACGAGACGATAGGTCGTCTCCGACCACGCGGCACGCAGCGCGCTGCGCGTCTCGTCCAGCACCACTTTGCCGTTCGCGCGCACACGCACGCGGTCGACTTCGTTGACCGTGCCGATCGCACGCGTCTCGGCCGCAAGACCATGACGCTCGAATACGCGCACCACATTCGCAAGCGACTCGTCGCGCACCTGCACGACGGCGCCCAGCTCTTCGGCAAACAGCGCGCCGGCAATGCTTCCGACGTCGCCGAGATCGACCTCGAGTCCGCACCGGCCTGCAAAAGCCATCTCCGCAAGCGTGGCAAACAATCCGCCGTCAGAACGATCGTGATAGGCAAGCAGCGCGCCTTGCGCGCGCAGCTCGGCGATTGCGGCAAAGAACGCCGCCAAACGCGCCGGATCGTCGCAATCGGGCGGCGTCTCGCCGAGCCTGCCGTAGACCTGCGCGAAGCTCGAACCGCCGAGGCGGTTACGCCCGCGTCCAAGATCGACGAGCACGAGCGTCGAGGGACCCAAGTCCGTGCGCAGCTGCGGCGTGAGCGTGCGCCGCACATCGCGCACGGGCGCGAACGCCGAGATGATGAGCGACAACGGCGCGACCATCTTGCGTTCGCGCTCGCCCTCGCGCCAGACGGTCTTCATCGAGAGCGAATCCTTGCCGACCGGAATCGCAATGCCGAGCGCCGGACAGAACTCCTCGCCGACCGTCTTGACCGTCGCGTAAAGATCCGCGTCCTCGCCGGGCTCGCCGCACGCGGCCATCCAGTTCGCCGACAGACGCACCTCGCGCAGCGAACCGACATCGGCCGCTGCGATGTTCGTGATGGCTTCGGCAACGGCCATGCGGCCCGAAGCCGGCGCATCGAGCAGCGCAACCGGCGTGCGCTCCCCCATCGCCATCGCCTCGCCCGTATGCGAGACGTAATCGCTGATCGTGACGGCCACGTCGCTGACGGGTACTTGCCAAGGGCCGACCATCTGATCGCGACTGATCAAGCCGCCCACCGTCCGATCGCCGATCGAAATCAAGAACGTCTTGTCGGCCACTGCCGGGAAGCGCAGCACGCGATACGCGGCCTCGCGCACGTCGATCGCATCCGCATCGAACGGATCTGCGATCGCAGGCAGCCGCTTGACGTCGCGCGTCATCTTCGGCGGCTTGCCGAGAATGACTTCGAGCGGCAGATCGACAGGATTGAGCTCGAACAAACGGTCGTGCACTTTGAGCCAACCGTCATCCGTCGTCTCGCCGACCACCGCATACGGGCAACGCTCGCGCGCGCACAGCGCAGCGAAGCGATCCAGATGCTCGGGCGCGATCACGAGCACGTAACGCTCCTGCGCTTCGTTGCACCAGATCTCGAGCGGCGACATGCCGGGC
Organism: uncultured Steroidobacter sp.; assembly: GCA_938008435.1. Classification (GTDB taxonomy): domain Bacteria; phylum Pseudomonadota; class Gammaproteobacteria; order Steroidobacterales; family Steroidobacteraceae; genus Steroidobacter. The sequence continues at coordinate 161,972 of CALLKK010000011.1, read as the reverse complement.
TCGTCGGACGGCACGGAACGCAGATCGATGCGTCCGCCGCGATCGCTGTGCGCGACGCATTCGGGGATGGCGTTCGAGAGTCCACCGGCGCCGACGTCGTGAATCAACAGAATCGGATTGGCGTCGCCGAGCGACCAGCATTGATCGATCACTTCCTGCGCACGCCGCTGCATCTCGGGGTTGCCGCGCTGCACGGAGGCAAAGTCGAGATCTTCCGTGCTCGCACCGCTGCCGACCGACGAAGCCGCGCCGCCGCCGAGACCGATCAGCATGGCCGGCCCGCCCAGCACCACGAGCTTCGCGCCCGGCGGCACATCCGACTTCTCGACGTGCATGCGCCGCACGTTGCCGAGACCGCCCGCGATCATGATCGGCTTGTGATAGCCGCGCAGACGCGCCCGCGGCGTCTCGCGCTCGACCTCCACCTCGAACGTGCGGAAATAGCCGAGGATGTTCGGCCGGCCGAATTCGTTGTTGAACGCAGCGGCGCCGAGCGGTCCCTCGATCATGATGTCGAGCGCCGAAGCGATCCGCGCAGGCCGCCCGTAGTCCTGCTCCCACGGCTGCACGAAGCTCGGGATGCGCAGGTTGGAAACGGAGAAGCCTGCAAGGCCCGCTTTCGGCTTGGCGCCGCGTCCCGTCGCACCCTCGTCGCGGATTTCGCCGCCCGCACCGGTCGCCGCACCCGGGAACGGCGAAATGGCGGTCGGATGATTGTGCGTCTCGACCTTCATGAGGATGTCGATCGGCTCCTCGTGCAGCTCGTAGCGCCGCGTGGCGATGTCGGGGAACCAGCGCTTGCCGAGCGGACCTTCGATCACGGCGGCATTGTCGCGATACGCCGAGAGCACGCCCGCGCTGCTGTGCGCGTACGTGTTCTTGATCATCGCGAACAGCGACTTGGGCTGCCGCTCGCCGTCGATGATCCAGTCGGCATTGAAGATCTTGTGACGGCAGTGCTCGGAGTTCGCCTGCGCGAACATCATGAGCTCGACGTCCGTCGGATCGCGCTGCAAGCGCGCGAAGCTGTCGAGCAGATAGTCGATCTCGTCGTCGGATAACGCGAGCCCGAGCGTACGATTAGCGTCTTCGAGCGCTGCGCGTCCATGGGCGAGCACCGGCACCGTCGTGAGCTTGCGCGGCGGCTCGTGCGTAAACAGCGCGCTCGCGGCCTCGAGCGAGAGAATCGCCGCCTCGGTCATGCGATCGTAGAGAGCCGGGGCAATCCGCTCGAGCTCCGCGGCGTCGAGCGCGTTGGGTGCATAGAGCTCGTAGGCAATACCGCGCTCGATCCGCTCCACGGCGTCGAGACCGCACACGTGCGCGATGTCGGTCGCTTTGCTCGACCACGGCGAGATCGTCCCCGGACGTGGGATGACGACGATGCTTGCCGACTCGAGGCCAGGCGCGACGACGCGCTCGTCGAGCCGCGGCCCGTAGCGCAGCAGCGCATCGAGCACGCCGCGTTCGCGGTCGCTCAGCTCGCGGCGCGCCTCGACGAAATGGATGAACCGCGACCGCAACGCCTCAACCGCTGGGCAGCGGGCGCGAATCGCCTTGAGGAGTCGGGCCGTTCTGAAATCGGAAAGTGCGGGAGCACCAGGCAGTATGAGCATCAGGGCGGCTGACATCTGCGGCGGTGTCGAGCCGCCGCCGAGAGTGGATGAACGGGCGCGAATGATACAGGTTCGGGTAGCGCGTTGACAGTTGGCGGCGGGCCGCCTGTGCGAGGGATCCGGCGTGCGCGCCGCGCGGCGCTGGCTTGCCCGCAAAAGGATTGCTTCGGTCCCCTCCCGCGCCGGCCCGGCGACTGTCAACCGCAGCTCATCCTCCCGTTCCTACTTCTTGCCGTCGCCCGGCGTGTACATGAGCGGGAATTGCGCGATATTCGATCCCTCGAAATTTGTGATCTTGCTCACGCCCTGCTTGCGCACTTCGTCGATCCTAAGCACTGCATGGATCGGCAGGTAGGTGCGTTTGACGCCCTCGAACTCGGCCCGGATCTTCTCTTCGGTAGGGTCTACGACCACAGCGGTCCGCTCGCCGAACACCAGCTCCTCGACCTCGAGGAAGCCGAATAGCGAGCCGTGATGCACTTTGCGGGCGTAGATCTCGTAGACCTTGCCCTGGTTGACGAAAACGACCTTGAAAATGTGACTGGCTGCCATTTCGCTACTGGGCTGGGTTGATAGGCTGCGCGCATCTTACATAGCGCAGGGCCGGGGCGTTAGCTGGGTTCGCGTTCCAGGTTCGACTTCCAGGCATGGCACTTAAACTTCGGGTCATCAGCGACCATTACAAGGCGTTGGGCAAGCGCAGCACGTGCATCTTCGGAGTCACGGGCGGACGGATCGGCCGCGCGCAGGACAACGATTGGGTGCTCCCCGACCCGGACCGCTACGTCTCCAGCCATCACTGCAAGATTCACTTTCGCGCCGGGCAGTGGGTGCTCGAGGACACGAGCACCAATGGCGTCTTCGTCAACGGCTCGGACACGCCTGTGTCGATCGAAGGCCCCTACACGCTGCAGGACGGCGATCGCCTGCGCCTCGGCGACTATGAGCTGCTCGTCAGCATCGACGAGCGCACCGATTTCCCACCCGAAGAAAGCGGTCAACTGCCGATTCCGAAGCGCGTGCGCAACACGCGTAAGCCCCCCGTCGTCGAAGACCTGGGCGAAGAGCTCGACCTCACGGATCTGTTGAGCGAGTCGGCCATCCGCAAGGTGCCGTCCGCCGCCGCAGCCGCGGCCGCCCCCGCGAGCACGAGCGACCCGATCGACATCGCCAAGATGCTTGGCCTCGAAAGCGAGCCGCCGGCCGCGCCGCATCCCTCGCGCCGCCAGAGCGGCTTTACGTCGCTGCTCGACAACCCCGTTACGGATTCGGCACGTGCCGCCACAGCCGCGCCCGCCGGCGTCCCCGGCGACGATTGGCTGATGCAGACGCGTCCCTACGATCGCAAGACGCTGACTGCGCTCACCTCGCCCGCCGCGCTCGCGCGCGCACAGACGCCGCAACCCGAGCGGCCGGCAAAACGCACCGAGAGCCGCACGCCTCTCGATCCGCCTGCAAGCGGCTTCGAAGCGTTCTGCCGCGGCGCAGGCATCGATCCGGCAAGCCTGCCGTCCGATGCGCAGCACACGCTGCTGACGATGGCCGGGCAAGTGCTGCGCGAAGTGGTGCTTGGGCTGATGGACGCGCTCAAGAATCGCGCGGATCTGAAGAGCCGTTTGCGTCTTGCGCAAACGACGATTCAACCGACCGACAACAATCCGCTCAAGTTCTCGGCGAGCGTCGACGAAGCGTTGATGAAGCTGCTCGATCCGCACTCATCGCGCTATCTCGCACCCGTCGAGGCGATTCGCAGCTCCTTCGATGACTTGCGTGGCCATCACGCTGCGCTCACGGCGGCCATTCAGGCTGCCGTCGACGAGCTCATGAATCGCATCGAGCCGAGCGAGCTGCAAGAACGCTTCGACCGCGGACTGAAGCGCGGCGCGCTCTTGGGTGCGGCGAACAAGATGAAGTACTGGGATCTTTACGTCGAGTTCTATCACGCGCTCAATCAGCGCAACGAACACGGCCTGCCGGTGCTGTTCGCCGAAGAGCTCGCGCGCGCCTACGCCGAGCACAGCACGGCGAAGAAGAAATAGCGCCGCCGTCTGCCGCGGCTTTCTCAAGGCTCAGGGCGCGCCTTCCGCACGCGCGGTCGTCGCATCGCGTTGCGCCGGCGGCCCCGAGTCCGTCGCCACCCAATCCAGAATGTCGACGTAGCTACGGATGTTGTCGACGAAGCGCACCGGCTCCCAGCCGCGCGCGTAGCCGCGTTTGACGCGCGTGTACCACTTCGATTGCGTCAAAAGCGGCAGGTGCTCGCGCACATCCGCCCACGAATCCGGATTCTTGCCGTGCATCTGCGTGAGGATGCGCGCGTCCTCGAGGTGCCCGAAACCCACATTGTAGGCAGCTAGCGCGAACCACGTTCGATCCGGCTCCAGGATGCGTTTCGGGATTTGATTACGGATCGAAACGAAATAGCGCGCACCGCCGAAGATGCTCGCGCGCGGATCGAGGCGATCTTGCACGCCCATGGCACGCGCAGTCTCTTCCGTCAGCATCATGAGCCCGCGCACTCCGGTCGGCGAGGTTGCCAGCGGATCCCAATGCGATTCCTGATAGCCGATCGCGGCGAGCAGGCGCCAATCGACGCCGACCTCCGCAGCGGCTTCGCGGAACCACTGGCGATATAGCGGCAAGCGCGTCGCGATGTGCTCCATGAACACGCGCGCCTGGATGTAGTCGAAGCGCTCGGCACCGGCGTAGTAGCTGTCGAGAATCGCCGCCAAACGCCCCTCGGCCTTGAGCGACGAAAAAAACGCCGTGACTCGTTGCAGCAGCGTCGGATCGCGGCTGTCGACCGCCCAGGCGAGCGCCTTGCCGTCCGAGAGATCGAACGCGATACGAATCTCGGGGTGAAAAGCGCGTCCGATCGCGAACTCGTTCGAATCGGCCACCGTGTAATCGAACTCGCGCCGCGACAGGCGATAGAGCAGCTCTTCGGTCTCGACGCCGGGATTCTCGACCCACGACAGGGTCGGATGCGTGAGGCGCAGCCGCTCCAACGTGGCAGCGTGGGCGCTCCCGGCCGTCACTTCGATGTGCCCCCGACTCGCCTCCCGGATGTTGCGCGGCCGCGCGTCCCCTTGCCGGAAGATCAGATGCTCCTTCACCTGCTGGTACGGCGGACCGAAGCTCGCGCCGGGCGGCAGCATCGAGCCGCGCGTGAGCCCAGCCGCAGCAATGTGCGCGCGCTTGGATTCGAGCTCACGCACCACGTCCGCGACGTTCGGGACCGAGTAAATGAAGAGCCGCACGCCGAGCTCGGCGGCAAAACGGCTGGCGAGGTCGTACTCGGGCCCTTGAGGCCCGGATGCCCCGAGGTAGTACGCCGTCGGCATGTTCCGGGTCACGACCCTGAGCTCGCCGGACCGGGTGATCTCCTCGAGAACCGATGGCGGCCGCGAGCAAGTCCCGAGCAACAGCGTCGCGACGATGGCGAGCGCCGCTTTCAGAGGCGATCCCTCCCCCTACGCGCGCCCGCAAGGTCGGCGAGGACCCTGTTGGGCGCAGGACGGACGTCACTCACGAGGACCATGGTTCTTCGAACGTCTTAGTGGCTGGGGCGTAAGTGTACCGATGTCGGGCGGCAAGCCCGCCACGCGGTCCGCGAAAGCAGGGTATGCCTGCCCTAAAGCGAACAGCGCATCAAGACTTTGAGTTTGGTGCTCAGGTAACGCTAGAATCGCGGCCCCTTGAGACCGGTGCGGTTTCCCTGCCCGGTCTCTCCGAATCGGGAGAGGTACCGAAGCGGTCATAACGGCACCGATTCGAAATCGGTTGAGGGCATTGCGTCCCTACGTGGGTTCGAATCCCACCCTCTCCGCCAAACACAAAAGGCCCCACTCGGGGCCTTTTTTGTTTTGGCCGGTAGGGATCAGAACCCACGTCCAAGTGGGTTCGACGAAACGGCAGGAAAGCCGTTTCGCACAGCCGGCAGACTGCCCGCAGGGCGAGGCACATGGATGTGCCGAGTGTCATCCCACCCTCTCCGCCAAACACGAAGGGCAAACACGAAGGGGCCCACTCGGGGCCTTTTTGCTTCGGGCTGGAGGCTCCAGGCTGGAGGCCGTAGGAGCCCAGCGCAGCAATTGCTCCACCCCACAACGACGCAAGGAACGCCTCTTTCGCTCAGAACCTCCCGGCGTCGCGTCGGTCAAATTCGCAAGGCTTTACACGCGTCGCACCCGACTCCACACTGCCGGACGTGAAACCTCTTGCAACACTTCTGGCCACCGCGGTCGCCGCCCTGATGGCGGCGCCTGCGTTGTCCGCCGATCCGAACGAGCTGCCGGATATGGGCAGCCCGGCCGCGGCTACGCTCTCGTTGCAGGACGAGTATCAGATCGGGCGGATGATCGTCCGCGGGCTACGCGACTCGGACCAGATCCTGGAGGATCCCGAGGTCACCGAGTACATCCAGTCTCTCGGCGGCCGTTTGGCGAGCCACGTCAATGACGGCTCGCGGCGTTTCACGTTTTTCATGGTGAAGGACAACTCGATCAATGCCTTCGCCCTGCCCGGCGGCTTCATCGGCGTCAATGCCGGCCTGCTGCTCGAGACCAAGAACGAGCACGAGCTCGCGGGCGTCGTCGCGCACGAAATTGCGCACGTCACGCAGCGTCACATCGCACGCAGCATCGCTGCGCAGAGCAAGAACAGCCTGGTCTCGACCGCTGCGATGCTCGCCGCCATTCTGATCGGCGCGGCAGGCGGCGCAAGCGGCGGCGATGCGGCGATGGCCGGCGTGGCCGCTGCACAAAGCCTCGCAATCCAGCAGCAGATCAGCTTCACGCGCTCAAACGAGGCCGAAGCCGACCGCATCGGTCTCGGGATCCTGGCGAACGCCGGCTTCGATCCGAACGGTATGCCCTCGTTCTTCGAGACGATGAGCCGGCTCGCGGGCAGCAGCGAAATCAACATTCCCGAGATGCTGCGCACGCACCCGATCAGCACCGCGCGTATCGCGGAAACCAAAGAGCGCGCGATGCAGCTCAGCGTCGAGCCGCAGCCCGAGTCGATCAGCTACGCGCTCACCAAGGAACGCTTGCGGGTGCTGACGACCCCGCCGGGGCGCGATCCGCGCGAGTACTACTCGGCCGTGATCGCCAACGAAGCCGACGCAACGCCCGCGCAGATGTACGGGCGCGGACTTGCGCTGATGATGGCCAGCCAAGCCGCGAAGGCCGTGCCGATCTTTCGGCGTCTGCGCGATGCCAATCCGACGGTCACGCAATACCACACCGCGCTCGGCCAGGCGCAGCTGCTCGCCGGCCAAGGCGATGCCTCGCTCGCCACGCTGAAGCAAGCGCGCGAGCTCTTCCCCCGAAACGTGGCAGTGACGGTGCGCTACGCCGAAGCGCTCATGCAACTCGGCGATGCACGTCAGGCACACGAAATCCTGCTGGATCTGTTCAACGTCGTGCCGCCGACGCCCGAGCAAGCGCGCCTGACCGCGCTTGCGGCCAATGCGGCCGGCGACGTGGCGGACTCGTACTACTACATGTCCGAATACCATCTCATGAGCGGCGATCTACCGCTCGCGATGAATCAGCTGCAGCTGGCGTTGGCGGTGCCCAAGATCACGCCCGTGCAACGCGCACGTTTCGAGGCGCGGCTCGAAGAGATTCAGCAAGCATTGCCGAAACGCGTCGCGCGCCAGCGACAGAACTGACCGGCTCGCTCGCCGCGCACGCCGTTACTGCTAGACTTACGACGCGCGCGGCCTGCGCGCGATCGTTCTCTTAAGGACTGTTTCGCATGCCATCCACGACGCACGGAGCGACCGCTCTTCGGGCGGCGCTACTCGTTTTGATCGCGTTCGTTGCAGCCGGCTGCGCTGCGACGCCTGGACGCACGGCGATGGACGACGACCGCTTCGAGAAGTTGAATCGCGGTGTCTACAAGTTCAACGACACGATCGACCGCGCAGCGCTCAAGCCGGTAGCGAAGGGCTACAAGAAGATCACCCCGAGCTGGATGCGTCGCGGCATCGCGAACTTCTTCGCGAACCTCGAGTATCCGATCACGATCGTCAATCAGTTCCTGCAAGGCAAAGCAGCCACGGGCTTCAAGGACACCGGCCGCTTCCTGCTCAACTCCACGCTCGGCATCGGCGGCTTGTTCGATGTCGCAACCCCCGTCGGGCTCGAAGCGCACGACGAAGACTTCGGCCAAACATTGGCTGTGTGGGGCGTCGGCTCGGGACCCTATGTGAATCTGCCGCTGCTCGGACCGTCGACGCTGCGCGATGCGCCTGCGCGGGTCGTCGACTACTTCCTCGATCCGCTCACCTACGGCGACATTCATTGGCAAGAAGAATGGGGCCAAAGAGTGCTTGATCTGGTCCATACGCGCTCGGAGCTCTTGTCGCTCGATCCGACGCTGGAGCGGGCGTTCGATCCGTACGCGTTCGTGCGCGATGCGTGGCTGCAGCGGCGCGAGTTCGAGATCTACGACGGCAATCCGCCGCCCGAGACGCTCGACGAGGAATTCTTCGACGACGAGGAAGAAGTCGCCGAATAGGCGCAGCGGGCCCGACGGATGGCCGGCTCGATACGGACTAGCTGCTGCGTCCGTCGATCAGATCTTCGACTTCGCTGATGCGCGCCAACGCCCTGAGCTGCTGCGGCACATTATCGAAATGCAGCTTCTGCTTTCGGCCGCGCGCGAGCCGCAGCCATTCGATCAGCAATGCGAGCCCCGCGCTGTCGCTTTCCGTAACGCTGCCGAGATCGACGTAGAGCTCGGCGCCCGCACCCGCAAACCGCGCCGCGCTCTCGCGCAACAGCTCGGGGACACTCGCCGCATCGAGCACCCCTTCGACACGGTAACTGCCCGCGCCATCGTTGACCAACTTCGCTCGACTCACGCGCCTGCCGCTTGCTGGTTGGGCTTCTCGACGATGCCCTTCGCCACCTGCTCTTCGAGCCGCTTGATCACGGCCTCGAGCCCCTTCTGCTGAATCTCTGCCGCGAAGTCCGTGCGGAACGACTTCACGTACGAGATGCCTTCGATCTGCACGTCATACGCCTTCCAGCCGTCGGGCGTCTTGCGCAGCGAATAATTGACGGGCACGCGTTGGCCGTTGTCGCGGCGGATCTCGCTACGGACGGTCGCAACGTTCGCGTTCGGATCGCCTTGGAACGGCAGAATCTTGAGCCGGTCGGGCGTGAAGTCGAGGAGCGCCTCGCCGTAGTTCTGCAGCAGCGTCTGGTAGAAGGCCTTGATGAAGCGCTCGCGCTGCTCGGGCGTCGCTTCGCGCCAATACTTGGCGAGCACGAGCTGCGCCGCATAGCGCGTGTCGAAGTGCGGCAGCAGGTACTTGTCGGCCACCTCGCGGATCTTCGCCGGGTTCTTGCGATACTCGGCGCGATTCGCTTCGAGATCCTTGAGCGTCTCCTGCGCGACGTAAGTCACGAGCTCGTGGGGCCCGAGCTTTGCCGTCTCGTCCGCAGCCAAGCTCGCGCATGCGAATGCAGCGCCGACCAGCGCGATCCAAGCGCGATGCAACATGTTCGCAATCTTCATTGATCCTCCTCCGCAGGCCGAGCGCCCTGCTCGTCGCCGCGACGGCTGAACGTCGCGACGAGCTGATTGATCAGGTTCTCGAGCACCAGCGCATCCTGAACGAACTGGATTTGATCGCCGTCGCGCAGATACTCCTCCGCGCCGCCGATCGTCAAACCGATGTACTGACCGCCGAGCAGGCCCGAGGTCATGATGCTCGCATCGCTGTCGACGGGAATCTTGTCGTAGCGCGAGTTGATGCGCATGCGCACGACGGCCTTGTAGATCTGCTGATCGAACGTGATCGACTCGACCCGCCCGATCGTCACGCCTGCGACCGACACGGCCGCACCCGGTTTCAAGCTGCCGATGTTCTCGAAGTGCGCATAAACCTCGTAGCTGTTGCCGTTGATCGACAGCTCGCGATTGGTGATCTGCGTCACCAAGAAGAACAGCGCGGCGAAGCCGAGCAGCACGAACAGCCCGGTCGAAAGTTCTACGGCTCGCGTCGAACGCATAACAACCTCGATTCTGCCCCGTCAGCTCAGCATGACGGCGGTGAGCATGTAATCCAACAACAGCGTCAGCACGGCGGAGATCACCACGGTGCGGGTCGTCGCACGACCCACTCCCTCCGGCGTGGGAATCGCCGTATACCCTTCGTAGACCGCGATCAGGCTACAAGCGGTCCCGAAGACGAAGCCCTTGATGAGGCCTTCCATCACGTCGTCCACGTCGACGCTCGAGCGCATCTGCGACCAGAACGCCGCGGCATCGACGCCGAGCTGCTGCACGCCGATGAGCTGCACGCCGAAGATGCCGATTGCGATGAAGATCATCGTGAGCAACGGCACGGCGATCAGTCCGCCCAAGAAGCGCGGCGCGACGACGCGGCGCACCGGGTCGACGGCCATCATCTCGAGCGCCGCCAGCTGATCGGTCGCGCGCATGAGACCGATCTCGGAAGCGAGCGCAGTGCCCGCGCGACCTGCGAAGAGCAAGGCCGTCACCACCGGCCCGAGCTCCTTGATGAGCGCGAGCGCCGCGCCCGTGCCGAGCGCATCCTCGGACCCGAAGCGCTGCAGCAAATCGTAGCCTTGCAGGCCGAGCACCATGCCCACGAACAAGCCACAGGTCATGATGATGACGAGCGAAAGCGCGCCTGCGTTGTAGATCTGCTCGATCACAAGACGCGGCCGCAGCAGCGCACGCGGCAGCTGCACGAGCAGACGACCGAAAAACAACGCGACCGCCCCGACGGTGGCCACGAAGTTGCGCAGACTGTCGAAGAGCTCGCGTAGCAGCGTCATGCGAGCAACTGTTCGAAATAGCTTGGCGCCGGGTAATGAAACGGCACCGGACCGTCGGGAAGACCGTTCACGAATTGATTGACGATCTGCGAGTCGGTCTGCCTGAGCTCGGAGAACGTCCCCTGCGCGGCCACCTTGCCGCCGGCGATGATGAAGCCCATGTCCGCAAGATGCCCCAGCTCCTCAACGTCGTGCGAGACGACGAGGCTCGTAATGCCGAGCGCACGATTCATCTGCCGCACGAGACGCACGATCATGCCCATCGAAATCGGATCCAAACCCGTAAAGGGCTCATCGTAAATCAGCACGTCCGGATCCGTCGCCATGGCGCGCGCCAACGCCACGCGCCGCGCCATACCGCCAGAAAGCTCCGCCGGCATGAGCTGCGCCGCGCCTCTCAAGCCAACCGCCTGCAGCTTTGTCAGCACGATGTGCCGAATCAGCGGCTCGGGGAGCTTGGTGTGCTCGCGCAGCGGGAATGCAACGTTCTCGAAGACCGACAGGTCGGTGAGCAACGCGCCGTTCTGAAAGAGCATGCCCATGCGCCGGCGCAGCGCGAAGAGCTCGCGCGGACGCAGGTGCGAGACATCGATGCCGTCGAACAGAATTTGTCCGCGGTCCGGCTTGATCTGGCCCGTGATGAGCCGCAGAAGCGTCGTCTTGCCTGTGCCGCTCGGGCCCATGATCGCCGTGACGCGACCGCGCGGAATCGAAAGATTCAAACCCGAAAAGATCGCACGTCCTCCTACCGAGTAGTGAACGTCGCGAATCTCGATGATGGCACCGGCCGCAGGCTCTGGTGACGCGTGTTGCGTTTGTTGATCTGGCGCCATTCAGCCTCTCGATTCAGTGACAGCAAGCAGCAATCAGGCCGCGGCCCAGCGCTTGTTCGTATGCCCCCGCGCGCATGAGTCCATGCAACGGCGCACGGCGCAAGCATGCCTGTTGCGCGAACAGTCTCGCGCCACCGTCATGCAAGCAATGTTTACTGGAAGTCGTCATGTTCGGCTTGAGGATCCTGCCCTCGAGATGAACGCGATGTGAATGCCTGAAGCGCATGCATCTCGCATGCGTCACACATGAACTGTGACGCTGCCAGGTCAGCATTTAGCGATCAATGCGCCGCTTGCTCCCGTCTTCTCGGAGGCGCGTAGGATAGCAAAACGTGCTCGTGGGAACGGACGCACGCCGTGCCTACCTGCAAACACGGACGTCGGGCGTGTTCACGGCGACGCGCGTTGCTCATTCGACGTAACGCAACGCCAGCTCTCCACGAAAGGTTCTCGGCGAGATGGCGCTCGAGTCGCGCCGCCGAAAATCCTTCCGCCACCCCTTGTATTAGGACTAAAATAGTCCCAATTCTCTGGGCTGCGCTCCTTCCGGAATCGACGCCATGCTCCGCATCAGCAAATTGACGGATTACGGGACCGTGATCCTGGCCTGCCTCGCCGGCCAGCCGGACCGGCTGTGGACGGCAGCGGAAGTGGCGGAACGCACCCATATCGGGTTGGCCACCGTCAGCAAGTTGTTGAAAAAGCTGCAGCGAAGCGGCTTGGTCACGTCCACGCGCGGCAGCCATGGCGGCTACCAGCTCGCTCGGCCCGCGGACGGGATCAGCGCCGCGCAGATTCTGGATGCGCTCGAAGGCCCTTTCGCGCTCACGGAATGCAGCGGCGAGCACAGCGCGTGTGGGCTCGCCTCCAATTGCCGCGTGGGACACGTCTGGCAACGCGTCAACGCGGCCATCCGGCGTGCCTTGAACGACATCTCGCTCGCGGAGCTGTCGGGAATCGAACGGAAGGTATCAGCCACGATTCCGCTCGCGCGCATCTCGCGGGTGCCGCACGAATAGTTGTGTACGGGTAGCTCATGTCCACTCCGCAAACCGATCCAACCCTCGAGGCGCTCGTCGCGCGCAAGTACCGGCACGGCTTCGTGACCGATATCGAGTCCGACACCGTGCCGCCGGGGCTCGACGAGGACGTCATTCGCCTCATCTCGCGCAAGAAGCGCGAGCCAAGCTTCATGCTCGAGTGGCGCCTGAAGGCCTTTCGACACTGGGTGACGATGCAGGAGCCGAAGTGGGCGCACCTGCGCATCGCGCCGATCGACTATCAAGCGATCTCTTACTACTCGGCCCCCAAGTCGAAGGCGGATGCGCCGAAGAGCTTGGATGAAGTCGATCCGAAGCTGCTCGAAACCTACGACAAGCTCGGCATTCCGTTGCACGAACGCGCCCGCCTCGCCGGCGTGGCCGTCGACGCGGTGTTCGACAGCGTCTCGGTCGCGACGACCTTCAAGGAACGTCTCGCGCAAGCCGGCGTGATCTTCTGCTCGTTCTCCGAGGCGGTGCAGAACCACCCCGCGCTCGTCGAGCAGTATCTCGGCAGCGTCGTGCCGTACACCGACAACTTCTTCGCCGCGTTGAACTCCGCGGTGTTCTCGGACGGCTCCTTCGTGTACGTGCCGAAAGGCGTGCGCTGCCCGATGGAGCTGTCGACTTACTTCCGCATCAACGCCGCGAACACGGGCCAGTTCGAGCGCACGCTCATCATCGCGGACGAAGGCGCCTACGTGAGCTATCTCGAAGGCTGTACGGCGCCGATGCGCGACGAGAATCAGCTGCACGCCGCGGTGGTCGAGCTGATTGCGCTCGACAATGCCCAGATCAAGTACTCGACGGTACAGAACTGGTACCCGGGCGACGAGCAAGGTCGCGGCGGCATCTACAACTTCGTGACCAAGCGCGGCGAATGCCGCGGCGTCAACTCGCGCATCAGCTGGACGCAGGTCGAAACCGGCTCGGCCATCACCTGGAAGTATCCGAGCTGCATCCTTACCGGCGACAACTCCGTCGGCGAGTTCTATTCGGTTGCCGTCGCCAATCACTATCAGCAGGCGGATACCGGCACGAAGATGATTCACATCGGGCGCAACACGCGCAGCACCATCGTCTCGAAGGGCATTTCCGCCGGACACGGCCAGAACAGCTATCGCGGCCTCGTGAAGATCCTGCCGAGCGCCGAGAACGCGCGCAATTTCACGCAATGCGATTCGCTGCTCATGGGCGATCAGTGCGGTGCGCACACGTTCCCGTACATGGAGGTGCGCAACCCGACGGCGAGCGTCGAGCACGAAGCGACCACTTCGAAGATCGGCGACGACCAGCTCTTCTACTGCATGAGCCGTGGGGTCTCGGAAGAGGACGCGGTCAACATGATCGTGAACGGCTTCTGCAAAGCCGTGTTCAAGGAGCTGCCGATGGAGTTCGCCGTCGAGGCGCAGAACCTGTTGGCAGTGAGCTTGGAAGGATCGGTTGGATGACGACGACTGGAGGCCGAGGCTACCTACGCCTCACCCTCCAGCCCAACTCGGAGAGAATTCGTGCTACGCATAGACAATCTTCACGTTCGCGCCGGTGAGCGGCAGATTCTGAACGGCCTTTCGCTCGAGGTCGGCGCGGGCGAAGTGCACGCCATCATGGGGCCGAACGGTTCGGGCAAGAGCACGCTCGCTCAAGTGCTCGCCGGCCGAGAAGGCTACGAAGTGACCGCCGGGACGGTCACGTACCGCGGCCGCGATTTGCTTGCCTTGTCGCCGGAAGAGCGCGCGCGCGAAGGCGTGTTCCTCGCGTTCCAGTACCCGGTGGAGATTCCCGGCGTAAACAACGTGTATCTGCTCAAAGCGGGCCTCAACGCGATTCGTAAACATCGCGGCGAACCCGAGCTCGATGCATTCGAGTTCCTGACGCTCGTGCGCGAGAAGATGAAGCTCATGCAGATGGATGAGAGCTTCTTGAATCGCGGCGTGAACGAAGGCTTTTCGGGCGGCGAGAAGAAGCGCAACGAAATCCTGCAGATGGCGGTGCTCGAACCGACGCTTGCCCTGCTCGATGAAACCGATTCGGGCCTCGATATCGATGCGCTGCGCATCGTTGCGAATGGCGTCAACAGCCTACGCCGGCCCGATCGTTCCATCGTCATGGTAACGCACTATCAGCGCCTGCTCGATTACATCGAGCCGGACTATGTGCACGTGCTGTCGGGCGGCCGAATCGTCAAGAGCGGCGACAAGAGCCTTGCGCTCGAGCTCGAGAAGCGCGGCTACGACTGGATCAAGCAGGAAGCGGCATGAGCTCCGCAAGCGCAACCCAATCGCGCCCTGCGCTCGAGCACTACCGCACGGTGTTCGAGCGGCGCTTCGCGGCCGATCCGCTCGTGAGCGAACGGCGTGCCGCGCTCACTGCGTTCCTCGAACAGGGTTTTCCGACACCGCGCGACGAGCGCTGGAAGTACACGAACCTGCGGCGACTCGAAACGCGTGCGTTCGTACCGGGCGAAGCCGCGCCGATTGCGTTCGATCCGCAGCATGCGCCGTGGATCGCGCAAGCCGGCTTGCGCTTCGTCTTTGTCAACGGCCATTTCGCACCTGCCCTGTCGTCTGCACAGGCGCAATTGCCGGGCGTCACGCTCGTCAGGCTGGCCGACCGGATCAAGCATGAACCCGCTGCGGCCTGCGACTATCTCTCGCGCGCGTCGCAGCAGCCGCTCTCGAGCCTCGAGCAGCTCAATGCGGCGTTCTTCGAGGACGGCTTGTTCGTGCAGCTCGCGCCCGGCACGCAGCTCGACCAGCCGATTCACGTCGTTCACCTGTGGACGGATCAGGCGCAGCTCGGCATGAGCCACCCGCGCCTCATCGTGCGCGCAGGTGCCGACAGCCGCGTGACGCTCATCGAGCAATTCATCTCGACCGGAGCGGTCGAAAGCTTCACCAACGCCGTCGCCGACCTCGCGCTCGAGCGCGGCGCAGTAATCGACCACTACCGCCTCCAAGAGGAATCGACCAAGGCCTTCCACATCGGCCACGCGCGCGTCGCGGCAAGCGAACAGGCACGCTATGCGCTGCATGACCTCGCGCTCGGCGCATCGCTGGGCCGTCTCGACCTCACCGTCTATCTGAAGGAGCCGCGCGCGCACGCCGAGCTACGCGGTCTGATCGCACCGACTGGCTCGCAGCATCTCGATACGCATACGCGCATCGAACACATCGCGCCGCACACGACGAGCAGCGAGGAGTATCGCGGCATCGCCGACGGACGCGGCCGCGGCGTCTTCAATGGCAAGGTGCTCGTCCATCCGGGCGCACAGAAGACCGACGCCTATCAGGCGACGCGCAACCTGCTGTTGTCCCGCACCGCCGAATTCGACGCCAAGCCCGAGCTCGAGATCTATGCCAATGACGTCAAGTGCAGCCACGGCGCCACGACGGGTCAGCTCGATGCGACCGCCCTCTTCTATCTGCGTTCGCGCGGCATTTCCGAGACCGATGCGCGCGTGCTGCTCATTCGCGCGTTCGCGCAGTCGGTCTTGGCTTCGGTCGGCAACGCTGCCGTGCGCGAGCATCTCGACGGGCTGCTCGCGCATCGCTTCGGATCGCTGGAGGTGAGCCCATGAGCGCCGTGCAGCCCGCGCGTGTGCCCGCCCCGGAACTCGACGTCGCACGCATTCGCCGCGACTTCCCGATCCTGGATCAGGAGGTCAACGGCAAGCCGCTCGTTTATCTCGACAACGCCGCTTCGAGCCAACGGCCGCGCGCCGTCATCGATGCGATCCGCGAGTACTACGAGAAGGATCACGCCAACGTGCATCGCGGCGTGCACACGCTCAGCCAGCGCGCCACCGATGCCTACGAAGGTGCGCGCGACGTGGTGCGCCACTTCATCAATGCCGCCGACACGAAGGAAATCATCTTCGTTCGCGGCACGACCGAGGCGATCAATCTCGTGGCGCAGAGCTTCGCACGACCGCGCCTCGGCCCCGGCGATGAAATTCTGATCTCGGCGCTCGAGCACCATGCGAACATCGTGCCCTGGCAGATCGTCTGCGAGCAGACGGGCGCGAAGCTGCGCGTCATTCCGATCAGCACGACCGGCGAAGTCGATTACGAGAGCTTCGAGCGCCTGATCGGTCCGCAAACCAAGCTGCTGGCGCTCGCCCATGTGTCCAACGCGCTCGGGACGATCGTCCCGGTCGAACGGTTCATCGCACGCGCCAAGGCGCTCGGCGTGCCGGTCCTGCTCGACGGCGCCCAAGCGGTGGCGCACGGCCCGATCGACGTGCGCGCCCTCGACTGCGACTTCTACTGCTTCTCGGCACACAAGATGTGCGGCCCGACCGGCATCGGCATTCTGTACGGCCGCAGCGAGCTGCTCGAGGCGATGCCGCCTTGGCAAGGCGGCGGCGACATGATTCTCACGGTCTCGTTCGAGAAGACGACGTACAACCAGCTGCCGTGGAAGTTCGAAGCCGGCACGCCGCATATCGCCGGTGCAATCGGCCTTGCAGCCGCGATCCGTTACCTCGAGAACATCGGCATGGACCGGATCGCTCGCTACGAGCAGCAGCTGCTCGAATATGCGACTGCGCGCCTCGCGACGGTGCCGGGACTGACCATCGTCGGCACGGCCGCGCACAAAGCCGCGGTCATCTCGTTCACGCTGGATGGGATTCATCCGCACGACATCGGCACGATCCTCGACACCGAAGGCGTCGCGATCCGCACGGGCCACCACTGCGCCATGCCGGTCATGGACTTCTTCAAGGTGCCGGCCACCGCGCGCGCGTCGCTGTCGTTCTACAACACGTTCGAGGAGATCGACAGGCTCGTCGCCGCGCTCGAACATGCGCGCAGCCTGCTGAGCTAACGCCCCATGGATCTCAAAGACCTCTATCGCGACGTCATCGTCGATCACAATCGCAATCCGCGTAACTTCGGCAAGCTCGAGCCCGCGGATGCGCACGCCGAGGGCCACAATCCCCTGTGCGGCGACCGGCTCACGCTGTACGTGAACCTCGACGGCGATCGCATCCGCGATGTCAAGTTCGAAGGCAGCGGCTGCGCGATTTCGGTCGCCTCCGCGTCGCTCTTGACCGAAGCGATCAAAGGGAAATCGCGCGATGAGGTCAAAGCATTGTTCGACGACGTACATGCGCTTCTGACCCGGCACGACGCTGCGGTGGATCCGGCAAAGCTCGGCAAGCTCGCAGCGCTTTCGGGCGTGCGCGAGTTCCCCGCACGCGTCAAGTGCGCGAGCCTTTGTTGGCACACATTGAACGCTGCGCTTGCGCGTTCGTCCGAGCCTGTCTCGACGGAATAAATCCTTCCTCGCCTTTCCCTGCGTCCATGTACCGTCACGAGCACGAACCCGTCACCCTGACGCGCGACGTCGAAGCCATCATGGTGCCTGCGGGCATCCCGGTGACCTTGCGCGCCGAGAAAACGGGCTTCATCACGCAAGCCCTCGGCGGCAGCTTCACCGTTTACATCGAAGGCAATCTGTTTCGCATCGCCGGTAAGGACGCCGATGCGCTCGGCAAAGAAGTACTGCTCGGCCCCGAGCTGCCGCCCGATGCCACCGACGATGACGTCATGAATCTCGTCTGGGAGCAGCTGCGCTCGTGCTACGACCCCGAGATCCCGGTCAATATCGTCGACCTCGGGCTCATCTATGCCTGCGAGCTCAAACGCGATCCGGACGGCGAACGCGTCGTCGACATCAAGATGACGCTGACTGCGCCGGGCTGCGGCATGGGCGATGTCCTGGTCAGGGACGTCAAGGACAAGGTCGAGCTCATTCCGACCATCAAGCGTGCCGACGTCGAGCTCGTCTTCGACCCGCCGTGGAATCAGAGCATGATGTCCGAAGCGGCGCGTTTGCAGACCGGCATGATGTGAGCCTCACGCGGCGTCACTCCGTTATCCAACGTCTATCCTCGTCACGACACCCATGCCTTGGATCCCCGTTGCTCCCGCCGACTCCATTCCCCAGGGCGACTATGCGCAAACCGAGGTCGACGGCGTGTTGATCGCCGTCTTCAACGTCGCAGGCGGCTTCTATGCGATCGAAGACGTCTGCACGCACGACGGCGGCGAGCTGGCAGGCGGTGCGGTTGAAGGCGACGTCGTGATCTGTCCGCGCCACGGCGCACGTTTCTGCCTGCGCACCGGCGCCGCACTGACCCCACCCGCCTACGAGCCCGTCCGTACGTTTCCCACGCGGGTCAACAACGGCGTAGTCGAGATCGAAGTCGAGTAAACAACTGCGCGCGTTGCGACGAGGGATACCATGCTGCTCACCCTGCTGCGTCACGCGCGCGCCGAGCCCAGCCGCTCTGAATTCGACGATGCACAACGTGCGCTCGACCCCGCCGGCCGGCGTGAAGCGGAAGAAGTTGCGCGGCGCTTGCAGACACGTGCGCTCGCGCCGAGTTTGATTCTCGCGAGCCCTGCGCTGCGCGCGTCCGAGACGGCGCTCATCTTCGCGCGCATCCTCTCCTCCCCGCCACCCGTCCACGATGGGCGCTTGTACCTTGCCGGGGCGGATCGTCTGCTCGAGATCATGCACGAGCACGGCGGCACGGCGTCGCATCTCATGATCGTCGGTCACAATCCCGGGATCAGCACCTTCGCCGACCGGCTGTCCGCCGATCGGCCGATCGGCATGCTGCCGACGAGCGCGGCCTGCACATTGCGTTTCGAGATAGGAAATTGGGCCGAGCTCGAATGGCGAACGGGGACAACCGTCGAGCTCGACTACCCTGGCAGCGCCGGCTGATCGAGCGCAAGATCTATTACCGAGCGCGGATCATTCGAGCGCGAGCAAGCTCGCATTGCCGCCCACGGCCGCCGTGTTGACGGTCACGGTTTGCTCGGTGGCGAAACGGTGGAGATAGTGCGGCCCGCCCGCTTTCGGCCCGGTGCCCGACAAACCGAGCCCGCCGAACGGCTGCACGCCGACGACCGCGCCGATCATGTTGCGATTGACATAGACATTGCCGGCGCGCACGCGTGCGGCGATATAACGCGCCGTCGTATCGATGCGCGTGTGTACGCCGAGCGTGAGCCCATAGCCGGTGGCATTGATGACCTCGATGACAGCATCGAGCCGATCGGCGGCGTAACGCACCATGTGCACGATCGGACCGAACACTTCGCCTGTGAGATGCGACATGGTGTCGATCTCGACCACCATCGGCGCGAAGAACACGCCCGCCTCGTGCTCGGCGCCGAGACGGCACGCATGCTGCCAGCGCGCCAGCTTCTTCATCTTCTCCGCGTGCGCCTGCAGCGCTGCACGCGACGGTTCGTCGATGACAGGTCCGACGTCGGTCGAAAGGAAACGCGGATCGCCGATCTTGAGCTCATCCATGTAGCCTGCGAGCAGCTCGGCGATCCGGTCGGCGATCTCCTCTTGCACGAAGAGCACGCGCAGCGCGGAGCAGCGCTGCCCGGCGCTGTTGAAACCGGACTGCACGACGTCCAGCACCACCTGCTCGGGCAGCGCCGAGCTGTCGACGATCATCGCGTTCTGACCGCCCGTCTCCGCGATCAGCACCGCGATCGGACCGTCCTTCGCCGCAAGCGCGCGATGAATGGCGCGTGCAGTTTCGGTCGAGCCCGTGAACGCGACGCCCGCCACCCGCGGATCCGCAACGGCACGCGCACCGACCGCTCCGCCCTCCCCCAGCAGCAAGTGCAGCACTTCGGGCGGCACGCCCGCTTCGTGCAGGAGCTGTACCGCGCGGAAGGCGACGAGCGGTGTCTGCTCGGCCGGCTTCGCGATGACGCTGTTTCCCGCGGCCAAAGCCGCTGCAATCTGGCCAGTGAAGATGGCGAGCGGGAAGTTCCATGGACTGATGCAGACAAATACGCCGCGGCCACGCAAGCGCAGCTCGTTGCTTTCGCCTGTTGGCCCAGGTAGCGCCATGGCGCGTTCGAATTCCGCACGCGCTCGACTTGCGTAGTAGCGCAAGAAATCGATGGCTTCGCGGACTTCCGAGAGACTGTCCACGACGGTGCGTCCTGCCTCGCGCACGCAGTACGCAAGCAGCTCCGGCATGTGCGCCTCGTAGAGATCGGCGGCGCGCTCGAGGATGCGCGCCCGCTCGCTCGCCGTCGTCGCATCCCAATCCGGTTGCGCTTCTGCAGCGATATCGAATGCGCGCGCGACATCCGCCGCTGCAGCTTCCTGCGCTTCGCCGATCGTCTCGCTGCGATTGGCGGGATTGCGCACGAGGCTCGCGCTCGTACCGCACGGCCTGCCGCCGACCAGCGATGCCGCCTGCCAGTAGCGTTTGAAGTGCTGCGTCATCGCTTGCTCGAGCGGCACCCACTCGAGCGGATCGGCGAGATTCACGCCGCGCGAATTGACGCGCTCGGCGCCGTAGAGCGCGCGCGGCAGCGGGATGCGCGGATGCGCCTTGCGCTCGAGCGCGTCGATCTCGGCCACAGGATCGCGCACGATCTCATCGATCGGCGTGTCCTCATCGACGATGCGATTGACGAACGAAGTGTTGGCGCCGTTCTCGAGAAGCCTGCGCACCAAATACGGCAGGAGATCCTCGTGCGATCCGACCGGCGCGTAGACGCGGCATGGGACATCGAGCGCCTCGGGGCCGACGATCTGCTCGTAAAGCTCTTCGCCCATCCCGTGCAGCCGCTGAAACTCGAACGCACGCCCGCGCGCGAGCTCGAGCACGGCCGCCACGGTGTGCGCATTGTGAGTCGCGAATTGCGGATAGACGAGATCGCCTGCCGCCAGCAGCTCGCGCACGCACGCAAGATAAGACACGTCGGTGGCCGCTTTGCGCGTGAAGACCGGATACCCCGCAAGACCGCGTTCCTGCGCGCGCTTGACCTCAGTGTCCCAGTACGCTCCCTTGACGAGCCGCACGTTGAGCCGACAGCCGCTCTCGTGCGCCAGGTTGCGCAGCCAGCGCACGACGTCGAGCGCGCGCTTTTGATAAGCCTGCACGGCAAGACCGAAGCCGTCCCATCCTGCAACAGCAGGCGAACGGACGACCTGCGCGATGAGCTCGAGCGACAGCTCGAGCCGATCGGCTTCCTCGGCATCCACGGTGAGCGGCACGCCGTGTTCGCGTGCGAACGCCGCGAGCATTAGTAGACGCGGACCGAGCTCGGCAAGCACGCGTTCGCGTTGGGCGTATTCGTAGCGCGGAAACAAGGCCGAGAGCTTGACGGAAATACTGGGCGCATCCTGCGGCGAACGCTCGCGCGCAGCGTTCGATATCGCCTCGATGGCCGAGCGATAGGCCTCGAAATACCGCTCGGCATCGCGACGGGTCAACGCAGCTTCGCCGAGCATGTCGAACGAATGACGGTAGCGGCGCTGTTCCGGTTCGCGCGCACGCTCGAGCGCTTCCTCGATGGTGCGTCCCATCACGAACTGCCGCCCCATGATGCGCATCGCCTGCCGCAACGCCGCCCGCAAGACCGGCTCGCCGATACGTGCCGCAATGCGCGTGATAAGTCCGGGCGGATCGCGCATATCGGATTCGGCCGGACGCACGATGCGCCCGGTGAGCATGAGACCCCAGGTGGATGCGTTGACGAAGAGCGATTCGTCAGCGCCGAGATGCGCAGCCCAATCCCCGGCCGCGATCTTCTCGGCGATCAGCTTGTCCGCAGTGGCTTCGTCGGGAATGCGTAGCAGCGCCTCGGCGAGGCACATGAGAATGACGCCTTCCTGCGAAGACAGATCGTACTGTCTGAGGAAGGCGTCGAGGCCGTGGCGCTTCGTGCGCTGCTCGCGCACGCGCCCGACCAACGCTCGGGCGCGCGCCGCGATGGCCTCACTTTCGGCCGCCGTAAAGCGCGCAATGTCCGCCAGCGAACGAACGATGTCATCTTCGTTCGCCAGGTAGTTGCGATTGATCGCTGCGGCGACCTGCCCGATGGGCATAACCCTCCGTGTGTCAGCCGATCTCGTATACGAGATTCACGGTCGTGAGCGTGTCGGCCTTCCTGAAGTCGGCCGGCGGATGCGTGTTGTACCGCACCGCGTAGCCGACCGCCAGAGCAAGCGAACCGAGGATCTTCACCTGGAGGCTGAGCTCGTTCTGCCCGAACGTATTGTCGGGGCCCGCTTCCACCAGGAGCTTGTTCAGCACCTTGGTCGTCTCGGTGAGCCTGCGTTCGAAATCGACCATACCTTGCGCGATGAGATCCCGTTCGCGCGAGCCCGGAATCACGGTCACGCCGTCTTCATCGAGGGAGTCGCGACGGCGCAGCAGCTTGTAACCGGCACCCGCCTGCACCGAAAGCTTGGTGATCTCATCGTCGAAGAAGCGCCAACCCAGACCAGTGCCGTAGGTGGCTTGGTATTCGAAACCGCTGAACCGGTCTTCTTCATAACGGCCGGAGGCGAACCAGAATCCTTTCTCGTGGAAGTTGAAATCGGTCTGCTCGCGTACGTTCCAGCGCTGGCCGATCGTGCCGGTTTCGTCCGAGGCATAGACGCCCGCCAGATCGAGCTTGTGCTTCCACTTCTCGAAACGCCGCTCGATCTCGAGCTTCGCGTTTGCGGTATCGGTGTGGGAATTGCCGCGCGCCGCGACGAGCCCAGCTTCGGCTTTGATGGCCCATTGCGCATGGGCGAACAGCGGGCTCATGCAGACGACAAGCCCGAACAGAGTGGCGGGGAAACGCGACGAACGCGGCATCTTTTGCTCCTTATTGGCGATTGAAAGGCGCGATCATGGCAGAGCCGGCGCCGTGCCGCAGCTTGGCGAGCCGCCTCCTTGCGCCTCAGGGAAAGCATGACTGTGCGCTCAACGCTTCCCCGTATAAGCTTTCGCGGGTAAGTCATACGAGGGCATTCATGGCAACGAACGCTACCGCCGTCACCGTCACCGCCGGAAATTTCATGAGCGACGTCGTCGAGGCGTCCGCACAGATACCGGTGCTCGTCGACTTCTGGGCGCCCTGGTGTGCGCCCTGCCGACAGCTCATGCCGATTCTCGACCGGCTCGCCGCCGAGTACGCGGGCCGCTTCAAGCTGGCCAAGGTCAACACTGACGAAGAGCCGATGCTGGCGCAGCAGATCGGCGTACGCAGCCTTCCCACGGTCGTCCTGTTCAAGGACCGCGCCGTCGTCGAGCATTTCGTCGGGCTCGTCCCCGAGTCGCAGATCCGCGAGCTTCTCAACCGACATGTGGGCTCAGCCGAAGCAAGCGCTCTCGATCTTGCGCGGGCTCTCAAGGCCAACGGCGACTATGCGGGCGCACGTCGCGTCCTCGAGGAAGGGCTCGCACGCGAGGCCGACAACATCGATCTGCAAGCCGAGCTCGCCGAGATCCGTCTGCTCGAAGGCGATGCCGAAGGCGCTCGGGCTGACCTCGAACGCTTGCAAGGTTCCGATCCGAACCATGCCGGGACCCGTCGACTGGCCGCCTTGCTCGAGTTCAGCGGAGTGCTTGCCGCCGCGCCGGACGTGCGGGCGCTCAAGTCCCGCGTCGAGAGCAATCCCGAGGATCTCGATGCGCAGCACGCCTTGGCCGTGCACTACTTGCTCGCCGGTCAGCACGAGCAAGCGCTTGGCATCTGGCTCGAGATGCTGCGCAAGCATCGGTCCTTCAAGGACGACCTCGCCCGCCGCAGCCTGATACGGGCTTTCGAGCTCATCGGGGACGGCGATCCGCTCGTCGCCGCCACTCGCCGCGAAATGGCCAAGGCATTGTTCGCCTAGCAACGGGCCCGCCGAGCGTCCCACGACGCTCGCGCGGGCTCCCTCCCTTCAGGACGCGCTTGCCGCGAGCTTGAGCGCCTCCGACTGCTCGCGACCGAGATACGCCACGATGGCACGCCGCGTGAGATAGATGAGCGGAATCAGGAGCAGCGCCATCAGCACTTTGTATGCGTAGTTCACCGTGCCGACCGCGAGAAAGAGCGATACCGGCCACTTCTGCGGTCCGAGCACGAACGCGATGTACAAGACCACGAAGCTGTCGATGAGCTGGGAGATGGCGGTCGAGCCGGTCGCACGCAGCCAGATCCAGCGCTCGCCGGTCGCGCGGCGAATGCGCTGAAACACCGCGACATCGATCAGCTGACCGATCAAAAACGCGGTGAGCGAGCCCGCGATCGTCCACAGCCCTTGGCCGAAGACGTTCGCGAACGCCGCCTGCATGTCGGGCACGCCGGCCGCCGTGTTGACGGTGACCCAGAACTCGGCCGGCACGAGCACGATGGCGAAATAGGCCGCGAGGAAGGCATAGGCGATCAACCCGACCGTGAGCCACGAGACGAAGCGCACGCCGCGCGTACCGAAGTACTCGTTGATGATGTCCGTCATCAGGAAGACGAACGGCCAAAACAGCACGCCGCTCGTGAACGACAGCGAGCCGCTCTGACCGAACAAGCGCCATTCGAACGGCGCGAGCCCGAGCGTCGGCTCGAGCGCGAAGATCTTCACGCCGATGAACTCCGCGATGAGCGCGTTGCCGGCGAGCAAGGCGGACAGCACGACGAACAACCGCGTCGCGCGCGAATCGAGCACGAAGTGCGAGGAGCCGATCGTAGGTTGCACTGGTTCTAGAGCACGTCGCCGGCGCGTGCGGCACCCTGCGCGAGTATGCATGAGCGCTGAGGTAAGCCCAAGGTACTGCGGCGAGCGCCGCGCCCGGCGTTACACTTCGAGGCCAGCGCCCGAGGAGCTTTCAATGCCCAGGATCCAGTCGCTCCATATCTACCCGGTCAAGTCCTGTCGCGGGATTGCGCTCGACACGGCGCTCGCGACCGCCGCCGGGTTTGCCCATGATCGCGAATGGATGATCGTGGACGCAGCGGGACGCTTTCTCACCCAGCGTGATGAGCCGCGTATGGCGCTCATCGTCCCCTCGTTCGACGACGCGACGCTCGTCCTCGCCGCCCCGGATCGCGAGCCGCTTCATGTCCCGATCGAACAAAGCGGTCCGTCGCTGGAGGTCACGATCTGGCGTGACCGCTGCGCTGCCTTCGATCTCGGCGAGCGCGCGGCCGAATGGGTGAGCGATTTTCTCGGCAGGACCGCGCGGCTCGTGCGCTTCGATGCTCGAAACAAGCGACTCAGCGCACGCGAGTGGACCAAAGAACAAGAAGCTCCTAATCGGTTCTCAGACGGCTTTCCCTGGCTGGTCGTGTCGCAGGCCTCGCTGGACGACCTCAACGCGCGCCTGCCCGAGCCGCTGCCGATGAACCGCTTTCGGCCCAATATCGTGCTGGCGGGTTTGGCGGCCTACGATGAAGATCGGATCGACGAGATCGGTATCGGTGCGGCGCGGCTCAAGCTGGTCAAGCCATGCACGCGCTGCGTCATCACGACGACGGACCAGGATACGGGGCGTCGCACCGGCGATCAGCCGCTCAGAACGCTGCGCGAGTATCGTTTCGATCGGCAATTGCGCGGCGTGCTATTTGCGCAGAATGCGATTCTGGTCGCGGGCGAAGGCGAGCACTTTCGGGTGGGACAGGAAATCGAGATCGTCTGGAAGAATTGAGCGGCGCGGCTTCGCGCGAGGCGGCAAGCGCAACGCGCGCCGCCGCGAATCAGCGCGGGTCGGCTCGTCGGAGGTCCTTCTTGCGTACGCCTTCCCACTCCTCGCGCACGATCGTTTTCTCCGGATCGAAATCCTCGGTGTCGGTATCCAAACGCGGCAGCGGCATTCTCACGGTCGCATCCGGATCGTTGTCGCGCTCTGTTGTCATAAGGTCGGCTCCGAAACAGCTCGAGGCGCTACCGTAAACGAGCCGTCCAAAAAGCGGTTGTGCAACGGATCACACTAGGACGCACCGAGCGCGGCGAGCGACGAAGGCTGAGCAATGGTGCACAACTCGCGCGCGAAGGTTGCGCCGATACAGCAGGATCAACGCGAGATCGTCAGCTTGCCGAACGCGACGCCGAGGTCCCAACCGCGCCCTGTCCCGCTCAGCGCAACGGACACTTCGCCTTTCGTCATCACCTGCGCCTTCGCGGACTTGACCGCGCCTGCATGCGCTTCGGCCGCGACGTACGAGCCGAAGATCTCTTCGATATCGTAGACGGCGGAGAACTCGCCGTGCCCATCTTCGATCGAGGACTTGCCGACGGTGAGCCCGCCGCCGCGCGCGCGCAGCTTGACCGTGCTCGTCTGACCGTTGCTGCACTTGACGGTGCCGGTCCCTTCCGCGGTCTTGTAGAGCGCCGACCAGCCCTTCATCGAGAAGGTCATTTCGCACTTGACGTTGGCCTCTGCCGCCCAGCCTTGCGGCGCCACGGCGAGCGCCGCCGCCAAGATCGCCAGCCGATACGAGTTGCGCATGCGCCGAACCCCGTATGATTCGATGAGCTGAAAGTGTAGCAAGACGAACCGTGCAGCGAGCAGCGTGCGCTACGATGCGCGCAAGCTAGAGTGAGACGAACTCTCCCACAGCGTTTGCAGATTCAAGCATGAGTCCAGCATGAGCTATCGCAGTCAATCGCTCGATGAGTTCTTCCTCGATGCCGTTCGGCAGCACACCCCGCTCGTATTGGCCACGGTGGTGAGCACGATCGGCTCGACCTATCGCAAACCCGGCGCCCAGATGCTGATCGCGGCCGACGGGCGCAGCGCGGGGCTCTTGAGCGGCGGCTGTCTCGAAAGCGATCTGTTCGAACGCGCGCGTAGCGTGCTCGAGACCGGGCAAGCATTGGTCGTCGAGTACGACTCGCGGGGTCCCGATGACGTCCTCTGGGGCATCGGTCTGGGTTGCGAAGGGGCCATGCGCATCCTGCTCACACGGCTCGATTCCGGGAACGGGTACGAACCTTACGCGTTTGCGGTGCGCTCGCGTCGCGACGATCGCGGCGGCGCCATCGCGTTCGTCGTCGAGTCGCGCAGCGACGGCATGCCGCTCGGGCTTACCTATCGCAGCGAAGAGCAAGCCGTGCCCGCTGCGCTGCGCGACCCTCTTGCGCGCCTGGCTGCGGCCGCCCCGCAACCGAAGAGCAACACAGAGACCGTCACGACACCCGAAGCCTCGTTTCTCGTCATGTCGGTACCTCGCCCGACACGCCTGCTCGTGCTCGGCGCGGGACCCGACGTGTTGCCGCTCGTCGAAATCGCGGGGCTGCTCGATTGGCACGTGACGGTGCTCGACCATCGGCCTGCTTACGCGATTGCGAACCGGTTTCCGCGCGCCCAGAAGGTCGGCTTGCGTCCCGCGGCGGAGCTCGCTCAGGAGCTCGCCGAGTCGCGCTACGATGCGGCCGTGGTGATGAGCCATCACTTGCCGTCCGACGAACAGTACTTGCGCGCGCTTGCCGACAGCACGATCCCGTATGTCGGTTTGCTGGGACCTGCGGCACGCCGCGCACGCCTGCTGCACGACATCGGCCCGCGCGCGGCTGCGGCGCTCGACGGTCGGCTCTATGGTCCGGTCGGACTCGATATCGGCGCCACGACGCCTGAAGCGATTGCCCTGTCCATCGTCGCCGAGATCCAAGCCGTGCGCGCGGGCCGTTCCGGCGGATCCTTCTCGGCGCACGCCGCGACGCCTGCGCTGGCGCAAGAGCGCAAGACGGCCAGCTAGCGCGCGAGGCGCCCTACTTCCCTGTCTTCATCTGGCGCAATGCGCGCCGCTCGTGCTTGTCCGGTCGGCGCGTCGGCGCAGGCCCCATGAGCTGCGCCAGCTCCCGCCGCCGCTCGCGCGCTGCAATGCTCTCTTCCGTCTCGACGTAATGCGTGCGCGCCTCCGGCGCGGGACCGCGGCGCACGGGTATACCTCGTACGATCACCTCGATCCGGAAGTCCTCGCGCGTGATGCGAATGCGATCGTCGATGCGCACCAAACGCGAGGGCTTGACGTGTTCGTCGTTGACATGGACGTGTCCGCCGGTCACCGCCTCCGTCGCCAGAGCGCGGCTCTTGAAGAACCGGGCGCACCACAGCCATTTGTCGATGCGAATCGAATCCGATGAAGGCGTTGTCGACAAGCGAACCTCCAAGCGCACGTCAACCTGCGGCGCTCGATTGTACCGAGCCCCGCACGCCCTGGCAGATGCGACGCGCGTCGCTTCTGCCTGCGCGGTGCATTTCGTACCATGAGGTCATATTCCTTCGCCCAGGAGCCGCACTTGTCCGACCGCACCTTCGTTGATCTCATCGTGATCGGCGGCGGCATCAACGGGGTCGGCATCGCGCGCGATGCAGCCGGACGCGGCCTACGCGTCGCGCTCATCGAACAAGGCGATCTCGGTGCGGGAACGTCATCGGCCAGCACCAAGCTCATTCACGGCGGCCTGCGCTATCTCGAACACTTCGAGTTTCGTTTGGTGCGCGAGTCGCTGCAGGAGCGCGAACGCCTGCTGGCGCTCGCGCCGCACCTCGTTCGGCCGATCGAATTCGTCTTGCCCCACATCCCGACGCTGCGCCCGCGCTGGCAGATACGCGCCGGGCTTTTTCTCTACGATCGGCTCAACGGCCGCCAACGCCTACCTGCCTCGCGCAGCCTCGATCTGACGCACGCACCTTTTGCGAACGTATTGCAGCCGCAATTGCGCCGCGGCTTTGCCTATTCGGACTGCCGCGTCGACGATAGCCGGCTCGTCGTGCTGAACGCCCTCGATGCCGCTGCCCGCGGCGCACAGGTCCTCACCCGCACTCGCTTCATCACGGCACGCGACGAACGCGGGCACTGGGTAGCGACCTGCGAAGAAGCGAGCACCGGACGGCGCTTCGAGATCAGCGCCCGCGCGGTCGTGAACGCCGCAGGGCCGTGGGTCGAACGCGTCTTGCAGGGGCTCCCTTCCGTTTCCGTATCGACCCGCGTGCGCTTGGTGAAAGGCAGTCACCTCGTCGTGCCACGTCTCTACGACGATGAGTTCGCCTTCCTCTTTCAGCATCCCGACGGCCGCGTGATCTTCGCGATTCCCTTCGAAGAGGCCTTCACGCTGATCGGTACCACCGATGTCGCATTCACGGGCGATCCGGCCGAGGCAGCGATCGACGATGAGGAAGCCCAGTATCTGTGCGAGGCGGTGAGCCGCTACTTGCGCACCCCCGTCACGCGCGAGCTCGTGCGCTGGACGTATTCGGGCGTGCGACCGCTCGTCGACGATGCGCGCAATGAAATATCGCAGATCACGCGCGACTACCGGCTCGAGCTCGTACGCAGCCCATGCGGTGCGCCCTTGCTCGTCGTCTTCGGCGGCAAGCTCACGACGTATCGGCGCCTTGCCGAACATGCCGTCGACCGCTTGCAGCCGCTTTTCGGCAAACCGCGTGCTTCTTGGACGACCAACGCAACTCTGCCCGGCGGCGATATTCCGCAAGGCGACTTCGAGCGCTTCGTGCGCGAGACGCTCGCGCGCTGGCCATTCCTGCCTCAGGCGACTTGTATACGCCTCGCGCGCGCCTACGGCACACGCATCGAGCAGATCCTTGGTGCGAGCACGAGCCGGGCACAGCTCGGCGAACATTTCGGCGGCGGACTGACCGAAGCCGAAGTGCAGTACTTGCGCGCGCAAGAATGGGCGCGCACGGCGGACGATATTCTCTGGCGGCGTACGAAATTAGGTTTGCATCTGACCGAGAGCGAACGCGCGCGGCTCGTCGCTTATCTCGAAACGTAATTGCGCACGTCGCGGAGCGTCGCGACGCACGTTCGCGTTCTCCTATTTGCTTGTTGTCGCCGTAATCGCTCGGCGTCTTGTATGCAATTTCTACCGAGCTGATTGGCGATGCCGCCGCGCGAGCGCGCTTGAGGCACAATGGCGCCGTCATTGCCTCAGGACGAGCCTGCCGTGAAACGTGATTTTCTGACACGTCTTGCGCGCGACATCGAACAGCTGCGCGCCGATGGCCTGTTCAAACCCGAACGCGTGCTCGACTCGCCGCAAGAGGCGGTCGTACGCATGACCGACGGCACTGAGGCGATCAATCTCTGCGCCAACAATTACCTTGGCCTCGCCAACCACCCTGCCGTGCGCGAGGCTGCACGCGAGGCGCTCGATCGCTACGGCTACGGCATGGCCTCGGTGCGTTTCATCTGTGGCACCCATGCCGTCCACAAGCAGCTCGAAGAACGTCTGACGCGCTTCCTCGGCACGGAAGACACGATTCTGTACTCCTCATGTTTCGACGCGAACGGTGGCTTGTTCGAAACCCTGCTGGGCGAGGAAGACGCCGTGATCAGCGATGCGCTCAATCATGCGAGCATCATCGACGGCATTCGTCTGTGCAAAGCGCGGCGCCTACGCTATGCGAACAACGACATGGACGAGCTCGAAGCGCGCTTGCAGGAAGCACGCGACTGCCGCGTGCGCCTGATCGCAACGGACGGCGTGTTCTCCATGGACGGCGTGATCGCGCGCCTGAACGAAATCTGCGATCTGGCCGAACGCTACGATGCGCTCGTCATGGTCGACGACTCGCATGCCGCCGGCTTCGTCGGCGCCAAAGGCCGCGGCACGCACGAGCTGCGCAACGTGATGGGCCGCATCGACATTCTCACCGGCACGCTCGGCAAAGCATTGGGCGGGGCCGCGGGCGGCTACACCTCGGGACGCAAGGAGATCATTGCGTGGCTGCGGCAACGCTCACGCCCGTACCTGTTCTCGAACAGCATTCCACCGTTCTTGGCGGCCGCCGCCGTGCGCGTACTCGACCTGCTCGAAGAGAGCGATGCGCTCAGAGCGCGTCTTTGGGAGAACACTGCTTACTTCCGTGAGCGCATGACGCAGGCCGGCTTTCGCATCGTGCCCGGCGAGCATCCGATCGTGCCGGTGATGCTCGGCGATGCCAAGCTGGCCGCCGAATTCGCGCAGCGTCTGCTTGCTCACGGCGTCTACGTCATCGGCTTCTCGTATCCCGTCGTGCCGCACGGCACGGCACGCAATCGCACGCAAATGTCGGCAGCGCTGCGCCGCGAACATCTCGACAAGGCGATCGACGCATTCATTCAGGTCGGTAAGGAACTGCGGGTTGTTTGAGCCCGTTCGATCCATAGCCACTCACGACTGACCACGCCGCTCATGCACGCGCTCGTCAAACAACGTCCCGCACCGGGCATCGAATTGACGGACATTCCCGAACCGGTCGTCGGCCACAACGATGTGCTCATCCGCGTGCGCCGCACGGCCATCTGCGGCACGGACATGCACATCTACAACTGGGATGCGTGGGCGCAGAAGACGATTCCCGTACCGATGGCGATCGGGCACGAATACTGCGGCGAGATCGTCGAGATCGGCTCGGAAGTCACGGGATTCGCCATAGGCGACCGCGTCTCCGGCGAAGGACACATCACCTGCGGCTACTGTCGTAACTGCCGTGCGGGACGACGCCATCTCTGTCGTAACACACAGGGCGTCGGCGTCAATCGCCCGGGCGCATTCGCGGAATACGTCGCGATTCCTGCGTTCAATGCGTTCAAGCTGCCGGATGCAATCGACGACGAGATCGCGGCGATCCTCGATCCGCTCGGCAACGCGGTACACACGGCCCTCGCCTTCGACGTCGTCGGCGAAGACGTGCTCATCACGGGCGCCGGTCCGATCGGCATCATGGCGGCGGCGATCGTGCGCTTCATCGGCGCTCGCAACGTCGTCATCACGGACGTCAACGATTTCAGGCTCGAGCTCGCGCGCAAGATGGGCGCCACGCTCGCGCTCAACGTGACGCGCGACTCGCTGGACGATGCGATGGCGGCGCTCGGCATGCGCGAAGGCTTCGACGTGGGGCTCGAAATGTCGGGCAACGCAACGGCGCTACGCGAGATGCTGCGCACCATGCATCACGGCGGCAGCATCGCGATGCTCGGCATCCCGCCGGGGGAGCTCGCGATCGATTGGAACGAGGTCATCCTGAAGGGTCTGACCATCAAGGGCATCTACGGCCGCCAGATGTTCGAGACCTGGTACAAGATGGCGGCGCTCCTGCAGAGCGGTCTCGACGTGCGGCCCGTCATCACGCACCGCCTGCCCTACACCGAGTATCGCCGCGCGTTCGAGATCATGGCGCGCGGCGAAGCCGCAAAGATCGTCTTGGACTGATCGCGCAGTTAGCGCTCACTCCACCTGACACGGGCAGTAGTAGTAGAGCTGCTTGGGATCCGTCAGTCGCGCCAGCCGCGCGATCTCACGCTCGACGGGCGCCAAGAACTTGCGCGTGCTCGCAGCGAGCGAACCCTCGGGCAGCAAGTGCTTCGTCAAGTTGGCGACGAGCGTGTGCGCCTGGACGGCGAGCACCTGACGCCAACCGAGCGGAGTTTCGATGTACTCGAGATCGTAGCGGCCGTCTTCGAGACCTGCGCGCTCCGCGGCCGCCTTCACTGCATCCTCGTACGAACCGAGCGCATCGACGAGCCCGTGCTCGAGCGCATCCACGCCCGCCCAGACGCGTCCCTGCGCGACGGCGTCGACCTCCTCGAACGACTTGCCGCGCGCCTCGGCCACGTGGTCGACGAATACGCGGTAGGCGTGATCGACCGACAACTGAAGAATCTCACGCGGTTCGTCTTCGAGCGGTCGATCGATACGCAGCGCGCCGGCGAGCGGCGTCGTTCCCACGCCGTCCACCGAGATGCCGATCTTTTCGAGCGACCGCTCGATGGTGGGAAACACGCCGAACACGCCGATCGAACCGGTGAGCGTCGCCGGGCTCGCCCAGATCTCATCGGCATCCATCGCGATGTAGTAGCCGCCCGAGGCTGCCGTGCTGCTCATCGAGGCGATCACCGGCTTGCCGGCCGCCTGCAGCGCGGCGATCTCGCGACGGATGACCTCGGAGGCGAACATGCTGCCGCCAGGGCTGTCGATACGCAGCACCACAGCCTTGATCCGATCGTCGTCGAGCGCTTTGCGCAGCAGACGTGCCGCGGACTCCGAGCCGATCGTGCCCGGCGAGTAGTCGCCGTCGAGGATTTCGCCTGCGAGCACGACCACGCCGATGCGATCCTTGCTCTTGCGAATCTTGGAGGCACGGTTCGCAGTCAGATAGTCCCAATGCAAAACGTGGCTGTAGTCGTAGCCGTTGCCGTCCTCGCCGACGAGCGCCCTCAGCTCTTCCTCGAACTCGCGCCGCGTCTTGAGGCCCGTCACCAAGCCGCGTTCGAGCGCCAGCGCCGCGAAGTCGCCGCGATGCTTGCGCACGTCGGCGGCGAACTCGTTCACGTACGAGGCGATCGCGTCGGACTGTTCTTCGCCGAGCGCGCGCGCGACACCGTTCTGATACTGGCTCCACAGCGCATTGAGCCAGCCGAGCGCCGCGCTGCGATCCTCATCGGACATATTCGTGCGCGTGAACTGCTCCGTGTAGGACTTGAACTCGCCGGCACGGAACACGTGCACGTCGACCGCGAGCTTGTCGATGATGCCCTTTAGGAACGTGCGGTAGTAACCGTATCCCTGGATCAGCACGATACCTTGCGGATCGAGATAGATCTCATCGGCATGCGCGGCGAGGTAATACTGCGTCTGATCGAACGACTCGCCGTAGCAGATCACCTTCTTGCCGCTCGTCTTGAAGTCGCGAATCGCGGCAGCCACTTCCTCGAGCTTGGCGAGCCCGCCGCCGGCGAGCCCGCTCAAGTCGAGCACCAACACCTGGATGCGCGCGTCGTCCTTGGCCGTACGAATCGCCTCGACCAGATCGCGCACGAGCGTCTCGGGCCGATCCTGTCCATACACCTCGGCGAGCGCGCGCTCGAGAGGATCGCCCGTGAGCTGCTCGACGAGCATGCCCTGCGGCGCGAGCACCAGCGCCGCCTTGGCAGGCACGTGCGGAATCTTGGGCGAAAGCGCTGCCACGATGAGCAGGAAGAAAACGAGCAGCACGATGAGGTGCAGCACCTTCCGCGTCGCATCGAGCGCCTGCCAGGTGAACTTGAAGAATCGGACGACAGGTGTCATGGCCAACTCGCGAGGGACGACTCGAAAAAACGATCCGAATGCGCCTCAGGACGCATCGCCGCCGACGTAGACCAGCCGATAGATGGCGCCGGCGTGATCGTCGGAGATCAGCATGGAGCCATCGTCCAGCACGAGCACATCGACAGGCCGCCCCAGCACTTCTTCGCCGCGCTTGAAGCCTTCGACGAACGGCTCGTACGCGACCGCACGATTGCCGTCGAGCTTGACGCGCACGATGCGATAGCCGCTCTTCTTGCTTCGATTCCACGAGCCGTGCTCGGCGATGAAGATCTGGTTGCGATACGTCTCGGGGAACATCGAGCCCGTGTAGAACTTGAGCCCGAGCGGCGCGACGTGCGCGCCGAGCAGCTGCACCGGCGGCGTGATTTTCCCGCAATCGCCGAGATGACCGAACTCAGGATCCTTGATGTCCTTGCCGTGACAGTAAGGAAACCCGAAGTCGAGTCCCGCGCGCGGCGCGACGTTGAGCTCGCACGGCGGTGCGTCGTCGCCGAGGAAATCGCGCCCGTTATCGGTGAACCAGAGCTCCTTGGTCTCGGGATGCCAGGTGAAGCCGACCGTGTTGCGAATGCCGCGGGCGAACACCTCGTGTCCGCTGCCGTCGGGATTCATTCGCGTGATAACGGCATAGCCGG
Source organism: uncultured Steroidobacter sp. (assembly GCA_938008435.1). Lineage (GTDB taxonomy): Bacteria > Pseudomonadota > Gammaproteobacteria > Steroidobacterales > Steroidobacteraceae > Steroidobacter. The sequence continues at coordinate 127,174 of CALLKK010000011.1, read as the reverse complement.
GTTCGTTGCAGACGTTGCACGGCGCACCGATCGGCACATAGAGCTTGCCGTCCGGTCCGAACGCGATGTACTTCCAGCCGTGGTGGCGATCCTTCGGCAGATCGTCGCGCACGACCTTCGGCGGCTGCGGACGATCGAGCGTGTTCTCGATATCGTCGAAGCGCAGGATGCGATTGATCTCCGCGACATACAACGCACCGTCGCGGAACGCGACGCCGTTCGGCATGTTGAGGTTCTCCGCGATGACGCGCACGGTCGGCTTGACGCCCGAGCCGGGCGTGCCGCTCACCGCATAGACGCGATCCTTGCGCGTCCCGACGAAGATCGTGCCCTTGCTGCCGATGGCCAGCGATCGAGCCCCCGGCACGTCATCGCTGAAGACTTCGAGCTTGAAGCCGGGCGGCGCCTGGATATTGGCAAGCACCTTGTCGGTCGCGGGGCTCGCCGCTGCGAACAGGGCGTGGCCGAACAACACCGCCGCCGCAATGCCTTTCCTGGTGAGACTGCGCATGCACTTTTCCAAGCGATCGCGAGACAACTCAATCCGTTGAGTGTAACCGCGCCCGCTCGACGCGGGCCACAAAACGAAAACGCCCGCGGGGCCGCGGGCGTCTCGTGGATTCGAGTTCGAGGACGAATCTTCGTCCTGGCGCTTACACCTTCTCTTCGATGCGGGCCGCCTTGCCGGTGCGCTCGCGCAGGTAGTAGAGCTTGGCGCGGCGCACGTTACCGCGACGCTTCACCGTGATCGAACCGATCGCCGGGCTGTACGTCTGGAAGACGCGCTCGACGCCCTCGCCGTGCGAAATCTTGCGCACCGTGAAGGACGAGTTGAAGCCGCGATTGCGACGGGCGATGACCACGCCCTCGTAGGCCTGGATGCGCTCGCGATCGCCTTCCTTCACCTTCACTTCGACGACGACCGTATCGCCGGGCGCGAAATCCGGGATCTTCTTGTTCAGCGCTTCGCTTTCGAGCTTCTCAATGATGTTCATGGGTTCACCATCCAATTCAAAAATCCGACGGCTTCTCGCTCGCGCGACACTCCGCCATGTATTCGTCGAGCAACTCGCGCTGCTCCGCGGTCAACACAACCGACTCGAGCAGATCGGGGCGCCGTTGCCACGTGCGTCCGAGCGCCTGCTTCAGTCGCCAGCGCCGGATGGCAGCGTGATTGCCGCTCGCCAGCACTTTGGGCACCGCGAGCCCCTCGTATACTTCCGGCCGCGTATAGTGCGGCCAGTCGAGCAACCCCTCCGAGAACGAGTCCTGCCGCGCCGACTCTTCGTCGCCGAGCACGCCCGGCAACAAGCGCACGACCGCATCGATCAGCACGAGCGCCGGCAGCTCTCCGCCCGACAGCACGTAATCGCCGATCGAAATGCTCTCGTCGATCTCGAGCTCGATCAGCCGCTCGTCGACGCCTTCGTAGCGCCCGGCGAGCAACATCATGCCGGGCAGTGCCGCGAGCTCCTGCGCCTTCGCCTGCGTCAGCCGAGCGCCGTCGGCCGCCAGGTAGATCGCGCGACTCCCGGCCGGCAACCGCGCCTTGGCAGCGCGAATGGCGCTGCGCGCAGGCTCGACCTTGAGCACCATGCCCGGCCCGCCGCCGTACGGTCGATCGTCGACCGTACGATGCGGGTCCGTCGCGAACTCGCGCGGACTGGTCGCATGCACGCTCACCTGTCCTCGCTCGATGGCTCGCCCGAGCACGCCGACGCGCACGGCCTCGGCGACGAACTCCGGGAAGAGCGTCACCACTTCGATGCGCATACCCGCAGCTCGCTCACCAGTCCGGCTCCCAGTCGAACACGGCATAGCCGCTTTCGAGGTCGACTTTGAGGAGCCTGCCCTTCACGAGCGGAATCCAATGCTCCCGTTCCCCGCGCACGACCACGATGTTGCAGGTCGGTGCGGTACGAAAGTGATCGACACGCCCCAGAACCGCTCCGCCAGGGCTGCGTGCTTCGAGCCCTTCGAGATCGCTCCAGTAGTACTCACCCGGGCCGAGCGCAGGCATCTCGCTGCGCAACACCCCGACCTGAGTCCCGACGTAGAGCCGCGCCTGCTCGGGCGTATCGACCCCCGTCAGCTTGGCGAGCGGCCCCTTACCGGTCAGCCGCCCTTGCTCGAGCTCGACCGGCTGCCATTCGCCGCTGCGGCCCAGGCGCCAGGTCGCATATCCGAAGATGTTCTCGGGCGGATCGGTGAAGGACTGCACCTTCACCCAACCCTTTACGCCAAAGACGCCGGCGATCTTGCCGAGCGTCACGATGCGGTCCGGCGCTCGCTGCGGACGAGTCGGCCCGGACGCGCTCGCCGGCTCGTCGCCCACCTCTCAAGTCTCCTAATCGCAAGCAACGCGCGCAGCGACGCGCCTTGCGGACTCTCAGGCAGCTGCCGCCTGCTTGCGAACCTGCTTGACCAGGCTGGCGACGCGCTCGGACAGCTTCGCGCCCTTGCTCAACCAATAGTCGATCCGCTCGAGATTGAGCTCGAGTGCCCGCTCCTTACCGGCGGGAATCGGGTTGAAATAGCCCACCTGCTCCAAGGTCGCACCGCCTTGACGGTTGCGGCTATCGGTAACCACGACGTGATAGAAGGGCTGCTTTTTCGCCCCGCGGCGGGTGAGCCGAATCGTAACCATGCTGCTAAAGCCTCGAAATCGCTGCGCAATAACCGACTACCAGGAGGCGCCCTCCCGGAAAAGGGGGCGGATGTTACTCAAATAGTGAGCCAAAGGCTAGCGGGCACCGCCATTTAGCCCTCCAGGCCAGTGCCAGGGCTCGCGCCCAAGTCAAAACGGCAACCTCCCCCCAAACGCCCGCATCAGCTTCCCGATCCCCCCTGCCTTGGTCATCGACTTCATGACCTTCTGCATCTGCAGGTAGTTCTTGAGCAGCTTGTTGACCTCCGAGACGTGCACGCCCGAGCCGGCCGCGATGCGGCGCTTGCGGGAGGCATCGATCGTCTTGGGGTAGCGCCGCTCGTTGGGGGTCATCGAGCGGATGATGGCAATCTGCCGGCGGATCTCCTTTTCGCCGGCCTGGGGCGCACCCGGCCCCACCTTGCCGACCAAGCTCGCCGGGAGCTTGTCGATGAGCGCGCTCAAGCCCCCCATGCGCTCGACCTGCTGCAATTGATCGTGCAGATCCTCGAGGTCGAAATCCTTGCCCTTCTTGAGCTTGCGGGCGAGCTTCTCGGCCTGCGCGCGGTCGACGTTGCGCGTGACATCCTCGACCAGCGAGAGCACATCGCCCATACCCAGGATGCGCGAGGCGATGCGCTCGGCGTGAAACGGCTCGAGCGCCTCGGTCTTCTCGCCCGTACCCATGAACAGGATCGGCTGACCGGTGATCTGCCGAACCGAAAGCGCGGCACCGCCGCGCGCGTCGCCGTCCGTCTTGGTGAGCACGATACCCGTCAGCGACAGCGCCGAGCCGAACGCCCGCGCTGCATTCACCGCATCCTGGCCCGCCATGCTGTCGACCACGAACAGCGTTTCGATCGGCGAGACGGTACGCGCGATCTCCTGCACTTCTTTCATCATGTCGTCATCGACGTGCAGGCGACCCGCCGTGTCGATGATGAGCACGTCGTACAAGGAGCGCCGGGCCTCTTCGAGCGCCTCGCGCGCCAGCACTACCGGCGCCTTCTGCGGATCCGACGGATAGAAACCGACGCCGAGCTGCGCCGCCAAGCGCTCGAGCTGCAGAATCGCGGCCGGTCGGTAAACGTCGGTGCTCGCGAGCAGAACCTTCTTGCGGTCGTGCTCCTTGAGCCGTTTCGCGAGCTTCGCGGCCGAGGTCGTCTTACCGGCACCCTGCAAGCCCGCGAGGAGGATCACGACGGGCGGCTGGGCGCGCAGGTTGAGCGGACGGACACCCTCGCCCATGAGGGCGATGAGCTCGTCGTGAATGATCTTGACGAGCATCTGGCCCGGCGTGAGGCTCTTCGCGAGCTCCTGCCCCACCGCCTTCGCCCGCACCGCGTCGATGAAGGTCTTGACGACCGGCAGCGCCACGTCCGCCTCGAGCAAGGCCATCCGCACCTGGCGCAGCGTGTCGTTGATGTTCTCTTCCGTCAGCCGTCCGCGCCCTTTGAGGCTATCGACGACTGCTTGAAGACGCTCGGTCAGTTTGTCGAACATGGATGGTCTGCTGAAAAGGACGGTCGCGGGGGCGGATAGTCTAGAGCATTTGGCATGCTCCGCTCGGGCGACTCGCGCGTCTGCCGACAAAAAGGCGCATGCGGTCCTCGTCCGCTTCCCTCGATGTGGTCATTCCCTGTAGCCTCTACTGATCGGCTCATTGGACATTGACGTGCTCCCAATCGTCGTACTTGCGTCTTATCTCGCCGGCGCGCTCTGGCTCGGCTCGAGCGTCCATCGCGCTCAAGACCATGCCGCGCGCGGCCGGCGGATAGCCGGTCTCGCCCTGGGTGCGTTCGCCGCCGTTCTGCACGCCGGTTTGCTGTGGAACGACCTGGCGCACAAGCCCGGCCTGTCGCTCACGATCTCCGAAGCGGCATCGCTCATCGGCTGGCCCATCGGCGCCATGGCGCTCGCGCTCTCCTGGATGCGCCCGCGCTTCGCCATGATCGGTGCAGTGCTCATGGTGCTCGCAGGCCTGGTCGCGGTCGGCACGGTGCAAGGACTGCAGGGCAACGATCTGCAACAGCAGAACTGGCAGATCGCGGCGCATATCGTCCTTTCCGTGCTCGCGTATGCGCTGCTCACGATCGCCGTCGCGTTCGCCATCGCGCTCGCGCTGCTCGATCGCCGCCTGCGCACGCGCAAGGCGCTCGGCTGGATGCAAGCGCTGCCCTCGGTCGAAGCGCTCGAAGCCGGCACCTTTCAAGCGCTCGTCGCCGGCTTTTCCATCCTCACGCTCGCGCTCTTCAGCGGCTTCATCTTCGTCGAAGACTTGTTTGCGCAGCACTTGATCCACAAGACCGTTCTGTCTTGTCTTGCCTGGGTCGTCTTTGCCGTGCTGCTGTTCGGACGCTGGCGCTTCGGTTGGCGCGGCCGCACGGCTGCTTCATGGACGGTGAGCGGCTTCGCCCTGCTGGCGCTTGCCTATTTCGGCTCGAAGATCGTGCTCGAGGCGATCCTCGGCCGCCATTGGGGTTGAGGAAAACGCCGATGATGTGATGCAAGTCGTGCAAGCATCGCCCGGGCATTGCGCAATCATTGTGCTTCCGGGTATCGCTTGCCGCGCTTTCGTCCGTCACGCCGACCGCTCGCTACGACATCGCCGTGTCCGATCCCGCGATATTCCTGTTCTTGCTCGCCTTGATCGCCGCTGCCGCCGGCGGCTTCTACGCAGGCATCCGCTACGCGCGTAACCACGCGTCGACGCGTTGGACGCTCGATGAGCAGCGCAACGTGGCCGCGCATCGTGCGCGGCTCGTGCAGAAGATCGTCGAGCTCGAGAAGACCACCGTCGACGACATCATGATCCCGCGCAGCGACATCGCGAGCATCGACATCAACGACGACTGGGACACGATTCTCGAGACCTTGCGGACGACACCGCACACGCGCCTGCCCGTTTGCGAGGATCACATCGACAACATCATCGGCATCCTGCACCTGAAGAAAGTGGCGCATGCGCTCGCCCGCGGCGAAATGACGCGCGAGCGGCTGCGCGAAATCGCGCAGGAACGCGAAGGCTACTTCGTTCCGGAAGGCACGCCGCTCAACGTGCAGCTGCTCAATTTCCAACGCGACCGGCGCCGCATCGCGCTCGTGGTCGATGAGTACGGCGACATTCGCGGCCTGGTGACGCTCGAAGACATCCTCGAAGAGATCGTCGGCGAATTCACAACCGACCCGGCGACCATGAGCAAGGACGTCCACGAGGAAGCCGACGGCAGCTACGTCGTCAACGGCGGCATCACGATCCGGATACTCAATCGCAGGCTCGATCTGTCCTTGCCGACCGACGGGCCGCGCACGCTCAACGGGCTCATCCTCGAATACTTGGAGACGATTCCCGTACCGGGCACGACTCTGAAGGTCGGCGACGTCTCCCTCGAGATCCTGCAGACGGCGGAGAACTCCGTGAAGACGGTGCGCCTGCGTCGTCTCAGTGAAGAGCCGACGGCGCTACGCTCCAAAGGCGCTGCGTAGCGCTTCGCTCAAGCGCTCGACGCCGATCACCTCGATGCCGGCAATGGGTCGGCGCGGCACGTTCGCGGCCGGCACGATCGCACGTTCGAAGCCGTGCTTGGCAGCCTCGCGCAGTCGTTCCTCTCCATAGGGCACCGGCCGAATCTCTCCGGCCAATCCGACCTCGCCGAAACACACCAGCCGTCCAGCAAGCGGCACGTCGCGCGCACTCGAGACCGTCGCGAGAATCGCCGGCAAGTCCGCAGCCGTTTCGGAAATGCGCACGCCGCCGACGACATTGACGAACACATCGCGCCCGCTGCTCGCCACACCGCCGTGGCGATGCAGGACTGCGAGCAACAGCGCCAAGCGATTCGACTCGAGCCCGACGGCGACACGGCGCGGGTTCATCCCCTGCGCATCGTCGGTGAGCGCCTGCACTTCGATGAGCATCGGTCGGCTCCCTTCGCGTGCCACCATCACGGCGCTGCCTGCGATCGGTTGCGCGTGATGCGAGAGGAAGATCGCCGACGGATTCTTCACCTCCTTGAGTCCCTGCTCCGTCATGGCAAAGACGCCGACCTCGTTGGCGGCACCGAAGCGATTCTTCACCGCACGGATCATGCGAAAGCGGCTGCCGGCATCGCTTTCGAAATAGAGCACCGTATCGACCATGTGCTCGAGAATGCGCGGGCCTGCGATCAAGCCCTCCTTGGTCACATGACCGATGATGAGCACCGACACGCCCGATGACTTCGCGAAGCGCACGAGCGCTGCGGCGGTTTCGCGCACCTGGGTGGCCGTCCCCGGCGAAGAGTCGAGCGCCGCGGAGTGCATCGTCTGAATCGAGTCGATGACGAGCACGCGCGCTCCCGAGCTCTCGGCATGCTCGATGATCGTCTCGATGGACGTTTCGGCGAGCAGCTGCAACGCATCGCCCGCAACGCCCAAGCGCCGCGCACGCAAGCTCACTTGACGCAGCGACTCTTCGCCCGACACGTAGAGCGTCGGCGTCGCGCGGCTCAGCGCATCGCCCGCCTGTAACAAGAGCGTCGACTTGCCGATACCCGGATCGCCGCCGAGCAATGTGACCGAGCCGAGCACGAGCCCGCCACCGAGCACGCGATCGAGCTCGCCCAAGCCCGTGGCGATGCGCGGCTCGTCGCTTTCGATGACTTCCGAAAGGCGGCGCGGCGCCGTGCTCGGCGCGGCCAGCGGCTTACGTTCGTTGCGCGTCCGCGCAATGCTGATGCGCTTCAGGGAATCCCCTGCTCGGCATGCAGGACAGATCCCTTGCCACTGCAAGCTTTCGTTGCCGCATTGTTCGCAGACGAAGATTTCGCGTGTCTTGGCCATGAACAGGATGAAGGCGGTCTTGGCGCCGAGTCGGGCCAGAATGAGTCTGTCCGTGACGTGCGTCAACTTTGCCGCCAGTCGTCGGTGCGTGCTGCACGGCACGCACTATAGATGTGATGGCATCGGCGTTCTTTCCGGCGCAGCGCACATGCCGCCCGGCAAGCCGTTTCGGTTGTGATGCTGCCAGCAATTTCACGTAACGGGCATCGTCTATACTCGCCCAGTTTTTCACATGGGTTGATTCCGTGGCAGCGAAGCTCGCGCGATATTCATGGCTTCCGGGAGGGCTGGCGGCGGCACTTGTCGTCGCCGTAGGCCGCTTCCTTGCGCCGGAATCGTCGCACGAGCTCGAAACCGGCTTGTACGACCGCGTCATACGCGCCCGCGCGAGCAAACCGGCGAAGGAAGTGGCGATCGTCGCCATCGACAACGAGAGCATCGAGCGGCTCGGTCCATGGCCCTGGCCGCAGCCAGTGCACGCCGAGCTGGTCGAGAAACTGATGGCGGCGGGCGCGAAGGTCATCGCGTTTACCGAACCGATCGACACACCGCGCAGCAATGCTGAAATCGAACGGGTGCGCGAGGCGCTCAAGCTGCTCGAGGAATCCGAGCTGCGTCATTCGCCGCAAGCCGAGCAGCTGCGCTCATTGCTGAGCGCCGCGGGCGGTGCGTCGCAAGCCTCGACTGCGCGCCTCAGCCGTGCGCTCGCCGCGCACGGCAATGTCGTGTTGCCGCTCGCGCTGCAGGCCTCGCCCACCGTCGTCGATGCGCCGAACGAGCTCGCGCGCTTTACCGCCTCGGGCAGCATCGCATATCGCCTGGAACAGAGTGCGCCCTTCCGCGTCGTCCAGCACCCGGCCCGCGAGTTCATGGACTCGGCTCGCGCCCTCGGCCACACCTTCGTGCAACCCGACAAAGACGGGATCGTGCGCACCGACGTCGCCTTCACGCGCGTCGGTTCGTTCGCGATGCCCTCGCTGGCGATGGCCATCGCGGCGCGCGCCGCCGATGTCGACCCAGGCAGTCTGAGCATGGACTCCAAGGGCATCGTTGCATTCGGCGACGCAGCGGTCACGCTCTCGAGCGCGTTGGATGCTCATCCGCAGTACTACGGTGCGAGCGGCGCCGATGCCTTCCCTCAATATTCCTACTGGCGCGTGCTCGCCGGCGAGATCGGCGCGAACGAACTGCGCGGCAAGACCGTGCTGATCGGCGCGACGACGACCGAGGCACTGCCGATTCCGATCTTCGCCACGCCCGCAAGCGCCGCAGCACCGCCGGTCGCGCTCGTTGCCAGCACAACGGCCAGCTACCTCGACGGGATCAGCTACGCGACCTCCACGCTGACCCAGGCCATCGAATGGATTGCCGCGGCGATTGCCATTGCAGTGGCCGCATTCGTGCTGCCCTCGCTCGGCGTAGGGCTCGGCTTGGTGGCGACGGGTATCGTCATCGCCGCGTTCGTGGTGACGGAAGTCGGCCTGCTGAGCACGATGCAGACCTGGGCACGACTCGTGCTGCCGGCGGTTGCCGTCGCTGCCGGTTTCGGGCTCTACCTCGTCGGCGAGCTCATCCGGCGCGCCAACGTCAAGAACGACCGCAACCGCGACTCGGCCGCGAACCTGCGCAATCTCGGGCTCACGTTCCAGCGCCAGGGGCAGCTCGATCTTGCCTTCGAAACCTATCGTCGCGCCCCGCTCGACAACGCGACGATGGACTTGCTCTACAACCTGGGGCTCGACTTCGAGCGGCGCCGGCAGACGCAGAAAGCCGCCGCGGTGTACAGCTACATCGCAAGCCGCGATCCGAACTTCCGCGACCTGCGCGCGCGCCGTTTGCGCCTACGAGAAGAGGCTGCCATGCGTTCCGGCCCGGTGACGCGCACGGCCGCGACCAAGCCCGAGCCGCCGCGCGCGGCGGTCGAAGACTACGAACCGTCGTTCTTCGCACCGCAGCCCTCGCCGGGCTCGCGACGCACGCTCGGGCGCTACGAGATCGAACGCGAGATCGGCAAAGGCGCGATGGGCGTTGTCTATCTGGGACGCGATCCGAAGATCAACCGCGTGGTGGCGATCAAGGCCATCTCGCTGGCCGATGAGTTCGAGGAAGAGGATCTCGAAGAAGCCCGCGCGCGCTTCTTCCGCGAGGCCGAGATGGCCGGGCGCCTCAATCACCCGGCGATCGTCACCGTCTACGATGCCGGCGAGGATCAGGGACTGGCCTACATCGCGATGGAGTACCTGCGCGGGCAGCACTTGAGTCATTACGCGGATCCTGCCCGCCTGCTGCCCCCGAAAACCGTGATGTTGCTCGTCGCTCGCGTGGCCGATGCGCTTCACTATGCGCACCGTCAGAACGTGGTTCACCGCGACATCAAACCGGCTAATATAATGTTTAATCCCGACACGGATGAGTTGAAAATAACGGACTTCGGGATTGCGCGTCTCACGGATACAAGCCGAACTAAAACCGGGATCGTCCTGGGCACCCCCTCATTCATGTCGCCCGAACAGCTCGAAGGTCGCCCACTCGATGGTCGTTCCGATCAGTTCGCGCTGGGGGTGAGCTTGTATCAGTTGCTGTGCGGTCAGCTGCCCTTCCGTGCCGAGTCGATGCCGCGGCTCATGCAGAAGATCGCTACCGAACCGCATACCCCGATACGGGTCGTCCGTCCGGAGCTGCCAGAGTGCATCGAGCGCATCATCGATCGTGCGCTCGCGAAGAACGCGGACGACCGTTACGCCACCTGCGGCGAGCTAGGCCTTGCGCTGCGCGAGTGCGCGGGTGCAGAAAGAAGACAGTCTTCTCGATCCGAACACGAGTGGCTGCTCCCATGATGTCGCTACTCGGACAAGAGGCGTTGCCATGGCTCCCCCGATGATGCGCGGCAAAATTCGCTCGGTGGGCTTGAGCGACGTCGGCCGCGTGCGCGAGCACAACGAAGACACGATCGGCGTCGATGCCGACATCGGGCTCTTCGTGCTTGCCGACGGCATGGGCGGCTACAACGCGGGCGAAGTGGCGAGCGGTATTGCCGTCAAGACGGTGATGAGCCTCGTCAAGGAGGCTGTGGAGCATCAGGACATGAGCTCCATAGACCCGGAAACGGGCTTCGCCCGCCCGACGATCGTGCTACGCGACGCGATCGCTCGGGCCAACAAGATCATCTACCAGACCGCCAAGACCCAGCCGCAATGCGAAGGCATGGGCACGACCATCGTAGCCTGCCTGTTCTTCGATAACCGCGTCGCCATCGCCCACGTCGGCGACTCGCGCCTTTACCGATTGCGAGCGAACCGCTTCGAGCAGATGACAATGGACCACTCGCTCCTGCAGGAGCTCGTCGACCGGGGCTTCTACTCCCAGGCGGAGGCGCAGCGGGCGACCAACAAGAACTACGTGACCCGCGCGCTCGGCGTCGAGCCCACGGTCGAGGTCGAGGTGCACGAGCAACCGGTTCAGAAGGGAGACTTCTTTGTCCTCTGCTCGGACGGCCTGTCCGACATGGTCGAGGACGAGGACATTCACTTAACTATGAGCACCTTTGGTGCTAATCTTGAAACCGCTGCTAAGCAATTGATTCAGTTATCGAATGACAACGGCGGACGCGACAACATCTCGATAGTTCTTGCGCAAGTTGTCGACTCGTTCGCAGCCAAGACCAGCGTCGTTGACAGAATCTTGCGCTGGTTCGGCTAGCTGGCACGTGGAAGCAGGAACGAGGCATAACACATGGCACGGTTGATCCTAAGCCTGGACGGTCAAGTCCTGGCCGAATACAACATGAACAAGGAGCGTTACACGATCGGCCGTCTCCCGGACAACGACATCCGTATCGACAATCCGGCGGTGAGCGGCCATCACTCGCTCATCATCAACATCCTGAATGATTCCTTCCTTGAAGACCTGAACAGCACCAACGGCACGTACGTCAACGGCAAGCTGATCAAGAAGCACGCGCTTCAACACGGCGATGTCGTGACCGTCGGTCACCATCAGCTGCGATTCGTCGACTCGCCGAGCCTCGAAGACGAGCCGGACGAATTCGAGAAGACGATGGTGATCACGCCGGGTTCGGCCGTGGCCGCTGCGGCTGCGAAGAAGGCTTCTACGATTACGCCGGCTGCCGCCCCGAAGACTTCGGCTGAGCCAAGCGCAACGCCTGTGCAACGCCCTGCCCCGGCCGGCGCTGCAGGCGAACAGCCGGTCGCGCTGCCGAAAGCCAAGCTGCAAGTGCTGAGCGGTGCCTTCGCGGGCCGCGAGCTCGAGCTCAACAAGGCGCTCACGACGCTCGGCCGTCCGGGCGTGCAAGTCGCGGCAATCACGCGGCGCGCAGATGGTTACTTCATCGTGCACGTCGACAGCGGCAAGCCGAACGATTACCCGCTGGTCAACGGCACGCCGATCGGAGAGCAGGCCCGCAAGCTGCGGGACAACGACGTAATCCTGCTCGCCGGCGTGAAGATGGGCTTCTTCGAGAGCTGAGATGGAGCGGCGGCCGCCTACGGGCGGCTGCGCCTCGCACGGTCAGTCGACCCAGCGGACTGCGACGCGCTCGTTGACGCGGCAGACGAGCTCGTAAGGAATCGTATCGGCGTAAGCCGCGACCCTCTCGGCCGGCAATCCGTGTCCCCATAGCACGACCTGACTGCCGACGCGTGCGTTCGGCACTCGCGTCAGGTCGATTGCAATCATGTCCATCGACACGCGCCCCACGATCTGCGCCTCGATGCCGTCGACGAGCACCGGCGCGCCGGTCTTCATGTTACGCGGGTAGCCGTCGCCGTAGCCGATGGCTGCAATACCGACGCGCGTCTGCCGCCCTGCGCGCCACGTCGCGCCGTACCCCACCGATTCCCCCGCCTTGACGTTACGCACGCCGATCAAAGGCGCCGTCAATGTCATGGCCGGCTTGAGCCCGAGCGTAGCGGCCGACGTATCGCCGAGCGGCGAGATGCCATAGAGCATCAAGCCAGGTCGCACCCAGTCGGCATGCGCCTGCGGGAGCCGCAACACGGCCGCGGAGTTGGCGATGCTCCGCTCGTACGCATGCGTCGCCGTGAGCGCAGCGAACGTTTCGAGCTGCCGCGACGACATGACGCCGTCGGGCTCTTCCGCACTGGCGAGATGAGTCATCAAGCGGATCGAGCGCACGGCGCGACAGCGCTCGAGGCGCGTTACTGCATCGGCGAACGCTTCGGGACGAAAGCCCAAGCGGTTCATGCCTGTGTCGATCTTGAGCCAGACATCGAAGCGCGCTTCCCACGGCGCTTCTTCGAGCATCGCAAGCTGCTCCGGAGAATGCACGACGAGATCGAGCTCGTGCTGCGCGGCTGCGCCGAGCTCTTCGAGATCGAATACGCCCTCGAGCAGCACGATGCGCTGGCGCAGCGACGCGCCGCGCAGCGTGAGCGCTTCCGTCAGCCGCGCCACGCCGAAGCCGTCTGCGTCTGCCAGCGTTCTCGCCGTGCGCACGATGCCGTGTCCGTACGCGTCGGCTTTCACGATGGCCAGCACGCGCGCACGTGGCGCCGCGCGGCGCACGACGCCCAAATTGCTGCGCAGTGCGCCGCCGTCGATCGTCGCTAAGGGGAAACTCACATGTACGGTCCGTCAGCGTATGCCGCTTCGGGCACGTAGTTCTCGAACTTGGTGTACTTGCCGAGGAAGGTCAGCTGCACTTCGCCGACCGGGCCGTTACGCTGCTTGGCGATGATGATGTCCGCAATGCCCTTGCGCGGCGTGTCGGGGTTATACACTTCCTCGCGGTAGATCATCATGATGAGGTCGGCGTCCTGCTCGATGGCGCCCGACTCGCGCAGATCCGACATGACCGGCTTCTTGTCGGTGCGCTGCTCGACGCTGCGGTTGAGCTGCGAGAGCGCGATCACCGGCACCGACAATTCCTTGGCGAGCGCCTTGAGCGAACGCGAGATCTCCGAGATCTCGGTCGCGCGGTTCTCGCGCGTCCCCGGCACCTGCATGAGCTGCAGATAATCGAGCACGATGAGATCGAGACCGTGCTCGCGCTTCAGGCGTCGTGCGCGGGCGCGTACCTCGGTCGGCGTCAGCGCGGGCGTGTCGTCGATGAAGATGCTCGAGGACTTCATCATGCTGATCGCGGTGTTGATCCGCGACCAGTCCTCGTCGCCGAGCTGGCCGGTGCGTAGCCTGCTCTGATCCACCATGCCGAGCGAGGACACCATGCGAAATGCCAGCTGCTCGCGCGACATTTCCATGCTGAACACGCCGACCTTGGCGCGCTTTGGACCGAACGCGGCGTTCTCCGCGATGTTCAAACAGAAGGTCGTCTTACCCATCGAAGGCCGTCCGGCCACGATGATGAGATCGCCCTTCTGCAGCCCGGCGGTCATCTCGTCGAGCTTGGTGAAGCCCGTGCTCACGCCGGTCAGCGCGCCCGGGTTCTGCGCGAGCATGTCGATGTGGTCGATGACGCGCCCTACTTCTTCGCGCAGCGGCACGAAGCCCGAGCCGGTCTTGTTGCGGCTCTCGGCGATCTCGAACACACGCCGCTCGGCCTCATCCAGGATCTCGCCGGCATCCCGCCCCTGCGGCTCGTAGGCGCTGGCGGCGATTTCGCCGCCGACCTGGATGAGCCGGCGCAACGTCGAGCGCTCGCGCACGGCATCGGCATAGGCGCGGATGTTCGCGGCGCTCGGCGTGTCGCGCACGAGACCGGCCAGGTACACGAGCCCGCCCGTCTCATCGGCGAGGCCCTTGCGCTCGAGCCGCTCGGACAACGTCACCGCGTCGAACGGCTCGCCGCGCGCGGCGAGCTCGGTGATCGCCTCGAAGATGAGCTGATGGTCGCGGCGATAGAAATCCTCGGCGGTGATGCGGTCGGCAATCGCATCGTAGGCGCGATTGTCGAGCATCAGGCCGCCGAGTACGGCCTGCTCCGCTTCGATCGAGTGCGGCGGAACGCGAATCTCGTCGATGATGGCCTTATCGCGGGCTCGCCGCGGGCCCACGAGCGAAACTTTTGCCTCGCTTTCAGCCATGACCGGAGCGGAGGCGGCAGATTAATCTTCGGGCGTGATGACGACCGGCAGCTCCACCGTCACGTCGGTGTGCAGGTGCAGATGAACGATGTGCTCGCCGGCATGGCGCAGCGGCCCGTGCGGCAGGCGCACTTCGGAACGCTCGATCTCGTGACCGGCCTTGTTGAGCGCGTCGGTGATGTCGGTGGTACCGATCGAGCCGAAGAGCTTGCCCTCGCCGCCCGCCTTGGCAGTCAGCGTGAGCTTGAAGCCTTCGAGCTTGGCCGCACGCGCTTGCGCGTTCTGGAGCTCTTCCTGCGCGCGCTTCTCGAGCTCAGCGCGGCGCGCTTCGAACTTGGCGATGTTCTCGGGCGTGGCGAGCGCCGCCTTGCCTTGCGGCAGGAGGTAGTTACGCCCGTAACCCGGCTTGACTTTGACGCGGTCGCCGATGTTGCCGAGGTTGGCGACCTTCTGCAGCAGAATCAATTCCATAACGCACCTTTCATCAATCAAACGTAAATCTTCGTCGCCCGCACCGAGCCGGTCGAGCGAGTGTACTCATATCCGCGCCGCGTCCGATACAGTCCCGCGCCTCGCTGCGCAATCTCACACGCCCTGGGTCTTGGGTCGGCGCCAATTATCGATGAAGCCCCAGATCGCCAAGGCGCAAATCGTCAGCCAGTTCGAGATCGGCACCACCAAAAGCACGTAGATGGCCGCCAGCCCACCGCGGTTGATCGAGCCTCGCGCTTTGCTGCGATGAGCCGCGGCAAGCCCCTGGAACACGAGCGCCGGCAAGCCGACCCACGCGAGCGAAGCCAGCAGCGCCGAGCCATTCCACACGAGCAACGCGAACAGCACCGTGAGGGCCGTTCCCAGCACGACGCCGAGCCGCAGGCGCCGATACTCCGTACCGAAGGCACCGGGTGCGCTCAGCAGGGAATGCCACCAGCAGCCGAGGAACAGCGCCCCCATGACGAGCGCCAGCGAGACGGCCGCCAATGCACCCCACATCGTCTGCGCCCACACCTGCACGACGTGAGCGCGTTCGTTGTCGGCATACAGGCTGGTGTCGAGCGCGGAATCGATCACCTGCTGCACGAGGGGCAACCAGAAGGCGCCCGGATCGTCGAGCGCAACGTGGATCGAGACCACCGCCGCCGCGGCCACGAGGACCGCCACTTGGACACACAGGCTCATCGAGCCGGTGCGCTTGAGCAGATTCGCGAGCGCAACCGGACCGAAGAAGACCAAGGCCACCGCGACGAACAGCCAGATCGTGGGCCGGGTCTCTCCCAGCAACACGAGCGTAGCTGCGGCCGCGCCCGTCAGGGCGATGCCGATCCCGACCGGGGAGCCGAAACGCAGGAGCGCGAGAACGGCGACGGCACCCGCAGCGACGCCGAAAGGCAACGGAAACAACGTCGCCAAGGCTCCCGCGAGCGCGCTCGCAAACGCGGCGTGCCACAGACGCGCTGTCAGCCATGCGGCGAGTGCACGGTGCATGGTGAACTCGCGCCGCCTATGGCGACGCGAGCCTCATCGAGCTTAGTGCTGGTCCGTGTACGGCAGCAGCGCCAAGTAGCGCGCCCGCTTCACGGCGGTGGCGAGCTGGCGCTGATAGTGAGACTTCGTGCCGGTGATACGGCTCGGCACGATCTTGCCGGTCTCGGTGATGTAGCTCTTCAGGATGCTGAGATCCTTGTAGTCGATCTGCTCGATCCCTTCGGCGGTGAAGCGGCAGAACTTGCGACGTCGGAAAAAACGAGCCATGGAATGTTCCTCGAGTGAACCAAAGAGTTAGGCGGACTCGCGCGCGGAGTCGTCGTCGCCGTCGTCGGCGAAACGCTCGTCGCGGCCATCGTCATCGCCCGACTTCGCCATGGGCGAAGGCTCGGTCACTGCCTTGTCCATCCGGATGACCAGATGACGCAAGACGGCATCGCTGAACCGGAACGCACCGGTCAGCTCGTTCAGCGTCTTGCCGTCGCACTCGATGTTCATCAAGACGTAGTGCGCCTTGTGCACCTTGGCGATCGGATAGGCGAGCTGCCGCCGGCCCCAGTCTTCGAGACGATGGATCACGCCGTCGCCGGCCGCGATCATGCTCTTGTAACGCTCCAGCATGGCCGGAACTTGCTCACTCTGGTCAGGATGGACCAGAAACACGATCTCGTAATGTCGCACTTGCTGCCTCCTTATGGAGATGCCTCCCGGGCCGAGATACCGCGGTGAAGCAAGGAGTTATGGTGTTTGCCGCCGCAGCCGCCTGCAGCGGGCCGCGCATGCTAACAGAAGGCGCCCTGGGGAGATAGGGGGTCGGTCGCAGCGACTCGGGCCGCGCTCAGCGGCCCGTGCGTTGGCGGACGGCTTCGTAGAGGACGATGCCGGTCGCCACCGAGACATTGAGGCTTTCCACCACGCCGTGCATCGGGATACTGACGATCAGGTCGCAGCTCTCCCGGGTCAGTCGGCGCAGGCCCGTCCCCTCCGAGCCCAGCACGAGCGCCAAGGGACCCGTCAGGTCCGCCGCATAAAGCGATTGCTGGGCCTCATCGGCCGTCCCGACGATCCAGATCTCGCGCTCCTTGAGCCAGCGTAACGTCCGCGCCAGGTTCGTCACCTGGATCAGCGGCATCGTCTCGGCGGCCCCGGACGCGACCTTGCGCACGGTCGGCGACAGCCCGGCAGCACGGTCGCGCGGGACGATGACGGCCGTTGCGCCCGCCGCGTCGGCGGTGCGCAGACACGCCCCGAGATTGTGCGGGTCCTGCACGCCATCGAGCACGAGCAGCAGCGGCGGACGTTCGGCGCGATCGAGCAGCTCATCCAGCGCGCCCTCTCCCAGCGTGCCGCTCGGCCGCACCTCGAGACAGGCGCCCTGATGATGATCGCTGCCCGCAAGGCGCGTGAGCTCGTGCGCATCGCGCCATTCCATGCGCACGCCCCTTTCTTGCGCGAGCCGCACGATTTCGTTGACGCGCGCGTCCGTTCGTCCTTTCTGCAGCACCAACCGCAAGGCGCGTTCCGGGCGCTGCGCCAGCAGCGTCCGCACCGCGTGCAAGCCGAAGACGATCGCCTCGCTCATCGCCGCCCTCGGCGCCGCTGCCACGGACCGCGCAAAAGCCGCGGCTCCGTGCGCCCTTCTGCCAGCTCGAAGTCGATCTTGCGTTCGTCGATGATCACGTTGATGAGCCGCACGCGCAGATGATCGCCGAGCTTGAAGACGCGACCGCTACGCGCCGCGACCATGCGAAAGCCCGGCCGATCGCGCGTGAAGTAATCGGCGCCGAGCGCGCTCACATGAATGAGCCCGTCGATCTGCAGCCCCTTGACGCGCACGAACAGGCCGAAGTCGACGACGCCCGTGACGATGACGTCGAACTCTTCGCCGATCTTGTCGCGCATGTATTCGCACTTGAGCCAGGACAGCGCATCGCGCGTCGCCTCGTCAGCGCGCCGCTCGGTGAACGAGCAGTGCTGTCCGAGCGCATCCATCGAGCCCGTTTCGAGCGCGAAGGAAGCCGCATCGCCGCCGCGCAGCACGTGCCGGATGCCGCGATGGACGAGCAAGTCGGGATAGCGCCTGATCGGCGAGGTGAAATGCACGTACTCCTTGAGCGCCAGCCCGAAGTGGCCGATGTTGTCCGGCTGATAGACGGCTTGAGGCAGCGACCGCACGACGACGGTCGCGATGAGCTCGGCCTCCTCGTGCCCAGCGATCTGCTTGAGCACCTTCGCCAGATCGTGAGGCTCGATCTCGCTGCCGGCCGGCAACTGAATGCCGAAGCCTTGCAGGAACTGGCGCAACTGCTCGAGCCGTTCCGCTTCCGGCTGCCCGTGCACGCGGTACAGCGTCGGGATCTTGTGCTTCTTGAGAAAGCGTGCCGCCTGCACGTTCGCCGCGATCATGCATTCTTCGATGAGTCGGTGCGCATCGTTGCGCGCCTGCTCGACGAAGGCCGCGACGCGCCCTTCCGCGTCGAAACGTACTTTGAGCTCGGGCGCATCGATGTCGAGCGCGCCGCGCTCGAGACGCGCTCGATGCAATGCGCGATACAACGCATGAAGCTCTTTGAGCAGGTCGCCGACGGCATGCACTTCCGCGTCCTGTACGGCCGCGGGATTGGCCAGATAGGCCGCTACCTTCGTGTACGTCAGCCGCGCACGCGAACGCATCACGCCTTCGAAGAAGCGCGCCCGCGTGACCTTGCCGGCGCGCGTCACGCGCATCTCGCACGCAAGACACAGGCGATCCACGTTCGGATTGAGGGAGCACAATCCGTTCGAGAGCGCTTCGGGCAGCATCGGCAGCACGCGATTCGGGAAGTACACCGAAGTGCCGCGATGGCGCGCTTCGCGATCGAGCGCCGAACCGGGGGTGACATAGGCGCCCACATCCGCAATCGCAACGATGAGCCGCCAGCCGCCGCGCACTGCCTCGCACCATACGGCATCGTCGAAATCGCGCGCGTCCTCGCCGTCGATCGTCACGAGCGGCAGATCGCGAATGTCCTCGCGGTCGCGCTTGGCGGCCGCGCTCACTTGAGTACCGAAGCGTTCAGCCTCCTCGAGCGCTTCGGCCGGGAACTCGAACGGCAGCCCGTGCGAGTGAATCGCGATTTCCGTTTCCATGCCCGGCGCTGCGTGCTCGCCCAGCACGCGCGTCACGTGACCGAGCGGCTGCGCCGTCTTCGACGGCTGTTCGATCAGCTTGACGAGCACTACCTGACCGGGCTTCGCTCCACCGAGCCGGTCGCGCGGAACGAGCACGCGATGGCTGATCCGCGGATTGTCCGGTACGACGAAACAGATCCCCGACTCGTCATACAACCGGCCGACGATCGAGTGCGTGCCGCGCTCGAGCACTTTGACGATCGATCCTTCGGGACGACCGCGGAAATCCGTGCCGGTCGTGCGCACCGCGACGCGATCGCCGTGCATGACCTCCAGCATCTGTCGCGGCGGCAAAAAGATGGGCGTCGAGCGATCGTCCGGCATGACGAAGCCGTGGCCGTCGCGATGCGCGCTCACCACGCCCACGGTGAGCGGGAGGCGCTCGCGCAGGCAGTACTCGTCCCGGCGATTGCGCACGATCGCGCCGGCCAGCACCAGCTCTTCGAGCTCGGCAATGAGCCGTGCGCGCGCCGAACGCCCTTGTCGTTTCAGGCGCGCGGCCAGCTCGTCCAGCGTCAGCGGCCGACCCGCATCGCGCAGCGCGGACGTGATGATCGTCGGATCATGGAATGGACGAGCGGCGACCGATGGTTTCGTGCGGGTGGACTTCCCGCCCCGCTGGCCGCGCGATTTCTTCTTGCGATGCATGCGCTACTTCCCGTTGCTTGCATCGGAGCTGTCATTGACACCCCGATACGCCGTCTGTACATTGGCGCGCCTCGTGCGGGCGGTAGCCCGTGTTCCCCTCTCGTGCCCAGGTGGCGGAACTGGTAGACGCGCTGGTTTCAGGTACCAGTGGAGCGATCCGTGGAGGTTCGAGTCCTCTCCTGGGCACCACTCACTTTTCCGTGATCTGCCTGTGCTGGACGGCGGACGACGTGCGCCCGCCGGCGCAGCGCCGCATCTTCGGCGCGCGCAGCGTGCTACCCACCGGTCTCGGGGCGGCTCAATCAAACGGATGCTGGAGCACGATCGTTTCGTTGCGATCGGGTCCCGTCGAAATGATTGAGATCGGCGCACCCACGAGCACTTCCAAACGCTTGAGGTAGGCCTGAGCGTTGCGCGGCAGGTCGTCGAACGATTTGACGCCGGCGGTGCTTTCCTTCCAGCCGGGCAGCTCTTCGTAGATTGGAGCGCAGACCGCGAGCGCGTCCGCGCCGACCGGCAGCAGATCCCGCTCCTCGCCCCGTACCTTGTAACCCACCGCCACGCGGACCGTATCGAGACCATCGAGCACATCGAGCTTGGTGATGCACAGTCCCGAGATGCCGTTGATCTCGACGACGCGGCGTAAGCCCGCGGCATCGAACCAGCCGCAGCGGCGCGGCCGGCCGGTCACCGAGCCGTACTCGTTGCCGCGCACGCGCAAGTGCTCGCCGATCTCATCGTCGAGCTCGGTCGGGAACGGTCCGCTGCCGACACGCGTCGCATAGGCCTTCGCAACACCAAGCACGTAATGCAGGTGCTGCGGACCGACGCCTGCGCCGACGGCCGCCTGTCCTGCCACGCAGTTGCTCGACGTGACGAACGGATACGTGCCGTGATCGATATCGAGCAGCGCCGCCTGCGCGCCTTCGAACAAAACGCGCTTGCCGGCGCGCATGAGCGCGTTGAGCTCACCCGAGACATCCGCGACCATTGGCTCGAGACGCTCGGCGAGCGCAAGCGTTTCGTCGAGGGTCTTCTGGAAATCGATGGTCGGCGCCTTGAAGTAATTGCGCAGCACGAAGTTGTGATAGTCGAGCACTTCGCCCAGCTTCGCGGCGAAGCGCTCGCGCGCAAACAAGTCCTGCACGCGGATCGCGCGGCGCGCCACTTTGTCTTCGTACGCCGGACCAATGCCGCGTCCGGTTGTGCCGATTTTCGCCTGCCCCATGGCCGCCTCGCGCGCCTGATCGAGCGCGATGTGATACGGCAGGATGAGCGGACAAGCTTCGGAGATACGCAGACGCTTCGTCACGTCGACGCCGGCGCGCTCGAGCTCGCCGATCTCCTCGAACAGCGCCTGCGGCGACAGCACGACGCCGTTGCCGATGTAGCAGCTGACGCCCTCGTGCAGGATGCCCGAGGGAATCAAGCGCAGGATTGTCTTGCGCCCGTTGATGACAAGCGTGTGTCCGGCATTGTGGCCGCCCTGAAAGCGCACCACTGCGGCGACGCGATCCGTCAACAGATCGACAATCTTTCCTTTGCCCTCGTCGCCCCATTGAGCGCCGATGACGACCACATTCTTTTTCATGACCGAGTTACGAACGAACGAAATGGAGAAGCGCAAGGCCGGCGGCCATGCCGATCAAGCCGCATACCCGCATCTGAGAGTCGGTCATGCTGGCGTACGAAACCATCAAGCGCTTCGCGAATTGGGGATTCAAGAACGGCAGAACGCTGTCCAAGACGAGATAAAGCGCGAACGCCGCCAATAGATCGGACCAAAGCATGATCGACCGTCAGCGACGCGTCGCGCGATTCAAGTACTTGAAGAACTCGCTGTCCGGTTCGATGACCAGAATATCGTTCTCGGTACCGAGCGACTTTCGATAGGCCTCGAGGCTACGGTAAAACGAATAGAACTCAGGGTTCTTCTCGTAGGCGCGAGCATAGATCTCCGCGGCGCGCGCGTCACCTTCGCCGATGATCACCTGCGCTTCGCGACGCGCCTCGGCCAGGATCTCGGTGCGCTGACGATCGGCCTCCGCGCGCAGCTTCTCGGCGCTTTCCGCGCCGCGCGCACGCAGCTCCTTCGCCTGCCGGTCGAAATCCTGCCGCATGCGCGAGAACACCGACTCGCTCACCTCATCGGGCAGATCGATCTTCTTGACGCGCACGTCCACGAGCTCAAGCCCGAGCCCCTTGGTCGGCCCTTCCGTGATCTTGAGGATCTCGCCGGTGAACTCGGCACGCTCGGCCGCAACGACCTGCTGAATGGTGCGCCGCGCGATCACGCCCTTGATACCGTCCTTGACGATGCTGCCGAGACGGCCCGCGGCGACGTCTTCAAAGCCGCTCGTCGCCTGGTAGTAGCGCGAGACGTCGTCGATGCGCCACTTGACGTAGAAGTCGATCCGCAGAATCTTGCCCTCGCTCGTCAGGAACTGCTCGGCGGGGTAATTGTTCGTGATGATGCGGCGCTCGAACTTGCGCACGTTGTGTACGAAAGGAACCATGAAGTGCAGGCCCGGCGCGTAGTCCGCGCGCACGATCTCGCCGAAACGGAACTTGATCGCGAGCTCCGTCTCTCGCACGGTGAACGTGGACATCGACAGCGCGATCAAAGCGATCGCGACCGCGACGAGCCCGAGATAAGCGCGGTTCGCCATTA
The DNA here is from genome assembly GCA_938008435.1 of uncultured Steroidobacter sp. GTDB lineage: Bacteria > Pseudomonadota > Gammaproteobacteria > Steroidobacterales > Steroidobacteraceae > Steroidobacter. The sequence continues at coordinate 104,709 of CALLKK010000011.1, read as the reverse complement.
ACGTGTTCCTCGCGTACGACGGTCGCTATCGCTCGCCGACGGGTTGCCGCTGCCCTCGACCGTCATGGTGGTCTCGGGTTCGAGCGGACGAGCCGGCCGGCGCGTTTGCTCGAGCAGCTTGTCGATCGGCAGATAGATGAGATTGCCGTTGCCGTCGCTGTCGAGCACGACCTTCTTCGAACGTGCCAATACCTGTTCGATCGTTTCGAGATACAGACGCTCGCGCGTGACGGCGGGCGCGCGTTGATATTCTTCGAGCAGCTTGAGGAAACGCTGCGACTCGCCTTCGGCATCGGCGATCACGCGCGCCCGATACGCTTGCGCATCCTCCAAGTAGCGCGCGGCTTCGCCGCGTGCACGCGGAATGAGGTCGTTCGCGTACGCCTGCGCTGCGAGCGCAAAGCGGTCGCGGTCTTCGCGCGCCTTGATGGCATCCTGCTGCGCGCTCGCCACTTCCGTCGGAACGCGCACGTCCTGCAAGTTGACGCTCGTGACCTCGAGACCGGCCTTGTACGCGTCGAGCGTGCGCTGAATCAGCTCTTTCGTCTGCGCCACGATCTGCTGACGCCCGGATTCGAGCACGTCGTTGAGACGGCTGCGGCCGACGATCTCGCGAATCGCGCTCTCGCTCACTTCGCGCAGCGTCTGCTCCGGCGAGAGCACATTGAAGGCATAATCGAGCGGATTGGCGCGGCGGAACTGCACTTCGAGATTGATGTCGACCAGCGTCTCGTCCGCCGTGAGCATGCGCGTTTGTTCGCTGAAGCTCTCGATCGACTGGGTGTTGACGATCAGCTTCGATTCGATCGGCCACGGCAGGTGCCACTTCAGGCCCGCATCCGCGGAACGCACATACTTGCCGAAGCGCAACACGAGCGCGCGCTCGGCTTGCTGTACCTGATACAGACCGGTAAACGCCCACACGGCCAGGAGCACGATGGCGATCGTGCCGACGCTCCAACCGCGCGCCGCGGGGCTGGCTCCGCCGCCGGTACCGCGGCCGCCGCCGTTGCCCCCGAACACGCCGCCGAAGCGACGCTTGAGGTTACGGAAGACCTCATCGAGGTCGGGCGGCCCCTGTTCCGGCTTGTTTCCGCCCCAGGGGTTGCGCTTACCGCCGGATTCGTTCCACGCCATTTCGAGGTGTGCTCTAGGGAAAAAGAGAGTAATGGCTCATCCGACCAACGAAGTCGAGCCGCGGGATTTTAGGAATGCCTCGGAGTGGGCACAAGTTTTGTCTTCCGGCTCGAGATTGAGGTGCTCGCTGCGGCAGAGCGACTCGAACGCATGGCGCGGCATCGAGACCTCCAGGGAGACGGCCCCGCCCGGCAGCGCCGTCTCGGCGAGCACGGCTCCCGCGGCGAAGAATCTCGCCCGCGCCCGGCCCTCGCTCGGCTGCAAAACGATGTGCCGATGCACGATTTCGGGCCCCAAGAACCGCCCGATGGCTTCGATCAACAGGTCCGTGCCCGCACCCGATTGCGCAGACAACCACACGCGGCGCACGCGGTCGTTCTCGTCGCGCTCGACGTGCGGGCTCTCGTCGAGCAGATCGCATTTGTTGAAAACCTCGATCTGCGGCAGATCGCCGGCTCCGATGTCGCGCAGCACTTCGTTGACCTGCGCAATGCGCTCGCTGCGATTCGGATCGGCGGCATCGATGACGTGCAACAGCAACGCCGATTCGCGCGCCTCCTGCAGCGTCGAACGGAACGCTGCCACGAGCTCGTGCGGCAGATCGCGCACGAAACCGACCGTGTCGGCGAGCAGCGCGTAACGAGCATCGGGCAGATCGAGGCGCCGCACCGTCGGATCGAGCGTCGCGAACAGCTGATTCGCCGCGTAGGCCCCGGCGCCCGTCAACCGGTTGAACAGCGTCGATTTGCCGGCGTTGGTATAGCCAACGAGCGCAACCGTCGGAATCGATGCGCGCTTGCGCTCGCGTCGGGTGGTTTCACGCTGCTTGACGACTTTGTCGAGACGGCTGTTGAGCATCTTGATGCGATTGGCGAGCAGACGGCGGTCGGTTTCGAGCTGCGTCTCGCCCGGACCGCGCAGACCGATACCACCCTTCTGGCGCTCCAAGTGCGTCCAGCCGCGTACGAGCCGGGTTGCAAGGTGCTTGAGCTGAGCGAGCTCGACCTGTAGCTGGCCTTCGAAGCTGCGTGCGCGCTGAGCGAAGATGTCGAGAATGAGCCCCGTGCGATCAAGCACGCGGCATTGCAGGAAGGCTTCGAGATTGCGCTCCTGACTCGGCGAGAGCGCGTGATCGAACAAGACCAGATCGGCGCCGAGCGCTTTGACCTGCCCGCGGATCTCCTCGGCTTTGCCGCTGCCTACGAACAGGCGCGGATCCGGCGCTCGACGCGTGCCGGTGATCAAACCGAGCACTTCAGCACCCGCCGAGCGCGCGAGCGCCTCGAATTCGTTCAGCTCGTCCTCGCTTGGAGATCGGCCGAGCCCGATGCGAACCAATAGTGCGCGTTCACCGCTGCGAGGGCGATCAAACAACGGCAAACTCCGAGAACGAGATCATTCGCCGGACGCGGACTCCGCACCGTCGTCGTCGCCCGTCGGCAAGCGAATGGCGCGCGCAGGGACCACGGTCGAGATCGCGTGCTTGTAAACCATCTGGCTGACGCTGTTCTTGAGCAGCACGACGAACTGATCGAACGAATCGATCTGGCCCTGCAGCTTGATACCGTTCACCAGATAGATCGAGACCGGAACGCGCTCCTTGCGCAAGGTATTGAGGAAGGGGTCCTGTAATGATTGCCCTCTGGCCATCATTCATCTCCTTGTTATGAACTTCGAATTCTTCGTTGAGCGTTTCCGACATTGCCGCTTCCCTGCAGCCGGAGGACGGCCGACTTGCACCATCCAGTGCTCGTTGCAGTGCCGCAGTCTATCACAGCGCGTTTCGGATCAAGCCGGCCTTTCGTCTAATACGGAGTCAATGGCGCGCATCATTTGGGCATCCGCCGTAGATTCAAGAGCGTCGATCCACTCGATCTCGCGTTCCGCTCGCAGCCATACCAATTGTCTACGGGCCAGGTGCCGAGTCGCGACGATTGCGCGCTGCGTCGCTGACTCCAAAGGCTCCTTGCCTTCCAAATGTTCCCAGAGCTGGCGGTACCCCACAGCTCGAATCGAGGGCAAATCGCGGTGCAGATCGCCGCGGTCATAGAGGGCGCGCACCTCGTCCAAGAACCCCTCCTCCATCATCCGGTGAAAGCGCGCTTCGATGCCCTGATAGAGCTTGGCGCGGTCTCCCGGAACCCAAGCGTAGGCAAAAAACCGCACGTTCGGCGCCGGCGGGTGCGCAGCAGCGTGCCACTCGCTCAAGGGCTTACCCGTCAAGCGAAACACCTCGAGCGCACGCTGGATGCGTTGCGCGTCGTTCGGCTTGATACGCGCCGCCGCCTTTGGATCGACCATAGACAACTCGCGATGAAGCGCCGGCCAGCCCCGCTCGCCCGCCTCGCGGTCGATCTGCTCGCGCACCGCCGGATCGGCGGAGGGCATCTCCGCAATCCCATGGCGCAAGGCACGAAAATAGAGCATGGTGCCGCCGACGAGCACCGGCAGACGCCCCCGTCGGTGGGCCTCCTCGATCGCGCTCAGCGCATCGCGCACGAACCGGCCCGCCGAATAGGTTTCGGCCGGATCGAGAATGTCGACGAGCCGATGCGGAAAGCGCTCGAGCACCGCGCGTGGAGGTTTGCCGGTGCCGATGTCCATCCGCCGATAGACCATCGCCGAATCGACGCTGATGATCTCGATCGGACGCCTCTCGGCGAGCCGCAACACCAAATCCGTCTTACCCGCGCCGGTCGGTCCCATGATCAGGACCGCCGCGGGCCTCACCTCGCCGCCGCTCATGATCAGCGCCCGCGCAGGAACATCCGATCGAGGTCCTGCATGCTGATGTAGGTCCAGGTCGGCCGCCCATGGTTGCACTGGTCGCTGCGCACCGTTCGTTCCATCTCGCGCAGCAAGGCATTCATTTCGGGCACGCTCAGATTGCGATGCGCGCGCACGGCGCCGTGACAGGCGATCGTGCCGAGCACTTCGTTGATGGCTTCATCGACGCCGCGCGTCGCACCGACGGCCAGCAAGTCGGCTGCGATCCGCCGCACCAAGGCATCGATGTCGCGCGCAGCGAGCAGCGCGGGCAGTGCGCGAACCTGCACACTCGCCGGCCCCGAGCGCACGATCTCGAGACCCGCCTGCAGCAAAGCGGAGGCCTGCTCTTCGAGCACATCGGCTTCGCCCGGCGAAACGTTGAACGTGTACGGCTCGAGCAGCGGCTGCATCGGCACGCCGCCTTGCGCGAGCGCGGCCTTCAGCTTCTCGTACATCGTGCGCTCGTGCGCGGCATGCATGTCGACGAGAATGAGACCATCGGGCGCCTGCGAGAGGATGTACACGCCGTGCAGCTGCGCGAGCGCAAAACCGAGCGGCGGCGTCTCGGGCGTCTGATCGTTCTCGTCCACCGTAGCCGGCTCTTCTCGCATTGGTGCCGGCGACACGAATGGCGCCGGCGCAGGCGCATCGGCGACCCTGAGCTCGAGCCGCGATTGCTGCGGTCCGCGCGCCGGCCAGACGGGCGCAGGCGCGTCGCTCGCCGGCAAGATGCTCGCAGCGGTCGCCGGCGGCGGCGCACTGACCCTCGATCCTGCATACGTTTCGCGCAGAAAACGCTCGACCGTGCCGAACAGGAAATCGTGCACGTGCCGCGGATCGCGAAAACGCACTTCGAGCTTGGCCGGATGCGCGTTCACATCGACCATCCCAGGATCCATTTCCATGAACAGGACGAACGCGGGATAGCGCCCATGGAACATCACGTCGCGATAGCCGAGGCGAATGGCGCTCGCGACGAGCCGATCGCGCAGCACCCGGCCGTTCAAGTAGAAATGCTGCAGATCAGGCTGCGCGCGCGCGAAAGTCGGCTGACACAGCCAGCCCGTGAGCCTGCACCCGGCGCTCTCGTGCTCGATGTACATCGCGTTCGCGATGAACTCCTCGCCCACGATCTGCGCAACGCGACGCTCGCGATCGATCTGACTTTGCGCTCCGGGCAGCTCGACCAGCGTACGCCGCCCGCTGCGCAGCACGAACGACGTTGCGAACGACGACAGCGCGAGGCGCTCGATCATCCGCTCGATGTGCTGCGTTTCCGTACGCTCGGCGCGCAGGAATTTGCGGCGCGCAGGCACGTTGAAAAATAGGTCGCGCACTTCGACCGTCGTACCGAAGGGATGGGGCGCCGGCTCCGGCGGCGTGAGCACGCCGTTGTCGGCACCGATGGCATAGCCGACGTCGGCCCCGCGTGTGCGCGAGATGAGACGCATGCGCGAGACGCTCGCGATGCTCGGCAATGCCTCGCCGCGAAAACCGAGCGTCGCCACGCGCTCGAGATCGTCGATCGTGAGGATCTTGCTGGTCGCGTGACGCGACAGCGCGAGCGCCAGCTCGTCGCGCTCGATCCCGGCACCGTCGTCGCGCACCCGGCACAGACGCACGCCGCCGTCTTCGATCTCGACTTCGATCCGCGTCGCACCGGCGTCGAGACTGTTCTCCACCAGCTCTTTGATGACGGATGCCGGACGCTCGACGACCTCGCCGGCGGCGATCTGGTGAATCAGTTGCTCAGGGAGAACGCGAATCGGCATGGGGAACGCGGGCCAGGAAAGACCGCGCGAGGATAGCAGGAGCGCACTGGGCGCCGCACCGAGCGATGCGTGTGCAGGCTAGTGGCTCGTACCGACGGCCGCGTCGCCGGCGCTCTTGGGATTGTTGGCGACGACTGCTCGGTCGCCGGACTTGGCGCGCATGCTCGCGATCAACGTGCCCGGCGGCGGACTCGAATAGAAGTACGCGCGCACGCCGTTCAAGATCGCCTCGGCGAGCCGCTGCTGGTGCGTGGGATTGATGAGCCGCGCCTCTTCGGTCGGATTCGAGATGAACGCGGTCTCGACGAGCATCGACGGAATATCCGGCGCCTTGAGCACGAGGAAGCCGGCCTGCTTCACGCCGCGCCGCGTGATGTTGCCCATCGAGTAGAGCGAATCCATGACCTTCTCGGCGGCCGCGATGCTCGCGCTCATGCTGGCGCTCTGCGACAGATCGAGCAGCACCGAGCGCAGCACGTCGTCCTTGTCGTCGAGGGAAACGCCACCCACGAGGTCGGAAGCATTTTCGCGATCGGCTAGCCAACGCGCCGATTCATCGCTCGCGCCGCGCGCCGACAACACGTACACCGACGAGCCGACGACCGAACGGTCGTGGTAGGCATCCGCATGGATCGAGATGAACATGTCGGCCTGTGCCTTACGGGCACGATCGATGCGATCGCGCAGCTTGACGAAATAGTCGCCGTCGCGCGTCAGCACGGCGCGCATGCCGGGCTCGCGGTCGATGCGCTCTTTCAGACGACGTGCGATCTGCAACGTCACGTTCTTCTCGAGCGTGCCGCGCTTGCCGATGGAACCGGGATCCTGACCGCCGTGGCCCGCATCGATCGCGATGATGATGTCGCGACCGCGCGCATCGGCCGCCGACTTGACCACGGTCGGAACCTGCTGCTTCGGCGCCTGCGCCGATGCTGATGACGGCGACGCCGGCTCGAGGTCAATGACGAGGCGATGCCCGTAGCTGCCGCTCGGCCCCACCGGGAAGGTCTTCGGCTTCGCGTCGGCGGCCAAGTCGATGACCACGCGCAGATTGCCGTTGCCCTGCTCGCCGAGGCGGACCTGCTTGATGAACCCTTGATCGCGCGGCAGCGCGCGGACGGAATCGCTCGCGCTCGCCGAAGGAATGTCCACGACCACGCGGTCGGGATTGCGCAGCGTCATCACGTTGTGCTCGGCGGGACCGGAAAGGTCGAGCACGACGCGAGTTGAGTTCGGACCGGCCCACACGCGGACGTCCTGGACCGTCACCTTGGCCGCAAACGCCGCCGCCCCACCCAGCAACGCAGCTAGGACGGTGAGCAGCGAAAGGACGCTTCGTAGGGCCATACCGCGCATGATGCGGCGTAATCTAACGCTGCGAATGTCAGGATTTCAATAAAAATGATAGACATACGCACACTAATTTGCGATTTACGCCAACAATTCAGCGAGTAAGGCCGTCCCTAAAGCGGTTTTTCCCCTAAGCTCGACGGCGCGCCCGGTCTCGGTGCCATCGAGGTAATGGATGTGGACCTCTAGATCGAGCGTCGGCAGCAGCGCGCCGCCCCGCGACGGCCATTCGATGAGCAGGATCGATCCCGGCACCAAGAGGTCACGCAGGCCGAGCGGTTCGATTTCCTCGGGATCGACGAGTCGGTACAGGTCGAGGTGATGGATGGTCGCCTGCTCGAACACGTACGGCTCGATCAACGTATAGGTGGGACTGCGCACCGGACTGCGCACGCCGGCCGCAGCCAGAACTCCGGCCACGAGCGTCGTCTTCCCCGCGCCGAGGTCGCCTTCGAAGCCGATGCACGGCGCCGGACGCGGCTTCGACAACAACGCGCGGCCCAAGCGTTCGCCGAATGCCCGCATCGCCTCCGGCGAGGAAATCGTCAAGCTTGCGGTATTGGATTCAGACACGTGGGTAGATGCTCGAATAGATCGCTGGCGATGAGCCCGCGTTCGCCACGGCGCGCGGCCAGATCGCCCGCCATTGCATGGGCAAGCACGGCAACGCGCACGGCGCCGACCAAGTCATGCGCTTGCGCCATCACGGCGGCCACGACTCCCGTCAACACATCGCCCATGCCGGGCGAAGCCATGCCTGGATTGCCGCGGTCGCAGAGCGCCGGCAGCGCATCCGGCGCCGCTACGATGCTACCGGCCCCCTTCAATACGACGCAGCTTGCGTAACGGCTCGCAAGCATTTGCGCGGCTGCGAGACGGTTGGCTTGCACCTGCGCCGTCGTGATGCCCAGCAATCGGCCCGCCTCTGCCGGATGCGGCGTCAGGACCCATCTGCCCCGCGGCCCTCGATCGACGCCGCGCTGCGCAAGCAGATTCAGCCCGTCCGCGTCGATCACCGTCGGCCGATCGCTCGACAGCACCGCCTCCAACATCGCACGCGACCACTCGTCTTGACCCAACCCCGGACCCACCGCAAGCACATCGGCACGTGCGAGCAGCCGCGCGAGCTCCTCGGCCGTGCGCACGCCATGACACATAAGCTCGGGCCGCGCACCGACGATGGCAGCAACGTTCTCAGGCCGCGTTGCCACGAACACGCGCCCTGCCCCGCTGCGCAACGCTGCCTCTCCCGCCAGCCGTGCCGCGCCCGCCATGCCGATGCCTCCGCCGACGATCACGACGTCGCCGTTCAAACCCTTGTGAGCCGTGCGCGGGCGCCGCGGCAGCACGCGGGGGATCTCCGCCTCACTGATGCGGCGAGCCGCAACCGGCAGATGCGCGAGCGCATCGCACGGCACATCGAGCGCATCGAACGCAAGCCGCCCGACGTAATCCGGTCCCGCGCCGAGATAAAAACCCAGCTTGAGCCCGATGAAGGTCACGGTGCGCGCAGCGCGAATCGCAGCGCCCAGCACGACCCCCGTATCGCTGTGCAGCCCGCTCGGAATGTCGAGCGCGAGCACGGGAACACCGTTCGAGTTGATTGCCGTGACGATCGCAGCCACCGCACCTTCGAGCGGTCGCGACAAGCCCGTGCCGAAGAGCGCATCGACCACAACGTCGGCCCCGTCGAGCACCGACTCGTGCCAAGAAGCCACGCTGCCCCCCGCCGCGATGAAGTCGTCGTATGCGCGCCGCGCATCGCCGGCGAGACGCTGCGGATCCGGCACGCTGACGGCCGACACATCGAGCCCGGCAGCGCGCGCCAGTCGGGCCACGACATACCCGTCGCCACCATTGTTGCCGGGACCACAGACGACCACGATCTTGCGTGCGCGCGGCCACGCGTCACGCAGCACTCGAAAAGCTGCGGCGCCAGCCCGGCTCATCAAGGTATAGCCAGGAATGCCCAGCGACTCAATCGCATAGCGATCGAGCTCGCGCACTTGGGCGGCGGTGTAAACGGCCTCGGGAAACTGCTCCATGAGTTAAGAGTAGCAGCGTGCGCGGCACTTGGCGGCGCGCAGATCATGCGCGCTGCCTGCATGACCTGGAATGTCGACTTTCGCGAGCGCAGGGTCGGTAAGAGAATAGACGCGCCTCCTCGATCGCGAACGCACGTATCCTTCGGCCGCCATCGCTCATCTCGCGCCAGCTCGTGACAACACCGCCTCCCCCATCCACATCATCAGCGTACGCTGCGCTCGCCGAGCGCATCCGCGCCTGGGGCCGCGAGCTCGGCTTTCAGCAGATCGGCATTGCAGACACGTCCATTCCGCAGGACGAGGCGCATCTTGGGCGTTGGCTGGAATTGGGCCGTCACGGCGAGATGGGCTACATGGAGCGACATGGGCTGCGCCGGGCGCGCCCGCAGGAGCTCGTGCCGGGCACGCTGCGCGTGATCAGCGCCCGCATGGATTATCTGCCGCCCAATGCGCGACCCGCGACCGAGGTATTGCACGATCCCACGCTCGGCTACGTGTCGCGCTACGCGCTCGGCCGCGATTACCACAAAGTGCTACGCCGTCGCCTCGCGCGGTTGGCCGAGCGCATCGAAGCGGAAGTGGCAGGCACGCGCTATCGTGTCTTCGTCGACAGCGGCCCCGTGCTCGAGAAGGCATTTGCGCGCAACGCCGGACTCGGTTGGATCGGCAAGCACACCAATCTCATCCACTCGCGTGCGGGATCGTGGTTCTTCTTGGGCGAGATCCTGACCGATCTGCCGCTGCCGGTGGACGCACCGGCCACGAACCATTGCGGTTCGTGCCGCGCCTGTATCGATGTCTGCCCGACCGGTGCGATCGTGGCGCCGTACGAGCTCGATGCGCGACTGTGCATCTCGTATCTGACGATCGAGCTGCGCGGTCCGATTCCGGTCGAGCTGCGCCGCGCGATCGGCAATCGCATTTACGGTTGCGATGACTGCCAGCTCTTCTGTCCGTGGAACAAGTTCGCGCGCCTGACCAGCGAGCCCGACTTCGCGCCGCGTCATGCGCTCGATGGCGCGACGCTCACGCAGCTCTTTGCCTGGAGCGAAGAGGAATTCCTGCGCAGCACCGAAGGCAGCGCGATCCGGCGCATCGGCTACGAGTGTTGGCTGCGCAACATTGCCGTCGCACTCGGCAACGCGCCTACCAGCGATGAGGTATTGGCTGCGCTACGTGCACGCCGCGATCATCCATCGGCGCTGGTGCGCGAACACGTCGAATGGGCGCTCGCGCAGCACGGCGCGTAGCGCGCAATGCGCGTTACTTGGCCGAAGGACGAACGGCCCGCACGTTGTCGATCAACCGCGCCCGGCCGATGCGCGCCGCAGCGAGCACGACGAGATTGCGCGACTCGGGCCGCGGCACCGCAAGCGTGTCGGCATCGCGCACCTCGAAATAATCGGGACGAAAGCCCGCTGCCCGCAGCGCAGCCAGCCCTTCTTCCGAAATCGCATCGAAATCCTCGCGCCCGCTTTCGATGGCGATGCGCGCACGCTCGAGCGCCGCGAAGATCTGCGGCGCCACTGCGCGCTGCTCCGGCGTGAGATAGCGATTGCGCGAGCTCATCGCGAGCCCGTCCGGCTCGCGCGTCGTCGGCAACCCGACGATCTCGACGGGCATGCACAGATCCTCCGTCGCGCGCCGAATGATCATGAGCTGCTGAAAGTCCTTCTCGCCGAAGAGCGCGATGTCAGGCTGAACCAGATTGAGCAGCTTCGTGACGACCGTAGCGACGCCCATGAAATGCCCCGGTCGGAAAGCGCCGCACAGAATGTCTTCGAGCTCGGGCACGTGCACGCGCGCATGCGTTTGTTGTCCGCGCGGATAGATCTCGGCGACCTCCGGCATGAAGAGCATGTCGACATTGAGCGCCTCGAGGAGCTTGCGGTCCTCTTCGGGCGTGCGCGGGTAGGTAGCGTAGTCCTCGTTCGGACCGAACTGCAGCGGATTGACGAAGATGCTGACGACGACGCGGTCGGCACGCTCGCGGGCGGCCGCGACGAGACTGCCGTGACCTGCGTGCAGATTGCCCATCGTCGGCACGAACGCGATACGCTCGCCCGCAGCCCGCCACGCGCGCACGCGAGCGCGCAAATCAGCCGTGTGAATGATCGTATCCATAATGCTGGCGCGCGCCGCGCGCGATTCAGAAGCAATGCTCGGGCGCGGGATACGCCTTGGTCTTCACTTCGTGGACATAGGCCTTGACGGCTTCGAGAGGGCTGTCATGGCCGGCCATGAAATTCTTGGAGAAGCGCGGCTTGCGGCCGGCGGTGATATCGAGCACGTCGTAGAGAACGAGGATCTGGCCGTCGGTGTCCGGTCCCGCGCCGATGCCGATGACGGGCACGCTCAACGCCTCGGTGATCTGTCTGCCGAGCGACGCAGGAATGCATTCGAGCAACACGATGTCTGCGCCCGCGGCTTCGAGCGCCTTGGCATCTTCGAGCATCTGCTTCGCCGCCGCTTCGTCGCGGCCCTGCACGCGAAAGCCGCCGACCTTGTGCACCGACTGCGGCTTGAGCCCTAGATGCGCGCACACCGCAATGTCGTGGCTCGCGAGGAACTCGACGATCTCGACCTGTCCTGCGCCGCCCTCGAGCTTGACGATCTTCGCTCCTCCCTCTTGCATGAGCCTGACGGCATTCTCGAGCGCCTGCTCGCGCGAGGCATATGTCATGAACGGCATGTCCGCCATTAGGAATGGCCGATACAGGCCGCGCGCGACGGCACGACAGTGATAGATGACGTCGTCGAGCGTGACGGGCACCGTCGTGTCGTGCCCTTGGATCACCATGCCGAGCGAGTCACCGACCAGCACGAGATCGACGCCGGCTTCGTCGACGAGCGCCGCGAAGCTCGCGTCATAAGCGGTGATGCAAGCGATCTTCTCGCCTTCCGCCTTCATGCGCATCAACGTCGAAACGTTGACCGGAGGGCGCGGCGCGTACCGCTCTTGCAAATGTTTGTACATGAATGTCGCTCGCATTCGGTGACGGACAAGGATGAACGAGGGTTACCGAAACATCAACCAGGCTTAGCCCGCGACATGCGCCGTCGAAAGTTGCCTACACATACGCTTGCATTGCGGCGTCCGCAGCATCGTGCATCCGCCGCTCACACCGCGCTCGTGAGCGGATTATAGAAATGCCGCCCGCGGCGGATGCGCAGCACCTGCTCGAGCAGCTGCGCATAGTCCCCGTCGTTGTTGACGAAATCCGCCTGCGCAGCGTTGACGATGAGCAGCGGCGAGGCGTCGTACGTGTGGAAGAAACGCGCGTAGGCTTGCTGCAGCTTCTCGAGATAGCCGCGCTCGATATGCTGCTCGTAACGAATGCCGCGACGCTGGATGCGCTCGAGCAACACGTCAACGGGCGCCTGCAGATAGATGACGAGATCCGGCACGGGCGCATCGACGGCAAGCTTTGCATACACCTGCTCGTAGAGCGCGTATTCCTCGTCATCGAGCGTCAAGCGCGCGAAGAGACGATCCTTCTCGATGAGATAGTCGGCAACGCGCACCGTATCGAACAGATCGTGCTGACGAATGTCTTCGAGCTGGCGAGCGCGCTGGAAGAGGAAGAAGAGCTGCGTCTGCAGCGCCGCCGAACGCGGATTCTTGTAGAAGCGTTCGAGAAACGGATTCTCTTCGGCCTGCTCGAGGATGAGCTCGCTGCCGAAGCTGCGAGCGAGCCGGCGTGCGAGGCTCGTCTTGCCCACGCCGATCGGCCCCTCGACCACGATCAAGCGGTGCGGCGTCGAGACAATCAATCTCTCTGACATGTTCGGTATGCGTTCGATCCCGCTCAAGCCAACTGTTCTTGGTCGCGCTTATGACAAGACTTGAAGGCCATCGGCACTCGTGCGCGTCGCCAGCGCTCGCACGACGCCGACGCCGGGGATGGCGAGGTCGGGAGCGATATCGGCAAGAGGATACAGCACGAAGTTGCGCTGCGGGATGCCAGGATGTGGAACCGTGAGATTCGGCTCGTCGATGACGGCCTCACCATAGACGAGCAGGTCGAAATCGATCAGGCGCGGTCCCCAACGCTCGACCGGCGCGGCCCGCCCGAGCTCGACCTCGAGACGCTTGAGCGCTTCGAGCAGCACGAATGGCGCAAGCCGCGTGAGCACACCGGCCACCGCGTTGACGAAATCCGGCTGCGCGATCGGCCCGAACGGCTTCGATGTATACAAACGCGAGCGCAGGACGAGCTGCGTTTCGGGCAGCCGCGCAAGCGCCTCGAACCCGCGCTCGACCTGACGACGCGGCTCGTCGAGATTGCTGCCGAGCGCCACGTACGCTGGGATCCAGCTCGCTCGTTCGTTCACGGAAACGACTCTCTTGGCTCGCGCGCCCGGCGGTTCGCGTAGCGCGCGTTCGACATGGGCGAGCTAGCCACTCGCCGCGGGCGGCCGCCGCCGGCGGCGCCGACGTCTGCGGCCTGAAGGCTCGCGCACACCACCGACCGGTTCGACCTTGCGCACACGCTCTTCGGGCGAGAGCGTCTGAATCTCCGTCCACCAGCGCGCGAGCTCGGGATCTGCTTCTCCCGCCGCAGCACGCAGCAACAAGAAGTCGTAGGCCGCGCGGAACCGCGGATGATCCAGCACGCGCAGCGCGCGCCGACCTTCGCGACGCTCGAAACGCGGCTGCAGCGCAATGATCTCGCGCAGCGGGAGCGTGAAGCGCCGCGGGATCGCGACGCGCGTCTGCTGGCGCGAGATCACCTGTTCGCAGGCGGCAAGCAGCTGCTGCGTGTCGAGCCCTTCCGGCACGCGGCGCCGGATCGCAGGCCACAAGAGCACGGCAAACAGGAACGTGGGCGTCACGGGCTTGTCTTCGCGCACGCGATTGTCGGTGCCTTTGAGCCCGAGCTTGAGCAGCTTCGCAGCCGGACTGTCGGGCGCCTCCAAGTACGCAGGCACCACTTCCGGGAACAAGTGCTCGAGGACGTTCAGCTCGACCGCAAGATCGAATGTCGGCGCGGCGCGACCTGCAAGGAACAGCTTGTTCACTTCATCGAACAGCCGCGCCGGCGGCACGGCATCGAGCATCCAGGCGAGCTTCGGAATCGGCTCGCGCGTATCCGGATGCATGGTGAAGCCGAGCTTGGTCGCGAAACGGATCGCGCGCAGCACCCGCACCGGATCTTCGCGATAACGCGTCTCGGGATCGCCGATGAGCCGCAGCACGCGCGCCCGCGCGTCCTCGACGCCGCCGACATAATCCCAGATCGAGAAGTCGCTGATGTTGTAGTAGAGCGCGTTCGCCGTGAAATCGCGTCGCCAGACGTCCTCCTCGATCGTGCCGTAGAGGTTGTCGCGGATGATCCGGCCGCGCTCATCGAGCACGCGATGGCCGCCTTCGTCGACACTGTTGTCCTCGTCCATCGGAGTGTGCGCCGCACGGAAGGTCGCCACTTCGATGATTTCCTGGCCGAAGCGCACGTGCGCGAGGTGAAAGCGCCGGCCGATCAGCCGGCAATTGCGGAACAGCTGCTTGACCTGATCGGGATGCGCATTGGTGGCGACGTCGAAGTCCTTAGGGCTTTGTCCCAACAGCAGGTCGCGGACGGCACCGCCGACGAGGAACGACTGGTACCCCGCCTCTTTCAGCCGATACAGCACCTTCAAAGCGTTCGGCGAGATGTTGGCGCGCGAAATCGGATGCTCGGCGCGCGTGAAAACCCTCGGACTGCTCGCAGGATCGCCGGAAGTAGAAAGATTAGTGTCGTTCAACAGCACAAGTCGCTTGAGCGGATTAAGGCGCGCCGTATAATACCGCACCCTCTACACGGGCGTTCGCCCCGAGCAACACGCCGCTCCCATCGTCTAGAGGCCTAGGACACAGCCCTCTCAAGGCTGGTACGAGGGTTCGAATCCCTCTGGGAGCGCCAATCTCAGCGCAGCCGTTGATTGCCGCGCAGAGGCTCAGCATCCTCCGTCCATCAGCCGATCAACGGTCCCGCCAACCGCACCGCCAACGCCGCCGAAGCGAGGACTCACCGGACGCTCGCTCACAGCGAGTGCGAGTGCGACCCTCGCACGCTGCACGATTTCGCGAGCAGGCATAATGTGCCCAAGGAGCACAGCCCATGACGCCAGCGGACCGTCGCATTTCCGAGCTGATCGACAAGTGGCTCACCAGCATCGATCTGCACCTGCAGTACGTCGAGCTGAGCGATGCCGCCTACGCGCGCGTACAACCCTGGCCCAAGCACGATCGCCCGACCCGCTGGGTGCTCGAGGTCGCACGACAGAAGGCGCTCGAGCTCAAGTCGCACGTCGAAGCGCGTCAAGCGATGGGCGACAGCAAGTTCGCAGAGTCGCTGGAGCTGATGGCGTTTCTCGCGAATCTGGTCGGGCTGCAGAACATCCAGCGCTTTATTCCGTTGGCGGACCCGGCCAAGGCGGCCGCCGCGGCAGGCACGTCGCAAACCGTCGAAATGCCGGCTGCAGCAGCACCGCAGCGCGCACGCAGCGCGAGCGACGACGCGACCCGGGAAATGCCGCGCCTGAAGGTGCCGCCGCAAGTGGCGACTCAAACAGAGCCTCCGCCCAAAGCGCACACCCGCGCCACGCCGCCGCCGAAGGCGTCAGCACCCAAGCCGACGCACGCACCGGCAAGAGCGACGACGGCGAAGCCAGCTGCCAGCCCGAGCGCGGACATGAAGACGAAGATCGTCGCGGATGCCGTGCGACTCATGAAATGGGGCAAGGAGTGGCACGAGCTCGCGGACCTGATTGCACGCATCGCCGATCGTCCGCCGGCGAGCGAGGTGCGCAAGGTGCTGCGAGCTCATCGCGCCGAAATCGAGGAGAAGGCGCGCAAGAAGGAGGAAAAGACCGGCAAGAAATGAGCTCGGTGGTGCCCCCTACATAAAAAAAGGGCCGGGCACGAAGGCCCGGCCAATCAGGGGGATTCGAGTCAGCGGGGCGCCATCTGCGCCGCACAAAGAACCGTTGCAAACCCGCGCCACAGAAGAACTATCGCGTTTTGCGGTGCCAAATATAGACCTTGTTGCCCTGCAACACAAGCACTTTTTTGCACCGCGCAATCGGCGACCAGGTACCGCCCGCCCGGGAGCCGCCCGCCGGAATGAAGAGCCCCTTGCTGCCCTCCCCGCCGGGATCGACGCATGCTTCGACCCCGGTCCGCGGTCGGAGTTCGCTTGCTCCGCAAACAATTGCTGGCGGCCCGCTCATTCAGCGCGCACACCTGCTCGATCGAACGCACGAATGACCGGCGCAACGCGCCCGGCCGCGCCTTGAATTTGACCGGCCTTGCCCGACACAATTTTCCGGCGCGTGCAGTCACCATCGCAGACAAGGACGCGCTGAGACTGCATTCCGCGCTGATGCGAACGCCGCGATAACACCAACCACTCGCGGGCCTCTCGCTCTAAACAACTCTCTTGTGTGTCTGCCCACGGAGCTGGCCGTGCACATCACAGTCACAGGACACATATCCCGATAGGCGCACCATGATCGAAATCAGTCATTTGACGAAACGCTACGGTGCCTTGACCGCCGTCGATGACATCTCGTTCAACGTCGAGCCGGGACAGGTGCTCGGCT
The DNA here is from genome assembly GCA_938008435.1 of uncultured Steroidobacter sp. Classification (GTDB taxonomy): domain Bacteria; phylum Pseudomonadota; class Gammaproteobacteria; order Steroidobacterales; family Steroidobacteraceae; genus Steroidobacter. Next base: position 88,052 of record CALLKK010000011.1, on the reverse strand, counting down.
TCCTCGGACCGAACGGCGCGGGCAAGTCCACCACGATGAAGATGATCACGGGCTTTCTCTCACCGACCTCGGGCACCGTGCGCGTGTGCGGTCACGATGTCGAGCGGGAGCCGCTCGCAGCGAAAGCATGCATGGGGTATCTCCCCGAAGGCGCACCGAGCTATCCGGAGATGACGGTGCGCGCATACCTCGAGTTCATCGCCAACGTGCGCGGCTTGAGCGGCGCGCGGCGGCGCGAGCGGCTCGACGACGTCATCACGCGTCTTGCGCTCAAGGGCGTGCTCGAACAAGTGATCGAAACGTTGTCGAAGGGTTTTCGGCGGCGCGTCGGTCTCGCGCAAGCGCTGCTGCACGATCCCAAAGTGCTCATTCTCGATGAGCCGACCGACGGCCTCGATCCGAATCAGAAGCACGAGGTGCGCAAACTGATCAGCTCGATGTCGAAGGACAAGATCATCGTGATCTCGACGCACATCCTCGAAGAGGTCGATGCGGTGTGCAATCGCGCCATCATCATCGCGGGCGGCAAGCTCCTTGCCGACGACACGCCGCAAGCGCTCGCCTCGCGTTCGCCGTCAGGCCGCTTGGACGACGTCTTCCGCCAGATCACCACCGGCGTGCAGCCGACTCACGAGAAGGAAGCAGCTCATGCATAACGTATGCGCCATTTTCCGTCGCGAGTTCGCGAGCTATTTCGCCACGCCGCTCGCGTTCGTGTTCATCATCATCTTCCTGTTGCTCGTCGGCGTCTTCGCGTTCTACGTCGGCGGGTTCTACGAGCGCGGTCAAGCCGACCTTGCGCCGTTCTTCAACTACCATCCGTGGCTCTATCTCTTCTTGATCCCGGCGCTGTCGATGCGCCTGTGGGCGGAGGAGCGCAAGTCGGGCACGATCGAGCTGCTCATGACGCTGCCTGTCACCGTCTGGCAGGCCGTGCTCGGCAAGTTTCTCGCCGCCTGGTGCTTTGCCGGCGTCGCGCTCGTGTTGACGTTCCCGATGTGGATCACGGTCAACTACCTCGGCGATCCCGACAACGGCGCCATCTTCGCCGCCTACATTGGCAGCTTCCTGACGGCGGGCGGCATGCTGGCAATCGGCGCATGCTTGTCCGCTGCGACTCGCAATCAAGTCATCGCGTTCATCCTGGCCGCGGTCGTGTGCTTCGGCTTTCTGCTGTCAGGGTATCCGCTCGTGCTCAATGCCTTCCGCATCTGGGCACCGCAAGCGGTTGTCGATGCCATCGCCTCGCTGTCGTTTCTCACCCACTTCCAATCGATCTCCAAGGGCGTCATCGACCTGCGTGACTTGTTGTACTTCGGCATCGTGATCGCAACGTGGCTCATCGCCAATGTGATCGTGATCGAGATGAAGAAGGCGGATTGATCATGACGACGCACACGACCACAGTTGCAAAACGCACCTATGGAGCGGGCGCCCTGCTCGGGCTCGCGGTGTTGTTCATTGGCGTGACGATCCTGATCACGTTCCTGTTCCGCGGCGCGCGGCTCGACCTGACGGAGAGCAAGCTCTATTCCCTGTCGGAAGGCACCACGCGCATCGTTCGCTCGCTCGAAGAACCGGTGAATCTCTATTTCTTCTTCTCGGAAGAAGCGAGCGCGCAGCAACAGCAGCTGCGTGCCTACGCGCAGCGCGTGCGCGAGCTGCTCGAGGAGATCACCGCGCGCTCGAACGGCAAGCTGCGCCTGCACGTCATCGACCCGCAGCCATTCTCGGAGGAAGAAGATCGCGCCGCCGAGTTCGGCCTGTCGGCCGTACCGACGGGCACCCGCGGTCAGACGCTCTACTTCGGCCTGGCCGGCACCAACTCGGTCGACGGTCGCGAGGTCATCGGCTTCTTTCAACCGAGCCGTGAAGAATTCCTGGAGTACGACATCGCGAGCCTGATCTATCGCCTCGGCAATCCGAAGCGTCCGACGGTCGGCCTCATGTCGATGCTGCGCGTCGACAGCTTCTTCGACCAGATGAGCGGACGGCTGCAGGAAGGCTGGGCCAGCATCGCGCAGTTGCGTCAGCTCTTCGACGTCCGCACGGTGCCGACCACGACGAATGCGATCGATGCGGACATCGACGTGCTCGTCGTGATCCATCCGAAGGATCTGTCGACTGCCACGCTGTATGCGATCGATCAATTCGTCATGCGCGGCGGCAAGCTGATCGCATTCGTCGATCCGGTCGCGGAGAACGATACGGCGGGTGGTCCGATGGGCATCGCAATGGGCCCGCGCGCCTCTTCGCTCGCTCCCCTGCTCGATGCCTATGGCGTGAGATTCGATTCGACGATGGTGCTCGGCGACCGCGAGCTCGGCTTGCCCGTGTCGCTGCACGCCGGACAACCGCCGTCGCAGCACATCGCGGTGATCGGTCTCAACCGGGCGAGCATGAACTCGCAGGACGTCATCACCGCGACGCTCGACAACATCAACGTGATGACGGCCGGCGTGCTCAAGAAGAAGGACGGCGCCGAGATCGAGTTCGAGCCGCTGCTGCAATCGAGCGCCCATGCGGGACTCATCCCGGCGAGCCGCTTGGCCTTCCTGCAGGATGCCAGTGCGCTGCTGGAAGGCTTTCAGGAGACGGGCGAGCGCTACACGGTGGCGGCGCGTGTGCGCGGCAAGCTCAAGTCGGCGTATCCGGACGGCAAGCCCGAAGGCGTTAGCGGCGAGACCGGCGAGCATCGTGCCGAATCGGTCGATACCGCCAATCTCATCGTGGTGGCGGACACGGACATCCTGGCCGACATGATGTGGATCCGTTGGGAATCGCTCTTCGGCCAGCGTTTTGCGGTGGGCTGGGCAAACAACGGCGACTTCCTCGCCAACGCGCTCGACAATCTCACGGGCAGCAGCGACCTCATCAGCATCCGCGGCCGCCAGAGCTTCTTTCGGCCGTTCACCAAGGTCGACGAGCTGCGCCGGCAGGCGGACGATCGTCTGCGCGCCAAGGAGCAGGAGCTCGACAACGAGCTGCGCGAAACGGAACGCCGGCTCACCGAGCTCGAAGCGGGCCGCAACGAGCAAGGCTCGCTCGTGCTCTCGCCCGAGCAGGAAGCCGAGCTCGAACGGTTCCAGCGCGAGCGACTGCGCATCCGCAAGGAGCTGCGCGAAGTTCGCCGCAGCCTCGATGTCGAGATCGAGCGACTCGGTACCTGGCTCAAGGTGCTGAACATCATCTTCGTTCCCGCCCTCATCGCGGTGGCTGCAATCGTCTTGGCAGCTGCACGCCAGCGGCGCCTGCGCGCCGGCCGTGCGGCTGCGCATGCTGGTTGAGGTTCACGCCATGAATTCGAAGCAAGTAGGCATTCTGAGCGTCGTGGCGCTCATCGTCCTTGGCGGCGGCATCTGGCTGGCGAGCGAGCGCTCGCCGTCCAGCAGTGCCGGTCAAGCGCCGCTGCTCTACCCCGACCTCAAGAAGACACTGAACGATGCGAGCGCCATCCGCATCCACACCGCGGGCGACCAGCTCGCCGTCGAAATCGCGCGCCAAGGTGCGAGCTGGAGCGTGACGCAGCGCGGCGGCTACCCGGCCGACGAGGACAAGCTGCGCAAGCTCGTGCGCGGCCTCGCCAATGCCGAGGTGCGCGAAGAGAAGACGTCGAATCCCGACAATTACTCGAGCCTCGGCGTGGAAGACGTCAGCAATCAGAACGCGACGGGCGTGCGCCTCGAAGTGCTCGGCGTTACGCCTGCCGTCAATCTCATCGTCGGCAAGCGCGGACCGGGAATCGAGTCGCAATACGTCAGGAAAGTCGGCGAAGAGCGCAGCTGGCTCATCAAGGCCGATCTGGACACCTCATCGAAACCGAGCGACTGGCTGCGCAAGTCGATCCTCGACGTCGGCGCCGATCGCATTCAATCGGCCACGATCGAAACGAAGGGCGCCAAGCCGTACACGGCGGCCAAGCAATCGCGAGCCGACGCGGACTTCGCCGTCGAGCCGCTGCCGAAAGGTAAAGAGCTGAGCTCCTCGAGCGCAGCGAACAGTCTCGCGACGGCGCTCGCCGGCCTGACGCTGTCGGATGTCCGGCCCGCCAGCGAGCTCGAAGGCAAGCCCGAAGCGCGCGCGACTTATCGCACCTTCGACGGTCTCGTCGTCGAGCTCGAAGGCTGGGCGCAAGCGGACACTCGCTACATCACCGTCCGCACGCGTTTCGATCAGGAGCTTGCGGACCGTTTCAAGTTGCCCGGCGCAGAGCAGACGAGCGACGAATCGAAGCAAACGGACGAAACCGGCGCTGCGAGCGACAATGCCAAGGATGAATCCTCGAGCACGAATACAGCGCCCGACGTCGCGGAGGAAGCATCCAAGACCAATGAGACGCTCGCCGGCTGGGCGTACGAGATCCCGCGCTATCGCTACGACAGCATCTTCAAGCCGCTCGAGGACATGCTCAACTGATGTATTCGGATCGCGGACGGCGCGCCGTCCGCGATCATTTCTTGCGCGGCAGCAGTCTGACGCGGGTGTTGGTCCAGCGATCGTGGAGCGTGCGCCTTTCGCCGTCGAACCACGCCCAGGCGTACACGATGCCGAGCGGCAACAGCGTCAGCACCTCCGGCCACTTCCGCTGCTCTTTGGGCCAATCTTCCCAGATGAGCCAGTACCCCAGGAAATAAGGCACGAGCAGCGCGACGAGGATCGCCATACGCTTCAAGGCGATTCCCCACGTGACGTTCTCGCCACTTGATTGCTCGAGCCGCAGCCGCCACGCGAGCATGCCGACGGTTTGCCCGCGTCGCGTCCAGAAATAGCCGAAGAACAGCACCACGGCGGCAAGCTCGAGGAGCCAGTAGAAATAGGCCAGCGCGCCGACTTCCTGCGGCACGAGGACGCGCCCGTCCAGGAACGGGACGAAGCAAAAGGTGATCGCGATGAGCACCGCCACGACGAGCAGCGCGTCGTAGAGCATGGCACCGAAGCGGCGCCCGAGTCCTGCTGGCACGATCTCGTCAGGATTCGTCATTCGTCTTGTCTCACCTCACCCGCGCAAGCCCGATCGCCGTGACGAGCACGACAAGCAGCGTCGGTCCCCAACCGATGATGAACGGATGCAGATCGAAGACCGCCCCGCCGCTCTCGAGCATTTTCGCGAGCAGGAAGAAGACGACGCCGATCATGATGCCCACCACCGTGCGCGCACCCGTTCCAGTCGAACGCATCGGTCCGAAGGCGAACGGCACCGCCAGCACCACGATCACGGCCACCGCGACCGTGCGCGCGATACGCGCCCAGAAAGCCGTTTCGTAGCTCGTTGCATCGAGCCCGTTGCTCTTCAAATGGCGGATGTAGCCGTAGAGACCGCGCACCGGCAGCGAGTCGGGATCGAACACGGCGAGCCCGAGGAATTCGGGCGACAGCGACGTCTCGAGCTCGGCTCGGCTCGCCTGCGTCGCGACGACGCGCTCGGGCTCGATGCGCGAGGCGCGATAGTTCTCGAGCCGCCACTTGCTGTCGGCACCGATGCTGGCCGTGCTCGCCCGACCCATCGAGGTCAACCGGCGGCGCTCGTCGAACTCGAAGACATATACGCCGCCGTATTGGTTGTCCGCGGACTGGCGCCGCACCGCCACGATCGAGCTGCCGTCCTTCGCCCACGCGCTGCGATTGCCCGTCATGCTGATCTCGTGGAACTTCTCGAACATCTTCATCTGCCGCGCGTACTGCTCGAGCGGCGGCGCGACGAGCTCGCCGAGCACGGCGGTGATCGCCATCAGGACCAACCCGGCGCCGGCGACCCACAGACCGATACGGAACGTCGAGACGCCGGCAGCGCGCACGACGATGAGCTCGAGCGATCGTGCGAGATTGCCGAGCGCCAGCAACGCGCCGATCAGCGAGGCGATCGGCAGCAGATCGAAGGCGTACTTGGGAAGACTGAGCAGCGCGAAGAGGAAGGCGTCGTCGACGCCGAAGGTGCCGATGCCGACATCGTCCTGCTGCGAGACGAACAGATATAGCCCGCTCAGCACGAGCAGCACGATCACGACGAGGATCGTGTGACCGACGATCGTGCGCATCAGGTAGCGCCCAAGAATCGAGGTCATCGACGCACCCTCCACCCTGCGAGCCCGAAGCCGCGGTGCTCGCGCGCGAGCAGCCACAAGGCGATCAGCAGCGCCACCAGGTGCACCCACCACAGACCGACATATTCGGGAATGACGGCGTTCTCGAGCCACGCGCGGCTGGCGGCGAGCAGCTCGGAATAGACGAAGTACGCAAGGATCGCGACGCCGATCTTGCCGAAGCGTCCTTGCCGCGGCTTGAGCCGCGCCAGCGGCACGGCGAGCACCATGAGCACGAGCGCAAGGAGCGGCGTCGATACGCGCCACTGCAGCTCTGCCCGATCGCGCGGATCGGACGAGCTCAAGAGCTCGCGGCTCGATTTCATCTCAGCTTTGCTCGCCGTCGTCACCGTGCCGCCGACCGAAATCGGAAAGCCCGCTTCGCTGAACTCCATGATGCGCAGCGACGCCTCGCCCGGCACGCCCTGATACATCCGGCCGTCATACATGACGAAGAGCTGCTCGGGCTGACCCGCACCGCGCTGCTCGGCGCGCGTCGCGACCCACACCTCGATCTCGCCTTCCGTTTCATGTTGGCGTGCCTGCTCTTTGTCTCTTGCGTCTGCGCCCGCACGCTGGGCGCTCTGGGCACGCGTCGAACGATCCACGAACACATGCACGTTGTGCAGGACGCCCGCCTCGTCGACTCGTTCGGCATAGAAGACGACGCTCCCGTCGCCGAAGGTACGAAAACGGCCCGGCTCGAGCATGCCGAGCAGCGCATCGCGATAGGCGGTGGCGCGAATCTCCTGCGCCCGCCGAAGCGCATCCGGAATCGCCCAGAACGACAGCCACACGAGCAGGCCGGCAACGAATACCGCGAGGAGGCCGATCGGCTTATAGAGGCGTGCCGGTCCGACGCCGCATGCCTGCAGCGCCGCCATCTCGCTCTCGTGATAGAGCCGCCCCAGCGCGAGCATGATCGCCAGGAAGAAACCGATCGGCACGATGAGCGAGAGATAGCCGGCCGAGGTCAGGCCGATCAATGCAAGCACGACACCCCGCGGGAACTCGTTGGCCGCCGCCTGCGACAACACGCGGGCCAGCTGGTTCGAGAGCAGGATGACGAGAAGCACGAACGTCACGGCCAGCCACGTGACCGCAACTTCGCGAAAGATGTATCGATCGAGTATCCGCAGAGCGACGCCTTCGGCCGCCTCGCGGCCCAGTGTCCTTCGTCGAGCGCTTCGCGATGGGGTCCGCACGTTTCGGGTAGACTAACGCGCCTCGATGACCGTCCCGTCGAATCGCCCTCAAGATGTTCGAGGGGCGGTAACTTAAGCGAGGCGCTGCGCGGCGTAAACCCATTTGGCCGCAAAGAGCCGCCCAACACGCGAGAGGAAGCTTCATGGAATTTTTCGTCAGCACCGCGGCCCCGTCCCGCCAACGCACCGATTGCGCCATCGTCGGCGTCTACGACAAGGGCGTCCTGTCGGAAACGGCGCAAGCCTTCGACCGTGCGCTCGGCGGACGCATTGCGCGGCTCGTCAAACGCGGCGACCTGCGCGGCAAGGCAGGCGATACGCTCCTTCTCGCGGATGTCGAAGGTGCCGCATGCGAGCGCCTGCTGCTCGTCGGCCTCGGCGCACGCGGCAGCTTCAAGCGCAAGCAATACCGTAAGGCGCTCTCGACGGCGCTCACCGCGCTCGGAAAGACGGGTGCGCGCGATGCAGTCAGCTATCTCGGCCTCGAAGACGTGGCGGATGCCGACACCTATGCGTTGGCACGCGCCGCCGTCGAAGTCGTCGGCAACGCGCAGTACCGCATTCCCGATCACAAGACGACCAATCGTCGGCCGAAGAGCGCGCTCACGAAATTCGGCGTCGCCGTGCGCGACCGCAGCGAGCGCGCCAGCGCCGAGCGCGGCGTCAAGCACGGTCAGGGCATCGTCGCCGGCATGTCGTTGATGCGCGATCTCGCCAATCAGCCGGCCAATGTCTGCACGCCTACCTATCTCGCCAATGCCGCCAAGACGCTCGCGCGCGAGCACCGCAGCATCAAAGTACGCGTGCTGGACGAGGCCGAATGCCGTCGCCTCAAGATGGGCGCGTTCCTGTCGGTCACGGCCGGCACGGCCGAACCGGCCCGCCTGATCGTGCTCGAGTATTACGGCGCTGCGCGCAAGCAGAATCCGACCGTCCTCGTCGGCAAGGGCGTCACGTTCGACACCGGCGGCATTTCCTTGAAGCCGCCTGCCAACATGGACGAGATGAAGTTCGACATGAGCGGCGCAGCCAGCGTGCTCGGCACCTTCAAAGCGGTTGCCGAGCTTGGCTTGCCGATCAATCTGGTCGGCGTCGTGCCCGCGTGCGAGAACATGCCGAGCGGCCGCGCGACGAAGCCGGGCGACATCGTGCGCAGCATGTCGGGTCAGACGATCGAGATCCTGAACACGGATGCCGAGGGCCGCCTGATCCTGTGCGATGCGATCACCTACGCCCGACGCTTCAATCCCGATGCGATCATCGACATCGCGACGCTCACGGGCGCCTGCGTCATCGCGCTCGGCAACCACGTTGCAGGCCTCTTCAGCAACGACGATGAGCTTTCCGCGGCGCTGCGCGCGGCCGGCGAGCGTGCGGACGATCGTGCATGGCCGCTGCCGATCGGCGAAGAATGGAGCGAGCAGCTCAAGAGCAATTTCGCGGACTTCGCCAATGTCGGCGGACGCGAAGGCGGTGCGATCACGGCGGCCTGCTTCCTCGCCAAGTTCACCGAAGGTGTGCGCTGGGCGCATCTCGACATCGCCGGCACGGCCTATCTCGGCGGCTCGCAGAAAGGCAGCACGGGCCGTCCCGTGCCGCTGCTCGTCGATTACTTGCTCAACAAGTGATTGGGCTGCGGTCGCGAGCGTGAGCCGAGTCGACTTCTACGTGCTCTCGGATCCGGCGCCCGATGCGGCGTTGCGCTACGCCTGCCGTCTCATCGAGAAGGCAGTGGATCTCGAGCACCGGGTGTACGTGCAGGTATCGAGCCCGGGCGAAGCCGCCCGGCTCGATGAGCTCTTGTGGACGTTCAACGATCGCAGCTTCCTCGCCCACGAGATCTGGGACGGGGCATCCGAGCCGCACGAGTTGCTCAGGGTGCTGCTCGGCGAGCACCCTGCCCCACCGTCGCATCGCCAGCTCCTCGTCAATTTCAGCGGCACCGTCCCGGCGGATTTCGACAGCTACGCACGCATTGCCGAGATCGTCGATGCCGATCCGGAGCGACGGCGACTTTCCCGCGAGCGCTTCAAGCAGTATCGCGAGCGCGGCGCGACGATCGAGACGCATCACGTATGAGCGCGAGCAGCGCGCGCCGCGCTGTGCGCAAGATGTGAAACAGCCTGCGGCCGCGGATTTTTTCCGCTAGGTTCGCACCGCTTCCCTCTATAATCGGGCGAGTTTTGCCCGAGTTTTCCCATGGAAAAAACCTACGATCCGAAGCAAATCGAGCAGCGCATCTACGAGCGCTGGGAATCGCACGGATGGTTCGCACCCTCGGGGAAGGGAAAACCCTACTGCATCATGATTCCGCCCCCGAATGTCACGGGGACGCTGCACATGGGCCATGCCTTCCAGCACACGCTGATGGATGCGCTCACGCGCCTGCATCGCATGGAGGGTTACAACACCCTCTGGCAGCCGGGCACCGACCACGCGGGCATCGCCACGCAGATGGTGGTCGAGCGTCAGCTGAACGCCGAAGGTCTGCACCGGCGCGACATCGGGCGCGAAGCGTTCGTCAAGCGAGTCTGGGAGTGGAAGGCGCAATCGGGCGACACGATCTCGCGCCAGGAACGGCGCCTCGGCAACTCGGTCGACTGGACCCGCGACCGCTTCACGATGGACGAAGGCCTTTCGCGCGCCGTAACCGAAGTATTCGTCTCGCTCTACGAGGAAGGCTTGATCTATCGCGGCAAGCGCCTCGTCAACTGGGATCCGGTGCTGCACACGGCGCTGTCGGATCTCGAAGTGATGACCGGCGAGGATGAGCCGGGCTCGCTCTGGCACTTCCGTTATCCGCTCGCCGACGGCTCGGGTCATGTCGTCGTCGCCACGACGCGCCCCGAAACGATGCTCGGCGATACCGCGGTGGCCGTTCACCCCGAGGACGAACGCTACAAGGCGTTCATCGGCAAACAGATCCGTCTGCCGCTCGCGGATCGACTCATTCCGATCATCGCCGATGAGTACGTCGATCCGGCGTTCGGCTCGGGCTGCGTCAAGATCACGCCCGGCCACGACTTCAACGACTACGAGATCGGCAAGCGTCACAACTTACCCCTCATCAACATCTTCGATGCGAATGCCGCGCTGAACGACGCCGTGCCGCCTCAGTATCGCGGCCTCGACCGCTTCGAGGCGCGTAAACGCATCGTCGCCGACATGGACGCGCTCGGGCTGCTCGAGAGAATCGAGCCGCACAAGCTCAAGATTCCGCGCGGCGACCGCAGCGGCGCCATCCTCGAGCCTTGGCTCACCGATCAGTGGTACGTGCGGATCAAGCCGCTTGCCGAGCCCGCCATCAAAGCGGTCGAGGAAGGACGCATTCGCTTCGTACCGGAGAACTGGGCGAAGACGTACTTCCAATGGATGTACAACATCCAGGACTGGTGCATCAGTCGCCAGCTCTGGTGGGGCCATCAGATTCCAGCGTGGTACGACGAGGAAGGCAATGTCTTCGTGGCCCGCTCGGAAGAAGAAGCGCGCGCTCAGGCGCGTGCGCGCCACGGCCGCGACGTCCCGCTCAAGCGCGATGAAGACGTGCTCGACACGTGGTTCTCCTCTGCGCTCTGGCCGTTCTCGACGCTCGGCTGGCCCGAGCAAACCGAGGCGCTCAAGACGTTCTATCCGACGAGCGTGCTCGTCACCGGCTTCGACATCATCTTCTTCTGGGTCGCCCGCATGATCATGATGGGCCTGAAGTTCGCCGGCGACGTACCGTTCCGGGAGGTGTACATCACCGGGCTCATTCGCGACGAGCACGGCGACAAGATGTCGAAGTCCAAGGGCAACATCATCGATCCGCTCGATCTGATCGACGGTATCGATCTCGAGGGCCTCGTCGCGAAACGCACGACCGGCTTGATGCAGCCGCACCTCAAGGACCGCATCGAGAAGAACACGCGCAAGCAGTTCCCACAGGGTATCCCCGCCTACGGCACCGACGCGTTGCGCTTTACCTTCTGCGCGCTCGCGACGATGGGTCGCGACATCCGCTTCGACTTGGGGCGCGTCGAAGGCTACAAGAACTTCTGCAACAAGCTCTGGAACGCCGCGCGCTACGTGCTGATGCAGGTCGCGGACGCACCGGTTGCCGCCTCGCCCGCTCCAGCCGCTTCGCTCAGCGTCGCGGATCGGTGGATTCGCTCGCGCCTGGGCGCGGCGATCCAGACCGTGCGCGCGCGCATTGCCGAATACCGCTTCGATCTCGCCGCGCAGGCTCTGTATGAGTTTGCGTGGTACGAATACTGCGACTGGTACCTCGAGCTCTCCAAGCCGACGCTGCAATCGGAGCGCGCGACGCCCGAGCAGAAGCAGGCCACGCGCGAGACGCTCGCCGTCGTGCTCGAAGGCTATCTGCGTCTGCTCCATCCGCTCATGCCGTTCATCACGGAAGAGATCTGGCAGACCATCGCGCCGTACGCGCGTCGCTCGGGTGAGACGATCATGCTCCAGCCCTATCCGCGCGCCGAGGACTTCCCGCACGACGCGGAGGCCGAGCGCGCGATGGCGCCGATTCAGGCCGTCATCCTTGGTGCCCGCCAGATTCGCGGTCAGCTTGACGTGCCGCGGTCGCGGCAAATGCCGCTCTTCGTCATCGCGCCGAACGAGGCGGCCTGGCAGGAGATCGACGCCAACCGCGAGCTCATCATGGCGCTGGCGAATGCCACCGAGCTCACGCGCGTTGCCAACGACGACGACCTGCCGCCGACGGCGATGCAGATCGTCGACGGGCACATCGTGCATGCGCCGCTCGCAAGTCTGATCGACGATGTGGACGTCGAGCTCGCGCGCCTGGCCAAGCGCAAGGCCAAGCTCCGTCAGGATCTCGCCAAGTGCGAGGCGAAGCTGGCCAATCAGAACTTCGTCGCCAACGCGCCGCCCGAGATCGTCAATCAAGAGCGCGCGCGCATCGCCGAGTTCACTCAGCAGATCGTGCAGATCGAAGAGCAAGAAGGCCGCGTGCGATTGCTCAAATCGAGGCAGTAGCTATTCATGGACTCGCCGGTTCCGACGCTCCTCACGCAAGCCGATCCCGTCGATCTCGTCGCGGTCACGATCGCGCAGCTCAATCGCGTGATCCTGGGCAAGGAGCATCAGATCCGGCTGTGCCTGACCTGCCTGCTCGCGCGCGGACACTTGCTGATCGAGGACATTCCGGGCGTCGGCAAGACGACGCTTGCGCACGCGCTCGCCGAATCGCTCGGGCTGTCCTATCAGCGCATCCAATTCACGAGCGATCTGTTGCCCGCCGACATCATCGGCGTGTCGATCTTCGATCGCGAGACGAGCGCGTTTCGCTTTCACAAGGGGCCGGTATTCTCGCAGCTCGTCCTCGCCGACGAGGTCAATCGCGCCACGCCGAAAGCGCAAAGCGCATTGCTCGAGGCAATGGAAGAGCATCAGGTGACGGCGGACGGGCAGACCTATCCGTTGCCAGCGCCTTTCTTCGTCATCGCAACGCAGAATCCCGTCTATCAGATCGGCACCTTTCCGCTGCCCGAGTCGCAGCTCGATCGATTTCTCATGCGCATCGAGCTCGGTTATCCCCACGCCGCGCTCGAGCGCGAGCTGCTCATGGGCCAAGATCGTCGCGATCTGCTCGCGACGCTCTCCCCCACCCTGCTGCCGCAGCAGCTGTTGTTCCTGCAGACGATGGTTCCCAAAGTGCACGTCGCCGACGCCCTGCTCGACTACGTTCAAGCGATCGTGCGCTTCACGCGCGAGACGCCGCACTTCGAGACGGGCTTGTCGCCGCGCGCGGCAATCGCGCTGCTGCGCGCCGCACAGGCATGGGCGCTGATCCATGGGCATCCTGGTGTCGTACCCGAAGACGTGCAGGCAGTGCTCGCGTCCGTCGTCGGCCATCGGCTGAAACCCAAAGACGAGTCGATCGCGCGCACTGCAGCCGAAGTGGGCGAGCTCGTATTGAAGGCCGTGCCGGTGCCATGAACCGCAAACGGACGGCGACGTCACGGCGCTAGCGCGACGCGCGTATGTCGACGAGCAGCGCACCCCGACCGCCTTCTTCGAATACGGCCGAGGCCGCTCGCCCGCGCCGCTCGCTGCTGGCGCGGCTCGCTCCGCGGGGCCGGCGCGCCCTGCGTTCGAGCATTCGCCGCTGGACGCGCAAGCGACATGGCATCGATCCGGATCCCTTCACGCTGCCCGGCACGCGCGTCTACATCCTGCCGACGGCCCTGGGCGTCACGTATGGCGCCATGGTGTTTGCGATGTTCTTGGGCGCCATGAACTACGGCAACAATCTGGCGCTCGCACTGTGCTTCATTCTCGGCGGGCTCGGACTCACGGCGATGCACCACAGCCATCGCAATCTCGCCGGCATCAAGATTCGTGCGGCAGGCAGCGAGCCGGTCTTCGCCGGACAGACGGCGCGCTTTCGCATCGCGATCGAGAATCCCTCGGCGCTCGCGCGTTATGAAATCACGCTTGCCAACGACAACGGCACGGCGCCCGCGCAGCGCATCGAGCCCGGCGGGCGCATCGTGCTCGACGTTGCAGTACCGGCACACACGCGCGGTTATCTGCAGCTGCCCTACTTCGAGGTCGCGACGCGTCATCCGTTCGGGCTGTTTCGTGCGTGGTCGGTGCTGCACATGAACATGCGCACGATCGCCTATCCGCGGCCGAGCGAGCGCACGAGCCCGCCGCCCCTGACCGCAACCGACACCGGCGGGGCTCAGGACATGGCGCGCGATGCCGAGGACTTCGCCGGCTTGCGCAGCTTTCACCCCGGCGACTCGCCGGCACGCATTGCCTGGAAGGCGTACGCGCGCGAGCAAGGACTGCAAGTAAAGCTCTTTGCGGGTACCAGCGTGACCTCGCACCTCTTCGATTGGGACAGCCTGCCTGGCCTGCCGGTCGAAGCGCGACTGTCGCAACTCTGCCGCTGGATCGAGGATGCGCACGCTGCCGGCCGCGCTTTCGGGCTCAAGCTGCCGACAGTGACGCTGCCAGTGAATGTGGGCGCCGCGCACCGGCAACGTTGCCTTACAGCTCTTGCCTTGTTCGACAGCGATGAGCGCGGCACTGAAGCTTGAGCAGCTCTCGCCGTTCGGGCGCAAGCTCCTGTGGACGAGCGCCGGCCTCGTGCTCGCAGTCGTCCCGCATATTCCGCATCTCGCCGTCTGGGCGACTGCGCTGCTGTTCGGCGCGCTCACGCTGCGCGTATTCGTCGAGATCAAAGGTTGGGCGCTGCCGCCCAAATGGCTGCGCGTGCTTGCCGCATTCTGCGCATTGCTCGGCGTGCTGTTCACCTACCGGACCTTGAACGGCGTCGAAGCCGGCACCGCGCTGCTCGTCGTGATGGCGGGCATGAAATTGCTCGAAACGCGCAGCACGCGCGATTTGACCATCATCGTCTTCCTCAGCTACTTCGCGCTCTTCGCCGCGTTTCTCTACAACCAGCAGCTCCTGCGGCTGCCGTACATGATCGGCACCGTTTGGCTGCTCACGGCGACGTTGATGCGTGTGCACCAGACCACGCTCGCGATGCCCGTGCGCGAAGCGATCGGTCTCACCGGCCGCATGCTGCTGCAAGCCTTACCGCTCGCGGTGCTGCTGTTCTTGTTCTTCCCACGCCTGCCCGGAAACTTCTGGGCCATTCCCGCGCGCTCGCAGGCGACGACAGGGCTCGACGACGAGCTCTCGCCCGGCGACGTCTCCGAGCTCAGCCTATCGGGCGAGATCGCCTTTCGCGTGAAATTCGACGGCCCGCTGCCGCCGCCGCAACAGCGCTACTGGCGCGGCCCGGTGCTGCACGAGTTCGACGGCCGCACATGGCGACGTTCGCTGCCGCTCTACATTCCGCAGGAAGTCGTTGCGACCGGCGAGCCGTATCGCTATCGCATCACGCTCGAGCCGCATCAGCGGCCATGGGTCTTCAGCCTCGAGATGGTAACGAGCTGGCCCGCCTCCACGATGCGCACGGCGGATCTGCAGCTCGTCACGCGACGCGGGGCCATCTCGACGCTGACATCGTTCGATCTCGAATCCTCGCCGAGCTATTCGGTGCGCGAGCCGCTGCCGACTGCCATGCGCAAGGCGGCGCTACGCCTGCCCGAAGGACGCAATCCGCGCACACAAGAGCTTGCGCGCAAGCTGCGCGCGGCGGCGGGCAGCGATGCCGCGTTCGTGCAGGCGGTGCTCAAGCTGTTCCGCGACGAGGAGTACTTCTACACGCTCGAGCCGCCGCGGCTCGAGCGCGATTCGGTCGACGATTTTCTCTTCAACACGCGGCGCGGCTTCTGCGAGCACTTTGCCTCGGCATTCACGGCACTGGCGCGCGCTGCGGGCATCCCCGCGCGCGTCGTCACAGGCTATCACGGCGGCGAGTACAACCCCCTCGGCGGCTATTTGATCGTGCGGCAGTCGGATGCGCACGCGTGGTCGGAGGTATGGCTCGATGGCGAGGGCTGGGTACGTGTCGATCCGACTGCGGCGGTGGCGCCGGAGCGCATCGAACGCGGCATCGATGCGGCATTGTCTGAAGCCGAGCCCGTCCCCGGACGCATCCTGCGCACGAATCGCGTGCTCTCGAACATTCGCCTCGCGTGGGATGCGGTGAACAACTTCTGGAACAATCAGGTGGTGGAGTTCAGCGAAACGCAGCAACGCTGGCTCGGCGACAAAGTCGGGCTCGACGACGTCGGCTGGCGCGAGCTCGGCACTGCGATGGCGGTCACCCTCGGCCTGTTCTTCGCAATTCTCTCGGCTTATCTCGCCTGGCGCTTCCGGCCGCGCAGCCGCGATCCGCTATTGCGCGTTTATGACGAGCTCTGCCGCAAGTTCGCAAGAGCCAAGCTCCCTAGACTCGACTACGAGGGACCGAACGATTATCTGAAGCGGATCGCCGCCGCACGACCCGAGCTCGCTCGCCAGCTCGACGAAGCGCGCGCGATCTATGTCGGCCTGCGCTACGGACCGGCGCCCAATCGGTCGGACCTGAGCCGGCTCAAATTCCTCGTCAACGAGCTGCGTCCGTAGCGCCGTGCTGATCTTCGTCTGTCTGCTCGCTCTTGGGCTCGCCGCGGCGCTTTGGTTCGCGTTCGGCCCGATGTTGCGCGCCAGACGCCGCAGCACTCTCGCGCGCCTGCCCGTCCCCGCCGAATGGGAACCCTGGCTGCGCCGGCACATGCCGTTCTACGAACGCATCCCGCAGCCGCTGCGCGCACGCCTGCACGAGATCATGCACATCTTCCTACGCGAGAAGACATTCGTCGGCTGCAATGACCTCACGGTGACGGACGAGATGCGAGTCGTGATCGCCGCCTACGCCTGTCTGTTGGTGATCAACCGTCCCGGCGTACCGCGCAAGCACTTCTACGACGAGCTGATGTCGATCCTCGTGTATCCGACCGCCTTCATCGTTCACGAGAGCGACGAAGAAGATGGCCTCGTCACCGAAGGACATCGCGTGCTCGCGGGCCAAGCATGGGATGCGCAACGCATCATCCTCTCGTGGGAAGACATCGAAGCGTCGGTGCACGAGGGCGTCAACGTCGTCCTGCACGAGTTCGCGCACTATCTCGACATGGAAGACGAGACCATGGACGGCGCCCCCGCGCTAGGCAGCGCAGCAGAATACGAGGCGTGGGCCGAGACGTTTTGGGCAGAGTACGAGCGGCTCGCCGAGCAAGTAGACGCCGGGCAAGAGACGTTGCTCGATCCGTATGCCGCAACGGAGCCCGCCGAATTCTTTGCGGTCGCCACCGAGACCTTCTTCCACCAGCCGCAGGCATTGCGCGAAGCGCATGGCAAGCTGTACGAACAGCTTGTCAAGTACTACCGGCTCGATCCGGCGAGCTGGGAAACATCCGAAACAGCGAGCGCCGTGACGCCTTAGCACGCGACAGAATGCGGGAGACGGCGCGCCGTCGCCGTAACCCTCAATGATGTGCCGTCTCGACGGTAGAGGATTCCGACTCCGCCGCATGGCGCGCCGACACACGCAGCAGGAGCGCTCCGGCAACGAAGAGGATCACGATCGAGAGGATCGCCGCTCGCGAGCTTTGCGTCACGAACGCCGTCACGCCGACCAGGAACGGCCCTAGCACGGCGGCGAACTTCCCCATCATGTTGTAGAAGCCGTAGAACTCGCCGGCATGCTCGTGCGGAATCAGCCGGCCATAGTAAGAACGGCTCAATGCCTGAACACCGCCCTGCACGCAGCCGATCGCGATGGCCATGGCGAAGAACTCGCCAGCCGTTTGGAGCTGCGTCGCGTACACGGTCACGAGCGCATAGACGCCGATACAGATGAAGATACCGACGATCGGACTCATGCGCTGGCCGATCCAGCCGAAGAGGAGCGCAGCAGGAAAGCCGATGAACTGCACGAGCAGGATCGCCTGAATCAAGCTCGAGGTTTCCAGGCCGATCGACATGCCGTAATCGACGGACATCTTCTGGATCGTGTTGACGCCGTCGATGTAGAGCCAGTACGACAACAGAAACATCCACACGGCGCGATAGCGACGCACCAGACGGAAGGTGCGCACGAGCTCGGCGAAGCTGTCGCGCATGAGCGTCGCAACGGGCGTGTGAGCGGTGCCGTGCGTACGCTCGCGCACGAACACGAACGTGGGGATCGAAAAGAGCGCCCACCAGATCGCCACCGTCACGAACGACGCTTTGACCGCCGCGGCCGCATCCACCAACCCAAATCGCTGCGGATCGAGCGTCATCCACACATTGATGGCAAGCAGGATGCCGCCGCCGAGATAGCCGAATGCGTAACCCGCGCCCGACACGGTATCCAGTCGCTCGCGCGGCGCGACGTCGATGAGGAGCGAGTCGTAGAAGATGATGCCGCCCCAAAAGCCGATGGATGCGAGCGCAAAGAGCAGTGCCGCAAGCAGCCATTGGCCCTGTCCCACAGCGCTCAGCGCCGCCGTCGCCGCCACGCCGAGCACCGTGAACGCTGCGAGGAAGCGCACGCGCGCGCCGCCGCGATCGCCGAGCGCGCCCAGGAACGGCGACAGGACGGCCAACAGAAAGCTGGCGCCGCCATTTGCCACCGCCAACCTGAGCGTGCTCTCCTGCGCCGAGACATCGGCGCTCCAGTATTGCTTGAAGAAGACGGGGAAGAAGACGACCATCACGGTCGTCGCGAACGCCGAATTCGCCCAATCGTAGAAAGCCCAACCGACGACCGGCTTGTTCAAGAGCGAGCGCATGGGCGGCGGCGTGATGGCAGCGATCGGTTGTTCTCAGGCGATGCCGGCGATCGAGACGTTCGAGACGCGAGCTTACCTTACTTTCGTGTGTGCCGGCATCGCCGCGCTCGCTCGAGCGCCTGCCCGGTTGACTGTGCTACGCCGCCGCGGCCAGATGCTCGCGCGTCTCGCGGAACTCGATATCCGGCCAACGCTCTAGCGTCAGCTGCAAATTGACGCGTGTCGGCGCGAGATAGACAAGCTCGCCGGCATGATCGAGCGCCAGATGCTCGTATGCCTTGGCGCGAAATTCCTCCAGCTTCTTGGCGTCCTTGGCGTAGATCCAGCGTGCCGTATGCACGTTGACGTTCTCGAAGGTCGCCTGCACGCCGTACTCGTCCTGCAGGCGGAACGCAACGACATCGAATTGCAGCTGCCCGACCGCGCCCAGGATCAGGTCGTTGTTGCGCAGCGGACGGAAGACCTGCGTCGCGCCCTCTTCGCAGAGCTGGTCGAGTCCCTTCTGCAACGCCTTCATGCGCAGCGGATCGCGCAGCACGACGCGGCGGAACAGCTCGGGCGCAAAGTTCGGAATACCCGTGAACATGAGCGACTCGCCTTCGGTGAAGGTATCGCCGATGTTGATCGTGCCGTGGTTGTGCAGGCCGATGATGTCGCCGGCATAGGCTTCGTCGGTGTGCTGTCGGTCGGAGGCGAGGAACGTCAGCGCGTCGCTGATGCGCAGCTCCTTGCCGAGGCGGACGTGATAAAGACGCATGCCCTTCGTGTACTTGCCGGAGCAGATGCGCATGAACGCGATCCGATCGCGATGGCCGGGGTCCATGTTCGCTTGAATCTTGAACACGAAGCCGGTGAGCTTCTCCTCGTGCGGCTCGACGCTGCGCGTGGTAGTCGCGCGCGGCAGCGGACCGGGCGCGTGCCTCACGAACGCCGAAAGCAGCTCCGCGACGCCGAAATTGCTGATCGCCGAGCCAAAGAACACCGGCGTCTGCTTGCCGCGCAGATATTGTTCGACGTCGAACTCGGGCGCCGCCCCGCGCACGAGCTCGACCTCGTCGCGAAATGCCGCCGCGCGCTCGCCGAGGAACTCGCTCGCCGCAGCGCTATCGAGCCCGTCGATCGTGTCGTGCGAGCCGGCCCGCCCCTTCTCGCTCTCGCGATAGATGTAGATTCGATCTTCGAGCAGGTGATAGATGCCTTTGAGATCGCGTCCCATGCCGATCGGCCAAGTAACCGGCGCGCACTGGATCTTCAGGATCCGCTCGATCTCATCGAGCAGCTCCATCGGCTCGCGGCCGTCGCGGTCGAGCTTGTTAATGAAGGTCATGATCGGCGTATCGCGCAGCCGGCATACCTCCATGAGCTTGATCGTGCGCTCCTCGACGCCCTTGGCGCAGTCGATCACCATCAGCGCCGAGTCGACGGCGGTCAGCGTGCGATACGTGTCCTCGGAGAAATCCTCGTGGCCCGGCGTATCGAGCAAGTTGACGATGCGCCCTTCGTACGGGAACTGCATGACCGAGGACGTCACGGAGATACCGCGCTGCTGCTCGAGCCGCATCCAGTCCGAGGTGGCATGCCGCGCCGCCTTGCGCCCTTTGACGGTGCCGGCGAGCTGAATGGCGCCGCCGAACAGCAGCAGCTTTTCCGTCAGCGTCGTCTTGCCGGCGTCGGGGTGCGAGATGATGGCGAACGTGCGGCGGCGTGAGATTTCGTCGTTGAGCGCTGACATGGACCGGGCATCGTGGTTCGGGAAGGCGCGCGATTGTACCCGAGCGGCCGGCCACCGACCGGTCCGCGAGCCATCGCGCGGTACTGGGCTACTCGAACGTGAGCTTGTAGACGAGCGCGTCTTCACGGCCGCCGACGGCCTGGTAATAGCCTTTGCGCACGCCGATCTGCGTGAAGCCGAGCGAGGTGTAGAGCGCGATCGCGACGGGGTTGGAGGGCCGCACTTCCAGGAACACGTCCTGCATTTGCGCCGCGCGGGCGCGATCGAGCAGGTATTCCATGAGCTTGCGCCCGAGCCCCTGGCCGCGCAGATCGCTGCGGATGCAGATGTTGAGGATGTGCGCCTCGCCCGCGCCGTAGGACATGATGCCGTAGCCGCCGACCTGTCCGTCCACGTCGACCACGCGGCAGAAGTACCCGACGCGCACGCAGTCGCGGAACACCCCCTCGCTCCACGGGAAGGGATACGAGGCCCGCTCGACGGCGATGACCCCGGGCACGTCTTCCAGCGTCATGGGGCGGAAATGAATCGACGGGGCCGCGCTCGGCGGTTTGAGCTCGGCGCTCATGACGGCCGACCGCCTTGCAAGCTCGCGAACGTGCGCACGGCGAGCATGAGGTCGCTCCAGGCCTTGCGCTTCTCGCCCGGGGTTCTCAGAAGGTACGCCGGATGGTAGGTCACGATCATCGGCCGCTCCCCTGCGATTCGGTGCAGCTTGCCACGCAGCTTACCGATCGGCGTATCGGTTTGTAGCAGGGTTTGTGCGGCTATACGGCCGACGCAGAGGATCAGCTGTGGATTGACGAGCTCGATCTGCCGATACAGATACGGCAGGCATGCGCGCACCTCCTCGGGCCGCGGATCGCGATTGTTCGGCGGCCGCGACTTCAGGATGTTCGCGATGAACACCTCTTCGCGCTTCAGGCCGATCGCCTTCAGCATGGCAGTGAGCAGCTGACCCGCACGCCCGACGAACGGCTCGCCTTGGCGATCTTCGTCGGCGCCGGGCGCCTCGCCGATGACCATCCACTCGGCCTGGCGATTGCCGACGCCGAACACGGCTTGCGTGCGCGTGGCGTGTAGCGGACACAGCGTGCAGTTGCGCACACGCACAGCGAGCTCCTCCCAGCCGAGCCCGCTCACATCGGACGGCTCGAGCACCGGAGTCGGCGCATCGACGACGCGCGTCTCAGGCGGCTCCATCTCTTGCGCCGACGCTTGCTCGACCGGCGCGGCCTCGACGACGTCCTCGCCTGCGGGACGCTCGCGGCGCACCCACACATCGATATCGAGCGCGCGCAGATAAGCCAGCTTGCGCGAGTTCACTTGCTGACGACCCTGTGCTTGCGGCGCAGCCGCCGCCAAACCCAATAGAGCGGCGCCGAAGCGGCGTACATCGCGAACAGCGTGAACAACGACTCGGGCGCGAGCGCGACGATCACGAAGACGAGCGGAATCGCGGCGATGTACATCCAGCGGATGCGGCCGCGCACGTCGATGTCCTTGCCGCTCCAGTACGAGAACCTGCTCACCATGAGCACGCCGGCCGCGATCGTGATCAAGAAGGCGAGCACGAGCGCAGGCAAGCTCGGCACCTCGAACTTGCTCACCACCCACACGAATCCGGCGACCGTCCCGGCTGCCGAAGGGCTCGGCAGCCCTTCGAAGTAGCGCTTATCGACGACGGCCACGCGCGAGTTGAAGCGCGCCAGGCGCAAGCCCGCAGCCACGGCAAAGAAAAACGCCGCCAGCCAGCCGAAGCGGTACCAGAACTGGCCGTAGTCGGCGATGCGCTCGATGCCCCACTGATACACGACGATCGCGGGCGCCAAGCCGAACGCGACCATGTCGCAGAGACTGTCGTATTCCTTGCCGAAGTCGCTTTGGGTCTTCGTCCAGCGAGCCACGCGCCCGTCGAGCCCGTCGAAGAGCATCGCGACGAAGACGCCGAACCCAGCGCGGGTGAAGTTGCCGTCGATGGCGGCAACGATGGCGTAGAACCCGCCGAACAGCGTGCCGGTGGTCAGCAGATTCGGGAGCCAATAGACGCCGCGGGAGGGCTGGCCCTCCTCGCTCAAGCTCTCGGTCTGGTAATCCGTGGCCATGATGATCGGCACCTATTTTCAAGCTAGAGGCTACGTCGTGCGGACACCTCATCGGCCGCAACGCACGCCTCCGCTCGCTCATGGCGATCTGAACGAATCACGAGGCTTCGCACGGATGAGGAGAGCCGGCTCGGCACGCGCCGGACGCTGTATGCCCTTTGCACCGTCTAAGATCTACACGCTCTGAGGCCACCGGGGCATGATAGTGGGCCGCGCGCCGCGCCGCCACGCTCGCCACCGCGCCGAACGGCTGTGAAGCAGGTCACAGCGCCGCGCCGAATACCAACGCAGGATGCGCGCCGATCATGACCCTAACTCGTTGGCCTCTAGGTTGTTTCCTCGCCGCGGTGCTGTGCGCCTTCGGCCTGCCCGCCCTTGCGGATCATCAGCAGGATCCCGAGCTCGGCAAGCTCTTGACGCAGGCGCTCAATGCCGAGGAGTGCTTCGAGGACAAGTTCGCCGAACAAGTCTGGCGGGCCGCGATGGAGCCGAAGCTCTTGAAGCGTGTGCCCGATCCGACGGAGCGGGCCGAGATTCTGCATCACGTCTATTGCGAAGCCCAGAGGCTCAATCTGCCCCCGGGGCTCATCATGGCCGTCATCGACGTCGAGAGCGGCTTCGATCGCTGGGCCGTGTCATCGGCCGGCGCAGTCGGTCTGATGCAGGTGATGCCGTTCTGGCCGCGGCAGCTCGGCATGACCAATCAGGAGCTCGTGCGTATCCCGCAGAACATTCGCATGGGCTGCACGATCCTCAAGTTCTATCTCGAACGCGAGAACGGCGATTACACGCGTGCCCTCGCCCGCTACAACGGCAGCGTCGGGCGCCGGACCTATTCGGATCTGGTGCTCGCCAGGCTGGCGACGCGCTGGCACTTCAACTGAGCAGCGTGACTCCCCTGCCCGTCACGCGGTCGTAAAGCCGTCCGGACGTGGCCCGAGCGCGTCCAGCTCGAGCTCGATCACCTCCACTTCCGTGACCTTTGCCGCCGGCGGCCCTTGCCACAGCCAATCGATGAGCGTCTTGACCGCCTGCGGCTCACCGACGGCCAGAACCTCGACCCGGCCATCGGGCAGATTGCGCGCATAGCCGGTGCAGCCGAGCTCCAAGGCGCGCTGGCGGGTGGATGCGCGATAGAAGACTCCTTGAACGCGACCAGAGACGTAACAGCGTCTCGCGACGAGCGTGGACATCAACGGAACGTATCGAGTGAATTGGAGCAGCGACTAAGTGGCGCCGTCGCGATTGGACACGCGCACGGCATCGAGCGCTTCGCCGGCCTTGCCGCGCGCCGCAATGGCGTCGCGCCGGGCGTCGCGATAAGCACGGCGCTGCAGATTGGCTTCGGCGCGCTCGAGCAACGCCTGCGCTTCGCTCATAGTGCTCGGCACGACCTGGTCGGCGCCGGCTTCGCGCGCCGCCTTGATCGCTTGCCGCGCGTTGCTCATTTCTTGAACGGGCGCGCCTGCGCATGCTGTCAGGCCAGCGACACACGCCAGGAGCGCGAACCCGGTGCGCAGCCAAGGAACCATCGGTTTCTTCACCTCAACGCCTTTACCCTGAAAGCCTTTCCCCTCAAAGCTTCGGTGCGGACAGCGTGACATCGGGGCGACGCATCGAGCCGACGCTTCGTCGCGACGACGAGTGGCCCTTCTCGTACGTTCGATGCGCGTCTCGGTCAAGGCGTGCTTCTTCTCCGTCGGTCTCGCAACGCGCAACGCGCGCGAGCAACCTGTGCGATCGACCGTAGCAACGGATAACCTACACCGTCAAGCAAAGCCCCCATACAATGCGCGCGGTCGCCGTAGCGGCGTCGCGTTGCGTTCCTCCCACAGCAGCGCGCGCCCAAGACGTTCGCGGAGATTTCTCGCGCATGGTGGAAATACTCGTTCTGTTTTATTCGCGCAAAGGCAGCACGGCCGAGCTCGCGCGGCAGGTCTGCCGCGGCGTCGAATCGGTGGCCGGCGCGAGCGCACGTCTGCGCACGGTGCCGCCCGTCGATACCGTCATCGAGCAGCCGCAGCCGCGCGTCCCGGCAGAAGGTCCGCCGTACGCGACGCACGATGACTTGCGCGAGTGCGCCGGCCTGGTGCTCGGCAGCCCGACCCGATTCGGCAACATGGCCGCCCCGATGAAACACTTCATCGACAGCACCAGCGCGCTCTGGCTGAGCGGTGCGCTCGCGGGCAAGCCGGCGGCCGTCTTCACCTCGACGCAGACGATGCACGGCGGCCAAGAAAGCACTCTGCTCTCGATGATGCTCCCGCTGCTGCATCACGGCATGTACATCGTCGGTCTGCCTTACACGGAAGCAGCGCTCACTCGGACACGCACCGGCGGCTCTCCCTATGGTGCGAGCCACGTCGCGGGCGAGGGTCAAGGCGCACTGTCGGACGACGAACGAACGCTCGCGCAGCTCCTCGGACGGCGCGTCGCCGAGCTGGCGGTGCGGCTCGCGCGGTGAGCGGCTCGATGACGGAAACGCGCCTGCGGGCGCTCGTGCTCTATGTTGCAGTCGGGCTGATCGGCGTGATCGCCATCGGCACGCTGAGCGGCGGCGTTTCGCTCGGGCGCGTGCTGCTGGCGACCGTCGCGGTGCTGCCACTCGGTGCGTTCCTGCCCTATCTGGCACGCGGCCGGCGTCGCAGCTTCGCTGCGCTGACGCTGTGTTTGGTTCTCTATCTGACGCTGTCGCTGATGGAGGTCGTCGCGAATCCTGCCGCGCGCCTCTGGGCGAGCCTTTCGCTGTTGCTGAGCTTCGTTTTGTTCGCGCTCGCGATCGTTTATCTACGCGTGAGCCGGCCCGTCGACGCGTAGCCGCGCAGGCTCACCGCGCCGCCTCGCGCGCCAGTACTTCCCGTACGAAAGGCACTGTTAGCTTGCGCTGCGCGACCAGCGAGGCTTCGTCGAGCCGATCGAGGAACGCGCACAGACTCGCCATGTCGCGCGGCATGCGCCGCTGCAGGTACTGCACCGTTTCGTCCGGCAGCTCGAAGCCGCGCAGCTGCGCGCGCAGCTTGAGCGCCTGCAGCTGCTCGTCGTCATCGAGCGCCTGGAGCGTGAGCACCAGCCCGCCGTTCAAGCGCGAGGCGAGATCGCGCAGCTTGAAGTCGAGCGCAGCCGGCGGGCTTGCACCGGCCACGAGCATGCGCCCGCCACTTTCGTCGAGCTCTTGATGCAGCCGAAAGAGCGCGCGCTCCGCCGCGGGATTGCCGGCGACCACCTCGGCGTCGTCGATTGCAACCAATGCCAGCTGGCCATAGCCGTTGAGCGCCTCGGCTTCGCCACCCAGCTCGCGCAGCGGCACATAGGCCGTCGTGGCGCCCTGCTCGCTCCAACGCACGCACGCAGCCTGCAACAGATGCGTCTTACCAGCGCCGCGCGGGCCGTGCAGCCACACGCAAGTCGGCGGTGCGCCGGAGACGAGTGCGAGCAATGCATCGACCACCGGCTGATTGCGTCCCGGGAAGTAGCTCGCGAACACCGAGCTGTCGCGCAGACGAATGCGAAGCGGAAGCTGCGTCAGAGTCATGTGGTGCCGCGGCGCTCGCGGCTCACGGCGATCGCCTTGCGCGTATAGGTCAGCACGTAATCGAGCCCGCTCACGACCGTCGTGACGAAAACGAGCGCGCCGAGCGCGATCACGAGCGCCCCCGGCTCACGCTGCGCCGCTGCGGAGGCAACGACCACGAGCAGGTAGAGGATCTGACACAAGGTATTGAGCTTGCTCACCGGCGTCGGCCGGCCATTGAGCGGCCCGAACCAGAGCTTGTATGCGATCGCACCGCCCGTGATCGTCAGGTCGCGCGCGACGGCTGCCGCAGCGAGCCACACCGGCACCAGTCCCACGACCGCCAGCGTCAAGAACACGCTCACGAGCAAGAGCTTGTCGGCGAGCGGATCGAGCACCTTGCCGAGAGCGGAAGTCCAGCCGAAACGTTTGGCGAGAAAACCGTCGAGCGCATCGGTGACGGCCGCCACCGCAAACAGCCACATCGTCGTCGCATAGTCGCCGCGCGCGAGCAGCACCACGATCGGCGCGACGAGCAACATGCGACACACGCACAGCGCGTTGGGAATGTGTCGAAGCATCGCCAGTCAGCGCTGATAACGGAAGGCCAGTTGCGTGCGCGTGGCGGATGCTCCCGTCTCGCGCGGCACGAGACGACGCTCGAGCGCAATCGCACGCTCGAGCGTCTGCGCATCGCCGCGAATCAGCAGCGCGAGCCGAACCGCATCGCCGTGCACTTCTTCGACGGCCACGCTGCGCACGACGGTCAGACCCTCCAGGAAATTGAGCGTCGCCGCATAGGCATCGAGATCCAGGATGCCGGTGACCTCGACGCTGACGCGGCTCAAGCGCGTGCCCTCCGCTGCAAACAACTTGGCGAAATGATCCGCAGTCGAATGGATTGCGTCTTCGACGGTCCCGACGCTCTGGGTCACGCCCTCGTCGGTGGCGAGAGTCCAGCGCATGATGCTGCCGCGGCTGCCGCGGCCGACGAGCACGGCATTTGCGCCGTTGCGCTGCGCGAGCTGAAGGAGCGCAGCGCTTGCGCCATCGCCCATGCCGAGCAGGCTCTGCTCCTGCGCATCGAGCGTTGCCCACTGCAGCGGCAAGCCGCGTTCGCGCGCGGCAGCGACGATCCGCTCCTTCTCCGCGGGCGGCAGATCCGCGCTCAGCCAGGCGCCGCCGAAGTCATCGAGCGCGACGGCGACCAGCGTCAGCGGCCGCTCGCGCCCCCAGATCGGCAGCCCGGCGTCGGTCAGCAGCCGATCGATCGACGCGTCGTCGAAGCCGACCTGCAGGACGTTGTCCTGCGTGATGCCGAAGCGCTGGACGTACTGACGAGGATTGGCAAGCGCCGCACCGACCCGCTCGGGCGCGTCGCGGCGGCCGCTCACGCGCACGAGCACCGTGCGCAGCGCAGCCGCAAACGCGGCATCCTGCGACGCGGCGACCGGCTGCGAGGCCTCATAGAGATCCTCGACCGTCGCACCGAGCGTCGCGATCGGCAGCGCGGACGCGACGAGCGCGACAATCCAGGCCTTTATGCGGTGGCAATCGATCATGGAGAAAACACAAGCATCCTTTGTGGCGAAGCCCCGCTCCGCCTGGCGCCAGGGGGCGTGTAAAATAACACAGCCCACCTTCGCGTAAGATCCGAAGCCCATCCCGGAGCTGCACGTGCGAGCGAGCCGATTCCGAGGATGCACAACATTGATTTGAAGTCCTTGGTAAAGCCTATGTCTCGTCCTCCCGGTCCGATCACGTACAAAGACGCAGGCGTCGACATCGATGCGGGCGAAGAGCTCGTCGAGCGCATCAAGCCGGTCGTCAAACGCTCGATGCGCCCCGAGGTGCTCGGCGGCCTCGGCGGCTTCGGCGCACTCTTCGAGCTGCCGCTCGATCGCTACAAGAAGCCCGTGCTCGTCTCGGGCACCGACGGCGTGGGCACCAAGCTGCGTCTTGCGATCGAAACCGGCCGTCATGACACGATCGGCATCGACTTGGTCGCGATGTGCGTCAACGACGTCGTCGTCCAGGGCGCCGAGCCGCTCTTCTTCCTCGACTACTACGCCACCGGCAAGTTGAGCGTTCCGGTGGCCGAATCCGTCATCAAGGGCATCGTCGAAGGCTGCGTCCAAGCAGGCGCGGCACTCATCGGCGGCGAAACTGCGGAAATGCCCGGCATGTATGCCGAAGGCGATTACGATCTCGCAGGCTTCTGCGTCGGCATCGTCGAGAAGGACGCCATCATCGACGGCAGCCGCACGCGTCCCGGCGACACCATCATCGGCTTGCCCTCCTCCGGGCCGCATTCGAACGGCTACTCGCTCATTCGCAAGCTTCTCGAACTCACCAAGGCGACGCCGCAGACCAAGCTCGGCGATCAGCTGCTCTACGACGCACTGCTCGCGCCGACGCGCATCTACGTCAAGCCCGTGCTCGCGCTCGCGCAGACCGTCGCCATCCACGGCATCGCGCACATCACGGGCGGCGGACTGACGGAGAACATTCCGCGCGTCGTGCCGCACGGGCTCGAAGTGATCCTAAGCGCGCAAACGTGGCAGCGCCCGCCCGTGTTCGATTGGCTGCAGAAGGCCGGCAACATCCCGAACGAGGAAATGTATCGCACGTTCAACTGCGGCATCGGCATGACGATCTGCGTAGCGGCCGAGCACACGGACAAGGCGCTCGAATGCCTGCGCGCGCACGGCGAGCAGCCGGTCGTCATCGGCGAGGTCCGCCGCGGCGACGGCGGCGTCATCATTCGCAGCTAAGCGCGCCCATGCACGCAGCCGAATCGCGCGCGCCGCGCATTCCCATCGTCGTGCTCATTTCCGGTCGCGGCAGCAATATGCAGGCGATCGCCGAGCGTGCCCGCGACGGGCGCCTGCCCGTCGAGGTGCGCGCCGTGATCAGCGACAAAGAAACGGCGGGCGGCCTTGCACTCGCCCAGTCGCTCGGCATCGAAACGCGCGCGCTCAGCCCGAAGGCTTTCGGCGACCGCGCAGAGTATGATCGCGCGCTCGCGGAGCTCGTCGATTCGTTCGCGCCGCAGCTTGTCGTGCTGGCCGGATTCATGCGCATCCTGAGCCCGAAGTTCGTGAACCGGTTTCGCGGACGGCTTCTGAACATCCATCCTTCGCTGCTGCCGAAATATCCCGGCCTGCATACGCATCGACGCGCGCTCGAGGCCGGCGATCGCGAGCACGGCGCGAGCGTGCACTTCGTCACCGAGGAACTCGACGGCGGCCCGGTCATTATTCAAGCGAGCGTCGAGGTGCGCCCCAACGACACCGAGGCGACCCTTTCAGCTCGAGTTCAGCGCCAGGAACACATCATCTACCCGCAAGCGATCGAGTGGTTTGCGCTCGGAAGGCTCAAGCTCGAAGATGAGCGCATCTATTTCGATGGCGAGCCGTTGGCCAAACCGTTCGTGCTCGACGCGCGAGAACGCTAAATTGCCTATCGCAAGAACATCGTTCCGACTCACGACGCTCGCCGCGAGCTTCTTGGCTGCGTTGGCGCTCTCGCTCCCGCTTGCGCACGCCGACGCGCCGGCTGCCCCGCCGGAGTACGCCGCAAGCTACGCCGTGTCCTATCGCGGCCTCGATGCCGGCACGCTCTCGTTTGCGCTGCGCCGCACGGGCGGCGACCGCTACGTCTACGAAACCACAGCGAATCCGAGCTTCCTAGCGCGGCTCGTCGTCGGGCGCAACGCGGTCGAACGCAGCGAGCTACTCGTCGACGCCGATGGCGTGCGTCCGGTGAAGTGGACGCTCAAGCAAGGCAAAGGAAACTCGAAGGACGACGGCCAGCTCACTTTCGATTGGGAAGCCGGCCGCGTCACCGGCATTGCGGACGGCCAGAAGGTCGATCTGCCCGTCGAACCGCGCTTGCAGGACCGGCTCTCGATTCAAGTGGCCGTGATGACCGCGCTGGCCCGCGGCGAAGAGCCTGGGACGATCCCGCTCATCGACGATGAGCGGATCAAGCGCTACAGCTACCGCCGCACCGGCACCGAGACCGTCACCACGCCGTTCGGCGCCATCGAAACGGTCGTCTACGAAAGCGCGCGCGAAGGCTCGGATCGTCGCTCCCGCTTCTGGCTGGCCCCGAGCCTCGGTTACGTCGCCGTGCGCGCCGAGCAGATCCGCAAGGGCAAGGTCGAGACGGTAATGGAGATCCGCTCGCTCGAGCGCGACGAAGCGCCCGCCAAATAGCGCGCTAGCGCGCGTCCGCGCGCCTCACGCCTTCGGCAGCGTCACGCCGCGTTGGCCTTGATACTTGCCGCCGCGGTCCTTGTACGAGATCTCGCAAACTTCATCCGATTCGAGGAAGAGCATCTGCGCGACGCCCTCGTTCGCGTAGATCTTGGCGGGCAGCGGCGTCGTATTGGAGAACTCGAGCGTCACGTGACCTTCCCACTCCGGCTCGAGCGGCGTCACGTTGACGATGATGCCGCAGCGCGCGTACGTCGACTTGCCGAGGCAGATCGTCAGCACGTTGCGCGGGATGCGGAAATATTCGACCGTGCGCGCCAGCGCGAAGGAATTCGGCGGGATGATGCAAACGTCCGAGACGACGTCGACGAAGCTGCCGGAATCGAAGTTCTTCGGATCGACGATCGTCGAGTTGATGTTCGTGAAGATCTTGAACTCGTTCGCGCAACGCACGTCGTAGCCGTAGCTCGACGTCCCGTACGAGATGATCTTGCCGTTCGTGGAGGTCCGGATCTGATTCGGCTCGAAGGGATCGATCATGCCCTTGCGCGCCATCTCGCGGATCCAGCGATCGGATTTGATGCTCACCTGTGTTTCCTCGGCCGACTGAACCAACGGCACCCCGCGCTCGATGAGCCGCGCCGGTTACCGCTTCCGAATGTGGCTGATGGACTTGTCTTCGATGATCCGTCGCGGCCGGTAGAGGCCTTCTTGTCGCGCCGCCACTCGGTACGCCCGCCGCGCACCGTCCACCGCCGCAAAGCGGCGCGAAGTATCTCGCGTCCGCCACGCGCTGGCTAGCGCGAGAGGCGCCGCCCAGAGTCAGCTTTCCTCCACCGTGATCGTCGGGAACGCCGGCGGCGCCTTGAGATTCGCGCGCGCCAGCGAACCGGCCGTCCGCCGCGCGAATTCGAGATACGCGCGGCCGAGCGGCCCATCGGCGTCGGCCACGACGGTCGGCTGGCCGGCATCGGTCTGCTCGCGAATCCTCAGATCGAGCGGCAGCTCGCCGAGCAACGGCACGCCGTACTGCTCGGCCATGCGCCGGCCGCCGCCGGCGCCGAAGATGTGCTCCTCGTGCCCGCAGCGCGAGCACACGTGCGTGCTCATGTTCTCCACGATGCCGAGCACCGGCACATCGACCTTCTGGAACATGCGCAGCCCTTTGCGCGCATCGAGCAGCGCGATGTCCTGCGGCGTCGAGACGATCACGGCACCGCTCACCGGAACGCGCTGCGAGAGCGTGAGCTGCGTATCGCCCGTGCCGGGCGGCATGTCGACGATCAAGTAGTCGAGCTCGCCCCAGCGCGTCGTTTCGAGCAGCTGCACCAGCGCCTGCGTCACCATCGGACCGCGCCAGACCATCGGCTGCTCCTCGTCGATCAGAAAACCGATCGACATGACTTTCACGCCGTGCGCGACCGGCGCGATGAGCGAGCGCTGATCGGGGCTCGTCGGGCGCTGCCCGCTGAGCCCCATCATCGTCGGCTGGCTCGGGCCGTAGATGTCCGCATCGAGCAGACCGACCGCCGCACCTTCCTGCGCGAGCGCGAGCGCCAAATTGGCCGCCGTGGTGGACTTGCCGACGCCGCCCTTGCCCGAGGCGACCGCGATGATGTTGCGAATGCCTTGGATCGGCTGGATCGGCGCTTTGATGGGGCGCGCCGCCACCTCCCAGACGACGTTGACGTGAACGTTGCCAGCCGGAACGAGCGCGGCGAGATGCTCGCCGAGCGCGGCCGCAAGCTCGGCCCCATATCTGCGCGCGGGAATCGGCAACGCCAGCTCGATCTCCACGCGGTCGTCCGCGACGCGAACCGAACGGACCGCGGCCATTTCTGCCACGGACAAGCCGACGTAGGGCTCGATGTAGGTGTCGACGGCGTGGCGGATGGCCGATTCGCGCTCTGTGCTCATGGTGGTCGTACCGCAGCGGATGCTGCCTTTCGTGGGGCCGCGCATTCTAGCGGATCGCGCGCGGCACGCGGCGCCTTGCCCTTTCGGACCAGTCTCGTCTTTGCGACACCCCCGCCCATGGCATAATCCAGCCCAAAGCGTTCAGAGCAATGAAAGTGCCTCTTTCGCCCGATGGAGCGGACTCGAAAACCGTCAGCGGCGGGCGCGCGGCGCATTACGAGCGCGTATAACGCGATGGATACCGAGACGACTCGATGAGTTTCTTTGCCGATCTGAGAGCCGAACGCCTGATTGCGGAGATTCGCAGCATCGGCGATCCGCTGAATCCGGAATCGCAGAAGGCTTTCCAAAAGCTCGCGAAAATCGGCGCCGGCGCCATCCCCAAGATCCTCGATGCGCTCGCGGTGGCGGACAAAAAGGAAACCGCCGCTTACGTCGACATCTTGACGCAGCTCATCGACAACAAGACCTTCCCGATCCTCGCGGACAGCCTCGCCGATGCGAATCCGCGCACCCTCGCGGCGGTCGGTCTTGCGCTGTCGGCCAGCCGCAATTACAGCCCCTCGCTTTTGATCGAGCTGCTCGAGCGCGACGACATCTCCAAACCGGCCATTCTCGAGATCATCAACGCGCAGAAGCATCGCTTCACGGTGCGCGACCTGCTGCAGCATGCCTATAGCCAGGAAGCCAACGAGAAGGCCGCGCTCTTCCGCATCGTCGGCGAGCTCGCGGACGAGAGCGCCATTCCCGAGCTCATCAGCCGCATCGAGGGCAAGGACACCGTCGCGCGCATGCACATCATCAACATCCTCGCGCGCTTCAACCGGCCCGAGGTGGCGACCGCACTGCAGGGCCAGCTCAAAGATCCGAACAAGCTGATCCGCAAGGCGGCGCTCAACGCGCTCGCCAAGATGGATGGGCCGATCCAGATCAAGCCGGTGTGCGCGATGCTGCGCGATCCGGACATCGAGATCTCGAGCCGCGCCATCGACGTCGTGGTCCGGGCCAAGGATCCGGACACGATGAAGTACCTCATCGACGTGCTCAAGGACGAGAACGAGTATGCGCGCCGCGCTGCGGTCGAGGTACTCAACCACCTCGGCACCGCCAAGGACATCAAGCACCTGCTGCAAGCCATCAAGGACGACGACTGGTGGGTGCGCACGCGTGCGGCCGATGCGCTCGGCAAGATCGGCGGACCGCGCGTGGTCGATGCCGTGATCGAGCTCGTGCGCGACGAGGACGAAGATGTGCGCCGCGCCGCCATCGAGATCCTCAATCAGACGAAGGACGAGCGCGCCATCAACTTCCTCATCGAGGCCACCAAGGACAAGGACTGGTGGGTCAGCGAGCGCGCTGTCGATGCGCTCGCCGAGATCGGCAGCAAGAAGGCGCTGCCCGCCCTGCTCGAGCTGCTGAACGCCAACAACACGCGCTCGCTGCCGACGGTCGTGCGCGCGCTCGGCAAGATCGGCGATGCGCGCGTGATCGATCCGATGGTGCGACTGCTCGAGCGGCCCGAGACGGAGATCAAGGTCGAGGTGATCAACGCGCTCGCACGTCTCGCCGACGACCGGCGCGCGGATGCGATCCGCGGTTACATTCAATCGGCCGGCGCCGCGACCAACGACGAGACCATTCAGCGTGCGGCGATTCGCGCGATCGAGGAGATCGACGCGCGCTACTCGAGCACAGCCGTGGCGGCCCAGCTCAAAGCGGCGCGCATGGCCGAACCGGCCCGCACGCTCCTCATCGATCGCAGCGACGTCGATGCGGTGCTCAAGAAGGCGGAGGAAGCCGCATCCGCCACACAGAAGCTCGACATCTCGACGCTCAAGCCCGGCGACGTCATCGAAGGGCGCTACAAGTTCATCGAGAAGATCGGCAAGGGCGCCTTCGGTACGGTGCTCTTGGTCGAGGACACGGTGGTCGAGGAACGGCTCATTCTCAAGTTCCTCAACCCGAACGTCTCGCAGGATGAAGAGATGATGAAGCGCTTCATCCACGAGCTGCGCTACTCGCGCAAGATCACGCACAAGAACGTCATCCGCATCTACGACTTCTTGTACATGCGGGGCAATTACGCGATCTCGATGGAGTACTTCCCCTCGCACACGCTGAGTGCCGAGATCGTCAACGAAAAGCCCCTGCCGCTCGAGCGCGCCATCAAGTACGGCTGCGACATCGCCACCGGCATGGCGATCGCGCACCAGGCCGGCATCGTGCATCGCGACTTGAAGCCGGCCAACATCCTCATCAACGACGAGGGCCTGCTCAAGATCGTGGACTTCGGCGTGGCCGCCGCGCAGAAGGAAGGCGACACGCAGCTCACCAAGACCGGTTACGTCATCGGCTCGCCGAAGTACATGGCGCCCGAGCAGATCCTCGGCAAGAAGGTCGATGCACGCGCCGACATCTACAGCCTCGGCGTCATCCTCTACGAGATGGTGACGGGCGTACCGCCTTACAGCCGCGGCGACCACATGTCGGTGATGTACCAACACGTCCAAGGCAAGGCGAAGCCCCCGATCGAGGTCAACCCCGAGCTGCCCAAGACCGTCTCCGACATCGTGGTCAAGGCAATGGCGGTCGACAAGCTCAAACGCTTCCAGAGCATGGACGAGCTGCGCCTGGCGCTGGAGAAGGCGCTCTAGCGCTGCCGGCAGCGCCGGCTGGGGGCTGGAGGCTGGGGGCTGGAGCCTGTACCCTGCACACCTAATGTCGTCCCATACGAGTAGCATCACTGGCTGATGGCTGTCGGCTTCGCATCCCTCGAAGACCTGCTCTGCGCACGATGCGCGCCCGAGGGGCTTTCGGCCCCAGCCTCCAGCCTCTAGCCTCCAGCCGCATCCATGGCTCGCATCGACGCATTCCTCAAGCTCGGCACCGATCAAGGCTGCTCGGACATTCACTTTGCCGTCGGCCTGCCGCCCATGCTGCGCATGCACGGCGATCTGCTGCCGATCAAGTTCCGCGACTTGAGCCAAACGGAGCTCGAGGGTTACATCGCGGAGATCATCAGCCGGCCGAACCTGGAGTTGCTGCGGCGCGGGCACGACGTCGACTTTTCCTACGTCGCGGCGCACGGCGGACGCTTCCGCGTGAACGTCTTCCGCAAGGAAACGGGCATCGGCGCGACCTTCCGCGCGATTCCGTCCGAAGTGCCGAGCCTCGACCGGCTGGGCTTGCCGCCAATCGTCAAGAAGCTCTGCGATCACCATCAAGGAATGATCCTCGTGACGGGCTCGACCGGCACGGGCAAGTCGACGACGCTCGCCGCGATGATCGACTACCTCAACTCGACGCGTCGGCTGAACATCATCAGCCTAGAGGATCCGATCGAGTTCGTGCACAAGAGCAAGCAGAGCCAGATCATCCAGCGCGAGCTCAACACGCACCTGCCCTCGTTCGCCGAAGGCGTGCGCGCCGCGATGCGCGAGGACCCCGACGTGATCCTCGTCGGCGAGCTGCGCGACGCCGAGACGATCCGCTGGGCGATGACGGCGGCGGAAACCGGCCACCTCGTGCTCGGCACGCTGCACACCACGGGCGCGGTCAAGACGATCGACCGTATCGTCGATGCCCTACCCGCCGACGAGCGCGAGCAGACCAAGAGCTTCCTCTCGCAGAGCCTGATCGCCGTCATCACGCAGGTGCTGGTGAAAACCGCCGATCAACGCGGCCGCAAGGCGATCTGCGAGATCATGGTGGTCACGCGCGCGATCGGTAAGCTGATCATGACCGACCAGACGCATCAGATTCCCGCACAGTTGCAGACCGGCAAGGATCTCGGCATGCAGCTGCTCGACCAGGCATTGCTCGCCGCGGTGCAGGCCAAGGAGGTCGACCCCGACGATGCCTACGTCTACGCGACCGACAAGCGGCTCTTCGCACGCTACGTCACGGACACGAGCGTGCTGCCGAAGTTGGATCTCGCGCCCGGATAAGCGTGGAGGCGATGCGCAGGCCGACGCAGGAATCGCCCGCTCGTCCTTCGCATCGCCGTCGTCAGCCGTATCACGTCCACATCGGAGCTTTTTTCCGTGAGCACAGAGCTCGGCACGATCGCAGGTAACACCGGCACTCAACATGTCGGTCCTCGCCGTATCGACGAGTACCTCAAAGAGGTGCTCGCCAAGAACGGCTCGGACCTGCACTTCATCGCCGGCGAGCCGCCGCGCATCCGCCTCTACGGCGAGCTGCAAGTGCTGCGTCAGGAAGTGCTGTCGCCGCAGTTCGTCGAGGAAGTGCTGCTCGAGATCATGCCGCGCACGGCGCTGCAGCGACTCGAAGAGAAGCACGGCGCGGATTTCGCCTACATCATTCCGGGCGTCTCGCGCTTTCGCGTGAACGTCATGCGCCACCT
This sequence comes from uncultured Steroidobacter sp., assembly GCA_938008435.1. Classification (GTDB taxonomy): domain Bacteria; phylum Pseudomonadota; class Gammaproteobacteria; order Steroidobacterales; family Steroidobacteraceae; genus Steroidobacter. Next base: position 51,715 of record CALLKK010000011.1, on the reverse strand, counting down.
GTACGGCTTGGGCGCCGTGTGCCGCGCGATCCCCTCGAAAGCGCTCACGCTCGATCAGCTCAACATGCCGGATGCCGTGCGCAATCTCTGCCGCGTCAACAACGGCCTGATCCTCGTCACCGGCAAGACCGGCTCGGGTAAATCGACGACGCTCGCGGCGATGATCGACGACATCAATTCGCGCCTGAAGGGGCACATCCTGACGATCGAAGATCCGATCGAGTTCGTGCACCAGCGCAAGAACTGCCTGATCAGCCAGCGCGAGGTCGGCACTCACAGCCCCTCCTTCGCGCAAGCGCTGCATTCGGCCCTGCGCGAGGATCCCGACGTCATCCTCGTCGGCGAGTTGCGCGACTACGAGACGATGAGCATCGCGGTGACGGCCGCCGAAATGGGCATTCTCGTCATGGGCACGCTCCATACGAACGGCGCCGCGGCCACGATCGATCGCATGGTCAACGCGTTCCCCGCCGACAAACAGCCGCACGTGCGCGTAATGCTGTCGACCTCGCTGCGCGGCGTGATCTCGCAGCAGCTCATCCCGCGCGCCGACAAGCCGGGCCGCGTCGCCGCCCTAGAGATCCTGGTCAACACGCCCGCGGTCGCGAACCTGATCCGCCAAGGCAAGCTCGAACAGCTCGAGAACACGATGCAGAGCGGCGCACAGTACGGCATGCGCTTGATGGACTCGGCCATTCAGGAGCTGCTCGACAAAGGCCTCATCAGCGGCAAGGAGGCCTACAAGAAGGCCATCAACAAGGCGAAATTCGAGTCGGTCAAGCACCTGGGCTGACCCCGAGCGCGGCGGCCACGCCGGCGCCACGCCGCGCTGCCGGGATCACCTTCCGTCCCCGCTCAGCCATGTCCCCGGGCCGTCACTTTGCGCCGGGGCATGCCATAATCGCGCTTTCTCCGCGCCGAAAATCCCTATGTCTTCCGTCCGCAACCTCTTCGTCACGACTGCTCTTCCGTATGCCAACGGGCCGTTTCACATCGGCCACATCATGGAATACATCCAGGCCGACATCTGGGTGCGATTCCAGCGCATGCTCGGGCACAAGGTGCATTTCGTCTGCGCGGACGACGCGCACGGCGCGCCGATCATGCTCAAGGCGCAGGCCGAAGGCATCACGCCCGAAGAGCTCGTGACGCGCGTTGCAGCCGGCCGCCCGCAATATCTCGAAGGCTTTGCGATCTCCTTCGACCATTGGCACTCGACGCATTCGCCCGAAAACGTCGCGCTCTCGACGGACATCTATCGCAAGCTCCAGGCGGCCGGCCTGATCTACACGAAGCCGGTCGAGCAGTTCTTCGATCCGGTCAAGGAGATGTTCCTGCCGGACCGCTACATCAAAGGCGAGTGCCCCAAGTGCCACGCCAAGGATCAGTACGGCGATGCCTGCGAGAACTGCAGCACGGTCTACGCGCCGACCGACCTGATCAATCCTTATTCGACGCTCTCCGGCGCGACGCCGGTGCGCAAGGTTTCGGATCATTACTTCTTCAAGCTCTCCGATCCGCGCTGCGTCGAGTTCCTGAACGAGTGGCTGAGCGCGCCCGGCCGGCTGCAACCCGCCGTCGCGAACAAAGCGCGCGAGTGGCTGCGCGCCGAAGGCGACCAAGCGCTCGGCGACTGGGACATCTCGCGCGATGCGCCGTACTTCGGCATTCCGATCCCGGACGCGCCGGGCAAGTTCTTCTATGTCTGGCTGGATGCTCCGGTCGGCTATCTCGCCTCGCTCAAGAGCTACTTCGACGCCGGCAAGGCGCGCGCCAACGGCGAAGAGCGCTCGTTCGACGAATTTCTCGCTGCGCCCGACGTCGAGCAGATTCACTTCATCGGCAAGGACATCATCTACTTCCACACGCTGTTCTGGCCGGCGATGCTGCATTTCGCGGGACGCAAAGTGCCGAGCCACGTGTACGTACACGGCTTCATCACGGTCTCGGGCGCGAAGATGTCGAAGTCGCGCGGCACCGGCATCAGTCCGCTGAAATATCTCGATCTCGGCCTCAACGCCGAGTGGCTGAGGTATTACCTCGCCGCCAAGCTGAATGCGAATGTCGAAGACCTCGACTTCAATCCCGAGGATTTCGTCGCGCGCGTCAACAGCGACCTCGTCGGCAAGTACGTCAACATCGCCAGCCGCGCGGCCGGCTTCATTACCAAGCGCTTCGGCGGCCAGGTGCTGCCCGTCGATACGAATCGCGACGTTGCCACCGCACGTTGGACGTTGCTCGCCCGCGAGCGCGAGGCGCGCATTCGCGAGTACTACGAGGAACGCGAGTTCGGCAAAGCGGTGCGCGAGATCATGGATCTTGCCGATGCGATCAACGCCGCGATCGACCGCGAGAAGCCGTGGGAGATCGCCAAGGACGCGAGCAAGACGCAGCGCCTGCACGAGGTCTGCTCGGACTGCATCCACGCGTTCCGTCGTCTGACGCTGTACCTCGCGCCGATCCTGCCGCGCACGGCGGAGAAGGCGGCCGGCTTCCTCGGACTGTCGCTGCCGCTGCGCTGGTCGCAGCTCGACGACGACACCGCCGGCACGATCAAGCCCTACGAGCATCTCATGCAGCGCGTCGACGCCAAGCAGCTCGAAGCCTTGTTCGATGCGCCAGCCGCCAATGCCGCCGCGGCACCGGCGAAGCCAAGCGCGGGCAACGCTCCTGCGTCCGCGGCCGCAGAGACAGCAGAGATCACGATCGAGGATTTCGCCAAGCTCGATCTGCGCATCGCGAAGATCGTAAATGCCGAAACCGTCGAGGGCGCCGACAAGCTCTTGAAGCTCACCGTCGACATCGGCGATGCGCAGCGCACCGTGTTCGCCGGCATTCGCTCGGCCTACACGCCCGAGCAGCTCATCGGCCGGCTGACGCTGGTGCTGGCGAACTTGAAGCCGCGCAAGATGCGTTTCGGCACTTCGGAAGGCATGGTGCTCGCGGCCGGTCCCGGCGGCAAAGACATCTTCCTGCTGTCGCCCGATGCCGGCGCGACACCGGGCATGAAGGTCAAGTGAACGCTGTAAACAGTTGACTGAAGGCACGTTGGGTGCGCGCGTCGCGCACACGCGCGATGCGCCGGCCCACGCCAACCAGCTCGCAAGGTCGCGATGTCGTCACTGCTCCTCATTCTGCTGAGCGCCGTGCTGGTGAGCCTGGTTGCTATTTGCGGCATCGCAGGCTGGCGGCCGTTCCTCGACACGGACGATCCGTACGAAAACGCTGTGGGGCTCGCACAAGCGAGTCTGGTCGCAGTGCCGCTCGCCGCCACCGTCAGCTGGCTGTTGGCCACGTTCGTGCTCGTGCCATTGGACATCGCTTATCTGCGCACGCCGGTGTTCGTTGCGGTCGCCGCCACCGTCGCACAGCTCACGGAAATCGCATTCCGGCGCTGGAGCGCGCGCCTGCCGGCGCGGCCGGCTTTCGCGCTGCTGCTCACCGCCAACGGCGCTGCGCTCGGCGTCGCCTTCATGAGCCTGACGTTCGCGCAACGCCTGCTCGGCGTCGTGCTGATCTCGGCGGCAGCGGCGTTTGCTTTTGCGTTCCTGCTGCTCGCAACCGCGACGCTCTACGAAAGGTTGCGCTACGCCGACGTGCCTGCGCCGTTCAGGCAGGCACCGATCACGCTCATCGCGATCGGCCTGATCGCGCTCGGCTGCATGGGTTTCAGCGGACTCATTCCAGAATGACCGAGCTGGCCGCGTTCGTCTTGCTCCTCACGTTCGCAGGCGCTGCGCTGTTCGCGAACCGCGTCGCTGCGAAACAAGCGGAGCTTGTCGAGCGTGCGCGCCTCATCGAGCGCATCGATCGGATCCTGCCGCAAACGCAATGCCGGCGCTGCACGTTCGCGGGCTGCCGACCGTATGCGACAGCCATCGCCGATGGCGCCGCAGACATCAATCAATGTCCGCCGGGCGGCGATGCGACGGCAGCAGCGCTCGCCGCGCTGCTCGGCCGCGCCCCGAAACCGGTCGATCCTCGTTTCGGCACGATGCCGTCGATCCCGATGGTCGCGTGGATCGACGAACCCGCGTGCATCGGCTGCACCAAGTGCATTCAAGCCTGTCCCGTCGATGCGATCGTCGGTGCGCCGCGCCACATGCACACTGTGATCGCCGCCGAGTGCACCGGCTGCGAGCTGTGCATTCCGCCCTGCCCGGTCGATTGCATCGTCATGCGGCCCGCTCACGAGCTCGTCACCGAAACGACGCATCCGAGCGCGCTGCTCGACGCCGTCGCGAGTTGAACGATGCAGACGGCAGTACGCGCACGCGGCGGTCTGCGGCTCGAGGCGCACAAGGAGCGCTCGACACGCGATCCCATCGCTACGGCGGCGCCCCCCGCGCACGCCGTGCTCACGCTCGATCAGCACGCCGGCGAACGCGCCGTGCCGATCGTCGCCGTCGGTGAGCGCGTGGCGCTCGGTCAGCCGATCGCGCGCCCGAGCACGCTCGTGAGCGCGTGGCTCCACGCACCGATCGCCGGCGAGGTCGTGGCCATCGAGCCGCGCCCCGCAGCGAATCACGGCGGCGCACCGGCGCTCAGCATCGTGATCGCCAACGACGGCAGCGATGCGCGTCATCGTGAGCGTGCGATCGAAGACTTCACGGCGCTTGCCCCCGCTGAGCTCAGACAATGGATCGGCCGTGCCGGCATCGTCGGATTGGGCGGCGCGGGGTTTCCGACCGTCGCCAAGCTCGCCAGCGCCGCCGAGCGTGAGCATCTCGCGCTGCTGATCAACGGCGCCGAATGCGAGCCGTATATCAGCTGCGACGAAATGCTGATGCGCGAACGCGCCGACGAAGTGGTGCTCGGTGCGCGCATCCTGATGCACGCGCTCGAAGCGCGCGAGTGCGTCATTGCGCTCGAAGACAATGCGCCGCAAGCACAGCAGGCGATGCAAGCGGCGCTTACGCGCGCAGGCGACGAACGGCTACGCCTCACGCAAGTCGCAGCGATTTATCCCGCGGGCGGCGAACGTCAGCTCATCGCCGCGGTGTTCGGCAAGGAAGTGCCGCATGACGGCCTGCCGCGCGATATCGGCGTCTTGTGCCACAACGTCGCGACCGCGGCCGCCGTCGCACGCTGGGTCGCGCGCGGCGAGCCTCTGGTCAGCCGCATCGTGACGATCACTGGCGCTGGCGTCGCGCACGCACGTAATCTCGACGTGCGCATCGGCACGCCGATCGCGCAACTCATCGAGGAATGCGGCGGCTACACGCCGCGCATCACCCGGCTGCTCATGGGCGGCACGATGATGGGCGCCGCGCTTGCCACCGACGAAGCAGCAGTTATCAAGACGACGAATTGCATCGTGGCGGCATCCGCTCGCGATCTCGAACCGCGCCAGCCCGAGATGCCCTGCATCCGCTGCGGCAACTGCGCCGAGGTCTGTCCCGCGTTCTTGCTGCCGCAGCAGCTCCATTTGAACGCGCAGGCGCTCGATCTGGCAGGCCTCGAACGCTACGGCCTCATGGACTGCATCGAATGCGGCTGCTGCGACTACGTGTGTCCGAGCCAGATCCCGCTGGTCGAGCGTTTCCGCCAAGCCAAGCCGCACTTGGCAGCGCACCTGCGAGCGCGCGCGGCAGCACAGGCCGCGCGGCAGCGCTACGAGAGCCGCATCGCGCGGTTGCAGCGCCTCGAAGCCGAGCAGCGCCAGCGGCTCGAAGAAAAACGGCGTCTAGCGCGCCGCAAGGACAGCTGACGCCATGCAGTTTCCGACTTCACCGCCGCCGCACGTTGTCGCACCGAATACCGTCGGTCGCGTGATGCGCATCGTGATCTATGCGCTCTTGCCCACGATCGTCGCGCACGTGCTGTTCTTCGGTCCGGGGCTCCTCGTCCAGAGCGCTCTTGCCGTTGCCACTGCGCTCGCAGCGGAAGCGCTGGCACTGCGCCTGCGCGGCAAGCCGCTCGCGTTCTATCTCGGCGATGGCACCGCCATCGTCACGGCGCTCCTTCTGGCGCTTTGCCTACCGCCGCTTGCACCATGGTGGCTCGTCGTGAGCGGCACCGCATTTGCGATTCTGCTCGCCAAGCACGCCTTCGGCGGAGTCGGCATGAATCTCTTCAATCCGGCGATGGTGGGCTATGCCGTGCTGCTCGTGTCCTTTCCCGCGCAACTCTTGAGTTGGTTGCCGCCGCACGCACTCGACATCCAAACCGCCGAGCTTTCCTTCGCGCAGACCGCCGCGACGATTTTCACCGGACGATTGCCCGAGGCGCTCGCATGGGATGCGATCACCTCGCCGACACCGCTCGATGCGCTCAAGACGAATCTCGCGCTCGGCATGACGATGCAGGAAGCGCTCGCGAATCCGCTCTTCGGCGGCCTCGGCGGCCGCGGCTGGGAATGGGTGAACCTCGCGACATTGATCGGCGGGATCGCGCTGCTCATGCTGCGCATCATCCGCTGGCACATCCCTGTCGCGATGCTGGGCTCGCTCGCGCTCTGCGCCACGATCATGTACGCCGTCGATCCAGGTACGTATCCCGGCCCCCTCTTTCACCTGACCTCAGGCGCGAGCCTGCTCGGTGCGTTCTTCATCGCCACCGATCCGGTCTCGGCCGCGACGAGCGATCGCGGCCGGTTGATCTATGCCAGCGGCATCGGCGTGCTGACCTACATCATTCGCACGTGGGGCGGCTATCCGGACGGCGTCGCATTCGCCGTGCTGCTCATGAACTTCGCCGTGCCGCTCATCGACCGCTATACGATCCCGCGCATCTATGGACACGCCGAACGCCCCTGAGGCCGCACCTGCCGAGCCACGCGCAGCAGGCTCTTGGCTCAAGGGTCTGGTCGCGCTCGGCATCGCACTTACGCTCTTGACCGCGCTGCTCGCCTACATGGCGAGCGCGACGCGCGAGCGTATCGTGCAGAACGAGCAAGCGGGCGTGATCGCAGGCTTGCGCGCGCTCTTGGACGCCGAGACGTACGACAACGAGCCGCTCCTGGACACGATCGAGATCACGGCGCCCGCCATCGTCGGCAGCGAGCGTCCTGTCACCATCTATCGTGCACGCAAAGCGGGCCGGCCGGTTGCGGCCGTCATGCGCACGATCGCGCCGGACGGCTATCGCGGTCCCATCGAGCTCCTCGTCGCAATCGCTTACGACGGCGCGCTGATCGGCGTGCAGGTGCTCCATCACAACGAAACGCCCGGCCTCGGCAATCAATTCGAGACGCGCGCTGCCGCTTGGCTGGACGATTTCGCGGGCCGCTCGCTCGCCGATCCGCCGCAGCAACGCTGGACGGTGCGCAAGGACGGCGGCGATTTCGACGCCTTCACGGGCGCAACCATCACGCCGCGTGCGATCATCCGCGCCGTGCGCAGATCGCTCGAGCTCTACGCCGCGCAGCGCGCACAGATCTTCGACTGACATGACCGATACGCGCTCGCATCACCTCGACGATCTCCTGCTGCTCACAGCGCTCTGTCCGCTGCTTGCCGCCAGCGACACGCTCGTCGGCGCCCTGAGCGTCGGCATCGCCGCGCTCGTGACGTTCGCGTGCACGACTGCCTTGCTCGCGCTGCTCGGACGTTGGCTCGAGCGCGACACGCGCGCGATTGGCACGCTGCTGCTTGCCGCCTGCGTCGTCGCCCTCATCGAGCTGACCGCACGCGCCTGGCTGCATCCTGCGTATCAAGCCACCGGCGTGTTCTTGCCGCTCGTGGTCGCAAATCTCGCGTTCGTGCATCTAACGTACGACGCGACATCGCCTGCGCGCGTGCTGCGATTGATGCTCGCCGCCGCAGCGGCCCTCGTGATCCTGGGCATTGCGCGCGAAATCGTCGGCCGCGGCTCGCTCCTGCATGGCGCGCAATTGCTGCTCGGTGCTCCCGCCGACGAAATCACGCTGTTTCGCGTCGATATGGGATTCTTGCTCGCGATGCTGCCGCCCGGCGCCTTCATCGCCCTCGGGCTCCTGCTCGCATTGCGCAACTGGCTCAACGAGCGACGTTCTGCCGCCGAATGACCCCAAGAAAAATTCGAACCATCTTCGCCCGCTTCAAGGAAGCGAATCCTGCGCCCACCACCGAGCTCGAATATCGCACGTCCTTCGAGTTGCTCGTTGCCGTCATTCTCTCGGCGCAAGCGACCGACAAGAGCGTCAACCAAGCCACGCGCGTGCTGTTCAAGCATGCGAATACGCCGAAGGCGATTCTCGCGCTCGGCGTCGACGGGCTCTCGTTCTACATTCGCACCATCGGCCTGTACAACAGCAAGGCCAAGAACATCATCGAAACCTGCCGCATTCTGCTCGAACGCCACGGCGGGAAAGTGCCGCGCACGCGCGAAGAGCTGGAGGCGCTGCCCGGCGTAGGACGCAAGACGGCGAACGTCATCCTCAACACTGCGTTCGGCGAGCCCACGATCGCGGTCGACACTCACATCTTTCGCGTCGCCAATCGCACAGGTCTGGCGCCGGGCAAGAACGTGCGCGAGGTCGAGGACAAGCTGCTCGCCGTCGTACCCAAGGAGTACGCGAAGGACGCGCATCACTGGCTCATCCTGCACGGCCGCTACACGTGCCTTGCGCGCAAACCGAAATGTCCGACGTGTCTGATCCGCGATCTCTGCGAATACGAGGCCAAGACGCCGGTTGACGCGTAAGACCCGAGTGTCAGAATCGAGCCCTCATCGCCGCTGCCGAAAGCCCGACTCCCATGCCCTTCTTCGACAACCAATCTCGCTCGGACCTGCGGCGCGCCTATGTCGAGGCTTGGCGCAAGTATCGCGCGCGCCTGCCGCTCGAGCCGCTCGAAGCGCAGATTGCCGACGTGATCGCGCTGCATCCCGAATACCATGCAGCGCTCGAAGACCCCGAAGGCGTGCTCGATCGCGACTACACGCCGGAAGGCGGCGAATCCAATCCGTTCTTGCACATGGGCCTGCACCTTGCGGTGCGCGACCAGATCGCGACCGACCGGCCGGCCGGCATTCGTGCGCTCTTCGGCGAGCTCGCCGCGCGGCTCGGCGATGCGCACGATGCGGAACACGCGATGCTCGAGTGCTTGGCGAGCGCGCTCTGGGAAGCGCAGCGCGCCGGCCGCTTGCCGGACGAACAGGCGTATCTGCAGTCGATCGAACGCCTGGTGCGAGCGCGCTGACAGCGCAGGTAATGCGCGCCGCAGCTGTGCGCGCCCGAAAAACCGCTTCAGTTCTCCGGCGTTGTCGAGCCCGCCGCGTCGCCCCTGTGGTAGATTTCGCGCTCCATTTGACTCTCCGCGACCATCATGCCCGCCATCAAGCAAGAAGACGTCATCCAGAGTGTCGCCGACGCGCTTCAGTACATCTCTTACTACCACTCGCCCGATTTCATCCAAGCGATGACGGCGGCCTACGAAAGAGAGGCCAGCCCCGCAGCGAAAGACGCGATCAAGCAGATCCTGGTGAACTCGCGCATGTGCGCCGAGGGTCATCGCCCGATCTGCCAGGACACGGGCATCGTGACGGTCTTTGCGAAGGTCGGCATGAACGTGCGCTGGGACGCCACGATGAGCCTGACGGAGATGATCAACGAAGGCGTGCGCCGCGCGTACAACCATCCGGACAACCGGCTGCGCGCATCGATCGTCAACGATCCCGCCTTCGACCGTAAGAACACGCGCGATAACACGCCGGCCGTCATCCACATGGAGATCGTGCCGGGCGACGAGCTCGAAATCGCGCTCGCCGCAAAGGGCGGCGGCTCGGAGAACAAGGCGAAGCTCGCGATGCTCAATCCGTCCGATTCAATCGTCGACTGGCTGCTCGAAGTCGTGCCGAAGATGGGCGCCGGCTGGTGTCCGCCGGGCATGCTCGGCATCGGCATCGGCGGCACGGCGGAAAAGGCCATGGTGCTCGCGAAGGAAGCGCTGTTCGAGCCAATCGACATTCACGAGATCCGCGCGCGCGGGCCGCAGACGAAGATCGAAGCGCTGCGCCTGGAAATCCTCGACAAGATCAACGCGCTCGGCATCGGCGCTCAGGGCCTCGGCGGGCTCACCACGGTCCTCGACGTGAAGATCAAGGACTATCCGACGCATGCGGCGTCGCTGCCGGTCGCAGTGATTCCGAACTGCGCCGCCACACGCCACGCGCACTTCAAGCTCGACGGCTCCGGCCCGGCGAAGCTCGAGCCGCCTTCGCTCGATCTGTGGCCCAAGCTCACGTACGAAGCGTCCCCCGAGTCGCGCCGCGTCAATCTCGACACGCTGACACGCGAAGAGGTGGCGAGCTGGAAGCCGGGCGAACGGCTGCTCCTCTCCGGGAAGATGCTGACCGGCCGCGATGCGGCGCATAAGCGCATCGCGCAGCTGATCGAAGCCGGCAAGCCGCTGCCCGAAGGCCTCGATTTCACCAATCGCGTGATCTACTACGTCGGCCCCGTGGACCCCGTGCGCGACGAAGTGGTCGGCCCTGCCGGTCCCACCACGGCCACGCGCATGGACAAGTTCACCGAGCTCATGCTGGCAAAGACCGGCCTCATCGCGATGGTCGGCAAGGCCGAGCGCGGCCCCGAAGCCATCGCAGCGATCAAGCGGCACGGCGCGGCTTACCTGATGGCCGTCGGCGGCGCGGCGTATCTCGTCTCGAAAGCCATCCGCTCGAGCCGCGTCGTCGCCTTCGGCGACCTCGGCATGGAAGCAATCTACGAATTCGAAGTCAAAGACATGCCCGTCACCGTGGCCGTCGACGCCCGCGGCACGTCGGTCCACGAAACCGGTCCGGCCGAATGGCGCGGCCGCATCCGTGAGATCCCCGTCAAGGTCGTCTGAGCCCTTCCGATGCGAGAGGCGCGCCGAGCGCGCCTCTCGCGTCATCAGTGCCCACCGCCCCGCCTGCGGCGGCCCACGGACGCCTTCCAGCCGTCGCCTGTAGTCCTTAGCCCGTAGCCTCTTCGCTTGTCGGAGCCCAGGGCCCAGCACCCGGTGCCCAGTGCTCAGTACGCAGATGTGAGCCAGTTCTCGTCTGCCTCACCCGCTTGCGGGAGACCCTCAATCCGGCGGCAGACGAGCCGCTAACTACGGCAACAACCGTCCATGCGGGGGCCCGCCTGTGCGCCGCCGCTGCCGAAACGAACGGGAGCTCAACGAGATGTCCGAATCCACAGGTCAAACCATCCTCGCGGTCGACGATTCCGCATCGATGCGCCAGATGGTGCGCTACACCCTCGAGACCGCCGGCTACAAAGTCGTGCAGGCCGCCGACGGCGTGGAAGCGCTCGAGTTCGCCAAGGCGAACCCTGCCGACCTCGTGCTCACCGACGTCAATATGCCGCGCATGGACGGCATCACGCTCGTGCGCGAGTTGCGCGCGCTCGACACCTACAAGTTCACGCCGATGCTCGTGCTCACGACCGAGTCCGGGCCGGAGGCCAAGCAACGCGGACGGCAAGCCGGCGCGACCGGCTGGATCGTCAAACCGTTCAATCCGGAACAGCTGCTTGCCACGATCGCGCGGGTGCTCTGAACACGGCTGTCACGTCGCTATGACCACCTCTTCCGACTCGAGACCGGCTGGCGAGGATGCGAGCGTCGAGGCGCCCAGCGAGTGGACGCCCGAGCAGCAGATCGCGCACATGCTCGGCTTGTGCGAAGCGCAGATGGAATCTGCCCTTGCCGAGTCCGACCAAGCGGTCGATACGCTCATCAAGGTGTTCACCAATCTCGGCGACACAGTGCGCGAGCTGCGGCAATTGTCCGCAGAGCTACCGCCCGAGCTGCGCGAGCGGCTCGAGGGCAAGCTCGGCGAGCACATCGCCACCATCAACAATCAGATCGCCACGGCGGTGGTCGCCTTTCAGTTCTACGACAAGCTCACGCAACGTCTCGGCCACGTTCGCTACAGCCTGACCTCGCTCGCGATGTTCGTCTGCAATCGCACCCAGACGACGCAGCGCGATCAGTGGCAACGCCTCTTCAGCACGCTGCGTCGTCTTTATCGCACCGAAGAAGAGCGCGAAGTGTTCAAGCTCATGCTGCAGGGCGCTTCCGCCGAAGATGCGCGCGCTCACAGCGAGCAGCAAGCGAGCAAGCGCGCCGCCAGCAACGCGGGCGACATCGAGCTCTTCTAACTCTCGTTACGCAACGCTCATTCGTGGGCTTGCGCCGTTGTCGAGACAACATAATTCGACCGGCGCTCATCCTTGCAGCACAAGCGCGCTGCGACGCATGTCGCGATCCCGCACGCTTGTCTAATCCGAAGGATGAACCCTGTGACCTCGCGCACAGAGCCCCCGCAAGAAATGACTATCGTTGTGGCCGTTCGGATTGAGGTACGAACGCGCCGCCTCGGGCACAGCAAGGCGGCACATTACGGAGGGAGGTCCAAGGTATGGTCATTCAAGCGCGAACGATTGTCGGTGCGGCAGCAGCCTTCGCGTTGGTGGGCGCCGTTCTATGGGGATCGGCATTGATGATGGCGCCTCCCAAGCAAGTTGGACACATCGAGATCTCTGCCGCTGAAGAGCATGGCTGGACGGTCGACGTCCAAGAGCTCGACTCGGCCACTGCGCAGGCTCGCACTGCGGCGACGCGTTAGCTTCGTCTCGCGCGAGCCGCGCGCTACCAACCGAGCTCGCGCCGCCTCGCTTCGACGTCCTCAACGCTGTCGAAGCTCGGTCCCAGACTTCGCAGGATGCCGTTGTCGAGACCGTAGATGAGGCTGTGCACGCTCACCCGCTGACCGCGCGCCCACGCCGCCTGTATCACCGTCGATTCCGCCACGTTGATCGCCTGCGCGAGTACGTTGAGCTCGCACAGACGCGCCACACGCGCTTCATCATCCGGCAGCTGCGCCAGCTCGTCGCGATTGCGGTCGCGCACCGCCTGCACGTGACGCAGCCAATTGTCGATCAGCCCCAGCTTCCAGTCGTGCAATGCGGCGCGCACGCCGCCGCAACCGTAATGGCCGCACACGATGATGTGGCGGATCTTCAGGAATTCGACCGCGAACTGCATGACCGACAGGCAGTTCAGGTCGCTGTGCACCACCACATTGGCCACATTGCGGTGAACGAAAATCTCTCCCGGCAAGAGCCCGAGAATCTGATTGGCGGGCACGCGGCTGTCGGAGCAGCCGATCCACAGAAACTGCGGGCTCTGCTGCTGCGCGAGGCGCGCGAAGAACTCGGGATCGGTGCGCGTGACGGAGTCCGCCCAGGCGCGATTGCGTTCCAGCAATGTATCCAAACTCGAATCGTCAGCGCTCATTTCGTTCTGCCGTGGTTCTCGTTGCCGACTTGATGGTCGATCGGGGAACGTGATGCGCGGCGGCTCGCAGCGGCCCATACGAGCATTGCTGACGTCCTGCAACCGACACGCAGGCGCGATTCACTCACGCCGATGTATACAGTGCAAGTCTACTCATCGCGCGGCCATTTCGCGCGGTGTATCTTCGGCCGCATGAGCGACAGGCCCGAGGCGCCCACGCACAAGCCGATCGCGCTGCGCGGCGACTATTCGCGCGCCGCGAGCGACTACACGATGGCGCAGGAATGGGAGCGCTACACCGACGAGGACCATGCTATCTGGCGCACGCTCTACGCGCGACAGATCGCTCTGCTCGAACGCTATGCCGCTCCTGAGTTCATCGCCGGCACGCGTGCGCTCAACGCACCGCCGGACCGGATCCCGCGCATCGAAGAGACCAATCGCGTGCTTGCGGAGACCACCGGGTGGCAAGTCGTTGCGGTGCCCGGGTTGATCCCAGAAGCGCAGTTCTTCGATCATCTCGCGCATTGCCGCTTTCCGGTGACCGTCTGGATCCGCCGCTGGGACGAGCTCGATTATCTGGTCGAGCCCGACATCTTTCACGACTTCTTCGGCCACGTGCCGCTGCTCACCAATCCGGTGTTCGCGCGCTTCATGCAAGCGTATGGCGCAGCCGGACCGAAGGCCGAGCAAGCCGGCGGCCTGAAGATGCTAGCCAGGCTCTATTGGTACATGGTCGAGTTCGGCTTGATCCGCACGCCCGAAGGATTGCGCGTGTACGGCTCTGGAATCCTCTCGTCCAAAGGCGAAACGGTGTACAGCGTCGAAAGCCCGCTGCCGCATCGGATCGCTTTCGATCTCGAGCGCGTCATGCGCACGGACTATCTCATCGACGAGTATCAGAAGACCTATTTCGTCATCGACCGTTTCGAAGATCTCTTCGAGGCAGCGTACGGCACCGATTTCGCACCGCTCTACGCCCGGTACCGCGATCAGCCGGGCATTCCGCCAAACACGCTTCTGCCGACGGATCGCCTCATTTCGCTGCCCTGATCGCCGCCGATCGATACAACGATGCGGGGACGCGCAGATCGCCGTATCGAGCGATCTGCGCGCGTCGCGCGTGTTCGTGTTAGACGAGACGGATACCTTGCGCCGACAGCGGCAGCGAGCGAATCGGCTGTCCGGTGAGCACCGCCAAGCCATTGCAGAGCGCCGGAGCGATCACGGGCGTAGACGGCTCGCCCACGCCGCTCGGCTTCTCACGCCGCGGCACGATGTGCACGTCCACCGGCGGCATCTGCGACATACGCAGCACCGGATAGTCGTCGAAGTTGCCTTGCTCGACGCGCCCGTCCTTCAACGTCACGAGCCCATCGAGCGTTGCCGACAACCCATAGCCGATGCCGCCTTCCATCTGCATCGCGACGATGTTGGGGTTGATCGCGAGCCCGCAATCGACGGCGCACGTCACGCGTTCGAGCTTGATGCCGTCGCTGCGCTTGCGCAGATGCGCGACCTCGGCGACGACGGAGCCGAACGATTCGTGCACGGCAAGGCCGAGCGCTTCATCGGGCGCAAGCTTGTTCTTCCAGCCCGACTTCTCGACGGCCAGATCGAGCACCGCCAGATGCCGCGGATGGTTCGCGAGCAGCTCGCGTCGGAACAGATACGGGTCCTTGCCGGTCGCGCGCGCAATCTCGTCGAGGAAGCATTCGGTCGCGAAGGCCGTGTGCGTCGAGCCGACCGAGCGCCACCACTGCACAGGCACCGGGATCTTTGGCGAATGCAGCTCCACCGACAGATTCGGAATCGCATAAGGCAGATTCGCTGCGCCCTCGACCGATACCGGATCGATCGGCCCCGGCCCACCGAACAACGTGCCCGCCAAGATCGACTGACCGACGATGCGATGCTGCCAGGCGATGAGCTGACCTTGCGCGTCGAGCCCGGCTTTGAGCGTGTGCACGAACATCGGCCGGAAGAAGCCCGCGCGCAGATCGTCTTCGCGCGTCCACACGAGCTTGACCGGCACCGTCACACCTGCCGCCTTGGCGATGGCGGCAGCTTCGAGAACGTAGTCGGAGAGCGGATTGGCGCGACGGCCGAAGCTGCCGCCCGCGTACAACTGATGAATCTTGACCGACGTCTGCGGAATGCCGAGCAGCTTGGCAACCGCCATCTGATCGGCGGTTTGGAATTGCTCGCCGTTCCAGACCTCGCACTCGTCCTTGCCGATGCGCACGACGCAGTTGAGCGGTTCCATGGACGCATGCGAGAGATAAGGCACCTCGTACGTCGCTTCCAACACCCGCGCGGCCTTGCCGAGCGCCTCGGCCACATTGCCGTCATTGCGCGCCGAATCGCCCGGCTTTTGCGCGAGCTCGCGATATTGTGCGAGCAGCTCATCGGAGCTGCCGCGGAACGCGTTCGTTTCGTCCCATTCGACGACGAGCGCATCGCGCGCCTTCTTCGCGCTCCAGAAATCCGTGGCGAGCACCGCCACGCCCGAGCGCACCGGCGTCTCGAATGCCACGACGGAGTGCACGCCGCGCATCTGCTTGGCCTTCGCGGCATCGAAGCTCTTGACCTTCGCGCCGAAGCGAGGCGGATGCAGCACCACGGCGGTGAGCATGCCGGGCAGTCGCACATCCTGCGTATAGAGCGCCGTGCCCGTCGACTTCTCGCGGCTGTCGACGCGCGGACGCGGCTGCCCAATCAGCCGATACTGGCTCGGATCCTTCGGCTTGGCATCGACAGGCACGGGCAGCTTCGCTGCGTCGGCCACGAGCTCGCCGAAGCGCGCACGCTTGCCCGAGGCCGCATGTTGCACGATGCCGGATTCGATCGTGATTTCCTGCGCCGGCACCTTCCAGCGTTGCGCCGCTGCCGCGACGAGCAGCGCGCGGGCCGTCGCACCGGCTTTCGTCAGCTGCTCGAAGGAGTTCGCAATCGATGTGCTGCCGCCCGTGCCCTGGATCGGGCCCCACGCCGTGTTGTTGTACTTCGAGGCATCGGCGGGCGCGCCCTCGACGCGCACCTGTCGCCAATCCGCGTCCAGCTCTTCGGCGACGATCGTCGCCAAGCCGGTGTACACGCCCTGTCCCATCTCCAGGTGTTTCGAGATCACCGTAATGGAGTCATCCGCACCGATGCGCAGGAACGCATTCGGCACGAGCTCGTTCGACGTGCCCGCTGCATCCGCAAAGGCGCGCTTGGCAGGCGGCAGCCAGAACGCCACGGTCAACGCCGCGGCCCCCTTGAGAACGCTGCGGCGCGTGGCCGTAAAGAGATTCGATTCCATCGTGCTCATGACACGCTCCTCGATCAGGCCAGCGACGCGGCGGCGCGCTTGATGGCCGCGCGGATCCGTCCGTAGGTGGCACAACGGCAAATATTCCCGGACATGGCCGCGTCGATGTCGGCATCCGAGGGTTCTCTGTTCGTGCTCAGGAGCGCCACGGCGCTCATGATCTGTCCGGATTGACAGTAACCGCACTGCGGCACGTCTTCGGCGATCCACGCTTCTTGCACGGCCTTACCGATGGGTGAATTAGCGATCCCTTCGATCGTCGTGATCTGCGCGTTCTCGACAGCGGAGATCGGCAGCACGCAGCTGCGCGTCGGCGCGCCGTCGATATGCACGGTGCATGCGCCGCACAATGCCTTGCCGCAGCCGAACTTGCTGCCCGTCAAACCCAGAAAATCGCGCAGCACCCAGAGCAGCGGCGTATCCGGATCTGCGTCGGTTTGGTATTTCGTGCCATTGATCGTCAGCGTGGGCATCGTTGCTCCTTGATCCCGGATCTTCGAGCGACGAGATGAACGAGGCAGAACTTGCTGCGGGGGCCGGTGCGTGTCAAGCACGAATCGGTCCGCATGTAGCGAAAGGTTCGCGTCGAGCGTCTTGCGTCGTTTCGTCGCATTCTGAGCACGGCTCGACGATACTTACGGGCCGTCAACGACCATCGATTCCCTACCCACAATGAAAGTCCGCGCCGCCATCGCTCATGCCCCGAACGAGCCGCTCGTCATCGAGGACGTCGATCTCGACGGTCCGGGTCCAGGAGAAGTGCTCGTTCAAGTCAAGGCGACGGGACTATGTCATTCGGACTTGCACGTCTTGAGCGGCGCGGTCTCGTGGCAGTTTCCCGCCGTGCTCGGCCACGAAGCGGCAGGCGTCGTCGTCGAATGCGGCGCCGGCGTCACTGCATTCGCCCCGGGCGATCACGTCATCCCGTTTCTCATCCCCAAGTGCGGCAAGTGCGCGTACTGTGCCTCGCCGAAGACCAATCTCTGCGTCGAAGCATTGACGCGGCTGCGCCCGCGCGCGAGCCGCTTCTCGCTCAACGGCAAACCGCTCTCGCAACTGTGGGCGCTCGGCACGTTCGCCGATTACACCGTGCTTCCCGCAGATGCACTCGTCAAAGTACGTTCCGACGCGCCGTTCGATCCGATCTGCTACATCGGCTGCGGCGCAACGACGGGCCTTGGCGCTGCACTATTCGCCGCGAAGATCGAGCGCGGCAGCTCGGTCGTCGTGTTCGGGCTCGGCGGCATCGGCTTGAACGTCGTGCAAGGCGCGCGGCTTGCCGGCGCGCGTCAGATCGTCGGCGTCGATCCGAATCCGAGCAAAGAGGCCATTGCGCGACGTCTCGGCCTCACGGACTTCGTGAATCCGACGAGCGTGCCCAAGCTCGTGAGCCACCTCATGAAGCTGACGGAAGGCGGCGCCGACTACAGCTTCGAATGCGTCGGTCGACCGGACACGATGCGTCAAGCCTTCGAATGCACGCATCCTGCGTGGGGCCAGAGCTTCGTCATCGGCGTGGCACCGCAAGGCGCGGAGGTGAGCGCGACGCCGACGCATCTCATGCTGGGGCGGCGCTGGGCCGGCTGTTACATGGGCGGCGCGCGCCTCGATCGGCTGCCCGAGATCGTCGACTGGTACATGGAGCGCAAGATCGAGCTCGACGCGCTCGTCACGCATCGCTTTCCGCTCGAGCGCATCAACGAAGGATTCGAGCTCATGCGCAGCGGCGAAGCGATCCGCAGCGTCATTACGCTCTGAAGGCTACTCGAGCCAGGCGCGCACGAAATAGAACGTCTCGCCCGAGGCTTCCGGTCGAAACATCACGACGCGCGCGATGCGCCCGAGGTCGAGCGTTCGCCGCTCGGGCGCGCCCGCAACGTCCGCAAGATCGATCTTGAGCGCCGTGCGCGCGAGCGGCGGCAATGTGTATGTCGCGTTGTAGCGATCGTTCGGATCGAGCCCGTCGTGCTTACGATCGTCGATGCGAACCGTGAGCTCGAGCGGCGTATCCATCGGATTGACCAAATCGAGCACGAGCGCGCGGTAGCCGCGCCAATTCGGCTCGGTTTCCGCCAAGTGCAGCCCCGGCCAGCCGCGCCCGAAGAGCTGGACTCGCAGCGCGCGCTCGCGCGGACGCTCGGCCCATTGCTCCTCGACCTCGATCAGCGATGCACGCGCACGCCGCGGACGCACGAAGCGCGTGCCAATCTCGTCCGTGAAGTCCGCCAGCACCGGAAAGCCCTGCGCGCGATTCACATACGCCTGCGCCACTTGCGCAAGCGGCCACGACATGAGCGCGAGCGCCAAGATGGCTGGCGCGACCCAGATCGCGCGGTGCGCACGCGGCAGCTCGTTGCGACGCGGATCGACGGTCGCGAAGAGCAACAGCGCCGCTGCAGCCCCGAGCCCATCCATCGCGAGATCCTTGAACGATGCGTCGCGTCCAGTGAAATGCTGCGCGACCTCTGTGAAGAGTCCCAGACCTACCGCAAGCACAAACGCAGTGACATAGCAGGTCGTCAAAGACAGCCTGGTGAGCCAGGGTTGCGTGCGCAGCAGATAAAGCAGCGCCAGCGCGATACAGCCGAAGATCGGACCATGCGCTGCGTCGTGCAGCGTGCGCAGCCACAAAGTGCTGTTGTGATTGCGCGGCGAGAAGATGACGGCGAGCAGCAGTGCGCCGAGCAGTACCAGCGCAGCCCGGCCGAGCCAAATCGACGAACGCATCTCGCGAACGTTGCTCACGCGACCTCGAGCACGACCTTACCCTTGTGCGCACCGCTCTCGAGATAGGCGTGCGCGGCCGCCGCATCGGCGAGCGGAAACACCTTGTCGACGGCGGCTCTCACTTGGCCGGCCTCGAAGAGCGGCCACACGCGACGCGCGAGCTCGTCGCGAATCCGCCCTTTGAACTCGGCCGTGCGCGGCCGCAGCAGCGAGCCGGTGATCGTGGCGCCCTTCTGCATAACGGTGGCGATATCGAGCTGCGCGGTTCGCCCGCCTTGCGTTGCGATCAAGACGAGCCGCCCCTCGGACGCGAGCACGCTCAGATTGCGCTCGAGATAGCTGCCGCCCACCATGTCGAGCACCACATCGACGCCGCGGCCGTTCGTGAGCGTACGAATCGCCTCGACGAAATCCTCGCGCCGATAGTCGATCGCGCGCGCAGCGCCGAGCTGCTCGCAGAAGCGGCATTTCTCTTCAGTGCCTGCCGTCGCATACACCGTGTGTCCGAATGCCTTCGCGAGCTGGATCGCCATCACGCCGATGCCGCTCGCACCGCCATGCACGAGCAAGCTATCCGTACCCGCAAGCCGAGCGCGCTCGAACACATTGGCCCACACCGTAAAGCACGTCTCGGGCAAGGAAGCTGCTTCGATCATGCTGAGGCCGCGCGGCACGCGCAGCACGAGCCGCGCATCGACCGCGACGTACTCGGCATAGCCGCCACCCTGCAGCAATGCGCACACGGCCTCATCGACATGAAAGTCCGAGACGTTGGCGCCGACCTCGACGATGTGGCCTGCAACTTCCAGGCCGGGATGGCTGGGCGCCCCCGGCGGCGGCGGATACTTGCCGCGCCGCTGCAGCAAGTCGGGACGATTGACGCCTGCGGCGGCGACCTTGATGAGCACCTCATTCGGACCGACCTGCGGCAGCGGACGGTCGACGAGCGTCAGCACTTCGGGCGGACCAGGTTGTGAGATGTCGATGACCTTCATGGGCACATATCACCGCAACGGACGCGACACCTAGAGCCGGCAGCCCTTTTCGATGGAGGACGTACGCGTTGGGAGGCTCCTCGCAGCGGGAGGACGAGCGTGCGTCAAAGAGCATGCTGCCGCGTCAGGACACGAGTTTGCCTACAGCGTATGGCCTGTGCGACGGCAGCTCAATCCCTTCCCTTGCATGAGAGATCGGCGGCTCGGATGCGCCGAGCCGCCGACCATTCATTTTCTTCTCAAGCGCCTTCGTTCTTGAGCTTTTCGAGCTTGCGCAAGTCGACGTCCTTGAGCGCGGCTTTGAGCGCCTGCACGCTATCTGCCTCGCCGGACACTTTGACCACGAAACGCTCGCCCACGATGACCGAGTATTCGCCGCTCGAACTGTTGCGGTCCCAGTACTCGCGCACCTGTCGGTCGCCGTCGCGAAAGATCTTCTCGACCGTGCCGTCGGTCTCGCGCTCGCCCATCATGCCTGCGAATCCCGCAAGCGCGAGCAAGCCCTTCGCCGAAGCGGTGTCGACGATCTCAAGATCGAGCGAGCGCCCGGTGTCTTCATCCGTGTAGGTCGCCGTGGCGGTCGTGATCTCCAGCCCCATCGCACTGTTGCGTTCCACGGACGAGCGCGAACGCGCATAGCCGAGCAGCGAGTCGGGCAGGAAGGGCTTCAACTGATCCGTGCGCAACGCCGTCACTGCCGCACCGCCGCCGAGCGCAGCGCCCATCATCTGGGCAAACGCTTCCTGTTGCGCGGCCTGATCGCCGGATGCCTGCGCGGCTTCGAGCTTCTTGGTCGCCTCCTCGACGCTCTTGCCCCACTCTTCGAGCTTGTCCAGCGGGCTGTCCTTGTCGACGGTCACGCTGCGACCGATGTAGGAGCTGGCGCCCGTGACGCCCAAGCCGATCGCCGTGATCGAGCCCACGATCGCGCCCACCACGAACCAGACGACGATCGCAATGATGATCGACACCGCCGTATAGCCGACAGCCTTGTCGGGCGGCGACTTCATCGTATGCGGCAGGCCGAGATACAGCAGATAGATGGAGTACACAGCGCCTGCAATCGCGATCAACCAGCCGAGCGCCGGCACGATCACGGCAATGCTCGCAAGCCACGCGGCCGTCGACGCATAGGCCACCGCCTTGAGCGCCTGCGTGCGATCCTTCTGCCCACCGAAGGTGGGCGCCAATGCCTCGACGATGATCGCCATCACATAGACGCTCGCAAGCGTGAGCGCGAGCGAGATGATCGCGCTGATCAAAGCCGGGCCGATCGGGGTGCGCACCATCCCGACGAACGGGATCATGTGGCCGATGACCGCAGTCTTGATGAATGACGCCAGTACGGACGCTGCGGCGAGCCAAAGAATGTAACCCTTGAATAGATCTGCAACGGTCGCGGGCTCTTCGGCGATGACCGGCCACTCGCTCTTCGGCTGAATCAATATCGCTTTGGCGCGCGCGACGAGTTTATTGAAGTCCACGATGACTCCCCTTATTTGTTATCGGGTCGGCGCGCATCTTAGCCGTTTATCGGTCCGGTCGTCTTCGGCCAGAGGGGTAGGCGGCAGTTCGTACACACGCGCCGGCCGATCGGAGCCGCGATCGGCCGGCATAGCGAGGGAAAGCGTCGTGCGTTTCGTACGAGCGCGAACGCTGCGCCGCGACAAGCGCAGGCCCGGCGAGCGGCGGCCTGCAGGATGTAAGCCACAAGCCGCGGACTTACTTCTTCTTTTTCGGCAGGTACAGATCCGTGATCGTGCCTTCGTACGCTTCCGCCGCGAAGGCGATCGTCTCCGACAGCGTCGGATGCGGATGGATGGTCAGGCCAATGTCGGCGGCGTCGGAGCCCATCTCGATCGCAAGCGCCACTTCGGCGATGAGGTCGCCGGCATTCGGTCCGACGATCCCGCCGCCGATGACGCGCTGCGTCGCCGGATCGAAGAGCAGCTTGGTGAAGCCCTCGTCACGACCGAGCGAGAGCGAGCGACCGCTCGCCGCCCACGGGAAGACGGCCTTCTCGTAGGGGATGCCTTTTGCTTTCGCATCCGTCTCGGTCACGCCGACCCACGCCACTTCCGGATCGGTGTAGGCGACTGCCGGAATCACGCGGGCATCGAACGCACGCTTCTCGCCATGCGCCACTTCGGCCGCGAGCTTGCCCTCGTGCGTCGCCTTGTGCGCCAGCATCGGCTGGCCGGCGATGTCGCCGATCGCAAAGATATGCGGCACGTTCGTGCGCATCTGGCGATCGACCGGAATGAAGCCGCGCTCGTTCACGAACACCCCGGCCGCTTCGGCATTGATGCGCTTGCCGTTCGGCGAGCGTCCGACCGCCACCAGCACCTTGTCGTAGAGCTGCGGCTCGATCGCCTGCTCGCCTTCGAAATGCACGCGCAAGCCCGCCTTCTCGGGCTCGACCTTCGTGACCTTGGTCTTGACCATGATGCGCTCGTAGCGCTTGGCGATACGCTTTTCGAGCGGACGGACGAGATCGCGATCGCAGCCCGGAATCAAACCTTCGGTGAGCTCGGCGACGCTCACCTTGACGCCGAGCGCGCTGTAGACGGTCGCCATTTCGAGGCCGATGATGCCGCCGCCGATGACGAGGAGCCGCTTCGGCAGATCGAGCTCGAGCGCGCCCGTCGAATCGATGATGCGCGGATCGTCCGGCAAGCCGGGCAGACGCACCGACTCGGAGCCCGCCGCGATGATGCAGTGAGCGAACGACACGCGCCGCGGCGAACCGGAAGCATCCGCAGGCGGCTCGACTTCGATCTCATGCGGCGAGACGAAGCGGCCATAGCCGCGGATCACTTCGACCTTGCGCTGCTTCGCCATCGACGCGAGGCCGCCGGTCAAGCGCCCGACCACCTTGTTTTTCCAGTCGCGCAGCTTCGTCGCATCGATCTTGGGACGGCCAAAGCTAATGCCGGCCTCCTCCATCTCGTGCGCTTCTTCGATGACCTTCGCAGCATGGAGCAAGGCCTTCGAAGGAATGCAGCCCACGTTCAAGCACACCCCGCCGAGCGTCGGCCAGCGCTCGATCAGCGCCGTCTTCATGCCGAGATCGGCAGCGCGGAACGCGGCCGTGTAGCCGCCCGGCCCCGAACCGAGCACGACGACATCGAAATCGTACGAGCCGCCCGCAGGCGCAGGCGCTACAGCCGGTGCGCTCTGCTGAGCCGGTGCAGCCGCCGGCGCGGCACTCGCCGCTGCACTCGGTGCGCTCTCGGGCTGCTTCGGCGCGCTGCTTTGCGCCACTGGTTGCTCGCCTGCGTTCGCTTCGAGCGTGAGGATGAGCGAGCCCTTCGACACCCGATCGCCCTTCTTCACGGCCACCGACTTCACGACCCCAGCCGCGGTGGCCGGCACGTCCATCGTCGCTTTCTCGGTCTCGAGCGTGATGAGCGGCGTTTCGAGCTCGATGCGATCGCCAGGTTTGACGAGCACATCGATGACCTCGACGTCTTTGAAATCACCGATGTCGGGAACGAGGATGTCGGTCATAGGCTACTCGCGAGCCGACTGGCGCTGCGGCCAGCCGGCAACAAAAACCCTTCAGGCCAGCTCTGCGCAGGCCGGCTGGCCCCTCTCCTTACGGTACCGCCTCGAGCAAGCCGCGCACGTCGGCGAGCTGTTGCGCGAGGAACGTCGTGAAGCGTGCGCCCGCAGCGCCGTCGATCACGCGATGATCGTAGGCAAAAGTGAACGGCAGGATCAGGCGCGGCACGAACTGACCGTCCTTCCACACCGGCTTCATGCTCGCGCGCGCGACGCCCAGGATCGCCACCTCGGGCGCGTTCACGATCGGCGTGAACGACGTGCCGCCGATACCGCCCAGGCTCGACACGGTGAACGACGCGCCCTGCATCTCGGCGGCCGACAACTTGCCCGCGCGCGCCTTTTCCGACAGCGTCGCGAGCTCGCGCGCGATTTCGTAGACATCCTTCTTGTCGGCATCGCGAATGACCGGCACCACCAGGCCGTGCGGCGTATCCGCTGCGAA
The DNA here is from genome assembly GCA_938008435.1 of uncultured Steroidobacter sp. Classification (GTDB taxonomy): domain Bacteria; phylum Pseudomonadota; class Gammaproteobacteria; order Steroidobacterales; family Steroidobacteraceae; genus Steroidobacter. The sequence goes on along the minus strand of CALLKK010000011.1, from coordinate 27,463 downwards.
GCCGAGATGGATGTACTTCTTCATGACGAGGTTCTGCCCCGTCGGGTCGAGCGAGCTGTTGACGACCGGGAACGCCTGCAACGCCTTCACGCACGCACGCAGAATGAACGCGAGCGGCGTGAGCTTGATGCCGCGCTCGGCGGCCTGCGCCTTCAAGCGATTGCGCGTCTCTTCGAGCTCGGTGATGTCCGCTTCGTCCATCTGCCAGACGTGCGGAATGTTGAGCCAGCTCGCGTGCAAACGCGGACCGGAAATCTTCTGGATGCGCCCGAGCGGCTTGACTTCGATTTCGCCGAATTTCGAGAAATCGACCTCGGGAATCTTCGGCAACGCGCCGCCCGTCGCGCCCGTCTGCGCGCCGGTCAGCATCTGCTTCACCCACGCCTTGACGTCGTCGGCGGTGATGCGGCCCTTCACGCCAGTGCCCTTGATGCGCGTGAGATCCGCGCCGAGCTCGCGCGCGAACTTGCGCACCGAGGGACTCGCGTGCACGTTGCTGAACGAGACGTTCACATCGACGCCCGCCGCGCGCGGCGGCTGTGCCGGTGCCGGCGTGCTCGCCGGAGCCGGAGCGGCAGCGGGCGCTGCGGCCGGCGCAGGAGCCGCCGGTGCGCTCGCTGCTTTCGGCGGGTCAGCAGGCTTGGGGCTCGCAGCCGCAGCCGGCGCACCCTTCGCCTCGAGCGTGAGAATCTCGCTGCCCTTCGAGACGCGATCGCCCTTCTTGACCGCAACGGACTTGACGACGCCCGCGCTCGTCGAGGGCACGTCCATCGTCGCCTTTTCCGTTTCGAGCGTGATGAGCGGCGTGTCGACTTCGATCGTATCGCCGGGCTTGACCATCACCTCGATGACTTCGACGTCTTTGAAGTCGCCGATGTCGGGAACGGTGATCGTTTCGATGCCGCCGGCGGCAGGCGCGCTCGCCGCAGTCGGTGCAGCCGCGGGCGCGGCCGCAGGCTGTTCGCTCGCTGGCGGAGCGCTGCTTGCAGGTTGCGCACCGCTGCTCGGTTCCAGCGTCAGCACGAGGCTGCCCTTCGACACGCGATCGCCCTTCTTGACCGCAACGGACTTGACGACGCCCGCGCTCGTCGAGGGCACATCCATCGTCGCCTTTTCCGTTTCGAGCGTGATGAGCGGCGTGTCGACTTCGACCGTATCGCCGGGCTTGACCAGGACGTCGATGACCTCGACGTCCTTGAAGTCGCCTAGATCTGGAACCAGAACATCAGTAGTCATTGTGAGATCCGAAAATGCGGCAACCTATCTGTGCGCGGCCGAAGCTTGCTGGTTGCGCTTCGGCCGACGCCCGTAGCCCAAAGCCCGCGCTGCGCTCACTGCGTCACCGGGCTCGGCTTGTCCGGATCGATGTTGAACTTCTTCATCGCCTCTTTGACGGTCGCCGCCTGCAGCTTGCCTTCGTCGACGAGCGCCTTCAGCGCAGCCACGACGATGTGGTAGCGGTCCACTTCGAAGTGCTTGCGCAGCTGCTCGCGCGAATCGCTGCGACCGTAGCCGTCGGTGCCGAGCACGACGTAGCGGCCCGGGACCCATTGGCGGATCTGATCGGGCACGATCTTCATGTAATCGGTCGCGGCGATGAACGGCCCCTTGCGGTCGCCGAGGCACTCGCTCACGTACGGCACCTTCGCCGGCTGATCCGGGTGCAGCATGTTGTAGCGCTCGACTTCGAGCGCCTCGCGCCGCAGCTGCGAGAAGCTCGGCACGCTGAAGATGTCGGAGCTGACGCCGTAGTCCTTCTCGAGGATCTCGGACGCGAAGATCACCTCGCGCAGGATCGTGCCGGAGCCGAGCAGATTGACGCGCAGCTTGCCCTTGCCGCCGCTCTTGAAGAGATACATGCCCTTCAGGATCTGCTGCTCGACGCCCTTCGGCATCGCCGGGTGCGCGTAGTTCTCGTTCATGCAGGTGATGTAATAGAAGACATCCTCCTGCTCGACGTACATGCGACGCAGGCCGTCCTGAATGATCACGGCGAGCTCGTATGCGAACGTCGGATCGTACGAGAGGCAGTTCGGCACGACGGTGAACATCAGCTGGCTGTGACCGTCCTGGTGCTGCAGGCCTTCGCCCGCGAGCGTCGTGCGGCCGGCGGTGCCGCCGATCAGGAAGCCGCGCGCCTGGCTGTCGCCCGCGGCCCAGATGAAATCGCCGACGCGCTGGAAGCCGAACATCGAGTAGTAGATATAGAACGGGATCATGCTCACGCCGTAGTTGGCGTAAGCCGTACCCGCGGCGATCCACGAGCAGATCGCGCCTGCTTCGTTGATGCCTTCCTCGAGGATCTGCCCCTTCTTGTCTTCCTTGTAGAACATGAGCTGATCGGCGTCCTGCGGCGTGTAGAGCTGACCCGCCGAGGAGTAGATGCCGATCTGACGGAACATACCTTCCATACCGAACGTGCGCGCTTCGTCGGGCACGATCGGCACGATGTGCTTGCCGATGTTCTTGTCCTTGATGAGCGTCTGCAGGATGCGCACGAGCGCCATCGTGGTCGAGAATTCGCGGTCGCCCGAGCTCTGCAGGAGCGAGTCGAACACCTCGAGCGGCGGCACCTCGAGCTTCGGCGCATCGGTCCGACGCTGCGGCAAGTAGCCGCCGAGCGCCTTGCGACGCTCGTGGAGATATTTCATCTCCGGGCTGTCTTCCGGCGGCTTCTTGAACGGCGCCTTCGCGATCTCGTCGTCGGAGATCTCGATGAAGATGCGGTTGCGGAATTCCTTGAGCGCTTCGTCGTCGAGCTTCTTCTGCTGGTGCGTGATGTTCTGGCTCTCGCCCCAGCGACCCATCAAGAAGCCCTTGACCGTCTTCGCAAGGATGACCGTCGGCTGGCCCTTGTGATTGACCGCCGCGTGATAGGCGTTCCACACCTTCTTGTAGTCGTGGCCGCCGCGGTTCAGGCGCCAGATGTCGTCGTCGGACATCGTGGCAACCATCTCCTTGAGCTCCGGATACTTGCCGAAGAAGTGCTCGCGCGTGTACGCGCCGCCCTTCGCCTTGAAGTTCTGGTACTCGCCGTCGACGCACTCTTCCATCACGCGGCGCAGGAGGCCCTTCGTGTCGCGCGCGAACAGCGGATCCCAACGCGAGCCCCAGATCACCTTGATGACGTTCCAGCCCGCGCCGAGGAAGGCGGCTTCGAGCTCTTGGATGATCTTGCCGTTACCGCGCACCGGGCCGTCGAGGCGCTGCAGATTGCAGTTGATGACGAAGATCAGGTTGTCGAGCTTCTCGCGCACCGGCATGGTGATGGCGCCCATCGCTTCGGGCTCGTCCATCTCACCGTCGCCGAGGAACGCCCAGATCTTGCGGTCGGAGACCGGCACGATGCCGCGATTCTCGAGGTAGCGCTGGAAGCGCGCCTGGTAGATCGCCATCATCGGGCCGAGGCCCATCGAGACCGTCGGGAACTGCCAGAAATTCGGCATGAGCCAGGGATGCGGATACGAGCTCAAGCCGTTCGGGCTCTTCACCTCCTGACGGAAGTGCCGCAGGTGATCCTCGGTGAGTCGCCCTTCGAGGAACGCGCGCGCGTAGATACCCGGCGAGGCATGACCCTGGATGAAGATCATGTCGCCCGGATGGTTCTCGGTCGGCGCGCGCCAGAAATGATTGAAACCGACTTCATAGAGCGTGGCGGCGGAGGCGTAGGTCGCGATATGGCCGCCGTACTCCGAGCTCTGGCGATTGGCCTGCACGACCATCGCCATCGCGTTCCAGCGCAGGTACGCCTCGATGCGCCGCTCGATCGTCCGGTCGCCGGGGTATTCCTTCTCTTGCCCGACGGAGATCGTGTTCACGTACGCCGTGTTCGGACGGAACGGCAAATACGCGCCGGAGCGCCGGGTGTAATCGATCAGCCGCTCGAGCAGGAAATGCGCGCGTTCGGGCCCGTGCGTCTTCAGGACCGAATCGATCGATTCGAGCCACTCCTTCGTTTCCTGGGGATCGAGATCGTCAAACCTGGAGGGTTCGGATGACATTACTGTGCTACTCGTTGGCCTATGTGGGGCGTCGCGCTCCGGCGGCCGCTCCAACGTGACTTGCGAAAGCAGACATCGCGTCTTTCGTAAGCTTGCGTTCTGCGCGCTCAGGACCGCCTTCCTGGCGTAGCTCTTCGTTCCGTAAGGACCGGCGCGCAATGCGCACCGCCCCGCATTCAGGTCGATCGTGCTGCCCGCAGCGAAAATCGATGCGCGAGCCGCGTTGAACTCCCGGCAACTGCCAAGGATCTGCCTCGACCCGGATTCGTGCGGTCCGAAAAGCGCGCGTATGATCGGAGTTTGGTTTTTTGGCGTCAAGGAACGCGGAAACGTGGAATTGCTTCCTGCTCAGCGCAACATACGCATCCTCAAACGCGGCGGCACGCTCGATGAGCGCGCCCTGCACGGCTTCGACGCGGCGATCGTCGCCTGCCCCGACGAAAACGCCGAAACGGCGCTGCGCGCCCTGCCGCACGCACAGATTTGGCTCACGCTCTATCGCACCCAGCGCAAGGCAGGTCCGGTCAAATCGCTGAGCGCCCGCGTGGGCCCGCGAGCGATGCCCATCGTGATTCAGTTCACGAAACCGGCGAGCGCCGCGTTCGATCGACTGACGGCCGCCGCACGTGCCTGGAAAGACCTTGCCCCGCCGCCCGAGGCACGCGTGCTCGTTGCGACCCAGGGGTTCGATGGCGAACGCAGCGCGCTCGTCCTCGAAAACCTGCTGGCCGCCGGGCTCGCCTGGAGCGCGCCCATGCCGCGCTTCAAATCCGACAAGCCCGAGGCTGACCGGCTCACCGCCGTGACCCTCTGGGGCGAAGGCGCCGCCGCGGTCGCTGTCGACCGCACCCGCGCGATCGACAGCGGCAATCATCTGGCGCGCTGGCTCACCACCCTGCCGCCGAACGTGCTCGATACGCTTGGCTATCGCCGCGCGCTCAAGCAGCTCGCGCGCGCGAAGGGCTGGAGCTTCACCTTTTATGACGAAGCGGCGCTGCGTCGCGCGGGCGCGGGCGCCTTCTTGGCCGTCGCGCGCGCCAACGAGCATCGCGGCGCCGGCATCGCCCGCCTGCGATATCGGCCGTCCAAGCGTGCCCGTGCGCAGCGCTTGGCGCTGGTCGGCAAGGGCATCTGCTTCGACACCGGCGGCATCAATCTCAAGCCGCACAAGTCGATGTATCAGATGCACGAGGACATGCAGGGCAGCGCCGTCGCGCTCGGCACGCTCCTTGCGCTGACCGAGCTCGACGCCCCGTACGAGATCGATTGCTGGCTGGCGCTGACCGAGAATCAGATCGGCGCGCGTGCCTATCGGCCGCAGGAAGTGGTACGCGCAGCCAATGGCGTCACCATCCAAGTGGCTCACAGCGATGCCGAGGGCCGCATGGTGCTCGCCGATACGCTCGCCCTGGCAGCGCGCGAGCAGCCCGATTTCATCATCGACTACGCAACGTTGACCGGCGCCTGCATCAACGCGCTCACCGAGCGCTACAGCGGCGCTTTCACCAATCGCGCCGACCTGCACCCGCTCATCGAACGCGCGGGCCGCGTCAGCGGCGAACGCGTCTGGCCGTTCCCGATGGACGAGGACTACGACTCCGATCTCGAATCGCCGATCGCGGACATCCTGCAGTGCACGCCCGACAGCAAAGGCGACCACATCCTTGCCGCACGCTTCTTGAATCGGTTCGTGCCGAAGGACATTCCGTGGCTACACCTGGATCTGGCCGCGAGCAATCGCTCCGGCGGGCTCGCCCACATTCCGACGGAGTTCACCGGCTTCGGCGTGCGCTACACGCTGCAGCTGCTGGAGGAAGGCATCCTGACCGCGCGCCCGAGCGCAAAGAAAAGGTAAGCAGGCGTCGTCGGCGAAGCGGAACGCTTCCGCTTCGCCGCTTCCCGTCGTGCGTAGCCCGAAGCCGTTCTGCCCCTCCCCGAGCGCGTTGCTGCTAAGCTTGTCCCTCGATTCATCTGCTACCGCGCACCTGCAACCCGAGCGCCTCTCGCGAGCCGCCGGTTCCAGCCGGCAGCCGGTGGCCTGTCCTTCTGACACTCGCGCATGCGCACACTGACTCTGACTCGACCCGACGACTGGCACCTCCATCTGCGCGACGGCGCACAGCTCGCGAGCGTGCTGCCCTTCACCGCGCGGCAATTCGCGCGTGCCGTCGTCATGCCGAACTTGAAGCCGCCCGTCACCACCGTCGCGAGCGCGCGCGCTTATCGCGAACGCATCCTCGCGGCGCTGCCGGCGGGCCTTAAGTTCGAGCCGCTGATGACGCTCTACCTCACGGATCGCACGCCGCCCGCAGAGATCCGTGCGGCGCGCGAGAGCGGCTTCATCGTCGGCGCGAAGCTCTACCCCGCCGGCGCCACCACGCATTCCGACGCCGGCGTCACCGCCATCGAGAACATCTATCCCGCGCTCGAAGCCATGGAGGAATGCGGCCTCGTCCTGCAGGTGCATGGCGAAGTGACCGCGAGCGACGTCGATGTGTTCGATCGCGAGCGCGTCTTCATCGATCGCGTGCTGACGGGCGTGGTCGAGCGCTTCCCGAAGCTCAAAGTCGTGTTCGAGCACGTGACGACGCGCGAAGCGGTCGCATTCGTACGCAGCGCGCGCGCAGGCGTCGCCGCGACGATCACACCGCAGCATCTGCTGCTCAATCGCAACGCGCTGTTCCAGGGCGGCATTCGTCCGCATCACTACTGCCTGCCGGTGCTCAAGCGCGAAGCCGATCGCACCGCCCTGGTCGAAGCGGCGACGAGCGACGATCCGCGCTTCTTCCTCGGCACCGACAGCGCGCCGCACGCAAAGCACACCAAGGAGCACGCCTGCGGCTGCGCCGGCATCTTCTCCGCGCATGCCGCGATCGAGCTGTATGCCGAAGCGTTCGACCGCGCCGGCCGCCTCGATCGCCTGCAGGCATTCGCGTCCGAACGCGGCGCGGATTTCTACGGCCTGCCGCGCAACCGCGAGACGATCACGCTCGCGCGCGAGCCGTGGAACCCGCCCGCGACGTACACGTTCGGAGACGACACCCTCGTTCCCTTCCGTGCGACTGAGACGATCGAGTGGCGCTTGATCGAGGAGACGCAGCCTTGAGCGAGCGACGTCCGATTGCCAACCGCTTTCGCGGCTTCCTTCCCGTGGTCATCGATGTGGAGTGCGGCGGGTTCAACCCGAATACCGACGCATTGCTCGAGATCGCTGCGGTGCTCATCGAGATGAATGCCGACGGCACGCTCAAGCCCGGCGAGAGCTGGCGCTATCACGTGCAGCCGTTCCCCGGCGCCAATCTCGAAGCCGCCTCGCTCGCCGTCACGGGGATCGATCCATTCCATCCGCTGCGCCCGGCGATTCCGGAAAAAGAAGCGCTCACGCGCATCTTCCAAGAAGTGCGCCGCGCGATGAAGGAAAACGAGTGCACGCGCGCGATCCTGGTGGGACACAACGCGTACTTCGATCTCAATTTCTTGAACGCCGCGGTCGAGCGCGCGCAGATCAAGCGCAATCCCTTCCACCCGTTCTCGAGCTTCGACACCGCGACGCTCGCCGGCGTGTGCTACGGGCAGACGGTGCTGGGTAAAGCGCTACAGGCGGCGGGCATCAGCTGGGATGCCGAGGAAGCGCACTCCGCCGCCTACGATGCGATGCGCACGGCGGAGCTGTTCTGCGCGATCTGCAACCGGATCGGAGCGCCGCAGGTCGCAACGCCCGCGTGAGGAACGGGGCTCGAGGCACGCTCACGCCGTACGCAGCGTGAGCTGCAATCGACTCGATGGGCGGCCTTCTGAAAGCGCGCCCACCTCAACTGATTCATCTAGTTCCTACTTCGCGTCGGCGAGGAGCTTTTGCAGCTCGCCGCTCTTGTACATCTCGAGGATGATGTCCGAGCCGCCGATGAGCTCGCCATTCACGTACAGCTGCGGATACGTCGGCCAATTGGAATACTGCTTCAACGCTTCGCGCAGCTCCGGATCCTCGAACACGTTCACATAGGCGAACTGAGCGCCGACGGCCTGCAGCGCGCGCACGGCGGCGGCAGAGAATCCGCATTGCGGGAAGTCCGGAGTGCCTTTCATGTACAGCACGACCGGGTTGGAAGACAGCTGCGACTTGATGCGTTCGATGACGTCCACGGATCGGATACCTCTACGGGCTACGGACTAGGCACTGCGCCGACGCACGGACCCTTCGCCCAGCCGACGCGCGCTCCCCAGCCCGGCCACGACGCACGGTCGTCGAACGCAAGGCGACAGGGGAAGCAACACGCGAAAGGATCGGCTCGGCTGGCGTCGGGCGCAAGGCGTGTCGCGAGATTATGGGGACGAGCCGGCTTTACTTCAAACGCGCCTGCCGCATCTGCCGTACCGCGTGCGACAACCCGAGCCATATCAGCCGTTTGCATGGGGCGTTTTCGCGGCTCGTCTGCGCCGGGCGACCACGCTATGCTCGCCTCTCTCCCGACACGAACACGGTCTTTCGATGACAGCGCCCGATCCCTCGTACATCGCCGAAACAGTCCGTACCGCGCTTCGCGAAGACGTGGCGGACGGCGACCTCACCGCCCAGCTGATCCCCGAGGAACAGCAGGCACACGCGCGCGTGATCACGCGCGAAGACGCCACGCTTTGCGGTGCGCCCTGGTTCGACGAGGTCTTCCGCCAGCTCGATTCCCGCGTGCGCGTGCAGTGGCACACAACGGACGGCAGCCGCATCAAGGCAAACGAAGTGCTGTGCACGATCGACGGACCGGCGCGCGCGATCCTCACCGGTGAGCGCACCGCGCTCAATTTCCTGCAAGCCCTCTCCGGCACCGCCACGATCACGCGCAAGTACGTCGATGCCGTCGCCGGCACCGGCTGCCGCATTCTCGATACCCGCAAGACGCTGCCGGGGCTGCGCCTCGCGCAGAAGTACGCCGTGCGCTGCGGCGGCGGCACGAACCATCGCATCGGCCTGTTCGACGCCATTCTCGTGAAAGAGAACCACATCGCTGCTGCCGGTTCGATCGCAGCGGCGGTACGCGCGGCGCGCAATGCGCCTCGCCGCGTCATGGTCGAAGTGGAAGTCGAGAATCTGACGCAGCTGCGCGAGGCGCTCGACTGCGGCGTCGATCGCGTCCTGCTCGACAATTTCTCCAACGACGATCTGCGCGAAGCCGTGCGCATCGCGCACAGCCATCCGCGCCGCGCCGAGCTCGAAGCCTCAGGGAATATCAGCTTGGAGACGCTGCGGGCCGTCGCCGAAACCGGCGTCGACTTCATCTCCGTCGGCGCGCTCACCAAACACGTGAAGGCGGTGGATCTGTCGATGCGCTTCGCCTGACAGCGAACGCGCAAGGCGAGATAAAGACACGCTCACGAGCAGCAGGCAATCGCGCCGCCTCGCCGCTCACTTCACGGCATCGCTCGCCGCCACGCGCAGCACCCGCTGCGGGGTCGCGATGCCGTAGCCCTGCGCGTAGTCCACGCCGAGGCTGCGCAGCATCTCGATGATCTCGGCATTCTCGGCGAACTCCGCGATCGTCTGCTTGCCGGTGAGATGGCCGATCTCGTTGATCGAGCGCACCATCTCGCGGTCGATCGGATCGTGCAGGATCTCTTTGACGAAGCTCCCGTCGATCTTGAGGAAGTCGACCGGGAAGTGCTTGAGGTAGCCGAACGAGGACAGGCCGGTGCCGAAGTCGTCGAGCGCGAAGCGGCAGCCGAGCTCCTTGAGCGCATGGATAAAGCGATTGGCCTGCGAGAAGCTGGCGATCGCCGCGGTCTCGGTGATCTCGAAGCAGATCTTCGAGGCATCGATGCCGCTGCGATGGAAGTGCTCGATGACGAACGGCAGGAATTTGTCGTCGCCCAAGCTCTGTCCCGACAGATTGATCGAACACATCGCAAGCTTCTCGCGCTCATCCGCTTCGGAGACGAGCCAGCGCAGCGCGTGCTCGATCATCCAGCGATCGATGTTGGGCGTCAGTCCATAGCGCTCGGCCGCAGCGATGAACTGATCGGGCGCGACGATCTTGCCGTTCTCGTCGCGCATGCGTAGCAGCAGCTCGTAATGCAGCCCCTGCTGCGGCTGCTGCAGCGGCTGAATGATCTGGCGGTAGATCTCGAAACGACCGTCCTCGAGCGCATTGTTGATGCGCGCCGCCCATTGCATCTCGCGGCGGCGGCGCATGAGATCGATGTCGTTCTCCTGGAAGCTGTACACGCGATTGCGCCCGGCCTCTTTCGCCGCCGCACAGGCGCTGTCGGCCGCCGAGAGCAACGACGCGACATCCTCGTTCTCCGGCGTGATCGGCACCACGCCGATGCTCGCGCCCAAGCGGAAAGTGCGCTCTTCCCAGACGAACTTGTAGTTGCGAATGGCCTCGCGCAGCGCCTCGGCGTTGCGGATCGCCTCTTCCAGCGAGCAGCTTTCGAGCAGCACGCCGAATTCATCGCCGCCCAAACGCGCGACCGTGTCGCGCCAGCGGATCTTCGACTTGAGCAGCGCGCCGACCTGACCGAGCAGCGCATCGCCCGCACTGTGGCCGCAGTTGTCGTTGATGATCTTGAACTGATCGAGATCGATGTGACACAGCGCGAAGGACGCTTCGCGTGCGCGGGCGCTCTTCAGCGCACGCTCGAGTCGCGCTTCAAACTCGCGGCGATTGACCAGGCCCGTCAGGATGTCATGGCTTGCGTGATACGAGAGCTTGCGATTGAGCTCGCGGCTTTCGCTCACGTCGTGGAACACGAGCACGCCGCCCGAGACATTGCCGTTGCCGTCGCGAATCGGCGAGGCGCAGCTTTCGATGTAAAGCTCGTTGCCGTCGCGGCGGATGAGCAGCGTCGGGCGCACCGACTTGATCGCGCGCGTGCGGCGGATCGCCACCGCCAGCGGATTCTCGAGCGGCTCGCAAGTCTCCTCGTGGAAGCTGCGGAAGATCTCGTCGATCGGCCGGCCCTGCGCGTGCTCGAGCCGCCAGCCGGTGAGCTGTTCGGCCACGGGGTTCAGATACTCGACGCGGCAGTGCGAATCGGTGGTGATGACGCCATCGCCGATCGACTGCAGCGTGATCTGCGCGCTCTCCTTCTCCTTGAAGAGCGCCTCTTCGAAGAGCTTGCGCTCGGTGACGTCGAGATCGACGCCGACGATGCGGCGCGGCCGGCCATGCTCGTCGAGGCGCGCCTTGGCGCGGCTGACGACCCAAAGCCACACGCCGTCGCGATGACGCAGCCGATGAACGCTCTCGAAGATCGGCTCCTTGCCCGCCAAGTGATCGCGCAGCGCCGCCTGCACGCGCTCGGCATCTTCGGGATGCACGAGATCGCGCCAGTCGCTGAAGGACTGCATGTCCTCGTCCGAATAGCCGAGCATGGCCTTCCAGCGCGGCGAGAAATACGTCGTGTTCTTCTCGTAGTTGAAGTCCCACAGACCGTCGTTCGCGCCGTAGAGGGCAAGCTCGTTGCGCTCTTCGATGTCGCAGAACTGACGGCGATAGCGCAGCCGCTCGATGCCGCTCGCATAGCTCGAGCCGAGCAGCTTGAGCGTCAGGTGCAGGTTGGCGTCCCAGCTCTCGCGCGGCAGCGTCGAACCGAGCGCGATGAACGCGCGCACCTCTTTGTCGATCGCAATGCCGATGACGAGCGCCGCGCCGATGTGCAGCGCGGCGAGCCGGGCCGCTTCGGCCGCCAGGTCGCGCCGCGGCTGCGCCGTGTCGCGGATCTCGACGATGCGCAGGTGCTCGAGCCGATCGCGGAAGAACGGGAAACGGTCCAGCGATTCGCCCTGCAGCACCTCGGGATTGAACGCCGAGAACATGCTCGTGGCGGCCACGAGGCTCTGAATGCAGGTGCGCTGCTCGTCGAACGTCGCAAGCAGCACGGTGTCGAGCCCGGCCACTTCGCGCAGCGCTTCGAGATTTTCCTTGATGAGGGGGTCGCCTTCCTCTTGGGCGAGGTTCTGGAAATCGATCGCTGCCTTGGTGAGCAGCACATCGAGACCGGCTTTGGCCTTGTTCCGCGGAAGGGTGCGCGAGGAAAAGAGCGGCTCGCCGTCTGCGACGGGGCCCATTACGACGGGGTCTCTTGGATTGCTCGCCATCTCGCGCGAATCAGCAGCCCGCTTGCCGCAGAGCGATGCCTACCGGGCCGTCCGCGCACCGGACAGCTTGGCCGAAGTCGTATTGCACCCAATAGACGAACTGGGCGATGGCAGCCTTCAAGGACACCTCCCCGCTGCCCTGATCGATGGCTTTATCGAATAGGTACATGAGGCAGCGCGGCCGATTGTGGCACACGACTTCGGGTGAAAAAAGCCGAGCGCAGACATGGATTTCGTTGTGCTTGTTCATGTCAGCGTCCACTGAGGCCAAGATCAGCTTTTCCCTCAGGAACGCGCCGATTGTCGAACTGCGACGACAGGGAATTCGCCGGCTTCGAGGCACTGCGTGCCGCTTCGCACACAACGTCCTCGCCTACCGCTCGGGTGCGCCGCAATGCTTTATGCTTGCCGCATGCCTGGATCTCATTCGCACAGAGGCTCACCGCACGGCGGCGCGCACTCGCACGATCACATGCATCATCACGACGCGCCCGACAGCGGTCGGCTGCTCGGCGCCGCGCTCGCACTCACGGGCCTGTTCATGCTCGTGGAGGTGGTAGGCGGCCTCCTCTCGGGCTCGCTCGCGCTCATCGCCGATGCCGGACACATGCTGACCGACACGGCCGCGCTGGCGCTGGCGTGGGCGGCAACGCGCATCGCGGCGCGTCCTGCCGACACCAAGCGCTCGTTCGGCTATCAGCGCCTGCGCGTGCTCGCCGCGTTCGTGAACGGCTGCGCGCTGCTCTTCATCGTCGCGTGGATCGCCTTCGAAGCGCTCGAGCGCCTTGCCAATCCCGTCCCGGTGGACGCCCGCACGATGCTGTGGATCGGCACCGCCGGCCTCGTCGTCAACATCGTGGTGTTCGCGATGCTGCGCCGTGGCGATAACCACGACATGAACCTGTCGGCGGCCACGCTCCATGTCTTCGGCGACCTGCTCGGCTCGATTGCGGCCATCGCCGGCGCGATCGTGATCCTGCTGTTCGGCTGGCTCGCCATCGACCCGCTGCTCTCGCTTATCGTGAGCGCGCTGATCGTGCGCAGCGCTCTGGTGCTGGTGCGGCGCTCGGCACACATCCTCATGGAGGGCTCGCCCGATTGGCTCGATGTCGCCGAGCTGCGCAAGACCCTCGAAGACCGCGTCCCCGCCATCCGCGACGTCCACCACGTGCATGCCTGGCTCGTCGGGCCGCATGAAACCCACCTGACGATGCATGCCTGCGTCGCGCTCGGCACGGATCACTCCGCCGTGCTCCGCGAAGCCAAAGCCGTGCTGGCCGATCGCTACGGCATCACGCACGCGACCATTCAGATCGAAGTCGAAGAGTGCGCGGACACGGGCAAATGCCTCTAGCCGCGGCTGGGCGACGCATCGCGCCCTCGTCTTCCCTGTCATTTGGTTCCGCCGCTCTCAGCCTGACACGCCAACGGCTTGCCTGAGGAGTCGCGCCGCGCGACGCGCGGCCGGCCGGTATGGCTGATGATGATCGCGCGCGCGTGCTCGGAGCCGCGCCGATCGCAGAACACCACCGTACCGTTCACGACACCTTGCACGACCGGCCGAAACGAATACGTCGCACGGTTCGACGTGATCGTGCCCTCGCGATACGGACCGTAGACGGCAATGACGGGCTCGTCGTCGTCGCGCTCGGCCGGCTCGTCGCGATCGAGATTGACGAAGACGATCCAACCGACCGACCACGGCGCCTCGTTCGTCGCGCAGTACTCGCCATCCCGAGAGCGGCACAGGCTCACGACCTGGCCGCGCTTGATCGCTTCGCTGCGTGCGAGAAACAAGGCGTGGAAGAAATCGTTGACCGCAGTCGTGCGTGCCGCATCGAGGCGCAGGTCGCCGAACGCCGGTACGGTCAGTGTCGCGAGCACGGCGAGCACCGCCATGCACACGATGAGCTCGACCAAGGTCAACCCCGCGCACCGCTTCATCGCACCTCCGTGTGCCTCGATGATCTTGCGCCACTCTATGCATGAGCGCCGGCATCGAGTCGCGCGATTTCGGGCCGGATGCCGAGTTATTGGCTGCGAACGCCGGGCGCTGGCGCGCCGTTTACCGCGTGAGGCGGCGCGGAGTATGCTCTTGCGCTTCGCGCATTGCGTTACCTCCCATCCATCCAGTGGCAATCGAACAGAGCTTTACGACGAGCCGCGAGCAGATCGCCGCGCAGCTCGCGGCTCACGGCTTGAAACCGACCGAGCAGCGCGTGCGCATCGCATCGGTCCTGCTCGACGCGCCGAAACATCTCACCGCCGAGCAGATACTTGCCGCAGTGCGCGCCAAAGGCGAGCGCGTCTCCAAGGCCACCGTGTACAACACGCTGAAGGCGTTCGCGCACCACGGCCTCGTGCGTCAGATCCACGTCGACGCGGAGCGCACCGTCTACGACTCGATGCGCGCTCCGCATCATCATTTCCACGATGTCGAGACCGGCGAGCTGCGCGACATTCGCCCGGAGGAGATCGTCTTCGCCCGCCTCCCCGAGCTGCCGCCCGGGATGGAGGCCGAATCGGTGGAAGTGGTCATTCGGCTGCGCAAGAAGCGGTCGTAGGCCGAGCACGGCTTGGGAAGCCCGGGACCGGGAAGGCGCCACCCCCGCGAACGGCGTCCCGAAATTGAGCGGTGAGCTTGAAGCCCGCGTCCCATACCGTATACTTGCGGCCCCCCGCCGGAGTAGCTCAGCTGGTAGAGCAGCGCATTCGTAATGCGCGGGTCGGGAGTTCGAATCTCTTCTCCGGCACCATTTGACTTCGAAAACGCCGCGCTCGTCGCGGCGTTTTCGTGTAAGACGGATGTAGGCGGGTCCTGACGCCGCAGCGCTTACGACCCCGACAGCTCGTCCCTCATCGAGAACGCTCGGCAGTGTCATCGAACCACTCGCAGGCAACGAATCTTCCGCCGCGAACGAGATCGAGACGGCGGCTGACCCGCGGGCGCATGTTCGTCTATCGCATCGCCGTGATCGTCGCCGCGCTGGTGCTCGAGGTCATCTGGCGCACTGCCCGCGTCCGCATCATCGGCGGCGAGCGTCTCGAACAGCTGCTGCAAGAGCACGGCGCGGTCATCCCGGTCTTCTGGCACCAGCACCTGTTGATCGGCGCGCGCTTTCTCGTAAGCGGCAAGATCAAAGGTCTCAAGCCGGGCTTCATGATCTCCCCGTCCGTCGACGGCGAGGCGCCCTCGATGCTCGCGCGGCTCTACGGCGCGCACGTCGTCCGCGGCTCGGGCACCTACACGGGCGTCCGCGCGGTGCGTGGCGTGCATCAAGCCATCGCCAAGGAGCTGATCTCGCCCGCCATCACACCCGACGGCCCGCGCGGGCCGCGCTTCAAGATGAAGCCTGGCGCGATCTTCACGGCGCAGATCGCGCGCAAGCCCGTCGTCCCGATTGCCTACGCCGCACGTCCCGCGCATCTGCTCAAGACGTGGGACAAGTTCGTGATCCCCTATCCGTTCGCCAAGATCCGCATCGCGATCGGCGAGCCTTACTTTCCCGAACGCCGTCTCGACGACGAGCAGATGGCCGCCGCGCAACGCGAGCTCGAGCAGCGATTGCTCGATGTCTTCACGGAAGCGAAGCGGCACCTCGACTGAGCACGATGCGATACCTGCACAGCCGCCGCGTGATTGGAGTCGATTGCGTCGGTGTATGCGGCAGCCGTCGCGCAGCCGGTTTTACGATCGCTGAAGTGCTCGTTGCGCTGCTCGTGGTTGCGGTCGCGGTGATCGGCATCGCCGCGCTCTACGCCGACGCAGAACAATCCCAGCGCGAAGAGCACCTGCGCCTCAGAGCCGCTGAGCTTGCGAGCGAGATCGCGCGGCGCATCGAAGCGAACGCGGCGGGCCGCGTGGGCTACATCAGCACCGTCGGCGTCGTGTGCAAGCCCAACCTTGAGACGAGCTCGGCCGTCGACGCAGCGGCAAATGAAGCGGCCTGTTGGAAGGAACGAGTCGAACAAAGCCTGCCGAGCGGGCTCGGCACGATTCGACGCGATACCTCGACGACGCCGGTGACGTACCACGTCGCGGTGAGCTGGTCGGCGCCGAACCGTGGCGCCGCCTCCTACGTGGTGCAGGTCAAGCCTGCAGCCGACTGAGCCTCAAGCGTCGGCGCGACCGGCGCTTTGGAGCGACACGCGCAGCTCGCGCGGCAAGCTGAAGACGATCTTCTCGGGCTGACCGCCGAGCTCGACCGGGGATTCCCCGCCCCATTCCCGAATGCGCGCGACGACGCGCTCGACCAGCACCTCAGGCGCCGATGCGCCCGCGGTGACGCCGACCGATTGCTTGCCCTCAAACCACTCGTGCCGCAAATCCTCGGGACCGTCCACCAGATAACCGGGGATGCCTGCCTTTTCGGCGATCTCGCGCAAACGATTCGAGTTCGAGCTCGTCGGCGAGCCGACCACGAGAATGATGTCGCAATGCTCGACGAGGCGTTTGACGGCGTCTTGCCGGTTCTGCGTCGCGTAGCAGATGTCTTCCTTGCGCGGCCCCGCGAGGCTCGGAAAACGCGCGCGCAACGCTTCGACGATGCGCTGCGTATCGTCCACCGAAAGCGTCGTCTGCGTGACATAGGCGAGCCGCTCGGGATCGCGCACTTCGAGATGCGCGACGTCTTCGGGCGTCTGCACGAGCATGATGCGCCCGCCGTAGGACGTATCGAACTGGCCCATCGTGCCTTCCACTTCGGGATGACCCTCGTGGCCGATCAAGATCACGTCGCGGCCCTCGCGCGCATAGCGCGACACCTCCATGTGCACCTTGGTGACGAGCGGACAGGTCGCATCGAAGACCTTGAGCCCGCGGCGGCGCGCCTCCTCCTGCACCGCACGCGAGACGCCGTGCGCGCTGAAGATCACCGTCGCGTCGTCCGGCACTTCGTCGAGCTCGTCGACGAACACCGCGCCCAAGCCGCGCAGCCGGTCGACGACGTATTTGTTGTGCACGACCTCGTGACGCACGTAGATCGGCGCTCCGAACAGCTCGATGGCGCGCTCGACGATGTCGATCGCGCGATCGACGCCCGCGCAGAAACCGCGAGGATTGGCGAGAAAGATCTTCATGCGTTGAACGCTGTGCTCGCGAAGAGGGCTCGGATCCTACACCGTTTCCGGCTGGGCGTCCGCCTTACGCCTCCTGCTTCTTCCGCTGTCCGCTCTCGCGGAACGCATCGAGCAGCAGACAGCCGGCGCCGATCGAGATCGCGGTGTCCGCGATGTTGAACGCCGGGAAGTAATGCGGGCCCCAATGGAAATAGATGAAATCGACCACGTAGCCGTGCATGACGCGATCGATCACATTGCCGAGCGCACCGCCCAGGATGAGCGACAGCCCGAGCGCAAGCAGGGTCTGCTCCGAGCGAATGCGCCGCAGCCACAACATCAGTACGACGCTGATGACGAGCGCAAGCCCGATGAAGAACCAGCGCTGCCAGCCGCCGGCTTGCGCCAGGATGCTGAAGGCCGCACCGGTGTTCTCGAGATAGACGAGATCGAGGATCGGCAGCAGCTCGATCGGATCGCGCAGCTTGATGGTCGAGACGACCAGCGCCTTCGTGGCCTGATCGACGATCACCACGAGAAACGACAGCCACAGCCAGTTGCTTGCGCCGCGCGTCGGCGTGAACCAGAGGCGTGAGATCGAATTGCCGGCCATGTCGTTCACGCTCGAATGCAACGCGCCCGACGACGCAACCGTTCGCCAGCCGCGCCGGCCGCCGCGTGACTTCGCCGTTCGCTCATCAAGTCCACTTTCTCTCCTCGCCCGGGCCCGCGACGTTCACGACGCAGCGACCGCAGATTTCGGGATGATCGGGATGCTGGCCGACATCGTCGCGCTTGTGCCAGCAGCGGATGCACTTCTGCGCCGTGCTCGGCTTGACGACGATCCACGCTGCGTTCGACGCATCTTCTTCCGCTGCAACCGCCTCGGCCGGACGCTCTTCGGCCGGATGCACGCGCGCTTCCGACGTGATGAAGATGAAGCGCAGCTCATCGCCGAAGCGGCGCAGCTGGTCGAGCAACGCACCGCTGCAATAAATGTCGATGTTCGCATCGAGCGGAGCGCCGATCGCGCCGGTGTTGCGGACCTTCTCGAGCTCGCGCGAGACGGCGCTACGCAGCTCCAAGATCGCCTTCCAGTCGACGTCCGGCGTCTTGGTCGCCTCTTCAGGCAGCTTGCACCAGAGGTCGAGGAACACCGACTCGGCGCGCTCGCCCGGCATGTACTTCCAGATCTCCTCTGCCGTGAACGACAGGATCGGCGCGAGCCAGCGCACCATCGCCTCGATGATCCAGTACATCGCCGTCTGCGCCGACCGGCGCGCATGGCTGGCCGCCGGCGTCGTGTAGAGGCGATCCTTCAGCACGTCGAGATAGAAGCCGCCGAGATCGACGCTGCAGAAGTTGTGCACCTTCTGATAGATCAGATGGAACTGATAGTTGCGGTACGCCTCGATCACTTCCGTCTGCAGCTGATGCGTGCGCCAGATCGCCCAGCGATCGAGCGCGACGAGCTCGGCCACGGGCACTTGATCCTTGGCCGGATCGAAGCCAGCGAGATTGCCCAGCAGGAAGCGCGCGGTGTTACGAATGCGCCGATACGACTCCGCCACGCGCTTCAAGATCTCGTCCGACAGACTCATCTCGTTCGCATAGTCGGTCGCGGCCACCCACAAACGCAGCACGTCCGCACCGAGCGTGCCGACGACTTTCTGCGGCACGATCACGTTACCGAGCGACTTGGACATCTTGCGGCCCTTGTCGTCGATCGTGAAGCCGTGCGTGAGCACCGCGCGATACGGTGCGCGCCCGTACATCGCGACCGAGCTCAACAACGAGGAGTGGAACCAGCCGCGATGCTGATCCGAGCCTTCGAGATAAAGATCGGCAGGCGATGTGATCTGCGGGAAGAGCTTCGAGACGCAGTGATGGACGAGGCCCGAATCGAGCCACACGTCCATGATGTCCGTGACCTTCTCGTAGTCCTTGGCCTCCTCGCCCAACAGCTCGGCGGGATCCAAGTCGTACCACGCGTCGATGCCGTCCTTCTCGACGCGATCGGCGACGGCTTCGAGCAGCTCGGCCGAGCGCGGATGCAATTCGCCGGTCGTGCGATGCGTGAACAGCGCGATCGGCACGCCCCAGACACGCTGACGCGAAATACACCAGTCCGGACGCTCGGCGATCATGTTGCCGATGCGGGTCTCGCCCCATGCCGGCATCCACTTGACCTTCGCGATCTCGGCGAGCGCGGTCTTGCGCAAGTTCGCCTGCTCCATGCTGACGAACCACTGCGCCGTCGCACGGAAGATGATCGGCGTTTTGTGACGCCAGCAATGCGGGTATTGGTGCTTGAGCGCCTCTTGTTTCAGCAGCCGCCCGCGCTCCTCGAGCACCGCGATGACGTGATCGTTCGCCTTGAACACGTGCTCGCCTTCGAACAACGGCGTGCCGGCGACGAAGCGTCCGTCGCTGCCGACCGGATTGTCGATCTTGAGCTTGTACTTGAGGCCGACGACGTAGTCTTCCTGACCGTGGCCCGGCGCCGTGTGCACCGCGCCCGTACCGGCATCCAGCGTGACGTGGTCGCCCAGGATGACGGGCACGGTTCTCTCGTAGAACGGATGACTGAGCAGTAGACCTTCGAGCGCTGCACCTTTCGCTTCCGCAATGCGCGTCGCGCCGCTGATGCCCGCACGCGCGAGCACGCCGTCGGCGAGCTCGTTCGCAAGGATCAAGAGCTCGCTGCCGGTATCGACGAGCACGTAATCGATGTCGGGACCGAGCGCGACCGCCTGGTTGGCGGGAAGCGTCCACGGCGTGGTCGTCCAGATGACGACGTTCGCTTCGTTGCGCGGCAGCTGTGCGAGGCCGAAGCGCTTGGCGAGCTCGGCAAGATCCTGCACGGCAAAGCGCACGTCGATCGCAGGCGAAGTCTTCTCTTCGTATTCGACTTCGGCTTCCGCCAACGCCGAACGGCAGTCGAGACACCAATGAACCGGCTTCAAGCCCTTGTAGATGTGCCCGTTGCGCAGGATCAGCGCGAGCGCACGCAGCTGCTCGGCCTCGTACGCCGGCGCCATCGTGAGATACGGACGCTCCCAATCGCCGAGCACGCCGAGGCGCTTGAAGTCCTCGCGCTGGATGTTCACCTGCTCGGTTGCATATTCGCGGCAGGCCTGACGGAATGCGCGCGGCTCGAGCGCCTTGACATCCTTGCCGCGCAACTTCTCGATCTGATGCTCGATCGGCAAGCCGTGGCAGTCCCAGCCCGGGACATACGGCGCGTCGTAGCCGTCGAGCGTGCGCGACTTGACGACGATGTCCTTGAGCACCTTGTTGATGGCGTGACCCAAGTGAATCGCGCCGTTCGCGTACGGCGGTCCGTCGGTCAGGATGAACGTCGGCCGGCCGCGCGCGACTTCGCGCAGCTTGCCGTAGATGTTCCGCTCCTCCCAAAAACGCAACGTGTCGGGCTCGCGGCGCGCCAAGTCCGCCTTCATCGGGAAGTCGGTTTGGGGGAGATTGATGGTGCTCTTGTAGTCAGCCATTAGCAGTTGTCGGTTGACGGTTGGCGGCGGGAGGCACAGCCCTCTCGCGCCGCAAATGCTTCGAGTCTTTCCTCACGTTACGCCGGACTGTCGACGGTCAGCTCACGGCCGTCAACTCGCCCGCCAGCAGCTCCCTCGCGCGCGCCGCGTCCTTGTGCATCTGCTCCACCAGCGCATCCAAGCTTTCGAACCAGCGCTCATCGCGCAGCCGCGCGATGAAATCGACATGCAGATACTCGCCGTAGAGATCGCCGTCGAAATCGAACACATGCGCTTCGAGCAACGGCTCGCGACCGTTCACGACGGGCCGCGTGCCGAGACTCGCCACCGCCGGCGCGTTCGCGAGCGGTCCGCCGCTCACGCGCACGGCAAAGACGCCCATGAGCGGCGTCGTGCGCCGATGCAAACGCAGATTCGCCGTCGGAAAGCCGAGCTTGCGTCCGAGCTTGCCGCCGTGCACGACCTTGCCGGTCATGCGATACGGCCGCCCGAGCAAGCGTGCCGCGCCGCTCATATCGCCGCTTGCCAGCAGCTCGCGCACGCGCGAGCTGCTCACGCGCGCGCCGTCGATCGCGAACGGCGGCACTTCGGTCACGCCGAAGCCATGCTGCGCACCGAAACGCGACAGCAAGGCGAAATCGCCGCCCAGGTTGCGACCGAACCTGAAATCGTGACCGACGACGACGTGCTTGACGCCCAGCGCCTCGATCAAGATTCGCTCGACGAAAGCCTCGGGCTCCATCGCACGCAAGCGCTCGTCGAACCGCGCGCACACGAAACGCTCGATGCCGTACGCGCGGAACGCGTCGACCTTTTCGCGAAATCGAGTCAGGCGCGCGGGAGGATTGTCTTTCCCGAAAAACTCTCGCGGCAGCGGCTCGAACGACAGCACGGTCGCGGGAGCTGCCAGGCGCGCCGCCTGCTCGCGCAAGATGCGAATCATCTCTTGGTGCCCGCGATGAACGCCGTCGAAGGCGCCCACCGTCAGCACGCATCCCCGGTGCCGTGCGCGCAGATTGTGTAGGCCTCGAACCACTTCCATCTCGGCCCCGCGCTCCCCTTGGTCGACCGGAAGAGCGACATTATAGGGGACTCCCGCCGCCCTGCTCATGGGTTCGAGGCCTGCGCAGCGGCTTTGACGACGGTCTGCACCTTGAACTGATGCGGCCGTACCCCGAGCGCGAACAGCACCGCGAAATACACCGCTCCGCCGCCGACGACCAAGCCGGAGAGCCTGATCACGCGCTCGATCGTCGAGGCATTCAGCCACAGCTCCAACGTCCCGGCGAACCACACGAGAAACAGCGCCATGGCACTGCTTGCGATCGCGACCTTCGCGAGGAACGCGACGCCGCCCGGACGCCGCTGCAGAACGTTCATCCGCCGCAGCCCGATATAGAGCCATGCAGCGTTGAAGATCGCGCCCGCTCCGTTCGTGAGCGCGAGCAATGCGTGCGCGCCTTCGGCCTTGAGCGATTCCGTCGCCCAAAGCGTGGCCACTACGATCAGATTGAGCAGCATGGTGAGCGCCAGCGCGCGCATCGCCACTTTCACCGGCCCCTTGGTGTCCTGACGCGCGTAGTAGCCGGGCGCAAGCACCTTGATCAGGCTCCAGCCGAGCAGCGCGAACGAAAACGCCATCAGCGCCACTTGCGTCATCTCGACGTCGAACGCAGTGAACTCGCGCCGGTGATACATCGTGACCGTCAACGGCCCTGCAATTGCGAACAGCGCAACCGAAGCGGGAATCACGATCAAGCACACTAGACGCACGGCCCACGAGAGCGTCGCGGAAAACTCATCCGCCGACTTCTGCGCGTGCTGCGCCGACAGGCTCGGCAGAATCACCGTCGCCAGCGCGATGCTGAACACTCCGAGCGGGAACTCGACGAGCCGATCGGCCAGATACAGCCACGTCATGCTGCCGTCCAACAGCAACGAGGCGATGCCCGTGCTGATGATGATGCTGAGCTGCCCCATCGACGAACCGATGATTGCCGGGCCCATGAGCCGCGCGATGCGCTGCACGGCCTCGTGCTTGAGATTCCAGCGCGGCAGACGCACGACCTTGAGCCTGAGCAGCGGCGGAATGAGGATCGCAAGCTGCACGACGCCGCCGACGAACACGCCGACCGCAAGCGCCATGACCGGCTGCTCGAAGTACGGCGACACCCACGCCGCGAACACGATCATGACGAGGTTGAGCGCGACCGAGGTGAATGCAGGCAACGCGAATTGCTTGTAGCTATTGAGCACGCCGCCAGCGAGCGCCGTCAGCGAGACGAACAGCACGTACGGAAACGTCCAGCGCAGCATCTCCACCGCGAGCGGGAACTGCCCTTCGTCCTTGCCGGCAAACCCCGGCGCGGTGATGAGCACGATGAGCGGCGCCGCCAGCACGCCGACGATCGACAGCCCGAGCAACAGCAGCCCGAGCGTGCCGGCGACCGAATCGACGAGCCCCCGCACTTCTTCGGTCGTGCGCGTGGCTCGGTATTCGGCAACGACCGGGACGAACGCCTGCGAGAACGCCCCCTCTGCGAACAAGCGCCGCAGGAGGTTCGGGATCTGATTTGCCAGCACGAAGACCTCGAGCGCCGCGGTCGGCACCATCGAGGCATAGACGACGTCGCGCGCCAGCCCCGTCACCCGGGACAGGAGCGTGGTCAGACCGACGACGAGCGTGCTGCGAAAGAAGCCGCGGCTCATGCGCGGCCTGGGCGGGTCGATTCCATGGGGCGTGAATGGTACGGCAGCTCCCGGGCCCTGGGCACTGGGCCCTGGGCGCCGGCCGGAGAAACTCACGCGCAACGCGGGCTCCTTGCTCCAGCCTCCCGCCCACGAACAGGCTACGGACTACGGGCTACAGGCTACGGTCCGAAGGGCGCATTGGCGCTGGCCAGAAAAGTCACGCGCGACGCGCCCTTCTTGCGCCAGCCTCCCCCGCACGAACAGTCTCCCGCCCCCAGCCTGCAACGAGTCTAGAGCCTACTGCGCGGCGCCAATGCGCCGTGGCTGGGTCCCCACCGCTTGCGTTAGCGCCTCCGGATCGGCACAATTCGCGGCTCTTTTTTCCGAGCGTGTGGATTTCCCGTGGCGAACATTAAGTCTGCCGAAAAGCGTGCCCGTCAGAGTGTCAAGCGTCGTGCCCATAACATGGCGCTGCGTTCGCGACTGCGTACTGCCATCAAGAGCGTCAAGAACGCTGTGGCTGCCGGCAACAAGGAAGAGGCGGTCGCCAAGTTCAAGGCGGCGGTGCCGGTCATCGATTCGATGGTCAACAAGGGCATCATCCACCGCAACAAGGCGGCACGGCACAAGAGCCAGCTGAGTGCACGCGTGAAGGAGCTCGTGACGGGCTAAAGCCTTTCGATCTCCATCGTCGAGTACGGAAAAGCCGGGCTTTGCCCGGCTTTTTCGTTTCTGCGTCCCGCTTTACGGCTCGCTTTCGGTCGGGTCCGTCGTCACGGCGGCCTCGCGCTCCTCTGCCTCAAGCTGCTCGAGCCGCGTCATCAGATCTTCGCAGAGCCGTTCGGTACCCTGCCGCGCCAGGCCCGAGATGCGATACACCGGCCCCTTCCACTTGAGCCGCCGCACGATGTCCTTACAGCGCTTTTCGGCGTCCTCGGGCGGCAAGAGGTCGACCTTGTTGAGCACGAGCCAGCGCTCCTTGCTCGCCAGCTCGGGGCTGAACTTCTCCAGCTCGCGCACGATGGCGCGCGCGTCCTTCACCGGATCGGCTTGCGGATCGGGCGGCACGATGTCGACCAGGTGCAGGAGGATCCGCGTGCGCTGCAGGTGCTTCAGGAACCGGATGCCGAGCCCCGCCCCTTCGGCGGCGCCCTCGATGAGACCCGGGATGTCCGCCATGACGAAGCTGCGCAGCGGCCCGACCGACACGACGCCCAAATTCGGGTGCAGCGTCGTGAAGGGATAATCGGCGACCTTCGGCCTGGCGGCGGAAACTGCGCGGATCAGCGTCGATTTACCGGCGTTCGGCAGGCCGAGCAGACCCACATCCGCCATCACCTTGAGCTCGAGCCGCAGCTCGCGCTTCTCGCCCGGCAAGCCCGGCATGGCCTTGCGCGGCGCGCGGTTCGTGCTGCTCTTGAAGCGCGTATTGCCCCAGCCGCCCTTACCGCCCTTGGCAACCAAGAGGCGCTGCCCTGCCGCCGTGATGTCACCGAGTTGCTCTTCGGTCTCGACGTCGATGACGACCGTACCGATCGGCACCGGGATCACGAGATCTTCGCCGCCCGCGCCCGTGCACTCGCGGCTCGAGCCGGGCTCGCCGTCCTGCGCGCGAAATGAGCGATGAAAGCGGAAATCGGCCAGCGTATTGATACCTTCCTGGCCGACCAAGTAGACGTCCGCGCCCTTGCCGCCGTCGCCGCCGTCCGGCCCGCCGAACGGCACGAATTTCTCGCGACGAAAGCTCACCGCGCCGCGGCCGCCGTGCCCGGCTTGGACTTTGATGACGGCTTCGTCGACGAAACGCATGGGGCGAGATGGCTCAGGAAATCAGAAATGGTGTCTGCACCGTGGTGCGCATCGTAAGGCAATGGCGGGCTCGCAGCGCGTTCGCAAGAACGCGGCGCCCGCCACGCGATCCGACCGGGGCGCATCAGCGCCCGCAACAAAAAGCCCCGGTCGTGCCGGGGCCTTTGCTCTCCCGTCCTCGACGCGCTTGACGTCAGCGGAAGCGGGATGGTGCCGGCGATGCCAAGATCGCGCTCGGACAATGGCCGGATCGGTTGTCCTTCGGCCGCGGAGCGGCCGAAGGGCGGGCGAAGTCACTCCGCGATCACGCTCACGTACGTGTGCTGATGAATGCCCTTCTTGCGGAACTGCACGCGGCCGTTGACCTTGGCGAACAAGGTGTAGTCCGTGCCGCAGCCGACGTTATCGCCGGGGCGATACTGCGTGCCGCGCTGACGCACGATGATGTTGCCGGCAATCACGCGCTCACCGCCGAACTTCTTGATACCAAGTCGTTTCGACTCTGATTCGCGGCCGTTCTTGGTGCTGCCGCCTGCCTTTTTGTGTGCCATGACGCTATCTCTCTCTATCTGATGATTCGGTGGGCCCTGATGCGCGCGGCGGATGCTCCGCTCGCTCGCGCACCGCGAGCGAGCGTCCTCAGACGCTGATGCTCGTGACCTTGACCTCGGTGTACGGCTGGCGATGCGTTCCCTGACGCAGATAGTGCTTGCGCCGGCGGAACTTCACGATGGTCTTCTTCTCGCCCTTGCCGTGGCCCTGCACCGTGGCGACGACTTTGCCGCCATCGAGGAACGGCGTGCCGACCTTGACCTGGTCACCCTTGCCGGCGAGGAGGACTTTGTCGAATTCGACGCTCGCACCTACCTCAGCCTCGAGCTTTTCGACTCGCAAAACCGTACCTTCGCTGACGCGATACTGTTTTCCACCCGTGCTGATTACGGCGTACATGATCTTCCGAAGCTCCAACTCACCGGGAGGGACCCCGGCATAAAAGGGCGTGAAGTGTACGGAGCAGGCGCGTCCCTGGCAAGGTCCGAAGGCTTCCGGGCACCGCATCCCGTGCGCTGCCCCGCAACCTTGGGCGCCTAGCTTACCCCACCCGCCTTCATCCGCCCGCGCCCAAGCGACTCAGCCATAGCCTGAACGTCGCCCTGCGCGCTGTCGCTTTCGGCTAACATTCGCGCCTAGTCCTACAATCCCCCGAGTCAATGAGTTTCGAGTCAGTCAAAGCGCTGGTCGGGGACGACCTGCGAGAGGTCGACCGCGTCATCCGCCAGCGCCTCGCGAGCGACGTCGTCCTGATCAATCAGGTCGCGGAATACATCGTCGGCGCCGGCGGCAAGCGGCTGCGCCCGCTCGTCGTCGTGGTCGTCGCACGCGCCTGCGGCGCCTCCAACCTGCTGCACGCCGAGGCGGCGGCCATCATCGAGTTCATCCACACCGCGACGCTCCTGCACGACGACGTGGTCGACGGCTCGAAGCTGCGGCGCGGGCGCGATACCGCGAACGAAGTCTGGGGCAACGAAGCCAGCGTCCTGGTGGGCGATTACGTCTACTCGCGCGCCTTCGAGATGATGGTCGCGCTCAACAGCATGCGCGTCATGGACGTCATGGCGAGCGCCACCAACCGGATCGCCGAAGGCGAAGTCCTGCAGCTGATGAACACGCACGATCCGGACACCACCGAGGAGCGCTACTTCGAGGTGATCTACCGCAAGACCGCCAAGCTCTTCGAGGCCGGCGCCCAGATCGCCGCGATCCTGGCGAACGCGAGCCCGAGCCTGGAAGCGGCCATGGCGCGCTACGGCAAGCACCTTGGGACGGCCTTCCAGCTCATCGACGACGTGCTGGATTACCGGTCGGACAGCGCGACGCTGGGCAAGAACCTGGGCGACGACCTCGCCGAGGGCAAGCCCACCCTTCCTCTTATATACGCCCTCCAGCACGCGACCGAGGCCCAGCGGCAGACGATCCGGAGGAGCATCGAGCAGGGATCCATCGACGCCCTACAAGAAATCACTGCCGCGATTGAATCGACCGGAGGCCTTGCGTACACTGCGCGCCTCGCGCGACGGGAGGCCTCCCTGGCCATCGAGGCGTTAGCGGAGTTGCCCGAGTCGCCATACAAGCACGCATTGCGCGAGCTTGCCGATTTCGCGGTCGATCGCACGCACTGATCTCCCGCCGTCGGTCGCCACCGTCAGCACGACGAATCACATCGTCGGGGTGTAGCTCAGCCTGGTAGAGCACTACGTTCGGGACGTAGGAGTCGCAGGTTCAAATCCTGTCACCCCGACCAA
>CALLKK010000010.1 GCA_938008435.1 uncultured Steroidobacter sp. | reverse complement strand
CCGCTCACCTACCTGCCGAGATCAACAACGTTCGGAGATTCTAGTTATCGACTGTCTACTTGACGGGGAAGCTTACGCCGGCGCCCGTTGCTCCGCCGATTCATTTCAGGATCTCTTTCGACCCGCAGAAGATCGACGCGACCCATCGCTACGCCGTTCGTGCTCGCATCCTCCATGAGGATCGCCTGATGTTCGCGACCGACACGTCATATCATGTGCTTACGCAAGACGCGCCTTCCAACGTGACTCTGATACTGAAGCGCGTTGCATCGAACGACACCGCTGCAGCATCGCTTGAAAACACTTATTGGAAGGTGATGGCCATCCGCGGCAACTCAGTCGTCGTCGCCGAGGACCAACGTGAGCCGCACCTGCTCTTGCATCCGGATGGTCGCCGGGTGACCGGCCACGGCGGCTGCAACTCCCTGGCCGGCAGCTATGAGCTCACCGCCGACCGCATCACGTTTGGCCAAGTGGCTTCGACAATGATGGCGTGCGCGAACGGCATGGAGCAGGAGCGAGCGCTGCACGAAGCGCTACGCGCCGTCGTGCGCTGGGAAATCTTCGGAGAACAGCTCAACCTGCTCGACAGCCAGGGCTCAACCATCATCGAGCTTGAGTCACGGTACTTGCGGTAGTCGAGCAGTACGTGATTCGCACGTACAAGATGGCCTACAAGGGAAAGGGTTAGGTCCCAGCCGAGGCCAAAATAACGCTTCCGCTAAGCAGCGCTTGGTGAGTGCCGCAGCAGGTCGAACGCCCGGAACGGACATTTCAACCAAGGCAGGCGGAGTAGCGAGCAGGTGAGCGGAGAGGAGACGGTGCCGCGAGGGAATCTGAATCCTGGTAACGACGGCTGTGTTGAGGGACTGCTAGTGATCTCGGTCTCTTCTACCAGGCGTACTCGATGGTCAGACCGAGCAGTGGCAACGTCTCTTCTTCCTCTTCGATGAGCTCTCCCGTGAGGATATTGAACTCGCGCTGCAGGCCCGCCGGTCCGCCGTAAACATTCAGTACGTCGAGAAAGAACACGAGATCCACCGGGCCAAGCGACCGGCGATAGTCGACACGGACATCGAGCGAATGAAACGGATCGCCGCGGTGGACATTCAATGCGGTCCTTTCTTGCGAATACCGCACCGGTCGGCTGGGCGCCAGTACGTCGGCGTGCACGATCGAGCGGTACGTGGGTTGTCCGGAGCCGTACTTCCAGCGAGCCGCGACCTGCCATCGGTCATTGATCTCCCAGCGACCGCCGATGGAGACAAAGTGCTCGCGATTGAAATCCCAGTCGTACTCGCCGCGCCCGTCGTTATCGTCGACGCGATAGCGATTCCAGGAATAGACGAAGTCGGCTGACCATCCTTCATCGAAGCGGCGTATCAGCACGAGGTCGACGCCGGTGTTCGTACCGTCGCCATCGTTAGACATGCGGCGGTTCGTGCGTCCGCTGTCGACCAGCCGGTTATCTAGGTTCTGATAGTAGGCCTCGATGAGCAGCTTCAGGTGATCGCTCAGCCGATAGTCGAAACCCAGCGCGAAATGCGTGAGCCTTTCGCTCTCGAGATCGAAGTTGGCAGGGTCGGCGGCGCGCACGAGGTGGTTTGGTGGTGCGTAGAAGATGCCAGCGGTCGCCGAGAATCGCAGCCGGGGTGACACCGTATAGTTGAAACCAAATCGCGGCGACAAAAGGTCCTCGTCACCGAAGCCGTTGCGCTCGTAGCGCAGACCCGCGCGCAGATTGGCCTTGCCCCAGTCGAACAATTGCTCGCCGTAGATGGCGTAGTTGATCTCGCTCGCGCTGTAGATCGAGTCGATCTCTTCCGGTCGTAATACGATGTAGTGCGCACCAGGCGGTCGCGGATCGTCGGACTCGTAGATATAACGGATCCAGTCCTCGCGCAGCGCAGTGGAATAGTCGAGATCGTTGCTCGTGACGTGCAGCCCAGCACGGAAGATTCCAAGCCTGTTCCCGAACGACACGTCGCTTCGCCACCCGAGCTCTGATTCCTTTTCCCTGACCGTCAGAATCCGATCGCGCACCGGGACTTCGTCTGCCGGCGTGCCAGGAGGCACCAAGTCCGGGAGCGCCTCGCCCTCGGACGAGACGCGATCCCTCTCGCGGTAGTAGAGGCGGTTCGTCCATTCGCCATCGGCGCCGAACATCCGCCGCCATGTCGCGCCGACGAGCACGAGGTCTTGGTCTTCGTTCTGCAGCGTCAGGTCCTCGATCGCTTCGTTCTCCTCGGTTGGCGCAAGGACGTGCGTGATGTCCCTCGTATATTCCTCGGGCGCGTAGATGACGAGAAACTCGATCGCGTCGTCATTCGCCAGGCGCGTGTGCGTCTTCAGGATCACATCTGTGGAAACAGGGGCGCCCAGGTCTTCTTCCTCGATCATTTCGAAAAGCTGTCCGAAATCGAAACGCCGCGCCTGGAAGAACATCGAAGTGTTGCTGTGAAAGCCGCTCGGCCCTTCGTAGATGAGTTCGGCGCCTGCGAGATCGAGCCTGAGGCTCCCTACGGGCGAAGGCGCGCCATCCACAATTTCAAGCTGAAGAAGCGATGCGGCGCGACCGCCGAACTCCGCGCCCCACCCTCCCGGCGAGAAGCTGGCTCCGGCGACTGTATTCGGGGCGAAGATCGAGTAGCGACCGCCATTGATGATCTCTTCCTCCTTGCCCAGCGTCTGCTCGAAATGCGCGACTTGCTGGAACGGAAAGCCGTCGACATAGAAGAGATTGCTCTTGTTGCCGTGGCCGCGTACGGAAAAGCTCGCGAACTCTCCGTTGGCAATCACTCCCGGCAGTCCGCTCAGCGCCCGCAGTACGTCGCTGCCGCTGCCGGGTGCGTTTCGCAACTCGTCGCGGCTTAGAAAATTGCCCGAGACAGCGCCGAAGCGATCGTTTTCGCGCGCACGCGCGATCACGACGATCTCGTCCGTCGGAACGAGCGCTGGCTGCAGCTCGAAGCGCAGATACCCTATCCGCTGGTCCAGGACTCGCACCGCGGGCTCGATGGCCGTGACGTACCCGGGCGACTCGGCGCGCACTTCATAGAAGCCGCCTTTCAGATTGTCGAGCAGCGCCGAGCCATTCTCCGTCGTTGCAGAGTGCGACGTGCCGTCACGTGACTCGGCCGTAATCCTCACGCCATCGACGGGCCGACGAGCCAGGGCGTCCACGGCCTGTACCGAGATCCCGCCAGCATCGGCAACAGCGGGAGCCGTCGCAATCAATAGCAACAGCACCTTGGGCCTTTCGAAAATCGCTCGGTACAGACGAAGTAGCATGGCAAAGTGGAAGCGTGCGACTCGAGAGGCACCCGGGTTCAGCCTGAAGCTGTATCAGGAACGCGGAGCTCGCATACGAAAAGACACTGCGGAAACGGGACGAAGAACGATTCTCGTCACTCGTCACGAATAAGCCATTCGCAGATATGCGTGCCGGGGCGTTCGATGACCGGTGCGCATGCGTACCCAGGCGGATGTGGGGCAGCTCACGCTCCCCGGTGTTGTAATACGTACCGGCGAATCTCTTCAGCCAAGTAAACGGATCAAGCTGTCGTGCTCGCTGAAGACGAGCGCCGCGTTGATGAGCAACCGTGTGCGCGTCGCCGGTGACTGCGGTTATCGAAAGACCGAGCAGGACAAATCATCAGCACGGATGCAGCACCCGCGCGAGCTACACACTGTGTAACCGTGTGCAGAATGGCAGAGAGCACCTCCGCCTTCCCGCCAACGTTGTAACCAAACGGTAGCAACCAACGAGGCGATGATTGAGAGGCTCACTCCGGGAATCGCCGGCATGGCATGAGGGCGCAAGACGCCTGCATGAGGTGGGCAAGCTTCGCGCCGAAGGTAATTCGGATCGCCAATGCCGGTCCCGCATCCACGAATGCGCGCGTGACGTACGCTCGCACACCGAGAATCGGCGCGATGAACGTGGTCGCCAGCGTCAGAAGTCCCCGATCGGGTGGATAGCCGAGAAACATCTGGCTCGTATTAAGAGAATGCTGGCCTGGCGACGCACTCAAGGAAACCAATCTGCTAGCTTACAGATCCGCACACCATTGACTGCCCCGGGTTTATTCTAGGGCGATCGACGCGCTGATTTTTCCTCTCACTCCTTCTGAGCGGTTTCCACCGACAGACACGCCAAACATCACGGATCTGCTCGGTACGACGCAGAGCGCGTATCGCGCGACATCCGTTCGGGAACCCGACGAAAAGCGCGCACGTTCTGTCCGCGATCAGGTGAAGGCGTAGGACGACTGTCGGACGTTCGTTCGACCACGCCTAGCTGGCCGCAAGGACTTCCTTTCTCAAGGCAAGGGCCGCATCCGTAGTCGCGCATCGCCGATGCGCCCGTCGCTGGCCCGACGAGATCAATCGCGAATCAAGTGCTCAAGCCATGGTTGCCGCTCTGAAACCGGTTTCCGAATCGAGCATCGACGTGCAGAACCAGCCACGCTCAGGAGCAGTGCGTCCGCTTCGCATCGGGATCATGCTTCGGCACTTGGAGCCGCATGGTGGCGTTTCCGTGTACACGCGCCAGCTCCTTAAGGAATGGGCGCAACTGGAATCGCCGCACACCTTCGTGCTGCTCTATCGCAATCCGGCGCTGTGCGGGATGATGCGCGAGGCGCCGAACATGGAAGAGATCGGGTTGCCCGCGTCGAACATTTTCACGTGGGATCAAATCGCAGTCCGACGCGCGATTACCAAGTACCGCCTCGACGTCTTGTTTAACCCCAAGTTCTCTCTGCCGCTGCGGCCGCCATGCCCGTCGGTATGGGTTTGCCATGGGCTCGACTGGTACATCATGCCGGAGGCCTCGCTCTTGAGGCATCGCCTCGCGCATCGCTTCCTGGTGCCACGCTATGCCGCGCAAGCGAAGGCGATCATCTCGGTCTCGAAGGTCACGAGCGATCTCATCGTCCAGTATCTGAATGTGCCGCCGGAGCGGATTCACACCGTGTATCCGGGTATCAGCGCCGCTTTCTGGCGCAAGTTCAGCGAAGAGGAGCTGAAAGCCGAGCGCGCGCGCTTGAAGCTGCCGGATCGCTACGTCGTCTACAGCGGCGCTGTCTATCCGCCCAAGAACTTCAAACGACTCGTACATGCGTACGCACGCGTCGGACCGCGCCTCGGTGTGTCGCTCGTCATCGCCGGCGGCGAAAACCGTTTTCTATCGGAGCACGAGATCTGGGAACCCGAGCGCTTGGGGCTGACGCCGTGGGTACGCCGCTTGGGCTGGGTGGATCACGAATCGCTCGCGGCGGTGTACGCGCAGGCCGAGGCGCTCCTCCTGCCTTCGACATTCGAATCCGTCGGCCTGCCGATGATCGAAGCGATGGCCACCGGCTGCCCGGTGCTCACCTCGAATCGCTGGGGCACGAAAGAGCTCGCGGAAGGCGCCGCCTATTTGGTCGATCCCGCATCAGTGGATTCCATCGCCGACGGGCTCGAACGGCTGCTAACCGACACATCGCTACGCCAGCAGCTAATCGACGCCGGCCGCGAACGCGCCGCCCAGTTCCGCTGGGACATTACGGCACAGAAGATCCTCGCGGTGCTCGAGCAAATCGCCGGCTGAAGCATCCGCCTGCGCAAGGCAGCAACGGTGGCCGCGGCCGTTGCTGCTGCCGTTCCCTTCTCCTTCGTCTATCGCACGCGACCTCCGCCGCGTGATCCAAGTCGCATTCCGACAGTGTGAGCACCGCGACAGGGGGCGTCTTGTGTCCTCTATGTGAATCAAATCGTGTGCTGACCCAGGCTCTCTAGCTATAAGCAGTACCTCCTTACGCACGAACTGGCACGGATAGTCGAGTGGCAAGGGAAGCTCCGTGGCAAAGATCATGGATTCCAGAGCCCACGCTCCGACGTGCACAGCCTGATATGGGGGCCGCACGAGCATGATCATCAAAAGCCTTGACGCCGTAAGGCGATCATCACCACATGCGTGCGGTCCTGAGCATTGAGCTTCGCGAGGATGCTGCGCATGTGCGTCTTCACGGTCTCTTCCGAGAGGTGAAGTCTCGCGGCGACTTGTTTCTACGAAGGCGGTCCGCACGGCATTACGGACCCACACAAGGATCGTCTCAACGAGGATCTGTTGAAGTTCCTGCGCGAGTGAACAACTAACGACTCACGCAAGAGAAAATGGGTCGATGCGGGTGACGGGCGCGAGCAATCGCTCGCGCCCGCTTATTCAGCTCAGCAGTTGGCCGAGCTCCTGGGCAACACCCTCGAACTTGGCCGCAAGAAAATCGACCAGCCTGCGAACGCGCGCCGGAACGAAGCGGCCGCTCGGCAGAATCGCGTGCAAGGGATAGCTCTCGATCTGCCACTGTTCGAGCAAACGAACGAGGCGTCCATCTGCCATCTCCTGCCGTTGCTCGATGGGCGACTTGATCAGGATACCGGCGCCGGTGATCGCCCATTGTCGGGCGAGCGATGCATCGTCCACGCTGCGGTCGCCGTTCACGTGCACCTCGATCGATTGGCCGTCGCGCGTGAACCGCCAATGTCGATGCGGCTTGCCCGCGCGGTCGTACGCGAGGCAATTGTGCTGGGTGAGCTCCATCGGGGTTTGCGGCGCCGGATGGCGCGCGAGGTAACTCGGCGCCGCGACGACCACCGGCGCAGTGCGCATGAGACAGCGCGCGACCAATCGTGAATCGACGAGCTGTCCATACCGGATGGCCAGATCCACTTCATCGCGAACGACATCGAGCGGACGGTCGCCGACCGAGAGCGCAAGCTGCACGCCTGGATGTGCGGCCATGAACTCGTCCAGCCACGGCAACAACGTGCTGCGGGTGAGATCGGACGGTGCAGCCAGACGAATCAGTCCCATGAGATCGGCACGGTCGGCCGTCGCCTGCGCCTCGCCCTCTGCCACCAAATCCAGCGCGCGGCTTGCATAGTCCAGCAAGGTCTCGCCCTGCGGCGTCAAACGCATCGCACGCGTCGAGCGTTCGAACAGCCTGATGCCGAGCTGAGTTTCCAGACGCTTGAGCGCCGCGCTCGCCGCAGCCGGCGTGATGCCCAGCTTGTTGGCGGCCGCCGTCAGGCTCCCGCTGCGTGCGGTATGAACGAGGACGCGCAAGTCCCCGATATTTTCAATTGGCATTTGAGTGTGATTCAAAGGCGAGGGCGTTTATCGATCATAGATCGACACTCTACAGTCGAGTCCACTCGTAACGCTCAAGGAGGGACTCGTCATGAAAGCGATCGGCTATCGACTCAATCTTCCTATCACCGACGCTCGGTCGCTCGAAGACGTAGAGCTACCGACGCCCTCGCCCAGGCCGCGCGACCTTTTGGTGCGTGTGAGCGCCATTTCGGTGAATCCCGTCGACACCAAGATCCGGCAATCGCGGCCGCCCGCCGAAGGTCAGGTCGAAGTGCTCGGATGGGATGCCGTCGGCCAGGTGGAAGCCGTGGGCAAGGATGTCTCGCTGTTCAAAGTCGGCGATCGCGTCTATTACGCAGGTGCGATCAATCAACCCGGCACCAATAGCGAGCTGCACGTCGTGGATGAGCGCCTCGTGGCGCACGCCCCGCAATCGCTCGACGATGCAGCGGCTGCGGCACTGCCGCTGACCTCCATCACCGCGTATGAATTGCTCTTCGATCGCCTGCGCATCCCGAAGAACGGAGGCGCGGGGCAGCGCTTGTTGATCGTCGGCGGTGCGGGCGGCGTCGGCTCCATGTTGATTCAGCTCGCCCGCCAGCTCACGCGGCTCGAGATCATCGCGACGGCCTCGCGGCCCGAGACACGTCAGTGGTGCCTCGATCTCGGCGCCCACGCGGTAATCGACCATCGCCAGCCGCTTTCTGCTGCACTGCAAGCCGCGGGCATCGGCGAGGTCGACTTCGTCGCGTCGCTCACGCAGACCGGACGGCACTTCGACGAGATCGTCAAGAGCCTCAAACCGCAGGGCGCGCTCGCCGTGATCGACGACGATCCGCTCGACGTCATGCAGCTGAAGTTGAAGTCCCTCTCGTTCCATTGGGAGCTGATGTTCACTCGCTCCTTGTTCGAAACGCCCGATATGAGCGAGCAGGGACGATTGCTCGGCGAAGTCGCCGACTTGGTAGATGCGGGTCGTATCCGCAGCACGGTCAATCATCGCCTCGGCCTCATCAACGCCGAGAATCTGCGTCGTGCGCATGCGCTGATCGAGAGCGGCAAGGCGCAGGGCAAGGTGGTGTTGGCTGGGTTCTGAGCGAACGGATTTTGCAACGCGGCGCACGTTCCATGCGTTCGTATATAGTCAGCGCATCCGGCTTCTCCAGGCGCGCGAGCGTTCCGATGAGTGCCCGATCCTTCCTGGTGTCCCGGTTCACGCTGCTCGCGCGCCCGTCGCACCAAAAGCGTGCGTTTGTCTGCCATGCAGCATTGGTCTCGTCGCTCGCGCTGATGCTGATGAGTCGCTGCGGTGATGCATTGGCTGGGTACGCACGAACCTGGGGGCTGCAAGGGATGCGTGAGCGTGCGCAGCACATTCGCGCGCGACTCAACATCGTGAGTCGTGTCGGCGCGGGTACGACGATCGAGCTGGTCGTGCCAGCTGCGCTTGCGTACGACACCGGAGTGCGATTCAGACGGGATCCGATCTTTGCGGGAGCCGGTTAGGCACCGCTGAATGACGATTCAACTCACGACGCCAGTGGGTGCGAGCCTGCCGGCTGCTTTCCCACTGGGAATTTCTTAGCGTCAAGCGCTCTAGCGAGGCTGTAGGCGGTAGACTGTAGGTGGTAGCGAGAGAGGTGCGCGCTTTACGGGGCTAGGGGCTGCTTGAAACCACTCTCGCCCATGGGCCTATAGTCCGTAGACAAGGGAGTCGTTCGCGACCGGATTGCTCATCCGTGGCGAACGCGACAGCCGATAATAGAGTGAATTCAGCGCGGCCTGCATTGGGGAGGAGGCGCGTATAAAGAAACGAAACGGCATACCGGCGGAGCCGAGCTCGTCGCTGGCGCAGGCTGCATGGACGATTCACGAGTGGGCGTGTCAGCCGTACTACTCGCTCATCGTCGTCTTTCTGTTCGGTCCGTATTTCGTCGGCCATGTCGTCGCCGATCCTGTGCGCGGCCAGGCGCTGTGGAGCTATACGCACTCGATCGCCGGATTCGCGCTCGTGATGCTCGGGCCGCTATTGGGTGCGATCGCCGATGCGGGCGGACGGCGTAAGCCCTGGCTTCTCGGTTGCACCATCACGGCGGGATGCGGATGCATGGCGCTGTGGTGGGCCGAGCCGGGCATCACACCGCTCGTCATCCTAATTGCCGTGATCTTGGCGACAGTGAGCATTGAACTGCTCTTCGTCTTCGCCAACGCGATGCTTCCCTCGATTGCATCAGAGCGGCGCATCGGCGTGCTGTCCGGCTTCGGCATCGCGCTCGGTCAGCTCGCAGGCATGCTCTCGCTCGTGCTCATCTGGTTCGCCATCGAGCGCTCAGTCGCGCCGGACGTAACAGGAGAGGTCACGATCGAGCGGATCGTGGGGCCGGTCGCAGGCCTGTGGCTCGTCGTGTTCATGCTGCCGTTATTGCTGTTGGTTCCCGATCGCGCGTCGCGTGAGCTGCGCTGGAACCGTGCGATCGGCGAAGGGATGGGGCGCGTGCGCACGACCTTGATCGAGGCGCGCAAGCTAGGCGACGTGTCGACGTTTCTCGCCGCGCGGCTCGTGTTTCATAGCGGCGTCAACATTGTCTATCTGTTCGGCGGCATTATTGCCGCCACAACGTTCGGTTGGGGAACGCGCGAGCTCATTCTTTACGGGCTTTGGGCGACGCCCTTCGTCGTCCTCGGCGGCGCCGTGGGTGGGCTGATAGACCGACGATGCGGCGCTCGCTCCACGCTGATCGCGGCGCTGCTCGTGGGCGCGCTGACCTTCCTCGTCATGCTGGCGTGCGAACAAGATCGAGTGCTGCTCTTCGTGACGCTCCCGCGTTCGGAGGATGCGCAAATGTTCGGCACGGCGGCTGAATGGGTCTATCTGGCGGCCGTGGCCGGATTCGCCGGGGCGGCTGGGGCGGTCATGGCATCGAGCCGCACTCTTTTTGCGCGAATCGCGCCGCCCGAACGCCTGACGGAGCTCTTCGGTGTCTATACGCTGGCAAGTCAGGTGGCCGGATTCGTGGGGCCGGTGGTCGTGGGAGCGCTCACGGCCGTCAGCGCCCACCAAAAAATGGGCCTGCTGGTAGCCGTTCCGCTCATGCTCTGTGGCACATTTCTCGTGCGCCGCGTGCGCGAGCCGGCGATAATGGGCTCCATTCGAAGCCCGTCGCGCGCCGAAAATACCGCATAGGGCGGATGCATGCAGCAGCGGGGTGTCGAGAAAAGAATATGAGCCTGCAGCGGTTTTCCTCGTCCGACATCCCTGAAGGAGAACGAATCGCCTTCTTTCGCGATGTCTATTCCGTCGTGGAGCAGGTCGATATCGAGCCCGTGAACGATGCGCCGCTCGTCGTCGATGCCGCCGTGCGCAAGCTCGACGAGGTGACCGTGGTGAGCGCGAGCTGCTCGCCGTGCGTGTCGCGGAGGACCGATAGACATCTGGTCGACGGTATGGACGATCTCGTTCTCTGCATCGTCATGAGCGGCGCGATCGTTCGCTCGCGCAACGGCGGTGCTCCGACGTTGCTCACGGCGGGAGATGCCTATCTCGGCACCAGCGGTATTTCAACGGAGCATCGCTTCGGGACGACTTCCACGTTCCTAGATATCGCGATTCCACGTGCGCGCCTGCAGCTCTTGTTGCGCAATCCTGCGCGGGTGCTCGCGATGGACAAGCTGCCGCCTTGTCCTGAGTTGTCGCTGCTGACGCATTACGCACGGACGCTGGTCGCTGATGAGTTCGAGGCGCTGCGTCCCGCGACGACGACATCCTGCGCTAGACACATCGTCGATCTCGTGGCGGTGGCCGCCGGGGCGAGCCGCGATGCTGAAGAACACGCGAGCCGCGGCACCTTGCGGCAAGTGCGGTGGTCGGCCCTCAAGTCCGACATCGAAGCCAATCTCGCCCGGCCGGAGCTGTCGCTCGAATGGTTGGCGCGACGCCATGGCATTTCGCCACGTTATGTCCGCGACTTGTTCGCGAGCGCGGGGACGAGCTTTACCGAGTTCGTGCTCAACGCACGGCTGGATCATGCGCGCCGGCTCCTCTGCTCTGCGACACGCGCTCACAGAGGCATCAGCGGGATCGCATTCGAAAGCGGTTTCAGCGATCTCTCCTATTTCAATCGCACCTTCCGTCGTCGCTTCGGCGTGACGCCGAGCGAGATGCGTCACTCGGCCGCCTGCGGCGAGCACGTCAGTTCCTCCTAGTCCCGGCGCTCAGTCCAAGAGTCTCCCTCGACCCGTACCGATACTAGGTCGCTTCACCGAAGCGTGATCAGTTCGGACCGAGGGAGACCTAATGTCCAAGATTCGTTCGAGCCGCCTGCTGTCCGCGGCGATCGCCCGCATCGTTCGCAATGCTGCACGGATGTCTGACGTCGATGCGGCGTCATGTTCATGGCGAAGGCCAGCCTTGTTCACCGGGACGACCGTCGTTTCGCTCGCCCTCGCGATGCCTGCGGCCGCCGAGGTTTGCGATGCCGGCAATACCATCGTCGTGGACGGCAGCGGCGGCGGCACTCAAGCCAGTCCGTGGAACCTGTCGAACGCTCTGGTCATCGGTCAAGACGGCGAATGCACGATCGTCGTCCAGAACGGCGGCGAGGTTAATCCGCCTTTCAACACGGGCACCGTCACGATCGGGCAGAACGCTGACTCGGAGGGCACGCTCGAGGTCAAGGGTGCGGGCTCTGCTGTGACTTTGTCGGGCACGGGTAGCGTCACTCAACGGCCGGGCATCTTCGTCGGTTACCGCGGTACCGGAACGATGACGATTTCCGACGGCGGTTACGTCACGTCGTACTCGGGGAATTTGGGTTACGACAACGGGTCTCTGGGCATCGTCACTGTCACGGGTGCCGGCTCGCGTTGGGATGCGAGCGATATCAGCGTCGGCGGCACAGGGGCAACGGGCGGCGAGGGCCGTCTCACGATAGAAGATGGCGGCGTCGTGCGTACCACGGGAACCGTTTCCGTCGGCCACACAGGGGTCGGTTCCTTGCTGGTGAGCGGCGCGGGCTCTCAACTCGAGATGGACACAGAGTTCCGCGTCGCATACACCCAGAATGCCCAGGGCACCGCCACCATCACGCAGGGCGCCGAGCTCATCAGCACTCGCGGATCCATCGGCGAATTCGGCACGGGAGCCGTGACGATCTCCGAAGGTGCGACCTGGACGCTGCAAGACGTGCTCAGCATCGGCGGCAAGGGCACGTTGCAGATCGTCGATGGCGGCATCGTCACCATGGCGCCCTCGACGCTGACCAAGTCGGTCAGAGTCGGCAGCGCGGGTACGGGGATCGGGCGCCTGGAGATTTCCGGCAGCGGATCGTTGCTGAGCTTCGATGATACGCTGCACGTCGCTTACAGCATTCCCGCTGAGCTGCGCATCGCCGACGGCGGCCGAGTCGAGAGCGCACGAGGTTCAATCGGCACTACTCTGCTGAACGAGGGTGCCGGACAAGCGGTCGTGACCGGCAGCGACTCGTATTGGGTCGTCACCGACTATCTCGATGTCGGCAACTGGGGCGATCTAATCATCGAAGACGGCGGCGTCGTACAGAGTAGACGCGCCCTCGTCGGCGTTCAGCCGATCATCGCGAGCGATCCCGCCGTCGGTACCGCCACCGTCAAGGGCGAGGAAAGCATGTGGATCGTCGACCAAGCCTTGATCGTGGGCCGTGAAGGACGCGGCACATTGACCATCACGGATCAGGGTGTCGTGCGCGTCGGCACGAACGGTGTCGCCTCCGGCGGCACGGGACCGGTGACCATCGCGCGCGATTCCGGCTCGGTGGGCGTGTTGAACCTCGGTGCGGCCGAAGGCGAGCCGGCCGGGCTCGGAACGCTCGGCGCTGCCTCGATTACGTTCGGCGCCGGTGATGGAACGTTCGTCATCAACCACGCTGCACCGACGCTCCAGTTCGCGGCAGACATTTCCGGCAGGGGCACGATTCGCCACGTTGCCGGCAACACGATCCTGTCGGGCGCAAACAGCGGATTCACTGGCACGACGTTCCTGTTGGGCGGCGAGCTGAGCATTCAACAGCGGCTCGGCGGGAATATCCAAGTCGAAGGCGGTCGCCTGTCCGGCGGCGAAATCGGCGGCACGGTTATTGCGACGGGCGGCACGATCGCGCCCGGTCATTCGCCAGGCATCATGACCATCGGCGGCGATCTGCTCCTCAATGCTTCCTCCGTGCTCGAGTTCGAGCTCGGTAGCCCCACCGGAACCGCCGGCGTGGACAGCGACCTCATCGAAGTGGCAGGCAATCTCACGCTCGACGGCACGCTCAACATCATCGACGTCGGCGGCTTCGGCGAGGGCCTCTATCGGCTCATCGACTACGGCGGCACGCTGACAGACAACGGGTTGGACATCGGGTCGGTGCCTGCGGGCTACGATGCGTCCAATCTCACCGTGCAGACTTCCGTGCTCAACCAGGTCAACTTGCTGGTCGGCCCGTCGGCTGTGTCGCCGGAGCCGGAGACGCCGACGTTGGGCTTCATGTGGGATGGCTCGAACACGACGGCGAACGGTGCGGTGGACGGCGGCACCGGAACGTGGACAGCCACCGCAACCAACTGGACGACGGCCGACGGCGGCGCGAACGGTGTGTTCGATTCGACGACGATGTTGATCTTCGCCGGTGAGCCGGGCGTCGTGACGGTCGACGACAGTGACGGTCCGATTGCGCTGCATGGAGGTATGCAGTTCGCGGTCGACGGCTATTCGATCGAGGGCGATGCAATTCGCCTCGATGCGGCCACGACGGTTCGTGTCGGCGACGGTACGGCTGCAGGTGAAAGCATGCTCGCCACGATCGATGCGTCGCTCACCGGCACCGGCCGCCTGACCAAGCGCGATTTGGGCACGTTGGTGCTGACGGGCAACAATAGCTATAGCGGCGGCACGAGCATCAACGCCGGCACGCTGCGGGTTGCATCGGATGCAGCGCTCGGTGCGGCAGCCGGCGGCATCGTGCTGGACGGCGGCACGCTTGCGTTCGCTTCGGCGATGACGAGCGCGCGCAGCATCGCCGTGGACACGAACGGCGGTACGCTGCGACTCGAAGGCGGCAACGTCACGCTTTCAGGGACGCTCTTTGGTGCGGGTGCGCTCACGAAGCGCGGCGCCGGGGTATTGCGCTACACCGGCGATGGCTCGGACTTCACGGGCGAACTGGCGCTGGCCGAGGGCGGACTGCGTCTCGACGGCAAAGTAGCAGGCTTCGTCGTAACCTCGTCGGGCACGACGCTCTCCGGTAGCGGCGAGATCGGAAGCTTGTATGTCGGCGGCAGGATCGAGCCCGGCGCGTCGATCGGCACGCTCGTCGTGACTGCGCCAGAAATTACGCCGCCGTACATGGGACTTCCGCGCGGTGGATCGACCTCCGGCGCGCCTGCCGTGGGATATGCGACCGCCGCGACTGCGGTCGCAGGTCATCTGACGCTCGCGAGCGGCTCGACGTATGTCGTCGAGCTCGACGACGGCGGCAATGTCGCCGGCGTCAACAACGATCTCATCGTGGCCGATACCGGCACGATCGAAAGCGGCGTCACGATTCATGTGAGGCCGGAGAACGGCACCGACAACGGCAGCAGCTACACGCCGGGCACGGTCTACACCGTGATCCGCACGAGCGCGCAGGATGCATTGACGGTCGATGCCGATCCGACGATCACCGATGATTTCGCGCTGCTCAATTTCATCGGTCACACCGACGGACAGAACTATTACCTGACGAGCGAGCGCGTGGCGCGCTTCTGTCTGCCGCACGCAACATTCAATCAGTGCTCCACCGCGAATGCGGTGCAGGCGCTCGGCGCCGGTCATGCTGCCTACGACGCGGTGCTGCTGGTCAGCGAAGCTGAAGTGGATGCAGCATTCGATGCGATGTCAGGCGAGGTGTACGCCTCCAATCAGCATGTCGTCGATCAGACCTTGGCGCTGTTCAATCGCACGCTGCGCTATCAGAGCGTGGCAGGCATCGGCGCGGGCAACGTCGGCGCCGATGTGGCGGCCACTGCGTCCGGCACGCAAGCGAGCGCCGGCGCACGCGGCGCATGGGCAGCGCCGCTCGGCGCGTACGGCCGACTCGATGCAGACGGCAACGCTGCACGCGTCGATTGGTGGAACGCGGGTATCGCGGGCGGCTACGAGAGCGCGTTCGACGTGGCTTCGGGGCGCGCGATCGGCGGCGTCGGTTTCGGGTACATCCGCAGCCGCGGCGACATCGACGATCGCCGCTCGGAGCTGGAGGGCGATGGCTTCTATCTTGGCGCGTACGCAGCGCGCGTCGACGGGCCGGTGGCGCTCGCGGCGTCGCTGTCCTATGGCGCCAACCGCACGTCGACCGAGCGCGGCATCATCTTCGGTACCGTGAACGAGACCGCGCGAGCCGAGTACTGGACACATTCGGTGGGCCTCTCGGCGGAAGCGGCTTATGCGTTCGAGCTGTCGCCTGCCACCAAGCTCGCACCGCTCGTCACGCTCGACGCGAGCTGGTCGACGCATGGCTCGTTCGAGGAAAAGGGCGCCGGAGCGTTCAGCCTGCGCACGCGTTCGGATGAGTGGACGCGCGTCGATCCGGGACTCGGTCTCGCATTGACGCATTCCGTGTCGACCGAGCAGCGCCACGTGACGCTCGAAGGCCGTGTCGTATGGGAGCACGCGCTGGCCGACATCATGCCGGACGTCCAAAATCAGTTCACCGGCGGCACGTTCGAGATCCGCGGCCCGGACTTCGATGCGGATCGCGTCCGCGTCGGCGCCGGTATCGCGTGGAGCGTGTCCAACGTCACCACGATTCGCGCGCGTTACGACGGCCTGTTCTCGGGCGATCAAGCCAATCACTCCGCCTCGCTCGGTTTCAACGTCAGGTTCTGACGCATCGGTCGATCACGGGCGTGGATGTCACGGCGCCGGTCCTTCGTGGGTTCGGCGCCGTGTTGTTTAAGAATCATCCCCACGTTGTCCGTTGCGATAAATGTGAAGCGGCAGATGGTGCATGTCTTCTTGCGGCCACCTCGATTCCGAAACGATTCTTTAGCAAGCTCTGCCCGGATAGGGCCAATCTGATCCCTTCTGTGCATCTGATGTCTCCATTCTTCGGACGCACGTAGAAACGGGCGTTGCATCGCTATCGTCAAGTCATTCAGGCTTCTGCTAGGCGTCCAGTTCCTTTCGCAGATCAAGCTCGCGAATCTCGCTCAGCTCGTGGTGTTCGCTTCGAAAGGCGAACTGCTCTTGAAACGCCGCATCACGGCATCTGGCTTCTGCTTTGGGCAGACGGAATTTCGACGCGCTGAAGAAGTACATCGAGGTATCTCGATAGGCGTTCAAGCCGCCGTAGTACCGGGCCCATTTGCGCGCAATGATGATGCGCTCGCGCGTAATCGGTCCGTAGGCAACGACAAGCGCGCGGCCCGGGACGCTCACACGACCATTTCCTCAGGCTCGTTCAGCAGCGCTGCAACGGTACGCAGCGCTCTATCGAGCTCGTCGCGTGTGAGC
Organism: uncultured Steroidobacter sp.; assembly: GCA_938008435.1. Classification (GTDB taxonomy): domain Bacteria; phylum Pseudomonadota; class Gammaproteobacteria; order Steroidobacterales; family Steroidobacteraceae; genus Steroidobacter. The sequence continues at coordinate 223,885 of CALLKK010000010.1, read as the reverse complement.
GGCGCCATGATGGAAAGCCGGACGCCGCCACCGAAGTCGCCGCCGACGAAAGAGGCATCGGGCGGCGTCAAGCGCACGCCGCGTTCGGCGGCGAGCCTCGCCAATTTCTCCGCATGCGCGGGTTTCATGGGCAGCCACAGGTGCGGTGCGCCGTCCGGCATCGGAAGGGATCTGAGTCCGAGCGCGTGTTTGGCCAACTGAATGCGCGCCCTTGCTTCCGAACGCAGCGTCGTCGCCGCGCTCGCATCCGCACCGAGCTCGAGCAGGGCGCAGGCCATCTCGACGCCGTACGGCGCAGGACCCCAGACTTGGGCACGCAACGCGCTGGCAATCTCCGCGCGCCGTGACTGAGGCGGGGCAATGACGCCGACGCGAATGAGCGGCGTCAAACATTTCGAGATGCCGTTGAGGTAGTAGGTCCGTTCGGGCGCAAGCTCCTTGAACGTCGGTGCGTTCTTCGCCGAGTACACGAAGTAGATGTCGTCCTCGACGATCCAGGCGTCGTGCTTCCCGATGACTGCCAGCAGGTCGCGCCGGCGTTCCTTACCGATCTCGAAGCCAAGCGGGTTGTGACCGACCGGCGTGAGGTAGACGATCTTCGCGTTCGTCTCGCGTAACACGCGATCGAGATCGCGTGGAAGCATTCCTTCATCGTCGTGCCGCACGGGCACCATCTGCATGCCTAGCGATCGCGCGGTGGCGATCGCACCCGGGAAGGTCGAGCTCTCGGTCGCGACGACGTTAGAGACGGTCCGAAGATCCTGAAAGGCGAGGTGTACGCCGTGCTGCACGCCGACGGTCAGGATCAAATCGTCGACCGGTAGATCGATACGCGTGCGCCGCAGCCAGTCGGCGAACACGCGACGTTGCTGTGCCGTGCCGCGTTGGCTTGCGTAACCGCCGTGCGGAAGAGAGAGCGCGTTGCGCACGGCTCGTTCGGCCGCGGCGCGCAGCGTGTCTTCCGAGAGCACGTGCGGCGGACCGTTGATGGCCAAGTCGATGATGCCGCTCGAGCTCGCAACCGGGCGAGTGTCGTTGACGAAGGTGCCGCGGCCGATTTCTCCGCGCAGGATGCCGCGATTGCTCAGCAGCTCGAGCGCTTTCGTGACCGTGCCGATCGATACGCCGGCTTGCCGGGCGATCTCGCGATGTGTCGGCAGGCGCTCGCCCGGCCGGAATTGCTCTGCCCGGATCCATCGCTCGACGGCATCCGCAAGGCGCTCGTGCAGCGCGCCGGGCGCATCGGCGATCTGAATCTTGGGTTTCTGAGCTTTGGCCACGGTCAAGCGTAATACAATTTCTCAAACTGTATCATGCATGCGCGCGCGCTTGCGCACGCGTGATTCGCGGCTCGCGACTTGCGGGTAGTAGGAGTGCGCGTAGCGCGCTCTTCTCTTGCGACAGTCTACAGTCTAGAGCCTGCAGCCTGCGTCGTGTGCTGCGACGACTCCAGCGCCTCGCCGACGGCCACCATATCGAGCGCGCCCAGGTTCAACCTCGTCGCGGCGGTGTAAAGCTCTCGGCAGGTTCGTAGCAGCGGCGCGGGCGCCTGCGCGTCGGCCGTTACGTCGCCCACGAGCTCGATGTTCTTGAGCACATCCGCGAGCGCTGCTTGCGGGGCCCAGTCTTTCGTAGCGAGTTTCTGTGCTTTCACGCGTGAAACGTGGCTCGCCATCGGGCTCGCCGCAAGCACCTGGCAGAACAAGGACGCATCGATGCCTGCGCGCTCCGCGAAATGGAAGGCTTCGACGAGACCGGTGACCATCACGATCATGAACAGGTTCACCGCGAGCTTCATCTTGAGCGCGCCTGGTATGAGCCCGCAGTCGAAACACTCCTTGCACATGTAGCTCAACAACACGCGTGCAATGGCGACGTCCTCAGGATCGCCCGCCAACATCGCGACGAGCTGGCGTTCCTGCGCCTGCTGGCGTGAGCCGGAAACCGGCGCCTCCACGAAGCGTCCACCCGCCGCGCGAATGTCCGCTGCAAGCGCTGCGGAGTAATCCGGGTGCACGGTGGCGGTATTGATGATGACTTTGCCGCAGACGCGTTCGCGAAAGTGCGCGCCGTGACGGTCGAGCGCCGCATCCAATGCCGTCGACGACGCGAGCATCAGAATGATCGCATCGCACGTGGCGAAGATTTCCTCTACGTTGCGCACCGGCAGCGCGCCGGCGGCGATCACGGGCTCGAGCTTCTCCGGTGTGCGATTCCACACCTTCAACGGCCATTCCGAACGCGCGAGGTGAACGGCCATGGGTTGTCCCATGAGGCCGGTGCCGATGAAACCGGTCGTCATTACGGCCATAGCGCAATCTTTCCAAAGGTGGCATGCGCCGGGGGGTGCGCCCACTGGCGAAAGGCGGGCAACGCCTCTGCTTCATCGCGGAAGGCATAGAGCGTTGGGAATCGATCTTGCGCAAAGACATCACCCGCGCGGCGCTGCATGAAGGTGGCTACTACGCCGAGCGTGACGCCCGCCAGCGTGGGCCGGTCTTGCGTCAGCCACAGCGCTGTAGGTTCAACCTGCTGTTCGAGCAGCTCGCATGCGGTGGTGAGTTGCGCTCTGATGCGCTCGATCCACGGCGCGAAATGATTCTCCGCAGGGCGTAGCTCACGCTCGTAAATGAGCTGGACCGTCTTGTCGCAAGCCGTTTGGGCCAGGCCGACGAGTGCCGCACATTGACGACGTGCGGGTTCGTCCTTCGGCCAAAGACTCCGCCCCTCCGCGATGCGCTCCAGGTAGTCGATGATGACATTCGATTCCAACAACAACGTGCCGTCGTCGAGGAGCAAGCTCGGCGCGCGCACGATGGGGTTGTACGCCTTGAACTTCGACAGCTCGGCGAATACGGACAGGGCCTCGTGCTCGAAGGGCAGCCCGAGCTCGGTCATGGCGATCGCGACACGCCGCGTATAAGGAGAGGAAAGCGCGCCAACGAGTTTCATGGCTAGTACCGCTCGCCGTTCTTGTGCCGGAATTGCCACGTGCGCCCCTCCAGAACGGCGACGAGATCATCGAAGGGGTAGGTGACATGATCGCCGGGAGTGCGATCGCCGATTTCGAGATACGTGGCCGGCTGGCTCGAGCGATTCTCGAGATGATGACTGCGGCCTCCTGCGGGAAAGCCGACACACCAGCCTGTGCTCAATGTCCATTCGTCGCTGCCGCTCACGAGCACGAGCTCGCCTTCAAGCACGTAGACGAATTCATCTTGTTTGCTGTGTTGATGCTGAAGTGCCGAGATGGCGCCGGGCGCGAGCGTCGTGAGGTTGATGCCGAAGTTCTTCAGGCCGAAGAGCTCGCCGAGCGGGCGCTTGGTGCGTCCGTCAAAGCGGCTCGCGAACGGCTCGGGGTAATTCGAACGAGTCACGCGCGGCGGTGCGTCGCTGGCGATGAGCGGGGCTTGCATCGTCGTATCCACGGTCGTTCCTATATCAGTCCTTCCGGCGACACGAATCCATCCGATTCGCTGAGCTGCAGCCCGTTCGAACGGCGAAGGAACCGTTGCTCAAGCAGGCTCACGCCCCAGCGGCTGCCGAGACATTCCTCGGCGAGCTCGAATCCCGCTTGCTCGTAAAGATGGCGAGCTGCGTCGAGTCCGCGAAACGTCCAGAGCTCGACTTCCGGAAACCCGATGCGATCGCAGAACGCCAGTGCGTCCGTCAGCAAGCGCTTGCCGGCGCCTTGACCGCGATACGCCTCGTCGACGATGAACCAACGCAGATGCGCGGCGTCTCGTTTGAGATCTTCGCCGTCGATCGCGATGGTGCCGACGATACGCTCGCCATGCATGAGCGACCAAATGCCGTTGTAATGTCGATGGGCTCTTTGGAGGAATTCGGCCATGCCGGAGGCGACTTGGCCTTCGAAGAACGAGCCGAAGCCGGCGTGCCGCGAGTAGTAGAGCGCGTGCATCTCGGTGCAGCGGCCGAGCGAGCCAGGGCGATAACCCTTGACGATGGCCAAAGGGCTGTCAGCGTCCGTAGCCATACGACCGTTCTCCGTGCGGCAGGTGGTCGCGAATGCGTGCGGTGAGCCAATCGAGCGTCGTCCGCCAGAACCCGTCGCGATGTTTCGAGTGAAACAAGTCGAAATGGCCGATGCGGGTCACGCCGAGATCGCTCGGCGCCAGCAGCATCACGTGTCTATCGGCGTTCGCGTAGTACGCCAGCGCGCGTGCGATCGCTTCCGGTGTCGCAAACGGATCGTCGGTCGCAGCGACGTCAAGCAGCGGACCGCGAAATGCGGCGAAGCGCGCCACGATTTCCGCTCGCCGTTCTTTGGGAAAGCTCTGTTCGATACGGGCGCGGCGAAACGCCCACTCGAATGCAACGCCGGCGGGAAGATCCTCGAGCCAGCCGAGCCGGCGTCCCGGAAAGTAGCCGAGCAGCGCCGTGAGCACGGGCATCGCGACGTGCCACTTGAGCAGGTTCTTGGCGCGGCTGCCGCGCGCGTAATCGCGGTAATAGGCAAACTGCCCGCCGACGCTGAGAAATGCCGCGCAGCGTTCGAATCCAGGCGCGAACCCTGGCAGGAAGCCGCCGATGCTGTGGCCGACGACCAGCGTCGGTCGTCCGGCTGCGATCCGCTCCGCGCTCACAAGTACCGCCGCGAAGTCCTTCGTGCCCCAGTCGCTCCAGCGAAAGTCGAGACCTCGAAGATTGCCGGGGCGCGACTCGCCGATGCCGCGGTAGTCATAGGTGATCGCTTCCAAGTCGTGCTCGGCGAGGAAGCTCGCATAGCGGTGGTAATAGCGCGCGAGCACGCCGGTCGCCGAATTGACGATCACGACGGCCGATGCCCTCGGAGGCGACCAGCGATGCCCGACCAACGTGACGCCGTCGACACAGCGGAATGTCATCTGTGCGGGCTGCACCGCAACCGCCGGTCGACCAGCGGTTTGCGCCAATTGCGCGCTCATGACCGCTCCTGAGCAATCTTAGTGCGGTCGATCCTATTGTATCAATTGTTCACGTCCAAGCGGGAAGTGTTCACGGGCTAGTGTTGGTGCTTTCCGGCGCCGTGCGTCCCCGATTGCCGCAGGTTGTGCTGAAGAGTCGTGACCTGTGGGAGGAGGTGGCGAATCGGTCGGCTGCGGTCGTCATGCGTTTGCAAGGCTGCGACGCTGCGCGCCTTCGCGGCGTGCGATATCGCGGCTCGCAGAAGACTGAGCCGGTCGCACGCAGACATCGTTAGGCTATCGACCTCTATGCGAGCGAAACATTTCCTGCTGCTGTCCTTCTTGCTGTTGGCCTTCAATCTGCGGCCGGCGCTCACGGTCGTGGGCCCGCTCATCGGCAGCATTCACGATGCAACCGGCTTATCCAGCGCGGCGCTCGGCGCCTTGAGCAGTCTGCCGTTGCTCGCATTCGCGGCGTTCGCGCCGCTCGCGCATTTCGGCCGTCGTTTCGGACTCGAACGAACGCTCGCCGTCGCGATGGTGCTGCTCTTTGCAGGCATCGTCCTGCGCTCGAGCGGATCCATCGTCGCGCTGTATGCGGGAACGCTCGTGCTCGGCGCGGGCATTGCGATCGGCAATGTTCTCGCGCCCAGCTTGATCAAACGCGACTATGCCGAGCAGGTCGGTTCGCTCACGACGGTTTATGCGCTGATCTTGGCGTTGAGCGCCGCGGTCGCATCGGGCTTGGCGGTGCCGCTCGAAAGACTGCTGCCAGGCGGATGGCGCAGCTCCCTTGCGGTCTGGGCAGTGCCGGCGGCGATCGCGGCGGTGCTCTGGGTGCGTGTGTCGCTTCAGTCGCAAGCGCCTGCCGTACCGGTCGCAACGTCGACAACGCGATCCGTCTGGTGCTCGCCGCTTGCATGGCAGGTCACTGCGTACATGGGCCTGCAATCACTTACTTTTTATGTGGCGATCGCGTGGTTGCCGACGGTGATGCAGGATGCCGGTTACGACGCGGCAGCGGCCGGCGTGCTGATCACGGTCTTTCAGATTATTTCCATGGTGGCCGGAGCGGCGTTGCCGCGTTTGTTATCGCTGCGACGCGATCAAAGCGTGTTGGCTGTGTGTGCGGCCCTTGCGATCACCGCGGGTGTCTTCGGGCTGCTCGTGTATCCGCAATGGACGATCGCTTGGCTTGGGCTCACGGGTATTGGATCCGGCGTCTCGTTTCCGCTGGCGCTGGCATTCATCGGTTTACGCTCGACCGATCACCACCAAGCCGCGTCGCTGTCGCTCATGTCGCAATCGATGGGTTATCTGCTTGCGGCGTTCGGTCCGGTGCTCTTTGGTCTGGCGCACGATATTTCAGGCGGCTGGGCGCTGCCGCTCGGCTGCTGGACCGTCTGCGGCTTACTGCAGGGGGTTGCGGGTTATGCCAGCGGAAGGGCGCGCACGATTTCCGGCGCGCGCACGTAATCGATTAATCAAGAAGAGCCGCGCTCACGCGGCCCGCGGCGTTTCGTCGTCCAACGGCCCCAAGCCGTGTTTGAAACGCGCTCGAATGCACTTGTCTTCGCCGGGTTGCAGCTCGCGGCAAGGTTCTGGGCGCTGTGCATAGACAAGGCAGGAGACGGACGAGCCGATACTGCCGGTGAGGGCGCGACAGCGCGGCTCGGGTTGTCCGGTACCCGCCATGCAGGCGTGCCAAGGACTGACTTGTTCGATGAGCGAATCCGGCAGCCCACGCTGCTCGGCTTCCGCCCAGTAAAACGACACTCGATAGGTGGCGCAGCAAGCGCCACACTGCAGGCACGGATTGCCCCAGATGATTCTCCGCTCGCTCATGGATGCGCGCCGAGGACATTGTTGGTATGGGCACGCACGTGCGTGCGTTCGTGCTCGGCACGGCAATACATTACACAAAGGCCATGGCTTGCCGGAATATTCCCCGTTGGATCGGCGCACTAGGCGAGGTATTCGCTACCAGACAAGCGGTGAAGGCGGGGATGCGGCGCCCTGCCAGGGAGCATTTCGGACAGCCTGTGGCAAAAACCTGAAGGCGCTTCGCAGGTAAAGGAACACGCGCCGCTGTTATGAGGCAGCGGAATCGGGCACACTGGCGGGTATCTCCCACCGCATCCGTAAGGTGATCCCATGCAAGTAGCGCAAGATACCGTTGTTCTCATTCATTACACGCTCACCGACGATGCGGGTAAGACGATCGACAGCTCTGCCGGCGGCGAGCCGCTCGCTTACTTGCATGGCAACGGCAATCTTATTCCGGGCCTCGAGCGGGCGCTCGAAGGCAAGAGCGTGGGCGATTCAATCAGCGTCAAGTTGAGCCCGGCCGAAGGGTACGGCGAATACGATGAGTCGCTCGTGCAGCGTATCCCGCGCCGCGCGCTTCGCGGCATCGACAACGTCTACGTCGGCATGCAGCTGCACGCGCAGTCGCCCGAGGGCGTGCGCGCCGTGACCGTCACGCAGGTCGCGGGCGACATGTTGACCATCGACGGCAACCATCCGCTTGCCGGTCAGAACCTGAACTTCGAGGTGACGATCGAAGGCGTGCGTCCCGCGACGGAGGAAGAGCTCGCGCACGGCCACGTGCACGGCCCCGGCGGTCATCATCACGAGTGACAGCCTGCGTTGCACCCGATTCGTGCGCGCCCGGACGGGCGTGCACTGCGGGGTAGCAGTGAGAGTGACGCAGCGACACGCTTCGTCACTCGATTCCTACGGATCGCTCCCGGTCCCGTACTCAATTTCCCACATTCAACTCGACTCGCCGGTTCGTACAATCGCTTCGAACGCGGGCGCAGCGCACGTTGTCGCAGCGCGCTCGCCGTTTGCCGGCGCTTGGCACGCACCGTGCTTGTTGACCACGGAACGATTGCAATCGAGGAGGGCGTAGAGTGGATGTGACACCGAATTCGCCGATGAAGCGGACACGCAGCAAAACGGCGAAAGCCGTAGCGTCGACGCAAGCCGCAGCCGCCGCGAAGCCGAAGAAGTCGCGCTCGCGCAAGACGCAGGCCGCCGAAGCGACCGCGCCCGCGCTGACGGCCATGCCAACGCCCGAGGAAATCAAGGAGATGATCGCGAAGGCGGCGTACTTCCTCGCGGAAGAACGCAACTTTTCGCCCGGACACGAGCTCGACGACTGGCTCGAAGCCGAGCGCCGCATCCACGCGACGCTCTTCGGTTGACCCTCAGGCGCGCGCGCTCGCGACCGGCATCGAGTCGGTGATCAGACCGCGTCGCATGGCGCGGTTGACGGCGCTCAGCACCGCCGCGAGCGAGGCGGTCACGATGTTCTCGTGGATCCCGATGCCGAACAGCGTCACGCGGGCCGGCGTCGTGATCTCGATGAACGCCACTGCGCGCGCGTTGCTGCCCGAGTTCATCGAGTGCTCTTCGTAAGAGAGCACGTCGATCGGCAAGCCGATCGCATCGATGAGCGCATCGATCGGGCCGTTGCCCGAGCCTTTGATCACGAGTCCCTGACCGTTGTAGCGGCCTTTGAGGGTCAGATGCTCGCGGCCCCGCGCATCGCGCACGAGCTGATGGCTGAGCCAGACATACGGGCCATCGCTCGACAGATATTCCTTCTCGAGCAACCGCCACAGCTCCTCGGACGAAAGCTCCTTGCCCGTCGCATCCGTGACCGCCTGAACCACTTGGCTGAACTCGATCTGCAGCCGGCGCGGCAGGTGCAAGCCGTAGTCGCGCTCGAGCAGGTAGGCGATGCCGCCTTTGCCTGACTGACTGTTCACGCGAATGATCGACTCGTAGGTGCGGCCGACATCGCGCGGATCGATGGGTAGATACGGCACCTCCCAGAGATCGCCTTCCTTGCGTGCGGCAAAGCCCTTCTTGATCGCATCCTGATGCGAGCCCGAGAACGCGGTGAACACGAGATCGCCGACGTACGGATGTCGCGGATGAATCGGCAGCTGATTGCAATGTTCGGCGACGCGCGCGACTTCGTTGATGTTCGAGAAGTCGAGGCCCGGATGCACGCCCTGCGTGTACATATTGAGCGCGAGCGTGACGATGTCGACGTTGCCCGTGCGCTCGCCGTTGCCGAAGAGCGTGCCTTCGACGCGCTCGGCGCCCGCCATCATGGCAAGCTCAGCAGCAGCGACGGCGGTGCCGCGATCGTTGTGCGGATGCACGGAGAGCACGATCGACTCGCGGTTCGCGACGTGGCGAGAGAACCATTCGATCTGATCGGCGTAGACGTTCGGCGTCGCCATCTCGACCGTCGCCGGCAGATTGATGATGGTTTTGCGAGCGGGCGTGGGCTGCCAAACGGCATTCACCGCATCGCAGATCTCGACGGCGAAATCGAGCTCGGTGCCGGTGAAGCTCTCGGGGCTGTATTGGAATATCCATTCGGTATCCGGCTGGCGTGCCGCGTGCTCGGCGACGAGCGTCGCGCCGCGCACGGCGATGTCGATGATGCCGGGCCGATCGAGACCGAAGACGACACGGCGCTGTACGGTCGAAGTCGAGTTGTATAGATGCACGATGGCTCGCGGTGCGCCGCGCAGCGCCTCGAAGGTGCGTGCGATGAGCTCGGCGCGCGCTTGCGTGAGCACCTGAATCGTGACGTCCTCGGGAATGAGGTTGCGTTCGATGAGCTCGCGCACGAAGTCGAAATCGGTTTGCGAAGCGGCCGGGAACCCGACTTCGATCTCCTTGAAGCCGATTCTCACCAGCAGCTCGAACATGCGGCGCTTGCGCTCGGCGTTCATCGGCTCGATCAGCGCCTGATTGCCGTCGCGCAGATCGACGCTGCACCAGACAGGCGGTGCGCTGATCACTTTGTTCGGCCACGTGCGATCGGGCAGATCCACGGGAGCGAATGGGCGGTACTTGGTCGCAGGTACCTTCAACATGCTGACGAACCTCGGCTGACAAATCAGCCTGAAAACCGTTCCGGGCTCGAGCCGGAGCGAACAACCAATCGGATTTGAGAGATGCCGCGACTGCGGCGAGGAGAGGAGTGCTGCGCCTTAGCGGCGCAGGTGCAGGCGCGCACGCAGCAGCTCGCTGCCGAGGAGGGGCAGGGCGAACAGTTGCTGGATCGTACGCATGGACGAAATCTAACAGCAGCCGAGAGCGGGCTGCAACTGCGGGACGTCGCAGATTTGGTGTCGGAAATCGAATATTCGCGATAAACGCCCCGGCAGCCCACTGTGTGCGGCTCAGGGCGTCAGACAAATGCGGAGGGCCGGCGGAATCGGCTAGCCCCGAAACAGCGCCGTCCAATCGCGTGAAGTGTCCCCGAAGACCAAGAAATTGGGGTTCAGCAAGTCGGCTTTGGTGTTGTAACGGAGCGGACGTCCATCGAGCGTGACGACCGCGCCGCCGGCCGCTTCGACAACGGCTTGGGCCGCGGCCGTATCCCATTCATTCGTCGGGCCGAAGCGCGGATACAGATCGGCGCGGCCTTCTGCGACCTGGCAGAACTTGAGCGAGCTGCCCACGAAGACAAGCTCGTACGGTTCGAGCCGCGGCAGGTAGGTTTCGAGCCGGCCGTCACGATGCGAGCGGCTGCCGACGATGCGCAGCGGCGTGGCGGCAGGTTGTGCCGTTTGAATGCGCTCGGCCGGCTCGGCGCCGGATTGGCGGAACGCGCCGCCCGCACGCGAGCCCATGTACAACGTGACCTCGACCGGCACGAACACGACGCCGAGCACCGGCATGTGATCTTCCACGAGCGCGATGTTCACCGTGAACTCGCCGTTGCGCGAGACGAATTCCTTGGTGCCGTCGAGCGGGTCGACGAGCCAGTAACGCGACCACTGTGCGCGCTGCTCGAAGGGAATGTCGCTCGCCTCTTCCGACAGGATCGGCAGTTGCGGCGTCAAGGCGCGCAGCGCGTTGACGATGATCTCGTGCGAGCGCATGTCGGCGAGCGTCAGCGGCGAGCTGTCCGCCTTCTTCGTGACGCTGAATTCTTGCGCGTACACCTCGAGGATCGCCGTGCCCGCGCGGCGCGCGATCGATGCGACCTCGGGAAGAAGCGATGCTAGATCCGTCATGGCGCTCAATATGGTCACTCGGGAATGACGGTCCGGCAGATGAATCGGGTCACAAACCCGACAGCTCGTCCTGCACGTAGAGCATTCCCGCGTCGCGCAGCGTGTTCAAGATCTGCTCGGCCGCCTCCTCGGGCGAAGAGAGCGCGGTGCGCAAGTGAATCTCGGGCCGCTCGGGAATCTCGTACGGCGAATCGATGCCGGTGAAGTTCTTGAGCTCGCCGCGGCGCGCTTTCTTGTACAGGCCCTTCGGATCGCGTCGCTCGGCTTCTTCGAGCGGCGTGTCGACAAACACCTCGAAGAACTCGCCCGGCTCCAACAGCTCGCGCGCGAGGCGGCGCTCCGAGCGGAACGGCGAGATGAACGAGACGAGCACGATGAGGCCCGCATCGACCATGAGCTTGGCCACCTCGGCGACGCGCCGGATGTTCTCGACGCGATCCGCATCGGTGAAGCCGAGATCCTTGTTCAGGCCGTGGCGCACATTGTCGCCATCTAGGACATAGGTGTGCCGGCCGAGCGCGTGCAGGCGCTTTTCGACCAAGTTCGCGATCGTCGACTTGCCGGCGCCCGAAATACCGGTGAACCACAAGACGCAGGCTCGCTGGCCTTTGAGCGCAGCGCGCGCGTGCTTGTTCACGTCGAGCGCCTGCCAATGAATGTTCTCGGCGCGCCGCAGCGCGAAGCTGAGCAATCCTGCACCGACCGTGTCGTTCGACAGCTTGTCGATCAAGATGAAGCCGCCCATCTCGCGGTTTTCCGTGTACGGATCGAACGGAATCGGCCGGTCGAGGCTGATGTTGCACACGCCGATCTCGTTGAGCTCGAGCTGCTTTGCCGCAAGATGCTCGAGCGTGTTCACGTTGATCTTGTACTTCGGCGTCGTGATGCTGCCGGTCACGATGCGCGTGCCGATTTTGATGAGATACGGACGACCGGGCAGCATCGGCTCTTCGTGCATCCAGATGATCGTGGCCTGGAACTGATCGGCGACGGGCGGCGGCGAATCCGCGGTGGCCAGCACGTCGCCTCGGCTCACGTCGATCTCGTCGGTGAGCGTCAGCGTGACCGATTGCCCTGCGACTGCTTGTTCGAGATCGCCATCGGCAGTGACGATGCGCGCGACACGGCTTTGCTTGCCGGACGGCAATGCGCGCACGGCATCGCCCACGCGCACGGTGCCCGAGGCGATCGTGCCGGCGAAACCGCGGAAGTCCTGATTCGGACGGTTCACCCACTGCACCGGGAAGCGGAACGGCTTGGCCTGCTCGTCGTCTTCGATCTCGACGGTTTCGAGGAATTGCATCAGCGTCGGACCGTCGTACCAGGGCGTGCGCGCGCTGCGCTCGAGCATGTTGTCGCCCTTGAGCGCCGACAGCGGAATCGGCACCACGTGCTTGAGCCCCACCTGCTCGGCGAAGACGCGATATTCCTCGACGATCGCGTCGAAGATCTCCTTGGAGAAGTCGACGAGGTCCATCTTGTTGATCGCGAGCACGACGTGCTTGATGCCGAGCAGCGAGACGATGTAGCCGTGCCGCCGCGTCTGCGTGAGCACGCCTTTGCGTGCGTCGATGAGGATGACCGCGACATCGGCCGTCGATGCGCCGGTGACCATGTTGCGCGTGTACTGCTCATGGCCGGGCGTGTCGGCCACGATGAACTTGCGGCGGTCGGTCGAGAAGAAGCGATACGCCACGTCGATCGTGATGCCTTGCTCGCGCTCGGCGGCAAGGCCGTCGACGAGCAGCGCGAAATCGAGTTCACCGCCTTGCGTGCCGACTTTCTTGGAGTCGGCTTCGAGCGCCGCGAGCTGATCCTCGAAGATGAGCTTCGATTCGTAGAGCAAGCGCCCGATGAGTGTCGACTTGCCGTCATCGACGCTGCCGCAGGTAATGAAGCGCAACAGGCCTTTGTGCTCGTGCGCCTTCAGGTACGCGTGGATGTCGGAAGCGATGAGTTCGGATTTGTGGGCCATGGTTACGAAATGAACGCCGATCGTCGGACGCTGCGAGGACGGTCACGAACGCTCGACGCTTGCTGCGTCGCCGTGCGCCCGTGCGGAGCCTCGCGCCGTTGAGTCGTCCGCGAGCTCGCTAGAAATATCCTTCCTGCTTTTTCTTCTCCATCGAGGCCGAACTGTCGTGGTCGATGACGCGACCCTGACGCTCGGAGCTGGTGGTGAGCAGCATTTCCTGGATGATCGCCGGCAAGGTGTCGGCGCGGCTCTCGATGGCACCGGTGAGGGGATAACAGCCGAGCGTACGGAAGCGCACCCAGCGCATCTGCGGCTCTTCGCCGGGCTGAAGCGGCATACGCTCGTCGTCGACCATGATCAGCGCGCCGTCGCGTTTGACGACCGGGCGCTGTTTGGCGAAGTAGAGCGGCACGATCGGAATGTTTTCGAGGTAGATGTACTGCCAAATGTCAAGTTCTGTCCAGTTCGACAGCGGGAAGATGCGCAGGCTCTCGCCCTTGTTCTTGCGCGCGTTGTAGAGGCGCCAGAGCTCCGGGCGCTGGCGCTTCGGATCCCAGCGATGCTGTGCGGTACGGAACGAGAACACCCGCTCTTTGGCGCGCGACTTTTCCTCATCGCGGCGGGCGCCGCCGAAGGCGGCATCGAACCCGTACTTGTCGAGCGCCTGCTTGAGCGCCTGGGTCTTCATGATGTCGGTGTGGATGGCCGAGCCGTGGGTGAACGGGTTGATGCCGCGCGCCAGCCCCTCGGGGTTGATGTGCACGAGCAGCTCCATGCCCACTTTCTGCGCCATTTCGTCGCGAAAGGCGATCATCTCCCGGAATTTCCACGTCGTATCGACGTGCAGCAGCGGGAACGGCGGCTTGGCCGGGTAGAAGGCTTTCATGGCCAGGTGCAGCATCACCGAGCTGTCCTTGCCGATCGAATAGAGCATGACCGGCCGCTCGCATTCGGCGACCACTTCCCGGAGGATATGGATGCTTTCGGCTTCGAGGCGTTGTAGGTGCGTCAGTCGCGTCATGGATCGTTAGGGAATCCCTGGGGTCGACCAGGGTCGACCGTCTAACGCGCCATTGTGGGGTATGCCCGCACAAACGCATATTTCAGGTGGTGCTCGCCGCGCAGCAGTTGGTTATAAGCGAGTCACCGCGACGTCCCAGAGCGGTTGCTTGTCAACGCGACGGGCGGTGCGGCGTTATCTTCTGGTAGCAGCGTGTTGCCTACAAAGGCCTGTGACGCGCCCGGCGGCCCTCTGCGGCCGGGTCGCCCACAATAAGAAGGAGCCTGACGGTGGGTCGTGCTTAACAGATCTTGGAGCACGCTGACGCAGCGATAGGCACAATCGCGCGCTCGTACACCTTCTTTAAGACCGAGACGGAGACCTTGTTGACGCCCCTAGACCAGCGGCGCCACGTGCCGCGTGCACGGCGCAAGCGCGATATTCGACCGTTCGGGACTTCCATGTCTTGGGCCGGCCTGTCTGCCGTCGTCCTGCTGGCGGCAGGGTGCGCGGTCGGCCCCGATTATCGGGAACCGACCCCGCCGACGCCCGATACCTGGCATTCGCTCGAACAGAGCGGGGTGCGGGTCGAGGAGGGCGCCGACGCCTTGGCGGCGTGGTGGAAGGCATTCGAGGATCCGATTCTCGACTCGCTCATCGAGCGGGCGCTGGCCGAGAACAAGTCGCTTGAGCAGGCCCGTGCTCGGGTGCTGGAGGCGCGCGCCCGACGCGGCGCCGCGGCGGGTTCGTTCTTCCCCTCGATCAATGCGAGCGGCGGGGTGAATCGCACCGATTCCGACGCGCGCTTCGTCGACCCCGACGAGGGCCTCATCGCGCGCAACAACGACGAGATCTACACCGCCGGGCTCGATGCGTCCTGGGAGCTCGACATCTTCGGCGGCCGCCGCCGGGCGTATGAAGCCGCCAGCGCCAGCCTGGCCGCGACCGAGGCCGATCTGCGCGACGTGCTCATCACCCTGCTCGGCGACGTCGCGCTCAACTACACCTCGGTGCGCGCGGCGCAAGCGCGCCTTGATTTCGCTGAACGCAATCTCGCCGCGCAGGCCGAGCTCCTCGACATTACTCGCTGGCGCGCGGAAGCGGGCCTTGCGACCGCGCTCGAAGTCGAGCAGGCCGAGACGAGCTACCAGCAGACGCGCGCCCAGATTCCCGCGCTCGAATCGAATCTCTCGCAGGCGATGAACCGACTCGCCGTGTTGACGGGTCAGCTGCCGGGCACGCTCCATGAGCTGCTGTCCGAACGCAAGCCGGTCCCGGTCGCATCGAGCGAAGTGGTGGCCAGCGTGCCGGCCGAGGTGCTGCGTCGTCGGCCGGACATCCGTGCCGCCGAACGGCGCGTCGCGGCGCAGAGCGCGCAAGTCGGCGTGGCGACCGCCGCGCTCTATCCCTCGTTTTCGCTGAGCGGCTCGATCGGCTGGCAGGCTTTGTCGGCAAGCGATGTATTCGACGGATCGCGTACCGATCGGCTCGGCTTGTCGCTGCGTCTGCCGATCTTCGCGGGCGGCGCGCTCTGGCAGAACCTGCGCGCGCAATACGCCGTGCTCGATCAGGCCGTCGCCGCGTATGAGCAGACCGTGCTGCAAGCGTTCGAAGAGGTGGAGAACGCGTTGCTGGCGTGGGCGAAAGAACAGAAGCGCCGCGAAGCGCTTCTCGAGGCGACCGAAGCGGCGCGCCGCGCACGCGAGCTCGCCTTGGTCGAATACAACTCGGGGCTGGTCGATTTCCAAACCGTCGTGAGCGCGGATCGCCAGCTCATCTCTCTCGAAGACTCGCTCGCGGTCAGCGACGGCGAGCTCACTTCCAATCTCATCCGGCTGTACAAGGCGCTCGGCGGCGGCTGGTCGGTATTCCCAACTTCTCCGTGAAACCTTCGATGGATAACGCGACAACTCAACGCTCGGAACTATCGCTCCAAAGCCTGAGCTCCCCCGGAGGAGGCTGGAAGCGGCATTTGAAGTGGATCGTCGTCGGCGCGATCGTCCTCTTGTTGATCCTGGGGTTCGTGACGCGCGGCGACAACGCCAAAGTCAGCTACGTCACGCAGGAAGTCACGCGCGGCGATCTCGTCGTGAAGGTGACGGCCACGGGTAATCTCGAGCCGCGCAATCAAGTCGACATCGGCAGCGAGCTGTCGGGCACGATCCGCGAGGTCTACGTCGACGTGAACGACGTCGTGCAAAAGGGCCAGGTGCTGGCGGTGCTCGATACGACGCGTCTTGAAGCGCAGCTTCTGCAGGCCGAGAGCTCGCTGGCCTCCGCGGAGGCGCGCGTGCTGCAAGCCGAAGCGAGCGAGAAAGAAGCCCGCGCGAATCTGGCGCGCTTGCACAAGGTGCGCGAGCTCAGCAACAACAAGCTGCCGTCGCAGCAGGATCTCGACGTGGCGGAAGCCGCGGTCGCTCGTGCTGCCGGTGAGCTCGCGGCCGCGCGCGCCGCAGTAGCGCAAGCGCGCGGCACCGTCGAGGCGGTCAAGACCGATCTCGCCAAGTCGAAGATCGTCTCGCCGATCAACGGTGTGGTGCTCGTGCGTTCGGTCGAGCCCGGTTCGACCGTGGCCGCCTCGCTGCAGGCACCCGTGTTGTTCACGCTGGCGGAAGACTTGAAGAAGATGGAGCTGCACGTGATGGTCGACGAAGCCGACGTCGGCGCCGTCGAGGTCGGTCAGCAGGCGACCTTCACCGTGGCGGCCTATCCGAGCCGCACGTTCAGCGCGCACATCACGCAAGTGCATTTCGCATCGAGCACGACGGCGAGCGGCTCATCGGGCGGCGGCGGTGCGAGCGCTACGTCGACCGGCGTCGTCACGTACGAGACGGTGCTCGAAGTCGATAACGAAGAGTTGCTGCTGCGTCCGGGCATGACGGCGACGGCCGAGATCGTCACGACGCACATCAAAGACGCGGTGCTGGTGCCGAATGCGGCGCTGCGCTTTACGCCGCCGAACGCAGGCATGCCGGGACCGGGCGCCAATCCGCAGTCGGGCAATCCGCTGTCTGCGCTCATGCCGCGTCCGCCCGTTCGCTTCTTCCAGCCGCAGCAGCGTAGCGGCGGCCGTCAGCAGATGGGACGCGCGTGGATTCTCGAAAACGGCAAGCCCGCGATGGTGATGTTCCGCACGGGCGCGACCGACGGGCGCTTCACGCAGGTGTTGCCGATGCCCGAGGGCGCCGGCGGCCCGCCGCCGGGCATGGGTGCGGGACCGCAGCAAGCTCCGCAGGGGCCTGCGGCCGAAGCGATGCGGGAGGCCTTCAAGCGCAAGCTCGAACCCGGTACGGCTGTCATCGTCGACATCGAGACGACCACCAAATGACGGGCGCGGCAGACACACCAGTCATCGAGCTGGTGAACGTCAAGAAGATCTACGGCGAGGGCGAGGCGCGCGTGTTCGCCTTGCGCGGGATCAATCTGCGCATCGATACCGGCGAGTTCGTTTCCGTCATGGGGCCGAGCGGCTCCGGCAAATCGACGTGCATGAACATCCTCGGCTGTCTCGACACGCCGACCGAAGGCGAGTATCGCTTCCTCGGCGCGCCGGTCGGTGCGATGAACGCCGATCAACGCGCGCTGTTGAGGCGCAACTATCTCGGCTTCGTCTTCCAAGGCTTCAATCTGCTCAGCCGCACGACGGCGATCGAGAATGTCGAGCTGCCGCTCATCTATCGCGGCGTGCCCGCTGCCGAACGGCGCGAACGCGCGCGTCAGGCATTGATCGAAGTCGGGCTCAAGGGCCGCGAGCTGCACGTTCCGAATCAGCTCTCGGGCGGTCAGCAGCAGCGCGTCGCGATCGCGCGCGCGATCGTGACCGAGCCGAAAGTGCTGTTCGCCGACGAGCCGACCGGTAATCTCGACACGGCGATGAGCATCGAGATCATGAAGCTGCTCACGCGCCTGAACGAGGAGCGCGGCATCACGATCGTGATGGTCACGCACGAGCCCGATATCGCAGCGTGGACGCGCCGCATCGTGCGGTTCCGCGACGGCCAGATCGAGTACGACCAGCCCAATGTTCCCCAGCGCGACGGTGCCGGCGCGGCCGGCAGTCATGCCTGAGCAGTCGTAGAGGGTTTCGATGTTTCTGAATGCCTTACTGCTGGCGCTGCGCGAGATTCGTCGCAACGTGCTGCGTTCGACGCTCACGATCCTCGGCATCGTGATCGGCGTCGCCGCCGTGATCACGATGGTGACGATCGGCGAGGGCGCGACCGCGCAAGTGCAAGCCGATATGCAGAAGCTCGGTACGAACCTGCTGCAGGTCTTCCGCGGACAGGGCTTCGGTCCGGGCGGCGGCGGACGTTCGGCGGCGCCGCCGTTCACGCTCGATGACGTGCGCGCGCTGGAAGAAGAAATCTCCGGCATTCGCGCCGTGGCGCCGAGCTCCAACACGAGCGTGCAGGCGATCTACGGCAATGCGAACTGGCAGACGCAGGTCACCGGCACGAGCGATAAGTTTCTCGAAGTGCGCGACTGGCCGCTCGCCAGCGGACGCAATTTCTCCGAATCGGAGCTGCGTGCCGGCGCAGCTGTCTGCATCATCGGTCAGAGCGTGAAGCAGGAGTTGTTCGGCGATCAGGATCCGATCGGCGCGAACATTCGCTTGCAGAAAGTCTCGTGCCAGGTCATCGGCTTGCTCACCGCCAAGGGCACGTCCGGCTTCGGCCAGAATCAGGACGACATCGTGCTCGTGCCGATTCGCATGTTGCAGCGTCGTCTGGTCGGCAATTCCGACGTCAACGCGATCATGATCTCCGCACGCGATCCGGCGCTGACGGCCAAGGTGCAGGCGGACGTCGAGCGGCTGCTGCGCGAACGCCGCAAGATCCGCCCCGGCATGCCGGATGATTTCAATGTGCGCGACATGCAGGAGATCACGAGCGCATTCACGAGCTCGACGCGCGTGCTGACGACACTGTTGAGCGCCGTGGCGGCGGTCAGCTTGGTGGTCGGTGGCGTCGGCATCATGAACATCATGCTCGTGTCGGTGACCGAGCGAACGCGCGAGATCGGCACGCGACTTGCGGTCGGCGCAATGGCGCGCGATGTGCTGCTGCAATTCCTCGTCGAGGCGGTCACGCTGGCCGCCTGCGGCGGCATCATCGGCATCATTCTCGGCTTGGCGGCCGGAATATTCGCCAACCACCTGTTCGGCGTGCCCTACGTCTTCAATCTGAGCATCATCCTGGTTTCGTTTGCGTTCTCTGCCGCGGTCGGGATCGTGTTCGGTTATTTCCCGGCGCGGCGCGCCGCGCAGCTCGATCCGATCGAAGCGCTGCGACACGAGTAGCGACCGGATAGATGAAGGCCGCGGCGCCGCTAAAGGCAGCGCCGCGGCTTTTTCTTTTGCGGGTAACGGTCTATCGCTTCGCCAACGCGTTCCTGGCAAGTGCGCGAAGCGTCGGTGTTAGGTAATCAGCCAATGCCGAGCGGTGTTCAGGGCGTTTTCCACTTGATGCTGCAGCCGATGCTCGGCCGCTGTTCGATCGTCACCGGTTTGTCCGCCAGCACCGCGTCGCAGGCGGCGCGCAGGTCCGCGCCGGTGACGGGGATGCTGTTGCCCGGTCGACTGGAATCGAACTGGCCGCGGTAGACGAGCATGCGCATGCGATCGAAGAGAAAGAAATCGGGCGTGCATGCTGCCTTGTAGGCGCGCGCCACCTTCTGCGTTTCATCGAAAAGGTACGGGAAGGTATAGCCGGCCTCCGCAGCTTCTGCGGCCATGCCTTGCGGACCGTCTTGCGGATAGGTGTCGATGTCGTTCGCTGCAATCGCGACGACGGCGAGCCCGCGCGGTTGGTACTCGCGCGCGAAGCGGGCGAACTCCATGCGGATGTGCTTCACGTACGGGCAGTGATTGCAGATGAATGCCACGAGCAGCGCAGGGGACGTGGCGAACTCATCGATCGTCACGATGCGGCCCGTATAGTCGGGCAAGCGAAACGGCGGCGCCTTCGTGCCGAGCGGGAGCATGTTCGATTCGACGGCCATGGCAGATGTCCGCCTACGGTGAGGGTGCACTTTGCATCATTGTACCCGCGAAATTACCCGACCGGGCGTGCGTGCAGAGCAACATTGCGATCAGCAATTTTTGCAAGAAACTAAGCGTTCACCGGCTCTTCCGTAAGTCGATGCGATCCACTAGCATCGTCGCGCATTCCCGCCTGCTGCTCACGGTTGTCCGCCATGTCCTCGCTCACGCTCGTCTCGGAACACCGCTGTTTCGGCGGCTCGCAACGTTTCTATACGCACGAATCGCGCGAGTGCCGCAGCGAGATGCGCTTCTCGGTATACATTCCGCCGCAGGCGGAGCAGCGTAAGGTGCCGGTGCTCTATTACCTCGCGGGACTTACGTGCACCGAGGAAACCTTCATGATCAAGGCGGGCGCGCAGCGCCTTGCAGCGGAGCTCGGGCTCATGCTCGTTGCGCCGGATACGAGCCCGCGCCAGGTGCGCTATCCGGGCGACGACGAGAGCTGGGACTTCGGTCTCGCCGCAGGCTTTTATGTCGACGCGACTGAATCGCCGTGGTCGCAGAGCTATCGGATGTATAGCTATGTGACGCGCGAGCTGCCGGAGGTGATTCGTTCGTTGAATGTCGGTCTCGACGATCGCCAGAGCATCTTCGGCCATTCGATGGGCGGCCACGGCGCGCTCATCTGCGCGCTCAAGAATCGCGACCAGTACCGATCGGTGTCGGCCTTCGCGCCGATCTCGGCACCGATGCGCTGTCCATGGGGTCAGAAGGCGTTCTCGCGTTACCTGGGCGCGGACCAAGAGGCTTGGCGCGCATACGACGCGAGCGAGCTCGTCGCCGCAGAGCGCTACCACGATACGATCCTCGTCGATCAGGGGACGGCGGATAAATTCCTGAGCGAGCAGCTCAAGCCCGAACTGTTCGAAGAAGCGTGCCGCAAGTCGGGAACTAAACTCACCCTGCGTCGTCAAGAAGGCTACGACCACGGCTATTACTTCATCTCGACGTTCATAGCGGACCACCTGAAGTATCACGCCGAACGGCTGCTCTGACGTCGATTCGGCGCCCGAGGTCGGTGTGCGCCGCCGCCTCGCCTGAAGCGCCTCGAGGGAGCCGCGCGTGTATTCGCGTGGCTGGCGAGCCCAACGAGCGGCGCAAGAACACCAACGATTGATCGTCCATAACACGTGCTGTCCTCGCACAAGCTTCCAAGTTGGCTGCTATTGATTGGCGCCATGACGGCCGTGGGGCCGTTGTCGATCGACATGTACCTGCCCGGGTTTCCCGCCATCGAGCGCGAGCTCGATGCGCAGGGCGTCGAGCGGACCATGTCCGCTTATCTCATCGGCATCGCGCTCGGTCAGCTCTTCTACGGTCCGATCAGCGATCGTTTCGGTCGTAAGCCGCCGCTCTACGTGAGCTTCGTGCTGTACGCGCTCGGCTCGATCGGCTGCATGCTCTCGACGAGCATGTCGATGCTCATGGGCATGCGTGTCGCGCAAGCGCTCGGCGCGTGCGGAGGTATGGTGATCGGGCGCGCCATCATTCGCGATCGCTGCGAGCCGCACGAGGCCGCTCGCGCTTTTTCGTTGTTGATGGCCATCGTTTCGCTGGGTCCGATTCTGGCGCCCAGCGTCGGCGGCATGGTCGTGACGGCCTTCGGTTGGCGCGCCGTGTTCGCGGTGCAGGCGTTGTTTGCGCTCGGGCTCATTATTTCCATGCACTTCGTGCTGACCGAGAGCAGAGACCCGAGCTCGGTGCGGCCGCTCAGGATGAGCGCCGTCATGCTCGACTATGTCTCGCTCATCCGCGACAGAAGGTTCATTGGTTATACGCTGGCCGGCGCGTTCGGCATGGCGTCGTTGTTTGCTTACGTCACGGGTGCGCCGGCCGTGGTGATCGAAGGCTACGGATTGTCGGCGCAGCAGTTCGGCTGGCTGCTGGCGGTGAACGGCTTTGCCTTCATGGCGGCAAGCCGCCTCAACATCGTCGCGCTGCGCAAACGCACGCCCGCGGAGCTGCTCGCGCGCGCAGTGTGGATGCCGCCCATCGTCGGAGCCCTATTGAGCGCGATCACGTTGGCATTCGACGTGCCGCTTTGGATGTTCGTCGCGCTTCAGCTCACGTTCTTCGTGAGCGTCGCGCGCATCACGCCGCACGCCTCCGCGCTCGGTCTTGCCCCGTACGCACATATCGCCGGCGCGGCCTCTGCCATGATGGGCGCGTTGCAGTCCATCGTGCCGATGCTCGTCGGTTTTGCGCTCGCCTATTTCCATCACGGCGACCCAGGCACGCTCGCGATCCTCATGACGATCGGCGCGCTCGGCGGCGTGGTCGCGTATCTCTGGGGAAGAGGGGGAAAGTGAATTCGGGCGCTGGGCCCTGGCTAGAAAGGCTACGGGCTACAGACTACGGACTACAGACAACGGCTAAAGGCACGCGCGGAACGTGCCTTCGTTCTCCTGCCTCCAGCCTCCAGCCCAGTAAGGGCCCTGGGCCCTGGGTGCTGGGCGGCTGGCTAGAAAGGCTACGGACTACAGGCTACAGGCTGCAGGCTACGGAAGGTCGGAAGGCACGCGGAGCGTGCCTTCGTTCTCCTGCCTCCAGCCTCTTATGTCCACCCCTCCAACTTCGCATCCATCGTGATCTCGGCCTTGAGCAGGCGTGAGATGGGGCAGCCTTCTTTCGCGGCCTGCGCGGCCTGTTGGAAATCGGGCGGTGTGGCGCCGGGCACTTTGGCGCGGACCTTCAGGTGCACGGCGGTCACGGTGAAACCCTCAGCGGTTTTCTCGAGCGAGACCGTCGCTTCCGTTTGAATCCGCTCGGCGACGTGACCTGCGTTGCCGAGCTGTGCCGACAGCGCCATCGAAAAGCAGCCTGCGTGTGCCGCGGCGATCAGCTCTTCGGGATTCGTGCCGATGCCATCTTCGAAGCGCGTGCCGAACGAATATTGCGTGTCGGCAAGCACGCCGCTTTGCGTCGAGATCGTGCCTTTGCCGTCCTTCAGGCCGCCGTTCCAAACTGCCGAGGCGCTGCGTTTCATGATCGACCTCCTATGTGAGCGATATGGCGACGACCCAGGACGCAGCCCGCGCGGTGCGCTAGGCCTCGGCCGCGGTCGTTGCCTGGACGATTTCGATCGAATGCGACAGCTCCGCCGTTTTCGCCATGATCGCGCTTGCGGAGCAGTATTTGTCTGCGGACAACGCGACCGCTCGTTCGACCTTCTTCGGATCGAGCGCCACGCCGGTCACGATGTATTTCAGATGAATCTTCGTGAACACCTTCGGATCCGTGCTCGCGCGCTCGGCGTCGATCTCGACGACGCAATCGGTTACACGCTCGCGGCCGCGTTTGAGGATCATCACGACGTCGAATGCCGAGCAACCGCCGAGGCCGAGCAAAAGCATTTCCATCGGTCTGAAGCCGAGATTACGGCCGCCCGCTTCGGGTGCGCCGTCCATGACGACGGAATGGCCCGAGCCGGATTCGCCGAGAAACATGACGTCTTGGATCCACTTGATGCGAGCGTGCATGGCGTTGTCGGTCGTAAAGGAAGACGGACCCGCCATGGTACATCGGCAGGGCGCGCGGCCGAACGCCGACCATGCGCCGCGCCAGCCGCGGCGCCTCGGCTCAGATCCCGCCGAAGCACAGGTATTTGATTTCCAAGTATTCCTCGAGTCCGTACTTCGAGCCCTCGCGGCCGATGCCAGACTCCTTGATGCCGCCGAACGGCGCGACTTCCGTGGAGATGATGCCTTCGTTGATGCCGACGATGCCGCATTCGAGCGCTTCGGCGACGCGCCACACGCGGCGGATATTCGTGCTGTAGAAATAGCCCGCGAGGCCGAACTCGCTCGCATTGGCGAGCGCGATGGCTTCATCGTCGGTGTCGAACCGCATGAGCGGTGCCACCGGTCCGAAGGTTTCCTCCCGCATCGGCAACATGTCGGCGGAAACGCCTGTGAGGACCGTCGGCGTATAGAACGTTCCAGGACCGTTGAGCCGCGTGCCGCCGGTCAATACCTTCGCGCCCTTCGCAAGCGCATCGCTTACATGCGCTTCCACCTTGGTCACGGCGCGCTCGTCGATGAGCGGTCCGATCACCGTGTCGCTCTCGAGTCCGTTGCCGACTTTCATGCTCGCGGCGCGTTCGGCCAGACGTTCGGCAAATCGATCGTAAATGCCGCTTTGGACATAGATGCGGTTGGCGCACACGCAGGTCTGTCCGGCGTTGCGATACTTCGAGGCAATCGCGCCTGCGACCGCAGTGTCGAGATCCGCATCGTCGAACACGATGAACGGCGCATTGCCGCCGAGCTCGAGCGAGAGCTTCTTCAGTGTCGGCGCGCATTGCGCCATCAAGGTTTTGCCCACTGCGGTGGAGCCGGTGAAGCTCAGCTTGCGCACGATCGGATTGCTCGTGAGCTCGGCACCGATCGTCTTGGCATCGCCGGTAACGGCCGAGACGACTCCGGGCGGCACGCCCGCGCGCTCGGCGAGCACGCACATGGCTAGCGCGGAGTAAGGCGTGAGCTCGGACGGTTTGATGACCATCGTGCAGCCTGCCGCAAGCGCCGGCGCGACCTTGCGCGTGATCATCGCGGACGGGAAATTCCAGGGCGTGATCGCGGCGCAGACGCCGATCGGCTGCTTGAGCACGACGATGCGCTTATCGCGTCCGTGCGCCGGAATGACATCGCCGTAAGCGCGTTTGCCTTCCTCGGCGAACCACTCGAGGAATGCCGCCGCATAGGCGATCTCGCCGCGACTCTCCGCGAGCGGCTTGCCTTGTTCGATCGTCATGAGCACGGCGAGATCTTCCTGATTCGCCATCATGAGCTCGAACCACTTGCGCAGGATCTGCGCGCGTTCCTTGGCGGTTCGTGCGCGCCAATCGGGCAGCGCGCGCTGTGCTGCCTCGATGGCCCGGCGCGTTTCGTTCGTGCCGAGATTCGGAATCGTGCCGATGAGCTCGCCGGTCGCAGGATTGGTCACCTCCGTGACCCTGCCCGAATCGGCCTCTTCCCAGCGACCGGCAATATATGCTTGCTGCCGAAACAGGCTCGGATCCTTCAAAGGAAGCTGCAGGGGGCGGGCGGCACTCATGACATCCTCACAATCGGGCAATGGAAAGAGCAGGGGCCGTGCCGAGCCTGGGCTCAGTCGTCGGCCAGCTCCTGCCCGGGAAACAGCGTTTCGTTGAAGCCGAAGTTCCGCAAGTCGCGAATGCGCATCGGGTAAAGGATGCCGTTCAGGTGATCCACCTCGTGCTGCACGACGCGCGCGTGAAATCCCTCGACCGAGCGGTCGATCGGCTGACCGTACTGATCGTAGCCGCGATAGCGCAGGCGCACGTAACGCGGCACGAGCCCGCGCATGCCCGGCACCGATAGACATCCTTCCCAGCCTTCTTCCATTTCGTCGCTCAGCGGTTCGAGCGTCGGGTTGATGAGCACCGTGTAAGGTACGGGTTCGGCCTGCGGATAGCGGGGATTGCGGCTCACGCCGAAGATGACGACCTGGAGGGAGACGCCGATCTGCGGCGCGGCAAGGCCGGCGCCGTTCAATGCCTCCATCGTCTCGTGCATGTCGGTGAGCAGCGCGTGCAGCTCGGGCGTGTCGAAGGTTTCCACCGGCTTGGCTACTTGCAAAAGCCTGGGATCGCCCATCTTGAGAACCGGTCGAACAGCCATGGAACGTGTGCTCTCGTCGTCAAGCCAAAGCCCCTAAGGGCAGCGTGCCGATTGCGCGCTCGCGCAAGGCGCTTCGTACACTGTATCACTCGATCGCTTGCACCCGCATCGCGCGTTCTTTCATGACGTGGTGCGTCCGAGTACGATCGGCGCATCATGGTGCCCCACATCATCGTCCTTGCAGCCGGCGCGTCGACCCGCCTCGGTCAGCCGAAACAGCTGGCGCCCATCGGCGGGCGGCCGGCGCTGCATATCGTGATCGCCAATGCCGTGGCAGTAGCCGGTCACAACGTCATGGTCGTGATCGGCGCGCACGCGCGAGACATCACTCCTTTGTTATCTCGCACCTCCGCTTCCTGGGTCGTCAATCGCGAGTGGGAGGAAGGCATGGCCTCTTCGATTCGCGCAGGACTCGCGGCACTGCCGCCCGCCTGCGAAGCGGCCATGATCCTGCTCGGCGATCAAGTGGCGGTCACGAGCGGCGATCTCAAGCGCCTTGTCGATGCCTGGAAGACTCAGGAAAGCTCCATCGCGGCGAGCGTGTACGACGGTCGCTTCGGGGTGCCCGCCATTTTTCCCTATGTCTACTTTACCGAGCTCGCGCAGCTGCGCGGCGATCAGGGTGCTCGTTCCGTGCTCGAACGGAATCGCGATACGCTCGTGCGTGTTCCGATGCCAAATGCGGCGATCGATCTCGACACCCCTGAGCAGTTGGCCGAGCTGACCGCACGCTTCACCACCTGAGGAATCGATCGTAATGCGCTTGTTGGTGCTGCTCGTCTTGATCGCGATCATCGTCGCCATCATCGTCACGAGAATGCGACGACAGTAATCCTGGATGTGCGCGGCGGCCGTCGCGCTGCGCTCCTGGCAATTCCTTCCCGCTCGTGGAACCCATGAGCCGGCTTCGGCCGTTACCTCGGTACGGCGTCGCGTTTCGCGGCGAGCACTAGGAGTACCATGGGTCCTCTCATTCAATTCTTCAGCGAGTACTTGATTCCCTGCCTGATCCTGATCGCCCTCGCGCTCGCGCTGACCATTTATATGTTCAGGCGACGCAAGTTCGATCGCGGTTACCGCAAGGGCACGGCTGCCGATCCACAAGAGGTGCGTCGGCAAAATCCGCCGGACGAGTGGAGCAGAAGCCACTAGCGCATGTCCGATGAGCAAGGCTGCGGCGCGCAAATTCGCGCGCCGCAGTCATCTTGACGTCGCTTTCGTCACGCTGTCGCCACGGCCTCGGCGCGTTTGCGCGCACGGCCGTGTCGATACTGTCCCGGGGCGACGTTGCGACGACGGCGAAAGGCCTTCGCAAACGCCGTTTCGGAGATGTAACCGACGCGGCTTGCGATCCTCGAGACCGGCTCGGTCGATTCGCGCAGCATCTTCGCTGCGAGGTCCATACGCCAACGCGTCACGTAAGTGAGCGGCGGCTCGCCGACGAGCTCGGTGAAACGCTTGGCGAATGCCGCGCGCGACATGGCCACCGAGCGTGCGAGAGACTCGACGGTCCACGGCGCCTGCGGCGAGTTGTGAATCAACGTGAGCGCTTTGCGAATCTGCGGATCGCGCAGCGCGCCCAACCAGCCGCCCGAGCCTTCCGGCTGCTCGCGCAGCCAAGCGCGCAGGATGTACACGAACAGCGCATCGATCAGTCGCGGCACGACGAGATCCGTACCGGCATCGCGCCGCGTCGTCTCTTGCGTGATCAAACGCAGCAAGAGCTCGAGCTCGCTGTCGCGTTGTGCCTGGTCGGCCGGCAGGCGCACGACGGGCGGCAGCAGCGAGAGCAACGGATGCGCGGCTTCCTGCGAGAGCTCGTAGCCCGCACAGTGCAGCACGGTCGGCTCCGTCGACAGATCCGGCACGCCGCGGCGGGGCGGAATCACGACGCCTTGTGCACGGGCCAGCGCTTCGCGGTGCGGCTCGAGATCGCGCATCTCGCGATCCGAGGACAGCGCATGCGCCTCGCCGGTCGGCAACAGCACTACATCACCGGCATTCAATCGAATGGGCTCTTGGTCGCCGCGTTTGAGCCAGCAGGAGCCGCGCTTGACGATGTGCACCGCGGCAGTGGCCTGCGCTTCGATACGAATGCCCCACGGAGGAATGAACTCGCGCGCACCCAGCACGTGAGTGGCCAAGTTCGTCACCTTCAACACATTGGATAGTACGTCCATGGAGCCGATCCCCATCTGCTTGCATGGGCCCGCATCGAACGATGCGGGAATAGATAAAACTTGACCGAGTGACGCAGAGCTTACTCCGACCCTCCAGCATGTATAGACCCTCGGCGCGGAATTTGATTGTTTCGGGCAGGTCACGAATGAGCGGGGTGCACGCGTAGACGGTGGGCGCGAAAACCAAGCGTCTCGAATCTCCCGCAAGCAACCGTTGCGACCTAAGGTGCGTGTTCAAGTCATTGAACGGACGTACAGGAGGTTCGAAATGAAGCTGTATTACTCCCCGGGCGCGTGCTCGCTTTCACCGCACATCGTACTGAACGAGGCCGGGTACGACTTCGAGCTCGAGCGGGTGGATCTGAAGGCACATTCGACGGCGTCGGGCACGCCCCTCGCGGCGATCCATGCGAAGAACTACGTGCCGATTCTCGAGCTCGACGACGGCACGCGGTTGACCGAGGGTCCGGTGATCGTGCAGTACCTGGCCGATCAGCGGCCGGCCGCCGGTTTGATTGCGCCGGTCGGAACGCAGGAACGCTATCGAGTGCTCGAATGGCTCAACTTCACGACGAGCGAGCTCCACAAGACGTTCTATGCATTCTTCCATCCGGAGCTGCCGGCCGATGGTTGGCGGGATTTCGCGCGCAAGAAGCTGGCAACGCATTACGCCTATGTCGACGGCGAGCTCGGTGAACGCGCTTATCTACTCGGCGAACAGTTCACGGTGGCGGATGCTTATCTGTTCACCATCTTGAACTGGAGCAAGGCGGCCGACCTCGATCTCGCGCAATGGCCGCGTCTTGCACGCTATTACGGGCGCGTGGCAGCTCGGCCGCACGTGCAACGCACGTTGCAGGCGGAAGGGCTGAAGGTGCCGCAGGTCGCGCAGGCTTGAAGCAAACAGGGCGCGGAGAACGCGGGTTGTCTATCGGAATGGGCGAAGCTCCGCGCCCTTGATGCCCACCGTCGCGAGGCTGTCGATGAGCATCGCGGCGGTGTATGGCTTGATCAACACGCCAACATGCGCATCGTGTGCAAAGCGGTCGCGAATCTCGCCCTCGCTACGACCGCTCGCAATCAGAATCGGCAGATCTGCACGTCGATCGCGCAACTGGGCGGCGAGCTCGTCGCCGGAACGGTCGGGCAAGCCGAGGTCGATGATGGCTGCGCACAGCTCGTCGGCCAACTGCGCGAAGGCGCTAAGTGCTTCCGCGGCCGTACCGGCCTCTTCGACGCGAAAGCCGGCGTCTTCGAGTGCGTCGACCGCAAACATGCGAACGAGCAACTCATCTTCGACTAGGAGAATTCGCATGAATGGCGTCCCTGGGCTTCGATAGGGCATAGTACGGCAAAGTGCCTACGTCGGCACTAGTGGGTATCTAAGGGGAGCCCGACATGCCGTCTTTGCCCAGGATAAGCAGGGGTCGTTGTGCTGCGAGGTTTCCCGCAAACGAGGATGCTCATTGAGCGCAAGCTGTTTGAAGTAGAAAAGAGAACGGCCAAGAGCTCGCTCTTGCAGGTAAGATGCCGACAACAAGCGGCTCTCCCACCGGAACTTGAAGCGCGCGCCGGGCATTGCCGGCATCTCGGACGATGCCAATCAGGCCAGCAGCTGGAGCATCGGCGTTATGCAGCTCGATTATTCACGGCGGAACGGGCCTCAGCCTGAGCGCAAGAAGATGAATTGCAACCCTGACCGTCCCGTCAATCCCGTGCTGCGCGTGCTCATCGTCGAGGATGAGACGTTGACGGGCCTACATCTGCAGAACGTCTTACAAGAATTGGGTCACTCGGTGAGCGGCATTGCACCGTCATTGCGCACTGCTTTGGCGATCGCGGCGGGTACGCCCACGGATATCGCGATCGTCGATGTGGGGCTCGTCGGGGATGGCGGTGACGGTATCGATACTGCTGCGGCGCTGCTCGAACGGTACGGCATTCGCTCGGTGCTAATGACGGGCGCATCGTTTGCCGAGGTGGCCGATCGCATCGAACGCGCTCGCCCGCTTGCTCTGCTCAGCAAGCCGTATACCGAAGAAGATATCGCGCACGTGCTCGAGGATGCGCTCGTGCGCTTGGACGCGGCTCGAACTTGAGCCCGTCTCTGCGCGTCGCTTCGCAATAGCGGCAGCAGCCGTATGGCTGCGGTCAGCGCGGCGGCCGTTGCATGCGTGCGGCCTCGATGGCCGGTCCGGCTGCCGGGAGCGGCCCGAAGCGCGGGCCGCCGATGATCGGTGCGCCCGCTTCGAAGCCTTGAACCTGCATCAGCTCGAGCGAGGCGCGTTGCGTTTCACGTTCGCGCGCAAAAATCTTCGCGATCTGCCCGAGTTGCTCGCCGTTCAGTTTGGGAGCCAGCGCAGCCAAGATGCGTTGGTGCGATTCTTCCTGCGCGCGAAGCCAATCGGACGGATCGATGCTTGCGTTCAGCGTTGCGCTGCTGGCGAACGCTGTGTTCCATCCGCCGCCTGACAGATCGTTCGTTTGATGTCGTTGTTCTGCAAGGAGCGCATCGAGCAGCGCTTGCGATTGCTGTGCATCGAGCGGCGAGCCAGCCGCGGTGAGCTGCGATTGCAAGCTAGCGGCACGGTGCCGCTGTCCGATCGTTTCCTGATACTCGGCCCATTTCTGACGGACGCTCGAGCCGAGCTCGGCTTCGATTTGCTCCAGATGCCGCAGTTGCCGTTCGCGCAGCGTGGCCTCGAGCTCGCGCATCGCATCGGGCCGATTGCGAAAGAAGCGCGGTCCATCCACGAATTCGGTCATATCCTGCACTCGCTGCGCCGCGAGCAGATCGAGCAGCCGCTCCGTTTCCTCCGCCGTCAGCCCGAGCGCATTCTCGAGGCCTGGATACATCGTTGCCAACTGCAAGCGGTGTTGTTTACGCAGGGCCTCGCGATATTCGGGATCTTGCAAGAGCTCGCGCTGGCGCTCGAGCCGCTCACGCGCGCGTTCGCGCGGGTCGAGCCGCGCGGTCGCGTCGCTGGCATCGTCTGCGTCGTGTGTGAACGAAGCCGGCGCGGTCTCGTTTGCGACGGTTTCTGTGCGCGGCGAACGTCCAGGTGAAACAGGCGTGACGCCGAGCGGCGGACGCACCTGGTTCAAGGCGTTCACGCGATCGGCCAATTCCTTGAGCTCGGCAACGCGCGCTTCGAGCTCGGCGCGCTGGGCGCGCTCCTCGCGCAACGTGACGGCAAGATGCGCGCAGGCAAGTACGCTGCCCGCGGTGGTCAACGTGAGCAGAACGACAGCCTTGTTCATGTCGATCCCTCGAACGAGGTCTTACGGTCCCTTCTTGGCGATCTCTTCGCGCAGCTCGAGTAGCTTGCGCTTGATGACGGCGGCGTTCCGTGGGCCCATGCGAATAAGCAATTTTTGCCCCGCCGAGCGGCTTTCGAGCGCGGGGTCGGCATATTCGTAGAACATGCCCGGCTGCGTGAGCTCGATGGGCCCGCGCACCTCGGGCGTTTCGAGCAAGTGGTCGATGACCTCGACCAGGCGGTCGTTGAAATAAGCGTCCGGATAGCCGAGCTCGACGTACGACTGCTGAAAGAGCGGGTAGTAGCGCCGGTAGAGGGCGGCGAGCCGTTGCGTATCGGCCTTCTCGAGCAGGCCGACGAGCGGCGCATAGCGCGCGAAGTTCCTTTCGCTCAATGTCGTGGTCTCGTCGGAGTCGACGATGAGCTGGCCGCTCATCGGCTTGAGCGGCCACATCTGCACGGCCGTCTTCTTGCGCGGCAGGTTGTCGATGGTGACGACGGTGTGGCGGACGAGGCTCTTCGGCACGAGGTATTGCTGGATCGCTTCGCCCAAGACGTCGACGAGCGAACGCTGCACGGCGGCGTCGCTTTCCTCGAGCGAGGGCAGCGGCTCTTCGGCGAGCGTTTCGGTGTCGAGCGGATGCTTGATCTGCGGCTCGGTGTCGAGCGGCTCCGGCGGCGTTTCGATCTGTGCCTGCGGCTCGGGAGCCGGCGTCTTCTGCTTGTAGCCGTAATACAGTGCGGCGCCGATCGCGATCACGACGGCCACCGGAATGGCGTACCACACCCACTTCTTTGCGTCTTCGTTCACAGCGACCCCCTGCTCGTCGGCGCCACCGCGGCGCTCGGCCGCAAGAAGCTAAGAATGGTACCCGAGCCGTGACGACGCAAGTCGCACATGGTGTCTTCGCCGCGTGGCGACATCACGGCGCGCACCGGCAGTACGAAAAATTGCTTCGTCCGCAGGAGAGCTCGGTAGACAATAGCGTGCCCATACAAGGAGGACATGGCTTCGTGAACGATGGCCGCGATGCTGACCGAAAGGTACGCGTATGGCGCTTGCTCGTTGCAGCCGGCGTGCTGTTTTTCGCCGCCGCAACGCACGCGAGCACGACGCTTTCGTTGGCGGACTGCCGGCTGCAGAGCGGCGGTGCAGGCGCCAGCGTCGCGGCGCGTTGCGGCACGTTCGCGGTGCCCGAAGATCCCACAGCGCCGGGCGGGCGGACGATCGGCCTGAAAGTGGCGGTCGTGCCCGCGCTCAAGACGCGCGCCGAGCCCGATCCGTTGTTCGTCATCAGCGGCGGTCCCGGGCAAGCGGCAAGCGACTTCTATGTCACGATGGCGCAGGTGTTCGCGCGCATTCGACGCGATCGGGACATCGTCATCGTCGATCAGCGCGGCACCGGCGGATCGAACCGGCTCAGCTGTCCGCTGCCGAATGATGTCGAGCTGACCGTCATCGACGCCGAACGCGTCGGCGAGCTCGCGAAGCGCTGCCTCGAGGAGCTGCCGGGCGATCCTCGCTTCTACACGACGAGCATTGCGGTGGCCGATCTCGACAGAGTGCGCGCCGCGCTCGGCTACGAGCGCATCAACCTCTATGGCATCTCCTACGGCACGCGCGTCGCGCAACATTACGCACGACGTCATCCGGAGCGCGTGCGCGCCATGATCTTGGACGGCGTCGTGCCGCCGCAGCTGGCGCTCGGGCCGCAGATTCCGGTCGTTGCGCAGCAGGCGCTCGATGCATTGTTCGATCGTTGCGCGGCGGATGCCGCGTGTCGGCAGGTCTTCCCCAATGTACGCGAGCAGTTCGCGCGGTTGCATGCGCGCTTGCGCGAATCGCCGCTCGAAGTGCCGATCGCCGATCCGATCAATGCCGCGCCCATCGTCGTGCGCCTCGGGCTCGCCGAGCTGAACGGCGCCGTGCGCCTGCTCAGCTACAGCGACGAGACTGCCGCCACGTTGCCGCTCTTGATTCATCAGGCCGAGGCCGGCAAGCGTCCGCAGGCGCTTGCCGCGCAGTACGAGATGATTCGGCGCGACATGCAGGCGCAGCTTGCGTACGGCATGCACTTCAGCGTGATCTGCAGCGAGGATGCGCCGCGTTGGAGCGGTCGCGAGGTCGAGCGCGAGACGCTCGAGGCCACGTACATGGGCAGCGATTTCATGACGGTCTTGAGCGCAGTCTGCGCAGTGTGGCCGCGCGGACCGGTCGATGCCGATTTCTACGAGCCGTTGCGCAGCGATGCGCCGACGCTGCTGCTTTCGGGCGAGAACGATCCGGTGACTCCGCCGGCCTATGCGGAAGAAATCCGGCCTGGGCTTGCCAATTCGTTGCACCTCGTGCTGCGTGGCCAAGGGCACGGACAACTTGCCGCAGGGTGCGTACCGCGTCTCATCGCGGAGCTCGTCGCTTCGGGGTCGCTGCGCGAGCTCGACGCAGAGTGCGCCGCGAAGGTCACGCCTGCGCCGTTTCTGCTTTCGCTGACGGGGGCAGCGCCATGATCGTCGTCGAAGAACTGAGCCGTTCGTTCGGCGCGGTGCGCGCGCTCGATCGAGTCTCGTTCACGGCCGCCGACGGCAAGATCACCGGCCTGCTCGGACACAACGGCGCCGGCAAGTCGACCACGCTGCGCATCTTGAGCACGGTGCTGCGGCCGGATTCGGGTCGTGCGCTCGTCGATGGTCACGACTGCACGCGCGACAGCCTGGCGGTACGTCGCTCGCTCGGCGTGCTGCCGCACGCGAGCGGTCTTTACGCGAATCTGACCGGGCGCGAGAACATCCGCTACTACGGCCGGCTGCATGGTCTCGGCGGCGAGGCGCTCGAACGCGCGATCGATGCGCTCGTGGCGAGGCTTGGACTCGAACGCGTCGTCGATCGACGCGCCAAAGGTTATTCGCAGGGCGAGCGTTTGAAGGTCGCGCTTGCGCGCGCGCTCATTCATCGGCCGCGCACGCTCATTCTGGACGAACCGACGAATGGGCTCGACGTAAATGCGGTGCGCATGTTGCGTGAGCTGTTGCGCGAGCTGCGAGCCGAGGGTCGGTGCATTCTGTTTTCGAGCCACGTGATGCAGGAAGTAGCGGCGTTGTGCGATCACATCGTGATCGTCTCGGCGGGGCGTGTCGTGGTGAGCGGTACGTCCGAGGAGATACTTGCGCGCACCGGCGCAGCGGATCTCGAAGAAGCATTCGTGCGGGTCGCCGACGCGGAGGTGCGTGCATGAGCCATCCGATCGCAGTCGTCTTCGCCAAGGAGGTGATCGAGAACCTCCGCGATCGACGCGTGATGCTCTCGGCGATCTTCTTCGGCGTGCTCCTTGCGCCGCTCGTCTTCGCAGCAGTGGCGGCAGTCACCTCCAAACGTATCGAGGAGACGCTCGACAAGCCGCTTGCGCTTGCGGTCGCGGGCGGCGAGCGCGCGCCGAATCTGCTCGCATTCCTGGAGGAAAACGGCGTTCAGCCGAAGCTGGTCGAGTTTTCGGTCGACGAGGCAATGCAGGCAGTGCGCGAGGGTAACGAGGAGCTCGTGCTCCTCATTCCGGAGGACTATCCGCGCCGGCTCGAAGAGGGGGAGCCCGCACCGATCGAGCTCGTCGTCGACAGCGCCAACACGCAAACCGCCGGCAATGCCGAGCGCGCGCGTCAGCTGCTCGAAGCGTACGGGCGGCAGCTTGCGGCGCTGAGACTGCTGGTGCGCGGCATCAGCCCGAAGGTCGTGCGTCCGGTCGACGTGCACACGCTCGATGTTTCGACGCCGGCAGGGCGTGCCGCGCTCTTTCTCGGCATGCTGACGTACTTCTGTTTCATGTCGATGCTGCTCGGCGGATTTTATCTGGCGATCGATACGACCGCCGGCGAACGCGAGCGCGGCTCGCTCGAGCCGTTGCTCGCACTGCCCGTCGGTCGCGGGGCATTGATCCTGGGCAAGATGTTCGCGACGGCTGCATTCATGGCGGCATCGCTGTTGCTCAGCCTCATCATGTTCGGCTTCGTGCTGCGCTTCGTATCGCTCGAGGCGCTCGGGATGTCGGCCAACTTCGGTTGGTCCATCGTGTTCGGTATCGTCGGCGTCATGCTTGCCTTCGTGCCGCTCGGCGCTGCGCTCATGACCGTGGTAGCGTCGTTCGCACGCACCAACCGCGAAGCGCAGTCGTCATTGTCCATCGTGCTGTTCGTGCCGCTCGCGCCGGTGTTGTTTGCGTTCCTGAGCGGCACGAAGCCGAATGCCGCGCTCATGTTCGTACCGAGCCTCAGCCAGCACCTGCTCGCCACCAACCTCCTGCGCGGCGATCCGATTCCGCTCGCACACATCGTGATTTCCGCCAGCACGACGCTGGTGCTCGGCGCACTGCTCGCATTCGTCGCAGTCAAGCTTTATCAGCGCGAAGCCATTCTCGGCTGAGTTGCACCAAGACAGCGCAAGCGCGGCTCGCTCGCCCGGCGAGTCGCGCAGCGTGCACGTGCATTGCTGACGCTTCATGTAGTCATTTTTGTCTAACCGCGTGGTAAACGCGCTCGTCTGCGGCACGCAGAATACGTTTGTCTATTGAAAGCGACGCGCTTCCGAGCGCTGTCGTAGTTGAACGACATTTTGAGATCGGACGCATCGTTCGGTTAACTCGTGAGCGCCACACGAGCAGACACTTTCGTCGATTCGCGTTGACGACTCGGCGGCCGGCGCACGGACGCGCCCTGGCGTACTCGTGATCCTCGTGCAGGTGAGTGCTTCCCGCATGCAGCGCGGGAAGATTTTCCTTGCAGCTGGCTAAAGGCAGGCCCGTTTGCAAACGGGGCATGCACGCCGCCGTCTTATCTCGAAAAAGAAAGCGGTGCGAGTGCGTGTTCCGACGAATGGGCGGGCCGACGGGGGTCTTCGTATGTCCATTGCGTCTTTCACGCCGCCGCATCGTGTTAGCGTGCTTACGCTGTTTGCCGGTTTGCTGTTCGGTTTCGTGCAGGCAAGCATGGCTGCGCCACCGACTATATCCGGTACGCCGTCGACGAAGGTTCGTGTCGGGCAGTGGTACAGCTTCCGCCCGCACGTGTCCGATCCGGACACGCCGCGCAGAGGGCTCAGATTCTCGATCGTCAACAAGCCTGCGTGGGCGCAGTTCAGCACGCACTCGGGGCGCTTGAGCGGCAAGCCGCCTCAGGCAGGCACTTGGTCGAACATCCGCATTACCGTGTCGGATGGCCGATCGACGGCGAGCCTGCGGCCGTTCTCGATCGTGGCGGTCAATGGTGGCTCGACGTCGCCAGCGACCTCATCTGGCAATAGTTCTTCCGGTAATCGGGCGCCGACGATTTCCGGTACGCCACCGACAGCGGCGGTCGTCGGCAGCACGTACAGCTTCCGGCCGACGGCACGGGATCCCGATTCCGATACGCTCACGTTCAACATCACGAACCGACCGGCGTGGGCAACCTTCGACACGACGACGGGTCGCTTGTCCGGTACGCCGAGCCGCTCCCACATCGGCACCTACTCGAACATCGTGATTCGAGTGAGCGACGGTCGTACCACGACGTCGTTGCCGGCGTTTTCCATCACGGTCAGTGACGTCGGGAGCGGCGCGGCGACGGTGACGTGGGTGCCGCCCACGCGCAATCGCGACGGTTCGGCGCTCAACGACCTTGCAGGCTATCGCATCCTGTACGGCACGAGCGCCAATGCGCTCGACCGCTCGGTCATGGTCCGCAATCCCGGCATCTCTTCTTACGTGGTCGACAATCTCGCGCCGGGGACGTACTACTTCGCCGTGCGGGCGGTGAATACCGCCGGTGTCGAAAGCGCGAATTCGAATACCGCGAGCAAGACGATTCGCTGAGCGCTCTTGCAGCGAGACTTCGGCATGCAGATCTGAAATGCGCTGCCGAAGCCTCGCTTGCGATCGCTGTACGTGACGTCGCGCTGGTGCCCGGCAGCGCGGCGGATGCCTATTGCGCGGGTGCTTCCTGAACGGTTAGCGTGAGTCGCAACTTGCGATTGCTGTCCTCACGCTATGCTCAAGGGTAAGACGCTCTTCATCACCGGCGGATCGCGCGGCATCGGGCTTGCGATCGCCAAGCGTGCCGCGCGCGACGGCGCCAATATCGCCATCGCCGCCAAGACGGAGCAGCCTCATCCGAAGCTGCCCGGCACGATTCATACCGCGGCGCGCGAGATCGAGGAGGCAGGCGGCCACGCATTGCCGATTCGGCTCGACATTCGCGACGAGCAGGCCGTAGCAGAAGCGATGAGCCGCTGCGCGGAGCACTTCGGCGGCATCGACATCCTCGTCAACAACGCCAGTGCAATTCACTTGAGCGGCACCGAGCAGACGCCGATGAAGCGCTTCGATCTCATGTTCGACGTGAACGTGCGCGGGACTTTCGTCTGCTCGCAAGCCGCTCTGCCGTATCTCAAGCGCGCGGCCGCCGAAGGGCGCAATCCGCATATTCTGATGCTCTCGCCGCCGCTTAACATGAAGCCGCGTTGGTTTGCGCCGCATCTCGCCTACACCATGGCGAAGTACGGTATGAGCATGTGCGTGCTCGGCCTGGCGCAGGAGCTGCGTCCGTGCGGAATCGGCGTGAATGCGCTCTGGCCGCGCACCATCATCGCGACCGCTGCGCTCAATGTGATTCCGATGGCCGATGTGGCGCGCGGCCGTACGCCCGAGATCGTGGCGGATGCGGCTTACGAGATCCTGACGCGCGATGCGCGCAGCTGTACGGGGAATTTCTTCACGGACGAAGCGGTGCTGCGCGAGGCAGGCGTCGCCGATTTCGACCGTTACGCTGTAACGCCGGGCAATCGCGATCTATTGCCCGATCTGTTCTTGGATTGAGGCATTGCTCGCGGCGCGCCGCCGCCGTATTGCACTGGTCGTTCCGCTCTTCGTTTGACTGGAGGTCGGACCAGTCAGCCCGCCCATGGACGCATCAGGCTTTGCCTGCATGGCGATCGTCTATTGCTTTGTCTAAAGGAGCCGTCTCATGCGGCCCTTGTGGGATCGATCACGCTTTCGCGCGGCTGCGTGAGAGCAAGTCCGCAGAATCGTCGCGCCGCGCTCGATAGATTGGCCCTGTCGCTAAACGCCGGCACATTCCGGCCGATCTCCGAATAGAGACAAGCGGAACCGCTCACGGCGGGGCGACGTTGGAGATTGACCTAGCGGAGTCGATCATGAATACGAGAGAGCAGTGGCGTCGATACTTGCGCGAGATGGTGAACTCACGGCTCGATCCGATGGTGTATGCCGTGCAGTGGGCTCGAGATCCGAGATGCATGCAGGGTGGCGTCGGGCATCGCCGCGTCGGTGCGGCCGCCGATGCGCCCATCTGTCCGCTGTGGTCGAAACGCGCGGCGCCGTAAGCTCGCCGGCGCGCCGCGTTCGCGCGGCGTCCATCACGCAGTCTTAGAAGGCCCCGACCACAATCATCCTGCCGATTGCTTCGCGGCCCTGCCGCCGTGGCGGGGCTCTGGCCAAAAGTCCATAACTGGAGTATTTTCCTAAATAGCTCCAAAACAGGACTGGCCATGCTCCAGGTACCCAACCTCGATCCGCGTGTCGATCCCGATGCCCTCGGGGAGACCGCCCTGACGGCCTTCTTCAACATCACCTCCCGTTGGGGGCTTTCTGCCGAAGAGGAGCGGACCTTGCTCGGCTCTCCGCCGCGTTCGACGTTCTTCAAGTGGAAGAGCGAACGCGCTGCGCGCTTGAGCGCCGATACGCTCGAGCGCATCAGTTACATCATGGGGATCTACAAGGCGCTGCGGATCCTGCTGCCCACAGAAGCGGCAGCGCACGCCTGGATCAAGAAACCGAACAGCGCACCGCCCTTCGGCGGCAAGTCCGCGCTCGAGCGCATGCTGGGCGGTCGAGTCATCGATCTGGCCGACGTGCGTCGCTATCTGGATGCCGAACGCGGATGACGCAGCGGTCCGAGCCACGGCGCGTCACCCTGCGCTGGCAGAAGTCCTATCGCATCGTTGCCGCCAAGCATCCGCCGATCAATGTCTTCGAAGGGATCGTCGGCGCCGATCAGATGGAGCTGGCCTGGTACCTCGAGGGTCTGACGAACGATCGTTTGCGCGACGAGAACGGCAGTGCCCCGCTCGTGCTGCCGGAAGAGCGCGTCACGGGTCCCGGCGCGAGCGTCGTGATGGCTGCCTTCACGCACTTGGGTCGAGCCAGCCGATTCAGCGACGGCTCTTACGGTGTTTATTACGCCGCGCGCTCGCTCGAAACGGCGGTGCGCGAAACCGCCTATCACCGAGGCCGCTTTCTCGCCGCAACGCGTGAGCCGCCGTGCGAGATCGATATGCGCGCTTACGTCGGTCGGCCCGTCAAGCCGTTGCTCGACGTGCGACCGCCGAGATATGCGCACTTGCACGATCCGAACGATTACACCGTCTCGCAGGCTTTTGCGAAGGAACGGTACGCGCGCGGTGAATGGGGACTTGTCTATCGCAGCGTGCGTCACGCAGGCGGCGAATGCATTGCGGCGTTTCGTCCGCAAGCCGTCTCGATTCCGCATCCCGGTCCGGCGCTTGCGTATGTTTGGGACGGCGAGCGGATCGCCAAGGTATACGAGAAGTCCGAGGTGCTGTTCGACCTCACCAAGGGCGGTAAATAGTCAGTCCGTGGGCGCGACGAACTCGGGCGTGAAGATCGGCTCGAGGATGCGTCGACGACTGTCGACGGTGAGGGCATCCCATTCCACTTTGACGAGCGCATGGCGCCGCAAGTCGCGGTCGCTGACATGGCGTACCGCCGTGCTCGGCGGCGGCTCGGGTGCGTTCGAGGTGAGCTTCGTGGTGTCGTCCTGGCGCAGGATGTCGATGACTGCGCCCAGCACATTGCTGTTGGTCGACAGTGCGCCATGGTTCGCGCGCGCATACCACGTTCGCGCGCCGTCCCAGCACGCACGTGTCAGCGGCACCGTACCGTCGCCTGCCGGCCGGATCTCGTAGGTGAACATGTCGTCCGTGTTGACGAGCGATGTGATCGTGTCTTGCCCGTACCCGACGACGACATGACAGCGCGCATCGGGTCGCGGCAGGCGTGCTCTGACGCGGCGCGCCTGCGCAAGGAGCTTGGCATCGGGCACCAGGTCCGAAGGCCAGCTCGCCGCATCGAACAGATCGATCTCGCCCGACTCGGCCGAAGGCAGGAGCTGATACAGGCCCGGCAGCGTCAGGAACACTTTGCGGGCGAGCTCTTCCGCGCTGTGCGTGCGATCGAGCGCTGCGATCTTGCGCACCGTCGGATACACGGCGCGCAGCGCCTGCACCGGCGCAAAGGAGCCTTCGTTCGGCGCGCCGATCTGCACGAGCTTCTTGATGCGCTTGGCGGTGTCGAAGCGTAGCGCCGCGCGCGCGATCATCGCGCCCATGCTGTGCGCCACGATCATCGTATGACGCGCGTCGCTGCGCTCGATGGCGCGCATGAGCGAGCGCGCATTGCGCTCCAAGTCGGCGCGCCAATCGAACGCGTGCAGCACGGGTCTGAAGCCGCACACCTCGAGCATCAGCTTCATCTTGAGATAGCCGGGCAGCATCACGCCGATCGGGCGCAACGCACGCGAGCCGGGCAGCGCGAGCTGCATGAGCTGCCCGGCGGCGATCGCATGCGGATGCAGCCAATACAGATCGAGCGTGCGCCCGCGTTTCATTGCAAGACGCGAGCCCATGATGCCCGGCAGGATGAACACGAGCGGGCCGCGCTTGTTCTTGCGGATCGCGGCGAGCTTGGCGAGCTGCGAGAGCTCGCGATATTCCTCCTCGCCGAAGTGAGCGATCAGCAGCTGCGCGTGCGCGCCGGATTGCAGCAGCGCGAGCACCTGATCGTCATGCAGGTGCGCGGGCGTGATCGGCGGCGCGGCAGGGGTGGTCATCGCTCAGTGATGCGTGTGATCGACGTGGTCGCCGTGCGCATGATCGTCGTAGCCGTGATCACTGTGATCGGAGTGATCGCCGTGATCCGCATGATCGTGCGGCGCAGCCGCGACCGTGACTTCGACCGCGATCGTGCCGGCGTTCGCGAAGGACAGCTCGAGCGGGAAGGTCTGTCCGGGCGCGAAGGGCTCGACGAGATCGATCGCCATGAGATGTTTGCCGCCGGGCGCGAAGCTCACCGTCTCGTGTGCCTGCAAGTCGACCCCTTCGAGGGGGCGCATTCTCGCGATGCCGTCTTCGAAGGTCGTCTCGTGGATCTCGATGCTGCGCGCGATCGAAGAGCTCGCGCCAAGGAGACGATCGGCGCTGTGCGCGCGCAGCTCCACATAGATCGCGCCCACCGACGCGCCGGGCGGCGTGGGTTGCGCCCAGGCGTTGACGACTTCGACAGGCTCGGACGGGGATCGCGCGCAGCCAGCCAAGGACAGCCACAGGCACGCGAGCGCAAGGCGCCGTATCACTTCTTCATCTCCTTCATCGTGGTTTCGATTACATCGCAGATTGCAGTCAGCGCTTGAATGCGCGCGCTGCTCTTGCGCCAGACGGCGCCGACCGTACGCGACGGCACCGGCCGCGCGAAATGCTTGACCGCAAGCCCTTGGCCCGTGCCGAACGGACCGCGCGTGGCAAGCTCGGGCAACAGCGTGACGCCCAGTCCAGCGGCGACCATCTGGCGCAGCGTCTCCAGGCTCGTTGCGCGATAGTCCTCGCTCTCCTTGGCATCGATGCGTCCGCATACCTCGAGCGCTTGATCGCGCAGGCAGTGGCCGTCTTCGAGCAGCAGCAGCGTCTCGCCGCTCAAGTCGTCGACTTTGACGTGCGATTTCTTCGCGAGCTCGCTGTTGGTCGGCACCGCCAAGGTGAACGGCTCTTCGTAGAGCTCACGCGCTTCGAGTCCGTCCAGCGGCACCGGCAAGGCGAGAATGCCGAGCTCGATTTCGCCGGAGCGCAGCCGCTCGAGCAGCGGTTGCGTCTGATACTCGTAGAGCATCAGCTTGAGCCGCGGCAGCTGTTTGCGCAAACGGCGCATGACGAGCGGCAACAGATACGGGCCGATCGTCGGAATGAGCGCAACCTTCATCTTGCCGGACAGCGGATCGTGTTCGTTGCGGGCGAGCGCGACGATCTGATCGCTGTCCTCCAGCATGCGCCGCGCGAGCGGCAGGATCTTCGTGCCGATATCGGTGAGCACGACCCGCCGCGGCTGGCGTTCGATGAGCTGCACGCCGAGATAGCTTTCCAGCTTCTTGATCTGCGCCGACAGCGTCGGTTGGCTGACGAAGCAGCGCTCCGCCGCCCTGCCGAAATGGCCGATCTCGGCGAGCGCAACGAAATAACGAAGATCGCGAAGGTTCATGTGCGGCAGCCAATGACGTAATGGGCGCGATCAGACGCGGCGCTTCATAGATCCAGTCTATCAATACCGGGTCGTTCAATCACGTGGCTGATGATCGGCATCGACCGTCGGCCGCGGACGACGCGACGCAGAGGCGACGGCTTCCATCCCTTCGTCGCTTCACATATAAACTGGTCCCATGTCCCGTCCGACGAGATTGTCCGCCGGTGTGGTGGTCGTGCGTGAGACCGCAGAAGGGTGGCGCTACCTCCTGCTGCGCGCATTCACGCATTGGGATTTTCCCAAGGGCATGGTCGAGGCCGGCGAGGAGCCGCTCGCGGCGGCGATCCGCGAAGTCAAGGAGGAAACATTGATCGCGGATCTCGACTTCGCCTGGGGCGAGGACTTCATCGAAACCCCTCCGTACAGCCGCGGCAAGGTGGCGCGCTATTACCTCGCGAAGACCGCGACGATTGCCGTGTCGTTGCCCGTCATCGAAGAGCTCGGGCGTCCCGAGCACAATGAATATCGATGGGTCGATGAGGCGGGCGCGCTCAAGCTCGTATCGGCACGCGTCGAACCGATCGTGCGCTGGGCGGCCGCGCGTCTTGGCTGACGTGAATCATGCGCGCGTCGTCTCCTTGCTAGCGGTCGCCTGACATGTGCGGCCGCTACGTCTCACCGGATCAGGCAGCGCTCGAGCGCGAGTACTCGATCGATCGCGCCAATTCCCACATCGGTTTGTCGGACGCGCTAGAGCGCGCCTACGAAGCAAGCTACAACGTGGCGCCGACCGATCTCGTGCCGGTCGTGCGTGCGATTCGTCAGCGTGACGGCGAGCGCGAGGCTGTGTTGATGCGCTGGGGGCTCGTGCCGTTCTGGGCGAAAGGCCAGCCGCCGCGCTTTCCGACGATCAACGCCACCATCGAAAAGCTCGACACGGCTGCCGCGTGGAAGGGCGCGTGGGCGCGCGGTCAGCGATGCATCGTGCCGTGCGTGGGCTTCTACGAGTGGCAACTGCGGCCCAACGGCCGGCGCAAACAGCCTTATTTCATCAAGCCGGTCGAGGGCGAGACGTTTGCGCTCGCAGGGATTTGGGATCGTTCTTTTTCGCCTGAAGGCGAGATCGTCTCCTGCGCCATCATCACGATGCCGGCCAACGATCTGATGGCCGAGATTCACAATCATTCGGGCGGCCAGCTCCTGCCGCGCGAGCAGCGTCGGATGCCGGCGATTCTCGCCAAGGATCAAATCGATGCGTGGCTCGCCGGCACGGTGGAGCAGGCGCGCAGCGCGCTCAAGGAGTATCCGAGCGAGCTCATGCGCGCCTGGCCCGTCTCGGAACGCGTCAATAGCCCGCGCAACGACTCACCGGATCTGATCGAGCCGGTCGAAATCGATTCGTAGCAATTCAAGTACTTACGAGCGGCCTCTTGCGCGCC
The DNA here is from genome assembly GCA_938008435.1 of uncultured Steroidobacter sp. Lineage (GTDB taxonomy): Bacteria > Pseudomonadota > Gammaproteobacteria > Steroidobacterales > Steroidobacteraceae > Steroidobacter. The sequence continues at coordinate 180,095 of CALLKK010000010.1, read as the reverse complement.
GTCGGTGGCCTGTATAAAAAAACAGGCCTTCGAGGCCGCTCGGAGCTTTGTCGCGCTGCGCCACGTCCGTGCCCGGCGCGTCTTCAGTCCCATATCGAACGAGGCCGATCATGTTCGTGACGCCATTGACGCTCATCGATCGCACGATCGAATGCTTGGAATCGCTCACCGTAGTGCTCGCAGACGAAGTGGACGAACGCGTGCTCGGCGAGCTCAAACCGGAAGGCAAGCTCTGCAAGGAGACGCTGCTCACCATCAGCGTGCTGCTGCCGAAGCTCAAGGCGGTGCGGCGCACGCCCGTTGCCATGACAACGGGCTATCGCAGCGCCTGCCCGAGCTGCGAAGAGTAGCTCGTTTGCAGCTGGCTGAGGCCGATCCGTTTTGCGCGATCCATGCCGTCGAAAAAGCCCGCGCGTGCAGGGACGCTGGGATTTCTCGGGGAATGCGGCATGCCCGTCTACATCGTATGCGGCAATTGCGGGCGGTTTACGATCGCGCGGCTCGAGGAGATTGCGCAGCGCGCCGGTTGGCGGGCCATGGCGGTGGATGTCGGCAAGCGTTTGAGATGCAGCGAATGCGGGCATCGCGGCGCGCGGTTCACTACGGAGCGTCCGCAGGTCGGCCGCGCCGTATGTCCGCGCTGCTTGCGGCCGTTCGGGGAGGGAAGGAAGCGCACTTTCGATCGCTAGACGAGCGGTGCGACGATGCGCTTGGGCGCGTCGCGATAGGAGCATGCTTTTGTTATCGTAATTGCATGCAGGCCATCAGCTTCAGAGCCGTCTTGCTTGCGACGCTTGCCGTCATCGGCGTCGATATCCTGGCGGGAATGATCTTGTTCGGCATTTATGCGCCGGATGTGAACGCGCACATGACGAACGAAGAGCTGCAACGTGTGATCGAGCGGCTGATGGAGAACCGCGAGTACGTGCTCGTTTCCTTCGTCCTTGGCACCGCCTCGACGGTGCTCGGCGGATACCTGGCGGCGCGACTTGCGCGCACCGTGCCGTACTTCAATGCGCTTGCATTCGGCATTCTCGGCGTGGCGCTGGGATTCGCCACATCGGCGGACTTGCCGACGTGGTATCGGGTGCTCGGGATCGGCGCGACGATTCCGGCGGCGCTCTTCGGTGCGCAGATCGCCAAACGCCAGATGCTCGCGCGCGGCAACTGACCGACCGTCACGAATTAGCGGTCTTTCTGAGCTTGGCTCGCCGTCCGGTTCCACTTGCCCTTCCTTCTGGCGTCGTATACATTCAGCGCCCATGCTCAAGCTGATTAAACGCATCAAGAAAACGAAGAAGCTCCTCGCGGGGCCGCTTCCGTCTGAGCGCGTTTAATCGCAAGCAACACGACCAGATCGCTAGGCCCCGCCGGTTCTCGACGGGGCCTTTTTCATGGGCGCCTGTCTGCCGGCCTCGACGAATAGAGGAAAGCAGAGATGAGTTCAGCAGTCAGCGCGGTCCGTTCCCCTTCCGGCGAAGCTTCGCGTAGCGAGCGGCGTCCGAATCTCAAGAACCCGGTCGTGGCCGTCGTCGGCGCGACGGGCGCCGTCGGCGTCGAAATCGTGCAGTGCCTGGAGAAGCGCCGCTTCCCGCTGTCCTCGCTCCGGCTGTTCGCCTCGGCCCGTTCGGCGGGCCAGCGCATGACCTATGCCGGCCAGTCGCTCGTCGTCGAAGAGCTGCGCGAGGAGGCCCTGAACGGCATCGACATCGCGCTCTTTTCCGCCGGCGGTTCGATCTCTCGGCGTTTCGCGCCTCTTCTGGCGCAGGCGGGCACGATCGTCGTCGACAATTCCTCGGCGTTCCGCATGGAGCCCGACGTGCCGCTCGTCGTGCCGGAGATCAATGCCGATGCGATCGCCGGGCATCGCGGCATCATCGCCAATCCGAATTGCGCGGCCATTCTGACGATCACGCCGCTCTGGCCGGTGCACAAGGTCAACCGCATCGAGCGCCTGATCATCTCCACTTATCAAGCCGCCTCCGGCGCCGGCGCCGCTGCGATGGAGGAGCTGCGCCAGTCGACCAGAGCGTATCTCGCCGGTGAGCACTACGAGCCGAAGGTGCTGCCGCATCCGTACGCGTTCAACGTGTTCAGCCACAACACGCGTATCGATCCGCAGACCGGCTACAACGAAGAAGAAACGAAGGTGATCCAGGAGGCGCGCAAGATCTTCAACGAGCCGTCGCTGCGCGTCTCCGCGACCTGCGTGCGCGTGCCGGTGCTGCGGGCGCATTGCATCTCGGCGACGTTCGACTGCGAGCGGCCGATCACGCCCGAAGAAGTGCGCGAGATCATCGCGAAGGCGCCCGGCGTCAAGCTCGTCGATGACGTGGAGCGGAACTACTTCCCGATGCCCAAGGATGCTTCCGGTCAAGACGACCTACTCGTCGGCCGCATTCGTCGCGACCTGAGCGATCCGAGCGGCCGCTCGATCTCGCTGTTCATCGCCGGCGATCAGCTCCTCAAGGGTGCTGCGCTGAACGCGGTGCAGATCGCCGAAAGGTTGCTCGAGAAGTAATTGCAGAGGGCGTCCGGTACGACGCGTTCGTGCCGGATGCCCCGCGGGCGTCGCGGCGGCACGGCCGTCGCGCACGCAACGGATCGCGTCTTACTTGCGCCGACCCGGACGCGACTTCGGCTGCATTGCCTGCTTGATCGAGGCGAGCTGATGTTTGGCGGCTTCGCAAGCGGCTTCGGGCGATGAAAAGCCGCTCATGCGGCCAAACAAATCGGGAATGGGCAACGGGCGATACGTGCTGAGCTCGTACCCGAAACCTTCCTTCTCCGCAAAAATCCGAGCGTAGCCGTGCTCGTTATCGAAAAGGTCGATCAGCATCCGCATACGGCTGGCTGTTCGGCTCGCTCGTTCTTATATGTTAGAAGCATTTTACAGAATCCGACGGCCGCCGAAGTGAGAGATTCGTCACATCGGATGCGGGCGCCGCGTAGTGTACGCGCTCCTCGATTTCGAGGCACCTAGCGCAGGTGGCACGTTCTCGGTCTATGACGCCCACGCCGCCCCGGTCGCTGCTCACGGCGGCAGTACGGGCTCGCCGCGGGCCTTGAGCTGCTCCCATTCCGTGTCGTTCGGGAACGCCTCGACGCTGTAGCGCGGCGGATCCTCCGGCAGCTCCGTCATGTAATGGCGCAGATCGCGACCGCTTCGTCCCACGGGACGGAGATCGTTTCGTACTCGTCCTGACCGAGACGCTTGTTGAAGACCAGGAACTCGGCTTGCGGCAGCCATGTCGGGACGCCTTCCAGCCAACCGGTCCAAGTGTGCATCAGGTCCGGATCCTTCTTGTCCTGCACCAGCTCGACGACGCCGACGTAGACGTTGATCCCGTTGCGCTGGCAGTAGTCCTGCAATGCCTGCTGTTGGGCGCGGGAGATACGTGTGGTGTCGAGTGCCTTGAGGGAGCGCAGTCGGCTGCCGTAGATGCCGGTCGGCGTGTACGACTCGAACTTATCGCCATTGCGCATGACGACGACGGGCTCATCGGCCACGGCCTGTTCTGATAGGAGTAGGCCGCCTGCGTGAGCATCGTTGCGACGCCGTTCGGCTCGTCGGTACCCGTTGCCAGCACGATCCCCCGGTTGCTTGCGATGAAGACCGGCATACCTTTGACCGGACACGAGCTCACCACATCGTCTCGCAGCAGCATCGCCTCTTCGTAGTGCATGGGCGATTCGAGATAGAACACGCTGGGAACGAGCTCGCGCCAGCGCGGCGCCGGCAGCGCCCGCAGGTTGTCCATGGCTTGCTCGAGCGCCTGTTCCACCGAGACGCCCCACGACTGAATCTCATCGTGACCGATCGGCAGCGCGGCGGACGGCGAGTCGTAGGCAATGCGCAGGATCAGGCTTTCACACCAGGGCAGCTCGATGCGAGGCGGCAGCCGTGCGCCATCTTTCCCGCGATGAGCGATCTCGAGCGGCATCATGTCCCAGCGGCCGCGTATCATCGGATAGATCGCATTGCACGCCTCTGTCCAGCTCCGCGGCGGTCCTTGCTCGGAGCTGACCATGAGGCCGACGTATTTGTTCATCAACGCCTGACGGCTATCGGGCGCGGCGCTCGAATACTCCAAGAACAAGTTGTGCAACAGAACGCGGCCTCGGTCGTTCGGTGCGCGCAGCTCTTTGAGCTCGGGCACATAGCGCCAGCCGCGTTGGCCGGCACGTGCCGCCGCCTTGATGAGATCGCGAGCAAAGGTGTCGATTGTGATGCGGCCGAGAAGTCTGTCGAGCAAGGACATGCGTAAAGGCCTCGTAAGTTGCGAATTATTCGCAGCGTAACGAGGCGAGAAGTGCGGCTACGCGCGAATTTCCGGCTGAACGGCCAGTTATTCGCTGAGCGCTCGTGCGGCTGAACCGAGCGAGGGAGCGGCCCGGACGGCGACTATTCCGCTAGACCGCGAAAATGCGGCGGAACGTCAGATTCACCCGCGGTCCGCAAGGCCGGCGTTCTTTCGCGATACCGTGCTTCCAATGGTGCTGAGTTGCGCCGCGCATGATCAGCAGGCTTCCCGATGCGAGCCGCAGGCGGACCGGCGCCAGCTCCTTGCGACGGCGATGCCGGAATGTGAGCTCGCGCTCGGCGCCGAAGCTGAGCGATGCGATCGTCGGATTGCGTCCGAGCTCGCGCTCATCATCGCTGTGCATGCCCATGCTGTCGCGTTCGTTGCGGTAGTAGTTGAGGAGCACGCTGTTGAAACGCTCGCCCGCGAGCGTTTCAACCGTCTGCTTGAGCTCGGCGAGCAACTTCGTCCAAGGCAATGGCGTAAGCGTCAATCCGGAATACGTGTAGACGCTGCCCGGATCGCCAAACCACGCCGACAGTCGCGGCTGCAGCAGCGGTTTGCCCCAGAGCACGATGTGATCCTGGCGCCAGGGAATGTCCTCGATGAGCCTGTCGAGAATGATGGCCGGCTCGGCGGGCACGGAGATCGCTTCGTAATAGAGCACCTCGGCATCGGGCATCGGTACGAGCTGCGGCAACGGTGTATGCCTGCCGAGCGCATCGTGCGCGCATGTCGAGTCTTTCGCCTTGCATCGATCGTCTTGCTCGCTCACCGTGGTCTCGTCGTCCAAGCCTCGTGTGTCGCCGGATTGTACGCGAGAGAAATTCGGGCGCTGGTCGACGCAACGGCCTCAACGCATGAATCGCGAGCGCAGTCGATAGGTATTACACGGCGCCCGCATGGCTGTTTGCGCGAACAAGGCTGCAAAATCTGCGCGTTGACGCTTGCACAGTGCATCCATAGCCTACAGAAATCTGTTTGGCGTCCTTTCCTCCACGGATGCGATGGCGCAGCTCTTTCGCCAATTTCTGCTCTTCGCGAGCGTCGGCGCCATCGGCACGGCTGCGCACTACGTCGTGCTGATCGCATTGGTGGAAAGCCGCTTGCAGCTCGCGCCGCCGATGGCTTCGGGCGCGGGATTCGCGGTCGGCGCCTTCATCAATTACCTGCTCAACTACCGCTTCACCTTCGCGAGCGAGCTGTCGCACGCGCGCACGGCGCCGCGTTTCGCAACCATTGCGGTACTCGGCGCGGTGCTCAATACGCTCATCATGGCTGCGGGCACGGCGCTCTTGCCCGTGCACTATCTCGTCTGTCAGATCATCGCGACCGCGTGCGTGCTCGTATTCGGTTATCTCTCGAATCGGTTCTGGACGTTTGCGGTCACGCGTTCGACGGGTTCGCTGCCATGAGGCCGAATGCGCACGAACAGATGCTGTCGGTCGTGGTGCCGGTCTTCAACGAGGCAGAGGGAATTGCGGCGTTTCATGCGCGCCTCGCGGCGGTGCTCGATAGCCTGGATCTCGACAGCGAAGTAATCTACGTCAACGACGGCAGCCGCGATGCGACGCTGGCGCGCTTGCTCGAGCTGCGCGAGCGCGATGCGCGCATTGCCATCATCGATCTCAGTCGCAACTTCGGCAAAGAGCTCGCGATGACGGCCGGTATCGACCAAGCGCGCGGCGATGCCGTCGTGGTCATCGACGCCGATCTACAGGATCCGCCGGAGCTGATCCCCGCGTTCGTGCGCGAGTGGCGCACGGGTTACGACGTCGTGTACGGCAAGCGCATCAGTCGAGCCGGCGAGACGCCGCTCAAGAAGCTCACGGCGCACCTCTTCTATCGCGTGTTTCAGCACGCGAGCCGGGTGCGTATCCCGGTCGACACGGGCGATTTCCGACTGCTGAGCCGCCGTGCGGTGGAGGCGCTCAAGCGCCTGCGCGAGCAGCATCGATTCATGAAGGGGTTGTTCGCCTGGATCGGCTACAAGAGCAAGGCGGTCGAGTACGAGCGCGATCCGCGCTTGGCGGGCAAGTCCAGCTTCAATTACTGGAAGCTCTGGAACTTCGCACTCGAAGGATTCACTTCGTTCACGACGGCGCCGTTGAAATGCGCAACGTATCTCGGGCTGCTGATTGCGTTCGGCGCGTTCGTCTACGGGCTCGTGATCATTTACGACACGTTACGGTACGGCAATCCGGTCGCCGGCTATCCCTCGTTGATGGTCGTCATGCTGTTCCTCGGCGGCGTGCAGCTCATGAGCCTGGGAGTGATCGGCGAGTACTTGGGCCGAATGTTCGATGAGGCCAAGCAACGGCCGCTCTATCTGGTACAGGACTTCTATCCTGCCGACGCCGCGGCCGGCGCGGCGCGCGCTGAGGGCGGCGAGCCGGCGCTCGCGCGCGGAGACGAGACGCTCGGTCGCTGGCCCCACCGCACGGCTGTATGAGTCGCTCGCTCCGCTCGCCCCCCCAGGGCCGTTGACATTGCGATCGCGAGCCGTCAGGGTATGCCCCCCTCTTGGGCGGGCGACCGACCGGAAAAAATCTCGGCGACAGTGCAACAAGATTCCGCCCGATAGAGTCCAAAGGGGCGTGCAGTAGCTGCTGTCCTTCCGCGATATCAGCGTCGAGATCGGTCAAGGCAGGAAAAGATAAGAGAAGACCTTGCTGCTCGGCTCTCCTCGCGAGGCCGCCAACAGGCGTCGTACACCGCGTTTCTCCCGGTATACCGCCTGACGGGTCGGGTGGACGGAGTCGTCGCTCGTTCAACAGGGCTGCGCACGGCTGACGAACGCATATTAATCATGAGAAAGTGCGCTCATGATCAAGCTGACGAACATACATAAGTACTACCGCTCGGGCGAACAGCCGTTGCATGTGCTCAAGGGCATCGACCTGCACATCCGCGAAGGCGAGCTTGTGTCCATCATGGGCTCGTCGGGCTCGGGCAAGTCGACGCTGCTCAACATCCTCGGGTTGCTCGATACGTACGACGAAGGCACCTATATGCTCGCCGGGCGGCTCGTGAAGAACCTGCGGGAGTCCGAGGCAGCCCAGTTGCGCAATCGCCTGCTCGGCTTCGTGTTCCAGTCGTTCAACCTGCTGCCGTTCAAGAATGCGATCGAGAACGTGGCGCTGCCGCTCTATTACCAGGGCGTGAGCCGCAAAGAGCGCAACTATCGCGCCGAACAGTACCTCGACATGGTCGGACTCTCCGAGCGCAAGCGCTTCATGCCCAATCAGCTCTCGGGCGGACAGAAGCAGCGCGTCGCCATCGCGCGCGCGCTCGTCTGCAATCCGAAGGTGATTCTCGCGGACGAGCCGACCGGCGCGCTCGACAGCCGCAACACGGAAGAGATCATGGCGCTCTTCAAGGAGATCCATCGGCGCGGCAACACGATCGTCATCGTGACGCACGAGAAGGACGTTGCCGATCAGACGGAGCGGCAGATTCACCTGAAGGACGGGCGTGTGACCACGGAGTACGTTCACGTGCAACCCGAAGCGGTGGCTGGCTAGTCCAAACCTCGAGCCGCAGGCTCTGACAGATCGCGCATGTTCGACGGCCTCCAAGAAATCCTCTACACGCTGCGGCAGAACAAGCTGCGCACGCTGCTGACCGCGTTCGGCGTGTTCTGGGGCATTTTCATGTTGATCCTGCTGCTCGGTTTCGGCCGCGGCATGCACAACGGCGTGATGAGCGACTTCGGCTCCGACGTGCTCGACTTCATCATGATCTGGGGCGGCGATACGAGCATCGCGTATCGCGGGCGCGGTTTGGCTCGCAAGATCCAGCTCGAGCAGGAGGACATCGAAGCGATCAAGACGCAGATCCCGGGCGTGCGCTTCATCTCCGGCGAGTCGCAGACCTCGGGCGGCACGGTCACGTTCGGCGACAAGCACAGCAACGCCAGCATCCACGGCATTCCCGACGAGTACTTCCGGATCAAGGAGGATGTGCCGTTCAACTTCGGGCGCAAGCCCAATCCGCTGGATGAAGATGAGATCCGCAAGGTCGCGGTCATCGGGACTTTGGTGGCCGAGCGGCTGTTCCCGCCCGGCGTCAACCCAGTCGGTCAGGAAATCCGTATCGGCGATGTCGTCGTGAAGGTCACGGGCGTCTTCTACGACAAGGGCAACAACGGCCGCAATTCCGAGCGGGTGTTCATCCCGATCAGCACGCATCGCAAGCTTTACGGCAAGTCCGATCGCGTGGACACGATCTGGCTCAGGCCGAAGCCGGGCGTCGATTCCTTCGAGCTCGAGAAGAAGGTCGTCGACCTGCTCAAGCGTCGTCACGACGTTGCGCCTGAGGACGTGCGCGGCATTCGTTCCTTCAACATGGCGGAGCCGGCGACGCGCATCAATGCCTTGTTCATCGGCATCAACATGTTCATGTGGTTCGTCGGTCTCGGCACGTTGACGGCCGGCATCGTCGGCATCAGCAACATCATGATCATCACGGTCAAGGAGCGCACGCGCGAGATCGGTGTGCGCAAAGCGCTCGGCGCAACGCCGTTCTCGATCGTGAGCACGCTCCTGCTCGAATCGGTGCTGGTGACGACCGTGGCCGGTTACATGGGGCTCGTGATCGGCGTCGGGCTGCTCGAGCTGGTGTCGTTCGCGATTCGCAGCAGCGGCGCACAGATGCCGTACTTCATGAACCCGGAGGTCGATTTCGGCATCGCGATCACCGCGCTCGTCCTGTTGATCGTCGTGGGCATTCTCGCCGGGCTCGCGCCCGCGATGCGTGCGGCCAAGATCACGCCGATCGAAGCCATGCGAGCGGACTGACATGTTCTTCGACCTCGAAAAGTGGCAAGAGATCTTCCGCACGCTCGGCCGTCACAAGCTGCGGACGACGTTGACGGCGCTCGGCGTGTTCTGGGGCATCTTCATGCTCACGGTGCTGATGGGCTCCGGGAAAGGCTTCGAGAATGGCGTCAAGCGCAGCTTCCCGCGCGTGCAGAATGCCATCTTCATCTGGCCGCAGGGCGCCACGCAGTTGCCGTACGAAGGCATGCCGGTGGGGCGCCGTATCACGTTCCGTCCGGCGGATCTCGACGCGATCGCCAAGAACGTCAGCACCGTCGGCATGGTCAAGGGCCAGAACTCCGTCGGCGTCTGGAGCGGCAGCCCGCCGTACACCGTTTACAAGACGAAGAACGGTGCATTCAGCGTGCAGGGTGCCTTCCAAGGTACCGAAGACGTTTTCTCGATTCGCATCATCGAGGGCCGTCCGATCAACGCGATCGACGAAGAGCAGCGCCGCAAAGTTGCCGTGATCGGCCAGCGCGTCAAGCAGCAGCTCTTCGAACAAGGCGAGGAAGCGATCGGCAGCAATATCGAGATCAACGGCATCAGCTTCACCGTCGTGGGCGTATTCAAGTCCCTGCAGCAAGGCAACGAGCAGCAGGAAGAGGAACGGATCTACCTACCGAACGACACGCTGCGTCACTCGTTCAATCAGGTGGGGTGGGTTGGCAGCCTCGTAGTGGTGCCGAAGCCCGGCGTACACGCGAGTGTCGCCGAGCAAGACGTCAAGCGCTTCCTCGCGCAGCGCTACAAAGTTCATCCCGACGATCGCGGCGTGTTCGGCAGCTTCAACATGCAGCAAGAGTTCGACAAGGTGGAAGGCCTCTTTGTCGGCGTCAAGATGTTCAGCTGGATCGTCGCGATCGGCACGATCTTCGCGGGCGCGGTCGGCGTCGGCAACATCATGCTCATCGTCGTGAAGGAACGTACCCGCGAGATCGGCTTGCGCAAGGCCTTGGGCGCCACGCCGCTGTCGATCATCGGAATGATCATGCAGGAGGCGCTGTTCCTGACGGCGGTGGCAGGCTACGCGGGTCTCGTCGCCGGGACATTGCTGATCGAGGGCATTGCGCGTGCCCTCGAAGCGGGCGGCGGCAGCACCAACTTCTTTGCCAATCCGGAAGTGGACTTCCGTACGGCGCTCGCTGCCCTTGGGGTGCTCATGATCGCGGGCGTGATTGCCTCGTTGCTGCCGGCTGCCAAGGCAGCGGCAGTCAACCCGATCGTCGCATTGCAGGACGAATGAGCGGCGGGTGCGCTCGTTCGCGTAACAAACGGCTTACTGCTGTCCGAAAAAGAAAGACATGAAACAAGTCGTCAAGTGGATCGTGCTCGGTGTCGTCGCCGTCATCTTCGTCGGCACGCTCGTCTATCTCTACAACAAGTCGAACCAGCCGCCCGTCGTGTACGAAACCGACACGCCGACGCGGATGACCATCATCAAGAAAACGGTTGCGGTCGGTAAGGTCATTCCGCGGCGCGAGATCGAGGTGAAGTCGCAGGTCTCCGGCGTCGTGGAGAAGCTGTTCGTCGAGCCGGGCCAGGTCGTCAAGCGCGGCGACATCATCGCGCGCATCGCCTTGCGCCCGAACATGATCAATGTCGCAAACGCGGAAGCGCAGCTGCTGTCCGCCAAGATCAGCTTGCAGAGTCAGGCCACCGAGCTCGAGCGCTACAAGAAGCTGCGCTCGCTCAACTTGATCTCCGAATCCGAGTACAACCAGTTCGTCACCAACTACGAGCTGCAGAAGGAATCGGTGGCCTCGGCCGAGAACGCCTTGCTGCTGCTCAAGACGGGCGCGACCAAGGACTCGGACAAGGTCTCGAACCTGATTCCGGCGACGATCGACGGCATGATCCTCGACCTGCCGAACAAGGAAGGCGCGTTCATCGTCGAGACGAGCACGTTCCAGTCCGGCACGACCGTGGCGCTGATGGCTGACATGAACGACATGATCTTCGAAGGGCTCGTCGATGAATCCGAAGTCGGCAAGCTCAAGGAGGGCATGGAGCTCGTGCTCGACGTCGGCGCGCTCGAAGGCAAGCCGTTCTCGGCGACGCTCGAATACATCGCGCCGAAGGGCGTCACCGACCAGGGCGCCATCAAGTTCACGATTCGTGCCGCCGTGCAGCTGCAGGACGAGCTCTTCCTGCGCTCGAACTACAGCGCCAATGCCGACATCGTGCTCGACAAGCGCGAAGACGTTCTTGCGATCAACGAGGGCAACCTGATCATCGAGAACGGGCGCACGTTCGTCGAGGTCGAAACCGCGCCGCAGCGCTTCGAGCGCCGCGAGATCAAGACGGGGTTGTCCGACGGGATTCACATCGAAGTCGTCTCCGGCTTGAGCGAAGGCGAGCGGATCAAGAAGCGCGTCTAACCTTCGTTACGGCAAGCCGCATGTCGCGGCGTGCGGCTTGCCTTTTGCCTGTCTGATCGTCTTTTCTCTCTTTCGCCGCGATTCTGCCTCGGTCCCGCCCGATCGCCTCGTCTGGATGACGCCGGCACTTTTCTGTTAGTTATTGACGCTGCTTCGGCAGGTATCGTGCCGCGACGCGCCGGCATGCGCCTGCGGACGCAGGACAGGGAGACTCGGAGGCGGCCCGATGAAGAAGCTCGATCATCGCAAGACGCTCAAGCACCTCTACAGCGCGTCGGCCAAGACGATCGCGGAAGTGGACGTGCCGCCGTTGCGATTCCTCATGATCGACGGGCAGGGCGACCCCAATACCTCGCAGGACTATGCTGCTGCAGTCGAAGCGCTCTTTTCCGTGTCGTACACGGCGAAGTTCATGCTCAAGAAGGGCCCCAGCCAGCTCGATTACGCCGTCATGCCGCTCGAGGGCTTGTGGTGGGCGGACGACCCGAGCGTGTTCGTCGAAAATCGCCGCGAGAGCTGGCGTTGGACCATGATGATCATGCAGCCCGATGTGGTTGCGGACGAGCTAATCGCTGAAGCGATCGCTGTGGTGAAGCGCAAGAAGGCCTTGGTCGCTCTCGACAAGCTGCGCCTCGAAACGTTCGCGGAAGGGCGTGCCGCCCAAGTGCTGCATGTCGGTCCGTTTTCCGAAGAAGGTCCGACGATCGAGCGCCTGCATGCGTTCATTCGCTCGAAGGGTGCGCTCGCAGGGAAGCACCATGAAATCTACCTGACGGATATTCGGCGCGCCGATCCCAAGAAATGGAAGACGATCATTCGTCAGCCGATGCGCTGATCCGACGAGGGAAGCAAGGTCATGGTGGTGTACGAAGCCAGCAGTCGCGCCGAAGTATCGCAAGAGCGCGTGTGGCAGGTGCTTGCAGCCGTTGAGTCCTGGCCGGCATGGCTGCCGACCGTGCAGCGCGTGGAGCCGCTCGACGGTCTTCCCATCGCGCTCGGCAAGCGGTTTCGCATCCACCAGCCGAAGCTCAAAGCGACGATCTGGACAGTCTGCGAGCTGGCGCCGCCGGCCCGCTTCGCTTGGCGCGCGAGCTCGTTCGGGGTGTCGTACTTTGCCGATCATGTGCTCGAACGCCTCGATGAGAGGGCGACTCACATCCGTTTGCGCTTCGAGATCCACGGTTGGCTCGCTCGTCCGCTCGCTGCTGCGTACGGACAACTCGTGCGCGCCTACTTGGAGCAGGAAGCGCAAGCCTTGCAGCGCACGGCCGACGGCTGCCTCAGCTGAGAGACGATGGGCGCATTTTTCTCGCGGCATTAGCGCCCTTCATCGCCGGCGCGCGTTGCAATACGCGTGCAGATGCGTCCTTCGACTTGAACTCGCGTCGCGTGGCCCTACGATTCTGATCCTTCCCCAGCAGCCTCGGCTCGTTGAACCGAGCCATCCGTTCGAGAGCTCGTGCGTGAGCGCTTGCACGACGCTCGCTGTTCCTTTGTCTTTGCGAATTTCAGCGATCCACGCCTTTCATGAACGTCTTTGCGAATCGAACATCCGTCCGCGCCGACAACAGCTCGTCGGCGAGCCCGCCCGCTGCGGATGCACAACCAGACCGTCGCACGACGCGCACTGCGCGCAGAACGTCCGGCGGCACGATACGCGTGCTCGAGCCAGCGCGTTCGCGCCGTCAGGCGCATTGCCTCGATCCTGCGCGCCCGGCAGTCGACGCACGCACACGCTTGGCGCGGGACACGCGGCTCGTCGTACGCGGCCTGCTCCGCGGTGTGCTGTTCATGCTTGCGGTGAGTCTGCCGGTTGGAATTCTGCTGCTCGACATCAAAGGGCTCGGCAATGCCGTCGGCGAAATCTCCGCCACCGAGCTGACCCAGCTCGCCTGCCTTGCAGCGATTGCGGCGAGCTTCGGATGGCTTGCGCGAGTCAGCGAGCCGGACCGTCGATTCGCCGTGCTGGCGGCCGGTTTTTTTGCGTGCATGCTGATCCGAGAGCTGGATGCCTTGCTCGACTTGGTGGCCGACGGCCTATGGCAAGCGCTCGTCGCGACCGTGGCAGCGGCCTGTGTGGCGTATGCGGCTATGGATTGGCGTCAAGCGCTCCATGGGATGGCACGCCTCATGGCATCGCGTGCCGCGCTCGTGATGAGCCTCGGATTGGCGCTGCTTCTTGCTTACTCGCGCCTGCTCGGCATGGGTCATCTTTGGCGCGGAGTGCTGGGCGACGGTTACGAGCGGATAGTCAAGAACGCCATCGAGGAAGGCGCAGAGCTGCTGGGCTATACGGTGATTCTGGTCGCGAGCCTGGGTTATCTCGGTCGCCGCCTGCAGCGTCTGCGCCGCCGTTGAGCCTGCCGCAGTGCCGGCAGGCACGCGGCACGCAAGTGTAGTTCCCGCCGCCCGCCTCGCGCCTAAGCCGTGGTAATCACCTTCGTGCCGGCGATCAAGTCGTGTATGCAGCGTCGATCGTCGCGGAAAATAAACAACGCATCCAAGATCGTCAGCGCGATACCCACGCCCGGGATGAGCCCGACGATCCAAATGGGTATGTACCGCAGCCCCACCAGCTTACCTAACGGAAGGAGCTCGCCGGTCTCGGCCGAGACGATGCGTGTGCCGACCAGCACCTTGCCGATGGTTTGTCCACGCTTCGCGAGCAGATAGCCGTTCAGAAGCAGGAAACTGGCAATGCCAATGATGGCGGACTGCAACACAATACGAAGCTCGGACGTGCCGCCGCCCACGACGATATCCCAGAAACCGATAACTGCCATCACTATCCCGGCGACGATCGCTTGAATGATGGCATCGAGAATCGCGCCGCCGAGCCGAAGTCCGCGGCTGGCGAGCTTTGTCTCTTTGCTATCAGCGCTGACATCTTGCACCTCGGCCTTGGGGGGTGCATAGGGATTCTCTTGCGTCATATTTTGTTTTCCTCGCGCGTGGTCGTTCCTTGCTCGCTGCCGACATCGGCGGGCGGCTTATTTATGTGCGCTATGATACGACGAGTCGCGACGAGTGCGACGGTCCGGGGCCGGATGCAAGGCGTGTTCGATCGTCAACGGCACTCGCGAGTCGCTACGCCGCTGACCGCATTGCGACCGGTTGCAGCTGCGCTTCGTGGCGTAGCCCGTCTTCGACGGCCGTCGCATCGATCAGGTCGGCGCGCAAGTTGAAGGCCGAGATCGCTTCGAGCGCGCGGCGCGCCTGGAAGCGCAAGGTGCGCGCGATTTCGCTCAGTTCCGTGGCGAGCACATTGTCTTCGTGCTGCATCCGTTCCATCTGCGACATGGCTTGATTGATCTGGTCGATGCCGGCGGAGTGCGCGCTGTTCGCCTTCATGATCTCGCCGACGAGCGTCGTCACCCGCATCACGGATGCCACGACCTCTTCCATGGTTTCGCCGGCGTCCGATGCAAGGTGCGCACCGGCCTCGACCTTCTCCAAAGAATCGGCGATCAGCACCTTGATCTCCTTCGCCGCGCCGGCCGAGCGCTGCGCAAGCGCGCCGACTTCCTGCGCCACGATGGCGAATCCGCGACCCAGCTCACCGGCCCGCGCCGCTTCGACCGAGGCATTCAAGGCAAGAAGGTTCGTTTGGAACGCGATGCCCTCGATGATGCCGAGGATCTCGCGCATGCGTCGCGAAGCGATTGCGATGTCGTTCATCGTGACGACCACGTCTTGCACGACGTCGCGACCCTTCTTCGTCACCTCGGAGGCGTGCACGGACATCGTACTGGCAGTCCGTGCACGGTCGGCATTCTCCTTGACGAGCATCGTCAGCTCTTCGAGCGAGGCAGCGGTCTGTTCGAGCGTCGCCGAATGGTGCTGAGCGCGCTCGCACAGCATCGCATTGGCGTGTTCGATATCCGCCGTCCCGTTGCGCACAGCATCGATGGTCAGGCGCGTATCCTTCATGACGCCGACGAGCTTCGCGTTCATCTGATTCAGCGCCCGCATCAGCGTGCGCACGTCGCGGTCCGTACTGTCGGCAAACGCGCAGTCGACGTTGCCGGAGACGATCTTCATGGCGATCGCCTCGGCTTGCTTGATCGGTGCGGCGACTTTGCGAACGACGTAGAGCGCATTGAGCAGCGACAGCATCAGGCCGACGGCCGCCGCGGCGGGAATGAGCGCAGAGGTACTCGCGGAAAGCGCGGCGATGAGGATGAACGCAAAGCAGGCAGCGATCGAGCCGAGGACGCCAAACGTACCGGCGGCGAGCGACGGGCGCAGCAGGGAGGCGAGGCGAGCGAAAAGACGGGTATCGATCACTTCGCCCTCGACGAGACGCAAGTGCTTCGCGCGTCCCATGCGCATGGTCTCGTAGAGCGCGCTGGCTGCGCGAATTTCTTCAGGCGTCGGCTTGACCCGCACCGACATGTAACCGATGGTCCGGCCGTTCACCATGATCGGCGTGACATTGGCGCGCACCCAGTAGTAGCCGCCGTGTTTGCGGCGGTTCTTGACGATGCCTGTCCAGGGCTTGCCGCTCTTGATGGTGCGCCAGAGATCGGCGAACGCCTCGCGCGGCATATCGGGATGACGCACGATGTTCTGCGGTCGGCCGAGGCATTCCTCGAGCGAAAATTGGCTGCTCGTCAGGAACGCTTGATTCGCGTAGGTAATACGGCTGGACAGGTCCGTGCGCGTGATGATGACCTCGCCATCAGGCAAGACATATTCCTCGTCTGTGACGGGGCCGTTGTCGCGCATAGCCTGTTCCCTCCGACTCGGTCTGTTCCTTACACGCTAAGGTCGATCGGTGCACGCAGTGGTGTACGAGCCTGGCGGGTGATGTCACAGGATGCCAGTCTGCATACGGGTAATTGGGTGCCGTTGACAAGGCACCAGCTCGGTTGAGCCGAGCGGCGGCAGAGCGAGGCTTCTCGGGCATCGGACCTGCCGCTTTGCTTCCCTATCGGCGCGCGTGTGAGGGACTTGAGGCTTTCCCGCAAGCCAATGGACGGGTTTGCGCTGTCAGTCGTCGATTCGACGGTTCGGAACGCGACGACCGTCACAAAGGGGCGGCAATAGACAACTGCGGGGCGCAGCAGGTAAGGCTGCACGCGCCGTCTTGGTGCGCTTGCTAGTCCAGGTCGAGCACCTTCGACAGCTGCGCCTTCGAGAACACGCGAAAAGCGATCAAGGTCTCCGTCGCAAGGATTCCGCGTAGCTTGCGCACGCGCTGGCTGATGACTTCGGCCAGCTGTTCGTTCTCCCGCACGCGGACGATCGCCACGAGGTCGTATTGACCCGCCACGGAAAAGACTTCGTCGATGCCTGGCACCTCGACGAGCTGCTCGGCGAGCTCATTGATGAGATCGGTTTCGGCCTTGATCAGGACCAGTGCGTGTACGCCGCTCATATGGATTCTCCTAGTACGAGCCAAAGCATAGCGCACTAACGAAGCGAAGGCAGATCGAGTTCTACGGAGCCAAAGCCTATTGTCCCAGGAATTGCGCAAACGACCGTCGCGGCCCGTTGCGCGCTTGGCGGGTATGGGTGCTGCAGTGTTGAATCCGGACGGGCGAAGGATCGGAGGCGTTTGCGGCCATGCGCAAGGGAGTCGACACGCATGCTCTGCTGACATTGTTCGCCACACTGCTGGCAGTGGCGCTGCCGCTGCAGATTCTCGTTGCCGGAACGTCGATCGCACATCCGGATCCCGAGCAGTTCGCCGAGCTGCATCGCCAAGATGGATTCTGGTTGCGTGCGACGCTGACGTTCCTCTATTTCCCGGCAGCAATCGTGTTGCACCTGCTGGTGCAAGCTGCCGCAGAGCGCAGGCGCACGGCGTTCCTTGCAGGGTTCTACCTGTTCCTGCTCGGCAACGGCATCGATTTGCTATTTCGCTCGATTCAGTTTCTGGTCGCCCACGGCGTGTGGGCGGCACAGTTGCTGGAGGCCGTCGCGCCGGCGGAGCGTGCTGCGGCGCGTGCGAAGCTTGTTGCTTTCGACGAGATCGCCGCGGCGTTCGGCTTCGCCTTCTCTCTTCTATTTGCGTTCGGTCGCAGCCTCATGGGTGGTGCGCTTCTCGCTGCATCGACCGTGTGGGCACGTCTCGCCGGCATCGGCCTCGTCGCAACAGGTGCTTTCAATGCGATCTTCGCGCTGACTGCGGTGCCGTCGTTCGCGTTCATCGCGCAAGCGGCGCCGCTCTACCCCTGGGTGTGGCTTGCTGGATTGGTGGCACTCGGGATCGCGGCATGGCACGCAGATCGCAACTGAACGGCGGGCCGCGCTTGAGCGACTATCGAGCGCAGCACTGCCGTGCGCGGGAGCGCTGGCTCAAGGGCTCGGTTGGCCTGCTGTTTGCTCGGGCGCGCCCAGCTGGCTGTCGTACATCTGAATCACCGAACCGCGGTTCAGCACGATCAAGGTCAGCACGCCGAGCAGCGTGCCGAGCGGGAAGAAAATGCAGTTGACGCCCGCGACCACCATCGAGAACGTGCGGCGACGGCGCGCCCGCAAATAGTAGGCCGACACGAGGTTGGCGACGGCGCAGACCAACAGCCACACGGCAGTGCCGCTGATGAGCCAGCGAAACAGCGACAGCATCTGCTCCGAAGGTAGGTCCGACGGCGGCACGCCTGCCTCGGGACTCGCCAGAAACGTCTGGAACATCACCAAGTAAAACAGCGAGAACAGGACGCCCACCAGCCCAAGCGCGCCGGCGATGACGTGAAAAATCGAGAGCAGTCGCAGGTGCTCTGCGTCGATGATGGCCCGATGCTCGCGGTCGTTTGACGTCATGCCGATGTCTCCGATTGAGCGTAGGGTTTGGCCGCGGTCGCTGCCGGTCGCGGCTGCCGTCGATGTCCGGCACGCGCATCATACCGCAGCGCGTTCGGTGGCTAGATAGATATTCGCGTCAGCCGCGGACGCTGGATGGCCGGCCGAGGTCCGGCGCGCCGCGCGTGAGGAACGCCGTGAGCGCTTTCTTGATCGGCGTAGCCCGATTGCCAATGCGCAGGAGCGCATCGCGGGCAATCCGTAGCGGCAATGCTTCTTGCGTATACAACTCGACGATGGCGTTGGTCGCCAGATAGAAGGGCAGCGTGGCGCGGCGATGCTCGCGCTCGTAGGCTGCGAGGACCGCGTCCGAGCCAATGTCTTGCCCGGTGGCTGCAGCTTTCGCGACGAGGTTGGCCAGCGTCGCAGTGCCGAGCAAGCCGAGATTGAACCCGTGCGCCGTCACGGGATGCATGCCGACGGCGGCATCGCCGATCAGCGCGTAACGAGTTGCGACGAAGCGGCTCGCGTATACCGTCACCACGGGATAGCTGAAGTGAGGACTGACGCGACGTATGCGCACGCGCGGTGCCGCGCGCCGCTCGACTTCGCGATCGAATGCCTCGTCGCCGAGCGCCAAGAGCCGGCGCGCCTCGTCGGTAGGCAGCGTGAGCACGACCGAGCGCAGATTGCCGTTGAGAGGCAGCAGCGCGATCGTCTGTCCATGATCGAACCATTCGTAGGCGATGCCGTCGTGAGGCCGATCGCACTCGGCACGAAACAGGGTCATCGTGCGGCCGAAGTCGCGAATGCGCGCGGCGATCCCCATTGCGGTGCGGCTCTCGGAAAAGCGGCTGTCCGCGGCGACGACGAGCGCAGCGGATAGGCGCGTGCCGTCGCTGAGCTCGATGTCGCTTGCCCGCGCAGCAGGATGGATGGCCGCCACACGTGCGCCGCAGATGAGCTCGACGTTACGTAGCCCGTCGATGCGCTCGTAGAGCGCACGACGGATCAGGTGGTTCGAAACAAGCTGTGCAAGCGCGTCGCTACTCGCCCTTGGATGCTGCAAGTCAAGCCCCTCGCTGCGCGCGCCGTTCACCACTCGTGCTATGCGCAGCGGAGAAATCTCTTCCGTCGGAATCCTCAGCCAGACGCCGAGCTGACGCAGCCGCTCGATCGATGCATGGGTGAGTGCGATCTCGCGCCCGTCGAATGGCGGTCGCGCAAGGTGCTCGTGCGACTGCGGCTCGACGATGGCGACGCTGAGGCCCGTGCGTTCGAGCGCCAGCGCGAAGGACAACCCGGCAGGCCCCGCACCGATGACGACGATGTCGAAATGACGCTGTGCGGGCGAGAAGCTGGACATGAGCGATGCTGGACAGTTGCGACGACGGGTGAGGTTGTCGCCCACGCCTCTCTGCGGGTACCCGTGGAACCCGAGAAGCCGCTAAGGAGAATCGGCGGTGACGCCCTTGAGGCGAGCCGCTATTCGATGATGGCGCCGTTCAGCATCTGCTCGTCGGCGATCTTGGCAAGCGTGCCGAGCGCGGGGCGCTGCGCCATGCGCCGCGCGAGCCGAATCAGCTCGCGGCGCGTGTTGATGGCGCAGTAGCGCGTCGAGAGGATGTCGAGCGGGCCCGCATCGCGCACGCTCCTGCGCGGACAGTCCGTTTGTAGCACGTGGAATGCTTCGATCAGCTCATCTCCGGGTGCGCGCGCAAGCAGCAGGTATTCGCTGCCGGGCAGCGTGCCGATCTGCAGTGCCCATAGCTCCACCTCGCTGCCGTTGATGTTCGCGCGCTCCAAAAAGACGAAGTAAGAGGGCCGAGCGTCCGTGTGATTCAACGCGTCGCGCTCGTAGGCCCGATAGGCATTGGCCCAGCAATGCATGGCGCCGAAGCTCGTGAATCGATACCACGTCGTCTGCACGTAGGTGTCGAGCTGTTGTCGGAAAAGCCAGTCGCCGAATGCAACCCGGCTCGTGCAACCGAACGTGCCCTCATCGTGAAACGGCCGCGGCCACTTCTCGTCGTCGTATCTGAAGAGCGGCAGGTCCGCGCGAATGAGATCGCGCGCGACCTCTTGCTCTGGTGCTTGGCCGTTCGCCGATGCGGCCAGCAACCACGCCGTCAGCATCGTCGCGCATGCGGCAGCGAAGCTCGTGCGACCGCGCGCGTTCCGGCGCGCTGGCGCCAACGACATGTTCCCACGAAGACGCCGCATCGTTGCGATCCCCCTTCTTGTTCTGCGGCTTCGGTGTCGGCATGGCGGAAGATACCGCCAGCCGTTGTCTAGCGGCAATGTTTGTATGCGAGTGAAACCCGGCAGCGCCGGCCCGGCACCGCCGCGACAGCGTTTGTTATATCGCGCGTTCGGCTTCGGGCTTGGCGCGGGCGAGGCCGCGGTCGTCGAGCACCTCGCGCACCTTGCGGGCGAGCGTGACCGGCGTGTACGGCTTCTGCAGGAAGGCGATCGCGTCCTTGAGCGGGCCGTGCCGAAGCGCGGTGTCCTGCATGTAGCCGCTCATGAGCAGCACCTTGAGGTGCGGCAACCGTTGGCGCAGCCGCACGACGAGCTCGGTGCCACTCCCATTCGGCAGCACGCAATCGCTCACCAGCATGTCGATCTCGTGCTGCTGCGCGAGCTCGAGCGCCTGTCCTGGATCGCGGGCGGAGAGCACGCGGTAGCCGTACAGCTCCAGGCTTGCTTGCGCCACTTCGCGCACGTCCTCGTTGTCTTCGACGAGCAAAATCGTTTCGCTGCCGTGCAGATCGAGCGCAGGCGTTGCATCGGTCCTTCGGGTGAGAGGCAGATCGACGGCAGGCAGGAACACCTCGAACGTGCTGCCTTTGTCGAGCTCGCTGTGCACGTGGATGCAGCCGCCGTTCTGCTGCACGATACTGCGAACGATCGCCAAGCCAAGGCCGGTGCCGCGTCCGTCCGGCTTGGTCGTGTAGAACGGATCGAAGATGCGCGCGAGCGTCTCGGCGCTCATGCCATGGCCGGTATCGCGCACGGTCAGCACGACGCGCGGGCCGCGGCCGCAGTCGGCGGCATGCTCGCCGCGCGCGCCGCCCTCGAGCTCAACGAGCCGGGTTTCGATCGTAAGCCGCCCGCCGTCCGGCATGGCATCGCGCGCATTGATCGCGAGATTCATGATGATCTGGTCGAGCTGCGCCGGGTCGATGCTCGTGCGACAGGTTTCCTTGGCGAGGTTGGTTTCGATCTCGATGTTGGCGCCGAGCGAGCAGGTCACCAGCTCGCATGCGTCGGTGACGACTTGATTCAAGTCGACGACTTCCTGTTTGACTGCAGCGTGGCGGCCGAAGCCGAGCAGGCGCCGCGTGACGGCGGCGGCGCGCTGGCTCGCCTTGGCGATCGAGCGGGCGGACGTGCGCACGGTCTCGTTCGCATCTCGCATGCCGAGCAGGATTTCGGCGTGGCTCGCCACGACGGTGAGCAGGTTGTTGAAATCGTGCGCGACGCCGCTCGCGAGCCGTCCGACCGCCTCCATCTTCTGCGCCTGGCGCAGGCGTTCTTCGCTGGCGCGTAGCGCCTCTTGCGCGCGCTCGCGCTCCTGCGCTTCCTGCACCAGACGGCGGTTCGCTTCTTCGAGCTCGCGCACTTTCTTTTCGAGCTTGCGCACCAGCACTTCCGTGTGCTCCTTCAGGAGCGAGGGCTCTTCGAGGTCGGGCGTCGGCGCCGCGGAGCGTCGTTTCGCCAGGATTTCTTCGACGTGCGCGATGAGGATCTCGGGCTCGGCCGGTTTGACGAGGAAGGCATCCGCGCCGAGATCGAGCGCGAGGCGCTCGTCGCGCGGCTCGGTGTAAGTGGCGGTATAGACGATGAACGGAATGGACTTGAGCTCATCGTGCGAGCGCCAGTGGCGCAGCAGCGCGTAGCCATCCATCACCGGCATGAGCAGGTCGGAGATGACGAGATCGGGCGGGCGCACGTTGGCTTTGGCGAGCGCTTCGGCGCCGTTGCTTGCTTCATCGACGTCGTGGCCGTGACCTTGCAGCAAGGTCCGCAGCAGATACAGATTCTCGGTGCCGTCGTCGACGATCAGGACTCTCGACATAGCGGTGCTTCAAGCGCGGGGCCGTAGGAACGCCTCGATCTCGGAGAGAAACGTCTCGGGGTTGATCGGCTTTTCGATGTAGCCTTCGGCGCCGGCCTCGAGGCATTTCTCACGGTCGCCCGCCATCGCATACGACGTGACGGCGACGATCGGCACGGAGCGCAGCGTTTCGTCGCTCTTCAACGTGCGCGCGACGGCGTGGCCGTCCATGCCGGGCAACTGAATATCGAGCAGGATGAGATCGGGGCGTGTGCGCGCGGCCATTTCCAAGCCGAGCGGACCCGTCTCCGCCTGCAATACCTCGTGGCCGCCCTGCTCGAGCAGGAAGCGGGCGAGATAACGGTTTTGCTCGTTGTCTTCGATGAGCAGTATCCGCGCTTTCATCAATTACCTCTCACGGCGAGCGGCAGCGTGACGCTGAACGTGCTGCCCTTGCCCCATTCGCTTTCCACCTCGATCCGCCCGCCCATGAGCTGCGTCAGCCGCCGGCAGATGGCGAGCCCGAGGCCGGTGCCCTCGTGCCGGCGGGCGAGCCCGCTGTCCACCTGGCGAAACGGCTCGAACAAATGCTCGAGATCGGCTGCCTTGATGCCGGGGCCGGTATCGCAGATGCGCACGTTGACGGCCGCTTGTCCAGTACTTGCGTCGCAAGACAGACGTTCGGCGATCAAGCCGATCTCACCCTGTTCCGTGAACTTGATGGCGTTGCTCAGGAGGTTGAGCAGGATCTGCTCGAAGCGGCGTTGGTCTCCGATCATCTGCCCGAGATCCGAAGGCAGCTCGACGTGCATGGCCAAGCCCTTCTCTCGCGCCTGCGGCGTGACCAGCGAGAGCACCTTGGTAATGGAGGCGGTGAGGTCGAAGGGCTCGCGCGCGATGACGAGCTGATCCGCTTCGATCTTGGAGATATCGAGCACGTCGTTCACGAGGGCCAGCAGATGGCGCGCGCTGCTGCGTACCATCTCGAGCTGCTTGCGTTGCTCGGCATTGATAGGGCCTGCGAGCTCCTGCAGGAGGATGCCGGTAAAGCCGATGATCGAGTTGAGCGGCGTACGTAGCTCGTGCGACATGGTCGCGAGGAACGCGGATTTGACCTTGTCGGCCGCCTCGGCGCGATGTCGGCGCTCGCGCTCCGCTTCGATGCGTGCCCTGTCGGTGATGTCGTGCACCGTGCCGGCCAGCGAGACCGGTACGCCGTTTTCGCGCTTCACGTCCGCGATCTGATGCACGACTTTCTCGGTGCCGTCGCGCAGCACGATGCGATGTTGGATGTCGAAGCGCGCGCTGCCCTCGAGCGCGGCGCGGTGCGCAGCTTCGAGCGCTGCGAGGTCATCGGGATGCACGAAGGTCAGGAACTCCTGATACGTGCCGCTCGAATGCGCCGGGCTCAGCCCGAAGATCTCGCTCGTCTGTCCGGACCATTTGATGCGGCATGTGCTGAGGTCGAGCTCCCAGCTGCCGATCTTGGCGATGCGCTGGGCTTCGCGCAGATGCGCTTCGCTCTGGCGCAGACGCTCTTCGGCCTCGCGTCGAGCGGTGATGTCGGTGCCGATGCTCAGGATGCCGATCGGCTCACCGCGCTCATCGCGCTCGATGCGGTTCGCCCAGGAGATCCACACGCGCTCGCCGTCGTGTCGGACGTTTTCGTTGATGCTCTGCTCGAACGCCTCGGGCCGCGCGCAGATGTCCTCCATCAGGCGCTCGAGATTGCGGCCGCCGGTTTCCGTCTTGGGTACGATCGTGCCGATGACGTGCCGGCCGATGATCTCTTCCTCCGCATAACCGAAAAAGCGCAGGCCGAACTCGTTCAAGAAGGTGACGCGCCCGGCCCGATCCCAACGCAGGATGATGCTGTTGGCGTGCTCGACGAGCTCGCGATACTTGCGTTCGCTTTGCTCGAGCTTCGCTTGGGCTTCGGTGCGTGCGGTGATGTCGATGCCGACGCCGAGCAGGCATGTGCGACCGTGGTATTCGACGCGTCGTCCGGTCAGCAAGTACGGGATCAACTCGCCACGTTTCGTCTGGAACGGCGCCTCCACGCTCGACTCGCCAACCGTGAAGACCTCCGCAATTCGAGCCTCGACGCGCGGCCGGTCTTGGGGCGCGAAGAACTCGAGCGGATGCATCGCGGCGATTTCCTCGGCCGTATAGCCGCTCACGCGCTCGAAGTTGCGGTTCCAGCGCAGGAAGCGTCCTGTGCTGTCGTAGAAGTACATGATTCCCGGAAGGCTCTCGAGCAGCGTCTCCGAGAAGAGCATCTCGCTGCGCAGCGTCTGCTCGGCATCGGCGAGGGCGGCAGCGGAAGGAATGGGGCTCGCAGAGGCGCTTGCCGCAGAGGCAGCCTCGGCGTCTTTGTGCCGCGCGCGGCGGTTGTGCTGATCGTCTGGCAAACGGTCCTCGGTCGACTGTGCCTGCTCGAGAATCCTCTCGACCTTGGGAGCGCTCGTTCCCACTCGGCCGGTCTTCGTTCGGCGATTGTACGAGCTGGGTCTCGGCTGGCGCGAGTAGGTGAATCTCAAGGATCGGTTAGTAATTGTCCGATGGCCTGAAGGTATTCGGGCTGCTATGCGCACTCAGTGCGCACGAAAAACGGCCGGCGTGTGAGGGCGTCCAGTCGGTCGGATCGGCTGTATCGGTGAAGGCGGTGCGAGGTCTCAGGTCGAGCGGAGGGTCACTGCAGGGATGGCTTTGCCGTTTCGTTGCCCCGTCAACCATGAGCGGGCATGCGGCCCGGGGGCGAGCCGGCGGCGGGACAGCGTCCTGCCGCACGGCTCGCGTTCGGGCTATTTGCGCGGGAAAGCGCGCAACGTGTAGTACGCGTCGAGCTTCTCCGGCGCATTCGCATCGGCGAACAGCGTCCGCGCATTCAATTGCGCGTGATAGACGCGAGCCGTCTGTTGCGGATGGACTTGCGGCAGCTCGAGCGAGGCAAGCGCGATGGTAATGCGCTTGCGATCCGGGCTGATGGCGAGCTCCCGATACGCTTCTTGCTTGAGATCGAGCTCATCCGAGCCGTAATCCGGAGCGTCGCGATACGTCCACGATTCGAGCAGGATCGCGGCGCGCAGCGCGTCCTCGGTGATGTGCGAGGCGAGCGGCTGCGTGAGCTCGATGGTAAAGCCGTTCGCGGTTGCGCTCATGCTCTTTATCTGCGGCGCGATCGTCTTGCCGTCCCAGCGCACGTGCTGGAGGCTTGCGATCTTGCCGCCCTTCGCCTGCCAGCCGCGGCCGGTCTGGCCGAGCAGCAAGCTGCCGTCGCGCAGGAAGAGCGGACGCATGACGCCGGATTCGAGGCCCTCGAAGAACGGCATCACACTGCCTTGCTCGATGTCGCCGACGCGCTCGATCGCGACGCGCAGCAGATTCGACTGCGTCTGATCGCCGATGAGCATCTGCCCTTCGAACGGCGCGAACGTCTTGCGCGGAATCCATGCCGGATTGCCCGGCGAGTTGGCGACCCGGTTGTGAGGAAACAGGATCGTCGGCGCGGCACGCCGGTCGAGCACGCGCTCCCACTGAATCTCGGGCGACGAGGGCGTCATGCCGGGCAGATCGACGAGACTCGCGGGATGGCCGTAGAACGCATCCTTCTTGAGCTCGTACAACTTCGAGGTGGCGACGAAGTCGCCTTGGTTGTCCGCGATCCACACGCGACCGTCCGGGCCCACGCCGATGCCTGCGGGGCTGCGCAGGCCGTTCGCAACGAGCTCGAATTTGCCCTTACGATCGACGCACACGGCCCAGCCGTTGAAGCCGCCGTACGTGCCCATCACGTTGCCGCCCGCGAGGTACAAGCCCGGACCGCCGTGCGCGAGATTGAGCGCGAAGCAGTACGTGCCGTCGGGCTTGCGGACGGGCCCGTGCATGTACGTGTGATAGTTGCTGTGATACGAGTGCGCGTCGAAGAGCGTCTCGTAGAGATCCGCGCGGCCGTCGCCGTTCGTATCGCTGATGCGGGTGAGCTCGGCTTTCTGCCCCGCCACGACGACGAGTCCCTTGTCGTCTTCGACGACGACGCCGAGGCTGTCGAACAAGCCTTCGGCGAAGAAGTGCCACTCGTTGTTGCGCAAGCGCCAGATGCCGGCGTTACGCGTCGCGACGACGACTGTGCCGTCTTTGCTGAGCGCAAGCCCGAGCGCCTCGAACAGCTGATCGCGACCGTAATTGTCCTTCGGCGGATAGTAGTTCTCGATGCTGTAGCCCGCGGGCAGCCGCGCCGTGCTCGGCTCGGTGACGAGCGGCGCCGGCGTGAAACGATGCTGCGACGGGGCAGGACGCCACGCCTGCTGTGCAAGCGGGGCTTTGCCGCGCACCGTGGCGTTGAGCTTGCCGGCCGGCAGAGTCCAGCGATCTTGTGCGAGCGTACCGGCGCTCACGGTCGCATCCGCGAAGAACTGCGGATTGAGCGCGAAGGTTTGCGGCGTCTTCAACGTGCCGACGAGCGCAACGACGATCTCTCCGCTCGGCGAGATCGAGGTGACGGTTTCGATGACGTTCTGACCGACGCGGTACTTGAAAGCCGGATTTGCGGTCTTGTCGCGCGAGTCGCGGTAATAGCCAAGGAACTGGGCATCGATCTGCGCGATGCGATCGAGCTGATCGCGCGTGTCGTTGAGCGCGGCGAGCATCGCTTCGGTGTCGCCGAATTTCGCTTCCTTGAAGGAAAAGTCGATCAAGCGGCCTTGCGTATCGAGCGGCGCGACCAGGAAGGGCGTCTCGCCGAAGGCGATCTCGCGGCTTTCGTAGCCGAGCGCCAGACCGCGGCCGCCGCGATTGGTGAGCTCGCCGCTCATGTCGAGGAAGCCGCCCTGCCAGATCTTCACCACGGCAAGCACGCGCGGATCGAAGGTGTAGTTCACGCCGTTCGGATGGCCGACATGAATGCTACGGCCCGAAGCGCCCGGCAGCGGGCCGCGCTGCATGCGCACTTCATCGCCGACGAGCCATTGCAAGGCATCGGCGAGCGGATCGTAGGGTTTCGCTGGCGCGAGCGTGGCAAGGCGCACGGCCGGGCCGGCGTCGCCGGAATCGTTGAGCGTCGCGAGGTAATCGCCGATCGCATCGATCTGCGCATCGCTCAAGACTTCTTGCGGATACGGCGGCATGACCGGCAGATACGGCTCCCCGCGCTTCGGACCGCTTTCCGCCACTGCGATCTGATCGGACGGAGCGCGCACGGAGCGATGCAGGTACTCGCGGCCGACCTTGATCTGGAAGCGATGGCCTTCGCCCTCGACGATCTCGCGCATGCGCGGCTCGTTGCGGAACAAGCCGTACAGATTCGGGCCCGAGGTCACCGAGGCGTCGTTCTTGTGAACGGCATGACACGCCTCGCAGCCGACGGAGTTGAAGAGCTCGCGACCGAGCGCGACGGTGTCGATGAGCGAGGCCTCGTTGGTCTCGCCGCCGCTCGTCTTCGGCAACGTGATCTGCGAGAAATCCGCAGGCAGCTGCACCGCGTTGCGCACCCTGAAGGGACCGCGCTTGACGACCAGGAAAGTGGGTGCGGAATGATCTTCGCCGTCCCAAAGGCCATCGGGCGAGCGTCCTTCGATGATCACGTTGCGCTCGATCTGCCCGTTGCGTTCGATGTCGAGCGCGAAGGCGTTCTCGATCTTCTGATAGCCCTCATCGAAGCGCGGGCTGCGGAAGCGCAGCGCGAACGTTTGCCATTCGCCGTTGCCTTCGAGGGCAAACGAATAACGGCCCTGGATGTAGAGCGTCGCGCTCGCGCCGGGCGGCGCATTGAATTCGAGTCGCGTGATGCTGTCGCTCGGTGCGTTGCCCGAGTACAGCGCGGCCTGCTGGCTGGGCTCCGTGAGCACGATCGCATCGCCTTCGACTGTCCACGCCGGGTTGGGACGGAAGGCGCCGAATGCGCTCTCATCGTTCGCGGCGAACGACTGCGCACAGAACAAGCAGCAGGCCAGTACGGTCGGCCAAAACGGGCGTTTCGATCTCAGCATCTGGATCTCGCTCGGTGGGTGAGGAGTGCGCGTACACTAGCCGAAAATCGTCCCCGAGCGACAACGCTCGACAATCCATGACATTGCTGGACCTGCGCTTGAAACAATGGCGGGCGAAACCGCGCTTCGCGGCGCGCTTGCGCGCGAGATCCGTCTCGCTGGTCTGAAGAGCGGCGATCAGGCTGCGTTGCGGCTGCCGACCGCCGCCTTCGTTGGTCGGGAACGGTCTGGTTTAGAAGCCGTGCTGACGCAGGAAGGGCATTCCGGCTTCGATGTTCTCGAACGGTCGCGAGGTTTCGTCTTCGAGGATGTACCAGCGAACCGCGCCCGCGCTGGCCGCCGCGAAGATCTCGGACCAATCCAGCTTGCCTTGGCCGAGCACTGCGAAGCCGTCGTCGCCAACGCCGCGCCACACGGAACCGTCCATCGGCTGGACCTCCAACGACGGCGCCATGTCTTTCACATGTACCGACCAAGTGCGATCGCCGTAGCGGCGCAGGAGCTTGGCAGGATCCTGCGCGGCGTATGCCGCCCAGAACAGATCGATCTGCAGCACCACGCACTCGGGATCGAGCGCATTCACGAACTTCTCGAACAAGCGTCCTTCTTCGTCGCCTTGGTGAAATTCGTAGCCGTGGTTGTGATAGAAGACCTTCATGCCCGCAGCCTGCGCGGCGGGGCACATGGCGTTGAGCCTTTCCGCCGCCGCCATCAGCTTCGCCTCGTCGACGGCATCGTCGAAGCCTTCCTTGATCCAGGCCACGCCGATCTGCTGGGCGCCGAGCACGCGGCCGACATGCACGGCCTCTTCAGGCGGGCGATAGAAGAGCTCGCCGAGGTGGAGGCTGACGACGCGCAGCCCGGCTTTGTCGAATTCCGCCCGCAGCTCTTCCGGCGTGCGGCCGTGCAGGCTGTAGGGCTCGATGCAGTCGATGCCGAGCTGCTTGATGCGTGCGAGCGTGCCGGGCAGGTCTTTTTCGAGGTCGTTACGGAACGAATAAAGCTGAACGGCGAGCTTGCATTCGGACGCGGCCGTGGCGGCGGGCGGCGTCGTGCTCGCGTGCGCTTCGTGATTTTCTTGGTCGCGCGAACAACCTGCGAGGGTCGCCAGGAGCACCGACAGACTATAGGCCAGGACAGTGCGAGCGCTCATCCCATCTCCCCCTTTTGTTATGGAAGCGCAGAATGTGCAGGACACGCGCGAGCGACGCAAGCGGGTTGACCTCGCAAGCCCTAGAATTCCGCGCTCGGGATTGCTGCCCGCACTTTTCCTTGCGCCCTCTGCCCGCGCAGGAAACCGCAAGGCCACCTTGCGCCTTGTAAGCAAAGCATTGCTTGATTCTCGTTTCGGAGATCCTATGGGAGCTCGACTCTTCACGCCCTTTGAAATCGGTGGGCTCAAGCTCGCCAATCGCATCGTCATCGCGCCGATGTGCCAGTACTCGGCCGAAGACGGATGCATGACCGATTGGCACCTCATCCATCTCGGTCATCTAGCCTTGTCCGGCGCCGGTTTGCTCACGATCGAGGCGACCGCGGTGCGGCCGCAAGGGCGAATCACCTACCGCGACGTGGGCCTGTATTCGGATGCGTGCGAGGCGGCGATGCGTCGGACGATCGAATCGATTCGGCGCTGGTCCGATATGCCGATCGCCATTCAGCTCGCGCATGCAGGGCGCAAGGCATCGACGGACGTGCCGTGGCGCGGCGGCGCTCAGTTTCCTCCAGATCATCCGCACGGCTGGCGCACCGAAGCGCCGTCGGCCATCGGGTATCTCGACACCGACGCGGCGCCGGCGGCGCTCGATCGCGCCGGGCTCGTCGAAGTGCGCAATGCCTTCGTCGACGCGGCGCGACGCGCCGTACGCATCGGTCTCGATGCGATTCAATTGCATGCCGCGCACGGTTATCTGCTGCATCAATTTCTCTCGCCGCTTGCCAATCATCGCGACGACGAATACGGCGGCTCGCTCGAGAACCGTATGCGTTTCGTGCTGGAAGTGTTCGATGCCGTGCGCGCGGCCGTACCGCCCGAGCGGCCCGTGAGCGTGCGGGTGTCGGCGACCGACTGGGCGCCGGGCGGATGGGACATCGAGCAGACGATCGAGCTCGCGCGTGCCCTCGAAGCACGCGGCTGCAGCGCGATTCACGTATCGAGCGGCGGACTCACACCGAAACAGCAGATCCCGCTCGAGCCGGGTTATCAGGTGCCGTTTGCACGCGCCGTCAAGGCGGCGGTGAAGCTGCCGGTCGTCGCCGTCGGCCTCATCACCGAATTCGAGCACGCCGAGTCGATCCTGGCGGCGGGCGATGCGGATCTCATCGCGCTTGCGCGCGCGATGCTTTTCAATCCGCGCTGGCCTTGGCATGCCGCGGCGCATTTCAAAGCACGCGTGCGCGCGCCGAAGCAGTATCTGCGCTCGCAACCGCTCGACGTCGGGGAGCTCTTCGAGACGGGCGGAGACTGAGCGCACTTTGCGACGCCTCGCGCGCGAATCGGTCGAGGCGCCGGCTGTCATGTACGCGGCAAGCGGGCACGCGCGGGGGAGGGCCTATGAACGAAGTGACCGTGATCGATCATCCGCTCGTGCAGCACAAGCTGACCTTGCTGCGCGACAAGGAGCGCAGCACGAAGGCCTTTCGTCAGCTCATGCGCGAGCTCGCCACGCTCCTTTGTTACGAGGTCACACGCGATCTAGCGCTCGATCCGGTGACGATCGAAACGCCGCTCACGACGTTCCAGGCGCGCAAGCTCTCCGGGAAGAAGCTCGTGTTCGCGCCGATCCTGCGTGCGGGTTTGGGCCTGCTCGAAGGCATGCTCGATCTCGTGCCGTCGGCCCGTGTCGCCCATGTTGGCCTTTATCGCGATCCGGCCTCGCTCGAGAGCATCGAGTACTTCTTCAAGGCGCCCGGCGATCTCGCGGATCGCTTGGTGATCGTCATCGATCCGATGCTGGCGACCGGCAACTCCGCTGCCGCCGCGCTCGCAGAGCTCAAGCGGCACGGCGCAACGCAGATTCGCTTCGTATGCGTGTTGGCCACGCCCGTCGGCATCGCCCGCGTACACGCAGACCATCCCGAGGTGCGCATCTGGACCGCGGCGATCGATCCCGAGCTCGATGCGCATGGCTATATCGTGCCGGGATTGGGCGATGCGGGCGATCGCCTCTACGGCACACGCTGATGCCGGCCTTTACACGAGGTGCGTGTCGCGCCGCCTGATCTCGCCAACGCACGCGGGAGAATCGACTTGCTCGATGCGATAGCCGCGAGACGGCACATACGGGCGCGCGTGACCCGGAAGGCGATCGCGCGCCGCATCGACCGTGGGCACGATGTCCTCGACGCGAAACGGTTTTTCGAGCACCGCCATCGCAGCGCCTTCGCACTGGCGCGTGTACTCGCGGCGGCTCGTGAGCAGGATGGACGGAATACCGAGCGATCCGCTCAACGACCACACGAGGCGCGTGCGTTCATCCACGTTGCCGATCTCGATGTCGACGATGGCGAGCTGAGGCTGCTGCGAGGTCGCAAGGTCCATCGCCTCGCCGAAGTCGTACGAAGGGCCGACGATGGTGTGTCCTGCCAAGCGCAGCTGCTCTGCGAGCGCCAACGCGAGCAACGACTCGTGCTCAACGATCAGTAGCTTCATTTCCCCCGGTCCTTATCCGGCTCAAGAGTTAATTGCGCCGGCGGGCGCGCGAGTTCCATCGCGCGCGCGAAAACAGCTGCAGGTAGGGCAAATTTGAGAACTAGGTCGATTTTGGCGCTCTACGGTGGCGGCAACAGATTGCTCCAGGTCTCCGTGAGCACATCGTTGCCGCTGCGGAGGAAGCCGCGCAGCTCGGTCACTTCCGCGGGATTGAGACGCTTGACGCGCACGGCCATGCGCCATGCGCCGGTGGCCTCGACCTTGTACGCGTTGCTTTCGACGATCTCGCCGTTGAGCGGTGCGCTGACCACTGCTTCCACTTGGGCGTCTGTCGGCAATGCATCGAGCGCAGGCCCGGTGAAATCGACGATGAACTGCTCTTCGTTCTCGCCGAGCTCGGCAAAGCCGCGCCCGACGCGCGTCTGTGCGACCCACGCACCGGGCGGCCGCTTCTGATTCTCGCCTTGCCAGCGAATGCGATACGCGTAGTCGAAGGGCTTGCCGAGCTCAGGGAGCTTCTCCGGCACGAAGTACGCGACGATGTTGTCGTTCGTTTCATCCGGCGTGGGAATCTGAAACAGCTCGACTCGGCCGGGACCCCAATCGCCGATGGGCTCGACCCAAGCGCTGGGGCGCAGCTCGTAGCTCGCTTCCGGATCTTCGTAGCTGCTGAAGCGGCGATCGCGCTGCATGAGGCCGAAGCCGCGCACGCGTTTCGTCGAGAACGAGGTTGCGAGCGGCGCTCTCGGATTGACGAGAGGGCGCCAGATCCATTCGCCTTCGCCGGTTTCGATCATGAGCCCGTCGGAGTCGTGCACTTCGGGGCGAAAATCGGTTCGATGCGGCTGGTTCTCGCCGAAGAAGTACATGCTCGTGAGCGGCGCGAGTCCCAAGGTCGCGACCGGTTCGCGCAGGAAGATGCGAGCACGCACGTCCATCACAGTCTCGGCGCCTGGGTGTACCACGAACTCGTATGCGCCGTTCGAGCGCGGCGATTCGAGTAGCGCATAGACGGTCAATGTGCGCGCGTCGTGCGCAGGTTTGACGACCCAGAATTCGCTGAAGCGCGGAAACTCTTCGCCTTGTCCGCCGACGGTGTCGATCGCAAGGCCGCGTGCAGACAGGCCATAGCGCTGACCTGCACCGAGCGCACGGAAATAGCTTGCGCCCAGGAACACGAAGAGCTCGTCCTTGTACTGGTCGGTGTTGAGCGGGTAATGCGCACGAAAGCCGGCAAAGCCGAGGTCGCCCCACTTCTCGGGCGAGAGCTTGTTGCTCCCGTAATCGAAATCGGCGCTGCGATAACGGATGTGCTGCACCCCTTGCGGCGTCACTTCGTTGATGAGCACCGGCTCCATCTGGAACTTGCCGAGATGGAAGAACATCAGCTCGAACGGCAGATTCTCCGAGCGCCACAGCGCCCGTTCCGGTCGGAAGCGAATGTCGCGGTATTGATCGTAGGTGAGCGCAGCGAGCTCCTTGGGCGGATTGCGCATGAGCGGTCGATACGGCTGCTTCGCGCGTTCCGCAGCCAACGCCGCTACGTCTTCGAAATCGAAGGCACCCACCGGCGCAGAGAACACGCTGCCGAATGCAGCCAGCACGACGCCAAGATGGAGGAGGTGTCGAATAGTCATGATGACGAATCGTTTCGCTCCGATCGTTGCAGCAACGGGATGCTAAACACGTATGCACGGGAAGGCGTTCCATGGGGACCCTGGGCGCTGCGCCGTGGATCCGGTCGAAACGAGCGTTGCGCCCGTTCTTCGACTGTAGGCTCTAGGCCGTAGGCGGCCAGAGCGCGCTGCGTGCGCCATCCATGATGCAGCGGGCTCGCCAAAGCGAGGCAAGGAGGACGCTTACACGTCAGGGAGTCGCCGCGCGGCAAGGTGGACGGTTCGCGTCAAGGAACCTCCGCGGCAGGAAGAGCACGCGGCGCGTGTTCCGGCTGAAGCCTGGAGCCTACTGTCTACTGCCCGACAAGCGTCCCGACTCAGAACCAACTGTAGTTGAAGCTCACGCTGATGCGCTCCTGCTTCGACGGATTCGGCGGCACCTCGTGACGCAGCCAGCTCTCGAACAGCACCACGTTGCCGCTCTCGGCGGGAATGCTGACCCAGGGGCGATTCTCGAGACGGGCGTCCGGGCGTCTCGGCGGTGCGGCCATGAAGCGATCGAGGCGCGGATCCTCGAACTTGAGCGCGGCGCAGCCCTTCGGCGTCTGCACGTAGTACGTGCCGCTGATCGTTGCGAGCGGATGCAAGTGCAGGCCGTGCGTGACGCGATAGGGCATGATGTTGACCCAGCAGTCGGTCATCGCGAGCTCGCGTCCGTCGAGATCGAAGTCGAGCGCTTTCGCGAAGGCGGCGACGTGCTTGTCGAGCTTGCGGCGCAGCTCCGCGAACGTCGGCGAGATTTCGTACATGCGGCTCACGGAGCCGTACGAGGTGTAACCGCCGGGATAGTTCTTTTCCGACCAGCGCCGGCCGGCGGTATCGTCGAGCGCAAGTTGCCGGCATTCGCGCAGTAGACGATCATTGAAGCTGCGCCAATTGCCTGCTTGCAGGCGACGACAATACACAAACGTGGGAAACAAGGAACGGATGGTCATGGCGACATTGTATGAGCCTTGTGGGGCGCGCGACAGTCGCTCTTCGGCAGTGCACGTCGGCGCGCGCGCATGGGAGCTCGCGGCATGATCGATCGCGACACGCTCGATGCGTTCGCCGCGCGTTACAAGTTGAGCCACGAAGCGGTCGAGGCGACGTTCGAGATCGCACGCGCGCGTCCGTCCAAGCAGGAAACGCTGGCGTTTCTCGCGAGCCTGCTGCGCATCGCCGGCCTGCTCGCCATCTCGGTAAGCGTCGTGTTCTTCATTGCGGCCAACTGGCAGGGCCTGCAGGTCTTCGGGCGCTTCGCGCTGATCGAGCTGTTGCTCGTGGCGGCAATGGTCGTCGCATGGTGGCGGCCGCCGCCGCTGCATGTTGGGCGCGGTGCACTGTTCTTCGCATTCGTCATGACGGGCGTGCTGCTCGCCCTCGTCGGTCAGACGTATCAGACCGGCGCCGATGTCTACGAGCTGTTTCTCATGTGGGCCGTGCTCGGCACGCCGCTCGTCTTCGCCGCGCACTGGAGCGTGACCTGGGCGGCTTGGCTGCTCGTGCTCAATCTCGCGCTTGGTTTGTTCTGCGCCATGCAGCCGGCGAACGGGCTGTTCTGGATGCTGCTGCCGGGCGGGAGCATTCACTCAGCGAGCCTGCTGCTCGTGCCGATGATGGTCGATCTGGCGTTGTGGGCACTGTGCGAATCGCTTGCCGAAACGCGCTGGGCCTCGATCGTGCCGCGTTGGCTGGCACGGCTCGTGCTCGCGTTGGCGCTTGCGTATGCGACGTGGGCTGGGGTGCTGGCGATCATCGCAGAGAAGGCCGCCGAGCGCGCCTTCGTGCTCGTTTTCGTGCTCATCGCGCTGGCCGGAATCGCGCGCTACGCGATCCGCCGCCGTGCGGATGTCTTTCCGCTTGCCGCGATTGCCGCCAGCTTGGTTGTGCTGACTTCGTATGCGCTCGCGGAGGTGGTCCACGGCAGCGGAACGAAGACGTTCTTCGTGCTCTCTGTCTGGCTCGTGGTGAGCTCCGCGGTCAGCGGCAGGCTGCTGATGAAGTGGGTGCGCGCCTGGGGCGAGGAGGAGCAGGAATGAGCGAGGTCGAGGCGCTGCGGCTCGAGCTCGTGCGGCGCGGTTTGCTCGATGCTGACGTGCCGGCATTCGAGCCTGCCGCCGGCCGACGTCCGTGGTACCTGACCCTGCTGCTCGGCTGCGCCGGCTGGCTGGCGGGCATCTTCGGGTTGGTCTGCTTCGGATTGACGTTCACGCCGAAGGGCGTGCTCGAATTCACGCTCGTCGGCGTGTTCGGGCTCGGCGTGGCCTACGCCTTTTACGGGATCGCGCGCGGCAGTGTCTTTTTCGATCAGCTGGCGCTTGCACTTTCGATCGCTGGGCAACTGGCGATCGCCTTTGCCGCGGCGGAGGCAACGGATTTCGGGACAGCGACCGCGGCGCTCGTCGCGGTGCTGGAAATCGTGCTCGTCGTCGTGATGCCCAATCGCTTCGCCAAGCTGCTGTCGACGATCTTCGCCGCGATCGCGTGGGCGTTGGCGCTGTGGCTGCACTGGAAGCTCTATCGCATCGAGCCGCAATCCGCGTCCTTCTGGCGTGTGCTCGTCGTCTGGCTGGTGGTCTGGTTGCCGCTCGCTGCGTGTCTGCAGTGGCTGATCGCAAGGGAATCGCTTTGGATTGCGCGCGGCTGGCAACACCTCGCACGGCCGGTTCTTAATGGCCTGATCGTCAGCCTCGCGTTCGGGACGTTGATCTCGGCGCCGCTTGCGACCTTCGGCCTTGGGAGCGCGAAGCCCGGTCTGAGCTGGCTCGTGCTGTGGCCGCTGCTCGGCACGAGCGCGGCCTTGTTCGCCGTGTTCGCCGCATTCCGCGTGCGTCGTCGCGCGCTCGCAGGTGCGGCGATCGTCGCAGCGCTGCTGCACGTCTCGCAGACTTACTTTCTCGTCAGCACGACATTGCTGGTGAAAGCCGCCGTCATGCTGGCCGTCGGTGTGGCGCTGTTACTGGGTGCCATGCTCCTCGATAGACGCATGCAGGTGGCGTGATGAGCCCGCGTATCGTGCGCTTGCTGAGCGTGCTTGGGGCGGTTGTCGTCTTGGCGGTCGTCAACGCAGCGATCTACGACAAGGAACGGACGATCGCGAACGGAGAGCGCATCTATCTCGAGCTCGCGCCGGTCGATCCGCGTTCGTTGATGCAGGGCGATTACATGGCGCTGCGCTTTACGTTGGCAAGGGAGATCGAGGAGGCGCGGCAGAGCGGTGCATTGCCCGAGCGTGCGCGAAGCGCGCCCATCGAGCTCGATGCGCGCCGGATCGCGCATCTGCAGCTCGATGGCGGCGGCGGTCTTAGCGTCGCCTTCAAGATTCGCCACCGCGCTGTGTGGCTCGGCACGAATGCGTACTTTTTCGAGGAAGGATCGGCAGAGCGCTACGCCAACGCCCGCTTCGGAGAGTTTCGCTTGAACGCAAGCAGTGGCGAAGCAGTGCTCGTCGGCTTGGTCGACGAAGCGTTGCAGCCGTTGTAGGCGCGCGCCTGGTCGCTCGAGCGTGCTCTACTGACGCCGTCGCTCGCGCGGAACTTTGCTGGCGGCATGCGATTGTGCGGTACGCGAGCTCGAACGAGCACTAGGAGAAGGCCGTTAGCGACGCCGTTCAGATTCTCGATCCCGCCGCCAATCGTGCTTATGCGGTAGGTGTGGCGCGCGCGTTCGGCGGCGCGCTCATTTTCTCGCTACCGATCCTCATGACCATGGAGACTTGGTCGCTTGGATTCATCATGGATCGGTTCCGGCTTGCTGTATTGATGCTCGCGCTGCTGCCAGCGCTCGTCGGTCTTGCCTATTACTCTGGGTTCGAGGAAACCACTCGCTTGCGCGATGCCGTGCTGGATGCGTTCGCTGCACTCGCCATCACAGCCGTGATGGCGGCATTGATCCTACTTCTGTTCGGCGTGCTCGATGCGCGCGCCGATCTCAATACGTGGATTGGCAAAGTGGCGCTGCAGGCGGTGCCGGGTAGCATCGGGGCGTTGCTGGCGCATAGCCAATTCGGCACACCCTCGGACGAGGAGCGCAAACGCCGGGAGAGCGGCGCTTTCGGTGAGTACTTCTTCATGGCCGCTGGGGCGCTGTTCCTGGCGGCGAGCATCGCGCCGACGGACGAGATCCTCGTGATCGCGCGTTTGATGTCCCCCTGGCAATCGATACTGCTGGCGCTCGTTTCGTTGGCGCTCATGCACATCTTCGTCTACGTCGCCGGTTTTCGCGGCCAGCACGATGCGCCACCGGAGCGCTCACTCGTGGCGATCTTCGTCAAGTTCACGGTCAACGGATATGTGCTGGCGTTCGCGACCAGCACGTTCGTGTGCTGGTCGTTCGGTCGCCTCGACGGGCTGGCACAGGCCGAGGCGCTGCAGGTAGCCGTCGTGCTCGGATTTCCGGCTGCAATCGGCGCCGCAGCCGCGCGGCTCGTACTGTAGGGGCTCGCTCGTGAGCCGTGCGCGACACGCGACTGCGCCGCTCCTCGAGTGGCTCTTGGGCGGCGTCGGCGTCGCGCTGTTCTTCGCCACGATCGCATTGCTGGTCGTCGAGGGTTTGCGCGGACCCGACCGGCCGGGGGAAGTGTCGATACACATCGAGGAGGTCGTGGCCGCGGGACATGCCCACATCGTGCGCTATCGCGCAGACAACCGCGGCACCTTGACGCTCGTGGACGTGAGGATTGTCGCGCGACTGTTCGATGGCGATGTTGAAATCGAGCGCGTCGAAGCGGGTATCGATTACTTGCCCGGCCGCTCTTGGCGTCGCGGCGGGTTCTTCCTACGTGAGGATCCCGCCATGCACGAGCTCAGGGTCGAGGTGATGGGCTACCAAGAACCGTGATGCATCAGCCGAACAGCCAGAACCGTTTGCGCGCAACGTTCCTGCGCGCCGGATCGACGACGTCGTTGACGTCGCGATCGATCAAGCGCGTGAACAACGCATCCGTCCCGTTGGTGCGGGCAAGCTCGAGCTCCTCGCGATAGAGCGGCACCACTGCGTAGAACACGATCGTCCCTCGTTCGCTCCTGAGCTCGTAGAAGTCGGTCGGTACGAGCAGCGACGGCACGATGAGCGCGGCGCATTGCCGCGTGCTGGACGCGTACGGTGCGGGCGGCTCGCCGTTCGGGATCAAGTGTCCCCATGCGAGCCAACCGTCCTGCGTGTGCGCGCGGCTGGCGATGCTCGAGAGCAGCGCCTGCGGCCACGTCCAGCGTTCCTCAGTCACCTCGGGCGCAATCCGCCACTCGCGCGGCAGCGTCATCATGATCTCCATGCGCGCAGGCATGTCGGCGCGCGGCACGGACATCGCTCGATCGCTGAGTCCCAAGGTGATCAAGGTGTGCACGGGTCGCGTATCGCTCGGCGCTACGTGTGCGATCGCGATGTCGCTCGATGCTGCGGACGATCGGTACACGTGCTCGATCGGACCGATGTGCTGTTCGATGTGCGATTCGATGCTCTTTCGCGTCGCTGTCTCAGATGCGCTCATGATGATCTTCAGCGCGCAATGGGCACAGTACGCCCAGAAAGTCGTATCCGGTCCTGGCGCCCGTGTGCGCGATCACGCGGCGCTGCGGCGCGTCAGTACGGCATCGAGCGCATAGCGGCCCGCGCCGTACGTCGCAAGATAAAGCCCGATGGCGACCAGGCATGCCGACGGGAACGCACCGCGTATACCGCCGAAGCGATCGACCATGAGGATCGCCACCACGAAGTTCACGATGCACAGGATGCCCGCCCAGCGCGCGAATAAACCCGCCACGAAGCACAGCCCGATGAAGAACTGCGCCCAGACCGACAGCCTCGCCATCAGCTCCGGCATCGGAAACTTGAACTGGGTCAGGAATGCCACGAACTCATCCATGCGCTCGGCGCTCGTGATGTTGTCCCACACGCCCCAGACGAGAAAGCTCCCGACCATGACGCGAAGCGCCAGCAAGGCCGCATCGCCATAGCGTTCCGCACCCGTGAGATAAACGATCTCGCGCATCCCATTCTCCTTGTCTTGTGCGAGATGGCTTTGAATCCGTGCCGGTTCGCCGCAGCGGCAGCACCGCAGCAGCGCATCCCCGATGGCTGTCCATGCTTAGCCTACACGAGGGTCTTGCTCGGGAACAGCGCCGCGGGCGGGCGGTTATGAAGGAGGGGCGAGGAGAAACGATGCGAGTTGCAATCACCATTCTTGTGGCTTGTTGCGGCTGCGCCAGCGCGCTGGCGGGCGAACCGGCGCGCACCGTCGATCGCAACACGAATCCGCAGACGAGCGCAGAAGTCGAGCTCGTCTTCGATGCGATCGACAGCAACCACGATCAACGCATCAGTCGCAGCGAGGCGCGCCGCGCTGCGGTCACGCGCGGGCGTTTCGATGGCATGGACGCAGACGAGGACGGCTTCGTAAGTCGTGCGGAATATCGCGCGCGTCCACGCGCGGAAGATTTCGAATGATGTCGGCCAGTGCCCGCAGCCCCTGAGCCGATTCTCACACGTATAGCGAACTCGAGCGGCGAACTGTCGTGATCGTGCGACGTTCGCGCACGATTGTTGCTTACTTGCGGAACCCTCGCGCGGAGCGCCGGATTGAGTCCTTGCCCTTCACGTTTCGCCGAGGAGCTCGTTATGCGTTCGAAGTTGATGCCCGCGATCGTTGCCGCCATGGGTGCCAGTGCGCTGATCGGCTCGGCAGCGTATGCGCAAAGTGAGACAGATCAGCAGGCGACGCCTGCGCAAGGATCCACGCAAGGCTCGATGGCCGAGCAAGGGGCGGCCGGCGCCACGCAGATCAATCAGGCTAAAGTCGAGCAGTTCGCCGATGCGTATGTGCAAGTACAGACGATTCAACAGCAGGCGAATGCGCAGCTCGAGACGACCACTGATCCTGCCCAAGCCGAGCAGGTGAAGACGACAGCGCAAGCCGACATGATCGCGGCGGTCGAGCGCAGCGGTCTGCAGGTCGAGGAGTTCAATCAGATCATCGCCAGCATGGCGGCCGATCCCGAATTGCGCTCGCGTGTCTCGGCCGAGGTGCAGAAGCGAATCAACGCCGCAGGTGCGTCGGGTTCAGGGACGTAACCGCAAAGAGCCGATCAAAACAAAACCCTCCTGCGCTCTACGGGCGCAGGAGGGTTTCTTGTTATGTGTCTCGCGCTTACTGGCGCTTGCGCGTTATGCGACGCGTCCGAATGCGTTACGCACCGCCTCTCTTGGCGAGCATCCTTGTTCATAGAGCGGGCGCCAAGCTTCCCAATCGATGTCGTCGAATTCCACCGCATCGAGCAGATTTCGAAAGTCGGTGCGAATGACGGTGAGAACCTCGTGCTGCCATGCCTGCCAGTGCTCATGTGAGTCGGCACGTTCGCTCGAGGCTGCACTCATCGAAAGGTCTGAGTTGAAGATCGGCTCTACCATCACGTGCTCACCTCCGCATGGGCCTGTCTGACGCGACGGTGCGTGGCGCAGTTCCTCGACATTCGGAGTCCCTTCCCAACGCTCGCGGTGAAACGCACTTGCTGCATCGTGCGACCACCGTACGCCGTGCCGCCTAAAAACCCCTCCCACCGTACGGCGTGGGAGGGCAAGTAGACTGTCCTCAGGGGGATGCGAGGAACAGCGTGATCGAATAGTAAAGGCGTGCCCGTCTGCTGTCAGTCGTCGAAAGGTTACGTCATGGTCTCGAAGAGAACATTTAGGTAACCCCTTATAGGCAGACACGGCAGGTTTGCAGCAAGCGATGCGGCCGACGTGTGCGATACGCAACGCATGTATCAGTTGGACAACTCTTGTTGGGCAGGTGCAACGAGATCTTCGTGCTCGACTAACAGCTTGTATCCCGAGCCGGGCGTCGTGCGCAGCAACCCGGCAGCGCCTGCTGTGTCGAGTTTGCCACGCAAGCGATAGATCAGCTGTTTGAGCGTGTGGCGCTCACGCTCACCTTCGTGTCCCCAAAGATGCGCAGAAAGCTTTTCTGAGCTCACGGTACGGCCGGGCGCGCTCACCAAGAGCTGCACCGCCTTGAGCTCCATCGGGGTCAGGCGGATTTGCGCCTTCGTGCCGATGCGCAGCACATGTTCGTCGAGGTCGAGCTGCAACAGACCGGCGGCAATCGTGCTCACGCGCGCCGGTTGCGCGCGCCGTGCGAGCGCGCGCACGCGGGCGACGAGCGCGCGCGGGCTGAAGGGTTTGCGCACGTAGTCGTCCGCGCCTGCTTCGAGCGCATCGACGAGCTCATCCTCGGAGTCGCGCGCGGCCAGAATCATGATCGGCGCATTCGAAGCGCGCCGCACTGCGCGGCAGAGCTGCAATGCACCGGGCTCGGCCAGGTTCATGTCGAGCAGCAGAAACTCGATCGCATCGCGCTTGATCGACGTCAGAGCTTCTTCGTAGCTCGAGGCGCTGACGATTTCGAAACCTTCTTGACTGAGGAAGAAACCGGTGGAAGCACGAAGCGGCGCGTCTTCGCCGGCAATCAAGATCTTCATTCGTGGACGCGTTCTCGCAGACCCGCCGATCACCTGCGCTCGATCAAGGCAGCAGCAAGCTGCTCGGCGTGAACCCTAAGCTCGGCGACGGCCGTCGCCTCCCAGTGATCGGCCCGCAACATCGGGCCGAGATAGAACAAGTGCGGCCCCGGCCAGCCGTCGGCGTCGATGAGCGCGCCTTTCGGGCCGGTGCGTACGCCGAGGCCGAGCGGATCGCGCGTGCACAAGCCGCATTGCAACAGGTTGCGCCACAGCGGATCGTGCGAACGTGCGATGTCGTAATCCGGGCCCGTGCAGTTGATCACGCGGTCGAACAGCATTGACTTCACGTCGTCGCTGCCGCGCCCGCGCCAGGTCACTTCGATGCGAGCGTCCTTGGGCTTCATGCTCAAGATGCGTCCGGCATGCACGAACAGCCGATTCTGACGACGCAGCGTTTCGACACGGTGTGTGATCTCCGGCGGCAAGCGGTGCCGGTGAATTTCCCAGTGCGTGCGCAGGTGCCGCAGGAAGCGGACGCGATCGCGTTCGGGTAGCTGCTGCCAGATGGTCGGCGCCATGTTGCGCACGAACGTGACGGCCTCGCGCCAGTCGCCGCCCAAGCGTTCGGCTTCGTCGGCGAGCATGCGCACGGCGCGGGTCAGGCCGCGCAACGAGCGCGATGCGGCGCGTAGGAGCGCATTGCCGTCGCCGCGAAACGCATCGGGACGAAACGCCGTCTGACGCGGCGGAATCAAGCCATGCCGCGAGAGCGCGTGCAGCGTCGGCGTGAAGAGCGGATCGTGCGAAGCGCGGTTGATGACGTCGGCGGCCGTCAGGCTCGTGCCGATGATGAGCACGTTCTGCTGCCGATCGAACGGCGCGTCGTCACGCCATGGATCGCCGCTGTAGGCAGGATGGTCGAGCACGTCGCCGGCAACCGGCAGATGCGCGGGCGGCGGATTGCCGAGCGCGAGCACGACATCGTCGGCCGTCAGCTCGCGGCCGTCCTTCAGCTCGACGCGCAGCGGCAGCTTGCGGTCGATGCGTCGGACATTGACGACTTCGCCGCGCAGAATGTCCAAGCGAATGTGTCGCGGCGCGCTGAGCTCCGCGGCGAGCAGCATCTCCTGCAGATACTCGCCGTACAGAGGGCGCGGGAGGAAATCTTCGCCGGTGACTTGCGGAAGGCGGCGCGCCGCGAACTCGAGGAATTCGCTCGGTGCGCTCGAGCGCGCCGACATGCGGCTCGCGGGAACGTTGAGCAAGTAAGGAAACGAGCGCTTGGCGTAGGCGGC
This sequence comes from uncultured Steroidobacter sp., assembly GCA_938008435.1. GTDB lineage: Bacteria > Pseudomonadota > Gammaproteobacteria > Steroidobacterales > Steroidobacteraceae > Steroidobacter. Next base: position 136,735 of record CALLKK010000010.1, on the reverse strand, counting down.
GCCGCGGCCTACTTCATCGCCGCGTTCGATCAGGACGAGTCGGGTCGGACCGTCGGGCGGTCGTCTCAACAAGTTTGCGGCGAGCGTCACGCCGCAGAAGCCGCCGCCCACGATGACTATCGTGCGCAACAAAGTCGTCAAATCCACCTCCGTCGAGCATTCGGCGCGAGCACGTTGCGCGACGCGAGCGACGTTTGCCGATCGTCGCGGCGCGCTTGTCGAGGAGAATTGCGCCGAGAGGCCTACAGACTAGGCGGATGTCGGTATCAAGTAAGTAACGCTCAGGTGACGAGATGGGCGCAGCGAATGCGCGCAGCGGCGTCAAATGTCACGCGGGTTGCCGAGCGGGCGGTGCAACTAATAGTTCACGCACACGTAACCGAATCGCTACCGACTTTGCGCGGCGAGCGGCTAATAATGAGCCCAACTCGAGATGGAGGTTGTGTCATGAACGGTCGCGTGAGCGCGGGAGCATCGACGGCAAGCGCTTCATTATTCATCCGCGCGCAACGGCGCGAGGCGGATGCCCTGTGGTACGACGGTCAGCGCGGCAAGTGGCAGCGCAAGCTCGCCCGCGTGGTCGATTACGGGCGGCGCGTTGCGAGCGGGATCGGCGCAGCGGGCAAGGGCAAGACGACGGGCTGACCAGTTTGTGTGCGGGAGGCTGCGCCGTGCCGGCGCAGCGCCCGACTTCACCGCGCTGCGCGTCGAATCAATCGACCACCAACTTGTAGCCGGCCCCGGGCGCGGTTTGCAGGATCTGCGGATTGGCCGGATCGACCTCGATCTTGTGCCGCAGTCGATGCACGAGCTGCTTGAGCAGCTGACGATCCCCGGATCCCTTGTGTCCCCACACCTGCATGAGCAGGCGGTCCGAGCTCACCGTGTGGCCGGCGTTTGCGATCAGCATCTGCAAGAGGCGCAGCTCGAGCTTCGTGAGCCGTACCGGCGAGCCCGAGCCGACCTGTACGGTGTGCTCGTCGACGTCGAGCGTGATGCGCCCCGCGGCCAGCGGCGCGGTGTTCTCCATGCCGGCACGGCGCAGCAGCGCCTTGACGCGCGCGAGCAGCGTGCGCGGGCTGAACGGTTTCGTCAGGTAATCGTCCGCGCCGAGCTCGAGCGCGCGCACGAGATCTTCTTCCTCGCCGCGCACCGTCAGCATCATCACCGGCACGCGCGACTTGGAACGAATGGCCTCGCACACCTGAAAGCCGCTCGCGCCCGGCATGTTGATGTCCAGGATGACGAGATCCGGCGCTTCGGCGTCGAAGGCGCGTACCGCGCTCGGGCCGTCGCTCGCTTTCACTACGAGATAGCCCGCCTGCGAAAGCGTAAAGGCGATCAGCGCGAGCAGGTCTTTGTCGTCGTCGGCAGTAAGGATCTTCATGGTCGTTCAAGTGAGCTGGCGCAATGACGCAGCGGCGAAATGACGGACCGGCGCCACCGGATCGGCAGCGAGCGTTCGATGGCGAAGCGCGCGATCTGACCTGACATGGCTGTGCGATGACCTCACGTCCGTGTCACTCGGTCACGGTGTCGTTCGCGGCGCGCAACGGCAGCGCCACCTCGAACCGCGTCTTGTTCTCGCTCGTGCGCTTGGCGGTGATCGTGCCGCCGTGCCGATCGACGATGGACTTGACGATCCACAGCCCCAGGCCGAGTCCGCCGGGTTCGGGCTCTTCGTCGCGGCCGCGCTGAAAACGTTCGAAGATCGATCCTGCTTCGATCTCGGGCACACCGGGACCTTCGTCCTCGACCCAGAAGAGAATGCGCTCGCCGTCTTGCTTTGCTCCGACGGTGATCGCGCTGTCTTCGGGCGCGAACTTGCTCGCGTTCGCGAGCAGGTTGACCAGGACCTGAGTCAGGCGCGGCCCGTCGCCTTCGAGGCGCGGCAGATCCTCGGGCAGCTCGAGCACGAGCCGCTGGCGGCGCTGGGTGAGCAGCGCGCCGATGAGGGCATTGGCATCCTCGACGATTTCATCGAGCGCGACGCTCTGGCGACGGATGCTGAGCTGACCGGACTCGATGCGCACGCTCTCGAGCAAATTGTCGATCAAGCGCGTCAGGCGCAACGTGCCGCGTTCGAGCGACAGCACGAGCTCTTTCTGTTCGTCCTTCGGCATCGACTCCAGGCCGTCGCGCAACAGCTCGATCGAGGCGAGCTGCGCGGCGAGCGGAGTGCGGAATTCGTGCGAGATGTTGGCCAGCACCGAGTCGCGCGCACGGCGCACGCTCTCGAGCTCGGTTTCGTCACGAATGACTTGGACCTGCCATTCGTCGACGGGCGCTGCGCTCGTGACCACCGTCGTGCGCGCGCTGCCGTTACGCAGCTCGAGATATTCGGTGGCCTGCGCGTTGCCTTCCGCGCGCGCACGCAGGATCGGGCAACGCGTTTCGCACGGCCGCTGGCCGGTTTCCAGGCACGGCCGCAGCACGTCGCCGCAGAAGCGGCCGATGGCATCGTGCGGTGCCACGCCGAGCAAGCGGGCCGCCTGCGGGTTGAGATAGCGAATCACGCGCGAGCGATCGACCGCGAACACGCCCTCGACGATACCGCTCAGCACCGCTTGCGCTTCCGCTTCGCTGCGCCGGAGCGAGCCGGTGATCTCGATGAGGTTGTTGCGCATGTCCTCCATCGTGCGGCCGAGCTTGCCGACTTCTTTCGTGCCGCCGACCGGAATCGACGTGGAGAAGTCGCCTTCGCCCAAGCGTTCGGCCGCTTCCGTCAGGCGGCTGACGGGCAGCGTCACTTGCTGGCCAAGCAGCACGCCTGCAAGCACGGCCAGCGCTGCCAGCACGATGGCAGTAGTCAGCAATCGGCGGATGAGGCTGCCGGCGGTCGCGTCCATGTCGCGCGTCGGCAATCGCGCCTCGAGCAGTGCGATGGCTTCGCCCGTCGAGGCGAAGATCGGGAAGCTCGCGGCATAAAGATCCGGATCGTCGATGCGCATCACGGCCGAACGGCCGTCGGACAAGCCCGCCGAATGCAGGCGCGTGAACTCGGTGACGCGCGGATCTTCGAGCAGGCGCAGATAGTTGAGGATGCGGATCTCGTGTTCGACGCGCTCGGAGAGCAGGGCGCTCATCTTCTCGTCCATGAGGCGCACGACGAATAGCCGCCGCGCATCGCCGCCGAGCGGCGCCACGGCGCCCAGCACGGGATGAGGCGCGCTCGGCGAGACCGCCATGAAGCGTTCGCCTTGTTCCTCGGCCGCCGTGGCAATCGCGGACCACGGCAGCTCGGCGCCGGCCTTGGCGATGAGCGTCGAGCCCTCGAACACGGCGCAGGCAGCGAAGATTTCCGAGGTGCACGAACGGCGCAGGAAGGGTTCGAGCGTCGCTGTGTTGCCGTCGGTGAGCAGTCTCTGGAATGTCTGGCGATCGGCGATGCTGCGCGCTTCGGTGAGCGCATCCTCCATGAACCGACGCAGATCTTCGCGAGCCAGCGCACCGGCGAGCTGCACGCGCGATTTGCCTTGTTGATCGGCAAGATCGCGGAGCAGTCCGACCGCGGAGATCGAGATGCCGCCGACGACGAGCAGGACGATCGCGACGTTGATGATCGCGATCCACACGCCCAAGGTTGCGCGCGAGATGTCGACCTGCAGGCGATCCATCAGGTCCTGCAGGCGCGAGACGATGTCGAGCCGTGGAATCATGCGCGCACGCACTCGCTGGGCAGCCCGGGTCGCTCAACTCGGATCGGGAGATCGCGTTCGACGCTCGTGCTGCACACTTTGCTCATCTCCCCGTCAGGCAACCTCAAGGGGCGCGACCGCCGCTCATCGTTTGCGGTACCCCGTGCGCCACTCGACCAGCGTCTTGACGACGAGCGTCACCACCGCAAGCAGCGTGAGCAACGAGGCCACGGCGAAGGCGGCGACGAAATTGTACTCGTTGTAGAGGATCTCGACGTGCAGCGGCATCGTGGTCGTCAGGCCGCGGATGTGGCCCGAGACGACCGACACGGCGCCGAACTCGCCCATGGCGCGGGCATTACACAGGATGACGCCGTAGACGAGGCCCCAGCGAATCTTCGGCAGCGTCACGTGGAAGAACGTCATGAGGCCGCCGGCGCCCATCGTGATCGCTGCTTCTTCTTCGTCGTTGCCGAGCTGCTGCATGAGCGGCAGCAGCTCGCGCGCCACGTAAGGGAAGGTCACGAACAGCGTGGCGAGCACGATGCCCGGCACCGCATAGATGATGCTGATGTCGTGTTCCTGCAGCCAAAGACCGAACCATCCCTGCGTGCCGAAGAGCAGCACGTAGATGAGACCGGAAATGACGGGCGAGACCGCGATCGGCAGATCGATCAGCGTGATCAGCATGCTCTTGCCGCGGAACTCGAACTTGCCGAGCGCCCATGCGGCCGCGATGCCGAAGATCGTGTTCAAGGGCACGACGATGGCGGCGACCGTCAGTGTCAGGCGAATGGCCGCGAGCGTGTCGGAGTCCTTGAAGGCTTCGAAGTAGGCCTCGTAGCCCTTCTCGAACGCGGCGGCGAACACCGTGATGAGCGGCGCAAACAGCATCGCCGCCAGGAACAGCAGCGAGACCGTGATGAACGCGCCCTTGACGAGCGTGCTCGTCAGCGTGTCGCGCCCCGGGCGGGTGGCAAGCTCCGCAAGCAGCTCTCGGGAAGGACCGCCAGCCATCAGCGTCCCGCCGCAACGAGCCTGCGGCGCCCCCACGTCTGCAACAGGTTGATGGACAGCAGCATGATGAACGAGATCACGAGCATGATGAAGCCGAGCGCCGCAGCGCCGGTGTAATCGAACTGTTCGAGCTTGATCACGATGAGCAGCGGCGTGATCTCGGTCTTCATCGGCAGGTTGCCCGCGATGAAGATGACGGAGCCGTATTCGCCGATCGCGCGCGCGAGCGCCATCGCAAAGCCCGTGAGCAGCGCCGGCATGACGGTCGGCAGGATGATTTTGCGGAATACGTAGAAGCGTCCGGCGCCGAGCGTCTCGGCGGCATCTTCGAGATCGCGCTGCACCTCGATGAGCGCGGGCTGCACCGAGCGCACCACGAACGGCAAGCCGATGAGCGTGAGCGCCACGACGATACCGACCCAGGTGTACGCGACCTTGATGCCGAGCGGCGCGAGGTATTGGCCGAGCCAGCCGTTCTCGGCGAAGACTGCGGTGAGCGCGATACCGGACACCGCGGTCGGCAGCGCGAACGGCATGTCGATCAAGGCATCGATCAGCTTGCGGCCCGGGAAGTCGTAGCGCACCAGTGTCCAGGCGATGATGAAGCCGAACACGGCATTGATCGTCGCCGCGAGGAGCGAGGCGCCGAAGCTCAGGCGATACGAGGCGACCGCACGCGGATCGATCAGCACCTCGAGGAATTCGCGCCAGCCCATCGTGCCGGCTTTGGCGACGAGCGCTGCGAGCGGGATCAACACGATCGCGCTCAAGAAGAACGTGGCAAACCCGAGCGTGAGCCCGAAGCCCGGGAGAATCGACGGGGAACGAAAGCTCATACGCGCTTCGCCTCGGCTGCAAGCGGCGGCTGCCGCGTGCGTGCTGTTGCCGTCACCCGTGGCCCATGGACCGCTCGTCCGCCGGTGATGACGAGTGTGCTCATCATTTCACTCCCATGATCCGATCGAACAGCGCGCCGTCGGCGAAGAACCGTGTGTGTGCGCGGTCCCAGCCGCCGAATGCCTGATCGATCGTGAACGTCTCGATCTCGGCGAACTTATCCCGGTGTCTGGCGAGCACCTCTGGATCGGTGGGACGGTAGTGATGCTTCGCGGCGAGCTCTTGCCCGGTCGGCGAATAGAGGAACTGCAAATACGCCTCGGCGGCGCGGCGCGTGCCGCGGCGGTCGACGACGGTATCGACGACGGCAACCGGCGTCTCGGCAAGGATGCTCGTGCTCGGCACGACGATCTCGACTTGATCCGGCCCGAGCTCCTGCACGGCGAGCAGGGCTTCGTTCTCCCAGGCGAGCAGCACGTCGCCGATCTGCCGTTGCACGAACGTGTTCGTCGCGCCGCGCGCGCCGCTGTCGAGCACCGGAGCATTGCGATAGATCGTGGCGACGAAAGCTTCCGCTGCTGCCTGCGCGGCTTCGGCTTGTGCGGCCGTTTGCGGATCGTCGAGCTTCGACCAGTCGCCGCCGAGCTGTCGATGAAGCTCCGCGCCCCACGCCGCGAGGAAGTTCCAACGTGCGCCGCCCGATGTCTTCGGATTGGGCGTGACGACCTGCACGCCGGGTTTGACCAGATCGGGCCAGTCGCGGATCTGCTTGGGATTGCCGGCGCGCACCAGGAACACGATCGTCGAGGTGTACGGCGAGCTGTTGTGCGGGAAGCGCGTCTGCCAGTTCGGACCGAGGCGCTTACCGTTGCGATGAATCGAATCGATGTCGTAGGCAAGCGCGAGCGTGACGACGTCTGCCTGCAAACCGTCGATGACCGCGCGTGCCTGATTACCCGAGCCTGCGTGCGACTGCTTGACGAGGATCGTCTGCCCCGTCTGGCGCTGCCATTCCTCGGCAAAGGCGGCATTGACGTCGCGATACAGCTCGCGCGTCGGGTCGTAGCTCACGTTGAGCAACGATAGCGCTTCGCCCGAGCCGCCGGAACGGCCGCAACCAGCGAGCAAAAGAATCCCTAGGGCGAGGAGAAATCGAAACCGCACGGCTGGCACCTTCAGAGCTGTGCGGCAGCGCGTTCGCTGACCTGGGCCGCGTCGCGCGTCGTGTCGGTGCGTTCGGTCGACTCGCTTTCCTTACTCGGCCGGTACACGAGCATGATCGAGTAGTTGCCCGGCGTCGCGAAGAGCGACGCGTAGTCGCGCTGCAATTGCTCGATGCTCGAGATGCCGAGGATCAGCATCTGCTCCGGGCCTTCGCTCAGCTGCTTGCGCAGCTCTTCGGCCGCTTCGCCGAAGTGCAGCTCGGTGCGCATTTCCAGGCCGTGAATCGCCTGCGCTTCGGTGCGCGCATCGAGCAGCGAGCGCACGGCAATGCGTCGTTCGTCGCCCGCGCCGGGGTGAATGCCGAGATAAATGGCCTCCGCCGGCACGTTGCGCAGCAAGCTCGCGGCGACCGCGAGGGTCGAGCGCCGCGCATGATCGTCCGCCCAGTGAATGAGCACGCGCTGCGGCAGCCCCGTGTGCGCAGGCAGGATGAGCACCTCGCCGGCGCCGTTGGCGAACAGCCAGGCGGCTTGCTGGGCGGTTTGACCCTGAGCAGGAATCACTGCGACGCCCGAGATGCGTTCGGCCGCCGTCTTGTTCGGATCGCTCTGCGCGAGCCCTTCTTCGACGCGCGTGGTGATACGCGTCTTCATGCGGGCCGCGAGCTCGGTGAGGAACGGATGCTGCACGATGCGCTGCGCAGCTTCGGAGGTCGCCGCGCATGCGGTGTAGCTGGACAGCGGCGTCGGCAGCACGTGGATGCGCCGCACGCCGATGGCAACGCCTTGCTGTACCGACAGCGGGAAGGCGCGCTGCTCGTGCTGCGTGCGCGTGACTTCGAGCACGGCGTTCGTCGCTTGATTGTCGGCGCTCGTCGAGACGAGCTGCGCTTCGCTGGAGCCGGCGAGGCGCACGCGCAAGCGCTCGAGCGCGCCGGTGAAGACGATCTCCTCGACGATGCCGTTGCCGATGAAGTTGGTCTGCAGGGCATCGCGGCTCGGCGCGAGCTCGACCTCTTCGGGACGCAGCACCGCCACGACTTCGTGCTCGCGCGTGCTGTCGACCTTGTCGACCGGCTGAGCGCGCACCGGCGTCGTGCCGAAGCGAATGCCATGAGGCGTCTGCTGTGCGAGCAGCAGGTTCGCGGCGCCGAGGAACGTGGCCACGAAGCGCGTGGCCGGGCGTGCATAGAGCTCATCGGGCCGTCCGGTTTCGAGCAGACGGCCGAGATTCATCACGCCGATGCGGTCCGCGAGCGCGAACGCTTCTTCTTGATCGTGCGTGACGAGCACGGTGGTGATCTTGAGCTCGCGCTGGACTTGGCGAATGGTTCGGCGCAGCTCTTCACGAATCTTTGCGTCGAGAGCGCCGAAGGGCTCATCGAGCAGCAGCACCTGCGGCTTGTGCGCGAGCGCGCGCGCGACGGCGACGCGCTGCTGCTGGCCGCCCGAGAGCTGCGTGGGCAGACGGTCGTCCATACCCTCGAGCGCAACGAGACGGAGCAGCTCGCGGCGGCGCTTCAGACGCTCGGCGGCTTTCACGCGGCGCACGCGTAGGGCGAACTCGATGTTCTCCCCGACCGTCATGTGCTTGAACAGCGCGTAGTTCTGGAACACGAGCCCCACGCCGCGATGCCGCGCCGAGACGTGCGTGACGTCTTGCCCGTGCAGGTGAATCCTGCCGTGATCGACGCCGGTCAAACCCGCGATCGCACGCAAGAGCGTCGACTTGCCGCTGCCGCTGGGACCGAGCAGGACGAAGAATTCGCCCTCGGCCACTTCCAGGGAGACGTCGTTGACGACGGGTGCGCCCTGATACCGTTTGGTGACTTGATCGAGTCTAATGGACATACGGCAGTGACTTTAGCGAGCGCGCGGTATGAAGGTCAGTCGCGCTCAGGTGACAATCTGGTTATAGATCCGTCGCATGCCGTAGCACAGCGCTTTTTTTCGCCGAGCCTGCCGTGGCAGGGCGGAGCCAGCATTCGCGTCGGAGCTCCTCCTGAGCCGCAATAGGGACATGCCGACGGAAGTTCCGCATGGTGCTGGTTTCTCGGACGTAGGGGAAATAACCTGACGTTCTAACTTCATCACTCAGCCACACGTTCGCATGTCCAACTACGAGCTCCCCGGCCAGTTCTATCTCGGCCGTCCTGTCGATCCTGCAACCGGCACCGATCTCGCTGAGCCGCTGCTCTACGATGCGCGCGATCTGACGACGCATGCCGTGTGCGTCGGTATGACGGGCAGCGGCAAGACGGGCCTGTGCCTATCGCTGCTCGAGGAAGCGGCCATCGACGGCGTGCCGACGATCGCCATCGATCCCAAGGGCGATCTCGGCAATCTGTTGCTCAGCTTCCCCGAGCTCAGACCGAGCGACTTCGCGCCGTGGGTCGATCCCGGCGAGGCGCAGCGCAAAGGCATCACCATCGACGAGCTCGCGGCGAAGACGGCCGAGACGTGGCGCAACGGGCTCGCATCGTGGGATCAGAGCCCCGAACGCATTCGCCGCTTCCGGGATGCCGCGGACATACATATCTATACGCCCGGCAGCGACAGCGGCCGGCCGCTCAGCGTGCTCCGTTCGTTTCAGGCGCCGCCGCCCGCGACGCTCGCCGATCCGAGCGCGCTGCGCGATCAGATCTCGGCGACGGTGAGCGGGCTGCTCGGCATGATCGGCATCGACGCCGATCCGGTGAAAAGCCGCGAGCACATTCTGCTCTCGAGCCTCTTCGCGCATGCATGGGGCGCGCAACGCGATCTCGATCTGCCGGCGGTCATTCAGGGCGTGCAGCAGCCGCCCTTCGACAAGGTGGGACTGTTCGATCTCGAGACGTTCTATCCGGCCAAGGAGCGCATCGCGCTCGCCATGGCGCTCAACAATCTGCTCGCCTCGCCGGGCTTTGCGGCATGGATGCACGGTGCGCCGCTCGACATCGAACGTCTGCTGTTCGGCGAGAACGGCAAGCCGCGCATCTCCATCATTTCGATCGCGCACTTGAACGACGTCGAGCGCATGTTCGTGGTCACGTTGGTGCTGAGCGAAGTCGTCACCTGGATGCGTCGCCAGTCGGGCACCTCGAGCCTGCGCGCGCTCGTCTACATGGACGAGATCTTCGGCTACTTCCCCCCGAGCGCGATGCCGCCCTCCAAGCAGCCGCTGCTCACGCTCATGAAGCAGGCGCGTGCGTTCGGCGTGGGCGTCGTGCTCGCCACACAGAATCCGGTGGATCTCGATTACAAGGGCCTGTCGAATGCCGGCACGTGGTTCATCGGCCGGTTGCAGACCGAACGCGACAAGGCGCGCTTGCTGGACGGCTTGTTGAGCGCCGGCGACGGCGGGCTCGATCGCAGCACGCTCGAAACATTGCTGGCCAATCTCGGCAATCGCGTGTTCCTGATGCGCAACGTGCACGAGGACGCGCCGGTGCTGTTCCGCACGCGTTGGGCGTTGTCTTATCTGCGCGGCCCACTCACGCTGCAGGAGATCGCGCGCCTGACGCCGATAGAAGAGAACGCGCCGACGCCGAGTCCGGCGCAACTCTCTTCGCTAGCGCAAGCGGCGCCCGGCGCGAGCGCAGCCCGCGCCGCCGCGAAACCGCTGATCCCGCATGGCGTTGCCGAATACTTCGCGCCCACGCCTGCAGCAGGGGATGTTTATTCGGCGAGTCTGCTGGCCGTCGCGCGCCTGCATTTCGTCGATCGCAAGCTTGGCATCGACACTTGGCAGACGCGGTCCTATACGCTGCCGCTCGCGCAAGCAGGGCGGCTCGACTGGTCTGCGGCCACGACGAGCGAAGGCGATACGCGCAATAGCTTGGCGCGTTCGGGCGCAGCCGACGTCGGTTTTCGCGAGCCGTTGCCTGCGCTCTTGCACGCGCCCAATTACAAGCAGTGGCAGAAGGACATCGAAGAGCATCTCTATCGCGATGAGCCGCTCGAGCTGTTCGCGTGTCTGGCGGCGGGGCAGACGAGCGCGCCGGGCGAAGACGAGGCGAGCTTCAAGGCACGGCTCGCTTTGGCGCTGCGCGAGAAGCGCGATGCGCAGATCGAGAAGCTGCGCGAGAAATACGCCGCACGGCTGCGCACCTTGGAGGATCAGATTCGTCGTGCGGAGGAGCGCGTGGAGCGCGAGCAGGCGCAGCTCGCCGATCGGCGCATGCAGACCGCGGTGTCGGTGGGAACCTCCATTCTCGGCGCGCTGCTCGGGCGCAAGCGCTTGAGCACCACGACGCTGAGCAAAGCCGGAACGGCTGCGCGCAATGCGGGGCGTCTGGGGCGTGAGCAACAAGACGTTGCTCGTGCGCAAGCCTCGCGCGAAGAGCTGCTGCGCCGGCGCGAGGAGCTGGAGCAAGAAGTCGCGGCGCAGATCGAAGAAATGAAGCGCGCGTGGGATCCGCAGACAGTTGCGATCGAGACCGTGCGCATCGCTGCGCGCAAGACGGACATCGATGTCGAGCTGGCGGTGCTGTGGGGCTGAGCGGTAGCTAAACAAAAAGTGAGGACCGGCTAGGCCGGTCCTCACGCATCAAAGTATCGCCAAGGAATCGGCGCGCGTGCGCGCTCACTGAACGTCCGAGGCCACGCTCGCACCTCGATCGGCAAAGATCAGTTCGACGCGGCGGTTCTGCTGGCGTCCACCCGCATTGTCGTTGCTTGCGACCGGAAAGCTTTCGCCTTTACCCACGGCAATGATCTGATCGCGGGCAACGCCGCGTTCGAGCAGCGCGGTTTCCACCGCGTTGGCGCGTCGCTGCGAGAGCGCTTGGTTGTACTCTTCCGACCCGACGCTGTCGGTATGCCCCTCGATGGTGACTCGCCGCTCGGGCTCGCCTTTCAAGATTTCGGCGACGCGCTCGATCGTCGGATAGGCACCAGGCTTGAGCGTGGCTTGCCCAGTATCGAAGAGCACATCGCCCAATGTCAGCACCATGCCGCGCGGTGTCGGCTTGGCTTTGAGGTCCGCGAGCTCGCGTTCCAGGCTGTTGGCGCGCGCTGCTGCTTGTTCCGCTTCGCGCGCACGCCGTTGCGCTTCACGCTCGCGCGCTTCGATCAGCACGGCTTGGCGTTCTTGCGTGCCCTTCTCGATTTCCTCGCGCGCGTTCGCGGCGAGGATGCGCTCGTTGGCGATTTCGGCATTCAAGGTGGCGATCCGCGCTTCGTACTCGATGTCTTCGACCTTGCCGCTGCGCTCGGCGAGCCGGTTGGCGCGATCGAGCGCCTTGCGTGCATCGGCGACATAGGTGGCGGCCACGCCGGCGCGCGGCGAGGCTTCCACTTGCGGCACCACGGCGCGTGCCGTTTCGAGCGTATCGATCGTTTCGGGAGACGATGCGCAACCTGCCAGCGCTGCCGCCATTGCCCCCGCCAGCATGAGCTTGTAGACAGTATTCATGAAAAGATCTCCGTGATGGCTAGGGGGTATCGGTAGCGACCGATCCACGCGCGGCTTCTTCGCGCAGCGTGCGAATGCTTGCTTGCAGCTCTTGCGCCGCACGTCGTGCCGCGGCGCTTTGTGCGCGGGCGACGGCGAGCTCGGCGTTGAGCTCGGCTTCCCGCGCGTGACGCAACGCGGGCTGCTCTTTGTTGTCGTTCAATGCGCGGCGCGCCAGCTCCAAGTGATCGCGGGCCTTCTGCAGCTCCACGGCACCGTTTTCGGAATTGCCGATCGTCTGTTGTGCCTGTCTGACCGCCGTTTCGCTGCGCGCTACACGATCCTTGGTGAGATCGGATACGCCGCTGCAGCCGAGGAGCAAGACAGCGCTTGCAAGGAGCACCGGCCAACCGGCGCGGGCGAGCTTGATAGTCATGAGAGCCTCCGATTGGTCGGTATGCTTGAGAAAGCCTGCGATAGGAACGCGCCCTCGCTTGGCGCAGTTCCGCCGCTGCGTTTTGCGAAAGCATTGCACCGCATCGCCGCTGCGGAGACACTTGCGCTCATGTAAGACGAATTCGGGCGATGGACTACATATGGGCATGCAATTGTTTCGGGCAGCGATCCTCGTAGTTGCCGCACTTGGCGCGGTGTCTTTGTCTGGGTGCGCGCGCACACCCGGCGAGCCGCAGGTGGGTCTGTATCGCGGCGTGCTGGAGTTGCCGGGCGGCGAGGCGCCGTTCGGGCTCGAAATTGCACGCGAGAACGAGCGCTACGTGCTGTACCTGATCAACGGTGCAGAACGTACGCGCGTCGACAACGTGACCTGGCAAGACGGCACGCTCGCCGCTGTCTTTCCGGGTTATGAGAATCATCTGAGCGCTCGCGTGACGAGCGCAGGTCTCGAAGGGAACGTCACGTTCATCAAGGCGCGCGGCGCCGAGCAGGTGGTTCCGTTCAAAGCGACCTTCGGCGAGCGTTACCGCTTTCACGCCGAGTCGTCCGCCGACAATGCCGATGTCGCCGGCCGTTGGGCGATCACGTTTACGAGCGATTCGGGCGAGGAGTCGATCGCCGTCGGTCTGTTCGAGCAAGAGCACGATCGCGTCACGGGCACGGTCATGACGCCGACGGGCGATCATCGCTTTCTGGAAGGCCAGGTGCGCGGCGATGAGCTCGAGCTGTCGACGTTCGCAGGCGGCCTCGTCTATCTCTATCGCTTGAAAGTGACGGACGACGGGCGTCTGGAAGGCGATTACTGGCAAGGGCTCGCCTGGCACGAGAAGGTGAGCGCGCAGCGCGATGAGAATGCGACGATCGAAGGCGCCGGGCGCAAGACCGAGCTCAGGTCGGAAGACGAGCCGCTCAATTTCACGTTCCGCGATCCGGAAGGCAACGAAGTCTCATTGAGCGACGAACGCTTCCGCGACAAAGTCGTGCTCGTCACGGTCGGCGGCACCTGGTGTCCGAACTGCCACGACGAAGCGAAGTTCCTCGTACCGTTCTACGACGAGTATCGCGAGAAGGGCTTCGAAATCGTCGCGTTGATGTTCGAGCGGCACGGCGATTTCGCGAAGGCTGCGGCGGCGGTGCGCAACTATCGGCGCGATTTGGGAATCAATTTCCCCATCCTCGTCGCAGGCGTCGCGGAAGCGGATGATGTGAGCAACAAGCTGCCGATGCTCACGGGCATTTACGGCTACCCGACGGCGATCCTGCTCGACCGGCAGCACAAGGTGCGCGACATTCACACGGGTTTCTCGGGTCCCGCGACCGGCCGGCATTACGAGGAGTACGTCGCCGAGTTCACGGCGAAGGTCGAAACGTTGCTGGCCGAGTAAACGCGGTCAGCGCGGCGGCCGCAGGCGCAGCTCTTCGCGCGCGATGAAGAGCGCCGCGAGCGAGCGTGCTTCGGTCAGCTCGCCGCGCGCCACCATCACTTCGAGCTCATCGATCGGAACGGTCAAGACTTCGAGCGCTTCGGGCTCATCGCCCACCGCCTGGTCGGGGACAAGATCCGTTGCGAGCACGATGTGCGCTCGGTAAGCGAAGATGCACGGCGCGAGCGACAAGGTCGCGATCGAGCGTAGATTGCGCGCGGCGTAACCCGTCTCTTCGCGGAGCTCGCGGTTCGCGGCCTGCAACATTGATTCGCCTGCATCGACGCCGCCCATGGGCAGACCGAGCTCGTAACGCTCGAGCCCTACTGCATACTCGCGCACGAGCAAGACCTTACCGGGCGCAGGCACGGCGACGACGATGACGGTGCCGGCCGTGTTCGGTGCGGCGATTCGCTCGAACTCGCGTTCGGCTCCGCTTGCGAACCGCAATTGAACGGCTTCGACCTCGAAGAAGCGGGACTTGGCGGCGCTGCGCTTACCCAGGATCTCCGGAGGCTTGCGCGTGGGAGCGTGCGCTTGAAGCGGGCGAAGCAGCTTCATTGAACGTGGCTCGCAGGCGGCGGTGCTGCAGTGCTCATGAGACTGCAAGCGTGGCGCTCGGCCGGTCTTCGTTCGCGCCGAGCTCCTCGATCAGTTGCTGGCGCAGCCGATGAAACTCGAAGCTCGCGCGGTCGCGCGGCCGCGGCAGGTTCACGGAGACGACGCGACGAATGCGTCCCGGCCGCGGCTGCAGCACCACGATGTGATCGGCGAGGAAGACGGCCTCCTCGACATCGTGCGTGACGAGCAGCATGGTGATGCGCTCGCGCTCGCGGATCGCGAGCAGCTCGTTCTGCATTTGCTGGCGCGTTTGTGCATCGAGCGCGCTGAACGGCTCATCGAGCAGCAGGATGCGCGGGCTGGCGACGAGCCCGCGCGCGATCGCCACACGCTGTGCCATACCGCCCGACAGCTGATGTGGCAGCGCGTTCTCGAAACCATCTAGATGCACGAGGCGAATGTACTCGGCGACGCGACGCGCGCGCTCCTCGGCAGTGAGCCGCTCGCTCGCAAGCCCCAGCCCCACGTTCTGCGCCACCGTGAGCCATGGAAACAGACGCGGCTCCTGGAACACGATGCCGCGATCCGCACCGATGCCGGTGCGCGGCCGGCCGTCGACGCGAATCTCGCCGCTGTGCTCGAGATCGAGCCCGGCCAGCAGGCGCAGCAAGGTGGACTTGCCGCAGCCGCTCGCGCCGACGATGGCGATGAACTCCTGAGGCTCGATGCGCAGATCGAAGTCGCGGATGACCTCGAGATGCTCGCCGGCGACTCTGAAGGTCTTGCCGACGCGCTCGAATTCGACGATGGGGTTGGATACGCCGTTCATTGACGAAGACTTGCTGTGCGCCAGCGCGTTGCGCGCGCTTCCAAACGCTCGCCGGCAATGCGCAATGCCGCGCCGACGAGACCGACGAGCACCATGCCGCTCATGACGACTTCCATGAGCGCGAGCTGCTGTGCGTTGATGAGCACGCTCCCGATTCCTTCGCCGGAGCGCATGAAGTATTCGGCGCCGATCGCGCTCAGCCACGCGTACGTGAGTCCGAGATGCAGCCCCGAGAAGAGCGCGGAGGCGGCGCCTGGAAGTACGAGCACCCGCAGGCGTTGACGGGCGTTGAGCCGCAGCATGCGCGCGACTTCATCGAGCTGCGCCGAGCGATTGACGACGCCGTGATGAGCCGCGACGAACATCGGAAAGAACGCGGCGAGCGCGACGAAAACGACCTTGCCGCCCTCGCCGATGCCGAACCACGCAGTGATGAGCGGGATCCACGCGAACACGGCGACCTGCCGAAGCGTCGCAAAGGTGGGGCCGAACAGACGATCGGCGGTGCGCGACAAACCGAGAGCTACGCCGAGCAGCACGCCGAGCGTGCCGCCGACCGCAAGTCCCGCCGCGGCGCGCACCGAGGTGCTGAGGAGCGCATCGAGCAGCGTGCGGTCGTGCAAGCCGGCGAGCAGCGTTTCGATCACCGTTGACGGCGCGGGCAACAGATTCGCGTCGACTTGGGCGGTGGCGCTCAGCCATTGCCACAGCACGAGCAAGCCGACCGGCACGAGCCACGGCAAGAGTTTTTCCCAGCCCTTCGCGCCGGTGTGCGTCAGCTCCGGCGTAGCCGCGTGCGGCCAGCGGATGAGGCTGCGATCGAGCCGTTCGATGCCGCGGTCCATCAAGCGTCCGAACAGCGCAATGACGGCGATGCAGACGAAGACGATGTCGAGCATGAAGAGCTGCCGGCCCCAGACCATCAAGTAGCCGATGCCCTCGCTCGATGCGAGCAGCTCGACGACGAGCAGCGAAATCCATGCTTGCGCGAGCGCCAAGCGCAAGCCGGCCATGAACGACGGCAATGCGCTCGGCACGATCAGCGCGCGCAGCCTGAGCCAGACGGGCACGCGCAGCACGCGCGTCACCTCGCGCAGCTTCGGTTGCACGTCTGCGAGACCGCTCATCGTGTAGATCGTGATCGGCACGATGACCGCCTTGAGGATCACGGCGATCTTCAGCTCCTCGCCGATGCCGAGCACGACCATGAACAGCGGCAGCCACGCGAGCGTGGGAATTTGAATGAGCGCGAAGAAGCTCGGATAGAGCAGCTGCTTGGCGATGCGGCTGCTGCCCATGAGGATGCCGAGCGCAAGGCCGGCGACAACGCCCGCCGTCAATCCCAGCGCGAGGCGCTGCAGACTGATCCAGAGATTCGTCCATAGATCCGTCGTCGCCAAGTCGACGGCGGCCTGCCACACGAGCGAGGGTGCGGGCAGGACTTGCGGCGGCATCCATTCGAAATGGGCCGCTGCAGCCCACAACAGAAACAGAAAAGCAGGAACCACCCAGGCCGCGGCAGCCTGAGAAAACGCGCGCGCCACACGGCGCGCGCGCGGCGACGCATCGAGCGTCGCGGTGGAGAGAGCCTCGGGAGTAGCAGCCATCAGCGCGGCGGATCGTCCCTCAAACGGCGAGCTGCTCTTGCAGCGTCGCGCGAGGAACGCGCGGGCGCGGCAGTCCGAGCCGATCGCGCAGCGTCGTGCCTTCGTACTGCGTGCGGAACAGTCCGCGGCGCTGCAGCTCCGGTACGACGTACTTCGCGAAGTCTTCGAGCCCGCCCGGCAGCAGCGGCGGCATGACGTTGAAGCCGTCGGCCGCGCCTTGCTCGAACCAGCTCTGCAGCTCATCGGCGATCTGCTTGGCAGTGCCGATCAGCGTGAAGTGGCCGCGTCCGCCCGCGATGCGCAGATACAGCTGCCGGATGGTGAGGTTTTCGCGGCGTGCGAGGTCGACGAAGAGCTGCTGACGGCTGCGTTGACCGCTATCGGTCACCGGCAGCTCGGGCAGCGGTCCATCGATCGGGTAACCCGACAAGTCGAAATTGCCGATCATGCGTCCGAGCAGCGCAACGCCCGCGCGCGGATCCACCAGATCCTGCAGCTGTTGGAACTTGTCCTGCGCCTCGCTCTCGGTTTCGCCGACGACGACGAACACGCCGGGCATGATCTTGAGCTCGTCGGGCTCGCGTCCGTACTGCGCGAGCCGACCTTTGAGATCCGCATAGAACGCTTGCGCTGCCGCCAGCGTTGGCTGCGCGGTGAACGCCACATCGGCTGTTTGCGCAGCGAGCGTCTTGCCTGCTTCCGAGCTGCCGGCTTGCACGACGATCGGCCGGCCTTGCGGGCTCGGCGCGACGTTGAGCGGGCCTTTCACACGAAAGTGCGCGCCGCGATGGTCGAGGCGATGCACGCGGCTCGGATCGAAGTAGCGACCGCCCGCCTTGTCGGCGAGGATCGCGCCTTCTTCCCAAGTCGCCCACAGGCCCGTGACCACGTCATAGAACTCTCTCGCGCGCGCGTAGCGGTCGGCATGCGCAACGTGCTCATCGCGGCCGAAATTGCCGGCCTCGGCGGCATTGTCCGAGGTCACGAGATTCCAGCCGGCGCGCCCGTTCGAGATGCGATCGAGCGAAGCGAACTTGCGCGCGACGTGGAACGGCTCGTTGTACGTCGTCGTCGCGGTGGCGATGAGACCGATGTGCCGCGTGCTGGCCGCGAGCGCGCCGAGCAAGGTCAGCGGCTCGAGGCCGTCGAGGCGCGCGGCGCCATGCGAGAGATGTCCTTCGTCGACGGCGAGCGAATCGGCAAAGAAAATCGTGTCGAACAAGGCGCGCTCGGCTATTTCAGCCGAGCGCCGATAGAGCTCGAACGGGTTGCCTGCGAGATCGGCATCCGGATGCCGCCATGCAGCCACATGGTGTCCGTTGCCGATCAGAAAGGCGCCGAGCTTGATCTGTCGCGTCATTAGAAGTCCTTCCGCAAGCTGATGCCGAAGTAGCGCTGATCGTCGCGCGGCACGACACGGTTGATGAACTGACCGCCGGTGCCGAGGAACGACGCATACGACTTGTCGGTGATGTTCTTCACCACGAGACTCGCGCGCCAACCTTGCTGC
Organism: uncultured Steroidobacter sp.; assembly: GCA_938008435.1. Lineage (GTDB taxonomy): Bacteria > Pseudomonadota > Gammaproteobacteria > Steroidobacterales > Steroidobacteraceae > Steroidobacter. Next base: position 118,319 of record CALLKK010000010.1, on the reverse strand, counting down.
GGCTGGGTGAGCGCAATGCTCGCGTTCCAGATGCCGTAGGCGCCTTGGATGGCGTCAGGCGACTGCGCGATGTCGTACTGCGTTTCGCTCTGCCAGTTGAAGTCGGTGCCGATCTCGAGGTCCCAATTGACGAGCGCGGTGAGCGGCACGACGTAGAGCGCGCTCACGTTGGCCTTCCAATCGGGCGAGTAGGGCAGCGGCTTGCCGTTCACCGCGCAGCTTGCGGCCGCGCCCGGCGGGCAGTTGAAGTTCTTGATGCGTGCATGCGTGTAGGCAACGCCGCCCGACAGCGTCAGCTCGGGAATCGGTCGCGCGTTGAAGTCGAGCTCGACGCCGCGCGTGCGCACTTCGCCCGCGTTGATGAGGCGCGTGACGACGGTCGTGCCGACCAGATCGAAGTAGTTGGCCTGATAGTTGTCGTACGTCGTATCGAACAACGCGAGGTTCGCCGTCGCGCGATTGCCGAACAAGCGCGACTTTAGGCCGATCTCGTACGAGTCCGATTCCTCGGGCGCGAGCACCGGCGTGTCGATCGCCTGCATGTTGAAGTAGACGTTGTAGGCCGGACCCTTGTAGCCGCGCGAATAGGTGACGTACGCCGTCACATCGTCCGTGAAGTCGTACTGCAGACCGGCGCGACCCGAATAACCGTCCTCGCTGGTCGAGCCCTCGCTTGCATAGGGCGCGCGAATGCCCGGCACCGAGTTCGTCGCCGAAGCGCTCGAAACGCGTGCGTGGTCGTACTCGAGGTCATCGTGCGTCCAACGAATGCCCGCGAGCGCACGGAAGGAGTCCGTGAAGTTGAACGTCGCTTCGCCGAACACCGCGTAGTTGATGTTGCGCGTGCCGTAATCGGCGCGGCCGAAATCCTCGACGAACGTTGCCGAGCCTTCTTCGCAGGGCGTGGCGCCCGGCGCGATGGCGGGCAGCGTCGAGCCGCTGCAGCGGGTGACGTTGCGGCGGTAGGTTTCCTCGTCGACGCCCTTGAACCAGTAGAGGCCCGCAACGTAGTCGACGAAACGTCCCTGCGGCGAGGCGATGCGCAGCTCCTGCGAGTACTGCTTGAAGTCGAGATCGCCGCGATCGTGCGAGCGCGCGAACTCCTGATAGATCTGGCCGAGGCGATCGCCGTCCTGGAACTGAACGTTGTTCCAATTGCGGAACGCCGTGATCGAGGTCAGCGTGTAATCGCCGATCTGCCAGTCCACCTGCGCAGCCACGCCCCAATTGTCGTCTTCGACATGCGTGTGCATGTCGCTGTTGATGCTGCGATTGTCCGGGCGCGGCACGACCGGGCCGAGCGCGGCGGCGAAGCCCGGGTTGTGCGTCACCGCGCCGGTCGGATAAGCGGTGAGCGTCGTGCCGGTGATCACCATCTGAACGTCGTCGTTCGAGTGCACGTAGTCGGCGCTCAGCGTGATACGCAAATCGTCGCTCGGCTCGATCTGGAACTTGGCGCGCCCGCCGGTGTGGCGATAGCCGTTGACGTTCTCGCCGTTGCGCACGTTCTTCACGTTGCCGTCGTAGGTGGCGTACAGGCCGCTGAAGGACGCGCTCACGCTCTTCGAGAGCTGGCCGGCCACGCCGGAGCGCACGCGGATCTCGTCGCCGCCGCCGAAGTAGGAGAGATCGAAGAAGCCGCCCGGCTGGCTCGAAGGCGCGCGGGTGACGATGCTGATCACGCCGGCGGATGCGTTCTTGCCGAACAAGGTGCCCTGCGGGCCGCGCAGGATTTCCACGCGCTCGATGTCGAGCAGATCGAGCGTCGCTTGCCCGCGTGCGCCGTAGACGACGCCGTCGATCACGGTCGACACCGACGACTCGACGCCGGGCGAGGTGGAGATCGTGCCCACGCCGCGGATGAAGAGCGACGTGTCCTTGTTGGACGACTGCGTGCGGAAGTTGACCGTCGGTACTTGGCTCGCGATGGAATTGACGTTCGTGCGATTGGCGCGCTCGAGATCCGCGCCGCTCAGGATCGACACGGCGACCGGAACGCGTTGGACGTCCTCGTCGCGGCGCGTTGCCGAGACGATGATCTGATCGAGCGTGTCGGTCGACTGAGCGAATGCAATGGAAGCGGGTGCAGCCGTGCAGGCGAGCAGGCTCGCAATGGCGAGACGCAGATGGGCGGAAGTGCGAGTGGGCCTGCTTGAGTGAGCGTTCATAGTGCTTCGTTTTCCGTCATTGAGATTGAGAAATCGTGGTTGCGGCGGTCTTGCCCACGAACTTGTCGTGTGGCTGCCAGACTTGGCGAAACCCGAGCTCATCGAGCGCGGCGTCGAGAAAGCTGCGCTCGATCCACGGCTCGATGTCGAAGGTGCGCCGAATCAGTCCGAAACGTTTCGCGAGCTCGATGTTGGTGCGGAAGTTGTCGATGAAGTACTTGTCGAGCAGCGGCGAAAAATGGAAGTTGAGGTTCGCATCGCGCAGCGATTCTTCGATCGCCTTGCGCGGGTAGCTCGACAGGTCCGCGACGAGCTGGGCATAGGCTTCGCGATTCTCTTCTTGCGAGAGCCAGTGCGAGGCGGTTACGACGGTCTTGACGACGCGGCGCGCGGCTTGCGGGTACTGCGCGAGGAACGATTGCACGCCGATGAACGCGCCTTGCCCCGAGCCCACGCCGTCGAGGTCGTTGCTGCTGAGCACGATGCGCACGACGCCGCGGTCGCGCAGCGCGAGCACGCGATTCGGCGCCCAGGTGGCGTCGATCTGCTTGGCGACGAGTGCGGCATTGACCGCGTTGAAATCGAGGTTGATGAGCCGAATGTCGCGCTCGCTCAGACCCGCGCGCTCGAGCACGCGGGCAAAGCCGAGCTGATCGGCGGTGCCGCGGAAGATGCCGACACGCTTGCCGCGCAGATCGGCGAGCGTGCGGATGCCGGACTCGGGCGTGACCGCGAGATAGCTCGTGACGCCGCGCGTGAGCGCAAGCAACAGGCGCGTGTCGAGTCCGCTGGCGCGGCCGATGATCGGCGGCAGATCGCCCAGGAACGCAAAGTCGATCTGCCGGTTGGCGATGGCTTCGTTGATCGCAGGACCGGCGCCTTTGAAGAAGTGCCATTCGATCTTCACGCCGTCTTTCGCGAACTCTTTCTCGAAGAGCCGGCGCGTGTTCAGCACATCCACCTGCCCGCCATAGCTCGGCTTCTGTCCCGCGCTCAGGTCGGGCGAGGCGAAACGAATGACTTTGGGCAGCGCCGCTTGCGAGCGGGCGGGAGAGAACAGGAAGCTCGCAACCGCACCGGCCGCGAGCGACTTCAATACGTCGCGACGTTTCATACGGGACGTTCTCCGAGCACGGCGGCGCGGCGCACGCTGCGGCGCGCCGGGAAGTAGTCCGAGACGGCGAGGTGTTGCGTGCTGCGGTTGTCCCAGATCGCGACGGTGTCCTTGCGCCAACGCCAGCGAACCTGAAACTCCGGTTTCTCCAGATGCTCGAGCAGCAGCCGCAAGAGGTGATCCGACTCGACGGTCGAGAGGCCCTCGATGTGCGTGGTGAAGGCGCGATTGACGTAGATCGACTTGCGTCCGGATACCGGATGCGTCGTCACGATCGGGTGCGCAACCGGCGGCAGGCTCGCGTACACTTCATAGATGCGCTGCTCGTGGCCGTAGCGCGCGAACGCGGCCGGCGGAAAGCCCTTGAAAAAGGAGTGCACGGCCTTGAGCTCCCCGATCAGACGCTTGATGGGCTCCGACAAGGCCCGATACGCCGCCTCGGCATCGAGCCAGAGCGTGTCGCCGCCGACCGGCGGGATCTCGACGGCATGCAGCACGCTCACTTTGACCGGCGTCTCGACGAACGTGACGTCCGCGTGCCAGGTATCGTTGTTGCCCTTGCGACGATCGTCGTAAGCGAACACCACGAGATCGCGGTGGTCAGGATCGGTATCGAAGAGCGGATGCACGTGCAGCGGCCCGAAGCGCTGCGCGAACTCGCGCTGCTCGGCAGCAGACCACTGCTGGTTCTCGAAGAAGAGCACCTTGTGCTCGACGAGCGCCGCGTCGATCGCGGCAAACAAGTCATCGTCGACGTGGCGTAGATCGATATCGTGGACGACTGCGCCGAGATTCGGCGTCAGCTTGTCGATGCGCAGGGTTGCCCCGGCAAGTTGTTGGTTCGGCAGAGACATGCAGCACTCGCAAGAGCGCCGCGATCCCCTCGATCAGTGCGGCGCTGATGAAAGCTCGGCACTATTCGATCGGGCTGCCCTGTCCGGGCCGAGCGGATGGTGGAGAATCTATTGACGGGCCCGTAACATTCGAAGCGCCGGTTCGGTCACTATTCAGTCACCGACGTGCTGCATTGCGTGCGGTAGCGCTGAAATCGTGGGTCAACAACCGAGAATCAGGCGATAACAACGGAGTCACAAGGCGTCGTCATGCGCTACATATCGATTCGTTGTAGCGCCATGCGACATGGCAATGAATGACAGGCTCGATGCCGTGAATGGTCGCCGGCAGCAACGGCGCGGTTTCGAGCTGCGAGCGAGGAGAAATAAAGAGAATGACGCTCAGAACTGGATTGATCGGTTTCGGGTTGGCGGGGCGCTATTTCCACGCGCCGTTCTTGCGTCTCGCCGGGTTCGACGTCGCGGCGGTCGTCACCAGCCGACGCGACGAGGTGCACTCGGTTTTTCCGCAAGCCGATGTGCTGCCCGATGTCGATTCGCTGCTCGGCCGCAACGACATCGATCTCGTCGTCATCGCCTCGCCGACGCAAGCGCACTACGGCCAAGCGCGCGCCGCGCTCGAGGCGGGTAAGCACGTCGTCGTCGACAAACCCGTGGCCGTGACCGCCGAAGAGGCGCGCACGCTCGCGCAGCTTGCTCGCGAGCGCGGTCGCGTGCTGAGCGTGTTCCACAACCGGCGTTGGGATGCCGACTTCCTCACGCTGCGCAAGCTCATCGCGGAAGATCGCTTGGGCGAGATCAACGGCTATCACGTGCGCTGGGATCGCTATCGACCCGAGCCCTCGGCGAGCTGGCGCAATCTGCCGGACCCCGCTTCGGGCATGGTGTACGACCTCGGCTCGCACCTGATCGATCATGTGCTCGTGTTGTTCGGCCGGCCCGATTGGGTGCAGGCGGATGCCTTCACGCAGCGCGAGGGCGCGCGGACCGACGACGGCTTCGAGATCCTGATGGCCAAAGGCAAGCTGCGCATCACGCTCGGCGTCAGCTATCTCGCCAGCGACGGCGGCTGGCGTTTCCGCGTGCATGGCTCGCGCGCCTCGTTCCTCAAGGCCGAGCTCGATCCGCAGGAAGATCAGTCGTTGGCCGGCATGCAGCCGGACGATCCGCGCTTCGGCGTCGAGGACGAGCGCGTTTGGGGCAAGGTTGTCTACGGCGCGACCGGCAAGACCGAGATCGTGCCGTCCGAGCGCGGCTGCTGGATCGAGTACTACCGCGGCGTGCGCGCGAGCCTCGAACAAGGCCTGCCGCCGCCGGTGACGGCAGACCAGGCCGCCGAGGTCATCGAGATCATCGAGGCGGTCTACCGCAGCGCGCGGGAAGGGCGGCGTATCGCGTTGCAGTGACGTTATGCCGTGGGGCCGCAACTTGCGTCCTCATCGCGTCGATCGTCGTTTGTTACAGTACGGGCGACGCCGGCCTGAGCGGCGTCGCTCCATTCTCACAGCGTGGCTCTCATGCCTTCTTTCGACATCGTCTCCGAGCTCAACACCCACGAAGTCACGAATGCCGTCGATCAAGCGAATCGCGAGGTCGGCACGCGCTTCGACTTCAAGGGCACGAATGCGAAATTCGAGCTCAACGGTTTCGTCGTGACCTTGGTCGCGCAAACCGACTTTCAGCTCAAGCAGATGATGGACATCCTGCGGCTCAAACTGAGCAAGCGCGGCATCGACATCGCTTGCCTGAAGGTGGATGAGCCGGTGCTCTCTGGACAGACGGCCAAGCAGGTCGTCACGTTGCGGCAAGGGATCGATACCGAGCTCGGCAAGAAGATTCAGCGCCTGATCAAGGACTCGAAGCTCAAGGTGCAAGCGGCGATTCAGGACAAGCAGGTCCGCGTCTCGGGCAAGAGCAAGGACGAGCTGCAGGCGGCGATCGCGCTCGTGCGCAACGCCAAGCTGGATCTGCCGCTTCAGTTCACGAATTTTCGCGACTGATCGCTACGCGCGGTTGCGCATCGCCAAGGCTCACTCATCGCGCAGCTGCGCCCACGTCGGTGCGTGATCGCTCGGCTTGGGCAGATCGCGCACCCAGCGATCGACGTTGGCATCGACGAGCCGGCCGGCGAGCTCGCGATTGAGCAGCAGATGGTCGATGCGAAGGCCGGCGTTACGTTTCCAATGATCGCGGAAATAATCCCAGAAGGTGTAGATCTGCTCGTCGGGGTGCATCGCGCGCAGCGCATCGACCCAGCCCTGCGCGAGCAAACGCTGATAGGCGTCGCGCGTTTCGGGTTGCAATAGCGCGTCTCTGCGCCAGGACTTCGGGTTGTAGATATCGAAGTCGGTGGGCACGACGTTGTAATCGCCTGCGAGCACCACGGGTTTGCCGCAGTCGTAGAGCGTCGCTGCATGAGTGATGAGCCGTTCGAACCAGGCAAGCTTGTAGTCGAATTTCTCGCCCGGTTGCGGATTGCCGTTCGGCAGATACAAGCAGCCGACGACGATGCCTTTCGCCGATGCTTCGATGTAACGGCTCTGCACGTCGTTCGGATCGCCGGGCAGGCCGCGGCGAATTTCCACCGGATCTTCGCCCTTGGCCAGGATCGCCACGCCATTCCAAGAGCGCTGCCCGTGCCACACGGCGCCATAGCCGGCCGCGCGAATCGGCACGATCGGAAAATTCTCATCCGATGCTTTGAGCTCCTGCAGGCAGGCGATGTCCGGCTGCTCTTTCTCCAGCCAGGCAAGCAGGTGACCCAGACGGCTGGAGATGCCGTTGACGTTGAAGGTTGCGATCTTCATGCGAAGCGGTCGGTGTCGGACGAGCAGACCGCGCAAGGTACGCGGTCCGCGGCGACTGTACACCAATCCGCCTTTAGTGTCGCGACGCTGGACTCAAAGCGTGCTCGCAAGCGGCGCGTCGGCCGGATTGTGCTCGTTGAGGAATGCCTCGACGCGCTTTAGGTAATCGACGAAGTTGTCCGGATTCTCGAAGCCGTGGCCTTCGTCTTTGTAGACGACGAACTCGTGCGGCTTGTTCGCTTTCGTGAGCGCCTCGTGCATCTTGCGTGACTGCGACACCGGCACGGTCTTGTCACGTGCGCCGTGCGCGATCAGCAGCGGAATCTGGATGCGGTCCGCTGCCTTCAACGGCGAGACGGTCGCAAGATCGAAGCTCTTCTCGCCCTGTACGGTGCTGCGCCAATCGCGGTAGTAGCGCGTGGCCGTGAAAAGTCTGCGGTCATAGCGCAGCATCGCTTCGACGTCCGAGATGCCGGCGAAGCTGATGGCGCACCGATAGATATCGGGGTTGCGCACGGCAGCCCACATTGCCGCATAGCCGCCGTACGAGCCGCCCATGATGCAGACGCGTTTCGGATCGACCGTGCCGCGTTCGACCAGCCACTTCACGCCGTCGTCGAGGTCGTCCTGCATGCCGCGTCCCCACTGGCCTTCGCCTTTTTGCACGAATGCTTTGCCGTAACCGACCGAGCCGCGGAAGTTCGGCTGCAGCACGGCGTAGCCGCGATTGGCGAGGAACTGCACTTCGGCGTGGTAGATCCACTGATCGCGCGCGAACGGACCGCCGTGCGGCACGATGACGAGCGGCAGATTCTTCGGCTCGCGGTCGCGCGGCAACGTGAGATAAGCAGGAATCTCCAGGCCGTCGCGCGCTTTGTAGGTGACGCTTTCGACCGGCGCGAGCGCCTTGGCGTCGATGCGCGAGTATGGTTTGGCGAGCAGTCGCATCACGCCGGCGGCAGGCTCGAAGTAATAGTAGAGGCCCGGATCGGACGCGCCGCCCGTCCAGACGATCATCTTGTCGCGCTCCTTGCTGTGCGTGACGATCGTGTTGATGCGTCCCGGGATGGCGGCGTCGATTTCCTCCTGGATGGTCTTCATCTCCGGATCGAACCACTCGACGCGTTGCCGATCGTCGATGTAGCGCACCGCGCGCAGCACGCCGTCCTGGGTGACATAGACGCTGTCGAGATCGACGCTCGGGTGCTCGAAGAGCGTGTCGGTGATCTCGTCCTTCGCGATGTCGTAGCGATACAGCCCGAAGCGGCCCGTCTTCCAGTTCGAGACCAGATAACCCTGATCGCTCCCTGCGACGAGCACGATGTTGTCGATGTCGTCGTTCGCATCGCCGCTGCCGGAGGACTTGCCGCTGCCGGATCTCGTGCTACGCGCGATGCGCTCGAAACGCGAGTTCTCGTCGCGGCGGTAGAGCACCCAGGTGCGATCCTTGGTGCGGCCGATGCCGGTGCGCACCACGCCGTTCGAATCGGCAAACCAGTCCCAGACGTGGTCTTGCGGGCGCACGATCATCTTGCTCTTGAGCGTATCGAGATCGACGCGCCAGACGGACGGATATTGGTCGATCGCCGCCTGCAGGTTGAGCAGTAGCCACGAGCCGCTCGGATCGACGTAGATCACATCGTCGCCCATGAAGCCGGCGTTCTTCTTGCCGACCAAATGCACTTGCTGCGTTTCGATGTCGAACATGAGTAGGCGCGTGACGTAGACGTCTTCGCCCATGAAGAACTCTGAAGTGCCCACGCTCAGCAGCAGCCGCTTGTCGCCGGCCCATTGATACCAGCGCAGATCGCGATCCTCCGGGATGGGGATCGTCAGCGAGTTCTGCTGGTTCTTGAGGTCGATGATGGCGATCCGCAATCCGTCCTTCGAGTAGGCGCGCGCGGCCACGCGCTCGCCGCTCGGCGACAGGAGCGGTGCGGTCATGAACGGCAGCGCACCGAAATCTTCGGCGCTGATCCGCGGTACCGAGGCGGTTTCGGTGGCGCTCCAGGCGTGCGTTGCCGGCGCAAGAACGCCGATTGCCGAGAGCAATACGAGGACGAGCGAGAGGCGTGGTGACTTCATGTTTTTCCCGCTGTTGTAGTGTCATCCGTCCTGGGCGATGTTGCATAACCTGCGCCCGATGTCACCTGGGGACATGAGAAGAACACGGCGGACGCAGCTGCGCGCAGCTTATCGATCGCGACGCGGGCGGCCAGTGAGCAACGTCACGAAGCGGACGGTCGGGTCGAGATTGGCATGGATAGACAGCCGGTTGCGGTCGGGCGGCGGCTGTCGGGAGGGATCGAATCGTGTCGCCGACTTATTAATAGATTGCCCGCGCCGTCCTGGACGAGACCTGCGCAGTTGGTCGGGAGGGCGTGCCCTCCCCCGCGCAGCGGCGGGGAAGGGCGTTCGGTGGGATCAGAGCGGTTTGCGGAACTTGAGCGTCATGCGATCGCTCTCGCCGATCGCCTCGAAGCGCTTGCGCAGCTCGGGATCGTTGCGGCTCGTCGCGAGCGATGGCGGGAGCCGCCAAACGCCGTCGGCCTCGGTCGGCTGATCCTGCGGATTAGCATTGATCTCGCTCGAATCGACGAATTCGAAACCGGCCTTCTCGAAGGCAGCGATGACGGCGGATTGTTTGACGTAGCCGGAGTCGCCTTTGGCCCAATCGTCGGAACTCGACTCGGGCGCGCGATGCGCGACGACGCCGACGATGCCGCCCGGCTTCAAGATTCTGTGCATGTCGGCCAGCGCCTTGGTCAGATAACCGCCTTGCGCTTCGAGCCGCATGAAGTGATGGATCGCGCGCACGACGAGCACGGCATCGACGGTGCCGGTCAGCTCGTCAGGGAAGGCGCCGTAGTGCACGGCCACGACTTCGGCATCGCCTTCGCCGCGCTGGGCATTCATCTTCGCGGCGAATTCTTCGGCCCACTTCGCCTTGACGGCAGGATCGGGCGAGTAATTGCCGAAGTGCTGCCACATCTCTTGCGAATAGTCGGCGGCGATGACTTTGCCGTCGGGTCCCAAGTAGCGCATCAGGATGCCCGAGTACCAAACCTCGCCGGGCAGCGTATCGACGACAGTCATGCCGGGCTCGATGCCGAAGAACGCGAGCGTTTCCTTAGGATGGCGCCATTGAAAGCGCGCCTTGTCCTCGTCGGAGAGCGACTCGAGCACCAGATCGAGCTTGTCGATCTGCGTGGCGTCGGCGGCGCGTTCGGCGCTCGGCTCGGGCGCTGTCGGCGCTACCGGCTCCGAAGATTTCGAGCAAGCGCACAGCGCGAGCGCTGCGCCCGCGAGGATGAGTAACCGTCCTTTCATGTAGATGTCCCCCTTTGGTTGCGATGGCCGGAACGTTGCCCGGCTGCTGTTGGACCGGAGAAAGCCGCAACGCATTACGCGGCGGCCGCGGGAGCGAGGCGGTTATAGCACAGCCGTCCGGCGCGACGGCGGCGCAGGCTTGATCGGCGCGTGTCGCGCTTCGTTGGCCGAGCGCAGCGCGCGAATTCCGCCGCGCGAATCCTGCGTCCGGCGTGAAACGATCCTGTAGCTATGCAACACTTCGCGCACTGTCCAAAGCGTTCGGAGAACAATAAGAAATGCGCAAGCTCAGCCTGTGTTTGGTGACCTTGTGCGGCTTGTATTCGGCCGCCGTCGCGGCGTCGGACCGTCCGTCGACACTTCTTCACGAAATCTTCCAGGATCATGCGGTGCTGCAGCGCGACCGACCCATCGATGTATGGGGAAGCGCGGCGGCAAACGATGAGATCACGGTCAGCATCGACGGCAAGCAAGTCTCGGCGCGTGCCGACGAGCGCGGCGCTTGGCGCGTGCAGCTGCCCGCGATGCCGGCCGGCGGCCCCTACACGCTGACGGCGAGCGCAAAGTCGGGAGCGACGCAGACGATCTCGGACGTGTTGATCGGCGATGTGTGGCTGTGCTCGGGCCAATCGAACATGGAGATGCAGGCGCGCGCCGCGCTCGATTTCTTCGGCGAGAGCATGCGCGCTGCGAACGATTCGATTCGGTTGCTCACCGTGGGACGGAAGACGAGCGCAACGCCGCTCAGCCATTTCAGCACCCCGGTGCGCTGGCAGCCGACGACGAGCCAGAGCTTCGCGGAATTCTCCGCTGCGTGCTTCTACTTCGCGCGCGAGCTGCAGAAGCACGTCAAGGTGCCGATGGGTCTCATTCACGCTTCGTGGGGCGGCTCGCGCATCGAGCCGTGGATGAGCGCCGAAGCATTGCGCGCCGCCGGCGGCTTCGACGATCTGCTCCAAGTGTTGGAAGTCAAGGACACGGCGCCGCAGGAAGCGCTCAAGCGTTGGGCGGAGGTGTGGCAGCGCTGGTGGAAGAGCCGCGTGCCGTCCGTCGAGCCATGGCGCGATCCGAATCGAGGCGAGTGGCGTACCGCGCCGGCGAAGCTCACCCATTGGGAAGACTGGGGCGTGCCCGAGCTCGCCGATTTCAACGGCATGGTGTGGATGCGCGCGCGCGTGGAGCTCGATGCCAAGCAGGCAAGCCAGGCAGCGAAGCTGTCGGTCGGCAAGATCGACGACGTCGACATGACATGGGTGAATGGCCGCTTCGTCGGCACCACCGCCGGCTCCTTCCATGATCGTCTGTACGACCTGCCGAAGGGCACGCTCAAGAAGGGCACGAACACGATCATGGTGAACGTGCTCGATCTGTGGGCGCGCGGCGGCCCGTGGGGCGATACGCCGCGAGCGCTGCAATTCGCGGACGGCACTTCGGTGTCGCTCGAAGGCAAGTGGGAATATCAGATCGTGCCGAAGAGCGTCGGCGAGCCGCCGCGTGCGCCGTGGGACGAAACGGCCGGGTTGACCATCATCGGCAATGCGATGATCGCGCCGCTCGGCACCTATGCGATGCGCGGCGTCGTCTGGTATCAGGGCGAGTCGAACACCGGCGACTGGGCGCAGTACGAAAACCTGCTGCATCACTGGATGGCCGACTGGCGCGCACGTTTCGGTCAGGACGTCGCGTTCCTCATCGTGCAGCTGGCGAACTACGGACAGCCGCCGTTCGAGCCGGTCGAAAGCGGTTGGGCAGGCTTGCGCGAAGCGCAGCGTCTTGCAGTCAAGAAGGACGGCAAAGCGGGCCTTGCGGTTGCGATCGACCTCGGCGATCGCTGGGACATCCATCCCGCGAACAAGCAGCAAGTGGGTTATCGGCTTGCGCGCGCCGCGCGCCACGTAATCTACGGCGAAGCGATCACGCCGTCCGGCCCGGCGCCCGTCAGTGCGCGTCGCGAGGGCGATGCGATCTTGGTGAGCTTCGAGGACGTCGAAGGCAAGCTCGTTGCGTACAGCGGCGCGTACCCGGTCGGCTTCGAGCTCTGCGGCAAGGACACCGGAACGTGCCAGTACGCACTCGCCTCGATCGTCGACGAGCATACGGTGAAGCTCACGGCGGACAACGTCGGCAGCGCAACCCGCGTGCGCTACTGCTGGGCCGACAGCCCCGTCTGCACGCTCTACGACTTGGCGCCGCTGCCGGCAGGGCCGTTTGAGATCGCGGTGGAGTGAAGGGTGCTGCGGTAGGCATCCTCCGCTTCGCTATGGCAAGACGGATGCTCACGCGTCAGGGCAGACGCGTGAGCGTCGAGGTGGATCCTGCGCATCAACGCGGATGCTTCGCTTCAGGGCATTCCTCTGGCTGTAGCCCGTAGCCTGTAGCCCGCGCAGCGCGCAGGCTGAAGCCCGTAGCCCGTAGCCCGTAGCCTGTAGCCCGTAGCGCGCGCGCAGCGCGTCTCTTGCCAGCGCCCAGCGCCCAGAGCCCAGTACCCAGAGCCAATGAGCGATTCGACTGTCGATGCCCTCTTCTGGCCCTTTCTCGAAGGCCAGATCGAATGGCCGCAAGGCGATGTCTTGTTCTTGCGTGCGCGCGATGGTCGGCCGTTGCACGAACGCAAATGGCCGGGGCTCGTCTGCGAGCAAACGTTCAAGCCGGATGCCGCCGCGCTCGAGCGTGCGGGGTTTGAAATTCGCGCCGAAGAATCGAATCGCGATCGTTCGTTTCCGCTCGTGATGCTATTGCCGCCGCGGCAGCGCGACGAAGCGCGGGCATTGCTGGCGCGAGCGATCGAATCGGCAAGCATGGGCGGGCGAGTGATCGCCTGCGCGAGCAACAACGAAGGCGCGCGTTCGCTCGAAGCGGATCTTCGCACGCTTGCGGGTCCGCTCGAAGTGGCGAGCAAACACAAGTGCCGTGTGTTCTGGACGGCGCCGCTCGGCGCCTCCGTCGACCGCGCCTTGCTGGCCGAATGGCGCGCGCTCGATGCCGTGCGTCCGATCGAGGACGGACGTTTCGTCAGCCGTCCCGGCGTGTTCGCTTGGGATCGAATCGATGTGGCGTCCGCATTGCTCGCGGCGCATTTGCCGGAGGATCTCGCCGGACGCGCAGCGGACTTGGGCGCAGGCTTCGGATACTTATCGGTCGAGCTGCTGCGACGCGCACTCGGCATTCGCTCGCTCGATCTCTACGAAGCCGAGCAACGCGCGCTCGATCTTGCGCGTACGAATCTCGCGCCGTTCGCCGCCACAACGAAGCTTGCCTTCTATTGGCACGACGTCACGACCGGCTTGCGCTCGACGTACGACGTGATCGTGACCAATCCGCCGTTTCATGCGCAGCGCGGCATCGATCGGCCGGATATTGGACGACGTTTCATCCAGGTCGCGGCCGACGCACTCGATCCCGGCGGACGGCTCTGGCTGGTCGCCAATCGCCACTTGCCTTACGAAAGCGTGCTGACGAGCGCATTCGACCGCGTGCGAGTGGTCGCGGCCGAGAAAGGATTCAAAGTTGTGGAAGGGATTAAGGCTGTAGGCGGTAGGCTGTAGGGAAGGGCGCTGGGTACTGGGCTCTGGGCGCTGGCAAGAAGCGCGCTGCGCGGGCTATGGACTACAGGCTACGGGCTACAGGCTACGGACTACAGGCTGCGGGCTGCAGGCTTCAGCCTGCGCGCTGTGCGGGCTACGGGCAACACGCTATGGACTACAGGCTACGGGCAACAGGCTACGGCCTGCAGGCTATGGGCTTCAGGCCGCGGCCAGATAGATGGCCTTGTCAGCGTCCTCCCTTAACCGTTTGCAAACAATCGCGCCAAGTCCTCTTCGGTCAGTCGCCTCCACTTCCCCTCCGGCAAATCGCCGAGCGTGAGTCCGCCGATGCGGCTGCGGTGCAGTTGCTCGACGTGATTGCCGACGGCGGCGAACATGCGTCGCACTTGGTGATAGCGGCCTTCGGTAACCGTCACGCGTACGCGTCGTGCGTCGAGCACGTCGAGCCTTGCGGGCGCGAGCGGCGTGTCTTCGGAGCGGAGCTTGAGCTTGCCGCTTGCGAAGATGCGTTCCTCGTCGCCGCGTAAGTCGCGTGCGAGCGTTGCTTCATACACCTTCTCGAGCTTGTGTTTGGGCGAGGTGATCTTGTGCAGGAGCTTCCCGTCATCCGTCATCAGCAAGAGCCCGGTCGTGTCGCGGTCGAGCCGTCCGACCGAAGCGAGCAGCGGCGAACGCAAGCGAAACCGATATGGCAAGAGCTCATAGATGACCGCGCCTGGATCCTGCGTCGAGCAGGTGTAGCCTGCGGGTTTGTTGACCATGATGGTGAGGGGAAAGGGCGGGTCGAGCGGTTCGCCGTCGATGCGCACATCGGCATGCTCGACGCGATCGTCGGCGTACAGTACTTCGCCGTGCGCGTCGGTGATGCGTCCTTCGCGAAACATCGCCAGGACTTCCTTACGGCTGCCGTAGCCGAGATTGGCAATGAGCTTGATTAATTTCATGGTGCAAGGAATGCGCGGCGCCGTGCTTCTTTTACGCTGTACTGGTGCGCGCCGCGTCATTCTGCCACTGCGCGTCGGTCGGTGCTTCGCCGTAGACTCGGCGACATGGCCGCACAACCGCTCCCGCCATCGATGTCTTGTTGGACGATCTCGCAGCGTGCGCAGAAGCTCACGAGCTCTGCGATCCGCGAGATTTTGAAAGTCACGGAGCGGCCGGAGGTCATTTCCTTCGCGGGTGGGCTGCCGTCGCCCGATACGTTTCCGGTCGAGCGCTTGCGCGAGCACACCGCTCGCGTGCTCGCCGACGCACCGAGCGCGGCCCTGCAATACGGCCCGACGGAAGGTTATCTCGCTTTGCGAGAGTGGATCGCGGCGCAGCACGGCGTGTCGCCTGCGAACGTGCTCATCACCACCGGCTCGCAGCAGGCGCTCGATCTGCTCGGCAAGGTGCTGATCGATCCCGGCAGTCGCGTGCTCGTCGAGACGCCGACGTACCTAGGTGCGTTGCAGGCTTTTTCGCTGAGCGAGCCGACGTTCGTATCGGTGCCCTCGGACGATGACGGACCGATCGTGAGCGAACTGACACCGGCGCTCACGGAGGGCGCGCGGTTCATGTACTGCTTGCCGAACTTCCAGAATCCGACGGGGCGCCGGTTACCGCTCGAACGTCGCCGCACGCTCGCGGAGCTCGCGGCCGCGCGCGGGCTGCTCGTCGTGGAGGACGATCCGTACGGCGCG
Organism: uncultured Steroidobacter sp.; assembly: GCA_938008435.1. Taxonomy (GTDB): domain Bacteria; phylum Pseudomonadota; class Gammaproteobacteria; order Steroidobacterales; family Steroidobacteraceae; genus Steroidobacter. The sequence continues at coordinate 102,819 of CALLKK010000010.1, read as the reverse complement.
CTGTCGTATCGGGGCGATGTGTTGCCGTCGCTGCATTCGATGCAGCCCGAGGCGGTCGTGTACATGGGCTCGTTCTCGAAGGTGCTCGCGCCGGGATTGCGCGTCGGCTACCTCATCGCGCCGTCCGGTTTGTACGCGAAGCTCGTACAAGCCAAGCAGGCCGCCGATCTGCACACGCCGAGCTTCACCCAGCGCATCGTTTACGAAACGATCAAGGACGGTTTTCTCGATACCCACGTGCCGAGCATCCGCCGGCTCTACGGCGAGCGCTGTCAAGCGATGCTCGCGGCGATGAGTCGGCACTTTCCTGCAGCGGTGCAATGGAACCGCCCGGAAGGCGGCATGTTCATCTGGGTGAAGCTGCCCGCCGGCCTCGACAGCAGCGTGCTGCTCGAGAAGGCGGTCGCCCGCAACGTGGCGTTCGTACCCGGCGCTCCGTTCTTCGCTAACGCGCCGCAGCCCAACACCATGCGGCTTTCGTTCGTCACCGTTCCGCCAGAACGTATCGAGCGCGGTATTGCCATCTTGGGTGAGCTGATTGGCGAGGAATTGGAGCACGTTCGATAAGGGCGCTGGGCTCTGGAGAGAACGCGCTCGCGAGCGAGCTAGGGACTACGGCCAACGCGCGGTGCGGGCTGTAGGCGGCAAGCTGTAGGAAGAGCGCAAAAGCCCCCTTTCTTCACCTGCGTTCTTCCTGCTGTGAATGCAGTCTCCTCGATGCGCAAGCGTTCTCGGTCCTGCCGTCACTCAGCGTCTTTCGCGTAAGATAGCCGCCCCCTTCGTTCATCGGTTCAGTGGAAGCGCGCGCTCATGAGCATGTCACTTCGCGAGCAGTTGTTGGCGGCAGGTCTCGGCACGAAAAAGCAGGCCAGGGAAGCCGAGCGTGGGCAGCATCGCAAGGACAGGGCCGCGAAGCAGGCCGAACAGGAACGGCGTGCGGCCGAGGCGCGGGCGGCCAAGATCGCGCGCGATCAGGAGCTGATGCGCAAGCGTCAGGATAACCAGGAGCGCAAAGAGCGCTGGATGCAGATCAAGGCGCTCATCGAGCAGCACCGCATTCCCAAGCCCGACTCATACGAGTACTTCAACTTCATCGACCGCGAGAAGGTGCGGCGCATCCCCGTCGATGCGGCATTGCGTGAGAAGATCATCCGCGGCGAGGCGGTCATCGTCCGTTGCGAGGGTCGTTACGATCTCGTGCCGCGCGAGATCGCCGAGCGCATCCGCGAGCGCGAAGCGCGTGCGGTCATCGATCTGAAGGCGTCGGAAAGCACGCCGCCGGACGAGAACGATCCATACAAGGATTACGTCGTCCCCGACGACCTGATCTGGTAGCGCCTGAGCCGGCGTCCCGTCCGCGACGGTTTTTCACGATCACACCGCGAGCGCGCGGCGCCGCTTATGTGTTACCTTCGACGCACCATCGCATAGCGACGGTGGGCCGTGTTCGATGGACGATTATAAGCAGCGTTGATGGAGCTACCTCGGAAGCACGCTGGTCCCAGCAAACGTGCGAGCCCGTGCGCGCTACGACGTGGTTCCGTCACGTCCGCTGGTGCCACGATCCTCGTCCCGGCCTTATGGGCGTTGAAGTTGTATCTGCAACGCTGTGTGTGCCTCGTTGGTAGCAATTCTTCCCGAGCTCTCCTTCGCATGCGGCGCTTCCGCGGCGTCAGCGACGTTCTCACTCGCCCGCTTGGTAGGCTTCCGCAGCATCGCGCAGGTGTGACCGCTGCGGAAAAGTTGGCATTCCCAACGTTCACGCGGCCGGCCGCGTGCGAGGTGGGTGCGCGATGACGCAGAGCCGACGCCCGGTTCGCAAGCGAGTCATGGGCATCATGCTCTTGGCGAGCGCCGCGGCCCTTGCGTTCGCGAGTCTGGGCTTCGGCGGTTACGAGTACATCACCCTGCGCAACCGCTTCATGACGCATGTGGACATGCTCGCGCGCGTGGTGGCCGCGAACAGCGCGTCCGCACTCGCCGCGGGCGACGAGCGCGCAGCTCATGAGGTGTTGGCGACGCTGGAGCAAGCGCCTTTCGTCGAAGCCGCGGCGCTGTACGATGCGAACGGGCACGTGTTCGTTCGCTATCCGCGCGACGGCCCGAGCACGATTCCGCAAGCAGCAGGCACGGCCGGGTTGGGGCTCGAGCATCGAGGGCACGTCGCGGGATTCGTAGCAGTGTCGGACCCGGAGGAGCGTCCGCTCGGCATGCTCTATCTCAGGGCTGCGACCGATCTCGCTCATGGCAGCCTTGGGTCGCAAGGCTTGATTGCGCTCGTCGTCATGGCCGCGTCGCTATTGTTCGCGTACGTGGTGTCGCTTGCACTGCAGGAGCGCATTACTCGACCGATTCACGCCCTCGCGAATACCGCGCGCGCCGTTACCGAGCGCGGCGACCTGTCGATGCGCGCGCCGAGCATGTCGCAGAACGAATTCGCGGTGCTGTCGGCGACGTTCAATCAGATGCTCGAGCGCATCGATGCGCAGAGCACGGCGCTCAAGGAGACCGAGCAGCGCCTGCGGGCTCAGATCGCGCGGCTCGATCTCCTGCACCATACGACTCGCGCGATCGGCGATCGGCTGGACTTGCAGAGCATTTATCAGGTGATCCTGCGCCGGCTCGAGGACAACATGCCGATCGAGTTCGGCTGTGTGTGTCTCTACGACGGCGCGCAGCTCATCGTCGAGACGATCGGCGCAAAGAGCATGGACCGCGCGACGCGGCTGGGTCTGTTGCCGAAGGCGCTGCTGCCGCTCGATCAGGAGGAATTGGCGCAGTGCATCCGCGGCGAGCTCCTCTACGAGCCGGACCTGTCCGAATGCAAGAGCGTTTTCACGCAGCGGCTGGCCGAGACGGGCTTGGGATCGCTCGTGATCGCGCCGCTCATCGTCGAGAGCAAAGTGTTCGGCGTGCTCATTGCGGCGCGCAAGCGCGCTCGCGGCTTCGTGAATCTCGACTGCGAGTTCCTGCGGCAACTGAGCGAACACGTGGCGCTCGCAAGCCATCAAACGCGGCTCTACACGGAGCTGCAGCAGGCATACGACAACCTGCGTTTGAGCCAGCAGACGCTGCTGCAGCAAGAGCGCCTGCGGGCGCTCGGGCAGATGGCAAGCGGCATCGCGCACGACATCAACAACGCCATCTCTCCGATCTCGCTTTACACCGAGGCGTTGCTCGATCACGAACCGACGCTGAGCGAGCGCGCCCGCGAATACTTGCGCACGATTCAGCGCTCCATCGCCGATGTCGGGCAGACCGTCACGCGCATGCGCGAGTTCTATCGCAGACGCGATCAGACCACCGAGCTTGCGCCCGTCGATCTCAACGAGCTGGCGGGCCAGACGCTCACGCTGACGCGTGCGCGCTGGAGCGACATGCCGCAAGAGCGCGGCATCGTGATCGAGGTGCTCGCCGAGCTCTCCGCAGGCTTGCCCAAGATAATGGGGACCGAAAGCGACATCCGCGATGCATTGACGAACCTCATTTTCAATGCCGTCGATGCGATGCCGGAGGGCGGGCGGTTGACGTTGCGAACGCGCGTGATCGAAGGGGAGCCGGCGCTGGTCGAGCTCGAAGTGGCCGACGCCGGAGTCGGTATGGACGAAGAGACGAAACGGCGCTGTCTCGAACCGTTCTTCACGACCAAAGGCGAACGCGGCACCGGCATGGGTCTTGCGATGGTGTACGGTATGGCGCAGCGCCATCACGCACAGATCGTCATCGACAGCACGCCCGGTGCGGGAACGTCGTTCAAGATCCGCTTCACCGCCGCGCCGGAGCAGCTCAGCGTGCCCGCAAATGCATCCCAGCTCATACACCCGACCAGGCAGCGTCTGCTCGTGATCGACGACGATCCGATGATCTGCGACGCACTGGTGCGCACGCTCCAGACGGAAGGCCACGAGGTGACGGCCGTGGACGGCGGACGCGCGGGAATCGAAGTTTTCGAAGAAGCGTATCGCAGCGGCCGGCCCTTCGATACGGTCATCACCGACCTCGGCATGCCCTACGTGGATGGGCACAGCGTCGCCTCGGCGGTGAAACAGCGCGCACCGCGCACGCCGGTCATTCTTCTCACCGGCTGGGGGCAGCGATTCGCGATGGAAGAGAGCATTCCCGATAACATCGATGTCGTCTTGAGCAAGCCGCCGAAGCTCGCCGAGCTCCAGCGCGCATTGGCCGACTTGCAGGCGGTGTGCGCGCGCCAAGAGGCCGCAAGTTCGCTGAGCGAAGCAGGCGCAAGTCGATGAGCGTCGCCACCTCGGGTCCGCAGCTTCTCGTGGTGGACGACGACGCGACGCAGTTGCGCGCCATGTGCGACACGCTCGAGCTCGAAGGCTATACCGTTCGCAGCTGCGCTTCGCCATACGAGGCGTTGCGTTTGCTCGGACAGGAACGCTTCGACGTCGCGATCACCGACTTGACCATGCCTGAGCTCGACGGCATCGCCTTTCTCAAGGCGGCTCGCGTCATCCGTCCGCAGCTCGTCGGTATCGTGATGACCGGTCACGGTTCGATCGACACTGCGGTGGCGGCCATGAAGGCGGGCGCGTTCGACTACATCCTCAAGCCTTTCACGCTGCGGCAGGTCGTGCCGGTGATTGAACGCGCCCTCAGTGTGGGGCGCTTGCTCGACGAGAACGAGCAGCTGCGGCAGAACGAAGAGGTCATCCGCAATCTGAACATGGTGCTGGAGCGCGCCGTCGAGGAACGCACGCGTCAGCTGTCGGATACCAACAAGGAGCTCGAAGCCTTTGCGCATTCCGTCTCGCACGACTTGCGAGCGCCCTTGCGCGCCATCAACGGGTTTACGCATCTGTTGGCCGAGGAATGTCGCGATCAGCTCGGGCCACGCGCCCGCGAATATCTCGATCGCGTGCTCGGCGCCGCGGCGCGCATGGAGCAATTGATCGAAGATCTCTTGCGGCTCTCGCGCGTCAACGGCGGCGAGCTCATGCGTACGACCATCAATGTGTCGCAGATGGTGTCGGCCATTCTTGGCGAGATGCAAATCCGCGAGCCTGGCCGGCGCGTCGATACCCTGGTTCAGGAGGATCTTTTCGCATCCGCCGACCCGCGACTGCTCAGGATCGCGCTGGAGAATTTGCTCGGCAATGCCTGGAAGTTCACGAAGAACGTGGCCGAGCCGCGCATCGAGTTCGGTGCGTCCGATCCTAACGAGAGCGTCTTCTATGTGCGTGACAACGGCGCAGGGTTCAGCTCTGAGCTCGCAAATGAGCTGTTCGCGCCGTTCAAGCGGCTGCACAGCGCCGAGGAATTTCCAGGCAGCGGCATTGGGTTGTCGATCGTGCAGCGCGTGATCCGTCGGCACGGAGGCTCAGTGACCGCAGAAGGCGCGCCGGGTAAAGGTGCCACGTTCTTCTTCAGTCTGCCGAGCGTGGCGGCAGACGCGTCCTGACCGCCGCGGAGTCGTTTATTCCTGGCTGGAAACGACGGTGAGCGTGCCGCGCGGTCTCTTGTTCGCTTCCAGCCAGGTACGTGCTCGTTCCTGATAACGCAGCGCGGAAAGGTGCAAGTTCTCCTCTTCGAGCGCGAACGGCGTCTGCGCGAAGTAGTAGAGCGCGTTCGGTGCGCCGAATTCGTCGATCAGCGGCTTGACGAGCATGAGCCCACCGTAGCGCTGCACATCCCGGTAGCCGCTCTCATTGCGTCGCCAGACGCGCTCGCGAAAGGTCTCAAAATCCGACGGCCAGATGCGATCGAGTCGATTCGCGTTGAAGAACGGATTGCGCGCGGCCGTCAAATACGCCGCGATCCCTTCGACCAGCATCTCGCACGGTAGGCGTTGGCCGATGTCGATCGAGGCGCATTCGGCGTGCGGCCAGGAGAGCCCTTTACGGTGCGCGGCTTCCTGCAAGTACGCGCCCCAGAGCGCGTTGTCGATGGCGAGCACGACCGGAAACGTATTGCGGTACAGCTCGTTCTGATAGAACGGCCAATAATTGCCCGCGGCTCGTACCGGATTCGGCAGGCGCTTCGTCGTCATATGACGCGGCACGATCAGCCTCTGCTGAGCGATGTCGTAGGCGATCCGTCGCTCGTACTTCGCGTATTCCGCATCGCGCGGCCCCACGAACTTGATCGCCATGCGCTCGGGCAGCACGGCCAGGAGCTCGCCGAAAGCGAGCTCGATGGCCTCGGCGCGATAGGCGACCAGCTCGCCGAACCGTTCCTGACATTTGAGCGGAACCGCATCGCACGCCAAGGCGCGGGCCGACAGGCCCAGGACGACGAGCATTGCGCTGATCTTGAGCAGCCACATGACGATTCGACGCGAGCGGCGCCAGGCGCGACCCGGCGCACTGCTCGCGGTGGGCGTCTGGCGTCAAAATTCAACGAGGCGATGGTGGCGAAGTTCCTCGCGACAAACGCTACGCCCTCGCGACGCAGCACGTGTCGCTGGCCGAAGGATGTGGGTAAACCTTTCAGTGCGGGGTCGGTACGATCCTTGCTCTGCCGCCGACATGGACGCTTCGTCGGGCGGTTGAACTTTTCCTTTGCGAACGCCTTACTGCGGTGTCGCCTAAGCCGGAAATGGACAGTGCGAATGAGTGTAGCGGTACGTAATGCGCCCTTGGCGGAGGAGGCGGTCGAGCTCTCGATCGTCATTCCCGTCTTCAATGAGGCGGAGAATGTCGAGCCGTTGGCATGCGAGATCGAAATGGCACTCGGCAACGCGCTGAACTACGAGGTCATCTTCGTCGACGACGGCAGCACGGATGAGACGGCCGCCAATATCCGGGCGCTGCGCAGCACACGGCCTTACGTGCGGTTGCTGCGGCACGCTCGGCGCTGCGGACAGAGCGCAGCGCTTCGTACCGGCGTCCGCGCTGCGCGCGCGGCGTGGATCGCGACTCTCGACGGCGACGGGCAAAACGATCCGCGCGATCTGCCGGCGCTGCTCGCGGTGCAGCGTGACGATGCGAGCGGAAAGGTACGGCTCGTCGCCGGCGTGCGCCGCGTACGGCATGACTCATGGGTGCGCCGCATCTCCTCGCGCGTGGCGAACGCCGTGCGCTGCTCGCTCCTCAAGGACGGCACGCCGGATACGGGCTGCGGCATCAAGCTCTTTCATCGCGCCACCTTCCTCGAGATTCCCGCCTTCGATCACATGCATCGATTCTTGCCTGCGCTCTTTCAGCGCGAAGGCGCCACGGTCGTCTCGGTCGACGTGAACCATCGTCCGCGGCGGCACGGGTGCTCGAAGTACGGCATCGGCAATCGCCTCTGGGTCGGTATCGTCGATCTGTTCGGCGTGCGCTGGCTCATGAAGCGCGCCACGCATGTGGACGCGACGGAGGAGCCTTTTTGAGCGACGCGTTGGTGACGCGCTGGCTGCGTCCGTCGCAAGCGGGCACGCGCGATATCGGTCTCGATCTACTCTGGTTGATCGGCCTCGGGCTCATCTTCATCGGCAGCGGTATCGGGCTACGCGATCCATGGCCGGCAGACGAGCCGCGCTTTGCGCTGATCGCGCGCGACATGGTCATAAACGGCGAATGGCTCGTGCCGCGCGTCGGCGGCGAACTCTATCCCGACAAGCCGCCGCTTTACTTCTGGTTGCTTGCGCTCGGCTTCAGGGCCACCGGCTCGCTGCGCCTTTCGTTCTTGCTGCCGTCGTTGTTGAGCGGGCTCGGCTGCATCGTGCTCGTCTACGACCTCGGACGACGTTTGTGGAATCGCGAAGTAGGGCTGATCGCGGGCACGCTGCTCGTGCTCACCGTGCAGTTCGTCTGGCAAGCACGGCAAGCGCAGATCGACGCAACGCTCTGCTTCTTCACGACGCTTGGCCTCTATGGATTGCTCCGCCATTTACTGATCGGTCCTGCGTGGCGCTGGTATGCGCTCGGCTGGGCCGCAGCAGGGCTTGGCGTGATCACAAAGGGCGTGGGCTTTTTGCCGCTCTTGGCGCTCGTGCCGTGGGCGGTGCTTTGTCTGCGGTGGCGCGCGGCGGCGTGGCGAGTGCGCGATTGGCGTTGGCTCGTCGGGCCGGTGGCGTTCGTGCTGGCCGTGAGCGTGTGGCTCGCACCGATGCTGCTGGCGACGCGCGGCGATCCGACGCTCGCTGCCTATCGCGACGAGATCCTGTTCGTTCAAACCGCCGAGCGTTATCTCGATGCATGGCATCACCGCGAGCCGTTCTGGTACTTCATCCTCGAAGTCATTCCGGTGCTGTGGTTGCCGTTGATCGCACTGGTGCCGTGGCTGTGGGGAAAGTGGCGCGAGGCATGGCAACGACGCGATCTGCGTATTGCGCTGCTGCTGTCGTGGGTGGGATTGGTCGTGCTCTTCTTCTCGCTGAGCGCAGGCAAACGCGGTGTCTACATTCTGCCAGCCGTTCCGGCATTCGTGCTGGCCTGCGCGGCGTATGTGCCCGACCTTGCGCGGAAACAATGGGTGCGCACGGCGGTGTTCGGGATCGGCGTGCTCATCGGTCTCGTCTGCGTGGGTGCAGCCGGTTACTTGTTCTTCGATGACGGGCGGCGCACGGAGTTGGCCTCGATGTACGGGCTCGATCTGGAAGCGCCTGCGTTCGTCATCGGAGCGTCCGCCTTGATTGTCTGTGCGCTCGCGCGCCCGCAGCGTGCTTGGCTCGCGTACGCAGGAGCGCTCGCATGCGCGCTGGCCGTCGTCAGCTTCTGGCTCAATCCGGGCTTGAATGACGTGCTGTCGGGCGCGCGTTTCGCACGCGCGGTGGCACGAGCCGCCGCGCCGGACAAGCAACTTGCGCTGTACGGGTTTCGCGCGGAGCACTTGCTGAAGCTGCAGCGACCGGTCGTTCACTTCGGCTACGCGCGCTGGCGCGAGGCGGACCAAGAGGCTTACGACGCAGCCGCGTGGCTCAATGCGGGCGACGATCGCGTGCTGCTCGTCGATGCCTTCGCACGCGAGCTGTGCTTTCAAGACGCGACGACGACTGCGTTAGGTACGGCCAATCGCAGATCGTGGTATCTGGTCGAGGGCAGGGCGGCTGCGGCGTGCGCGGCGCGCGGCCGTTCGCAAGCTGCGCATACCTATCGCCCGCCGACGATGGCCGAATCACGCACCGACGACGAGGCGCATGAGCTGAGCGCAGAGCCACGCAGCGTACGTTCCGAGCGCGTATCCGAGCACCGCAAGTAGCACGCCGACCGGCGCCAGCGACGGATGGAAGGCGCTCGCCACGACCGGCGCACTGGCTGCTGCACCGATGTTCGCCTGGCTGCCCACCGCGAAATAGAAGATCGGCGCGCGGATCAGCCGCGCCACGAAATACATGAGCGCGCCGTGGAACAGAATCCACGTCGCCCCGACGCCGAACAGTCCGGGATTGGTGAAGATCGCGCGCAGATCCATGTGCATGCCGATGCTGGCGATGAGCACGTACAAGAGCACGGTACCGATCTTCGACGCGCCGACGCCTTCGAGGCGGCGAGCGGGTGTCAGCGACAGCAGCAGACCGATCGTCGTGGCGATGACGACGATCCAGAAGAACTCGCTCGCCAGCGACAAGCGTTCGGCCCAGACCTGACCGGCGAACGCCGCCGCGAGCGGCGCGCCGAGGAAGTGCGATACGCCGGTTGCGCCGAACCCGACCGCGAGCACGAACATGAGGTCGGGCAGCTTTGGGATGCGCGCATGTTCGGCTTCGAAGCGTTCCATCTTCTCGCGTAGCGCGACGATGGCCGCACGATCCGCACCGCGTTTGGCGTCGATGTCATCGGCGCGTCCGGCCAGATAGAGCAAGAACGCCATCCAGAGATTCGCAACGATCACGTCGACGGCGAGGAACATGCCGAAGAGATTGCTGTCGACGCCGAAGACTTCCTTCATCGCGGTTTGATTGGCGCTGCCGCCGATCCAGCTTCCAGCGAGCGTCGCCATGCCTTTCCAGACATCGCCTGCAACTGTCTCCGGGCTGAGCCAGCTCCACAGCCACAGCGACAACGGACCGCCGAAGACGATGCCGACGGTGCCGGTGAGAAAGAGCGCGACGGCTTTCGGGCCGAGACGCGCGATCGCCGGAAAGTCGATCGACAAGGTGAGCAGCACGAGCGTGGTCGGCAGCAGATAGCGCGAAGCGATGGGGTAGAGCGCCGAGCCCTCGCCGTCGATCAGGCCGACGGTGTTGTATAGCGCCGGAATGAAGTAGCAGAGCAGCAGCGCCGGCACGTAGCGATAGAAGCGGCGCCAGAACGGATGCTGCGATTGGGTCGACCAGAAGATGGCCCCGAGCGTCAGCGACAACAGACCCAGGATGACGGCGTCGTTCTTGATCATGCGCGGAGTGTGCGTCGTGAGGACGCGGTCGGCAAGCAAGCTCCTTGCGAGGGTACGTTGAAGCGTCAAGCAAGCCGTTGCGAGGGACGCTAGCGCGTCAGGGACGAGGAAGACGCCAAAACGTCAAGGAGGCTGCATTCGCAGCAGCAAGCATTTTTTCTGGCCAGTGCCCAGGGGCCGAGAGCCGAGCGCGCTGTCCGTAGCCTGTAGCCTGTAGCCCGTAGCCTATCTGCTCGGCGCCCAGAGCCCAGCGCCCGATCTACGCAAATAGCTGGCTCACCGCAGCCCGTCCCGACTGCTGCGCGAGCAGCAGCTCGAGGAATTCGTCGGCGCTCATGGCATCGCCGAAGAGTCGACCTTGTGCGTAATGGCAGCCGCGGCTGCGCAGGAAGGCGAGCTGCTCTTCGTTCTCGACGCCTTCGGCGACCACTTCCACTTCGAGCGCTTTGCCCATGTCGATGATCATGCGCACGATCGTCGCGTCGTCGGCATTGGTCGCCGAATCGCGCACGAAAGATTGATCGATCTTGAGCGTGCCGATCGGGAACTGCTGAAGTGCACTGAGCGACGAATAGCCGGTGCCGAAATCGTCGATCGACAGGTGCAGACCCATGGCGTACAGCTCATCGAGCAGCTTCACGGTGCGCGCCGGATCGACCATCAACGTGGTCTCGGTGATTTCGAGCTCGAAGCACGTCGGCGAGACGCCGTGGCGGCGGAACACGGACTTGCAGCGCGGAATGAAGCTCGCCTGACGCAGCTGCTTGAGCGACAAGTTGATCGAGACGCGGCCCGGGTTCGCAATGCGTTCCTGCCAGCGCCGGTAGTCGGCGCAGACGCGATTCAGGACCCATTCGCCGATGCCGAGAATGAGCGTGGTTTCCTCGGCGAGCGGAATGAACTGCGAGGGCGGAATGTCGCCATGGCCGGGCAGTCGCCAACGCAGCAGCGCTTCGGCGCCGATGATGCGTCCGTCCCGCAGATCCACCTTCGGTTGATAGAACATCATGAGCTCGTCACGCTCGAGTGCGCGGCGCAGCTTGCTCTTCAGCATCAGCCGCTCGACGGCGGCGGCATTCATGTCGGGCGAATAGAAGGCGAAGTTGTTGCCGCCGTTCTGCTTGGAGTGATACATCGCCGCATCCGCGTTACGGATGAGGTCGATGACGTTCTCCGCATCCTTCGGACAGAATGCGATGCCGACGCTCGCCGTGAGGAAGACTTCCTGCTGTTCGACGTAGTAGGGCTTGCAGACTTCGGCGAGCACCATGCGCGCGAGATTGGCCGCCTGCGTGCGCACGTCCTCGGACTCGGCGAAGCCTTCGATGAAGAGCCCGAACTCATCGCCCGCGAGCCGTCCGACGATCGCCTCGCGCGGCAGGATGCGCGTGAGCCGCTCGCTCAGCACTTCGAGCGTGCGATCGCCCGCCGAGTGCCCGAAGGTGTCGTTGATTTCCTTGAACCGATCCATGTCGAGGTAGAGCAGCACGATGGTGCGGTCCGCTCGCCGCGCACGCGCGATCGCCTGCTGCAGCATGTGCTGAAACTGCATGCGGTTCGGCACCTTCGTGAGCGCGTCGTAGCGTGCGAGATAGCGGATACGGCGCTCGGCGCGCTTGCGATCGGTGATGTTGCGAACGACGAAGATCGTGCCCTGGAACTGCGGATCTTCAGCAGCGATCGGTGAGCTCGACACCGACACCGGAATCGTCTGACCGGCACGCGTGGCGATCACGGTCTCGCGCGTTTCGGCGGTGGTCGGCTGCATCGTGAACGTGGCGCGCTCGCTTTCGGTGAGGAGCGACGAGAACGCGCGGCCGGCGAGCTCCGCTTCCGTATAGCCGAACAGGCGTACCGCGGCTTCGTTGATGCGCTTGATCGTGCCGTTCGGCGCGGTGACGAGCACCGCGTCGTTCATGCTGTCGAGAACCGTCGTGAGGTAATTCTTCGTGATCGTGGTCTGCCGCAGCTTCTGGCGCATGCGATCGAGCGCCATCTCGAGCTCGGCGATCTCGTCGTTGCTCGTGACCTTGTGCGGACGGGTGTAGTCGCCCTCGCCGATGCGCTCGGCGGAGCGAATGAGCTCGACGATCGGCCGCTCCAGGCGCCGGGCGATGACCCAGGCAGCCGAGGCGAGCAGCGCGGTGATCAAGGCGCCGGCCGCAAGGATGAGTCGAACCCAGAGATTGAAGTCTTCGCGTTCGACTTCTTCGAGCTGATCGCGCAGCGCTTGCGCAGAGGCAAGCAGCCCGGGACGGCCGACGGTGAGCTCGAGCGTGCCGACGCTCTGCGGCGCGCCGAGCTCGCGGCGCAGTGTGTGCCGTTCTTCGGGGGCGAGCATGCGCGTCCAGGCTTCGTCGCGGCCGGCTTCGAGCGCGATGGAGCCGTCCGAGCCGAAGACGGTCACGCTCACGACGGCGGGGTCTTCGAGCAGCATCGCGGCGATGCGCTGGAGGGTGTCTTGCGCCCCCATGCCGAGGGCGCTTTCGATGCGGCCAGCATTGGAGGCCGCGATCTCTTCTGCGAGGGCGGTCAGACGTTCGCTCTCGGCGATCAGCAGCGATTGCTCGGCTTGCACGCCGCGTGTCGCGACCGACCGGCGGTACTCGAAATACTCGAGCGCGAGCAACGTCGCGGTAATGCAGATTCCCGCCGCGATCGCTAACGAGAGCAACCTATACTTGAGGCCGCGCGCTTTCACCGCATACTCCGCCGCATTTCTTATTGGGCAACGTTGCAGCGCCTCCGTTCCACGTTGCACCTTTATTAGGGGGCAAACGCGATGCGTCGGGGTGCCATGAGTGACGCATCGAGCGCATCTCGGGTTTCACCGGTTCGATTCGGTGCATGATACTCGCGTTTTGGCTGCAACGGCGCACGCAGTCGGTGTCGGTTTTTTTGACATACTCGCAATCTCTTATAGTTACGCCCCCAACCAGTCGCGACCCGCATCAATGAACGAACTCGAGCTCACCGGCCGCGCCCGTACGCACATCATCGACCTCGAGACGCCTGCCTGCTCGCTGCATTACGAGGTGGTCGCCTCGTTATTGGCCATGCGCGATGCCGCCGCGTTGGAGGGGATCGATCTACAGGTCTGTTCGAGCTTCCGCGACTTCGAGACGCAGCTTGCGATCTGGAACGCCAAGTGGAAGGGCGAGCGCCCGCTGTACGACCGGGCCGGACGGCCGCTCAAGCGCGAGGAGCTCGACGATTCCGATGCCGTGGAGGCGATCCTCACGTGGTCGGCGCTGCCGGGCGGCAGCCGGCATCATTGGGGCAGCGACGTCGATGTGATCGACGCGGCCGCGATTCCGCCGGGCTACAAGGTGCAGCTCTTGCCCTCCGAGTACGCCGAGGGCGGGATTTTCGCCAAGCTGAACGCCTGGCTGGATGCGCACATGGAAGAGTTCGGCTTCTTTCGTCCGTACCGGACCGATCGCGGCGGCGTCAGTCCCGAGCCGTGGCACTTGAGCTATGCCCCGGTGTCCGTGCCGGCGCTCGAGTCCCTGAGCCTGTCGATGCTACGGCACGTGCTCGAAGCGAGCGACATTGCGGGCAAGGCGCATGTGCTCGCGCGCCTGCCGGAGATCTACACCCGTTATCTACTGACGATCGATCCGCCCACGCGAATGCCGTCGCTCAGCTGATCCGATCGGCGGCGTAGGGCATCAAGCGCCGGACGAAAGTAGCGGGCATCCAGCGCTTCAAGCGCCATAGCCAGCGCGCCGAGCCCGGCAGCACGATGTGCATCCTGCCTTTGCCTGCCGCGATGAGCAGATCCCGCGCCGCCTGCTCGGCGGTATAGCGTGCGCGTCGAACCAGTGCCGCAGCGCTTGCCTGCGTCTCGGCGGGTCCGCGGAACGATTCGATCAAGTTGCTCCGGAAGAACATCGGCATGACGACCGAGACCTGCGTGCCGCTCGTGCGCAGCTCGCCCGCGAGCGATTCGCTCACCGAGACCACCGCTGCCTTGGTCGCGTTGTAGGGGATCATGCCGGGCGCCGAGCCGAACGCGGCGGCGCTCGCGATGTTGATCAGCACGCCCGCGCCGTTGCGCTGCAAGTGCGGCACGGCGGCGCGAGCGCCGTGCACGACGCCCATGAGGTTGGTGTCGATGGCTGCCCGCCAATCCTCGTCCGGCACATCCATGAGCGAGCCGGCCACGGCGATCCCGGCGTTGTTGATCATGAGGTCGAGTCCGTCATGCGCGCTCGCGAACGAATTGACCGCCACCGTGAGCTCGTCGGGTTGAGTGACATCGCCCGGGTAAGCGAGCACGGCCACGCCCGCGGCGGACAGCTCACCTTCCACGGCAGCCAATCGTTCGACGTCGCGGTCGAACAGGCCGAGTGCCCAGCCGTCCGCAGCGAGCGCACGCGCGAGCGCCAAGCCGAGGCCGCTGCCGGCACCGGTGATGAAGGCGCGCTTGCGAGGGAAGCGTGCGTTCAAAGCCTTGAACTGCATTGCGAGGGCAAATCCCAGCGTTGGGTCAGCCTGCACGGCCGACGAGCACGACGAAAAGCCAGCCGCCCCAGGCGCCGGCCACCGTCAACAGCAGGCCGGGCAGGAGCTCAAGGGCGTATTTTCGAGTGCCCATCGAGAACGCGACGATCGATTTGCTCACGGTGTTGGTGCTGAAGGCGACCAGAATCGCCACGGTCGCGAACTGGATCGAAGCATGCTGCCCTTCGGCGAGGGTCGCAGCCGAGATGGCCGCCGCGTGCGCATCGCTGATCCCGGAGAAAATGCTGGCGAGGAGGAGTCCCCGGTCGCCGAGCCAATGAGTGGCCGCCGCGGAAATGACCAGCGTGACGCCGACGATGAGCATGAACACGATGGCCGTTTTAGGATCGAACGGCCGGCCGGCGGGCGGATCGCCTTCCTCCGTTTGACGTGCGCTGCGCCACGCGAAGGCGGCCGCATAGAGAACGGTCGCAAGTCCCGCGACGACGAGCGCTGCGATCAGTTGTTTGAGCACCGGTAAACTCACGAGCCCGACGACGATCGCGAGCTTGAGCACGGTTGCGACCGAAGATGCGGCCGCGCCCGCCACGGCGCTCGTGTGCAGCTGCGGATGCTTGCGCGTGCGCGAGCCCATCGCGGCGATCGTCGCAGTGCTCGATACGAAGCCGCTGAACAAGCCTGCAAGCGGCAGCCCGATGCGGGTGCCGAGCACACGTAGCGCGATGTAGCCGAGCGCATTGATCGCCATGATGAGCACGACGAGCAGCCACAACGCGCGCAGGCTGACGATGCCCCATGGATCGACAGGCTCGGCGGGCGTGAGCGGCAGCACGATGAGCGCGGCCGCCGCGAGAATCAGACCGTCGCGCACCTCGTCGTCGGTGAGCACGTTGTGGACCCAGTTGTGCAGGCGCGTGCGTGCGGCGAGCACGATCGTCATGAGTACCCCGAGACCGGCCGCCAGCGGCCGTTCGCGCATGGCCAGCCCGCCGAGCAGGAACGTGGCCATCAGCGCGATCTCGGTCGTCAGCCCCGGATCGTGCTGGTAGGTGCGCCGATAGCCGATCGCCACGAACAGGCCGACGATCACCGCGAATACTGCAAAGAGCGGTACGCCGCCGAGATGAAAGCTCACCGCGCCCGTGAGCGAGACAAGCGTGAACGTGCGCAGGCCCGCGACCTCGCGGTCGGGGCCGGTGCCCTTGCGGCGTTCGCGCTCGATGCCGACGAGCATGCCGATCGCGAGCGCAACGGCGAGGCCGAGCAGGACTTGGCTATCGAACGACATCGGTCAAGGTGAGCGAAGGGTCGGTGAAGGGTACCGCGACGCCCGAGCGGCGCGCACGGGCGGCTCAGCTCTTCCAGGCTTCCTTGAGCCGATCGATGACGAGCGAGCGGATGTTCTGGACCGGGTTGCGTTCCCAGGTGAAGCACGGCGGATCGCGCCGGAGCATCGGCCAGCGTGCCGTGCGCAGGATCTCGCTCAGGTAATCGAGGTTGCGCTGGATCGCTTCCATGTATGGGTTGCGTCCGCCGAAGAGCACCTCGAGATGCGCATAGACGGAGCCGAACTCGCCGTCGAGCCGCGTGCGCCGCACTTCTTCGAAGAATTCGGGCGTCTGCCGCAGGATGTCGAGACCCGAGCTGAAGCGCACGGTGGGATTGCCGTGCTCGTCGTTCGTGAGCGCCACGCCGCCGAGCACGAACTCGGGATAGAGCCGGTCGCGGCACTTCTCGAGATAACAGCGATCCGACATCTGCGCGATCAGATCGCCCGTGCCGATGATGTGGCCGAGCTTGCGGTCGCGATAGTCGTCGAGCCGAATCTGATCGAACTGCACTTCGTAGCCGGTGAAATGCACGATCTTGGTCGCGACCGGCACCCACTCGGCCATGCCGATCGTGGGTAGATAACGGCCGATGAAGTGCGCGCTGCGGCTGACGTGGCTGCGCGTGAACTCGGCGCCGTTGCGATGCGTCTGATCGTCGGTCTGGCGGATGTAGCCGGCGTCATGGAAGAGCGCCACGACGACGCCCAGGATGGCGCGCTCCGGGCCGAGCCGTTCGTCGGGGGTATGCGTGCGGTCGTACGCGACGATGAGGCGCGCCACTGCGAGCGTGCCGTCGAGCGAGTGCTGCAGGTCGTGATAGACGGTGTCGCACCCGTAGTAGCCGGGGAACTGGCCTTTGAACAGCCGCTCGAAATCGCGAAACGCCGTATCGAGCCGATCGAACGGATAGTGCGGCCAGGTTTGCTTGAATAGGTCGCAGACTGCGCGGTGGACGGCTTCCGCCGAGCTCACCTGCACAGTGTTCGTCACATCGTAATCGCTGCGGCGGTATTGCATGTGAGGGGTCGCGCGCTACAAACGCGCAGAACGCGCAGTCTAACGGCTCGGAGCCGGTTGTCTATGACTGATTTGGCGTTCCCGAGAAATGTGACGGAGGTCACATTTTTCTCGCCGATCACAGCGCGGCGAGGGGCGCTGTGATCGCTCGACCGCCGGAAGCCGTGAGCGCGTAGGCCCACGGCTTCGCGTCGCTCGTTGCGTCGCGATATTACTGCGTCGGCTGCTCGATCGGCAGCGTCCACACGGGATCGGCGAGCCGCAGCTCCGTCACCGGTCCGTACTTCTTGAGGGGTTCCCGCAGCGCTTCGGCGCGGCCGATCACGACGAGCAAGACCGCATCGCTCTTGGGGAAGACATCGGCGATCACGCGCTGTGCATCGGTGAGCTCGACTGCGTTCAGCGCAGCGGCATAGCCGTCGATGTGCTCGTGTCCGAGACCGTAGAGCTCGAGCGTCGCGAGCTGCGCGGCCCAGTGCGCGGATGTCTCGAAGCTGAGCGGGAATTGTCCCAGAACATACTTGCGGCTCGATGCCAGCATGTCGGTGTCGAGTCCCGCCTCGTGCAGGCGATCGAGCGTGGCAAGCGCCAGATCGATCGCTTCGATCGTCGTCTCGGTGCGCGTGAAGGACGCCATTTGCCATGGACCCGGCTGCTGCAGCCGCTCGAAGCGCGAGCTCGCGCCGTAGCTCAACCCGGTGCGCACGCGCAGCTCCGTATTCAGCATCGAGGTGAAGCGCCCGCCGAAAACCGTGTTCACCAAGTCGAGCGCGGCGCGGCGCGGATCGGAGCGCGCGACGCCGACATTGCCGATCCAGAAATACGACTGCACGGCATCGGGCGCATCGACCAGCACCACGCGGCGTCCTTCGATGCGGGCGGGCGGCGCCACGGGCGGCAGCGGCGCCGAGGCCTTGCGCCACTTCGCGAATGCCTGCGTCAGCAGACGGCGCATCTCCGCCGTCTTGAAGTCGCCCGCGACGGAGATGATGAGTCGATCGCCGCCGACATGGGCGGCATAGAACTCGCGAACGTCATCGATCGTGATGTTCGCAAGCGAGCGTTCGCTGCCGACCACCGGATTGCCGTACGGGTGCGTGCCGAAGAGCGCGGCGGCGGCGTAGATCGGCGTGAGCGCATCGCGCTGGGAGTCCTTCGCCGCGCGAATGAATTCGATATAGCGATTGCGCAGGACGTCGAGCTCGTTCGGGGCGAGATGCGGTCGCTGCAGCATGTCGGCCAGCAGCTCGACCATGAGCTTCTTGTCGCGAGCGAGAAACGAGCCGCTGATCCCGATCGCTTCCGCGGAGGCGCTCGTTTGAATTGCGCCGCCGACTGCGGAAACGGCCTCCGCGAAGGCGAGCGCATCGCGCGAGCCGGCGCCTCTCTCGAGCAGCCCGGCGAGCAGATTCGCGACGCCGAAGCGATCGCGCGGATCGAGGCGGGCGCCGCTGCGCACGCGCGCATCGAACGCGATGAGCGGGACGTCGTGCCGCTCCATGAGCAGAAGCACAGTGCCGTTCGCGAGCTCGATGCGTTCATACGGCGGCGTCTTGACGCCGCTGTCTGCCTTGGCGAGCGCGCCAGAGAGCAGCATGAGCGCCGCGATGAACATGCCAACGGTCGAGGCAATGAGTCGTGCGCGTGCGAGCATCACTCTTCTCCTGCGGTCGCGCGGGCCGACGCAGCGGAGAGCACGCCCACCGTGCGATTGGTCTTGCGCAAGAACTCCGCCGCTACCTTCTTGATCTCTTCGCCCGTCACGGCCTCGTACGCTTTCGGCGCATCGAACAAACGTCGATAACCGCCGCGCAGCACTTCGTACGTGCCGAGCGCCTGCGCCTTGCCGTCGATCGTCGCGAGGCTGCGCCAGAAGTCGGCGAGCGCTTGATTGCGCGCGCGAGCGAGCTCCCCATCGGTGACGCCTTCCTCGATGAGCCGAGCGATCTCAGCGTCGAAAGCCGCTTCCGCGGCCGCGATGTCGGCGCCGGCAGGCAGGGCGAGAAAGAACCAGATGAGCCCGGGATCGAAACCTGCTTCGATCTGGCTGTCTGCCGAGATGGCGAGCTTGCGCTCCTCGACGAGCGTGCGGTGCAGCCTCGATGCATCGCCGTCGGTGAGGATGCGCGCGAGCAGCTCGAGCGCCGGCACGCGCGGATCGGAGCCCGCGACGCCGTGATAGGCAAACTGCAAGAGCGGAGTCTGCGCTTCGGTGACGAGGCTGACGCGGCGTTCGCCTTGCTGCTCGGGCTCTTTGGTGCGAATCGGCTCGGGCGCCGGCTGCGCGGGAATCGGCTCGAAATATTTGCGGGCGAGCTCGATGGTCGCTTTCGGCTCGACGTTGCCGACGAGGATCAGCGTGCAGTTGTTCGGTGCGTAGTACGTCTTGAAGAAGTTCTTCAGATCGTCGATGCGCCACGACTCGATGTCCGACGGCCAGCCGATGGTGGGAATGCCGTACGGATGCGCGACGAAGGCGGTGGCTTGCACCAGCTCGACGAGCCGCCCGAACTGGCTGTCTTCGACGGACAAGCGCCGTTCGGAGTAGACGACGCCGCGTTCGCTTTCGATCACTTGCGGATCGAAGGCGAGATTCTGCAGACGATCCGCTTCGAGCTCGAAAATGGTCTCCAGCGCATCGCTCGGAAACCAATCCTGGTACACG
The DNA here is from genome assembly GCA_938008435.1 of uncultured Steroidobacter sp. Taxonomy (GTDB): domain Bacteria; phylum Pseudomonadota; class Gammaproteobacteria; order Steroidobacterales; family Steroidobacteraceae; genus Steroidobacter. Next base: position 83,055 of record CALLKK010000010.1, on the reverse strand, counting down.
GTGACGTCCGAAGACGTATAGGCGTTGTTGCGTGCGCCGTTCGCTTCGAACGTGCTGTCGAACTCGCCGGGGGCGCGCGTGCTCGTGCCGTTGAACATCATGTGCTCGAAGAAGTGCGCAAGTCCGGTGATGCCCGGCACTTCATTGCGACTGCCGACTCGCACCCAGTTGTAGAGAGCGACGTTGGGAATGTCCCGGTCGGGCCAGACGATGACGTTCATGCCGTTCGCGAGCGTCACCGCGTGGATTTCCTTCTCGCCCGGGATCTCGGCAAGCGCGGTCGAGGCGATCGCGAGCAAGCAAAGGCTCAATCTGCGCAACATGCATGTGTCCTCGGTAAGAAATCCCATCATAGCGAGATCCGCTGCCGCGCACGCGCGCGTAAATTGCGGGGAACCGTCGAGGTTCTCGCGGGACAGCCGCGGCTTTACGCAGCTGCGGGAAAAAAGTAGGCCGCCATGCGGGGAAGGGCGCAAGGCGGCCGCAGGACGTGCCGAGCACTAGGCTGGTGGTCGGGGACTACGATCGCTTCGGCAGGTACGTTCTCGGGGCAAACGAGCGCTTGGCATCGTTGTGTCCGTCGCAAGTGCAACGGCCATGCCAGGCTCGCTGAGCAAGAGAAATCAGCAACTTATCGGCGCAGCGTGCGCGCATGCGTGGACCTGTCGTGTCAGCTTTCGACAAGGGTGTCGCAGCAGGTCACTGAGCGACGCCAAACAGCGACGCACGAAAGGCAGTCAAGGGAGGCCATTAGACTGTAGGCTCTCGCTCGTACGCGGCAACGCGGCGCGCGCTCGTTGCCGGCTGCATCGCTTCGCTGCGCAAGGACATACGCATGTCGCAACTCCGCCGTCGTCACGCAGATCGGGTCTCGGCCAGCCCCACGTTCATCGGGGCCGGCTCGACATTCATTGGCAATCTCGAATGCGAAGGCGATCTCGTCGTCGGCGGCAGGGTGAGCGGCGACGGCATCGTCCGCGGCGTGTTCACATTGGCGGAAGGCGGTCGCTGGGAGGGCCGCATCGAAGCGGCGAATGCGGTCGTCGCCGGCGATATCGACGGCACGATTCACGTGTCCGAAAAGCTCGAGATCCGCAAGACCGCGCGCCTCAGCGGCAATGTCAGCGCGCGTACGATCGCCATTGCGCAGGGCGCGGTCGTCGACGGCGAGATGTCCGTGACGAGCGGCGCGCCGATCGTGACCTACGAAGAAAAGCGCAAGGACGGTTGAGACGCCGAGCCGCTACAGCTCGCAGCTCGGTCCCATCGAGTCGATCCACTCTGCGATCAGCGCGACGCCGGCCACATCGATTCGGTGCGAACCGAGCGGCGGCATCTGATATTGATCGCGTCGATTGATGCGAGCCAGGAGCACCGAGCTCGCCGCGTCGGCGGGCGTGATGAGGCGTGCATTCGCTCCGAGTCCGATGTCCCCAGATTGAGGCGCAGCATTGCAGGCGTTCGTTTGCGCCATCGGCGTCGAGTAGCGCAGATCGAGCGTGCTCGGCGTCGGTCCGCCCGGTCGATGACAGAACGAGCAGTTCGTGTGCAGATAGGCGCGCGCGCGTGCAGCGAGCGGCGCGTTCGTGTCGAACGGATCGGGTAGCTCAGGCTGCGCTTCAGGATCCGGCAGCGGCGGGCTGAGCATGCCGACGTGGCTGAGCGTGGCGAGCTGATTGGCCGTGCGTCCGCTCGCAGGATAGAAGTGCGCGCCGTTGAGCTGCGCCGTTTCCAGGCCGAGCGTGCGTCCGGCCGCGGTCGTGTGGCATTCGAGGCACTGCGTTTCGCTCGGGAAGATCCACGGAGCGGGACCGCCGATATCGCGCTCGGCGCCGCCGCTCACGAGCAGCGCATCGGTTTGCGCGTCGTTCCATTCGTAGCTGTAGCCGCCCCATTCGCCATCCGGATGACGCATCAACAGTCGCGTCTCGATGAGGCGCGTGCCGATGCGGAAGTGCTTCATGAGCACGCTGCCGATCGGCAGCTGCCAGTCGCCGTCGCTCGCCGCGCTCACCGTGCGCTGATCGGGCAGCGCGATCCACCGCTCCTTTTCGGCGCCATCCGACCAGAACGGCGCGTTCACGCGATAGGGCACGAGCCCGCTGGCAGGCACTTGAGGATTCGCGGGATCGACGCAGCCCGTTTCGCTCAAGCGTGTCGGGACGCTCGTGGTGCCGCCGCTCGCGCCGAACACGATGCGAAAGATCGCGCCGCTGTAGCTCAGCACATAGAGCTCGCCGTCATTGCCTTCGGCAAACGAGGAGATCGGCATGCCCGATTCGAGCAGCACCGTCGGGCGACGGCCGTTCGCCTCTTCGGGCAGCCACGTGAAGATGCGTCCCGACACGAAATCGCCGAAGACATAGCGGCCGCGAAGGCTGGTCGCTTGTCGGCCGCGATAGACGTAGCCGCCCGTGATCGAGCCACCGAGATCGCGCCCGTATTCGATGACAGGATCGATCATGGTCGCGCTCGAGCAGCCGGGCGTGCGGCCGGTGGCGTAATCATGCGCGCCTTCGCGGCAGCGCCAGCCGTAGTTGCCGCCGCGGGTGACGAGATCGACTTCCTCGTACGAGCTCTGCCCGACGTCCGCGACCCACAGCTCGCCGGTCAGGCGATCGAAGCTCCAGCGCCACGGATTGCGAAAGCCCCATGCGAAGATCTCGGGGCACGCGTCGCTCTCGCGGCCGTTCGCCGGACACTTTGCGTTCTGCGCAAATGGATTGCTCGGCGGAATCGCATAGCCGTCGCTCGCATCGACATCGATTCTGAGCATCTTGCCGAGCAGCGTCGTCAGGCGCTGACCGTTGCCGGTCGTGCCGTGCATGTCGCCGCCGCCTCCGCCGTCGCCGAGGCCGATATAGAGATAGCCGTCGGGACCGAAGGCGATCCGGCCGCCGTTGTGATTCTGCTCCGGCTGATTCTGCGTCAGCAGGATCTGCTCCGATGCCGGATCGAGCGTCGCGCCGTCATCGTTGCTCGTGAACGCCGCGATGCGCGAGACGAGCGGATTGCCTGCGGTGTAGGAGAGAAAGACGCGGCGATCCTCGGGGAAGCGCGGATGAAATGCCATGCCGAGCAAGCCCATCTCGCCGCCCGAGCGAATGCGGCCGCGCAGATCGATGAACGTGTCGACGCGCGTCGGGTCGGCGGCGGCAAAGCGCAGGATGCGCCCATCCTGCTGCACGACGTACCACCAGTCGTCATCGTGCGGGGCCTGCAGCATGGCGATCGGCGTGGTGAATTCGAGCGAGGTGAAGCGCGCGAGCGAGATGTCGGTGCCGCCCGCCTCGCGCGGCCACGCCAGACACGTGGCATTGGTCGGCCGCGCGTCCAATCCCGGCACGCTCGTCGGCGTCGTCGCGCTCACCGTCGCCGACAGCTCGGATACATTGCCCGCAGCATCGAACGCGCGCACTGCGTACGAGTACGTGGTGCCGGGCGCGACGCTGGTATCGGAATAGGAAGTCGTGCTGACCGTCGCGAGCTCGTCCGGCGCGCCGTCACGGTAGATGCGATAACCGGCCACGCCGACGGCATCGGTCGATGCATTCCACGACAGATCGATGCGCGTGGCGCTCACGACCGTCGCGGTCAGGCCGCCGGGCGTGCTCGGCGGCGACGTGTCGGGCGCGGGTGTATCGGGTACGGCAGGAGGGTTGGTGCGCGAATCGGAGCCGCCGCCGCAGCCGGCGAGCCAGCCGAGCATGCACACTACGAGCGCGAGCGCTACGGCCGAACGATGTGAGGCGTCACGCATGACAGGGCGCAAGGGTTTTCCCGATTGCCCACATAGCAGAGGCGCCGTGGCGAGAGCAAGTGTCTTGTGCGAACGACGTCGTGTGGGCGGATCGAATCCTTTGGCGTCTGTACAACCGCTAAGATACTCGGCGTGATAACAACAACCTGACGCAAAGCGGAATGGCCACGCCGCTCCCCAAGATTCCCGAGCTCGTCGCTCACCGCGGCAACGCTGCGGAGTATCCGGAGAACACGCTCCCGGCATTGCGCTCGGCGCTCGAGCTCGGCGCGCGTTTCGTGGAGTTCGACGTGCAGCTGAGTGCCGACCATCAGCCGATCCTGCTGCACGATGCGAATCTGCAGCGCACAGCCGGCATCGATCGCAACGCGCTCGAGATGACCTGGGCAGAGCTTGCTGAGATTGCGGTCAACGAAGAGGCGCGTTTCGGCCGCCGCTTCACCGACATCGGCATTCCCTCGCTGGCGCAGGCCGCGAGCCTGCTTGCGACCTATCCGCACGCGACGGCATTCGTCGAGCTCAAACGTGCGAGCCTGCGCGCTTTCGGGCAGGAGGTCGTGGTGCGCCGGGTGTGGGAGGTGCTCAAGCCGATCGCACGCCAGTGCGTCATCATTTCTTTCGATCTGGCGGCTGTGCATCACGTGCGCCAAGTCTCGTCGTTGCGAATCGGTTGGGTGCTGTCCGAGTACTCGAATCTGTCCGCGCTCAAGTGCGAGGCGCTCGCGCCCGACTATGTCTTCTGCGACCATCGACTCTTGAGCGCGGACAACGCACGGCTGTGGCGCGGTCCGTGGCGCTGGGCCATCTACGAGGTCACCACGCGCAAGCTGGCGCTGGAGCTCGCCGCGCGCGGCGCGAAGCTGATCGAGACGATGGCCGTGCGTACGATGCTGCGCGAGCTGCGCGCGTCGGCGCGCCCGTAATCGAATTTGCATGTCTTCCCGAGCATGAACGAAGAACTGGGCTGGCTCGTCCGAGAGCTGCATTCGCTTGCCAGCGAGCTGCGCGATAGCGAAGCGCCGCTCATCCTGGCGATCGATCAAGGCGGCCACGCGAGCCGCGCCATCGTGTTCGATGCGCACGGCACGCTCTGCGCCGAGAGCTTTGCGCCGATCAGTACGTTTCGCTCGGGCGACGATCGCGTCGAGCACGATGCGAACGAGATTCTCGAGTCCATCCGTACGGCGCTCGACGATGTCGCGCAGACGCTCGGCAGCGATGCCGAGCGAGTCGTGGCAGCCGGATTGGCGACGCAGCGTTCGAGCGTCGTCTGCTGGGACAAGCGCACCGGCACGCCCTTGTCGCGCGTGCTGTCCTGGCAGGATCGTCGCAACGCGGCGCTGGTGGAGCAGCTGCGCGGCGAGGCATCTGCCGTGCGCGAGCACACCGGACTCGTGCTCTCGCCGCACTACGGCGCGAGCAAGCTGCGTTGGTGTCTGGATGAGATCCCGGCAGTGCGCACGGCGCGCGACGGCAAGCGTCTTGCCTTCGGTCCGTTGGCGAGCTTCCTGCTCTTTTCGCTCCTCGAAGGACGGCCGTATCTAGTGGATCCGGCGAACGCCTCACGAACGCAGCTGTTCGAGCCGCGCACGCGGGCGTGGTCGCCGTGGCTCGCCGAGCGCTTCGGTGTTCCGCTCGAGCTCTTGCCGCGTATTGCGCACACGCGCGCGGAATTCGGGCGGCTGCAGTTTGCGGGCCGAGACATTCCGCTGCGCGTATGCACCGGCGATCAGTCGGCGGTGCCGTATGCGTTCGGGTCGTTGGATCCCGCTACGATCTATCTCAATGCCGGCACCGGCGCGTTCCTGCAGCGCGTGCGCGAGCACGACGATCCGCAGCTGCTGCAAAGCGTGGTGTATTCCGACGAGCAGCGCGTCGTCACGATTCAGGAGGGCACGGTGAACGGCGCCGGCGCGGCCATCGACTGGTTGAACGAACATCTCGGAGTCGATGCCAGGCGCGGCGCGCTCGCATTGACGCGCGCCACTGCGAATCACGCGGCGCCGCTCTTCCTCAATGCAGTCGGCGGCATCGGCTCACCGTATTGGCGCAGCGATGTGTCGTCGCGCTTCGTGGGAGAGGGCTCGGAAGCCGCGCAAGTGCAAGCGGCGGTAGAAAGCATTGCGTTTCTGATCTGTCGCAACATCGAACGCATGCAAGACGCAGCGGTCGCACGCATCCTTGCAAGCGGCGGACTTTCGGCGAGCGATTATCTGTGCGAATGCATCGCCACGCTCAGCGGCTTGCCGGTCGAGCGAGTGAACGTGCGCGAGTCGACGGCGCTCGGACTTGCATTCCTCGTCGCGGGCGAGCCTGCCGACTGGCAGCCGCACGCCGAGCGCGCCACGTTCGCGCCCGCCGTCGACGAGGCGCTTCGCGAGCGTTACGCGCGCTGGTGCGAATTGATGGAAACGCTCTAGCGCACGGTGCGCTCGGCGCGTGCGATGCCGAGCAAGCTGGCGACCTTGCGATCCGCCCAGCTCTCGCGGTGGAACGCATCCATGAAGCCGCAGTGTCCGCCGCGCGGGATCGCCAGCACTTCGAGATGCCGATTGCGGGCGAGATGCGCGACGTCATGCGCCGGAATGATCGGATCGTCGAGCGCAAGCAGCGCGTAGCTCGGCACTTCGAGCCGTGCGAGCGCGTCGCCGACGATCGCGTAGCCGTTCAAGTAATCGTCGACCGACGGAAACTCGCTGTACGCCTCGATGAGCAGCTCCGTCATGGTGCGCAAGCTCGACTGCTCGAGCACTTCGGAGAAATCGTACAGCTCCGGAAACAGCCGCTGCTTCAAGCGCAACGAGCGCTTCCACTTGGCGATGAAATATTGGCGATAGATGAAGGGGCCGTGTTCGAGCACTTCCATCGTGCTGTGCGGCCGCAGCACGGGGCACACGGCGACGACACGCTCGAGCGCCAAGCCGCGCGCCGGCGCCTGCGCCGCGATACGCAACGCGAAGTTGCCGCCCAACGAGAATCCAGCGAGCGCAATGCGCCGATCGGGCGAGGTCTCCTGAATGCGGCGCACGGCGCCGATGACCTCATCGAGTCGGCAGGAGTGGAACAGCTCGGGGTTCAGATGATGCGTCGGGCCGTGATCGCGAAAGTTGAGTCGAAATACATCGCAGCCATGCGCGAACAGGTACGCGCCCAACGAGAGCACGTACAGCGAGTCTGCGCTGCCTTCCCAACCGTGCAAGAGCACGATGAGATCGCGCGCGGGCGGGCGACCGAGCGCGGTTTGCGTCGAGCGATGCCCGAGCAGGCGCACGCCTTGTCCGCAATCGACGATTTCCTCGGATGAAGCAGCCAAGAGATCGCGTGCGCGGCGCACGAGCAGCGGCCGTCGCAGGCGCAAGCTCGGCAGGATGGATTGCAGGTGCGCATTGGCCAACCAACGCGGCGGCTTAAAGGCGAGCGCTGCGTTGGCGAGCGCAGCGCTCGGATCGAAAAGAGTCCCTTCGGTCATGGTTCGATACGAATCGACGAGCAGCCCGGCAATGTCGTGACGAAATCGGCGCCGACGAGCATCGAGGGCGTCATGAATCCTGCGCGATGCGGCTCGGCGAGCAGGCGTTCGAGGATGCCGAGCGCACTGTGAACCGTGAGCGCGTAACCGTTCGGCGTGGTGAGCCGCGCCGTGCGGACCTCGCCGGCGGCGTTGCGCGCTTCGCCCCACACGAATGTCGGTTGATTCGCAGCCTTCGTTTGATCGGGCGGCGTGACGGTCGCGTCGATGCGGCGCTTCATCATAGCGAGCACGAAGCGGCGGCGCACGAACGGACGCAGCCAGTTGAGCCGTCGTTGGCGGCGCAGCGTGCGCGACGAGCCCGCGATGAACACTTCGATGTTCGGAATGCCGGTCGTGTAATAGGCCGTGCTCACATCGCCCCAACTGATCGCGATGCCGAGCCGCTCGCCGCCGCCGAAGTCGATGCGCCGGGTGAGCGAGCCGAACGGGACGCTCACGATCTTGCCGTCGCGCCTGAGCTTGCAGCCGTCCGCCACCGATTCGAGCATCGTCTTGGCCGTGCCCTTGCTCACGCCGGATTTGCTGTCGAAGCCGAGCGCGAGCGTCGTTGCATCGGGCAATGCTTCCTTGAGCTTCGCCGCGATGCTGTCCGTCGGCACGACGTCGAAGCCGACGCCCGGACACAACACGATGCCCGCGCGCTGCGCTTTGTCGGTCACGCTGTGCGCGAGCTCGAAGACATCGATCTCCCCGGTGATGTCGAGATAGTGCACATGCGTTGCGAGACAGCCCTGCATCATCGAACGCGCCGTGGCGGAGAACGGACCGGCGCAGTTGAGCACCGCGCGTTGGTCTTGGAGCGCATCGACGAGGGCGGTGTGATCGTCGAGCGAAAAGACCCGATGCGGACACGACAGCTCGGCCGCGAGTTTTTCGATCGCAATGCGCGAGCGGCCTGCGAGCACCGGGCGCATGCCGCGCCTGACGGCCTCGCGCGCGATCAGCTCGCCGGTGTATCCGTTCGCGCCGTACAGGAGCCAGCTGTCGGTCATCGTGACGAAAGAAAATGAAATGGCAGCGATGAGCGCACGCGGCGGTGTGCCGCGGCGCCCGCGCGTGCGCGGTCAGGACGCGTCGTCATTCGGCTCGGTGATGAACTCGACGCGATTGTTGAGCGCGGCGATCTTGTTCCATTCGCCGGCAGTGAGCCCCTCCTGGTTCGGATCGGGATACGGCACCGCTGCCTGGCGGCCTGCATGCTGAACCTCGACGGTGAGCGAGCCGCCGGCACTGCGCAGGGACGAAAGCAAGTTCGCGAACGCGACCGACTGACGCTGCGCCGGGCTCATGCTCTCGTCGAAGGGATTGCCGACGACGTCGCATTGCTTGTAGGGGAGCTCCGCGGCGGCGAGCGAATAGCCTTCGAAGCCGTTGCCGCTCAGGCAGAACTCGCCCGAATACGACACCACGCGGATCTTGCCTTTGAATTCCTGCGCACGCAGGTCCGTGATAAGCGCACGCAGCCGCTCGAGCCGGGTGCCAGACAGCGGCACCTCGCCGTAGGCCACGAGCTCGGGTCGAATGCCGTTCGTGGGCGCGAGCGCAGCGGCGTCGGCGGCGCTGGCCGCGTCCTTCGCAGAGCTCTGCAACGCTTCGATCTGCGCCTGCTGTTCCTCGATGACCGAGGAAAGTCGCGCGTTCACTTGTTCCAGCGCGCGGTTGGCGTCGAGCTGGCGCGCGTACAGCACGGCGAGCACGCCCGTTGCGATCAGTGCCAGCACTGCAATCGCAATGGCGAACGGCGAGCTGCGCTTGACGACCGGTGCGACCTGCGGCTCGGGGGCGGGCTGCGGCTCGGCCGGCGTCTCGGGCTTCGCTTCGTTGGCCGCGCGGCGTGCGAAGGATTCGAGGCTTGCGAGCAGGAAGCGTCGCAGCTCCGAGTTGTGTTCCTGCAAGAGCGGCGCGACGGCGGCGCGAATCGCGCTTTCCAGCTCGCCGACGGTCGGTTGCCGCGGCGTGTCGATCTCGACCGTCGCGTCTTCGGCCGCCTCGACCGTTGCGGCGCGACTCTCGCGCCGGTCGGGCAACAGACGCAATTGATAAAGCACCTTGGACACGTCGGCTTGCTTGACGGTTTTCGGCAGCACGCCGACTGCGCCGAGCGCGCGCGCCTGGCTCAGATACAGCTCGCCTTCTTGCGAGGTGTACATGACGACCGGAATCGTCGCGGTCGCGGGGTTCGCTTTGATGGCCTGTACCGCCTGGAAGCCGTCCATGCCCGGCATCAAGTGATCCATGAAGATGACGTCGGGCCGCGTGTGCTTCAGATACTCGAGGCTCTGCTCGGCCGATTCGGCCGAATCGACGAGCAAGCCGTAGCCTTCGAGCATGCGGCCGAGGATGACTCGCGCGGATCGGGAATCGTCGACGATGAGCGCTCGCTTACGCGCCGGTTGTGACGGCTCTGCAGACATGAGGGCAGTCATCTAAATGGAGGGCCAGGAACACGGATGACGTAGCGTAAGCGTTACGCGGGCTGCGCTCAACGCGCTTGCGCGGCTCGGGCGTCGCGCGCTCGAGTTTGGTGCATCGCGTGGCGTGCGAGCGCTCGTCGCAACCGCATCGCAGCGAATCTTGCACGGCGCATCCTAGTCACTAACCGCAATCTGCGCAGGCGCGCCGTGCGCGTATGCTGGCTCGGCACCGCAGCGAGGGCGACTCCAATGGCGTATTCGACGACGGATCTGCGCAATATTGCCCTGGTCGGACCGGCGGGCGCGGGCAAGACGCTGCTCGCCGAGGCGCTGCTGGCGGCAAGCGGTGCGATCCGAGCGAAAGGCAGCTTGGCGCGTGGCACCACCGTCTGCGATTTCGACCCGCAAGAGAAAGCCCTACAGCATTCGCTCGATGCGGCGCTCGTGCACTTCGAGCTCGACGGCTGCCGCATCAATCTCATCGATACGCCCGGTACGGCCGATTTCGTCGGACGGTCGCTGGCGATGCTCGAAGCGGTGGAGACGGCGGCGATCGTCGTAAGCGCGGTGACCGGTCTCGAACCCGTCACGCAGCGCATGATGGAGTTCGCGCGCGATCGCGAGCTCTGTCGCCTCGTCATCGTCAACAAAATCGACGCGCGCGATGCCGACCCCGAGCGTGTGCTTGCCGAGCTGCGCGAAACGTTCGGGCGCGAGCTGCTGCCGCTCAATCTTCCCGCTGCCGGTCGCGGCGGAGTGGTCGATTGCTTTTTCGAGCCGGGCGAGGCTACGCCGGAGTTCGGGTCGGTGGCGGCGATGCACACCGAGATCGTCGATCAAGTGGTCGAGGTCGACGAGACGCTGATGGGTTTGTATCTGGAGCAAGGCGCGGATCTGCCGCCCGAGCGACTCCACGATGCATTCGAGCAAGCGCTGCGCGAAGGGCATCTGGTGCCGGTGTGCTTCGTGTCTGCAGAAACCGGCGCGGGTATCGCCGAGCTCATGCGCATCTTCACGCGGCTCATGCCCAATCCGCTCGAAGGCAATCCGCCGCCGTTCTTGCGCGGTACTGGCCCCGACGCCGAGCGCGTGCGCGTGACGTACGATCCGAACGATCACGTGATCGCGCACGTGTTCAAGGTGAACATCGATCCCTTCGTCGGACGTCTCGGCGTCGTGCGCGTCCACCAGGGCACTTTGCGTGCGGGCGCGTCGCTCTTCGTCGGCGATGCGCGCAAGCCCATCAAGGTTGCGCACCTTTATCGTCTGCAGGGCAAGGATCATGTCGAGATTCCGTATGCGATCCCCGGCGATCTATGCGCGATCCCGAAGGTCGAGGAGCTGCACTTCGATGCGGTGCTGCACGACTCGCACGACGAGGACCACTATCACTTGAAGTCGATCAGCTTTCCGCCGGCGATGGCAGGGCTTGCGATCGAGCCGGAACGCCGCGGCGAAGAGCAGAAGCTTTCGGACGCCTTGCACAAGCTCATGGCCGAAGATCCGTGCGTGCGCGTCGAGCACCACGCGGGCGCCAACGAGACGGTGCTCTACGGTATGGGCGATCTGCACTTGCGCGTGCTGCTGGCGCGCATGGCCGAACGCTACGGCGTGCGCTGCAAGACGCGCGCACCCAGCATTCCGTATCGCGAGTCGATCACCCGGCCCGCCGAAGGGCATCACCGCCACAAGAAGCAGACGGGCGGCGCCGGGCAATTCGGCGAAGTGTTCCTGCGCATCGAGCCGCTGCCGCGCGGCGCGGGTTTCGAGTTCGTCAATGAAGTGGTCGGCGGCGCGATTCCCTCGCAATTCATTCCAGCGGTCGAGAAAGGCGTGCGGCAGGTGCTCGCAGAAGGCGTAATCGCCGGCTTTCCGCTGCAGGACGTACGCGTCATCGTTTACGACGGCAAGCACCACTCGGTCGATTCGAAAGAGGTCGCGTTCGTGGCGGCCGCGCGGCGTGCGTTTCAGAAGGCCGTGCTGGATGCCGCGCCGATCGTGCTCGAACCGATCGTGCGGATCGAAGTGACCGCTCCGAGCGCGGCGACCGGCGATATCACCGGCGATCTGGCGACGCGCCGCGGCCGGGTCAGCGGCAGTCATGCGCTGGCGTGTCAGCGCACGCGCATCGGCGCGCTCGTGCCGCTAGCGGAAATCGCCGAGTATCAGTCGCGCTTGAAGTCGCTGACCGGCGGCGAAGGAGCCTTCACCATGGAGCTCAGTCATTACGACCCCGTGCCGCCGAAGAAACAGCAGGAGCTCATGAGCGCGTACAAGAAGGTGGAAGAAGAATAAGAGCGCGTCTGCCGGCACTCGTCGCGAGCGCCGGCATGCATTACGAGATCAGCCGTTGGCCTGCGCCGCCGGTTGGCGCACGACTTTGGCGCCGCGCCGCGGCGCCGTGGACTCGCGGCACACGAGTCGATAGGCAAGCCGCGCGGGTTTGGGCACTTGCCCGGTCTCAAGCATCTCGAGCAAGAGATTGGTCGCGGTGTAGGCAAGATCGTAAGTCGGCTGATGCACCGTCGTCAGACGCGGCCACACCGTGCGCGCGATGTACGTATCGTCGAAGCCGACGACCGAGAGATCGCCCGGCACGTCGATGTCCATCTCGTGCGCCGCCATGAGCACGCCGGCTGCCATGTCGTCGTTGCTCGCGAAAATCGCCGTCGGCGGCTCGGGCAAGGCAAGCAGCTCGCGCGCGGCTTCGAGACCCGATTCGAACACGAAGTGTCCTTGCTTGAGGAGCTCGGGCTCGATGGGCAGCCGGTGCGCTGCCATCGCTTCCTTGAAGCCGCGCAGACGCTGGCTGCTCGCGAAATGATCGGGCGGTCCGATGATGAAGCCGATGCGCTCGTGCCCAAGACCGATCAGATACTCGGTCATCTCGCGCGCAGCGCCCGCATCGTCCATGTCGGCGTACGGCGATTCATGAGCGAATTCGTTCGGCGCGATGCGCACGAAGGGCACGCCGCGGCGTTCGAGCGTCTTGATGAGATCGACCGACTCGCTGAGCGGCGCCGTTACGATCAGCCCGTCGAGATGCGTCTGATCGACGAGCCCGAGCACGTCGCGCTCCATTTCCTCGCCCTTGCCGGTGACTTGGTGGCTCAAGAGCTGGAAGCGCCCTTCGCGGCAACGCGCCTGCGCGCCGTGGAGCACGTCGACGATGTAGTTGGCGCTCGGATTCTCGTAGACCAGGCCGATCAGGTACGAGCGGCGTCCGGCCAGGCTGCGCGCCGAGAGGCTCGGGTGATAGTTGAGGCGCTTGACGACTTCGAGCACGCGCGTGCGCGTTTCCTCGCGCACGTTCGGTTCGTTGTTGAGCACGCGCGAAACGGTCTTGATCGCAACGCCGGCGGCCAGCGCGACGTCGTTGATCCTGGCTCTTCGATTGGGTGGCTTGGTCATCGGTTCGAATTTCCGCGGCCGGAAGCGTACGAGACACGGCAGCGCCTCGGAGATGGGTTTCCGCGGCCCCCCCGCGTTCCGGCACCCGTCGGCGCCGGTGCTTCCCTTACGCGCTCAACATACCGCAAAACGGCCGCGGACGCTCCAAATGCCGACTATTCTCGACGCATCTGATGATCGTCTTGACGCACCGATGACCGGCAGGAGCGGGGCCGGGCGCCGCCAGCGCCCGGCCCCGGGTGCGATCAGTCGCAGCCGATCGCGTCGGCGACGCCGGTTTCCAGCCGCACGTTGGACACGCCCAGCGTGAGCGTGCCGTCCGTCGAGACGGCAAAGGGCGCCGTGACGTTGTGCATTTCCGCGCCCGTCTTCTGGAAGCACTGGAGCAGCACCTTGAGCTGCCGCCATTCGCCCACCGGGGCGGCGCGCAGATGGTCCGTCAGCGCGAACGTGCCGCGGCAATTTGCGCCGCATTCGACGGCGAGCACGACGTCCTTGCTCGGCGGCGCATCGACGCGATAGGCGAATGCCAGCGAGAGCTGACCGTTTGCCTCGCGCTGCAAGTCGAGCGGCGCGGCACCCTGCAGCGAAAGCGTCGCTGCGCCGGCACCGGACCAAGTCGCAAGCCGTGCATCTTCCTGGGCCGTGTGGTCGATGGCGCGGACGCTGAGCACGCCGCCCGCGGAACGGCCCGTGGCGGCCTCGAGCGGGGTCACGCCTTGCGCGTCGCTCACGGTGAGCGTCCAACCGGTCCCCGGGCGACCTTGCGCGAAGTACACCCGCGCCGACGTACCGTCCTTCTCGCCGGTGCTGATTTCCTCGGGCAGCGTCGGCAGCTCGCCGTCGTCGCGATACGTGAGGCCGTAGCCGTACGGGAAGAGGAAGGGCTCGGAGCCGGGATTGGCCTTCGTCTGCGTCGGCGTGCGCGGCCAGGAGAACGAGAGCTTGCCCTTGAAGTCGTAGTTGATCGAACCGTCGGGCTTGGCGAAGAGCACATCGGCGATGCCGCCGCCTTCCGAACCCGGCAGCCAGGCTGCGACGAATGCATCCGATGCATTGATCTCGGGATTCACCCACATCGGACGACCCGAGAGGAACACCGAGACGACCGGAATGCCGTCGGCGCGCAGCTTCTTGAGCAGCGCGAGATCGCGCTTGTCGCCGGGCTGATATTCAAGAGTGTCGACGTCGCCTTGGAACTCGGCGTAAGGATCTTCGCCGTACACCACGATCGCTACATCCGGTTTGACCGTGTAGCTGCCCGACTCGCTCAGGATCGCAGTCCCGCCGGCCGCTTTCACGGCCGCTTGAATGCCTTGGAAGATCGATTCGGCGTTCGGGAAGTGCTCGTTCGTGATGCCCGTGCCCTGCCACGTGAGCGTCCAGCCGCCGTTCTGCTTCGGGATGTTGTGCGCACCGTCGCCGGCGACGAGCACGCGCGCATTCGGCTTGATCGGCAGCACGCCCTTCGAGTTCTTGAGCAGCACGAGCGATTCGCGCACGGCTTGGCGCGCGACCGCGCGATGCTCGGGCGCGCCGAGCAGATCGAACTGACCAGCGAGCGGCCGCGACGAGGGCGGACCGGCTTCGAACAAGCCTGCACGGAGCTTCACGAGCAAGACGCGCCGCACGGCATCGTCGAGCCGCGACATCGGGATCTGTCCGCTGCGCACCTGGGCGAGCGTGTTCTCGTAAAGCTCCTTCCAGGAGTCGGGCGCCATGAACATGTCGAGGCCGGCATTGATCGATGCCGGGCAACTGACGTTGCTGCAGCCGCGCACTTGGCCGTGGCCGTTCCAGTCGCCGACCACGAAGCCGCTGAAGCCCATGCGCTCTTTGAGCACGTCGTTCAACAGACCTTTGTGGCCATGGAGCTTTTCGCCGTGCCAGCTGTTGAACGATGCCATGACGACCTGCACGCCGGCGCTGATCGCTGCCGGGTAGCCCGCGGCATGGATGTCGCGCAGCTCGGCTTCGGAGGCGCGGTTGTCGCCTTGATCGCGTCCGTCCTGCGTGCCGCCGTCGCCGACGTAATGCTTGACGGTGGCGATCACGTGCTCGCCGCGCAGGAAATCGGGCGTGCCGGGCGTGCCTTGCAGGCCGCGCACCATCGCGGAGGCATAGGCCGCGAAGATCTCAGGGTTTTCGGAGTACGACTCGTACGAGCGGCCCCACCGAATGTCCTGCGCGACGGCGATCGTCGGCGCAAAGGTCCATTCCTGTCCCGTCACACGCAGCTCGCGGGCGGTGATTTCGCCGATGCGCTCGATGAGCTCGGGGTTGCGCGTCGCGCCGAGCGCGACGTTATGCGGGAACAGCGTGGCGCCGATGATGTTGTTGTGTCCATGTACGGCATCCACGCCCCAGAGGATGGGGATGGCGTGCTTGCCGCCCGAGGTATCCATCGATGCTGCGTAGAATGCATCGGCCGCTTCGAGCCATTTCGGCGCCGGCGCAAGATCGTCGCCGTTCGGTCCCGAGTTGCCGCCGACGAGAATCGAGCCGAGGCGATATTGGCGCACGTCTTCCGGCGTCACGCAGCACAGATCGGCCTGGATGATTTGGCCGACCTTCTCTTCGACGGTGAGCGATCTGAGCAGCTCGTCGATGCGCGCGTGATGAGCGCGATCGTCGAACGCGGGTTGCGCCGGGCGCGGCCAGTTCGCCGGGTTCACGGTGGCGACGCCTGCGTCGGTCGGCGCGTTGCTTGGTGGAGCGTCGCTGCGCGAAGCGTCGTCGTGCCAGCATCCGGCGACGCCGAGCGCCGCCATCACCCCTGCGGCTACTATTCGAGACGGACAATGACGACCCCAAACCCTGCTCATTGTGACCTCCGATGTAGTTGTTATGGTCGGATGGACGTGTCGCGGTGGCGCGGAGAATCCCACCGTGTGACAACGTTGTCAAACACGCGGCTCGGCTCCCCTCCAAGCGGCGGCGAACCGGATCGCGCAGCCTGCGGATCCGAGGCATCCCCCATGCGCCAGCGGGCTCATCAATGACGCTATCCGCGGCGCCGCTCCGTTTCGCACGGCAATTATGCGCTCGATGGCGGCCGGAGTGGCTCGTCGCGGCCGCGCTCGCCGCGGGCTCGGCTGCCTATGCGGTCGACGACATCGAGCTTGCCCTCGAGTCGGCGCGCGGCGCGGACTGGCATGCAGAGGACATCGCCGTGCATTGGCGGCTCGGGTCGAGCTGGGCGGACATCAAAGTCCGCTCGCTCGCATTGGCCGCATGGCCCGAGCCGTGGCGCGATCTCATCGTCGAATGCACGGCGCTCGAAGTCGACGCGCGCACGATCGCATGTGCTCACGCGATCGTGACGGCCGACGTCCCGCGGCTCGGCCGACAGCGTTTCAACGCGCAAGCACGCTACGAGCCGTCGAGCGGTGCACTGAATCTCAAGATGCAGGCCCTCGAGCTCGGCACGGGCAAGCTCGATCTCGACGCTGTCTTGCAAGCGGACGGTTGGCGCGCGCAGCTCGTGCTCGACAAGGTCCCGCTGGCATCGCTTGCCGACGTCGCAACTGCGTTCGACTTTGCGCTGCCGATTGTCGCCACGGATGGAACGGTGTCGCTCACCGCGCAAGTGCACGGCCATGCCGCCGACATCGCAACGATTCAAGCACGCGGCACGCTCGCGCAAGTTACGGTCAGCAACGAGAGCAGCAGCATCGCCACGGATGCGCTCGATATGAGCATCGAGCTCGCACTGACGCGCGGCGCTGCATCGTGGACGTACGAAGCGACGGTCGATGCAAGAGCCGGTCAAGCGTACGTGGATCCCGTCTTCTTGGATTTCGGCGCGAACGCATTGCATGCACGCGCGAACGGCGTGCTGCACGATGATGGGCGTGTGGCGATCGAGGCGCTCGAAGTCGATCACCGGGACGTGCTGCGCGCGCGGGCGCGCGAGACGCTCGTCGATCTCAATGCCGCGCCGTTCATACGCGAGCTCGACGTCGACCTCGATGCATTCGTGTTGCCGGCGGCGTTCACGAGCTACGTGCAACCGCTCTTGCTCGACACGAGCGTGTCGGTCGCCGAGGCGCGCGGCCACTTGAGCGGGCGCCTGCGCGTGCGCGAGGGTGCGGCTGAACGCATCGACGTCGTGTTGCGCGACATCGAGATCGATGCGGACAAGCCCTCGCTCGCGGTGCGCGGGCTCACGGGCGAGTGGCATTGGCGTGCGCGGACCGAGCCGAACGATCGATTCGCTTCGCAGCTTGGGTGGACAGGCGGTCGTCTGTTCGGCCTCGAGCTCGGCGCCAGCCGCTTGAGCTTTGCGACGGCAGGCAGCGATTTCGTGTTGCTCGAGCCGACTCGTATTCCGTTGCTCGACGGCGCGCTCGAGCTTGCCGCCTTGAGCGCACACGACATCGGCAGCAGCCGGGTCGGCTTCAATGTCGATGCGACGATTCATCCGATCAGCGTGCCGCATCTGTCGCGCGCCTTCGGTTGGCCGGAGTTCGGCGGCCGCTTGAGCGGCAAGCTCTCGAACCTCGAGCTCGAAGAGGGCGTGCTCAGACTCGGGACGCGCTTGGAAGCCAATGTCTTCGACGGGCTCGTCGTGGTGAGCGATATGCGTCTCGAAGATCCGTTCGGCGCGTGGCCGCGCTTCTTCGCCGACATCGACTTGGAGGCGCTCGATCTCGAGCTCGTGACGAGCGCTTTTTCGTTCGGACGCATCACCGGACGGCTGTCGGGATTCATCCACGGACTCGAGCTCTTCAACTGGTCGCCGGTAGCGTTCGATGCGCGGCTCATCACGACGCCCGGCGATCGCTCGCGGCATCGGATCAGTCAGCGCGCCGTGCAGAACATCGGCAATATCGGTGGCGGCGGAGCCAGTGTGACGGCGGCGCTCTCGAGCGGTTTTCTGCGCTTCTTCGACGATTTCAATTACAAGCGGCTCGGCATCAGTTGCACGCTGCGTAACGATGTGTGCGAGATGAGCGGCGTCGCGCCGGCGCCGCGCGGCGGGTACTACATCGTGCAGGGCCGGGGCCTGCCGCGCATCGACGTGATCGGCGATGCGGCGAGCGTCGACTGGCCGCGCCTCCTGCAGCAGCTCGTCGCGGCGACGCAATCTTCGGGGCCGGTTGTCCAATGAGCGGCGCGAACTTTTTGAAAGAGATCCGCGCCCGGTTTAATCTCGATCGAGCTCTCCGTACGGAGAAGACATCGTTCGCAAGGAGCCCGACATGTTCCGGTTTGCGTATCTGAAAGTCGTTGCCGTCGCGCTCGCGCTCTCGGCGTGCGTCACGATCAATGTGTACTTCCCGGCTGCGGCGGTCGAGCAAGCGGCAGATCGCCTCATCGAAGACGTGATGGGCTCGCCGTCTGCGCGCAAGAAGACCTCGGCGGTCGACGAGCAAGGAGCGTGGCGTTGGCAGCCGCGCGTCAAACAGGTCGTGTACGCCACGGTCGGCTCGCTGCTCGATCTCGTCGTTCCGAAAGCGCATGCGCAGGCCGATCTCAATGTCTCGACGCCGGCGATTCGTCAGCTCACCGAGTCGATGAAAGAGCGCCATGCCCGACTCGTGCCGTACTACGACTCCGGTGCGATCGGCTTCACGCAGGACGGGCTGATCGAGGTGCGCGATCAGAACGCGATTCCTTTGCCGGAGCGCAACACGGTGCGCAAGCTCGTCGCCGAGGAGAATGCCGACCGCGCGAATCTCTATCGCGAGTTCGCGGTCGCCAACGGTCATCCGGAATGGGAGCCCGACATCCGCAAAGTATTTGCGGGGCGGTGGATCGAGAAGGCTTCCCCCGGCTGGTACTACCAGGACGCAAGCGGCGCTTGGAAGCGTAAGTAACGAGTAGCGGGCGGCGGTCATCCGCCGCCCTTCGTGCGCGCAAAAAAAAAGCCCCGACTACGGGGCTTTTCGTTTCCGGATCGACGACTTCTTCTTTTTATAGTGGCGCGCCGATCGAATCAGGAAACGTCGCTCTGTCGCACCAACCCTTCAGTTGCCGCACATGTGCGGCGTTGGCTCCATCCTGGGCCTTGTAATGTCCTGCCGAGGTCTCCCCTAGCGGGGTATTCCCGCATTCTCTGCCTCGCGCGTCCGCGCTGGGACGGGCGCGCATTGCTTGATACAAGCTGCGTGCCGATCGATGCCGCTCTGTAGCTGCGTCAACAAGTTAGCGATGCGTGGGTGCATTGCGCGCAGCGCCGGCGGGAGTGAGGTGTAAAGCCCGCCGACAGGCGCGCGAGTCTCTCAGTAGCGCGGCAGCTCGAACGTGACGATGACGCCGCTCGAGTCCGGCGCGTTCTCGGCGCGCACGCGGCCCCCGTGAAAATCGGCAATGAGCCGCACGATGTAGAGACCGAGGCCGAGGTGTGGTTTACCTTCGTTGCCGCTGCGTCCGCTCACCAGCGATTCGAACAGGCGATCGCCCATTTCGGGCGGCAGAAGCGATCCCTCGTTGCGCACGCTCAGTCGACAGATGCGTGAATCGCCGTCGAGCGCGATCTCGATCGTGCCGCCTACGGGCGTGAAGTCGATCGCGTTGTCCATGAGCTTGTCGAGCAGTTGCGCGATCAGGTCCGGCGAGCCGATGACGGGGCAGCTTTCGAATGCAACGTTCGCCACGATGCGGTGCTGCGCGAAGGTCTGGCGATACGCCTGGCCCATGTTGCGCACGAGCGCGGCGACATCGAAGCGCACGCGCTCGGTGTGCTCGATGCTCTGCTCGACGCGCGTCGCTTCGCTGAGCGCCGTCAGAATGCCGTGCATGCGCGCCGAGCCTTCGCGTGCGCGCTCGAGATAGCTCTTCGCCTCGGGCGAAAGCGGCTCTTCGGCGGCGAGATTATCGAGCGAGGAACTGACGATCGTGAGCGGCGTGCGCAGCTCGTGCGAGAGCTTCTTGCCGAGCGTCTGCAGATAGCTCGTGTATTCCTTGAGTCGATTGAGCAGCGTCGCATAGCTGCGCGCGAGTGCGCCGAGCTCATCGCGCGCATTCGTTCCCGGAATGGTCGTCTCGATGCGCCCTTCGGGCGTCAGCGCGGTCGAGGCGGCGCGGCTCAAGCGGCGAATGCGGTGCGAGAGCCGCGCTGCGAACAGCAGCATCACGATGACCGTAAAGAGCGTGGCGACGAGCGTCATGTTGAGCAAGCGCGTGAGCGCCGCTTCGCGCACCAGCACGAGCTCCTCGCCGGGCTGCTCGAGCACGAGCGCGCCGAAGACATTGCCTTCGATCTCGATCGGCACGGCGGCACGAATGAGCGCGGGATCGCCGGCCGCCGCTTCAAACCACACGGCCGTGCGCTGCCCTTGCCGAGCCGCGTCGACCGGCGTGCCCCACATGCCGTAGGGCAGACCGTAGGGACGCACCGGCTCGTCGGCGCCGGCGAAGAGCACGCGGTAAATCGAACGTGCCACGCCGTCGCCGTCGTTCGCGAGCGCGGCAGTCGGCGTCGGATCGATTGCGCCGGCACGCGCCAGCAGCCAGCCGTGCACGTCGACGACCGAGACGCGCGTGCCATGCGGTGCATATTGTTCGAGGCGACGCTTGAGCAGCTCCGAGCCAGTGTGCAGCGCGGCGAGCGGTGCGCTTGCGACGAGCGCATTCGTGCGATCGAGTGCGTAGACGCCGAGCTCGGTACCGAACTGGTTGACTGGCGCGCGCAGCTCGATGGCGTAGCCATGCTCCGTCTCGCGCCACACGCCCGTGACATAGGGCACCGCTTCGTTGCTGGGCGTCCATGGCATGCCGAGCTCGCAGGGGCGCACGATGAGCGGACCGGGCGCTACGGCGCTGATCGACCAGGCCCGTTCGTGGCCGAATTCATCGCGCATCAGCAAGATGAGCCGATCGGACGGCGAGGCGCGCGCGAACTCCGCGTGAGCCGGCACTTCGTATTCGATCGTCGCTCGCTGCACCTCGGCATAGAAATGCATCGAGCGGCCATGCACGCCGAGCCTGACTTTCAGCGGCGGTGTGGCCGCCGTGTCGCTGAAGCCCGGCACGAAACGCGCGGGCACCGGCCACTCGTCGGGAAAGCCATCGAGCAGCGGCGTCGTCGGCAGGAGCGGTGCGAAGAAATCGCCGCGCGCGGGATCGAAGCTCTGCGACAGGCCATGCGCGCGATAGAGCAGCTCGGGCTCGCTTGCGACCACGCGGCTCAGCAGATCGGCGGTGGTCAGGAGCGAGGATTCCTGGCCGCGTCGCAAGCTGCTCTCCATTTCCTGCGCATACCTCCACCCCGCCCAGGGCAGCACGAGCGTCAGTAGACTCAGCAACAGCAGCTTGGAGCGAAGCGACATCGGCGGGGCGGGGCGGCGCGCTGAGCGTTGTCGTTATCGTACGGCCGAGATCAGCGCGCGACGGGTGCTTGCGGCCGCGCGTGCTTCAAGCCTCTTTCCAACGATAGCCCATCCCATACATCGTCTCGATGTTGTCGAACGCAGGATCGATGGCCTGGAACTTACGGCGGATGCGCTTGATATGCGAGGTGATCGTATTGTCGTCGAGCACGACGTTGGCGGCATCCATGAGCTGCTGCCGATTCTTGACGTGGCCCGGGTTCTTCGCGAGCGCATGCACGATCCAGAATTCGGTGAGCGTGAGCCCGAGCGGCTTGTCGCGCCAGGTTGCGTGCAGACGGGCAGTGTCGATGACGAGCTCGCCCCGCGTGATGAGCAGCTCGCGGTTGGACGGTTGCGTGAGCGCTTCGATGCGGCGAAACAGCGCCGTCACGCGTGCGACGAGATGCGCGAGGCTGATGTCCTTGGTGAGGTAGTCGTCCGCGCCGAGGCGCAGCCCCGACACCGCATCGAGCTCGCTGTCGCGCGCCGTGAGGAAGATGATCGGCACTTCCGGCGACATCGCCCGCAGCTCGCGGCAGAGCTCGAATCCGCCCTCGGGCTCATCGCGCAGTCCCACGTCGATGACCGCGAGATCGGGCAGTCGCGCCCGAAACGCTTCGAGCGCTTCTTGGCGCGAGCCGTAGCCGCGCACGGAATAGCCGTGTCTTTGGAAGGCAGCGGCATAGTTGTCGCGAAGCGCGGGCTCGTCTTCGACGATGGCAATCAGCTTCTTCATAAAGTACGCAAGAGCAGGCGTGTTGCGCGCAGTTTAGCGCTCCGCGAACGCGTCGGAAGGGGTTGCCATGATTCGTCACAATTGAGCGCAATCGCGCCGCTCTGCTGCCGCCGGACGCCTCTCGCTGTCGCTTACAGCGCATTGAATCCCGTCAACGCTCTGCCGACGGTGAGCTGATGGATCGTTTCCGTGCCCTCGTACGTGATGACGCTCTCCAAGTTGAGCGCGTGGCGAATGGGTGCGTATTCGACGCTGATGCCGGCGCCGCCGAGCAGATCGCGCGCATCGCGCGCAACTTCGATCGCGGCGCGCGTGTTGCTCCACTTGGCGAGCGATACCTGCGTGGGATGAAGCAGGCCTCTATCCTTGAGGCGACCGAGCTGTAACGCGAGCAGCTCTGCGCACGTGAGCTTGCGCGCCATCTCGGCAAGGCGGATCTGCACCGACTGCGTGGCGGCGAGCGGTTTGCCGAACAGCGTGCGCGTCTTCGTGTAGTCGAGCGCCTGGATGAAGCAGGCGCGCGCAGCGCCGTTGACGCCCCAGGCGATGCCGTAGCGCGCTTGCGTGAGGCAGGACAACGGGCCTTTGAGGCCGCTGACGCCGGGCAGCACGTTCTCCTCGGGCACGACGACATTGTCGAAGAACAGGCTCGCGGTGACGGATGCACGCAGACTCATCTTGTGCTTGATCGGGGTTGCCGAAAATCCCTTGCTGCGCGTGTCGACGAGGAAACCGCGAATGCCCTCGTCCGTCTGCGCCCAGACGAGCGCGAGATCGGCGATCGAGCCGTTCGTGATCCACATCTTGGCGCCGTTGAGGATCCAATCGCCGCCCTTGCGGCGCGCATGCGTTTTCATGTTGGCGGGATCGGAGCCTCCGTGCGGTTCGGTGAGTCCGAAGCAGGCGATGACTTCGCCGCGCGACATCGGCGGTAGCCAGCGTTGCTTTTGTTCTTCGCTCCCGTACGCGTAGATCGGATACATGCACAGGCTCGATTGCACGGAGACGAAGCTGCGCAATCCCGAATCGCCGCGTTCGAGCTCCTGGCAGATGAGCCCGTAGCTCACGGAGTTGAGGCCCGCGCAGCCGTAGCCTTCGATCGTGCTGCCGAGTAGGCCCAGTGCCGCGATGTCGGGAATGAGCTCTCGAGGAAAACGCTCGTGCTCGAAGCAGTCCGCGATGATCGGGAGCACTTTTTCGTCGACGAATCTCGCCACCGAGTCCTGCACCAGTCGTTCGTCTTCGCTCAGGCAGGTGCGCACTGCACAGAGGTCGACGGGATCGAGCTCCGGCGCATGGGCGCTGACGGTTGTTTGAGTCGACATAAAAGGCTCCTCGGATCCGTTCGGCCCCCGCAACGACATGCTTCTGCGGTATGCAATGCCCGGACTTGTCCGGCCACGAGCGCGCGAGTAGCGTATGACCGCTCGGTCTTGGGGGTGCTATGAAGACCGTCGACGAATGGCTCAGCGAATACGGCGAGAGCCATCAGCACGCTACGAACAAGACGCTACATTGGATTTGCGTTCCGACAATCGTGGTCAGCCTCATCGGGCTGCTCTGGTCGCTGCCGGTGCCGCAAGCCATGCGCGCGCTCTCGCCGCTTGTGAACTGGGGCACACTCGTGCTCGCGCTCGGCGTGCTGTACTACCTACGTCTGTCCGTTTCGCTCGCGATCGGCATGCTGGTGTTCGTCACGCTCGTGACGCTCGCGGTGCTGGGGCTCGAGCGCTTGCCATGGTCGCTCTGGGCCGTGTGTCTTGCGCTGTTCGTCGTGGCGTGGATCGGGCAGTTCATCGGTCACTACTACGAGGGCAAACGGCCGTCGTTCTTCAAGGACGTGCAGTTCCTGATGATCGGGCCGCTGTGGCTCTTGAGCTTTGTCTACCGCAAGCTGCGCATTCCTTATTGAGCGTCGCTGTGCACCGATTGCGCGCGCACACGCGCAGCACTGTCGCAAAGCGGCAACTTAAGGGAGAAACGTATCTCGCGTCGTAGCGTTGGCGGCTAGAATTCAGGCGCAGTTCAGCGCGTGCCCAAGAGGCTGAGGCGCCGAGGACTCATCCAGCAGAGATAAAGGAGACATCCAGTCATGCAGAATCCATTCGTCAGGTTGGTGAGCGTGAGCGCGCTCGTCGTGTTCGCTGCGGTCGCCTGTACGACCGTCAATCCCTATACGCGCGAGACGCAGACCAGCAAGGCGGTGAAGGGCGCGGGCATCGGCGCCGCAGCGGGCGCAGTCGCAGGTCTCTTGACGAAGGGCGACAAGCTCGAGAACGCGCTGATCGGTGCGGGCGTCGGTGCGCTCGCGGGCGGCGGCGTGGGCTACTACATGGACGTGCAGGAAGCGAAGCTCCGTCAGCGCCTCGAAGGCACGGGCGTGAGCGTCACGCGCGTCGGCGACAACATCACGCTCAACATGCCGGGTCACATCACCTTTGCGGTGAACAGCGCCGACTTGAACGCGCAGTTCTTCAACGTGCTCGACGGCGTCGCGCTCGTGCTCAAGGAGTACAACAAGACGGTCGTGGAAGTGGCGGGTCACACCGACAGCACCGGCACCGATGCGTACAACCTGCAGCTCTCGCAGCGTCGTGCCGATGCGGTGGCGAGCTACCTCGTCAGCCAAGGCATCAAGCGCGAACGCTTGATCACGGTCGGTGCGGGCAAGGCCTATCCGATCGCCTCGAATGCGACCGAGGAAGGTCGTGCGCTGAATCGTCGCGTCGAGCTGACGATCGTCCCTGTCACCAAAGGCTAAGCGCGATCGACGGGCGGCGCGGCTTCGCTGCGCCGCTACCGTCAAACAAAAAAGGCCGGCAATGCCGGCCTTTTTCATTCCATCTGCAATGGCGCTTTACGCCGGTTCGGCGATCAGCCCGCGCAGCTTCTTGATCGCGTTCGCTTCGATCTGGCGAATGCGCTCTGCAGACACGCCGTACTGATCGGCGAGCTCGTGCAGCGTCGCTTTCTCCTCGGTCATCCAGCGGCGCTTGAGGATGTTGCGGCTGCGATCGTCGAGCGTCTCCAAGGCTTGCGACAGGCGCTCCGCAGTGTCCTCGTCCCACTGCTCCCGTTCCACCGTGACCGACGGGTCGGCCTCCGGATGGGGCAGATAGGCCGAGGGCGAATAGGTCGTCTCCTCGTCGTCCGAATCCGGCGCCGGGTCGAACGAGAGGTCGCGCGAGGCGAGCCGCTGCTCCATGTCCTGCACTTCGGCCGTCGACACGCCGAGATCCTGCGCAATGGCGCGCGTCTCGCTCTCGGTCAGCCAGCCGAGGTTCTTCTTGAAGCGGCGCAGATTGAAGAACAGTTTGCGCTGCGCCTTGGTGGTCGCGATCTTGACCAGGCGCCAGTTGCGCAGCACGTACTCGTGGATCTCGGCACGGATCCAGTGCACGGCGAACGACACCAGCCGCACGCCGACATCAGGGTCGAAGCGCTTGACGGCCTTCATCAGACCGACATTGCCTTCCTGAATCAGATCGCCGACCGGCAAACCGTAGCCCGTATAGCCGCGCGCAATGTGAACGACGAAGCGCAGGTGCGACAGCACGAGTTGGCGCGCCGCGTCCAGGTCGCCCTCGTCGCGAAAGCGGCGGGCCAGCGCCGTCTCCTCCTCGCGCGAGAGCACGGGGATGCGAGAGACGCGTTCGACGTAAGCTTCGAGGCTTCCGACCGGGCCGGCGAAAACCAGATCGGTGCTCGAACGTACAAGCGCGGTAGAAGTCATCTCTAAGCCTTCCTCCTGCTGGGTGCCGGAGTCCTGACACCGATTTGGGCCAATCCTAGCATTAGCAGTCGAGCACTTGGAGTGCTAACGATCACAAAAAGTTCCCTGCCGGCTATCCGGGGAAGGCCCGACTCGGCGCTGTAACTCATTGTTTTTAAATGCACCGAGTCTCCAAAGGTTCCGAGAGCGTCAGCTCGGCTCGATCTGGCGCAGATGCCGGCTCGCGGAGATGAACGATCCCAGCCAGCCGAGCGCGACCCCGGTGAGGAGCAGCCGCCCGGCATCCGCCAGGCCAAGCGCTGTAACCTCGAACTGGCTGCCGTACAGGGCCGCAATCCGGCCGATCGGGGCCTTGAGGGCCGCCACGGCCAGACTGGTGATCACCCAAGCCAGCACGGCGCCTCCCAGGCCGTACCACACGCCACTGTAGAGGAACGGGCGCCGTACGAACGCATCGCTACCCCCAACGAGCTTGACCACCTCGATCTCGGGGCGGCGGTTCTGGATATCAAGGCGGATGGTATTGCCGACGATGACGAGCACCCCGAGCGCCAGCACGGCGGTGGCGATGACGACCGCCCGGTCGACGGCCGTCAGGATGGCGTTCAGGCGCTCCACCCAGCCGGTGTCGAGCTGGACGATGTCGACCGAGGGCAGCTCGCGGATCGATTCGGCGAGGCTCGCCAGGTGCTCGGCCGAGGCGTAGTCCGGTGCGGGCCGGACGACGATCGTGTGGGGCAGGGGATTCTCGTTGAGCGCATCGAGCACTTCGCCGAAGCCGGAGTCGCGCTTGAACTCCTTCAAGCCGTCCTCGGCGGTGATGAGCTCGACTTCCGCCACGTCGCGCCGCTTGCCGATGCGGTCGGCGATCTGCCGCGCTTCCTCGACGGAGGTCGGGCGCTTGAGGAACACCGAGATGTCGAGCGCGCGGCTCCAGGCGCCGGTCGCGCGCTGCGCGTTGCTGATGACGACATGCAGGCAGGCGGGCAGCGCCAGCGCGATCCCGATCACCAGCATCGTCAGGAACGTCGCGAGCTTCTGCTTCGACAGACGGCCGAGCGAGCCGATCAAAGTCTGAATGTGGCGCGTGAGCCAGGCAGTCATCGCAGCGCTCCTATTCGCGCTCCCGCTCGAGCAGCTTGCGCGGGTCGAGCAGCGGACCGTCGGCCGTGAGCTCGGTTGCTTCGTCGACGACGCGGCCCTCCTCGAGCCGCACGCGCCGGACCGGAAAGCGCTCGAGCAGATACAGGTCGTGGCTTGCGATCAGCACGGTGACGCCGACTTCGTTGAAGCGGCGGAAGATGTTCATGACCTCGAGCGACAGCTCGGGGTCGAGATTGCCCGTCGGCTCATCGGCGATGAGCAGCGGCGGCTTACTCACGACGGCGCGGGCGATGCCGACGCGCTGTTGCTCGCCCGTCGACAATTCGAGCGGCACGGCCTGTTCGCGCCCCAACAGTCCGACCTGATCGAGCGCGGCGCGCACGCGCTTGCCGATTTCCTTGGTGCGCACGCCTGCGATGATGAGCGGCAGCGCCACGTTGTCGAACACCGTGCGATCGTAGAGCAGCTTGTGATCCTGAAAGACCATGCCGATCTGGCGCCGGAACGCCGGAATCTTCGAGCGCTTGACGCCGGCGACGTTCTGGCCGTTGACGAACAGCTGGCCGCGAGTCGGCCGCTCGATGAGCGCGATCAGCTTGAGCAGGCTCGACTTGCCCGCGCCGGAATGCCCGGTGATGAACACCATCTCGCCGCTCGCAATGTCGAGCGTCACGTCGCGCAGCGCCTCGCGTCCGTTGGGATAGCGTTTGAAGACGTGGGCGAACCGGATCATGGCGTTGCGTTTGCGGGCTGGCCTCGCAAGCTGAAGTAGCGACCTATTCCATACATCCTAGCTGCTTGCGCGCGTTCGCTGCACCGAGGTGGCGCGCGAGGCGCCGGCTGCGGCGCGCCGGCCGCTCAAGCGTCCTCGCGCTTGAGCAGCGCGTCGACGAATGCTTCGGCTTCGAACGGTTGGAAATCCTCGGCAGTCTCGCCGATGCCGATGAAGCGCACGGGGATGCCGAGCTCATTGGCGATCGCGAAGATGATGCCGCCCTTGGCGGTGCCGTCGAGCTTCGTGAGCACGATGCCCGTGACGCCCAGCGCTTCGTTGAAGAGGCGCGCCTGCTGAAGAGCGTTCTGACCTTGGCTCGCATCGAGCACGAGCAGGATCTCGTGCGGCGCGCTGGCATCGACACGGCCCATCACGCGCTTGACCTTCTTGAGCTCGTCCATGAGGTTCGATTGCGTGTGCAGCCGCCCGGCGGTGTCGGCAATCATGACGTCGATGTTGCGCGCTTTGGCGGCCTGCATCGCATCGAACACGACGGCGGCCGGATCTGCGCCGGTGGCTTGGGCGATGACGGGCACGTTGTTTCGCTGTCCCCAGATCTGCAGCTGCTCGACCGCCGCGGCGCGGAAGGTATCGCCCGCCGCGAGCAGCACTTTCTTGCCGTCGTTCTTGACCAGACGGGTGAGCTTGCCGATCGACGTCGTCTTGCCGGCGCCGTTGACGCCCACGACGAGGATGGCAAACGGTGCGTGCGCCGGGTCGATGTGGAGCGGCTTTTCGACCGGCGTGAGCACGTCGACCAACTCGCTGCGCAGCGCCTTGAGCAGCGCGTTCAAGTCGCTGAGCTCCTTGCGCTGCACCTTCTTGCGCAGGCCGCTCAGGATGCGCTCGGTCGTCTCCACGCCGACGTCGGCGGTGATGAGGCGCGTTTCGAGCTCATCGAGCACCGCATCGTCGATCTTGCCGCCCGGCAGGAGATTCGCGAGGTCGTAGGTGAGCCACGAGTCGCCCTTGTTGAGCTTCGCGCGCAAGCGCGCGAAAAAGCCCAACTTTTCGGTCGGCTGCTCGGCTGCGGGAGCGTCCTTCTGCGCGTCCTTGGCTTTGGATCTGAATCCGAACATCGTGCACGCTGAACTTGAAGAATGAGGGGCGATTCTAAAGGAAGCGGCCGCCGGTCGCGGCGCGAAAGCGCGGAGTATGATGCGCGCATGCCGCCCGTCGTCCGTAAAAAGCCTGCCGAGCCGAGATCTTCTGCGCCTCATCGCGTGCGGATCGTCGCCGGGCGCTGGCGCGGCAGCCGCATCGAGGTGCCGCCGTTTGCCGCCGTGCGTCCGACGCCGGATCGAGTGCGCGAGACGCTCTTCAACTGGCTGCAGCCGTACATCGCGGGCGCCGTGTGCCTCGACTTGTTCGCAGGGAGCGGCGCGCTCGGGTTGGAGGCGCTCTCGCGGGGCGCGCGGCGCGTGACCTTCGTCGATCGCGAGCCGCGCATCGTGCAGCATCTCGCCAAGACATTGGAGCGCTTGCACGCGCGTGACGAGGCGGAGCTGGTCGCAAGCGATGCGTTGCGCTTCCTTGCAGGTCCTCCTCAGCCGTTCGACATCGTCTTTCTCGATCCGCCGTTTGCCTCGGATCTGCTCGCCGACGTGTATCGACGCCTGGCCGATGGGTGGTTGCGCCGCGAGGCATTCGTGTACGTCGAATGTCCCGCCGATGCGCCGCTCGGCGAGCTGCCCGCGGGTTGGTCGGTTCATCGCAGCAAGCGCGCCGGGCAGGTCGGCTATCATTTGCTGCTCGCCAACGCACCGACTTAGAGGGGTTCACATGACGCGCGCGATGTATCCGGGGACGTTCGATCCGATCACGAACGGCCATTACGACCTCGTGCGTCGCGCGGCCTCGATTTTCGAGCATGTCGTCGTCGCGGTGGCCGCCAATCCCGGCAAGGCGCCGTTGTTCTCGCTCGAGGAGCGCGTCGAGCTCGCGCGCGAAGTGCTCGCGGATGTGCCGAACGTGGAGGTGACGGGTTACACGGGGCTCACTGTCGATTTCGCACGCGAGCACGATCTGCGCGTCATCGTGCGAGGGCTCCGCGCCGTGTCGGATTTCGAGTTCGAGTTCCAGCTCGCGACGATGAGCCGCCACCTCTCCGATCAGGTGGACTACGTTTTCATGACGCCCACCGAGCAATTCAACTTCATCTCATCGACGCTCGTGCGCGAGATTGCCAGCTTGGGCGGCAACGTCTCGCAGTTCGTGCATCCTTCCGTCGAAGCCGCGCTCAAGCGCGTGTGGGCGAAGCGGCGTCAGAGCTGAGACGAGCTCTCGGCTCTCAGCGCTGACACGTCGGACAGAAATACGTCGAACGCTGTCCTTGCACGAAGTGTTTGATCGGGGTGCCGCAGACGAAACACGGCTCGCCGGCGCGTTCGTAGACATAGAGCTTGCGCTTGAAGTAACCCGGCCGGCCGTGCGGATCGATGTAATCGCGTAATGTCGTGCCGCCGGCGCGGATCGCGTCCTGCAACACCGCTTTGATCGCTTTGACCAGCGCCGCCGCTTCGTCGTGACGCAGCCGACCTGCCGCGCGGCGCGGACGAATGTGGGCGCGGAACAGCGCTTCGCTCGCGTAGATATTGCCGACGCCGACCACCACTTGGCTGTTCATGAGCGCCTGCTTGATCGCGATGCTGCGCCCTTTGAGCACGCGCGCGAGGTAGTCGGCGTCGAATTCGTCGGACAGCGGTTCGGGTCCGAGCGCAGCAAGCAGCGGGTGCGCGAGCGGATCGCTGTCGGTCCAGAGCACGCTGCCGAAGCGGCGCGGGTCGTTGAAGCGCAGGCACTGCGCCGTGTCGAGAACCAAGTCGACGTGGTCGTGCGCGAGCGCCGGCGTGTCGCTCGTCAGCAGCCGTAGGCTACCCGACATGCCAAGATGCAGGAGCATCGCGCCGCGATCGCAGTCGAAGATCAGGTACTTCCCGCGGCGCCGCAGATCGCGGACGGTCTGGCCTTCGATCGTGCGTTCGAAATTGGTCGGAATGCGCCACCGCAGCCGGCGCTCGCGGACGACGGCGCGTGCGATGGTGCGGCCCACGACCGCGGGCGCGATGCCGCGGCGGGTCGTTTCGACTTCGGGGAGCTCGGGCATGGCGGCACTGTAGCCGATGCACGGTGTTATTTGGCAGTGCAACGAAGGTGAATGCCCAGTCGCCCGGTGCTTGCGCCCAACCGTTGGAACTCGCTCAGGGGCAGGCAATTAAGCAATGGTGCGGTTCCAGTCCAGGGAAACACTCATTTGTGCGACCGGGGTCTGTCCGCTATAGTGACCCGCTGCTGGTTTTTCTTAATCCAATCTCTCAACGTTCGCGTTGCAAGGCTTCTCGTGAATCTCGACTTTTTGTATGGACTAGTGCCCCTCAGTTTCTGGGGCTACGTGTTGGTTACCTTCGTGATGGTGCAATTCACCTTCATGGCGGTAACGCTTTATCTGCATCGCGACGCCGCGCATCGCAGTCTCGATCTTCATCCGGCGTTGCGCCATATCTTCCGTTTCTGGTTGTGGATGAGCTCCGGCATCGTCACGCGCGAGTGGGTTGCCGTGCATCGCAAGCACCACGCGCGCTGCGAAACGCCCGAGGATCCGCACAGCCCGGTCGTCTTCGGCTTGAAGAAGGTGCTGCTCGAAGGCGCCGAGCTGTATCAGGCCGTCGCCCGCAATCCTGAAGTGCAGGAGAAGTACGGCCGCGGCACGCCGAACGATTGGGTCGAGCGCAATCTCTACTCCAAGCACCGCAACCTCGGCATCACCCTCATGGTGATCACCGATCTCTTGCTGTTCGGCGTACCGGGCATCACGATCCTGGCCGTGCAGATGCTCGCGATCCCCGTCATGGCGGCGGGCGTGATCAACGGTCTCGGCCACCACACCGGCTATCGCAATTTCGAGTGCCCGGATGCGGCGACGAACATCGTGCCGTGGGGCATCATCGTTGCCGGCGAAGAGCTGCACAACAACCACCATGCATTCCCGAGCTCGGCGAAGTTCTCGATTCGCAAGTGGGAATTCGACATGGGCTGGGTGTACATCCGCATCTTCCAGGCCCTCGGTCTCGCCAAGGTGATTCGTGTGGCGCCGACGCCCGCGATCGAGCCGAGCCGCAATCACATCGACCTCGAGACGGTGCGCGCCGTGATCGTCAATCGCATGCACGTGCTGCGCGCCTATACGACGTCCGTGATGATTCCGGTGTTCAAGCAGGAGCTGCGGAACGCAAGCGGCAACATCAGCCGCCGCGTGAAGAAGCTGCTCGTGCGCGAGCCGGTGCTGCTCGACAATCAAGCCAAGTCGAAGCTGAGCGAAGTGCTCGAGAAGAGCCAGGCGCTCAAGACGGTGCACGATTTCCGCGAACGCTTGCGCGTGATGTGGAGCGGCGCTCACATGAGCAACGAAACGTTGCTTCAGCACCTCAGGGAGTGGGTCGCGCAAGCCGAAGCCAGCGGCATCAAGGCGCTGCAGGACTTCGCTGCGACGCTGCGTGGGTATACGTTGCAGCCGGCCGCTGCCTGACTGGCGCTAGACTGTAGGAACGAAAAGGCCCGCCAATGGCGGGCCTTTTTTCTTGGTCTGGTTGGACGGCGCTGCGCGCGTGTTTGAAGCTTTTCTCTGGCTACAGCCTAGAGCCTCCAGCCCAACAAAAAACCCGCCTTTCGGCGGGTTTTTTGTCTTACTTGATCTTCGCTTCCTTGTAGATCACGTGCTTGCGCGCTTTCGGATCGTACTTCTTCACTTCCATCTTTTCGGGATGGAGGCGCTTGTTCTTCGTGGTCGTGTAGAAGTGACCGGTACCGGCGGTGGAGACGAGCTTGATCTTGTCACGCATGGCTCTCTCCTCCTCAGACTTCCACGCCCTTGGCGCGCAGGTCGGCGACGACCTTTTCGATGCCGCGCTTTTCGATCGTGCGCAGGCCGCGGGTGGACACGCGCAGGGTCACGAAGCGGCGCTCGCTTTCGAGCCAGAAGCGGTGCACGTGCAGGTTCGGCAAGAACCGGCGGCGACGCTTGTTGTTCGCGTGCGAGACGCGATTTCCAGTAACCGGACGCTTGCCGGTGACTTGACACACTCTGGACATGGCGGATTCCTCAAGGATTCGACCGGACCCGGCGGGCCGGGGGTCGAAAAACGAGTCGCGCTTTATACCAGCGGAAAGCCCCAAAAGCTAGGCCCATGTCGCGATTCTCGGGCGCCGGCCTCGGGCGGTACGGTGCTCAGCGGACCGGCCGCCGGGCCGTGACGGCCTAGAGCAGCCCCCGTTCGGCAAAGGACTCGCAGACCCCGTCGCCCACCACCAGATGGTCGAGCACGCGGATGTCGACGAGGGCGAGCGCTTCTTTCAGGCGCCGGGTGATGAGCTCGTCGGCCTGGCTCGGCTCGGCCAGCCCCGAAGGGTGATTGTGGACGAGGATCAAGGCGGCGGCATTGCGGGCGAGCGCGTGCTTGACGACCTCGCGCGGATGGACGCTCGCGCCGTCGATGGTGCCGCGGAACAGCTCCTCGAATGCGATGACGCGGTGCCGGTTGTCCAGATACACGCACCCGAACACCTCGTGCGGCAGATCACGCAGTCGCGCGCGCAAGAACTCGCGGGTGGCGCGCGGATTGGTCAGCGCCGGCCCCGCCATCATGACCTCCTGATAATGGCGTCGGGCGAGCTCGAGCGCGGCCTGTAATACCGCGTATCGCGCCGGCCCAAGCCCGTGGTTGCGGCAGACGCGCTGGCGATCGGCCGTCAGGAGGTTGCGCAGCGAGCCGAACTCCTTGAGCAATCCCCGGGCGATGTCGAGGGCGCTGCGGCCGCGCGTGCCGGTATGAATCAGGACGGCGAGCAACTCGGCCTCGCTCAATGCGGCGGGGCCGGCGTGCAAGAGCTTCTCGCGGGGGCGTTCGGTGGCAGGCCAATCGCGGATCGACATCGGCTTCCTCGGCTAAGGTCTTTCCGCATTCTGGCGTTCGAATCGCGCCTCGAACGGCTGCTAATCCCGGCGATTTGCCGGCAAATGCCGTCTTCGTGGCGATGTCACATACTCAACTGGAATGGGGGTATGCGCCGGCTCGTTTGCCGGGTTCACGGGCCACGACGATAATCGCCGCATGAGCTGGCAACCCCGAAAAATCCTCCTCGGCGTTACGGGCGGAATCGCCGCGTACAAGAGCCCCGATTTGGTCCGACGCCTGATCGAGCGCGGCGGTGACGTGCAGGTCGTCATGTCGTCCGGCGCCCAGCGCTTCGTCACGCCGCTGACCTTCCAGGCCGTCTCCGGCAAGCCGGTGCGGACGGATCTGTGGGACGAGGCAGCCGAGGCGGCGATGGGCCACATCGAGCTCGCTCGCTGGGCCAACGAGATCGTCGTCGCGCCGGCGACGGCCGATTTCCTCGCGCGGCTCGCACATGGTTTCGCGGATGATTTGCTGACCACGCTTTGTCTGGCGACGACCGCACCGATCACCGTCGCGCCTGCCATGAATCGCGAGATGTGGGCCAATCCGGCCACGCAGGCGAATGTGCGCCTCTTGCGCGAGCGCGGCGTGCGCTTCATCGGGCCCGACGCAGGCGAGCAGGCGTGCGGCGAGGTCGGCGTGGGTCGCATGGTCGAGCCCGTGCGCATTGCCGAGGAGATCTTCGCAGCGCGCGAAGCCGATGGCGTGCTCAAGGGGCTGAAGGTGGTGGTCACGGCGGGCCCCACGCGCGAGCGCATCGACCCGGTTCGATTCATCAGCAATCGCAGCTCCGGCAAGATGGGTTTCGCGGTCGCGCAGGCTGCGCGCGAAGCCGGTGCGACGGTCGTGCTGGTCAGCGGTCCCGTGCAATTGCAAACGCCGGCGGGCGTGGAGCGCGTCAACGTCGAGAGCGCCGAGCAGATGCTGCATGCGGTCGAACAGCACGTGCGCGATGCGGACATCTTCATCGCTGCGGCGGCGGTGTCGGATTATCGATGTCGCGAAGTGGCGCCCGAGAAGATCAAGAAAACGAGCGATGTGCTCACGCTGGCTTTGACGCGCGCTCCGGATGTGCTCGGCACGATCGGACGCAGAGACGTGCGGCCTTTCCTCGTCGGCTTCGCGGCGGAAACCGAGAACGTCGAGCGCAATGCATTGACGAAGCTGGCAAGCAAGCGGCTCGACATGATCGCCGCGAACAAGGTCGGCGATAACCTCGCGTTCGACAAAGACGACAATGCGCTCACGGTCTATTGGAACGGCGGGCACAAAGAGCTGGCGCTGACCAGCAAGATCGCGCTCGCGCGCCAGCTCGTGGCGCTGATCGCCGAACGCTATCGCGCGCGCGAGACCGTTCCCGTCGCGGTGCCGGCGTCCGCTACTTCCGCCGGCTGAGCCGCTCGACGCAGCGAAGCCTTCGCCGCGATCGCGGCGGTTCGTCCGCCTCGCACAACAATCAACGCACAGCGCTTCGAAGCCATGGCCGATACACATCGCCGCAAGCTGCAGGTCCGCATTCTCGATCCGCGTCTCGGACGCGAGTTTCCGTTGCCGGAGTACGCAACGTCAGGTTCGGCCGGCGTCGACTTGCGCGCTTGTATCGATGAGCCGCTCGAGGTGAAGCCCGGCGATTCGCATCTCATTCCGTCAGGGCTTGCCATTTATCTTGCAGATCCCGGCTATGCCGCGCTCGTGCTGCCGCGTTCCGGGCTCGGACACAAGCACGGCCTCGTGCTCGGCAATCTGGTCGGCCTCATCGACTCCGACTATCAAGGTCAGGTGTTCGTGTCGTGCTGGAACCGCGGCCAGAACACGTACACGATCCAGCCGGGCGAGCGCATCGCGCAGTTCGTCGTCGTGCCTGTCGTTCAGGTGGATTTCGAAGTGGTCGATGAGTTCGCCGCGACGGAACGCGGGGCGGGCGGATTCGGCAGCTCAGGCGTCAAGTAACGCCGTCACTGGATTCCTTTGAGCTCCTTGAAGCGCCGGATATCCGCGTCGAACGACTTGCGCACCTCGGCCTGCTCGCGCTGATTGTTGGCCAGCATTTCCTGGAACGTGCGCAGGCTGTTCACCGTGTTGACCATCTCTTCGGCGAGGTGATCGGGTAGCGGCGGTGCATTGGGGTCGTCGTTGTACGGCTTGAAGCGCGCGATCTGGTTGGCGATGCGGTTCTGGCGCTCGCGCATGTTCGCGATGTTCTGCTCGGTCACCCGATACTGTGCCTGCAGCTGCTCCAGACGTTGATCGCGCAACCGCTCGATGTCGGCGACCGTGAGGTAGGTCTCGAGGAGCATGCGATCATGCTGCTCGCGGAGCTGACGTTCCTTGCGGGCCTGCGCCTCGAGCGCCTCGCGCTTCAGGCGCTCGGCGCGCGTTTCTTCGCCTTCGATGAGGCGCACGACCATGCCGCGCGTATCGAGCACTTCGGTGTCGAGCCCGATGCAGGCGGCCGGCATGCTGTCGGCGTAATGCGTCTGCCCGTTCTTGTCCTTGCAACGGTAGAACGCCTCGCGGGCTGAGCTCTGGGCGGCGTGGACGCCGACGGCAGCGAGGAGCAGCGTGCTCAGCAACGAATAGCGGCAGAGTGGGTCCATCTCGCGGCTTGTAGTAAGAGTTGCGCTATTGTGCCGTAGAGCCGCGTACCGTCAACTTGCGCGGGCAGAACGCCGGCCAAACTTGGGCCTGCGTCACGCTGCGGCTACGCCGTATGCCTCCCGATAGCGCCGCACGGCGGCCAGCTGTTCGGCGTTCCCGGTCCCTTCGAGGTAGACGATGAGATCCTCGAGCTTGAGGATGCTGACCACCGGAAGATCGAACGTGCGTTCGACTTCCTGGACCGCCGAGAGCTCGCCCTGACCGCGTTCTTGTCTATCGAGCGCGAGCACGACGCCGACCGGCTCGGCCCCGGCGGCCCGGATGATGTCGATCGATTCGCGGATGGCGGTTCCCGCCGTGATCACATCGTCGATGATGAGCACGCGCCCGCGCAGCGGCGAGCCCACGATCGAGCCGCCTTCGCCGTGGTCCTTCGCTTCCTTGCGGTTGAACGCCCAAGGCAGGCTGCGGCCGAACGAGTCGGCGAGCGCGATGGCGGTGGCCGCGACGAGCGGAATGCCCTTGTACGCCGGCCCGAACAGGACATCGCACTCGATGCCGGCCTTTTGGATCGCTGCGGCATAGTGGCGGCCGAGCTCGGCAAGCGCCCGCCCGGAGTTGAACAGGCCGGCATTGAAGAAGTAGGGGCTCATGCGCCCGGATTTGAGCTTGAACTCGCCGAAGCGCAAGACGCCCAGCTCAAGGCAAAGATCGATAAAGGATGCGGATGACATGCGATTGAACGTGCGGCTGGAAGGGCGCAAAGAGTACCCAAGCGGCGCGCGCTGCGATAGCGTCGTATCGCCCGGCGCGGGTCTCGCATACCTTTATACTGCGCCTTGAGTCAGAGGCGGCCTATTTCGATCATGCAACGACCCATTTTGGCTTTTGGTCCGCGGGGCGATGCCGCGGCCTGGATCTGATCCGTTGAGCTCTCCTGCCGATACTGCCGCTGCCGCCGACGCGGCCCGTCCTGGGTGGCTGCGCGCTTTCTTGATCTATCGCGAGCCGAAGGTGCTCGCCATGCTCTTTCTCGGCTTTTCGGCGGGCCTGCCGTTCATGCTGGTGTTCTCGACGTTGTCGGCGTGGCTGCGCGACGTCGGCATCGAGCGCACCGCGATCGGCATGCTCTCCTGGGTGGGGCTCGTCTTCACGCTCAAATTCTTCTGGGCACCCATCGTCGATCGCGTACCGCTGCCGTGGCTGACCAGAAAGCTCGGCCGACGGCGCAGCTGGATGCTCGTCGCGCAGATCGGCATCGTGGCTGCGCTCATGCTGCTGTCGAGCAGTCGTCCCGCCGATGGAGCGCTCACGCCGATTGCGCTCAGTGCGCTCTTGCTCGCGTTCGCCTCGGCGACGCAAGACATTGCGCTCGATGCTTGGCGCATCGAATCCGCTCCCGTCGCGATGCAGGGTGCGATGTCGGCGGCTTATCAACTCGGCTACCGCATCGCCATCATCGTGAGCAGCGCCGGCGCGCTGTGGCTGGCTGCGGATGCCGGCTGGCACGTGTCTTATCTGACCATGGCGGTGCTTGCCTGCGTCGGCATCGTTACGACGCTCGTCGTCGCGGAGCCGGCCGTGTCGGTGCAGCGCATTTCCTTCGAGCAAGAGCAGCGGGTGATCGACTTCATTGCGGCGCGCGCTCATTGGCCGCGCGCGTTGCGGGAGGCCGGCGCGTGGCTCGTTGGTGCAGTCGTGTGTCCCTTCGTGGATTTCTTCGCGCGTTTCGGCGCGAAGCTGGCGGTGCTGATCCTGATTTTCGTCTGTACGTATCGCCTGACGGATTTCACGATGGGGGTGATGGCAAATCCCTTCTATTTGGATGTGGGGTACAGCCTCAAAAAGATTGCCGCGGTCGCGAAGTTCTTCAGCTCCTTCGCCACGATCGTCGGTGTCTTGGTGGCGGGCGTGGTCGTGGCCAAGCTCGGACCGCTGCGCTCGTTGGCAGTGGGTCTTGCGCTCACCGTCATCTCGAATCTCGCGTTCATGACGCTTGCGCTGGCGGACGATCCCGGCTCGGTGGCGCTGGCGCTCGTGGTGAGCGCGGACAATTTCGCCATGGCGATCGCGGGCACGGCCTTCATGGCGTATCTGTCGAGCCTGACGAGCAGCGCCTACACGGCCACTCAGTACGCGTTGTTCAGCTCGCTGTATGCGCTGCCGGGCAAGATCTTGATGGGCTTCTCCGGCGCCTTCGTCGATCACTTCGGCTATCCCGCGTTCTTCATCTATACCTCGCTGCTCAGTGCGCCGGCGGCGCTGATGCTCATCTGGCTGTGGCGCGTTGCGCCGCAGGGCTTGGGATGGCGGCGAGGTTTGACAGTGGAGAAGTGAGCACGTGAGCGAACGCGTGTTGTGCGCGCTGAGCGAGCTCGATCGGCTCGGGACGAAAGCCTTTTCGGTGGGCTCCGGGCCGTGGCCGTTACGCGGGTTTCTCGTGCGTCAGGGCGATCAAGTCTTCGCGTACGTCAATCGCTGCCCGCACGCGGGACATCCGCTCAATATGCGGCCGGATGAGTTTCTGTCGGTCGATCGACGTTACATCTTGTGCAATTCGCACGGCGCGCTGTTCGAGATCGCGAACGGCGCGTGCGTGGCCGGTCCTTGCGCAGGGCGCAGCCTCACGCCATTGCCCGTGCGAGTGGCAGGAGAGCTTGTCGTATTGGATGCCGACCCGGACGAGCTTGCTCGTCTTTACTCGTGATTCGCAGGTCGCGGGTGGTTCCAGCATGCGTAGCGCGCTTCGCGCGCTGCCTACAGCCTAGAGTCTATAGACCTTAAGCAGGTTGAACGGCGCAGCGCCGGCGCGCGTCCACATCTGTTGCTCTGGCCTCCAGCTTCACGCCTCCGGCCTGGGATTCAGTCGCTCACCGACGGCCACTCCGAGTAGCCGGAGGTCTCGTTTCGATCCAATGACATGAGCGGATCGCTCCAGGCCGAAGCGATGGGAATTTCGCGTTCGCTCTCGTAGTCCTCGGGCTCGACGTCGACGGAGCCCGTCCAATCCTCCGGCGGCTCGGCTTCCTGAAAATCTTGCTCGTCCCAGGTATCCAGGTCGAACTCTTCGAGCGTGC
The DNA here is from genome assembly GCA_938008435.1 of uncultured Steroidobacter sp. GTDB lineage: Bacteria > Pseudomonadota > Gammaproteobacteria > Steroidobacterales > Steroidobacteraceae > Steroidobacter. The sequence continues at coordinate 43,643 of CALLKK010000010.1, read as the reverse complement.
CGTCGAAGTGTTGCACTTCGACCGTGCCGTCATCGGGATCCACCGCGACCACCTCGAAGAGTGCGCCGTTATGCCGATACCACTCTCCGACAATTGGGGTTGGCGAGGTCATGAGCGCTCTCTCCGTTTGCTCAGCATTGACGGTCCCTTCTGCAGCACATGCATCCATGCCTAGCGAAATCGGCAGTCAGAGCAGAGCTCTCGGCTGTCGAGTTTCTTTTAGTCTTCTAGCGAAACGGATTCAAGTGGGAAATTTTCCGCACTGCGCCATGTGCAGCGGAGACGAAGCGATGCTGCTCGTCACTTCCTCACGTATTCGAGATCCCAGACCTCGTGCCCCAGGCGTTGTCCGCGCTTCTCGAAACGCGTGAGCGGACGATCCGCAGGACGCGGCACGAATCCTTGCGCGCCCGCGCGGTTTTCGAGTTCGGGACAGGCATCGAGCACTTCGCGCATGTGGTGCGCATAGTGTTCCCAATCCGTCGCAAGGCGCAGCACGCCTTGTGGCGCCAGCGCGCGTGCGAGCAATGCTGCGAACTCCGGTTGAATCAAACGTCGCTTGTGATGTCGCTTCTTCGGCCACGGATCGGGGAAGAAGATGTGGATGAGCGCAACCGAGCCCGGCGCAAGCCGCTGCTCGAATACCTCCACCGCATCGTGCATGACGATGCGCACGTTGGTGAGTCCCTCGCGCTCGAGCCCGAGCATGAGATGGCCGACGCCCGGCGGATGCACTTCGATGCCGAGACAATTGAGCTCCGGATGCGCCTGCGCGAACGACAGCAGCGCCTCGCCGGCGCCGAAGCCGATCTCGATCATGAGCGGCGCGCTTCGGCCGAACGCCGCCGGAATGTCGATGTCGGGCGCGAGCTCGATGCCGTACTTCGGCCACAGCTCTTTGAGCGCGCGTTCTTGCGCGACCGTCGAGCGGCCGCGGCGAATCACGAAGCTGCGGATGCTGCGTCGACGGATATCGGAGAGAGAAGAAGATTCGTTCGCTGTCATGCGTACATGATACGTGATGCAGAGACGAATTGACTGCGCGATGACGCTGCGGCGCGAGTGCTGCAGCGACGGAAGGCTTGCGGGTACGACGGTGACGCGCGCTTGCGCCGCGGTCTTACTTCATTCCCTTGAGATGCTCGAACAAGAGCTGCGCGGCGCCGTGCAGCGGTTTGCCGGCAGGCAAGCAGATGAACAACTGGCGTGCGGCCCACGGATCGGTGAGCGGAATCGCGGCGAGCGACAACGAACGGATGAACGGCGTCGTGGCGGCGCGCGGCATCACGCTGATGCCGAGCCCTGCGGCGACCATGGCGCACGCCGCATCGAAGCTCGTCACATGAATGCGCCAGTTCAGACGCACTCCGGCGTCGATGGCGGCGCGCGTGAGCAACTGATGCAAGGCGCTGTCGGTATGCAGGCCGATGAGCGGATAGGGCAACGCTTCGGCAAAGGCAACCGAGCGACGTTGGGCGAGCGCATGCGAAGGATTTGTGACGAGCACGAGCTCATCATTGCGAAACGGCACGGTTTCGAGCCCGTCGATGATCGGCAGCTCGCTCACGATGCCGAAGTCGGCGGAGTGATCGGCCACCGCATGCGCGATCGCGACGCTCGTGTGCTCTTCGAGATGCACGTGGATGTCAGGATGCTGTGCGGCGAATGCAGCGAGTGCGCCCGGCAGGAACTCGACGATCGCGGAGATGTTGGCGAAGACGCGCACGTAGCCGCGCATGCCGGATGCATGCCGGCGCATCTCGTCTTCGAGTTGCCGCGCCTGTTCCAAGAGCACGCGCGCGCGCAGGAGGAACGCATGGCCGGAAGCGGTGAGCTCGACGCCCTTGCCGCCGCGCACGATGAGCTCCGTGCCGAACAGCTCTTCGAGATCGGAGATGCGCTTGCTCACCGCCGAGGGGACGGTGTGGCAGCGTTCGGACGCGCGCGAGATGCTGCCGGTTTCCGCGACGGCAACGAACAACTCGAGGTCTCGGAAATCGAATCGCACGGAAATGGGCGCCTGGTGAAAGGCCGAGAGCGTGCACGATCCGACCGGCCTTGCATAGGCCCAGCAAGGACCTGCCGACCCGTCGGTGCGCCCCCGGCGTCAGGCGCGTGCGATCAAGCGGTCAGGCACTCGCGGGCGCGCGCGTGCTCGATTCTGCGTGCCGGCTGCGGATTCGGTTTGCCGACGATGCCGAGCAGTGCGAGCTCGTTCTCCAACATGCCGATGTCGAAGGGTTTGGCGAGCACGCGTACGCGCGAGGCATTCGGAAAGCGGCTTTCCACTTCCTGCTGATCCTGACCGGTCGTGAGCACGATGGGAAAGGCAGGATCGCGAGCAAGCAAAGCTTTCACGATCTCGTCGCCGTCGAGGTCCGGCAGGCCCAAGTCAAGGATCGCGGCGGTGTAGGGCGTCGTGCCGATCGTCGCCAATGCGGGCACGCCCTCGTTGAAGACGTGGGGCTTGAGCCCGAGATCCGTCAGCACCTCGCGCAGGAGCAGTGCCACCAACCCTTCATCTTCCACGACGAGCACCGAACGGGCGGTTTCGCTCTTGATCATGGCTTCATCCCCGCTGCCGAGTTTGATGCACACCATGAACCACTCGCCCACGTAAAGCAAAATGTTTGCGCTAACGTGGTCTTAGCCGCCCGATGTTTGCGCTAACGTTGCAAATCGTTCTCACTTGGCGCGCAAACTTGCGGCGGCGCTAGGACCGCACCGATGGGGTCGGACCCACGATTTTCCAAGTCCCCCCGGGGTGCATGGATGGCGCCATGGTCTCTCGGGCGGCGCCGCTCCGGGGCTTCTACCTCGATTCGTTGCTGAGTATCATCCAGGGTTCCGAAGCGGGTGTAGTTCAATGGTAGAACCTCAGCTTCCCAAGCTGATGACGTGGGTTCGATTCCCATCACCCGCTCCACTTACCGCTGCCCGCTAAGCGCGAGGCAGCAGCGATGCCGCACTGTCCTGGCTGCGGCCTGTTCCCATTCGACGTCACGGCCCGAGCGTGCTTGGCGCCCGCCCGATGTGCCATGCCTCGCGGTTTTGGAATGCGCCGAGCGCCTGTCTCGTGCGCTCAGCGCGACGCTTGTCTAGAACGTCGTCAGCCGCACGGGCGATTCGCTGTCGCGCGTAGTGGAGGTGAGCTCCGCGCCGGCTTCGCTGTGCGCGTGCGGGATATAGCTCATGTCGGGTCGATAGCGCCCGGTCTCCCGACGCACGCTGTGCACGAGCGGCCGGTTGCGGTGCCGTTCGGCGATGCGGGCGAGCAGCTGTTCGAGCGCCTCTGCCAACGCGGGTAGCTGCGCCTGACGTTCTGCCGGCAGCAGCAGGAGGTGCTGATCGGTGCCGTCGACTGGACGCAGCAGCAAGGAGTCACTCGTGCGTTGCTTTGTATGCCAATCGTCGCGAATGGCCGCTTCGAGCTCGGCGCCGCGCCCCGGGGCGCTTTCGATGTAGACAAACATGAGAAACGGCGCCGTGATGCGCGAGGTCTCGTTCGCGCGCGTCGCGGTCACGATTTCATACGTTGCCACCGACTGGAGCGCTGCATAAGGCCGCACGTTGACGTCGTTGTCCGCCGCATCGTCGGCAGGCGCCACGGCGTTGTCGAAGTCGGACCAGTCACGAAAGAACGTCCCGTCGACGAATGCGCCTGCCCGTTCTCCCGAGATGATCGACCAGCCGTGCCATTCCCACGGATCGTTGTGGCGGCGATGCCAGTCGAGGTGGCGGCGGTAGCCGAGCTCGAAATCGCGCACGGGTGGGTGAGGCTGCCAAGCGACGATTCGAGCGGCCGTGCCCGTCGAGGGCTCCGCGCCGAAACAGACGAGAGGAAGCGCGGCACAGCATGCCGCGACGAGCGATGACCAGCGACGCACCTTCTTGATCTCCGTATAGGAAGCCGATCGGGCTCTCTGCATAACATTGCCGCAACTGACACCTGGAACGCCACTATTGTCTAGGCAACGGCCGCCGATAGGTATCGGCGTTTTTGCGTGACGGCGGCTCATGCGCCGTCTGAGCGCGCCGATCGTCCGCGGCGGTCCGTTGCATAAACTGCGAATTCGGTGGCGCTGCCCGCCGAATCGCTGCCTGCGCGCTGGCCGCCGGTCCGACAGGCGAGCTCTATTGCGAGGCTGCTCTCCCGTGCATTACACGCGCAGGCTCCCGGCAGCCCGCGGGCCGTCCCTGTTGCGCCTGGTCGTCGGCGTGGTTCTAATGCACCGACTGAAACCTCGTGCTCGCGGCGTCGACGTGAACAAGACCTTCATCTCAGCGGAATCCCTGCTGCGCGATTCGCTCGCGCTCGGCATGCAGATCGTGCGCAGCCGTTTCAAGCCATCGTTTCTGGTCGGTATCTGGCGCGGTGGCGCGCCGATCGGCATCACCGTCCAGGAAGTGCTGGAATTCCATGGCATCGAGTGCGATCACATCGCGATTCGCACCTCGTTCTACACCGACGTCGATCGCACCGAAAAGCAAGTGCGCGTACACGCACTCGATTATCTCGTCTCGCGCCTGAGCTTCGAGGACAGGCTGCTGCTCATCGACGATGTGTTCGACTCGGGGCGGAGTCTCGCGGCGGTGCTCGATGAGCTGGCGCGGCGCTGCCGGCGCAACCTGCCCGAAGAGATTCGCATTGCCACCGTCTACTACAAACCCACTCGCAATCGCACGAATCTCAAGCCCGACTACTACGTGCGTGCGACCGATGACTGGCTCGTCTTCCCGCACGAAGTGCAAGGCCTCACGCGCGAGGAGATCCTGGCACACAAGCCGGTCGATGAAAGGTTCTTCAACCCGAACGGGTGAGGCTCGCATCGACGGAGTCTCTTGGTCGAAGCTGGCTGGCGTTTCCGCCGACGCAGCGGCGCTGCTAGCATCGAGCTCGAGCGGGGTAATGCAATGCGCGTGATTCGTTGGCGTTTGGGATTGATCGTGTGGTTTGCGTCGAGCGCAAGCGCGGTTGCGCTCGACGCCTTGCCGCGACGCGAGACGCCCATCGAAGGTCGCTGGGTGCTCAATACGGCGCAGAGCGACGATGCCGAAGCCATGCTCAGAGAGCACATGGAACGCGCGCGCGAGCGGCGGCGCAAGGAAATCGAGCGCTGGAGCAGGCGTGCCGGGAGCGAGCTCGAGCTGCCGCCCGGCGGCGCCGAAGGACTCGAGAGACGCGGTCCGAGCGAACGCATGAGGCGCCGCGAAGAGCGCCAGTTCGATCAGTTCAAGCGCATGCTGAATGTCAGCCGACGCTTGCGCATCGCGCGCGACGGGACACGCATCGAAATCGACTCGGACGTCGAGTCACGCCGCCTGGTCGCCGGTTCCGAAAGTTTGGTGTCCATGCCGGAAGGAGAGCTCGCGGAGCTACGCGTCGGTTGGGACGGCGAATGGCTCGTGATTCACCGCCGCGCACGCCACGGCCCCAACGTGCAGGAAAAGCTCCGTTTGCTCAGGAAGACGGATCAGCTCGAATACGTGATGAAGTGGCGCGGCGACACCGAGCTCGCAGGCATCACGCTGCGTCGCGTGTTCGATCGAGTGACGGGCGAGGAGCCGGTGCGGAGTATCGAGGTGGGGCCAATCCGTTGAGGGCTCTGGGCCCCGACCAGCGGCGCGCAGTGCGCGCCGATTAATTTTCTTCTTCCTACAGCCTACTAAGGGACGTAGCCCATAATCGCCTTCGTCTCCAAGAATTCCTTCAACCCCTCGCGGCCCCATTCGCGGCCGTTGCCGGATTGCTTGTAGCCGCCGAACGGCGCGTGCGGATCGGTGGGTGCGCCATTCAAATGAACCATGCCCGTGCGCAGACGGCGGGCGACGCGGCGGGCGCGTTCGATATCGCTCGAGTACACATAGCCTGAGAGGCCATACACCGTATCGTTCGCGATGCGGATCGCGTCTTCTTCGTCCTTGTACGGAATCATCACGAGCACGGGGCCGAAGATCTCCTCGCGCGCGATCGTCATCGAGTTGTCGACATTGGCGAAGATCGTCGGGCGCACGAAGTAACCTTTGGTGAGTCCGGGCGGACGGCCGGGTCCGCCGATCACGAGCGTGGCGCCTTCGTCGATGCCGGTTTGAATCAAACGCTGTACCTTCTCGAATTGCGCCTTGTTCGCGAGCGGTCCCATGGTCACGCCGTCCGCTTTCGGATCGCCGACGACGGGTTTTTCGGCGGCCTGCCGTGCGATGCTCACCGCTTCGTCGTACAGCGTCTCGGGAATGAGCATGCGCGACGGTGCGTTACACGATTGACCGGTGTTCGACATCATCGACAGCACGCCGCGCTTGACTGCCGTGTTCAAGTCCGCATCGTCGAGGATGATGTTCGCGGACTTGCCGCCGAGCTCCTGCGAGACGCGCTTGACCGTATCGGCCGCGGCCTTGGCCACTTGGATGCCGGCGCGCGTGGAGCCGGTGAACGACACCATGTCGATGTCGGGATGGCGCGCGAGCGCTGCGCCGACGACCGGGCCTTCGCCGTCGACGAGATTGAAGACGCCCGCCGGCAGGCCTGCTTCTTCGAGGATCTCGGCGAACACGTGCGCGCTGAGCGGCGCGACCTCGCTCGGTTTCAGCACCATCGTGCAGCCGGCTGCGAGCGCCGGCGCCACCTTGCAGCTGATCTGATTGATCGGCCAGTTCCACGGCGTGATGAGTCCGCAGACGCCGATCGGCTCGCGGCGAATCTGCGTCGTGCCGATGAGCTCTTCGAATTCGAAGCTCTTGAGGACTTCGAGCGTCGTGGTGAGATGTTCCAGGCCGCTTGCCGCTTGCGCGTTGTGCGCGAACTTGAGCGGCGCGCCCATCTCATCGGAAATCGCACGCGCGACGTCGCTGAAGCGGCGCTGATAGACTGCAATGATTCGCTCGAGCAGCGCGATGCGCTCCTCGCGCGAACTGTTGCCGAAGGTTTCGAAGGCGCGCCGCGCGGCGCGCACGGCAACGTTCACGTCTTCTTCCGTGCCGAGACAGATCTTGCCGATGGGTTCCTCGGTCGCCGGGTTGATCACGTCGAGCTCGCGACGACCTTGGGGCGTGGTCCAGGCGCCATCGATGAAGAAACGTCGGAAGTCGTACATGCGATCACCGTGTGGTCAGCGTGAGAAGTCCGCGCAGCGCGCGCAAGGAGGATGATACGGCAGGCGCGCCGCGCGGGCGCATTCGTCGCGGTATCCGCGTAAGCGCGGCGAGCCCTCGGTCGATGCCTTACAAGGTACCGTCGAAGACGGTCGCCAAATCTTGCGGCGTCTCGAGGGCGCGCAGACGTTCGTAGGCCCGCACGAGCGCGCTGCGCACGACGGCATCGCCGACGAGCGTTTCCGGCCAGAAGCGCTCGAGCGACAAGAGCAGTGCGACATCGTGCGCGGCCTCGCCCGAGCAAGCGCGTCCGAGCTCGTTCAAACGCTCCGCCATCGGATCGGTGATCGCTTCGCCCGCGCTTGCCTTACGTCGCACGAAATGCAGCCACGCGGCAACCGGAACGCACAGTCGTTCGATGGAGCGACCGGCGGCCCGCGTTTCGCCCATCGTGTTGAGGATGCGAAACGGCAGCTTCTGCGAGCCGTCCCACGCGATCTGCGCAAGGAGGTGACGGATCGCCGGATTGCGAAAACGCGCGAGCACTTGCTCGATGTAGCGATCGAGATCGAGCCCGGGCGCCTCCTCGAGGCTCGCGCGAAAATCCTCGCGCATGAGCCGTTCGATGAATGCGTTGAGCGCCGGTTGACTGACGGCCTCGTACACCGTCGCGAGTCCCGCGAGCGAGCCGACATAGGCGAGCGTCGAATGCGCGCCGTTCAGGATGCGCAGCTTGGCGCGTTCGAAAGCGGCGACATCGCTTGTCACCGTCACGCCGAGCGCGCTCCAGTTCGGTTGCGGGCCGACGAGCGCATCTTCGATGACCCATTGGCAGAACGCCTCGCGCTGCACCGGCCAGCGATCCTCGACGCCGAGCGCTTCGGCGACGCGTGTCCGCAATGCATCGTCCGTCGCGGGCGTGATGCTGTCGACCATCGTGCAAGGGAAGGGCACGTTCGCTTCGATCCATTTCGCGAGCGCGGCGTCGGTGTGCGCGGCAAGCTCGACGACCGCGCGGCACAGGCGCTCGCCGTTGTCGGCCAGGTTGTCGCAGCTCACGACGTTCGGCGGCGCGATGCCGCGCGCACGGCGTTGTCCGAGCGCGTACGCGAGATAGCCGATCAACGTGCGCGGCGCATCCGGATGCGCGAGATCGTGTTGGATGTCCGGATGAGCGAGGTCGAGTCCGCCGTCCGGACGCAGGCAATAGCCCTTCTCGGTGATCGTTGCGGTGACGAGCTTGACGGCCGGATCGACGAGCCGCGCGATCACGGCCTGCGGCGATTCGCGCGCGACGAGCAGCTCGTAGATCGAGCCGATCACGCGATAGCCGGGCTCCTTGTCGAGGATCGCGATCGTATAGAGCCCATCCTGCGGCGCGAGCGCATCGCGCACGCCCATGCTTTGCAGCGCCACTTCGCAAATGCCCCAGCGAGGATCGCTGTGCAACGCCTCGTCGACGTAATACGCCTGATGCGCGCGGTGAAAGGCGCCGGGTCCGAAGTGAACGATACCGAGCTCTACGCGCCCGCGGTCGTATTGCGGCGTGCGAATCCCGCGGGCGGTCAAGCCGGTGACGGTGCTGTTGCTTAGGTAGCTCATGAGCTCATGCGCCGGTAGGGGGCAGTACTGTAGCGCGCTCTTGCGGGAGATCGGTCAACATGCTGCCGCGGAGCGAACGCCAGCTCTTTCCGCGCCGGTACGCCCTGCATTGCGGCCCCAATGGGCGGGCGCGCGTGCACGGTCAGACTTTTCCCTAAAACGCCCCTCCCGCGGCTCACGACACATTTTTCTATGAGGGCCTTCCTGCAAGCTCCACGTCTGCGAGCCAAGCTCTGGAATATGTCAAATAAGCGCGTCGATTGATGAGCGCCACTCCTGCCAACGCAGTGCCGCTAGGGGCAACCGAGATTCTCGACGGTTTGCCTCACGGCGTCGTTCTGTTCGAGTCGAGCGCTCCCACGCCCCACGTCGTGTACGCCAACACAGCGCTGCGCGCGCTCACGGGCTACATGATCGAGGAGCTGCGGGCTCGGCCGCTCTGGCAACTGCTCGCCGGTCCCGAGAGCGACCCGCTGGCGCAACATCAGGTCCGTAGCGCCTGCGCGGGCGTCGCCGTCGCGCCCGTCGAATGGCTGGCCTACCGCAAGGATGGCGCAACCTTCTGGGTGCGCGTCACCTGTTGCGGCAAGGAGCGCGACGCCTACGTCGTCTCGTTCGAGAACATCTCCGATTACAAACGCGCGCGCGAGTCGTTGCGCACGAGCGAAGGACGCCTCGAGGTGGCGATGGCTGCCAAAGGACTGTCCATGTGGGACTGGAACGTCGCGCGCGATGAGATCTATTACAACGAGCATTGGCGCGAATCATTGGCGATCGACCCGGAGGCGTTGCTCGATCGCAAAGAGCTGCACGAGCGGTTGCTCCTGCCGGCCGACCAGCCCGAAGTGTTGCGCACGTTCGAGGACCACTACGGCGGACGCACGCCGTCTTTCTCGTCCGAGTATCGGTTGGCGACGGCGAGCGGTGAGCAGCGGTGGTTCGAGGCTTATGCGCGCGTCGTGCGGCGCGATGTCGAGGGTCGGCCGCTGCGCATGATCGGCGTGCTGAGCGACGTCACGCACGAACGCAATGCCGTAGCAGAGATGACGGCCGTGCAGGAACGCTGGGAGCGTGCTGTGCGCGGCACCTGCGACGGGCTCTACGACTGGGATCTCGCCAGCGGCCACGTGTGGTACGCGGAGCGCTTTCGCGAGATCGTCGGTTATTCGCACGAAGAGTTTCCGGATACGTTCGCATCGTTTCGCGGCACGCTGCATCCCGACGATGTCTCGCTCGTGATGAGCAAGATCCGCGCGCACCTCGAAAACCACGCCAAGCTCGATGTGCGTTGTCGCGTCAGAACGCGCGCAGGCAAGACGATCTGGTGCCGGCTGCGCGGCGAGACGATTCGCGACGCAGCCGGGCGGCCGCTCAGGCTGTCCGGATCGATCAGCGACATCACGGCTCAGGTCGAAGCCGAAGAGGCGCTCGTTCGCAGCCAGGATTTCTACGGCACGATCCTCGATTCGCTGCCGGTGTTCATCGCGTATCTCGATCAGTGCGAACGCATCGTCTACGCGAATCGCGGCTTTTGCGAGTTCTTCGGCGCGATGCTCGCGGACGAGCGCGGCCGTCCCCTCAAGGACGTGATCGGCCCGCGCCGTTACGGTGCGATTCGTACGCACTTGCGCACGGCGCTCGGCGGCTGCATGGCGGAAGCGCAAGGGCGCCTTCGGGCTGAGTCTGGCCCCGTGATCGAGCTCGATGCGGTATTTCAACCGCATTACGACGAGCACGGCGAGCTGCGCGGCTGCATCATCGCGGCGCGCGACGTTACCGACAAACGGCAGCTTGAAGCGGAGCTGCGGCAGAGCCAGAAGATGGAAGCCGTCGGGCGGCTCGCCGGCGGGATCGCGCACGACTTTAACAATCTGCTGTCGGTGATCATCGGTAATCTGCAGCTGCTCGGCCGTGCGTTGCGCGAGAGCTCGCGCCAGTATCGTCAAGTCGACACGGCGCTCGGCGCGGCCATGCGCGGCGCCGCGCTCACGCGCCGGCTGCTCGCATTCTCGCGGCAACAAGTGCTCGAGCCCAAGATCGTCGATCTGAACGTCATGATCGCGGAGATGTTCGAGCTCGTGCGCCGCACGCTGACGAGCGACATCGAGATCGACCAGTCGCTGGCGCCGCAGATCTGGCCGATTCGTGTCGATCCCAATCAGCTCGAGAGTGCGGTGCTCAATCTCGTCATCAATGCGCGCGATGCCATGCCGAAAGGCGGCGCGATCATGCTGCGTACGCGCAATGTGACGATCGACGCCCAGCACGCGACGAACGAAGAGGGCATCGCGCCCGGCGAGTATGCGGTGATCGAAGTCGAGGATACGGGCGTCGGCATGAGCGAGGAGGTGCAAAAGCGCGCCTTCGAGCCCTTCTTCACGACGAAAGACGTCGGTAAGGGCAGCGGCCTCGGTCTGTCGATGGTGTACGGCTTCGTCACGCAGTCGGGCGGGCACGTGCGCTTGCGGAGCGTCCCGAACCAGGGCACTACGGTGTACCTGTACTTTCCGCGCGTCGAAGCCGCCCTTGTTTCGTCGACGGCCGAAGCCGGCGCGTCAGCGGAGCTGCCGCAAGGCAATGAGCTGATCCTGATCGTGGAAGATACCGCCGAAGTCCGGCGCACGGCCGTGGATATTCTCACGACGCTCGGGTATCGCGCGCTCGAAGCGGCGACCGGTCATCAAGCGCTGCAGCAATTCATGCAGCATCCCGATATCGCGCTCGTGTTTTCCGACGTTATGCTGCCCGGGGGGCTATTGGGCTGCGAACTTGTGGAAAAGTTACGGGAGCGGCGTCCCGATTTGCGTATCCTCATGACTTCGGGCTTCAACGACAGCGGCATCATGCAGCGCGGCCTGCTGGACGGCAGCATCGAGTTCTTGCAGAAGCCGTACAAGGTCGAAGATCTCGCGCGGCGTGTTCGCGTGTTGTTGGACGGTTGAGAGCGGACGAAGAGGAGGCCACCTCGTGAACAGGCCTGAAAGAAACCTGCTGCTCGTGGTCGATGACGAAGTCGATTTTCTCGAGCTCATCGAACAGATCGGCGAAGGCGTCGGATGTCAGGTGATCACGGCCGACAGCGCCGCGCGCTTTCGCGAGCAACTGAGCACGCGGCATCCTGCGCTCATCCTGCTCGATCTGCAGATGCCCGGTATGGACGGCATCGAAGCGCTGCGCTATCTCGCGCGGCAGGGCGTGAATGCGGGCGTGCTGCTTGCAAGCGGCATGGACCAGCGCGTGCTCGCGAGCGCGCGACAGCTCGGCGAGTCGCTCGGCCTGCGCATGCTCGGCACGTTGCAGAAGCCGGCGATGCTGGAAGACATCGAGGGTCTGCTGAAGAAGCATCTCGATCCCGGTGCGCGCATCTCCGCAGATGATCTGCGCCGTGCCGTCGAGGAGCACGAGCTCGTCGTGCACTATCAGCCCAAAGTGGTTCGTTGCGCGAGCGACTGGCAGGTGCGCGGCGCCGAGGCGCTCGTACGCTGGCGTCATCCGACGCTCGGTTTGCTGTATCCCGGCGAGTTCCTGTCGTTGGCGGAACAATCCGGCCTCATCGTCGCGATCACGGATTTCGTGATGACCGATGCGATCCGCCAGATCGGTCACTGGCGCCAGCGTGGGCTCGACCTCGCCGTGGCGGTCAATCTTTCGCCGCGCCTCGTGCAGGATCTCGAGTTCCCGGATCGTTTGAACCGCATCTTCCGCGAGTTCGACGCCAAGCCCGAGCAGCTCACGCTCGAGGTCACGGAGGCGGCATCGCTCGACGATCCCGAGCTCGTGATGGATATCTTCACGCGCCTGCGTGTGAAGGGCGTCGGGCTCGCGCTCGATGATTTCGGCACGGGCATGTCCTCGCTCACGCAGCTCTACAAGATGCCGTTCAACGAAGTGAAGATCGACGGCAGCCTCATCGCCGATGTCGGCACGAGCAAGGCGGCGGCCACCGTCGTGCGCGCCATCGTGGAGCTCGGCCACAATCTCTCGCTCAGCGTCTGCGCCGAAGGCATCGAAACGGCCGCCCAGTTCGAATTCCTCGATCGGGCCGGGTGCGACGCTCTGCAGGGCGAATTTATCGCGGCGGCGATGCCCGCGTCGGAAATGGAAAATTTCGTCGGCGCGTGGAACGGCTCCGACCACACGTGGGTGCCCGCGGCCGGCAAGGCTTGAGAGTCGAGCGCGCTACGGCTGCTCGTAGGCCGAATCGTGCGGCGTTCGCCGTAAGATAGGCGCGTGCCGATGCGCACGAGCCAGCACGTAGGTCACATGGACGCCAAGCTTCTCATCGTCGATCCGCAAAACGATTTCTGCGATCTGCCGGGTGCAGCATTGCCTGTCCGCGGCGCCCATGCGGATATGCACCGGCTCGCGGGCTTCATGGCTGCGTTGCGGCCGCGATTCGTCGATCTCATCGTCACGCTCGACTCGCACGCGTCTTTCGGAATCGAGCGCACGACATTCTGGATGACCGGCGACGGCGAGCCGGTGACGCCGTTCACGGTGATCACGGAACAGGATGTGCGTGCAGGGCGCTTTCGGCCGCGTGCCGCGCACGTCGCAGGACAAGTGCTCGAGTATTTGCAGGCGCTCGAACGCGGCGGGCGTTATCAGCTCATGGTCTGGCCCGTGCACTGCGTCGTCGGCACATGGGGCCACAATATTCATACGGCCGTCGCCGAGCAGATTGCGCTGTGGGAGGCCGAGGCGCTGCGGCCGGCCCTGCGTGTGCTCAAGGGTCAGAACCCCATGACCGAGCAGTACAGCGCGGTACAAGCGGAAGTGCCATTGCGCGACGATCCGTCGACCGGACCGAACGAGCTGCTCATCGAGCGTGCGCGACCGCGGGATGCCACGTTGTTCGTGGCGGGCGAGGCAGCGAGTCACTGCGTCGCCGCCACGATGGAGCATCTGTTCGAGCGGATGTCGGCCGCGGAACGGGCGAAGGTCGTCATCCTGCGCGATTGCATGAGCCCGGTGAGCGGGTTCGAGGCACAGGCAGAGGCGTTCTTCGAGCGCGCGCAGCAGCGAGGCGCGTGCGTCCTGTCGAGCGAGCAGGCGCTCGCAAGATTCGAATGATATACAGGCTGCGCCGCGCGGCCGTCGTCAGCCGACGGCCAAGCGCTTCTCTTTCGGCGGCTTGAGCATCTGCAGCGGCGCGGTGAGCACGATCCGCGTGCCGCGACCGGGCTCCTCGAATACGACATCGCCGCCGAGCATGCGCGCGCGATATTCCATGATCTTGAGCCCGAGTCCCGGACGGCGTTGCGCCAGTCCCGCGCTGAGGCCGATGCCGTCGTCCGTGATCGACAGCTGCAGCTTGCGGCCGACGGTGCGCAGCTCGATCGCAATCGATTTGGCCTCCGCATAGCGCGCCGCGTTGGTCGTCGCCTCCTGCGCAACTCGATAAAGATGCGTGGCGGCGCCCTCTTCGAGCTCGGGCACCTTCTGTCCATGCATCGTGAACGTGCACTGCAGGTTGTACATGTCCGTGCAGCGTGCCGCGAGATGCTTGAGCGCTTCGGGCAGGCCGCCGCGTTCGAGATTGACGGGCGCAAGTCCGCGTGCGAGCGAGCGCGTGCTCTGAATGGCGCGCGCGAGCAGGTCGCTGATCTTGGCGACTTGCGCCGAGTATTGCGGTGCTTCGCGCTCGAGCTGCACTTCGAGCCCCTTGAGCAACAGCGACAGACCGGTGAGCTCTTGCCCAAGGCCGTCGTGCAGATCGCTGCCGAGCCGGCGCTGCTCGCGATTGGAGATCTCGAGAATCTCCTGCTCCAACGCCTTGCGGTCGGTGACCTCGGTCACCGCGCACACGAGGCCGGTGATCTTGCCCTGCACGCGCAACGGGGCCAGCGTGAGGTTGAACCAGCGAATGGATCCGTCCGGCGTGAACCAGTGGCGTTCTTGGCCGGAGACCGCGCGGCCGGTGCGCATCACGGTAGCCGCCAGTGCTTCGACATCGACAGTCGTCTCGTCCTGCCAGATTTCGGAGATGCGCTTGCCGATCAGCTCTTCGCGCTTCTTATTGGTGACCTCGAGCATCGCGCGATTCACGACCGTCAGTCGGTTTTGGATGTCGACCGTGTAGATGATCTCCGGAAGGCTGTCGATGAGCGTGCCGATCAAGAGCCGCTGCGCTTCGAGGGCATCTTCGACTTGGCGCCGCTCGCGCCGCTCGCGCGCCTCCTGCAGGGCACGGGCTACGACCGTGTGCAGCCGTTGCAAGCGGTCCTTGAGCACGTAATCGGTGGCGCCGCTCTTCAGCGCTTCGATCGCGCGCTCTTCGCCGAGCGAGCCGGAGACGAAGATGAACGGAACGCCGGGGCACTGGCGCTGCGTGATCTGCAGCGCCGCAAGTCCGTCAAAGCCGGGCAGGGTGTAGTCCGCCAGCACGAGGTCGACCTTGACGTTCGCAAGCGCGTTGCGAAACGCCTGCTCCGAGGCGACGTGGTGCCAATCGATCTTGAGGCCTGTCTTCGCGAGCTCGAGCTGGATCAGCTCGGCATCGTTCGGGTCGTCCTCGAGCAGCACGAACTGCAAGGGCACTGTCGAATTCTCATTCATAAGAGACGTCTTATCCCAAGAGCCCTATGAAGTAGCACGTCCTGCGGACGGTCGTGCCGTGTCCTTCTCAGAACGCCGATGCATGCGTCGCGGCTGCCGCGAAGATCGAGCATGCGGTGCCAGCATTCCAGGTCGGCGAGCACCGCGCATTTCGAGCAGCCCCTAGGACACAAACTATCACTTTGTGGGTGAGTGTGGAAAATGGCGATTGCTCCGCGCTTGTGCGAACGCAAAACTCCAGCTACAACGCTTGCGGGTAGTGCATTTTTGCTGCTTCCGAGGCGAAACAAGCCATGCCAGAACAAACACGGATCGTGATCGTGGACGACCATCCCTTCGTGCGCGAAGGGTTGAAACAACTGCTCGCGGGTCAGAGCGATTTCGTTCTCCAGGCCGAAGCGGCGACCGTTCAGGATGCTCAGGCCGCAATCGAGGGCGCCGAGCCGGACGTCGCCGTCGTGGATCTCGCGCTCGGCAAGGACGACGGTATCGAGCTCGTGCGCTGGATTCGCAACGAACATCCCGACGTCCGAGTGCTCGTGCTGTCGATGCAGGACGAAGCGCTTTACGCCGAGCGGCTGCTGCGTTTGGGCGTGAGCGGCTACGTCATGAAAAACGTCGCCGGTACTGATTTTCTAGGTGCGCTGCGCAAAGTCGCGCGCGGACAGCGCCATGTGAGCTCGGCGATGGGCGAGCGCTTGTTGAGCCAAGTGGCGCGCGGTCGCGTGCCCGGGCAGGACGAGGATCCGGTTTCGGCGCTCACGGATCGCGAGCTCGAAGTCTTCCGCCTCATCGGCGAGGGCATCAGCACCCGCGAGATCTCGCAGCGGCTCTCGTTGTCGATGAAGACCGTGGACGCGCATCGTCGTCACATGCGCGAGAAGCTCAATCTGCGCTCGACGAGCGAGCTCATTCGTTACGCGACGCAATGGGTCGCCGATCGCGCCGGCACCTGATGCGGTCGATGCTCTGAGTCTTCATACTTCTTTTCTTATTTGTACGACTGATAATGGTGAGGCGGCCGCCTGATGGTTTCGCCTCACCGCGCGTCGGCGGCTTCTTATGTCGCATTGCCGCGGACGATTCCCACGCTCCGCAACAAACGCGCCGGTGCCACCCCCGACATTAGGGGATCGGCTGATACCCCCTACAAGTCCCCTCACAGACCATTCCCTGCACCGCAACGCCGTCGCGATAGCACCGCTTGGCGTCAGCGGACTTTGGCCGCAAGGCCGACTCTTATTGGATGCGAGCGCCGTTGAACGCCGTAACGAAATCGGTCGATTCGCCGAGCGCGCACGTCGATGCGCCGCCGGAGCCGCTCTGTCCCACGCTGCGTGGGCGGGCGATCCGCGCGCTATTGGCTGCATTACCGGAGTTCATCTTCATCCTCGATCGGCAGTTCAACATCCTCGTCGCAAGTCGCGGCGTGCGACAGCACCGCGCCGAGGAGCTCGAAGGCCGATCGGTGCTCGAAGTCTTCCCGCCGGATCTTCATCCCGTGGCGTCGGCGACCTTGCAGCGGGTGCTCGCGAACGGACAAGTCGACGGTTTCGCGGCTGAAATCGAAGAACTGGACGGTCAGGTACGGCATTTCGATATCCGCGTCAGCCCCTTCAAGCCGGATGAAGAGACGTCATGGCTGACGCTCGTTGCCAGCGAGATCACCGAGCAGGTGCGCGCCGAACGGGCGATCGCGACGCAGGCACGCATGATCGAGTCGATGCTCGAAGGTGTCGCGGTCATCGATGAGCAAGGCCGGATCGAGATCACCAATCCCGCGTTCGATCGCATGTTCGGCTATCGCCGCGGCGAGCTCATCGGCCGTGACATGGCCACGCTCGCCGGCTGGCCGTTCGAGCAGCCCGAGCGCTGGCGGCGCACGGGCGGAGCGTCGCGCTCGCAGCCCATCGAGTTCGACGGCCGCCGCGCCGACGGCAGCTTCTTCGCCGCCGCAGGTGTGCTCTCGAGCTTCGAAGTCGTCGGACGTGCTCGCAGCCTCGTGGTGCTGCAGGACGTGAGCGAGCGTAAACAGCTCGAGCGCGCGGTGCTCGAGGCGGTCAATCGCGAGCAATATCGGATCGGCAACGACCTACACGACGGACTGGGTCAGGAGCTCACCGGCATCGCGCTGATGTTGCGAGGCGTGGCCGGGCGCGCGACCAGTGAGTACCCCGCGATCTTGCCGGAAATCGAAGG
The DNA here is from genome assembly GCA_938008435.1 of uncultured Steroidobacter sp. Taxonomy (GTDB): domain Bacteria; phylum Pseudomonadota; class Gammaproteobacteria; order Steroidobacterales; family Steroidobacteraceae; genus Steroidobacter. The sequence goes on along the minus strand of CALLKK010000010.1, from coordinate 26,192 downwards.
CATCACGCGCTTGGTCAGCAACGCCATCGAGAGCACGCGCGCGCTCGCGCGCGGCTTGTCGCCCGTCAATCTCGAGCGCGGCGGCTTGAAGGACGCGCTCGATGGGCTCGCGATGCACGCGGCCGAGCTCTACGGCGTGCAGGTCGTCTGCACCCATCGGCTGATGGCGGCGCGCCCGCTCGGCGCCGAGCTCGCCAATCATCTTTATCGCATCGCTCAGGAGGCCGTGCGCAACGCGGTCCGGCACGGTGCAGCGCGGTCGATACGACTGCACTTGCACGCCGCGCACGCTAAGGTGCGCTTGACGATCACCGACGACGGCAGCGGCATGCCGCCGCACGCCGAACAAAGCGCCGGTATGGGATTGAAGATCATGCGCTACCGTGCGCGCATGTTGGGAGGCGAGGTGCGTTTCGAGCGCGCTACGCCTCATGGGACTCGCATCGTGTGCGAATGCCCGATCGAACCGATCGCCCCGGACGCGCCTCGCGCGCGAAAACTGCGACGCAAGCGTACGCACGGACGGGTCAATTGAGCTTTGATGAGCGATTCTCTGTAAGGAGTAACGAAATGACCGCTGGGACCTCTTTGTTCAAGACGATGCACAAGCCGCCGACGGGCGCGGTCAAGGACCGTAAGCGTCGCGTTCTGATCGTCGACGATCATCCGATCGTGCGGCAGGGCCTGCGTCGTCTGATCGAAGCAGAGCCGGATTTGGAAGTGTGCGGCGAGTCGGAGTCGGCGCGCGAAGCGAAGTCGCTGATTCGCGAGCTCGAGCCGGACGCCGTCATCGTCGACGTCTCGCTCAAGCAGGGCGATGGTCTCGAGCTCGTCAAGGATGCGCGTGCGCATTATCCGTCGCTGCCGCTGCTCGTGCTGTCGATGCACGACGAGGCGATCTACGCCGAGCGCATGCTCTCGGCGGGTGCCAACGGCTACATCATGAAGCAGGCCGCGTCGGATCAGTTCCTGGTGGCGCTGCGCCGCGTGCTCGAAGGCGGCATCTACGTGAGCGAAGCGGTCGGCAACAGCATGATCGAGAAGTTCGCCTCGGGCGGCGCGTACATTTCGTCGAACCCGGTCGACAGCCTCACGAACCGCGAGCTGCAGGTGCTGCACATGATCGGCAAGGGCCTCTCGACGCGGCAGACGGCCGAAGCGCTCAACCTGAGCGTCAAGACGGTCGAATCGCATCGTCAGCGCATCAAGCGCAAGCTCTCGCTGCGGACCTCTGCACAGCTCATGCAGTACGCAGTGAATTGGTATGCTGGCCGCGACCCCAATCGACGATAAGGGATTGTCGGTAACGAGCGCATGACAGGGTCGCAAGGGCTGCTCTGGCTCCCGCTCCTCGTCGGTCTGCTCGCGGGCGCGCTGCTCGCGGGCATAGGCGCATTCTTGATCGTGCGCCGTGAACGGGAGCGGGCCGAGCGTACACAACAGTCGTTGCTGGCAGAGAATCGCCGCAATCACGCCGTGGTCGAGGGCTCGGGCGAGGGTGTGCTCGAGCTCGACCATGTCGGGAACGTGCGATATGCCAACCCGGCTGCCGGCAAGATGCTCGGCTATGAGGCGGATGAGCTCGTCGGCCTCGATTACAAGGTGCTCATCAACGATCAGCTCGAAGGCGACGCCGTGCGCCGCGTGCGCTACACGACCGACATCATGCGCGGCGTGGGCGCGCTGCTTTGTCGCAAGGACGGGCAGTATCGACCGGTGCAGTACAAGATCGTGCCGGTCATCGAGCAAGGCGTCACCGTCGGCACCGTGCTCGTCTTCCGCGACGTCACCGACCGCGTGCGTCTCGACAACCTGCTGCGCGACATGCAGGCGACCGCCAAGATCGGCGGTTGGGAGTTCGATCTCGACAACAAGCGGATGCATTGGACGGAAGCGCTCTATGCGATGCATGAGCTGCCGGCCAGCACGCCGCTCAGCGAGCAGGATTTGTTCGCGCGGCTGCACCCGGACGATCAGGCGCGCATGCGCGCCGCGGTCAAGAAGGCGATCGACACCGGTGCTGCGACCGACATGCAGGTGCGGCTCACGAGCGCGCGCGGTCGACAGCTCTACGTGCGCGTCATCGTGCAGGCCGAACGGCGCGACGGTCGCACCGTGCGTCTGCACGGCACGATGCAGGACATCACCGACCTTGCCGTAGCCGAGCGGCAGCTGCGCGAGACGCGCGATTTCTTCGAGCTCACGTTGAATGCCGTGCCCACGCCGGTGACGTACATCGACTCGAAGATGGTCATCACCTACGCCAACCGTGCTCTCGAGGAATGGTTCGAGCGTCCGCGCGAGCAGATCGTCGGCCGGCACTTGCGCGATGTCGCCGCCACCGATTCCTGGATGGCGATCGGACCGCAGATCGCAGCGGTGCTGCGCGGCGAATCCGTGCTCGTCACGCAATCGGGCGTGCGCAACGGCCGCATGCGCGAATGGCAGAACCACCTCGTGCCGCAGGTCGGGCCGAATGGCGAGGTGATCGGCTTTTTCTCGATCGTCTACGACTTGACCGAGCTCAAGCGCCTCGAGTCGCGCTTGCTGCAGGCGCAGAAGATGGAGGCCATCGGTCAGCTGACGGGCGGCATCGCGCACGACTTCAACAATCTGCTCGGTGTCGTGATCGGCAACTTGCAGCTGATCGAGCGCTCCATCGCCGACAACCCCGGCCTTGCGCGCAAAGTGCACACCGCCATGCGCGCCGCGGCGCGCGGCGCCGATCTCACCAAGCGCCTGCTCGCGTTTGCACGCCGGCAGATCCTCGACCCGACCGTGGTCGACTTGAACAAGCAGCTGACGGGCCTGACCGACCTCATGCAGCGCAGCCTCGGCGATTCGATCGAGGTGCGTATGGTGCAGACGCCGGATCTGTGGAACACGCGCGTCGATGCCGGCCAGTTCGAGAACGCCATCTTGAACTTGGCGATCAATGCGCGCGATGCCATGCCGCAGGGCGGTCGCTTGACCGTGCGCACGCAGAACGTCGTGCTCGATGCGGCCTTCTGTTCGCAGCATCCGCAGATCGAGCCGGGCGAGTACGTCTGCGTGAGCGTCACCGATACGGGCTGCGGTATCGAGCCCGAGATCCTGCAACGGGTGTTCGAGCCGTTCTTCACCACCAAGGAGTCGGGCCGTGGCAGCGGGCTCGGCCTTGCGATGGTCCACAGCTTTGCCGAGCAGTCGGGCGGGCTTGCGACGATCGAAAGCCGCGTCGGCTACGGCACGACGGTGAAGATCTACTTGCCCCGCACGCGCGAGGCACAGGCCGAGCGCGAGGACACGATCGTCTCGAAGGCGGTGCCCGGCGGGTCGGAGACGATCCTCGTGGTGGAAGACGATGCAGACCTGCGCGAAACCGTCGTCACCGCTTTGACGCAGCTCGGCTATCGCGTGCTGCAGGCGCCGAATGCCGCGGCGGCGCTGCGTGTCCTCGGCGGGCCGGAGCAGATCGATCTGCTCTTCACCGACGTCATGATGCCGGGCGGCATGCTCGGACCCGCCCTCGCAAAGCAGGCGCGAGAACTGCGTCCCACCATCGAAGTGCTGTTTACGACAGGCTATGCGGATAGCGCGGTGCTCGCGAGCACCTCCGGTCTGTCGTCGACCGAGGTGATCAACAAGCCGTATCGCAACGAGGAGCTTGCGATGCGCATTCGTTACGTGCTGGATCGGGAGGCGCGTGTTGCCTGATTGCGATAACAAGCTGCTCGTCATCGACGACCAGCCCGACCTCTGCGAGTTCATCTCCGAGGCAGCGCGCTGCATGGGCTTCGATGCCGTGGCGGTGACCGAGCCCGACGCGTTCCGGCGGGCGGTCGAAGAGTTTCAGCCGACGGTCGTGGTGCTCGATTTGCAGATGCCGGGTTCCGACGGCATCGAGCTGCTGCGTTTTCTCGGCGAACGCGGCAGCAAGGCACAGGTGTTGGTGGCAAGCGGCATGGACCAGCGCGTGCTCGCCACGGCGCAGCAGCTCGGGCGCTCGCAGGGACTCAATATGCTGGGCGCATTGCAAAAGCCCATTCTGCTCGCCGAGCTCGAGGCCACGCTGCGTCAATGCTTACGCGGCGAGACGCCGCTCACGCCGCAACTGCTCGCCGCCGCGCTCGATCGGCGCGAGATTCGCGTCGCCTATCAACCCAAGGCAACGCGCGTTGCGCCGGGGCGTTGGGTCATCCAAGGCGTCGAAGCGCTCGCGCGTTGGGAACATGCGACGCTCGGGCCGGTCTCGCCCTTGCAGTTCATCGGTATCGCCGAGAAGCACGGGCTCATTCGGCGCCTCACGGAGCAAGTGATCGAGATTGCCTTGCGCCAGAGCCGCGCTTGGGAGGCGGCCGGGCTCAAGCTTTCGGTCGCGATCAATCTCTCGCCCCAATTGCTCAACGATCTCGCCTTCCCCGACCACGTTGCGCGTATGGCTGCGCAGGTCGGAGCGGACGCGCGGCGAATCATCTTCGAGGTGACCGAAACCGCGGCCATGTCCGATCCCGGCACCACCATGGACGTGCTCACGCGCATGCGCGTGAAGAATTTCGGGCTCTCGATCGACGATTTCGGCACTGGCTATTCCTCGCTCAAGCAGCTTTATCTGATGCCGTTCAGCGAGCTGAAGATCGACATCTCGTTCGTGCGCGACGTGCTGACGCACGAGGACGCCCGCACGATGGTCGAGACCATGGTGCTCCTCGCCCACAAGCTGCGCTTGACCGCCTGTGCCGAAGGCGTCGAGTCGCAGGAGATTCTCGACTTCCTCGACAGCGTCGGATGCGACCGCGCGCAGGGCTATTTCATCGGCCGGCCGATGTCCGGCGATGCGCTTGCGCAGCGGGTGAGGGAGTGGAATGGGGCATGAGGCTCGAGCCTAGAGCCTAGCGCCTGAAGACACGTTGGGCGCTGGGCTCTTTCCAGAAGGCGACCTTGACGCGATAGCGTCTTCCCTGCCGCAAGTGCCTCCCTGACGAGCTGGCGTCCTCCTTTCCGCCACGCTGCCTCGCAGCTGCGAACGCAGCGTCCTTGATGTGCTAGCGTCCTGGCCTCGACGTGGCGACCCCCCGGCCGCTTCCCGACACCCTGCCATTTAAACTCTCCGGCCTGCCCCCGCATCCAAGTGGACAGAGCCCATTCGAATCGAACGAGGCAACCGTGCTTCTCACCATGGACATGAGCGAGTCGGTCGCGAGCGCCGAGGCGTGCGCCTCGGTGGACGATGTGCTCGTGGCCGCCGCCAAGCGCGGGGACCGGCGTGCTTTCGAGCGGCTCTATCGCATACACAGCGCCCGCGTGTACGGCCTGTGTCTGCGGATGAGTCGGCGAGCGGATGTGGCGGAGGATTGCGTGCAGCAGACATTCGTACGGGCATGGCGGAATCTCGCGAAGTTCGAAGGACGCAGCTCGTTCGGCACATGGCTGCATCGCATCGCCGTCAACGAAGTGCTATCGCACGCCCGCAATCACGGTACGCGCAGCGAATCGGACGAAGAGGAGGTCACGCAGTTCGACCAAGCGGTGCGCGAGGAAAGCCATGTCGATGCGGCCGACGTCATGGATGTCGAGCGCGCGCTGCAGTCGCTGCCCGAGGGCGCCCGCCATGCGATCGTGCTGCAGGCGATCTATGGCTATAGCCACGAAGAAGTGGCGGACATGCTCGGCATTGCCGTCGGAACCTGCAAGGCCCAAGTCCACCGGGGACGCAAGTTGTTGCGTCAACTGCTGGGGCTGCCGGAGGTAGAGTCATGAGCGACCCTAAGCGAGATCCGCTCGATGAAATGCTGGCGAAGCTGCCGCAGGCGATCGCACCGGAACGCGATCTGTGGCCCGCGATCGATGCGCAGCTCACGCACGAGCGTAACGAACGGCGCGGCGCGCACCGTCCGGGATGGCGCTGGTATCAGCTCGCCGCGGCGCTATTGCTGGTCGTGGGCACCACATTGACGGTCACGATGCTCGTCGTGCGGCACGAAGAGCCGCCGCTCGTGGTCGAGCGGCAGAGCGATGAGAGCGTAATGTCGCCGCAAGCCGTCGCGACGCCGGCGAGCTTCGGCGGCTATCGCTTGGACGACGAATATCTGAGAGCGCGGGTGCAGCTCGATGCAGCGTTCGAGCTGCGGCTCAAGACGCTGCCGCCTGCGGCGCGCGAAAAGGTCGAGCGCAATCTGGCGGACATTCGTGCGGCCTCGCGCGAGATCGCCGACACGCTGGCACAGTATCCGGCCGATCCGCTGCTGCAAGAGCTGCTCCTGTCTACTTATCAAAGCGAACTGCAATTGCTGACCGATGTCGCGCTGTCGCCATCGGCCCAGCCATCGAGGGTTGAGTTATGAAGTGGTTTGGATATGCATTGACCGCGTTCTGCTTCGCGCAGACGGCCGTCGGCGCGACGATCGAACGGACGATCGATGCGGCGCCGAACGGTAAGGTCGAAATCGTCAATGTCGCGGGTACGGTAGAGGTGAGCGGGTGGGATCGGCCGCAGGTCGCGCTCGTCGCGCAGACCGATGCGCGCGTCGACGATGTCGTCTTCGCGCGGCACGGCGACCGGGTCGAGATCCGCGTCAAATCGACGTCCGGGCGCGATGCCGGCGAGGCGTCGCTCAAGGTGCGCGTGCCTCAGCGCAGCGACGTTCTGATCAATACGGTGAGCGCTTCCCAGACGATCGAAGGCGTGCAGGGCGAACAGGATTTGCAATCCGTGAGCGGCAATATCCGCACGCAGATCGCGCAAGAGGACCTGCAGGCGAGGAGCGTGAGCGGCTCGGTCGAGGTACGCGGGTCAGGTCCGACGTCGGTGCGGGTGACGACCGTGAACGGGACGATCCAGATCAAGGACGTCGGCGGCGAAGTAGACCTGAGCAACGTCACCGGCTCGATGCGCGTGGAGGGCGGCAGCTATGAGCGCGCGCGGCTCAAGACGACAAACGGCGACATACGGTTCAACAGCGCGCTCGAACAGCGTGCGCGCGTGGAGGCCGAGGCGATCAACGGCACGATCCGCATGGATCTGCGCGAACCGGTCGATGCCGAGTTCGACATCGAGACCTTCAATGGCTTGATTCACAACTGCTTTGGTCCGAAGCCGCGACGGACCAACGACTTCGCGCCGGGCTCTGCCTTGCGGTTCAAGGAAGGGAACGGATCGGCCCGCGTGCGCCTGAAGACGCTGAACGGCACGATCGATCTTTGTAAGAAGTGAAGCAACGCCGCGCGCCGCGCGTCAGCGGCGCGCTGGCGTTATGGCCAGCGAATCAATCCATCGGCTCGACAGTGACGCGGTTGCGGCCCGCAGACTTGCTCGCGTAGACAGCGGCGTCGCACTTGGCCATGAGCGCATCGACCGTCACGCCTATCGGCACCGGTCCGCGCCAACCGGAGACACCGAAGCTCGCGCTCACGGGGAAGGTCACGCCGTCGGCCACGAACGGCACGCGATTGATCTCCTGACGCAGGTTCTCGGCGACGCGGGCGGCGTTCTCCACGGACGTTTCGGGCAGCACGATCACGAATTCTTCGCCGCCGTAGCGCGCGACCCAGTCCGCCGCACGCAGCTTTTCGTTCAGCCGCGTGACGAACCACTTGAGCGCTTCATCGCCGATGAGGTGTCCGTGCGTGTCGTTGATCTGCTTGAAGTGATCGACGTCGCACATGATGACCGAAAGATGGCGCTCGTAACGCCCGCCGCGGTCGAGCTCGCGCGGCAGCTGCTCCATCAGGCAACGACGGTTGTAAACGCCCGTCAGCGGGTCGGTGATCGACAGGCGCCGATTCTCTTCGTTGGCTTTCCTGAGCGAACGCTCGAGCGTAACGATCCGCTTGCCGGTGTTGAGTCGGGCAATCAGCTCCGGCTCGATCACGGGTTTGGTGAGGTAGTCGTCCGCGCCGGCCTGCAGGCCCGCTACGACGTGTTCGACCGCATCGCGCGCCGTGAGCAGGATGGTGTAGATGTAGCCCTTGGTCTGGGAGGCGCGCAGTGCGCTGCAGAGGGCGATGCCGTCCATCTCGGGCATCTCCCAATCGGTGATCATGAGCTGAAAATCGCCGCCCGCGATCTTCTCCAGCGCTTCCTTGCCATTACTCGCTGTGTCGACGTCGTAGCCCGCACGCTTGAGGAGCCGGGCCATGATGAGGCGCTGCGTCGGCTCATCGTCGACGAGTAGGATTCGCCATTCCAAAGAGGGTGCGAGCTCGGCCATGCGGTAACCATCGTAACTGTTGCGCCGTCCCGCGCAAAGTGTGCAACACACACATTTCGACGAATCCGTCTGTGGGGCTGCGGCGGCTACGTCGTTGTCTATCGGCCCGCCGCGCCGGCGTCAGCCTGCGACCTTAGACGGAAGCGGCGGAATTTGTTCCCGCAGACACTCCGTGACGCGCCCGAACTCCTGACGCAGTCCTTCGATGAGCTCCTTGAGGCGGGGCTGATCGAGCTGAGCGGCCTGGGTTTCGAGCGTGAGCGCAAGGGATGCCAAGTGCTCGGCGTGAATATTGGCGCTTGCGCCCTTGAGCTTGTGGGCAGCACGGCTCAGCGCCGTGCGATCGAAGGCGCCGAAGGCGGCGTCGATTTCGGCCAGCACCTGCTCCGTGCTCGAGACGAACGTTGTCATGAGCTCGTGCGCGAACTCGACGTCGCCGGCCGTCAGCATGTTGAAGCGAGCAAGGTTGACCGGGGAGACGGTTTTCTCGTCGGTGTCCATGACCACTCCTTCGGCGCGGCTTGCGCCGACGCCATAGCGTTCCAAGGTTTCGCGCAGACGCGCAAGCTCGATCGGCTTGGACAAGAAGGCGTTCATGCCCGCTTCGAGACAGCGTTCGAGCTGACCGGTCATGGCATTGGCGGTCAAGGCGACGATCGGCGTTTGTTTGCCGGCGCCTTCGAGCTTACGAATTTCGCGCGTTGCAGTCAGGCCATCCATGACGGGCATCTGCAGGTCCATGAGCACGAGGTCGAACGGACTTTCCGCGAAGGCCTTGACCGCCTCGGCGCCGTTGTCGGCAACGCGCACGCTGCAGCCCATGCGCTCGAGCAAGCGCACCACCACCTTTTGATTGACGGCGTTGTCCTCGACGAGCAGTACGCGGCCGCGGACCTCGGTCGGCCGTTCCGTTGCGGCGAGGCGTCCGCGCGTGACGATCGGCTGGCTTTGCAGATGCCATTCCTTCGCCTCGCACGCGAGCACGCGATCCACGCATTCGAGTAGCTCGCGCGAGCGCAGCGGCTTGGTCAGATAGGCGGCGAAGCCGAGCGCGGCAAAGCGTTGGACCGCGCCATGTTCGTCGACCGAGGTCAACATGATGAGTCGCGAGCGTGCCGTTTGCGGATCGGAGTTGATGCGCTCGCCGAGCGTCGCACCGTCCATGTCGCGCATGCGATAGTCGACCAGCACCGCCTCGAACGGATAGCCGTCGACGATCGCCTGGCGCATGAGCGCGAGCGCTTCGAGACCGTGACTTGCGAGCGAGACTTCGTAGCCCGCATGCATGAGCTGGCCTGCGATCACGCGCCGGTTCGTTTCGTTGTCGTCGACGACGAGCAGGCGCCGGCCGAGACGCGACAGATCGGGTTCGCTCGAGCGCGCCGGCTCGGCGATCACTTGGAGCGGCAGCGTGAACCAGAAGCGCGAGCCTTTGCCGGGCTCGCTTTGGGCGCCGACCTGTCCGCCCATCATCTCGACGAGGCGGCGCACGATCGAAAGCCCAAGTCCCGTGCCGCCGAAATGGCGCGTCGTCGACGCATCGGCCTGCACGAACGGACGGAACAGCGTGCTCAGCGTCTCGGGCGCGATGCCGATGCCGGTATCGCGCACTTCGAAGCGCGTGACCACGCGGCGATCCTCTTCCGCGACCGTGCGCACTTCGATGACGACTTCGCCGACGTGCGTGAACTTGATTGCGTTGCCCACCAGGTTGAGCAGGCATTGGCGCAGCCGCTGCGGATCGCTGGCCACGCGCCGCGGCACTTCCGGGTGTACGTTGACGACGAGCTCGAGCTGCTTCTCGGCGGCTTGCAGCGCCATCAGGCCGGCGACGTCTTCGACGGCATCGTGCAGATCGAAGTCGACGGTTTCGATGTCGAGCTTGCCCGCTTCGATCTTGGAGAAGTCGAGGATGTCGTTGATGACGGTGAGCAGCGAATCGGCGCTCGCCCGAATCGTCTCGGCGTAATCGCGCTGGGTGCGATCGAGCTCAGTTTCGAGCAGCAGGCCCGTCATGCCGATGATGCCGTTCATCGGCGTGCGGATCTCGTGGCTGACGTTCGCGAGGAACTGGCTCTTGGCGCGGTTGGCCGCTTCGGCTGCCTCGGTTGCACGCTGCAGCGCTTCGCGCGCCGCACGCGCCTCGGTGACATCCTGGATCGAGCCCGACAGGCGGCGCGAGCGGCCGTGCTCGTCGAGCTCGGCGGTCGCGCGCGCACGATACCAGCGGTAATCGCCGTTGCGCGTGCGCAGACGCACCTCGACGTCATACGGCGTGCCGTGCTGCAAGTGCGATTGGAACGCCGCAGCGACCACCGGCTCATCGTCCGGGTGCAAGAAGTCGCGCAGGAAATTCGTATTGCTCGGCAGTGCGCTCGGCGCGTAGCCGAGCAGCTGCGCCACGCGCGGCGAGCACCACGCCGTGCCGTCGGCTTCGATTTCCCAAAGTCCGTCCTGCGTGCCGTTGACCGCACGCTCGAAGCGTTTGGCCGCTTCGACCTCTGCCGTGACGTCCCAGCTGACGCCGAGGATGCGCGTGATGCGCCCGTCTTCGGCCGGCAGCAGGCGGCCGTAGCTCTGCAGGTAATGCAGCGTACCGTTCGATGAATACACGCGGTGGCGCAGCGAAATCTGATCGCGCTGTTCGGCAAGCGCCGCTTGCAGCTCGCGGGTGAGCAGGTGCCGGTCTTCCGGATGGATGTGTTCTCTGAATGCGTTCAAAGACAGGCCGGACCGCGCGGCGAATTCCAAGAAGTCCTTGCTCGGGTTCTCGAACCAGAGGAACACATCGCGTTCGAGATCGATCTCCCAGCTGCTGATCCCAGCGGCCTTGGTGGCGATGCTGAGCCGCTCGAGCAGCATGCGCTCGTGCTCCGCTTGGCGGATGAGCCGTTCGTTCGCTTCGACTTCATGGGTGACATCGGTCGTCGCGCCGAGCAACGTGCGCGCCCGGCCCTGCTCATCGCGCACGATGCGCGCGTAGCTGTGCATGTGGCGGATGCTGTCGTCGGGAAGGCGCAAGCGAAAGCGATGCGAGAAGGTCTGTGCGCCGCTGCTGAGCGCCGTACGCAGCACCTCGCGCAGCTTGGCGAAGTCCTCCGGTTCGATCGACGTGCGCAGCACTCGATCGAACTGTTCCGCCGGCACGTCGGGCAGGATCTTCGCGTGATTCTCGAACCACACGAACTGCCGCGCATCGAGGTCGTATTCCCACGGCGCGACGCCGGCCGCCTGGGTGGCGACGGAGAGCCGATCGAGCAACGTGCGCACGTGCGTCGCCTGTTGCGCGAGCTGTTCTGCGTGCTCTACTTCGGCCGTGATGTCCCAGGTGACGCCCAGCAATTGCTGCTCGCGTGCCTGCTCGTCACGCAGCACGCGCAGGTGCGACTGCACGTGGCGAACTTCGCCGTTCGGGCGCACGATGCGATAGCGCAAGGAGACGATGTCGTCCTGGGCGTTCTCGAACGCCTTCTGCACCGTCTCCTTGACGCGCGGATAGTCCTCCGGATGCACGAAGGTGAACGGTTTGTCGACCTCACCTTCGATGCCGAGCAACTGGCGCGTGAGCGCGTCGGTGTGGGCCTTGCCGGTACTAAGGTCGATGTCCCAGACGCCGATCGCGGCAGTCTTGGTGGCGAGTTCGAGCCGGTCACGCAAGGCGCGCTCTTCGGCGGGGGATCGTGGCTCCAAGTCGGCTGCGCCGAACGGCCGGTGGGTGCGATGCGCCGTTCGGTTGGAGGTGAGACGCAGCCACGACCACACGAGCAGAGCGCCAAGCGCAACGCTCAGGGCATGCGTGAGAAACACAGTCGCGGTCACAAGATCGCTCTGCCAAAGTTGACTCGGGGGACGCACCTCATCATTAAGGCGCTCGACGGACAAGGACGGCGTTCGGCTGTGCAGCAGATTCGGGGATTGCCTGAGTGCGTCGGACGGTCGAGCAGGCTGCGGCAGACGGCCTGATAAACTCGACTGTGAACGAGGTCACGGTCGACGGCGTGAACTTTTGCTCGAGGATAAAGCGATGCGTGGATTGAAGATTGCGGGATATGTCGTGGGCGGCCTGATCGCGCTCGTGATCGTGGGGCTGCTGCTCGTGCTGCTCCTGGTCGATCCGAACGATTTCCGCGACGACATCGAAGAGCTGGTCGAACGCCAGACCGGCCGCGAGCTCACGCTGTCCGGCGATCTCAAGCTGTCGGTGTTCCCGTGGATCGCGCTCGAGCTGGGGCCCGCCAGCCTCGGCGATGCGCCCGGGTTCGGCGACGAGCCCTTCGTCTCGATTCAGGAAGCACGCGTCGGCGCACGGTTGTGGCCGCTCTTGCGCGGGCGGATCGAGATCGGCGAGGTGCGTCTCGTCGGCGCGCGCGTGCGGCTCATCACGGACGAACAGGGGCGCACCAACTGGTCGGATCTCGGCGGCGCAGACAGCGAAACGGCCGAGTCGACCGACTCGGCGCCGGGCGAATGGCCGACGATCGCCGGGCTCGACGTGCGCGATGCATCCATTCTCATCGAGAACCGCCAAGAGAAATCGCGCCAGACGATTCGCGATTTCAATCTCAAGACTGGGCGGCTCGAGTCGGGTAAGCCGTTCGACATCGAAACGGATTTCGTCTTCGACCAAGGGCCTGAGCTCGCGGCGCGCGTGCAGCTGAGTGGGCGAGTGACGGCCGATCTCGATCGCAATGCGCATCGGTTGGCCGAGCCCAAGATCGACGTGACGCTGACGGGGCAAGACTATCCGATGGAAGGCGTTCCGGTCGCAGTGCGTGCGCAGGCGCTCGAAGCCGATGTCGCCAAAGAGCTCTATCGCTTGACGGACTTGAATGTCACGACGACGTGGAAAGGCGAGGGTCTGCCCGCTGCCGGCGTGCCGGTGACGCTCAACGCGGCGGACTTCAACGCAAATCTGGCCGCCCAGACCCTGGAGCTCGCCAAGCTCGAGCTGAATGTCGCCGGTGCACGCCTCAGCGGCGCGCTGACGGGCGAGGAGATTCTGGATGCGCCGCGGCTGCGCGGACCGCTCTCGCTCGAGCCGCTGTCCTTGCGCGAGTGGTTGCCGAAGGTCGGTGTCGAGTTGCCCGAGACGGCCGACCCCAAGGTGTTCGGCCGCTTCAGCTTCGCGAGCAATGTCGCGCTCACCAAGTCCTCGGTCGAGCTGGCCGACATCGTCATGCAGCTCGACGAGACGACGGCCAAGGGCATGTTCGGCATCGCCGATTTCGACGCGATGGCGCTGCGATTCGATCTCAATATCGATCGCATCGACGCGGATCGTTATCTCTCGCCGCCGCTCGAAGACGAGGCCAACAAGGGCGAGGAAGGTCCGACCGAGATTCCGGTGGACCTGCTGCGCGAACTCAATGCGCGCGGTCAGCTCACGGTCGGCGAGGCGATCTTCGCCGGCATGACCTTCTCCAAGCTCAAGCTCGGCATCAACGCGCGCGACGGGAAGGTGCGGTTCCATCCGTCGGAAGCGTCGATGTACGGCGGCACGTATCGCGGCGACATCTCGATCGATGCGACGGGACAAGCCGCACGCATCTCGCTCGATGAGCACGTGAGCGGCGTCGACTTCGCGCCGCTCTTCAAGGATTTCTTCGATACGAACCGCGTCTCGGGCAAGGGCAACCTCAATCTCAAGCTCACGGGCGTCGGGCGGACCACGGACGACATCATGCGCACGCTGAACGGCACGCTCGATTTCAACGTCACGGACGGTGCGCTCGAAGGCGCGGATCTCTGGTACGAAATCCGTCGCGCGCGGGCCGTCTTGCGTCAGCAGCCGATTCCGGAGCGCACGGGTCCGGCGCGCACGCCGTTCACTGCCTTGACCGGCACCGGCACGATGAAAGACGGCGTGTTGACGAACAACGACCTCAACGTCGCGATGCAATATCTCAAGGTGACGGGCAAGGGCAGCGTCGATCTGCCCAATGAGACGCTCGATTACCGCTTGATCGCGACGGTGCTCAAGATTCCGCCCGAAGGCGCGGACGCCGAGCAGATGCAGGAGCTCGTCGATGCGCAGATTCCCGTGACGGTCACCGGTGCGCTCACGGATCCGAAGGTCCGCCCCGACATCCAGGGCTACGTGAAAGAGAAGGTCAAAGAGCGCGTGCAGGAAGAGCGGCAGAAGATCGAAGAGAAGGTGAAGGAGAAGCTGGGCGACAAGCTCAAGGATCTCTTCGGCCGCTGAGGCGTTGCGTCACGCAACGATGTCGTTGCGACATCGGCGCCTGACGCATGCCACGTTGTCTGCTCCTCCTGGCGCTCGCTGCGGTGGCGCCGCTGATGGCGGCGCTCGCACCGGGCGCGCACGCGTTCGAAGTCGAGCGTATCGAGGGCGCGTACGCTGACAAGCAGTATCGCTGCACGCTCGTCGTCACGCTCGATGCGCCGACGCAGGCCGTCGAGGCAGTGCTGCGCGACTACGAGGCCTATCCTGCGCTCGATGCACGCATCTTGTCGGCGCGCGTTCTCGCGCGGCCGTCGAGCGACACCGTGCTGCTCGAAACTCGGCTGCGCGTCTGTTTAGGACCGTTCTGCCGCACCGTGCGGCGGGTCGAAACCGTCACGGAAGCACCGCTTACCTTGAACGCGCTCGCCGATCCGGCGCAGAGCGACGTGCGGTTCGGCGAGACCTCGACGACGCTCGAGCCGATCGGTGACGCACGCACGCGCATCCACTACCGCGCACGAATCGTGCCCGGATTCTGGGTGCCGTCGGTCGGCGGACGGCGCTGGCTCCTGCGTACGCTCGAAGACGCCACGCTTTCTTTGTTTCGCAGCGTCGAAGCCCGCGCGCAGCCGTGAGCGGCGCTGCCACGCTTCCACTACACTACCGGGCATGTCTTCGTCGTCTCCCATCGCGCAACGCCTCTTGGCCTGGTTCGATTCCGCCGGACGTAAGGATTTGCCGTGGCAGAAGGACCCGACGCCGTATCGCGTATGGGTCTCGGAGATCATGCTGCAGCAGACGCAAGTGGCGACGGTGATTCCGTTCTATGAGCGGTTCATGGCGCGCTTTCCAGACGTGCATGCGCTCGCAGCTGCGCCCATCGACGAGGTATTGCACCTATGGACCGGGCTCGGTTACTACGCGCGCGCCCGCAATCTGCATCGCACGGCGCGCATCATCGTGACGGAGCACCACGGCCACTTCCCGCGCACGCTCGAGGCGATGCAGGCATTGCCCGGCATCGGTCGCTCGACGGCGGGCGCGATCCTGGCGCTCTCGCAATCCGCCCGATATCCGATTCTCGACGGCAACGCCAAGCGCGTGCTGGCGCGCCATTTCGGCGTGGAAGGCTATCCCGGCGACAAGCAGGTGGAAGCCGAGCTGTGGGCGCTTGCCGATCGATGCACGCCTGCCGAGCGCGTTGCGCACTACACGCAGGCCATCATGGACTTGGGTGCGATGCTTTGCGTGCGCTCGCGGCCGCTCTGCATGGCGTGTCCGCTACGCGATACGTGTGTTGCGTATCGCGAAGGGCGTCAGGAAGCTTTGCCGACGCCGCGCCCGAAACGGCAACGGCCGCATCGCACCGCTCACGCGTTGATCGTCGTGCGCGCAGACGGCGCCGTGTGGCTGGAGCAGCGGCCGCCGCGCGGTATCTGGGGCGGCTTGTGGACATTCCCGCAATTCGAGACGGTGGAGGAGGCGCACGCTTATCTTGCGCGGATCGGTACGGCGCGCGCGGAGTCGCAGGCGCTGCCGCCGTATTCGCATGCGTTCACGCATTACGACCTGACGCTGCATCCGCTCATCGTGCGTGCGTTCGAGCCGCAACCGGGCGTCGCCGAGTCGGGCGGGCTCTGGTACAACCCGGCCGAGCCGGCGAAAATCGGTTTGGCCAAGCCCGTCGTCGATCTCATGCAGCTCGCGGGCCCCGCGCCCATCGAGCTCGCGTAAACGACAGCGCGGATCCATCGGCGCGCCGGTGCGTACGTACAGCCGGAAGGTCTTGAAAGGAGAAGTTGACATGCCGCGAACGGTTCATTGTGTGGTCTTGGGCACCGAGGCCGAAGGTCTCGACTACGCACCGTATCCCGGCGAGCTCGGCCAGCGCATCTACGAGAACGTCTCGAAGGAAGGCTGGCAGCGCTGGCTGCGGCATCAGACGATGCTGATCAACGAATATCGTTTGACGCCGATCGATCCCAAGGCGCGCAAGTTCCTGGTCGCCGAGATGGAGAAGTTCTTCTTCGGCGGCGGTTCGGAAAAGCCCGCAGGCTACGTGGAGAAAGAGCCGAAGTAGCCGCCCCGCGCGGTCGTCAACGTTTCGCGGCTGGCCGGTCCTGTTTCGCCCGCGGCCTGAGCATTCGCTCAACCGACGGCGCGCTGCTCCATCTGCAGCAAGGCCAGCTCGCCTTGCAGCGCATCGCTCACCCGCTGGTACTCGGTCTTGATGCGCTCGATTTCGGCGGCCCAATCGGCCGTTTGACCTTCCCGAGCGCGCTCTTCGAGCTCGAACGTCATTTGCGCCAGCCCATCGATCCGCAAGTTCGCGCAGGCGCCCTTGAGCTTGTGGGCCGCGCGCGCGATCCCGTCGGTATTGCCGGCGGCGAGCGCGGCATCGAGCTCCTCGAGCGTTTCGGCGCCGCTTTGGAGGAAGGCTTCGATCAGCTCGGCCATGAACTCGACGTCGTCCCCGGCCACTTCTTTGAGCCGCGCGCGGACGGCCACGTCTGCTGTCGCAGCGCGCATCACGCCCTGCGAGTCCTTCGAGCTTCGGTTGGTTGCGTTACCCATAAAGCGATCCAATACGTTTTGTAGGCGTGAAATGTCGAGTGGTTTGGTCAAATAATCGTCCATGCCCGCATCGAGACAGCGCTCGAGCGTGCCCATCATGGCATTGGCCGTCAGGGCAACGATCGGCGTGCGCGGACCGTCCCCTTCGAGCGCGCGAATGCGCCGCGTCGCCTCGATGCCGTCCATCACCGGCATCTGCATGTCCATCAGAACGAGGGCATAGCGTCCGGGCTCGTAGGCTTCGACCGCGCGCGCACCGTCGCCCACGACGTCGACGTCGCAACCGAGCCGTTCGAGGAAGCGCTGTGCGACGCGCTGATTGATCTCGTTGTCTTCGACGAGGAGCACGCGTCCCGAGTAGCAGCGTTTCGTCTCGGTCGCAATGAGCATGCCGCGCGTGATGATCGGCTGACTGTGCATGTGCCAATCCTGCGCGTCGTGCGACAGCGCGCGGTGCAGGCAATCGATGAGCTCGCGCGTGCGCACTGGCTTGGTCAGATACGCAGCGAAGCCGATCTCGGCATAGCGTTGCGTGTCGCCCGCGCGATCGAGCGAAGTGAGCAGCATCAAACGTGTCGGCGGAATGTCCGGCGCCTGCACGATGGTTTCGCCGAGCGTGGCGCCGTCCATGTCGGGCATTTGATAGTCGAGCAGGACCACGTCGAACGGCGCCTGGCCGGGCGCGCGCAAGGTCTCGAGCGCCTGCTGTGCGCTCGCGACCGCTACGACTTCGCAGCCTTCGTACGCCATCTGGCTCGCGAGCACGCGTCGATTGGTTTCGTTGTCGTCGACGAGCAGCACGCGACGCCCGTTGAGCACGGCGCTGCGTTCGCTGTTCTCGGGCGTCGCCAGCGTCGCTTCGAGCGGTAGCGTGAACCAGAACGTCGAACCGACATCAAGCTCGCTTTCGGCGCCGCATTGACCGCCCATCATGTTGACGAGCTTGCGCACGATGGAAAGTCCGAGGCCCGTGCCGCCGAAGCGCCGCGTGGTCGAGGAGTCCGCCTGCGTGAACGGCTGGAAGAGCTTGTCGAGCGCTTCCTTGGCGATGCCGATGCCCGTGTCGCGCACTTCGAAGTGCACGAGCGTGCGTCCGTTCTGGCAGCCGAGCGCGCACACTTCGACCACGACTTCGCCGCGCTCGGTGAACTTGATGGCATTGCCCACGAGGTTGAGCAGGCACTGACGGATGCGCTGCGGATCGCCGAGTACGCGCTCGGGCACTTCGGGCCGCACGTTGACGATGAGCTCGAGTCCTTTGGCGGCGGCCTGGAAGGCCATGATCGAGGCAACGTCGTCGACGTTCGCGCGCAGGTCGAGCTCGAGATGTTCGATGTCGAGCTTGCCCGCCTCGATCTTCGAGAAGTCGAGAATGTCGTTGAGGATGGTCAGAAGCGAATCGGCGCTCGCGCGAATCGTCTCGGCGTAGTCGCGCTGGACGCGGTCGAGGTCGGTGTCGAGCAGCAGACCCGTCATGCCGATGATGCCGTTCATCGGCGTGCGGATCTCGTGGCTCATGGTCGCGAGGAAGGTGCTCTTCGCGCGGCTTGCAGCCTCCGCTTCTTCCGTCGCGCGCAGCAGCGCCTCGCGTGCGGCGCGTTCGGCGGTGATGTCGTGAATCGAACCGGCGAGCCACATCGGCTTGCCGTCCTCGCCGCCGTCGGCGGCAGCACGCGAGCGCACCCACAGCCATTCGCCGTCGCGCTTGCGCAGTCGATATTCGATGTCGTACGGCGTGCCCTTCTGCAGATGATCGATCATCGCTTTCGCAAGGCGCGGCTGATCCTCGGGATGCACGAGGCTTTCAAGACCGCTCGTCGGCGCGGTCTCCTCGCTGTCGTAGCCCAGCATCTCCATGAAGCGCGGCGAATGCCACATCTCGCCGGTCACGAGATTGAACTCGAACAGCGCATCCTGCGTACCGGAGACGGCGCGTTGGAACCGCTCCTGCGCTTCGCGCAGCTGCTGCGCTTGGCGAGCGATTTCGAGCTTGGCTTCTTCTTCGCGCGTCACCTCCCAATCGACGGCCAGCACGCTGCTCGGCTGACCGGATGCATCGCGCAAGACGCGACCGTGCATCTGAATGTAGGCAATGGAGCCGCCAGGCAGTAGCGCGCGGTAGCGATGCGAGAACAGGTCCTGACCCGGCGGCGCGTTGAGCGCGCGCCGGAATACATTGCGCCACTCTTCGCGGTCTTCGGGATGCACGAAGCGTTCGGCATATTCGGAGCCCTTGAACACATTGCTGCCGTCGCCGAGTCGCTTGAGGAAGGGGCTGCCTGCATCGACGTAAGTCAGATCCTCGGCGATGAGCCATTCGAACACCGAAATGCCGGCGGACTCGTTCGCCATCCGCATGCGTTCGAGCACGCGGCGATTCTGTGCTTCGGCCGCCTCGGCCCGCTCGAGCGCCGCCCGCAGCTCGGCCGTTTCGTCGCGGGAGCGCATCGCTTCGGCGAGCGCCAGCGCTTCGGCACGCGACTTGTGCAGGTTGGCGCTGCCGAAAAAGCCCATGACGAAGATCGCAAACAGCGTGAGCGCGTGGCTCTCGAGCTCGGCCCACGAGCTGGCGTGATAGGGCGAGACGAACGGCGCGAGACACAATAGCAGCGCGGCGACGCTGGCGATGACGGTGACGTGCCAGGGCTTGTTCGACCGCAAGCTCAGTGCGACGGCGATCAGATAACCGACGCCGATGGCCGCATCGAGCTTGCCCGCCAGATCGAGCAGGAAGATGAGCCCGCACAGGGCGAGCAGCCATGGTAGCAGATTGTGCCGCCCATGCGCAGCGCCGAGCTTGAGCCCTTCGACGATCGTCGTGCGCCGTTCGTGCTCAGGTAGCTGCGCGAGCTCGCGCAGCACATGGCGCACGCCGACCGCCCCGAGGCACAGCACGGCGAGCACGAGCAACGCGACCGTGCTTACGGACAGCTGCGGCTCGCCCACGAGGGGCTCGATGGCGGCTTGTTCGCGGGCGAGCGGTGTTTCCAGGATCAACACGCCGTCGGCGCGATCGGTTCGTGCATAGAGCAGGCGCGCCGATTCTGCCTCTTCGACGAGCTCGAAGTAGGGACGATCAGGTTGCGCTTTGAGCGCCGCGATGGCGCGCTGCTCGAAGCTCTGCGGGGATGCTTCGGATGTGGAAGAGGCAAGCGCGCCGTGCAGGCGGCGTGCGATGAAGGTTTCGCCGCGATGCGCGCGATCGGCGCCGGTGGCCAGCAATGCCTCGGCGAGTGCTTCGGCTTTGGCCACCGCCAGCTCCGTGCTGACGTGCTCGACGGTGGCTTTGTGTTCGCGCAGCAGCGGCGTGCTGGCGAGCGCCAGCGCGAGCATGATCGCCAGGATCGCCACGATCGATGCCTGGCCCGCCAATATCGCCACAATGCCCTTCGCCCTCATCCCGATCCCCGAGGTCGTTCTTCGAGTTACATCGGCCAGCGCGGGCAAACCCTAAAGTGCGTTGCGTCGTTGCTCATGGCAATCGGCAGGCGTGCGCGCCATCACGAGAACACCGTGACGGCTTCACGAGGCACGCGCAGATGCGTGCACGCACCGGTGTGGTGTCGAGGTGCGACAAGCGTCAGCACCGTGGCACTGCGTCGGAAAGAGATGCGCATCATGAGGCGGCTACTTCGTTCCGGCGATTTCGGTGGCGACGAGGCCGCCTTTCAAGACGCTCGCCTGATAGCCGCGCTCGGACAGGATGTAGGCGCAAGCGGAGCTGCGCCGGCCGGTATCGCAGCAGACGACGTAGTGCGTCTCGCGATCGAGCGACTTCATCTTCAAGCGCAACGAGTAGAGCGGAATGTTGAGCGCGCCCTCGGCGTGATACTGATCGAACTCAGAAGGCAGCCGCACGTCGAGCCACTTGCCTCCGGAGGCGATGATCTGCTTCGCCTGCGCGTAGTCGACCCAATGAAGGAGCGGCTCGTTCAGCAAGCTGCGGAAGTCTTCCTTGCCGAGGCGCATCAGCACGCCGTCGGTCAGCATCGTGACGCTCGCATTGCGCTTCGCGTCGGAGATGAGCGCTTCTTCGCCAAAGGTATCGCCCATCGACAGTTCCGCCAGCTTCACGCCTTCCTTGTTGAGCGGCGACTCGCGCGTCACGGCACACTTGCCTTTGACGACGACGTAGAAGTAATCGCCGACGTCCCCCTGCTTGATGACGACTTCGCCCGCGCGATAGTCGACGCGCTGAAAGCGCATGAAGATCGCCTGGATGTTTGCGGGCGGCACCTTGTGGAATGCCTTCGTCGTCAGGAGCGCGGTCATCCAATCGTCCGGCTCCGGCGCGTTCTCTTCGCCGCCGCGCAGCTCCGCGACGTGATACGCACCCGTCTGGTCGAGCGTGACCATGACGTCGAGAAATTCGCTGTCGATGAACAGGTACTCCGCCCGGGGCGAGGTCACCACCGCGGAGTAGGGACGCGGCAGCACGTGCGCGAGCGGATACTTCGCCTTGGGCGAGCCGGCGGAGATCGTGCCGATGACCTCGCCTTCTTGCAGCAGATCGACCGTCCCGCTCAGCAGGTAGTACGTGTGCTTTTCCTCGTCGCCTTCCGTGAAGAGCAGGCGCGATTGCGCCGCTTGGCGTCGGCTCGTTTTGCGCGCCAAGGCGACCAGGTTCTCGGGCCGCATCCCGTCGAGCGGCGAGAACCTGCGAAGCAGCGCAAGATCTTGAGGGCTTCCGGTGAGCTCCATGGCGCGTGAAAGCTTGGGAGATTCAGGGAACGGAGTATAGGGAAGGGGACTTTCGTCAAACCGTGATCCGCGTCGGAAGGAAGAATGCTCCCGCCGGGCGGATCGCAGTTTCTTGCTGCACGAGCGCTTGCCGGCGGGGTCAGGGAGCAGCTCGAAGACCGTGCATGGCCGGCCACGTGCGCTCGATCTTTGTGCGCGGAGTGCGTGTTTTGCACCACGAGCGACGCTGCCAGCCTGCCCGAGCCAGCTCCTGGTGCGCGAGAAATCGGTCACGAACTCATCACCTGCCACAGCGCTGTGGGTGCTCGAAACCCACGAAAACTGCGATGACGTTCGCATGACAACGTTGACTGGGTCGGCGGTCGCCGCCGCGTTCGGGCCCTCGGCAGCGCGGGTCAGCCTAGGTTTTGCGAGGCCTGGCCGTGTTGGCCTGCCTCTTGCTTCTTATCGTACGAGAGCGCTCGACGCTCGAGAGCGTTTCGATCGAGGAACCGGGCCCAGACCACGTCACGTTGTGCTAACGCATGTGGATCAGCCTAGCGATCTCGCGGAAAGCTCTTAGCGCGGGCGCGAGGAGGCGAGCGTACGCTTTGATCTGCGATGACGATCCTGCGGACGAAGGGCGGTTCGATCCGACGCGAACGCATCAGGGTCACGGACGCTGACCAAAATCAAACCAAGCGGTCGCAGCAGGTACCCGACCCTCGTGGGTTGTGTCGAGATGCCGAGCGCCGCTGTAGAGGCAGACGACATGAACAACCTAATTCCGCAAGAAGGTCGCTGGTATGCTTACCGAGGCAGCCGTGAGCTCTATCAAGTCATCAATGTCGACGACGCGGACCGTGTCATCTACTTCCAGGACACGAGCGGCGATGTCGACGAGGTGGACTTCGACGAGTGGTACGAAATGGACCTCGAGCTGCTCACGGACGTCGAAGAGCTCGATCGGTTCGTCGACGAGGAAGACGACGCGCCCGACTACGACTTCGGACAGCGTTGGGCGTTCGGTCACTATGGCTGAAGCGCGGGCGAGCTCTTAGAGTAAAACACGCCGAAGCCGAGCACTGGGCCCTCGGGGAGGGGGCGCTCGCCGGCCACGCCACTTAATTCATTGCACGCTGCGCGGCGCGAGCAGCTGCACGCTGAACAACCGATCCGGATCCGTCCATACTCGCGCCACGCGCAAATCCGCCTGCGCAGCCAATTCCGCAAACCCTTCGAGCGTGTACTTGTGACTGTATTCGGTGCGGATGTGCTCGCCGCGTCTGATTGTTATTTCCGCATCGCCGATGTGTACGCGCTGATCTGTCTTGCTGACGAGATGCATTTCGATGCGGCTTTGATCCTCCACCCAGACCGCAGCGTGCTCGAACGCGTCGGGATCGAAGTCGGCGCCCAATGTACGGTTCAAGTGCCGTAGCGCATTCAAGTTGAACTGCGCCGTCACGCCTGCCGGATCGTCATACGCGCGTTCCAGTATTTGCGGGTCTTTGCGCAGATCGACGCCGATCAACACGGCGCCGTCGCGCCCGATCATCTCGCGCATGCGGCGCAAGAGGGCGCGCGCCTCGTCCGTCGTGAAGTTGCCGATCGTCGAGCCGGGAAAGTACACGACGCGCCGCGCTGCGCGCGCCACGGCTTCCGGCAGTTCGAATGGCGCCGTGAAGTCGGCACACACCGGAATGACGTTCAGCTCAGGGTAGTCGCGGGCGATCGCAGCGGCCGCATCGAGCAGATGCTCGCGCGCGATGTCGATCGGCACGTACGTGGCCGGCATCTCGATGCGGTCGAGCAAGAGCCGCGTCTTCGAGCTCGTGCCGCTGCCGAGCTCGATGATGGCCGCGTTCCGCCCGATGTGCTGCGCCATCTCGGTCGCGTACCTCTGCATGACCGCGATCTCGGTGCGCGTCAGGTAATACTCCGGCAGCTCGCAGATGGCATCGAACAGAGACGAGCCGGTCTCGTCGTAGAGCCACACCGGCGAGAGCTCTTTTTGCGGCTGATTCAAGCCGGCCAGCACGCGCTCGGCGAGGGTGTTGCGACGCTCAGCGGCACGCGCTGTCGGTTTCTTGGGCATTGAAGACTCCTCAGACGTCGCGAGCCAAACGCACGCCGCTCATCTGCCAGCGCGCTTGCGGATAGAAGAAGTTGCGGTACGTGACGCGTACGTGATCGCGCGGCGTGAGGCACGAGCCGCCCCGCAACACGAGCTGATTGCACATGAACTTGCCGTTGTACTCGCCGAGCGCGCCGCGCGCCGCGCGAAAGCCGGGATAGGCAACGTAGGGCGATGCCGTCCATTCCCACACATCGCCGAAACATTGCTTCAAGCCGGAATCTCCGCATGCCGGCGCCGGATGGAAACGGCCGTCTTCGAGAAAGTGGCCGACGACCGGGAGCGATGCCGCAGCGATTTCCCATTCGGCTTCGCTCGGCAAGCGTGCGCCTGCCCAACGTGCGAATGCATCGGCTTCGTAATAGCTCAAGTGACACACGGGTGCATCGGGCTGTAGCGGCACGACACCCGCGAGCGAAAACTCGGTATCGAGCGTTTCGGACCAATACAGCGGGTGCGTCCAGCCTTCGCGCGTGACGGTCGCCCACCCGTCGGCCAGCCATAGCTCGGCGCGCCGATACCCGCCGTCGCGGATGAACTCGAGATACTCGGCGTTCGTCACCAAGCGATCGGCGAGCTCGAACGCGCCGACATACACACGATGGCGCGGCATCTCGTTGTCGAAGCAAAAGCCGTCATCGCCGCTCGCGCCGATGTCTCTCACCCCGCCTTCGAAGCGAAGAAACTGCATCGGCGCCGAGACTGTTTGCGCGGCTGATTCAGCGGCGCGCGCCCGATAGGCGGGCAGCAGCGGGTTACACGAGAACAGGTGCTTGATGTCCGTGAGCAGCAATTCCTGATGCTGCTGTTCGTGATGCAGACCGAGCGTCGCGCGCGCAACGATGGATTCGTCGTTCGGTTCGCGGCTGAGCAATTCGCTCATCGCGGCATCGACATGCGTGCGGTACGCGACGATTTCTTCGAGCGTCGGACGCGTCAGCAAACCGCGCGCGCCGCGGGCGTGCATCGGGCCGACGGACTCATAGTAGGAGTTGAAGAGATAGTCGTAGCGCGGATGGAACGGACGGTATCCCGGCACGAACGGGCGCAGGATGAACTGCTCGAAGAACCACGTGGTGTGCGCGAGGTGCCATTTCGCGGGGCTCGTCTCGGGCATGCTCTGCACCACACAGTCTTCCGGCTTGAGCGCGGCGCAAAGCTGGATCGTCAGCGTGCGGATGCGATGGAAGCGGGAAGACAGCGACTCGGCGGAGGGCGTGACCTGGGCGGCTGCTTCGACGGCTGCCATCCTGTGCTCCTTACTAATATAAGAGAGCGCCCGCCAAGGGCGCCGACTGGACCCGAACGCAGCGGCGCCTGGAAAAGTTGCCCCCGCTGCGGCATCGAGAGCGTGCGCACGTCGCCGTCTTCAGAAGGTCTTTTAAATTCAATGGGTTATACGATGGCAGGTCTCGGTGCGAGCTGTCCTCCGGGGCTCATGCCGGTCGTCCTGGGCCGTGTATCCGCTCGCCTTCTGCTTTTCCTTGACGCCCGGCGAGTCCGCCGTTTTAATACGCGGCCTTCTGGTTCCTTTCTGGTTCCCGCTGTCGCCTGTTCTGGCCAGCTCCCAGTTGGCCCAGTAGCCGGTCGCCCTGCATGGCCAGGTAGCTCAGTTGGTAGAGCAGCGGACTGAAAATCCGCGTGTCGGTGGTTCGATTCCGCCCCTGGCCACCATATCCCTTTCAAATTCAATGACTTGAAAGGCTGCGCGCGGACTACGCCGTTGCATTTGGACCAGTTTTGGACCACGACCTTCGCACGTGTCCAAGCTGCCAGCTAAACCTTGATTCCTAGACGGGTCTCCACTTCAACTTCTGGAGACCGAGATGGCATCAATCGATAAGCGTGGCGATGTCTGGCGTGCGCGCGTTCGAATCAAAGGCTTCACACCGAAAACTCGCTCGTTCGATACAAAGGCGGAAGCCGAGCAGTGGGCTGCTCGAATCGAGCGACAGCTCTTAGCTGGCGAAGACACGTGTCCCGATTTCGTGTCCGAGATGACGTTGTCTGAGGCGCTCGAGCGGTACGCAAATGAAGTGACGCCGACGAAGAAGGGCGCAAAGCAGGAGCTTCGGCGCATCCGAGCCTGGCAGAAGCGTAACCTCGCATCATTGAAGCTCTCGCTTTTAACAGCAGCGCACTTCAGTGAATTCAAGAAGGAGCGGGCGAGTGAGGGCAAGTCAGCAAACACCATTCGACTGGATCTCATGCTGATCAGTGCGGTATTCAAGAAAGCGCGAAAGGCATGGGGAATGCCCTATCTCAACAATCCCATCGCGGGTGTCGAACTACCAGGAGGTAGCAAGTGGCGCGATCGCCGACTGGATGAGGCTGAGGCGAAGCGGTTCCGTTGATCTTCCCCCGAAATCGTGGACACGCTGCTAAGCAACTTTGCTCATCGCCTCGAACTCGGCCGGCGAACGGTAGC
>CALLKK010000009.1 GCA_938008435.1 uncultured Steroidobacter sp. | reverse complement strand
TCGCCGCTCACTTGATAGACGAACGTCGGCACGCCGAACTCGTCCTTCACGCGCCGTACGATGTCGAGATACGGTAGCCCGGGCTTGACCATCACCATATCCGCGCCTTCCTGCAGGTCGAGTGCGACTTCGCGCAATGCCTCGTCGGAATTCGCGACATCCATTTGATAAGTGTGCTTGGAGGACTTGCCGAGGTTCGCCGCCGAGCCGACTGCTTCGCGGAACGGGCCGTAGAAGCTCGAGGCGTACTTCGCCGAGTAGGCAAGGATGCGCGTATTGGTGTGCCCCGCGACTTCGAGCGCTTCGCGAATCGCGCCGATGCGCCCGTCCATCATGTCGCTCGGTGCGACGACGTCCGCGCCCGCTTCGGCGTGCGAGAGCGCCATCTTCACGAGCGCTTCGACGGTGACGTCGTTCGCGACATAGCCCGTATCGTCGAGGATGCCGTCCTGTCCATGCGTCGTGAACGGATCGAGCGCCACGTCGGTGATGACGCCGAGCTCGGGAACCGCCTTCTTGAGCGCGCGCACCGCGCGCTGCGCGAGCCCTTCGGGATTCCAAGCTTCGCGGCCGTCGGCGCTCTTGGCTTGCTGCGCCGTGACCGGAAACAGCGCGACGGCAGGAATGCCGAGCTTCGCTAGCGTTTCGGCTTCGCGCACGAGCTCGTCGATCGTGACGCGCTCGACGCCCGGCATGCTGGCAACGGGCTCGCGCCGAGCGTGCCCGTCGATGACGAACATGGGATAGATCAGGTTGTCGACGCTGAGCGAGTGCTCGCGCATCAGGCGCCTGCTGAACGCATCACGGCGCATGCGTCGCATGCGGGTGCGGGGGAATTCGCCGAACATAATCAGGCCGTAGGCTGTAGACTGTAGTGTGTAGGACGAGAGGTCTAGCGCGCAGCGCGCCTCGTCTACAGCCTACCGCCTAGCGCCTGCAGCCTCAACGTATGAGTGCCGAGCTCCGTAGATGTACTTGGCCCCTCAAGGGAAATGCGCTCTATCTCGCGTATCACGATACCGAATGGGGCGTGCCCGTCTGGGACGACCGCAAACAGTTCGAGTTCCTGATCCTGGAGGGCGCGCAGGCGGGGCTGTCGTGGGCGACGATTCTCAACAAGCGCGAAGGCTATCGCGCTGCCTTTGCAGGTTTCGATCCGGAGCGGATGGCGCGTTTCGGAAAACGCGATATCGAACGGTTGCTTAAGGATCCCGGCATCGTGCGCAATCGCGCCAAGATCGAGGCTGCCATCGGCAATGCGCGCGCGTTTCTCGATTTTTGCGACAAGCACGGCAGCTTCGCGCAGCACCTATGGTCATTCGTGGGCGGCAAGCCGATTCAACATCGCTTCCGCAAGACAGAGGAAATCCCGGCTACCAGCCCCGAGTCCGATGCCTTGAGCAAGGATCTCAAGAAGCGCGGCTTCAAGTTCGTCGGCAGCACGATCATCTATGCGCACATGCAGGCAACCGGCATGGTGAACGACCATCTCGTGAGCTGTTTTGGCTATGGAGAATGCAAGCAGCTTGGCGAGAGGCGATAGGCTTTGGACCGTCGCCTGAAGAAACGCGCGCAGCGCTATCTGGCCAGTTAACCAGCGCCCAGTATCCAGCACCCAGGAATGAATTACCGCCACGCCTTCCACGCCGGCAACTTCGCCGATGTCCACAAGCACGTCGTGCTGCTGGCCTTGTTGGAGCGTCTCACGCGCAAGCCGAAACCGCTCATGTACCTCGATACACATGCGGGCCGCGGCAGGTACGACTTGCGCTCGGCGGAAGCGTTGCGCAGCGATGAGTGGCAAAGCGGCATCGCGCGGCTGCGCGGGCACACGCCGCAAACGGAAGATGTGCGCCGCTACCTCGATGCGGTGTCGCCAGCGTTGAGCGACGAGCTGCGCTATCCGGGCTCGCCGATCCTTGCGCTCGAGGCTTTGCGCGAAACGGATCGCGTCGTGTTCATCGAAAAGCAGCTCGAAGAAGCGTATGCCTTGCAGCAATGCGTGCGCCGTCATCGCGGCGTCTCGGTCGTGCACGGCGATGGCTATGCTGCGCTCAAGACTTACCTGCCGCCGCGCGAGAATCGCGGCCTCGTGATGATCGATCCGCCGTACGAATCCGAGCGCGAGTTCGCCGATCTCGTACGCGCGCTCACATTTGGGCTCAAGCGTTGGCCCAACGGCGTGTTTGCGTTGTGGTATCCGGTGAAAGCTGGCGCGGAAGTGGCGCGCTTGCACGGCGCGCTACGCGAGAGCGGATTGAGAAAATTGCTGCTCGCCGAGCTCAGCGTGCGTCCTGCCGATTCCCCGCTCGGCCTCAACGGCTCGGGAATGATCGTCGCCAATCCGCCATGGCAGCTCGACGAAGAGTTGCGTCCCGTGCATGCTGAGCTGCATGCCGCACTCTCGCCAGAGGGCAAGGGCGGCGCGCGCGTCGAGTGGCTGGTGCCGGAGTAGGCGTCAAGCGCGCTCAAGCGCTCGTGGCGGCGAGCTCGCGCAGCCAGTCGCGCGGGCGCAGGTAATCGCTGTAAAGGCGCGCTTCGGGCGTGCCTGGCTCGGGCTGCCAGTTGTATTCCCAGCGCACGAGCGGCGGCAGCGACATGAGGAT
The DNA here is from genome assembly GCA_938008435.1 of uncultured Steroidobacter sp. Taxonomy (GTDB): domain Bacteria; phylum Pseudomonadota; class Gammaproteobacteria; order Steroidobacterales; family Steroidobacteraceae; genus Steroidobacter. The sequence goes on along the minus strand of CALLKK010000009.1, from coordinate 605,505 downwards.
CGATTCGGTGCGACCGCCCGATTGCAGACCGAAGGACGTGCCGCGGTCGTAGACGAGATTGAATTCGACGTAGCGTCCGCGCCGATACAGCTGAAATTGACGCTCGCGCTCGCCGTACGGAGTGTCTTTACGCCGTTCGACGATCGGCGCATACGCCGGCAGGAAGTGATCGCCGACGCTGCGACAGTAGGCGAAGCAGCGCTCGAAGCTCCATTCGTTCAAGTCGTCGAAGAATAGCCCGCCGACGCCGCGCGTCTCGTTGCGGTGCTTCAAGAAGAAATAGCGGTCGCACCATTCCTTGTGCTTCGCGTAGACGTCATCGCCGAAGGGCGCGCATGCTGCCTGCGCCGTGCGATGCCAGTGCAGCACGTCTTCGTCGAACGGATAGTAGGGCGTCAGATCGAAGCCGCCGCCGAACCACCACACGGGGCCGGACGCCGTCTCGGCGGAAAAGAACCGCACGTTCGCATGCGTCGTCGGTACGTACGGATTCCAAGGATGAATCACGAGCGAGACGCCCATTGCGCGCCACGGTGCATTGGCGAGATCAGGGCGGCGCGCCGTCGCGCTCGGCGGCAGCGTCTTGCCGTGCACGTGCGAGAAATTGACGCCTGCTTGCTCGAACACGTCGCCGGCGCGCAGCACGCGCGAATCTCCGCCGCCGCCTTCCGAGCGTTCCCAGCGGTCGTGCGAGAAACGGGCGCGGCCATCGAGCGTTTCGAGGCCGGCGCAGATGCGATCTTGCAGCCCGCGAAAGTACGCGAGCACGGCGTCGATGTCGGGATGCTCGCCGGACATGCTGTTACTTGGGTTCGCCTGCTGGTCGTGCTGCCGTCTTCTTGGTCGCCTTCTTCGCGGCAGCCTTCTTCGGAGCCGCCTTCGTCTTCGGCTCCGCAGCCGTTTTCGCTGCGCGCTTCGCCTTCGGCGTTTCGCTCGCTGCGGTACCGGCTTCATCAGTAGTCTTCTTCGCGGCAGCGCGGCCGAAGCGGCCTTTGCCGCGCTCGGGCGCTGCGGCCAGGAGCTCGCGGCATTCCTCCAGCGTCAGCGTGTGCGGCTCGCGATCCTTCGGAATCTTCGCGTTCTTGACGCGATCGGTGATGTACGGGCCATAGCGGCCGTTCAGCACCTGAATGCCGGCTTCGGGGAAGTCGAGAATGATGCGGTTGGCATCCTGCTCTTCCTTCGCGCGAATGAGCTCGAGCGCGCGCGGCAGATCGATCGTGTACGGATCGTCGTCTTTGATCGAGACGAACTTCTTCGGTCCGTATTGAATGTACGGACCGAAGCGTCCGATCGCCACCTTGATGGCGTCGCCGCTCTCGGTGCGGCCGAGCGTCTTCGGCAGCGTGAACAGCTCGAGCGCTTCTTCGAGCGTGATCGTGTCCATGCGCTGATGCGGGCGCAGGCTCGCGAATTTCGGTTTCTCGGCGTCGTCCTTGGTGCCGAGCTGCACGAACGGGCCGTACTTGCCGTAGCGCACCGAGACAGGCTTGCCGCTCACCGGGTCGATGCCGAGCTCGCGCGCTTCTGACACATCCTCGCGCGTGACCGATTCATCGACGACGTCGACCTGCTGTTTGAATTCCTTCCAGAAGCGATCGAGCACCGGCACCCATTCTTCCTTGCCATCGGCGATCTCATCGAGATCGTCCTCCATCTTCGCGGTGAAGCCGTAGTCGACGTAGTGCTCGAAGTTGCGCGTCAGGAACTTGTTGACGATCTTGCCGAGATCGGTCGGCACGAAGCGGCGGTTGACGAGCTCGGCGTACTTCTTGCCGATGAGCGTCTGAATGATCGTCGCGTAGGTCGAGGGACGACCGATGCCGTACTCCTCGAGCGCCTTGACGAGGCTTGCTTCGGAATAGCGCGGCGGCGGCTCGGTGAAGTGCTGCTCCGGACGGATGGCGAGAAGATCGAGTCGATCGCCGATCTCGAGCGGCGGCAGGATGCGATCGTTGTCGTCCTCGCCTGCATCGTCCATGCCTTCCTTGTAGACGGCGATGTAGCCGGGTTTGACGAGCGTCGAACCGTTCGCGCGCAGCACTGCCACTGCGCCGTCGCGGCTTGCGGCATCGCCCGGCACCAGATCGACGGCCACGGTGTCGTACACCGCCGGCTCCATCTGGCTCGCGACGGCGCGTTTCCAGATGAGGCTGTAGAGCTTGAAGAGATCGGAGTCGATCTTGCCTTCGAGCCGCTCCGGCGTGAGCGCAGCGGAAGTCGGGCGAATCGCTTCGTGCGCTTCTTGGGCGTTCTTCGACTTCGTCTTGTAGATGCGCGGCGAGTCGGGCAGCGCTTCTTGACCGTACAGCCGGCCGATGACCTGGCGGATCTCCTGGATCGCTTCGTTCGCCAGATTCACCGAGTCGGTACGCATATAAGTAATGAGACCGACCGCGCCTTCGCCGAAGTCGACGCCTTCGTAGAGTTGCTGCGCCAGACGCATCGTGCGCTGCGCGCCGAAGCCGAGCTTGCGGGCAGCTTCCTGCTGCAGCGTCGAAGTCGTAAACGGCGGCGCCGGATTGCGCTTGCGCTGCTTGCGGTCGATGGCCGCGACCGTGACCTTGCCGCTCGCCGCCGCCTCGATTGCCGCCTTGACGTCCTGCGCTTGCGCCGAGGTCGTGACGGAGAACTGTTCGATCTTCTCGCCGCGGAACTCGATTAGTCGCGCGGGCACCGCCTGACCGGCCTTCTGCGTGTCGGCGTCGATCGTCCAGTACTCGCGCGGCTTGAAGCGTGCGATCTCTTCCTCGCGCTCGCAGATCATGCGCAGCGCCGGACTCTGCACGCGCCCGGCCGACGCGCCCGGCAGACCGGCCTTCTTCCACAGAAGCGGCGAGAGATTGAAGCCGACGAGATAGTCGAGCGCGCGGCGTGCTTGCTGCGCGTTGACGAGATCCTGCGAGATGCTGCGCGGTCGCGCGATGGCCTCGAGGATCGCGTTCTTGGTGATCTCGTAGAACACGACGCGGTGCACGTCCTTGCCGTCGAGCGCGCCGAGCTCCTTGAGCAGCTCGATCAGATGCCAGGAAATCGCTTCGCCTTCGCGGTCAGGGTCGGTGGCGAGGTACAGTGCGCTGGCATTCTTCAGCGCGCGGGCAATCGCCTGTACGTGCTTTTCGTTCTTGTCGAGCACTTGATAGCGCATGGCGAAGTTGCGCTCGGGATCGACCGCGCCTTCCTTCGGCACGAGATCGCGAACGTGGCCATAGGAGGCCAATACCTCGAAGTTCTTGCCGAGGTATTTCTTGATGGTCTTCGCCTTGGCGGGCGATTCCACTATGACTAGGTTCTTCTGCTCCATAAAAAAGAAAACCGCGGCGATCCGCGGTGCATGAATCCGGGCTGTTCTCGGACAGCTTCAGTGCACCGCGTCCAGGCCGTTGTCGAAGACGAGATCCTCCATCCGCAGATATGCGCTCTCTTGTCCGGGCTGACTGAACAACACCATCAGTACGACCCACTTCACCTGTTCGATGTCGATCTGCTGCGAGTCGAGCGCGAGCAGTCGATCGATGACCAGTTCGCGCTGGTCGGCGTTCAAGATGCCGATGTTCTCCAGGTAAAGAATGTACCCGCGGCAGTCGGTATCGAGCCGCGCCTGTTCGCTCGGATCGAAGACGCGAATCGCGCGGGAGGCCGGCATGGCACCCCGGCGCTCCGGGTCGACGGACAGCTGCGCCAGCCAATCGAGGGCGCGTCCGATTTCGCGCTCCGAGAATCCAGCTCGTTCCAGCTCGTCTTTGAGCGTGTCGCGGTTCGGCTCGGGAGCAGACTCGAGGTCAGCGTCGAAGTAGTTCTCGAACAGATAGATGAGGATGTCCAGGACGCTTTCCTTCATTTCGCTGCTACGCGCCTCTCTTGGTGCACGAACGGACATACAGCCCGCCAGGGTGGGACTCGATGCGGTTTTCGAGCTCCAAGATCAAGAGCATCGAAGCCACCTCGTCGGCCTTGAACCCTGTCCGCGCCACGAGAGAGTCGACGCTGGCCGGCTCGAAGCCGAGCGCATCTAACAGGATTTCATAGTCTTTGTCCAATTCGCGTGTCTCGGGCTGCGAAGATGGCGCCGGTGCAGAATTGGCGACGTTCGCGGTCAATGCGCCCACGATGCCGCGTAATTCGGCGAAGATATCGTCGGCCGTTTCGACCAGCTTGGCGCCCTGACGGATCAGCCGGTGGCAGCCGCGGGCGAGCGGGTTGTGGATCGAACCCGGAATCGCAAAAACCTCGCGGCCTTGTTCGCCCGCAAGCCGTGCAGTGATCAGCGAGCCGCTCTGCACCGCCGCTTCGACGACCAGCGTGCCGACCGCCAGACCGCTGATGAGGCGGTTGCGGCGCGGGAAATGATGCTTGAGCGGCGGGGTCCCGACGGGTAGCTCGCTCACGAGAGCGCCCTTGCATTCGATCGCTTCTGCGAGCGAGCGATGCTGCCGCGGGTAATCGACGGCCAAACCGGTTCCGCACACAGCCACCGTCCTGCCCTCCGCAGCGAGCGCGCCCTCGTGGCTGGCAGCGTCGATTCCCAGCGCGAAGCCGCTCGTGATGACGAGGCCGCAGCGGCTGAGGTGCGCCGCGAACTGGTACGCGGTCTCTTTGCCCATGGCCGTCGGATTTCGCGAACCGACGATCGCAAGCTGCGGCAGGGCGAGCACCTGGGGGTCGCCGCGAACGAAGAGCCCGATCGGCGGGTCGGGGATCTCGGCGAGGAGGGGCGGATAAAGAGGCGAGCCCCAGGTAATGAAATGGTGGCGATCTTGCTCGAGCCAGCGCAGATCTTCGGCGATGTCCGGCGAACCGCGCTGATTTCTGCGCCACTCGAGGAACGCGGCGCTCGCGCCGCGTTCGCGCAGCTCAGCCGTGGACGCGTCGAGGATCGCGGCGACGGAGCCGAAGTGTTCTAGAAGCGCCTGCAGCTCGGCGGCCGCGATCGGTGCGCGCAGCAGGGTCAGCCATGCAGATAGCTCGTCCATGAGTGCATGATAAGTGCGGTGGCCAGGGGTGATGCGCGCTCCGCGCGCCCCCTGATTGTAGGCGACGTTCGGGCTCGACGTACTTAAGCCTCGGTCGTCCGTCTCGCGCCTGCCGCTCGCGTCCCGTCAGCAGGCGGGACGCGACTGCCCGTCGCAAGCTCGTTCAGGGTGTCTGAGCGAGGTCGCCCTGGCGGATCTCGTGGCTTGTTTCCATGACGAGCGCGTAGCTCATGCGGTCGAAAGCCTTGAAGACCATGACCACGCCGACGCGCTCGTTCGGCAGCTGGACGTTCTTGCCGTGGCTCAGCGAGCCGGCGCCGAGGCCGCCCTTGGAGTAGCGGTCGCGCACGACCTCGCCCCGCTTGGAAACGGCGAGCACGTGGCCAGGCTCGAGCCCGTGGCGCGCGCCGCGATTCAGCGCGACGACCTGATACTGGCCGATGACCGCGTGGCTCTGCACCGCAATGACCGTCGCATCGATCTGCGTCTCGGGCGCGTGCGGCACGAAGTCCACGTTCACGTCGACGGTTTCGGGGAAGAGCTTGTCGCCCTGCAGCGCTTCGCGCCTGCTGCTCGTCAGCACGAGCTTGGCGGGATCGCCCGTCGTGGCCACGAAGCCCGAACCCACGTAAAAGCCCGTGTAGCCGAGCAGGTCGTTGTTGTCCGGATCGCGGATCGGCTGGTCGACGTGAATGATGCTGTAGCGATCTTCCGCGGCGGCGTTCGTCAGGTCGCGCGCATAAACCTCGTTGCCGGCTGCCCCGATGATGTGCTGGTCGCGCATCGCAACCAGGTACGGCGCGTTCTTGACCTGGTCCTTATCGAGCAACGTCGGCCGTCCCATGAAGCTGGCGATGAGGTCGTACGGAATGGCCGTGATGGCCGAGCTCAGCGGCTCGCGCCGGACATGCGGCGATAAGCGCTTGGTGCCGCCATCGCCGCGTTCGGCGACGGTCAGGCGCGGCTTGCCGTCGATGTAGACGAGCTTGAGCACATCGCCCGGGTAGATGAGGTGCGGATTCTGGATCTGTGGATTGACGTACCAGATCTCGGGCCAGTACCACGGATCGCGCAGGAAGACCTTGGAGATGTCCCAGAGCGTGTCGCCGGGCTTGACCACGTATTCGTCGGGGGCCTCCGGTGCGAGCGGAATGTTGCTGCCGGTCGCGATCGTGCGCTGGCCGTCTTGAGCCGAGACGGCAGCCGGGTTGAAGCCGGCCGCGATGGTCAGACCCGCGGCAATGCTCAGCACGATCGCCGAGCGGATCGTAGTAGTCGCAGTCTTCATGCGCCGAACAAGCTCCTTGATTGGACCCAGTCAACCCATCCCGAACCCGCGCTTTGTCCATGCATCCCGGCTCTTACGTCCGGTTATCGTGCGCGGCATCGAGGGCTTCCGTGAGGCGCCTCGAGACGCTTCGCAGCAGCACCGGGGGCCTACATTAAGTTCAACTCCGCTGCAACTTTAGCAGCAGATTTCAAGCGATTACACAAAATGGCCTTCAGGGCGAGACGTGGTTCTCATTCCCCCCTGCGCGGACGCAGCGGCTGCAGGCGCTAGGCCATAGGCTGCAGGCCGCACCTCGTGCGTCTCTCAGCGCCCAGCGCCCACTCAATGAAGTATGTGCCCGCCTCCAGCCGGGAACTGTGGAGCGCAGCACACTGCGAGAGGGCGCTGGGCTGTAGGGGCTGGCCAGAAAGCCAGCAAGGCGTCATTGGAACTGAAAGTCTCTTCTTTTGTCTTGTTTCTTGTCTTGTGGAAACCGAAGTGGCGCATTGCGCCCTTCTGCCGGCACCCGGGCTCTGGACACCGCCTCGCGATCCGTTTTCAATGCGCCCATGGCTAAGCTCACCATCCTCGAATTTCCCGATCCGCGGCTTCGTACCAAGGCGCAGCCGGTCGAAACCGTCGATGACGCGCTGCGTCAGTTGATCGACGACATGTTCGAAACCATGTACGCCGCGCCGGGCATCGGCTTGGCTGCGACGCAGGTCAACGTGCACAAGCGCGTGATCGTCATCGACATCAGCGAGACGCGCGATCAGCCGCTCGTTTTGATCAATCCCGAAATCCTCGCGCGCGAAGGCGTCGAGGAGATGGAAGAAGGGTGCCTCTCCGTGCCCGGCATCTACGACAAGGTCAAGCGCGCCGAGAAAATTCGCGTGCGCACCTTGGATCGCGACGGGCAAACGCGCGAGTTCGATGCCGATGGGCTGCTCGCGGTGTGCATCCAGCACGAGATCGATCATCTCGACGGCAAGCTCTTCGTCGACTATCTCTCGGATCTCAAGCGCACGCGCATTCGCAAGAAGCTCGAAAAGGAACGCAAAGAGCGCGCTGCGAGCGTGCGCACCAAGGCGACGGCGTAAGTTATCGGCCTGGTCATGGGCGAGCGCCTCGTACGCGCGCGTCCTTCCTCGAAGGCCGTATTTTTCTCGTGAAGCGGCGGTGACCGGTGCGCGATGCGATCGTGAGCGGATCGCACAGCGCCGGAGACTCTCTGCCCGTCTGCTAGGATGCGCGTTCTGCGCTTCTTGATTCATCTCTAACCGCACGTGTCGTCTGCTTCTTATTCGATCGTCTTCGCGGGCACGCCTGAGTTTTCCGTGCCGGTGCTGCAAGCGTTGCTGTCCTCGCCGCATCGCGTCGTCGCGGTGTACACGCAGCCGGATCGGCCGGCGGGACGCGGACGGCAGCTGACCGCAAGTCCGGTCAAGCGCGTGGCGCTCGAGCACGGGCTTGCCGTCGAGCAGCCGTCGACGTTGAAAGATCAGGCGGCCGTCGAGCGACTTGCCAGCTACGGTGCGGATCTGATGGTCGTCGTGGGTTACGGCCTCTTGCTTCCGTCTGCGGTGCTCGCCGCGCCGCGGCTCGGATGCATCAACGTGCATGCCTCGCTCTTGCCGCGCTGGCGCGGCGCTGCGCCGATTCAGCGTGCGATTCTGGCCGGCGATCCGGAAACGGGCGTCACGATCATGCAAATGGACGCGGGGCTCGATACCGGACCGATGCTGCTCAAACGCACGACGCCGATCACGCGCGAGGACACGTCGGCAACATTGCACGAGCGCCTAGCCAAGCTCGGGGCGCAGGCTTTGCTGGATGCGTTGAGCGAGCTCGAGCGTCTCGTGCCGCAGCCGCAACCGGAGGAAGGCGTCACTTACGCAACGAAGATTCGCAAGGAAGAGGCACGGATCGATTGGACGCGCCCGGCCGTCGAGCTCGAACGCATGGTGCGCGCATTCAATCCGTGGCCAGTCGCGGAGACGACTTGGCGCGGTCAGCAGCTGCGTATTTGGGAAGCGACCGCGACCGAGCGCGAGCATTCCGCTGCGCCTGGCACCGTGCTTCAGTGCTCGCAGGACGGCATCGAAGTTGCGACGGGCGCGGGGACGCTCACGCTCAAGCGCTTGCAGCTCGCCGGGCGCACCGCGATGTCGGCGGCGCAATTCCTCAACGCACATCGTCTGCAAGACGCGGTGCTCGGCCAGTGAGCGCAGCAGCTGCCGTGCGGGCTCAAGCGGCGCGCGTCGTCGCCGCTGTCGCGCAGGGGCGCTCGCTCGATGCCGCGCTCAGCGTCGATGCGACGTCGAGCGCCCAGGAGCGCGGTTTGCTGCGCGCGCTCGCGTACGACACCGTGCGTTGGTATTTGCGGCTCGATGCAGTGCTCGCGCAGCTCTTGTCGCGGCCAGGGCAGAAGCTCGAGCCGCACGTGCATGCGCTCGCGCTCGTCGGTTTGTGTCAGCTCCTGCACACGGACATTCCGGCGCACGCCGCAGTGAACGAGACCGTCGCGGCAGTGCGCTTGCTGGGCCGGCCGCGAGCGGCGGGCGTGATCAACGCGATTCTGCGCCGCTGCTTGCGTGAGCGTGCGGCGCTCACCGGGCGCATCGATCGCGATCTTGCGACGCGTACCGCGCATCCGCGTTGGCTCGTCGAGAGGCTTGGCGCCGACTGGGGCGAGCGGCAGCTGGCGATCCTGGAGGCGAACAACGAACGGCCGCCTTTCTGGATTCGTGTGAATCGGCAGCGTACGAGCGGCGCGCAGTATCGCCGCGAGCTCGAAGCGCGCGGCTGGCAGATCGTGGCGAGCCGCTTCGCGGACGAAACGTTGTGGCTCGATCGGCCCGTCGACGTGCGCGACTTGCCGGGATTCGCCGAAGGGCTCGTCTCGATTCAGGATGCGGCCGCGCAATTGGCCGCGCGACTTTTGGGAGCTCAGCCCGGCGAGCGTGTCCTCGATGCGTGTGCCGCGCCCGGCGGTAAGACTTGTCATATTCTCGAGCTGACGCCGGGACTAGGCGAGCTTGTCGCCATCGATGTCTCCCGCGAGCGACTCGAGCGCGTCGAGGATAATTTGCGCAGACTCGGGCTCAACGCGCGCACGCTGCAGGCGGACGCTGCGGATGTCGATGCCTGGTGGGACGGCAAGCCGTTCGATCGTATTCTGCTCGACGTGCCGTGTTCGGGAACCGGCGTGATTCGCCGTCACCCGGACATCAAGCTGTTGCGCAGGGCCGAGGACATTCCGGCGCTCGCTGCGAAGCAGAGCGAGCTGCTGAGTACGTGCTGGACGTTGCTGCGTCCGGGCGGGCGTTTGGTGTATGCAAGCTGCTCGGCGCTGCGCGCCGAAACCACCGACGTCGTAGCGGCGTTCTTGGCGAGCGCACGCGATGCTCGGGAGATCACCCGCGAGGCGGCCGCCTCGATCGGTCTGGAGACCGGGGAGGGTCCTGGCGCGAGGATTGCGGCAGGAACCGCGGGTATGGACGGCTTTTATTATGCTTGCTTCGAGAAAGCGGCAGAGGAAGGACGATAAAAGGGGGTAGCGGCACAGGCGTCGGCGAGCGCCTGATCATGCGCGCACACATCCGCAATCGCCTGCCTCATCAAGACAGAAGGATAATGAGTGGGAGCGAGCTGGCAGTTTTGGCGCAATCCAAAGTCACGGTACTTCGCGTACGCGAGTCGGACGATCGTGTTGCTTGCCATCCTTGCGTTGCCTCAGGCGCTGCTCGCGCAGAGCCGTTTCGACGTTCGCTCTGCATTCGTCGAGCCGGCCGGGAGCGTCTACGAGCTCAACGCGACGCTCGACTTCGAGCTGCCTGAGGGCGCGCGCGCGGCGGTCCGCGACGGCGTGCCGCTCACGCTCACGCTCGAGATCGTCGTGCGGCGGCAGCGCAATTACTGGTTCGACCATACCGTTGCGACGCTCGAGCAGCGCTACGAGCTCGTCTATCACGCGCTCAGCGAGCGCTATCTCTTGCGCAATCTGAACAGCGGCGAGCAAAGCAGCTACCCGACGCTCGATGCGGCGCTCGACGGTCTGCGCGTCATCAGCAAGCTGCCGATCCTCGACATTGCGCTCGTCGATCACGAACGCCGCCACGAAATCAGCATTCGCGCCAGCATCGACGTGCGCACGATGCCCGATGCGCTCAGATTCGTGCTCTTTTGGGTCGATGACTGGCGGCAGCGCAGCGAGTGGTACACGTGGTCTCCGCGACTGTAAAGCGCACGCTCGTCAGCATCCTGGTGCTCATCGGCTCCGGGCTGTGGGTCGCTGCGCTGCTCATCATGGCGCAGACCGTGCAGCAGTCCGCGCACTTCAGCGATCTGCACCCGGTCATCGTCGGCATCAACGCGGCCGGCCTCATCGTCCTGCTCATCTTGATCGCGGGACGGCTCGCGCAGCTGATTCGCGACTGGCGCAAGCGTGTCGTCGGCTCGCGTCTCGAAGCGCGCATGGTGTCGATGTTCGGCACGCTCGCGCTGGCACCGCTGCTGCTCGTCTTCTATTTCTCCGTGGTGTTCCTGAACCGCGGCATCGACAGCTGGTTCCACGTCGAGATTCGCGCGGGGCTCGAGGATGCGCTCACGCTCTCGCGCGCTGCGCTCGACTTGCGGGTGCGCGAGCATCTGGCGCGTACGCGCGAGATGGGCTCGCGCATCGCCGCGAGCCGGTTCGATGCGATCTCGCTGCTCAATGAGCTGCGCCGGGAGAGCGGCGCGCTCGAGCTCACGTTGCTCGGCGCGAGCAGCCGCATCATCGCGACGAGCTCGGAGACGATCGGCGAAAGCGTGCCCTTGCCGGCGACCGACGAAGTGATGATGCAGGTGCGACAAGGTCGCGATTATTTCGCGCTCGAGCCGATAGCGGGCGGCGGTTACGTGGTGCGCACGGCAGTGCGCGTGCCGATCGTCGAGCCCGGCGAGGAAGAGCTGGTGCTGCGCGCGGTCTTTCCGGTCGAACAGCGCCTCGGCGAGCTCGCCGATACGGTCGAATCGGCGTACCAGCGTTACGGCGAGAAGGCGCGGTTGCGCGAGCCGCTCAAGATGAGCTTCACGCTGACTTTGACGCTGGTGCTGCTGCTGTCGTTGTTCGCGGCACTCTACGGCGCGTTCTGGGCCGCGCGGCGGCTGGTGCGGCCGATTCAGGATCTGGTTGCCGGTACGCGCGCCGTCGCACAAGGCGACTTCGACTTGCGTCTGCCGCTCACCTCGCACGACGAGATGGGCATTCTGGTGCATTCCTTCAACGACATGACCAAGCGGCTCGCACGCGCACGCAGCGAAGCGCGGCGCAGCCAGCAGGCCGTCGAAGCCGAGCGCGCCAATCTCGCGGTGATTCTCGCGCGCCTGTCGACGGGCGTCATTTCGCTCGCGCCGGATCTGACGATCCGAACGGCGAACGAGGCGGCCGGCGCGATTCTCGGTACGGACGTCGAGGCGCTCATCGGCAAACCCTTTGCGACGAGCGGCGTCTCGCCGCTGTTCGATTGCTTCCAGGCGGAGCTGAGCGGGCGCTTTGCGGCGGGCGAAACCGAATGGCGCGAAGAGCTCGTGCTGCAGACCGAGTCGAGCCGCCGCGTGCTCATGTGCGCGTGCACGCCGCTGTCGGGCGAGGGCGAGAGCGCCGGCGGCTATGTCATCGTGTTCGACGACATCACGGCGCTCCTGCAGGCGCAGCGCGATGCAGCGTGGGGCGAGGTGGCGCGACGCCTGGCGCACGAGATCAAGAATCCGCTGACGCCGATCCAGCTGTCGGCCGAGCGCCTGCGCAAGAAGCTGCTCGGTTCGATGAACGAAGCCGATGCCGCGGTGCTCGATCGGGCGACGCATACGATCGTGCAGCAGGTCGAGGCGATGAAGGAAATGGTCAATGCCTTCAGCGAGTACGCTCGCGCGCCGGCCATGAACGTCTCGCGCTTCGACCTCAACCAACTCATCATGGAGGTCACGGAGCTTTATCGGGCGCCGGGTCATGCCGCCAAGCCGACCGTCGAGCTCGACCCGCAGCTCACCGAAATCGAGGCCGATCGCGGTCGCCTGCGCCAGATCCTCCACAACCTACTCGTCAACGCCCTGGAGGCGCTCGAAGGCGTCGAGCAGCCGCAGGTGCGGATCGCGACGCGCGCGGTCGAGCGCGGCGGGCAAAGCTATGCCGAGATCGTCGTCGAAGACAACGGTCCCGGCTTTCGCCAGGACGTGATCGCGCAGGTGTTCGACCCCTACGTCACGACCAAGCCCAAAGGCACTGGCCTTGGACTGGCAATTGTGAAGAAAATTGTCGAAGAACACGGCGGCAAGATCGAAGCCGACAACGCACGCGGCGGTGGTGCCCGGGTGCGCATCGAATTGCCGCTTGCCGCCACGATTCGGACGGGTGGCCCGATCCGCGAACGGCGCACCGGACCGAGGAGAGAACGTGCATGAGCGCAGCGCGCATATTGGTCGTCGATGACGAATCGGAAATCCGCAGTCTCCTCAAGGAGATCCTTGCGGATGAAGGTTACGAGGTCGATGTCGCCGCCAACGCGGCGGAGGCGCGCGCCCTGCGCGCCGAGCACAATCCCGATCTCGTGCTGCTCGATATCTGGATGCCGGATTCCGACGGCATCACGCTGCTACGCGAGTGGGCCGAGCCGGCCGGCAGTACCCCGTGTCCCATCGTCATGATGTCGGGCCACGGTACCGTGGAAACCGCCGTCGAGGCGACGCGTCTCGGCGCCTTCGACTTCGTCGAAAAGCCGTTGTCGCTCGCGAAGCTGTTGCGTACCGTCGAGCGAGCGCTCGATTCGGCGCGCAACAAGCGTCCGCAGAACCGCTCGCTCGTTCCGCCGTTCCTCGCGCCAGTCGGCCGCAGTCGCGTGATGCAAGAGCTGCGCGAGCAGGCGCAGCAGGTTGCGCCGCACGAGACGCCGGTGCTCATCGTCGGCGAGCCCGGCACGGGGCGCGAAGCGTTCGCGCGCTACATTCACTCGCTGAGCCCGCGCTCGAAAGGTCCCTTCGTACAGCTCATCGCGACCGGCGTGAGCGACGAAGGCGCGGCAGCTGCGTTGCACGGCGCGGAGGATGCCAACGGTGTTCATCCCGGCGTGATCGAGCAGGCCGCAGGCGGCGTGCTCTTCATCAACGGCATCGAAGATTTGCCCCCGCGTGCGCAAGGCATGCTCGTCGCCGCCTTGGAGACCCAATCGTTCACGCGCGTCGGCGGCTCGACGCCGATCAAGTCGAACGTGCGCATCATCGCTTCGGCGACGTCGCGCTTCTTGAATGCGGAGGAGGGCGGCGGCGTGCGCGCCGATCTGCTCTCGCGGCTCAATGTGATCACGTTGTATGTGCCGCCGCTGCGCGAGTACGCGCAGGACGTGCCGGAGCTACTGCGCTATTACGTCGATCGGCTCGTCGACGAGCAGCAGCTGCCGTTCCGCCGCTTCGGCGTGGCCGCGCAGAATCGCCTGCGCAATTACCCGTGGCCAGGCAATATCCGCGAGCTCAAGAATCTCGTGCAGCGCTTGCTGATTCTGGGCGGCGAGGAAGAGATCAAGCTCGAGGAGATCGAGCGCGAGCTCGCAGCGCATGCGCCGGCCACCGAGCCGCTCGTCAAGCAGGACTTGCTCGCATTGCCGCTGCGCGAAGCGCGCGAACATTTCGAGCGCGCTTACCTGCAGCAGCAGCTCATCCTCTGCAACGGCAAGGTCGGTCAGCTCGCCAAGCGCGTCGGCATGGAGCGCACCCACCTGTATCGCAAGCTGCGCAGCCTCGGCGTCGATTTCAGGCAGTTGGCCGACGATTGATGAAGAACGGCGCGAGGCAGTGGGCCTTGCGCCGTTGCTTGCTCATCCGATCGCTGCGGCTCGTCGCCGCGGCTTTAGTCTCCGACGCGAATCACGAGCGCTTCGACGCGCGCCTGCCGCAGCTTGCTGCGCGTCTCTTCGAGCTTCTGCAGATTGGTAATCGGTCCGATACGGACGCGATGCCAGGTGTCCTTGTCGATCGTGACCTTCTGGATCTTCGACTCCACGCCCTGCATCGCAATGAGCGCGCGCATGCGATCGGCGTCGGCGTAGTTGCGGAACGAACCGGCCTGCAGGATGTAGGCGCCGGGCTTTTGCACCGGACCTGCCGCCGAAGGCTCCTGGATGCGCCCATCCTGTTCGGGAATGACGACCTCGTATTTCGGCAGCATCTCGTAGAAGTCGTATTGCGTCTCTGCCTGCTGCGACGCGGGCGCCGGCTCGGGGGCGCGCGGCATTTCTTCCGTCGCCACCGGTGGCGCTTGTCGAGCCAGGCGCGCGGCCGGTCGCCGGTCGTAGAGATAGACCGCGAGCGCCACGCTCAAGCCGAGCGAGAGACCGACTACGAAACCTGCAAACCCGGAAATCCCGGAGCTCGAAGAGCGGCGTCTGGTGTGTTTGTAATCGCGCGGCATGTCACTTCTGGTCCGTCGGCGGAGCGTACGCTCGCCGACGGTCGTGTCTGGCTACTCTGCGTCAACCGGCCGTGTGCCGCGTCACGAGCGAATGCTCAACAGCGCTACGCGGCACGACCGGCGCTGCTCACGGCTACATGATGCGCACGCCGGGCTCATCTGACCAGCGCTCACCGGCCGATGAGTGCGTTACATCTTCTCCGGCGCGCTCACGCCGAGGATCTTGAGCCCGTTTTCGAGCACTTGGCGCGTTGCGGCGATGAGATTGAGTCGGGCGTTACGCAAGCCGACGTCGTCCACGAGGAACTGCACGGCGTTGTAGTACGTGTGGAACTCGCCGGCGAGCTCGCGCAGATAGTGCGCGAGCTGATGCGGCTCGTGCGAAGTCGCCGCCGATTCGAGCACTTCGGGATAGGCGGTGAGCTTGCGGATGAGCGTCTTCTCGTACGTCTCGGTGAGACGCGCGATGTTGAGCTCGCCGATCTCGCGCTCGTGCACCAAGCCTTTCTCTGCGAGTTGGCGGAACACGCTGCAGACGCGCGCGTGCGCATACTGAACGTAGAAGACCGGGTTCTCTTCGGTCTGCGCAAGCGCCAGATCGACGTCGAACACGAATTCCGCATCGGCCTTGCGCGAGACGAGGAAGAAGCGCACGGCGTCGCGCCCCACCCAATCGATGAGATCGCGCAGCGTGACGTAGGAGCCCGCGCGCTTGGAGATCTTCACCTCTTGTCCATCGCGCATGACGCGGACCATCTTGTGCAGCACGTAGTCCGGATAACCCTGCGGTATCCCGATGTTGAGTGCCTGCAGGCCCGCGCGCACGCGGGCGATGGTGCCGTGGTGGTCGCTACCCTGAATGTTGATCGCACGGCGGAAGCCGCGCTCCCACTTCGTCACGTGATAGGCCACGTCCGGCACGAAATACGTGTACGTGCCGTCCGACTTGCGCATCACGCGATCCTTGTCGTCGCCGTACTCGGTGGTGCGCAGCCATAGCGCGCCGTCCTTTTCGTACGTCTTGCCGTTCTTGATCAGCGTCTCGACCGTGCGCTCCACGCGGCCGTCCGTGTAGAGGCTCGATTCGAGGTAGTACACGTCGAAGCGTACGCCGAACTTCTGCAGGTCGATGTCCTGCTCGTGCCGCAGATAGGCGACGGCGAATTTGCGGATCGCATCCAGATCGTCGACCTTGCCGTTCGCTTTGACCGGCTCGCCATCGGCCGCATGCACCGTCTTCTTGGCGAGAAAGTCCGCGGCGATGTCCTGGATGTATTCGCCGTTATAGGCATCGGCCGGCCATTCGGGGTCGCCGGGCTTGAGCCCGCGCGCACGTGCCTGAACGGACAGCGCAAGGTTGTGAATCTGCACGCCCGCGTCGTTGTAGTAGAACTCGCGCGTGACTTCGTAGCCCTGCGTTTGCAGCAGGGCGGAGAGCGCATCGCCGAGCGCCGCTTGTCGGCCGTGACCGACGTGCAGCGGGCCGGTGGGGTTCGCCGAAACGAATTCGACCACGATGCGCTCACCGGCCGGGCGTGCGCTGTAGCCGTACGTGGGTCCCAGGTCGAAGATGCGCGCGAGCTCTTCCTGGTAGGCGCGCGCCGACAAGTGGAAGTTGATGAAGCCGGGGCCGGCGATCTCGACCTTCTCGATGAGATCGGTCGGAGCGAGCGCGGCGACGATCGCTTCCGCAAGCTGCCGCGGATTGCGCCGCGCGGGTTTCGCAAGCTGCAAGGCAACGTTCGTTGCGAAATCGCCGTGCGCCGGATCGCGGGTGCGCTCGACGACGACCGTCGGCGAGATATCCGTCGGCAGGATGTCCGCAGGCAAGGTGGCGAGCGCCGCCTGCACGAGTCGTTCGACCTGGTACTTCACGTAAGCGGGGATGGATCGTGGAGATAGGGCCGCAAGTCTACCAGCAAGGCAAACGAGCGCGCAGATCGGGCGGCAGCGTGCGGACGACCTTTCCGTACAGCCTTACAGCAGCTCCAGGGGATCCACGTCGATCGACCAGCGTACGCGCTTGGCGTCGGGTAAATCTTCGAGGGCGGGAATCCAGCGATTGAGAAAGCGCTGAAGCGGCCCGTGCGTGGGGGCGTGCACGAGCAGCTGCGCCCGATGGCGTCCGGCGCGCCGCTCCATGGCAGCCGGCACCGGGCCGAGGAGCGTCACGTCCGCGGCGCCCTGCTCGCGGCCGACCGCGAGCGCGGCATCGAGGAAGCGCATCGGTGCTCTCGGATGCGAGGCTTCCGCGCGCAGCAGCGCCAAGCGCGCAAACGGCGGCCAACGGCCTTGCTCCCGCTCGGCGATCGCGCCGGCGGCGAAGGCGTCATACCCGCCCTGCAAGAGCAGCGTCAGGAGCTTGTGATCCGGATACTCGGTTTGGATCAGCACCTCGCCCGGCCGATCGGCGCGGCCGGCGCGGCCGGCGACCTGCACGATGGTTTGGGCAAGCCGCTCGCTCGCGCGGAAGTCCGTGCTGAACAGACCTTGGTCGGCATTGAGCACGACCACGAGCGTGACGTTCGGGAAATCGTGCCCCTTCGTCAGCATCTGCGTGCCGATCAGGATGTCGACCTCCCGGCGATTGATGCGCTCGAAGACCGCTTCGAGATCGCCGCGGCGCCGGATGCTGTCGCGGTCGAGCCGCGCCACGCGCGCCTTGGGGAAGGCGCTGGCGATCGTCTCTTCGATGCGTTCGGTGCCTTGGCCGACGGGCTTGGTCGGCGCTCCGCAGGACGGACAAGTCTCGATGCGCGGTTGCTGGGCACCGCAGTGATGACAGTGCAGCGCGCCGGCGGTGCCGTGGACGGTGAGGTGCGCATCGCAACGCCGGCAATGCGCCGACCAGCCGCAGCCAGGACAGAACAGAACCGGCGCATAGCCGCGTCGATTGAGGAACAGCATGATCTGGCCGCCGGCTTCCAGATGTCGATGCATCGCGAGCACGACCGGTGTGGCAATGCCTTGCGTCTGCGCGTGCCTGCGTAGATCGACGAGCGCCCAGCGCGGCTGGCGTGCTTGTGCGACGGCACGCTCCGGCAAGCGCGACAACCACTCGGGTCGTTGCTGCGCGCGGTGGAGCGTTTCGAGCGAGGGCGTCGCCGAGCCGAGCACGATCGGCACGCCGTAACGCTGCGCTCGCACGATTGCGAGGTCGCGCGCCGAGTAGCGAAAGCCTTCCTGCTGCTTGTACGAGCCGTCGTGCTCCTCGTCGACGACGATCAGGCCGAGGCGCGCCAGCGGACAGAACACCGCCGAGCGCGTGCCGATCACGATGCGGGCGCCGCCTTCGCGCGCCGCGCGCCAAGCCTGCAAGCGCTCGGTGTCGTTGAGTCCCGAATGCAGCACGGCCATGCGAGTCGGGAAGCGCGCAGCGAAACGCGCGACCAGTTGCGGGGTGAGCGCGATCTCGGGCACCAGCACGAGCGCCTGCTCGCCGCGCGCCAGTACGCGGGCGATGAGCTGCAAATACACCTCCGTCTTGCCGCTGCCCGTGACGCCATAGAGCAGATGCGATGCGAACGTGCCGAACGA
The DNA here is from genome assembly GCA_938008435.1 of uncultured Steroidobacter sp. Taxonomy (GTDB): domain Bacteria; phylum Pseudomonadota; class Gammaproteobacteria; order Steroidobacterales; family Steroidobacteraceae; genus Steroidobacter. The sequence goes on along the minus strand of CALLKK010000009.1, from coordinate 587,279 downwards.
GCCGGCGATGCGCTCGAGCGCGGCTTGTTGCGCGGCGTTGAGTGTCGGTCCGGCGGCGGGCAGGGTGGGGGCGTCTTCCGTGGGCGCCTCGAGCGCCACTTGTTCCACGAACCCGCGGGCGGCGAGCGCGCGGAGCGCCTCCAGCGTGCCGCCTGCTTGGGTCAGGGTGTGCGCGTCGGCTTCCGTGTGCGCGAGCAGATGGTCGACGATGGCCTTCTGCCGAGCGGCGCGGGCCGCGATGCCGCTTGCGGCGGCTCGGCCGGCCACGGTGAGGCGCCAGACGAAGCGCTCTTCGCGTAACGGCGCGCCTTCGCGCAAGGGAGCCGGCAAGGCTGCGGCGAGCACTTCGCCGATCGGATGCCGGTAGTAATCGGCCGCCCAGCGCAGCAGCTCCAGCAGGCGCGAATCGAAGGCAGGCTCGGGGTCGAGCACTGCTTGGATTTCGCGCAGCTTCTCGGGCGGCACCTCGCTGTGCTCGCGCTGCTCGAGCGCGATTCCGACCACGTGGCGGCGCCCGAACGGCACCCGGACCCGGCTGCCCGGCGCGATGCGCAGCCCCGCAGGCGCCCGGTAGTCGAACGTCCTGCGAAGCGGGGTATCGATGGCGACGCTCAGGAACACGGGCAAGGGGTAGATGTCGCGGAGGCTTGAGTTTCGGTGGGCCGCAAGGTTCGCGATGTGCGGACGGCTGTCAACCGCACAGGCGGCTGGCGCGTTGTTCAGGAAGAGTTTGGCCGTTGGCTCGGGTGATAATGCGCCTCACTGATACGCTGACATTGGCCGTGCGCTGGGACGAGGCGCCGGCGTCGAAGGAGCACACTCTGGAGCACTCGCTCGAGTTCGACCGTTTTCTTGCGGGCGTGGAGAAGCGCGCGTTTCGTATCGCGCGGATCATCGTGCGCAACGACGACGACGCGCTCGATATCGTACAGGATGCCATGCTGCAGCTTGCGCGCAGCTATGCGGACCGTCCTGCCGAAGAGTGGCGTCCGCTGTTCTATCGCATCCTGCAGAACCGCATCCGCGATTTTCAGCGCCGGAGCAAGGTGCGCGCGAGAATCTTGAGCTGGTTCGCGAGCGCATCCGACGAAGAGGACGAGATCGACCCGTTGCAGTCGGTGCCGGATCGCGCTGCGTTGCCGCCCGAGCAGCTCTCGACGGAGCAGGCGATGCAGGAGCTCGAGCGCGCGCTCGCCAAGTTACCGGCCCGCCAGCAGCAGGCCTTCATGCTGCGCAATTTCGAGGGTCTCGATGTCGCGCAGACGGCGGCCGCAATGGGCTGTACGGAAGGCAGCGTCAAGACTCATTATTCCCGTGCGGTGCATACGCTGCGCGAGGAGCTCGCGGGTTTCGCGGGGGGAGAGCAGTGATGAGCCGCAGGAGAGAAGGTGCCATGAGCCACGATGTCGAACGCGAGAGCGAATTCGAAAAGCGCACGCGCGCGCTGTTCGAGGCAAGCGTCGAGTCGCTCGACGGCAGAACGCGCTCGCGCCTGAATCAGGCTCGGCAAGCAGCGCTCGCGGAGCTGAATGCGCGCCGAACGCCGGCGTGGCTGCGCATGGGGATGCCCTTGGCTGGCGTGACGGCGGCAGCGGTGCTTGCGGTGTGGATGGGGCTCAGCCCCGGCATGCGCGACGGCGAGCTGCAGGAGACAGGCTGGCCGGTGGACGACCTCGACATCGTCGCCGACGTGGCGAGCTTCGATCTCATCGAAGACGTCGAGTTCTATGCGTGGGTCGCGGCTCAGACGTCGCAAGCGAACGGCAATAGCGGCTGACATGCGTACGGCAACCTCCAAAGGTCTTCACAACGCGCGCTTCCTCGCGCGTGCGCTCGCCTGCGGCATGCTTGCATTGTTCGCTGCCGGAGTCGGCTGGGCGCAGGGGTCGCAGAGCGGCGTACGTTGGGACGAGCTCAGCGCTTCGCAGCAGGAAATCCTGTCGCGCTTCGAATCGCATTGGGATCGCATGCCGCCGGAGCGGCAGCGCGCGCTCGCGCGCGGCGCGGAGCGTTGGGCCTCGATGTCGGACGAAGAACGCGCCGAGGCGCGACGGCGCATGGAGCGCTGGCGTTCGCTCGATCCCGAGCAGCGGCGCGAGCTACGCCGTAAGTTTCACGAGTTCAAGTCGCTTCCCCCCGAGGAGCAAGCGCGCATTCGCGAGCAGTTCGAACGCTTTCAACAGCTGCCGCCCGAAAAGCGGCGCGAGCTCAGAGAACGCTTTCGTCAGCTCTCGCCAGAGGAGCGCGCGAAGCTGCGCGAAAAGCTGAAGTCCGGCGAGCATCCGGCGGATGCGCATCCCGCGCCCGCGCCGCTCTGAGCGAGTCTCGGCGGCGTTCTTTCCTCGGCAACGATTGACGATTCACTGCGCCTGCCGCGTCGTGCGGTGTCCAATCGCAGATCGACGCGTGCTGCGCGTCTGATCTGGCAACGTATTGCTCGATTCATCTCGCTCGTGATGCAGCGCTGTTGCGCGCTGTAAGCGTGCTTTTCCCGCATCAGGATCTCGTGGCGGCCTGAATAATCGAAATAATGCGCCTCGCGAGGCGTGTAAGGTTGCCGAGAGTCACCAAGCAACGGACAATGCTTGGTGCAACAACGGGTCGGGGGTGGACACGGCGGAAAGCAACAAGCGGCAGACACGATCGTCGCCGCGACGACCACGAGCCGCTCTCGACGATTCCAAGATACTGCATCGCTAGTTTCGCGGGAGAGCGTGTGTCACTGAAGATTGCTGTACTCAAGGAGACGCGGCCGCACGAGCGGCGCGTCGCCATGGTTCCGGCGGTTGCCGACAAACTGGTCAAGTTGGGTGCCGAAGTTCACATGGAGGCGGGGGCCGGCGCCCAAGTCAAGCTCGCCGATCAGGCGTTCAAGAACGTGATCTTTACGACGGACCGCCTCGCGCTCGCTCGCGATGCCGACGTGCTGCTCGCAGTGCAGCCGCCGGATCTCGAGGTCGTCGAGGCGATGCGCGAGGGATCGATCCTCATTTCGTTCGTGTACGCCCACAAAGAGATCGAACTCACCAAACGTCTGCGCGACAAGAAAATCACTTGCTTTGCCATGGAGCTCGTGCCGCGCATCACGCGTGCGCAGGCCATGGATGCGCTGTCGAGTCAGGCGGCGCTCGCGGGCTACTACGCCGTGCTGCTCGGCGCGACGCATCTCGCGCGCATCCTGCCGATGATGACTTTCGCCGTCGGCTCGATTCGTCCCGCCAAGACGCTCGTGATGGGTCTGGGCGTGGCCGGCTTGCAAGCGCTTGCCACGGCACGCCGTCTCGGCGCGATGACCGAGGGCTACGACGTTCGTCCCGAGACGAAGGAGCAGGCCGAATCGCTCGGCGCGAAATTCGTCGATACCGGCGTCGATGCGCGCGGCGCGGGCGGTTATGCGCGCGAGCTCACGCAGGAAGAGAAGGACCGCATCGCGGCGGTGGTGACCAAACACATCCAAAGCGCAGATCTCATCATCACGACCGCCGCGATTCCGGGGCGGCCGGCGCCCAAGCTCATCAGCAAGGCGCAGGTCGAGGGCATGAAGGCCGGCAGCGTGATCGTGGATCTCGCTGCAGAAGGCGGCGGCAACTGCGAGCTCAGCGTGCCCGGCGAAACCGTGCGCATCGGCGACGTCACGATCGTGGCGCCGCTCAATGTGCCGAGCATGCTCGGCGAGCATGCGAGCGAGCTCTACGCGAAGAATCAGTACAACCTGCTCGAGCTCATCATCAAGGACAAGGCGATCGCGCTCGACTGGAACGACGAGATCATCGCGAAGACCGTGTTGACGCACGCCGGCGAAATCAAGAACGAGGCTGCGCGCAAGGCCGTCGAGGGCGCCTGATGCGGCGCGACGATGCGCTCAGTGCGCGCCGTCGACGGCTTCAGGAGCGAATCGAACTATTTCACATGAGCACAGATCGATCATGGATCTCACTACTACGCTAACGGGCTTCGTGGCCCTCTACATCTTCATGCTCGCAGCCTTCACGGGCTACGAGATCATCGGACGCGTGCCGGCGATTCTGCACACGCCGCTCATGTCCGGATCGAATTTCGTCCACGGAATCGTCGTCGTGGGCGCGATGTATGCATTGCTCAACGCCACCTCGCTTGTCGAGCAGGTCATCGGCTTCGTCGGCGTGCTGCTCGGCGCCGGCAATGCGGCCGGCGGCTACGTGGTGACCGAGCGGATGCTCGAGATGTTCAAGCCGAGCAACAAGGCTGGCGAGGGCGGTAAGTGACATGAGCGTGCAACCGCAATTTGTCATCGACGCGAGCTATTTCGCGGCCGCGTTTCTCTTCATCTACGGTTTGAAGCGCATGTCGTCGCCGGTGACGGCGCGCTCCGGTATCGTCGTGGCGGGCGTCGGCATGCTGGTCGCCACGCTCGCAAGCTTCCTCTACTACTTCGGTGTGACCGAGGCTGCGCAGCCGCACCTGGGCACCAACGTCGTGCTCGCGCTGGTGGCGCTCGTCCTCGGCACGTTGTGGGCGTGGTGGAGCGGCAAGCGCGTTGCGATGACCGCCATGCCGCAGATGGTCGCGCTCTACAACGGCATGGGCGGCGGCGCGGCTGCGGCGATTGCAGCGGTCGAATTTCTGCGCACGAGCGCCGAGCACCAGACCGTGCCGTTGGTGCTGGCGGTGTTGGGCGCATTGATCGGCTCGGTCTCGTTGTCCGGCTCGTTGATTGCGTGGGCGAAGCTCGATGGACGCATCAACAAGACCTGGCGTTATCCGGGGCAGCAGCTGGTCAACGGCGTGCTGTTCCTCGCCACGCTGGCGCTCGGCGTGTACATCGTCTTCGTTGCGCACGGCCATGCGCCGGCGGCGCTCGTCGCCGCGTTCTTCGGCGCTGCGCTCGTATTCGGCGTGCTCATGACGATGCCGATCGGTGGCGCGGACATGCCCGTCGTCATTTCGCTTTACAACGCCTTCACCGGTCTTGCCGTCGGTTTCGAAGGCTACGTGCTGCAGAATCCCGCGCTCATGATCGCCGGCATGGTGGTCGGTTCGGCGGGTACGCTGCTCACGCTGCTTATGGCCAAGGCGATGAACCGCAGCGTCTCGAACGTGATCTTCAGCAACTTCGGCGCCAGCGATGCGGGCGCCGATGGCGAGATCAAGGGTACGCAGAAGCCCGCCGAGGCGAGCGATGCGGCGATTCAGATGCGCTATGCGAACAAGGTCATCATCGCGCCGGGCTACGGCCTTGCGGTGGCGCAGGCTCAGCACAAGCTCTACGAGTTCGTGAAGCTGCTCGTCGACGCCGGCGTCGAGGTCAAGTTCGCGATCCATCCGGTGGCCGGTCGCATGCCGGGGCACATGAACGTGCTGCTCGCGGAAGCGGGCGTCCCCTACGACATGATCTACGACCTCGAGGACATCAACGACGAGTTCAAGGAAGCGGACGTCGCGGTCGTGATCGGCGCCAACGACACGGTCAATCCGGCGGCGCGTACGAACAAGAACAGCCCCATCTATGGCATGCCGATCCTCAACGTGGATCAAGCCAAGCAGGTCTACGTCATCAAGCGCGGCCAGGGTAAGGGCTATTCGGGCGTCGAGAACGAGCTGTTCTATGCGGACAATACCAATCTCGTTTACGGCGACGCGCAGAAGGTGATGGTCGCGATGATCCAGGCGGTGAAGTCGCTGGAGGGCGGCGGCCACTAACAGCAAGGGATTTGCCGTGCGGCTGTAGGCTGAAGGTCCGCTCGGTCTACAGCCGCAAGACGTATGAGCCGCTGGGGCGTTGACCGGTCAGCGATCGAACTGGCGGCGGTTTCCGCACGATGAAGGCAGCGCCCTCGCGCGCTGCCTTCGTGTCGGGCTGGCGACGGTGCGGCTCGGCTCGGTGTCGCGTGGCGTGCGTGCCACGAACTTTTGCGCCGTTGCCGTTGAATAGTTGCACGGGGCTCGCGTATCTTAGCTGCGGCTTCAAAGCGAAGGTTCGGCCGAACGGGTCGACCATGCCGTACCTGCGAGTCGTGCAACCGCTGAACCACCTGAGCCAAGAGATCCTGAGGACGGATGTCTCGGGAATGCCCCTGGAGTGGATCGACTACCGGGATGCAGTACGGCTGTATCACACGGATCAGGTCGCTTACACCTGCGGGACGCGTCTTTATCGCTTGTACGGCGGTACCAACGCGCGCACCGGGCGGCGCTCGGTCGTCGAGGTCAACTCCATCGTCGCGACGGTCGGCCACTCCCACAATCCCGGCAATCTCCGCAAGGACTACACCCCGCCGCTCAACAACCAGACCTTGTTCAAGCGCGACGCGTATCTCTGCATGTATTGCGGCGGACGGTTCCCGGCGAGTCAGCTCTCGCGCGATCACATCCGGCCGCTCAGCCAAGGCGGGCAGGATACGTGGACGAACGTGGTGACTGCCTGTCGTCGCTGCAATAACTTGAAAGCGTGGCGCACGCCCGAAGAAGCGGGGTTGCAGCTCATTGCCGTGCCGTTCACCCCGACGTATGCCGAGTACATCTATCTGAAAGGCCGCCGCGTGCTGGCCGATCAGATGGAGTATCTGCTCGCGCATTTCCCGCGCTCGAGTCCCCTGCACGAACGCTTGAAGGATGCACGCCGCTACGCTCTCGCGTGCTGAAGCGCTGCGCGCGCTTTAACGCTCGCTCCGGCGCTGTTATCTTCCGTGCGCGCGCTTCGGCAGGCAGTGCGCAGCTCTCATCGCCTGCCTTCCTGATTGCGGCAATTCAGTGCAGACGAGCAACGCATCTTTCCTTCCCTCGCCAGCGCCGGCGAGCGCGGTACCGCCGAGCTCGGCGTTGTATCTCATCGATGCGTCGGTGTTCGTCTTTCGCGCCTATCACTCGGTGCCGCTGTCGCTCTGCGACCGGGACGGCCGACCCGTCAACGCGCTGCATGGCTTCGGCAGGTTCCTCGGCGATCTCCTCGAACGGGTGAGGCCGCAGCACATCGCGGTCGCGTTCGATGCGACCACGGTGCATTCGTTCCGCAATCGCTTGTTCCCGGCCTACAAGGCCAATCGCGAGCCGGCGCCGGAAGACCTCAAGCGCCAGTTCGGCTTGTGCCGCGAGCTCTGCGAGGCGCTCGGCGTGGCGAGCTTTGCCAGCAGCGAATACGAAGCCGACGACATTATCGGCACGCTCGCCACGCGCATGCGTGCGGCCGGCAAGCAGATCGTGGTCGTCACGCGCGACAAGGATCTGGCGCAGCTCGTGCGTCCCGGCGATGAGTACTGGGACTACATCGGCGAAGAGCGCTTTGCCTACGAGCGCATCCCGGATCGTTTCGGCGTGCTCCCCGAGCGCATGCCGTGTTTCCTCGCGCTCATGGGCGATGCGGTCGACAACATTCCCGGCGTGCCGGGCATCGGTCGCAAGACCGCTTCGCTGTTGTTTCGCCATTTCGAATCGCTCGTGCATCTCTACGAAGAGCTCGAGCGCATCTATCAACTGAAGATTCGCAATCCCGGCTTCGTCGCCGCACAGCTGCGCGAGCATCGCGAACGCGCGTTTCTGGCGCGACAGCTCACGGAGATCGCGTGCGACATGCCGCTCGATGTCGAGCTGTCGATGCTCGAGCGGCGTGCGCCGAATCTCTCGGCCTTGAATGCCCTCTACGATGCGGCCGGATTCGGTCGGCTCTTGCGCAATCAAGCCGAACGCATCGCAGCGTCCATCGGCTAGACATTTCCGGGCGGATCGCCGCCAAACTCGCTACGCGGCGCTTCCTGCTGCCTGCATCCTCTTGCTGGAGGAGGCAGATCCCATGATCGATTTCGTCCTGCGCTCGCTTATCGGCGTGCTGCTCGCTCAAGCGATGCCATCCGTCGTGCTCGCCGCGCAGCCGATCTATCGCTGTGTCGAGGCCGAGACGGTGATCTATTCAGACCGGCCCTGTAGCGCGCATGCGAGCACGTTCGAAGCGGATGCAGCGCGTATCACTGTTCTCGAAGTGATGCAGCCCGAAGCGTCGCCGTCGGCGTCTGCGGTCCCTAGGCGTCCCGCCGCGCGCGACAGCAACGATGGGCAAGCTCGCGCGAAACATGCAGCCATGTGCGCCAAGCTCGAGCAGGCATTGCGGAACATCCGCTCGACGATGCGCCAAGGCTATGGCGCCAAGAAGGGGACGCGCCTTAACGAGCGCTATCGCAAGCTCGCGGCACGCCGGCGCGAGTTGCGTTGTTAGCGGGTGCGCAAACTGTCGCCGGCTGCCGACGCATGGCTGGCACGTCGCCTCGTGTTGCGTGGATATGAGCGAGGGAGGTCAGTCCACCAAACGCCGGACCCAATGCCAGGTGGTCTGACCGGCGCCGCGTTGAGCACTCATCGTCTTGCTCTCCATGGCGATGATTGCGAGGATGCGAGCCGACGGTGCTCTGCGGGGCGCCTATCGGCTTGTCGTTTGTCTAGTCAAAACAATCTTCCTCCGTGGCGTCTCACGATCCTTCTCATCGCGCCCTCAGCCTGCGGCACAGCATTCTCGCCTCGCTTGCGCTCGGGTTCCTGTTGTTGAGCGGTGCGCAGTACTACGTCGCGGGCGAATTCGTCGAGCGTCAATTAACCGAGATCGAATCGAGGGGTGCCTTCTTCCGTTTGACGAGCCTGCATCACGCGCTCGAGATCATGCAGGAAGATTTGGCGGCCACCGTGGCGGATTGGGCGCAGTGGTCCGATACCTACGACTATGCCGCGGGGCGCAGCGACGATTACGTAGCGAAGAATCTCAATCTCGCGACCTACAGACGTTTACGCGTGAGCTTCATGGCATTCGTCGATGCGAGCGGAAACGTCTTGTTCGCACGCCAGATCGCCTCCTCGGGCGATGCGCTCGAAGAAGCGCCGGCCGATCTCGTCTCGTTGATCGCGGCGGACGGCGGGCTCGGCGTGCGCACGGGCCTCGAAGGGCACACCGGCTTGGTCGGGATCGAATCCGGGGTCTATCTCGTGAGCTCGCAAGCGATCATGACGTCGGGCACCGACGCGCCGGCGGGGCGCATCGTCATGGGACGCTCGTTGTCCGACGTGGTGGCGCCGTCGCTTGCGCGCATGACGGGCCAATCGCTGCGCGTGGAACGCGGTCCCTGGCCCTCGACTCGTCGTATCGATCGCTCACAGGGGCGCGACATGCTGACGGTGGGCGAGGCGGAGATCGATGCCGCCACGCCACTGCAGGATATATGGGGGCAGGACGTGGCGCGGCTGCATCTGCTCATGCAGCGGCCGATTCAGACCATGCTGAGCGAGGCGCGGGCATACCTCCTCATGGCCACGGTGGTCATCGGCTCGTTCTTTCTCGTGGCCGTCCTGGCCGTCATTCGCTCTCGCGTGATCATGCCGCTCGAGCGGCTCGCCGAGCGCGTGACGGCGATCGGCGAGCAAGGCCATCCGGACGCGCGACTCGAGATCGAACGCGGCGCGCGCGAGTTCCGCATGCTCAACGCTTCGATCAACGCCATGCTGCATCAATTGGAGCAGCAACAGGCGATGCGCCGCGACCGCGACGCGGCGCTCGCGGCCAATCGGCTCAAGTCGGAATTTCTCGCGACCATGAGCCACGAGATCCGCACGCCGATGAACGGCGTGCTCGGGATGTGCGAGCTGTTGCTGCGTACCGATCTCGACCCGCGACAACGCCATCTGGCCGAGACGATCTTGCGCTCCGGCCGCTCGTTGCTCGACATCCTCAACGACATTCTCGATTTCTCGAAGATCGAGGCGGGCAAGCTCGAGCTGGATGCAAGTCCGTTCTCTCCGGCGGAAGTCGTGCAGACGGTGGCTGCGCCTTTCGTTGCCGCGGCGCAGGCGAAAGGGCTCGTGTTCGGCGTGCGGATCGACCGGGACGTGCCGGCGATGCTCGTCGGCGATGCGGTGCGTCTGCGTCAGATCCTCAACAACCTGCTCAGCAACGCGGTCAAGTTCACCGAGAAAGGCTCCATCTCGGTGTCATGCGAGCTCGCGCAAGTCGGAGACGATCGCGTGCAGTTGCGCTTCGTCGTCGCGGACACGGGCATCGGCGTGCCGCCCGAAGCGCGCGAGCGGATTTTCGAGCCGTTCGCACAAGCCGAATCGAGCACGACGCGCCGTTTCGGCGGCACGGGCCTCGGGCTTGCGATCGTGCGCCGGCTCGTGACGTTGATGGGCGGGACCATCTCGCTCGACAGCGAGCCCGAGCGCGGCACCACGTTTGCCTTCACGGTCACGTTGCAACGTTCGCTCGACGGCGTGCAGGCACGCGCCGCATTGCCGGACGCATCGGCGAGGACGCAGCTGACGTTGCAGTCCGCTCCCAAGGTGCTGCTCGCCGAGGACAATCCGACCAATCGCGAAGTGCTCGTGGAGATGCTTCAGCACTTCGGCTGCGACGTGATTGCGGTGGAGAACGGGGCGCAAGCGCTCGATGCCGTTGCCGCGCACACCTTCGATGCGATCCTCATGGATTGTCAGATGCCCGTCATGGACGGTCCGACGGCAGCGCGCGAGGTGCGTGAGCGGGAGCGTGCGGCCAATCTGCCGCGCACGCGCATCATCGCGATCACGGCGGATGCGACCGCGGAGAATCGCCGTCGGTGTTTCGATGCGGGCATCGATCAGGTGGTCACGAAGCCCATCACGCACACACGCCTGCGCGAGCTCATCGCGCAGGTCATCCAGTCTGCGCCGGAGCGAGCCGCGAGCACCGAGCCGGAGGCGCTGGCGGAAGCAGGCTCGCACGGCGCGTGATCGCGGGCGGCAAGTAGATTTCGATGCGGGCGCGAGCGGGCGGTACAATTCGGCGTCCGACCGCTCTTTCGAGAACTCCATGTCTTCCTTTGCCGCCCGTCTGACCAAAAAAATCCGCGAATACAGTCCGTTGTGCGTGGGCATCGACCCGTCCGCCTCCTTGCTGAAGGCTTGCGGCTTGCCCGACAGCGCCGAAGGCGCGCTCGAATTCGGGCGCCGCGTGCTGACGGCGGCGGACTACCGCATTGCGATCGTGAAGCCGCAATCGGCGTTTTTCGAGCGCTTCGGTAGCGCCGGTTTTCGCGCGCTCGAAGAGTTGACGCAGCTTGCGCATAGCCGCGAAGTATTGGTGCTCGTCGATGGCAAGCGCGGCGACATCGAATCGACGGGAGCTGCATACGCAGAGGGTTATTTCGGGCCGCACGCGACGCTGCACGCCGATGCCGTCACGACGCACGCGTATCTCGGCGTGGGTGCGCTCGCGCCGTTCTTCGATATTGCCGTCAAAGCCGAGGCCGGCGTGTTCGTCGTCGTCCGCTCCTCGAACCCGGAAGGTACGGCCTTGCAGCAGGCGCGCCTTGCCGACGGCGCGACGGTCGCAAGTTACGTCGCGCAGGAGCTCACAGAGCGCAATCGTGCTTATACTGAGGAATCGCCGGGTCCGATCGGCGCGGTCGTGGGGGCGACTTGCGAAGATGCGGCGGCGATCGTCGCCGCGTTGCCGCGTTCTTTCATTCTGGCGCCAGGCGTCGGGGCGCAAGGCGCGACGATGGATGATGTCTTGGCGCGCATGCCGGACGCGCGCGGTCGAGTGCTTCCGAACGTCTCGCGAGCGATCCTCGCCAACGGCGCTGCGCCGGATGAGATCGCCGCGACCATCCGGGCCTTGCACGAGCAAGCTCGCAAGCTGCTTTGAGGTCGGCCATGCACTACGTCCTGTTCTACGAATTCACGCCCGACTATCTGCAACGGCGTACTGAATTCCGCGACGAACACTTAAGGCTCGCGTGGGAGGCGCACGAGCGCGGCGAGCTCGTGCTGGCAGGCGCATTCGCCGATCCTCCCGACCGCGGCATGCTGTTGTTCAAGTGCGATTCGCCCGATGTGCCGCTGCGATTCGCTCAATCCGATCCGTACGTGAAGCACGGGCTCGTCGTTCGCCACTACGTGCGAGCGTGGACGACGGTCGTCGGTACGGATGCCTCCACGCCCGTTCGCGTGAGCCCCTGACGATGCCTGGCCGCGTCGCTGCGTCGGTCGGCGAGGCACTGAGCGCAGCGCTCGGGACGCGGATCGACGACAAGACGCGGCGTCCCGTGGGCGGCGGCTCGATCAATAGTGCGTTCGAGTACCGCGCGGCGCAGGGCTCGATATTCGTCAAGGTCTCGGCCGCGCCGAACGCGCTCGACATGTTCCAAGCGGAAGCGGCCGGGCTGAAGGCGCTGGCCGCCGCGCAGGCCGTACGGGTGCCGAACGTGCTCGCGCTCGGCCAGAGTCGCGAGGGCGCTTATCTTGCGCTCGAATGGATTGCGCTCAGTGCACCGTCGCGTTCGACCGAAGCGATGCTCGGCGAGCAGCTCGCGTGGCAACATCGCTGCACGCACGCGCAATTCGGCTGGGAGCGCGACAACACCATCGGTTCGACGCCGCAGCGCAACGCGCCGACCGGCTCATGGGACGTGTTCTATCGCGATCAGCGGCTGCGTCCGCAGCTCGATCTAGCGGCAGAGCGCGGCGCGAGCCGGCGCGTGCTCGATCGCGGCTACCTCCTCTGCGAGAAGCTGCCGCAATTCTTCAGCGACTACCGTCCCGTCGCGTCGCTCTTGCACGGCGATCTCTGGGGCGGCAACTGGGCGAGCGACGACGATGGCTTGCCGGTGATCTTCGATCCGGCCGTCTATTACGGCGATCGCGAGACGGACATCGCGATGACGCGGCTCTTCGGCGGCTTCGGTCCGGCTTTTTATGCTGCCTACCATTCGACGTGGCCGCTCGATGCCGGAGCCAGCACGCGTGTGCCGCTCTACAACCTTTATCACGTGCTCAATCACTACAACTTGTTCGGTGGCGGTTATCTTCGTCAGGCCGAGTCGATGATCGACGCATTGCTGGCCGCCGTCGGGCACTGACGGCTGATGCGCGTCAACGCTTGACTTGCTTGAGCGCGGCACGCAGGGCGCGACGGTAAAGGCGTTCCTTGAAGGTCCGTGGCTGCGCGAGCTGCATCCGCGCCAGATAGGAATCGAGATCGCGCCGTGTGCCGCCTTTTGTCAGCGTTTCGAAAGCAAGCCGCACCTTGCCGCCCATCGTGTGACGCTGCTCGTCCAAATGTCGCAGCGCCTTTGCGAGCACGAGCTCCTCTTGCGTGAGATCGCTGCCGAAAGGCAGCTCCGGAAACTCGCCTTGCGCGCACCACGGTGCAAGGCGCTCGCGCAAGATGTGCGGCAGATTCGCACGCGCTGCGTCCGGCACGCGAAAGTCGCGCGGGAGCTTGCGCGCACGCTTGGCGGCGGCGACGAATTCGTCCTGAAAGCGCGCATCCATGATCGACACCAGGGCGGCAACGATCTCGCTATCGGTACGGCCGCGCAGATCGGCGATGCCGTATTCGGTGACGACGATGTCGCGCAGATGACGCGGGATCGTCGTGTGCCCATAGCTCCACACGATGTTCGACGAGAGCGTACCGCGTGATGTGCGCGTGGCGCGTACGCAGAGGATCGAACGCGCCTCGGGCAGCGCGTGGGCCATCGCCACGAAGTTGTACTGTCCGCCGACGCCGCTGACGACGCGGCCGTCGGCCAAGGCGTCGGATACTGCGGCGCCGAGCCCGGTGACGAGCATCGCGGTGTTCACGAAACGCGCGTGCCGGCGCTGCGCCACTTTCAGCTCCCATTCCGGCCCGTACAGCTCGTTGATGAAGCTGATGCCGCGCATCGCAAACAGTTTGCGTTGCTCAGGCGGCAGCTCGCGCAGGCGTTCGTAGAAGGCGCGCGGCCCGAAGAAGAATCCGGCATCGAGCAGCACGCCGTTGCGCAGCTTGGTGCCAAGGCACGTTCTTGCGATGGCGGCGCGTTGCTCGGGCGTCTCGAAGCTCGCGCGGACTTGCGTGCCGTCCGGGCAGATGAGCATGCCGCGCTCGAACTCGATGTCGTCGCGGAACAAGCCGACGTCGCGCAGCTCATCGAAGTCCACGAAGGACATGCGCCGCATGCCGGATGCGCTCAGCGCATCGAGCGTGCGCAGCTCGACGTGCTCATCGATGTGGCCGGCATCGAGAAGTCTTTGCAGACGTGCGCTCGGATAGACGCGCCGCTTGAGGATGCCGCTGCGGTACAGGTCGAGAAATCCGTCCGCGAGCATTTCCGTACAGCCGTACAAGCCGCGCTCGAACGGCGCCGTGCCGCCTTCGCTTTCGATGAGGCGCCGATAGCGCTCGAGGAGCCCCAAGCCTTCGAGGATCTCGCGGTAAACAGCCGGCTTCTCGTGGCGCAATTGCAGCGCGTGAACGACCGCATCGCCGAGCTCGCCGATGCCGAGCTGCATCGTGCCGCCGTCGCGGATCAGCGTGCTCACGTTGAGTGCAATCGCGTGCTCGGTGAGCGGAATGGGCGCATTGGGCGGCGCGAAGAGCGGCGCGGCCTCGCGCTCGATCAGATAATCGAAGGTATCCGTGGCAACGAGCGCATCGCCGTACATGAACGGCATGTCGGGGTGGATCTGGCCGATCAACACGAACGGGTTGCCGGCGGCGCGCATTGCGGCGATCTGCGGCAGCAGGTCGGCCGTGAGATCGGGATTGGCGCCGAGGCTCAGCACGCCGGGCGGCGCTTCGCCGGCGCGCGGCGTCGCCACGTACTGCGCGAGCACGTTGAGGCCGCGGCGCAAGGCTTCGCGGGCGACGTGCGTGTAATTCGCGCTCAGGTATTGCTGCTGGAAGTGCTCGTCATCGAGCCACGCGCCCGGCTCCAAGTAGAACTCGAGCACTTCGATGTTCGACGGCAGGCGCTTTTCTTCGATGAGCCGTACGTACTCGAGCTCGGTGTAGTCGCCGAAGATGCGGTGCGCGAGCGGCTCGACGAAGCGTCGCTCGAGATCGCTGCGCCAGCGTGGCGCGCGCAGCGACAGCGCCGTGACGATCGTGAGCTGGATCCGCGGATCGGCGAGCGCGCGCCGGACGAAGACGTTGACGAGCTCGTTCGGCTTGCCGATTGCGACCGGCAGGCCGAGCACGATGCGGTTGCCGACGCGCTTGAGCGTCGCCTCGACGCATTCGTCGAGGTCGGTGAAGCGAACAGGAGGCGCCATGTGCGCTCACTGTAACCGAGCGGGACACCTCAGGTAAGGGGGCAGCCACGCGCGTCGCCCGCACGCTACTTTGCTTTTTGTGAGCGTGCGGCCATGATCGTGCATCCATATCGACGAGGAGCTCCATGATCGAGCGGCCTGCTTACATTCTGGCAACGATCGTCGTGTACATGGGCGTGTGCTTGGCGCTCGGATTCGTCGCGTGGCGCCGCACGAGCACGTTGTCCGATTTCATCTTGGGAGGCCGCTCGCTCGGCAGCTTCGTGACTGCGCTCAGCGCGCAGGCGACCGACATGAGCGGCTGGTTGCTCATGGGCTTGCCCGGGCTTGCATATGCATCGGGATTCGATGCGTTCTGGATGGCAGCCGGTCTTGCCGTCGGTACCTGGGCCAACTGGCGCTTCATCGCCGCACCGCTGCGCGTGCGCACCGAGCAGCTCAACAATTCGCTCACCTTGCCCGATTACTTCGAGCATCGCTTCGCGGATACGAGCCGTCTGTTGCGTTCGATCTCGGCAGTGCTGATCCTGGTGTTTTTCATCTTCTACACGAGCTCGGGCTTCGTCGCTGCAGGCAGACTCTTCCAGACGTTGTTCGACCTCAACTATGTGCCGGCGTTGTTCTGGGGAACGATCGTGATGCTTGCATATACGTTCCTCGGCGGGTTCCTCGCGGTGAGCTGGTCGGATGTCCTACAGGGCACGCTGATGTTCGTCGCGCTCGTGCTCGTCGCCGTGCTCGGCATGGCGCTGGTCGGCGGCGTGGACGAAACCATGGGCGCGCTGGCGGAGCGCAACGCCGCGTCGCTCGCGTCGTCGAGCGGCGAGGCGCTCGGGGTGATCGGCATTCTCTCGATGGTCGCCTGGGGGCTCGGTTATCCGGGTCAGCCGCATGTTCTGGCGCGCTTCATGGCGATCAAGTCCGCGTCGCAGATGCAGACGGCTCGTCGCGTCGCGATGACCTGGGTGATCGTGGTGCTGACGGCGGCGATCCTGGTCGGCGTGACGGCGGCGGTCGTGCTCGAGCCGCTCGCCGGGCCTGAGCGTGAGAAGGCCTTCATTCTGATGTCGACGACGTATCTGCATCCCGTGCTGGCGGGCGTGTGTCTCTCCGGCATCCTGGCAGCGATCATGAGCACCGCTTCGGCGCAGATGCTCGTCGCGTCGTCGGCGTTCGCGCAGGATATCTATCGCGGCTTGATGCGACCGCAGTCGCAAGGCGCCGAGCTCCTGTGGGTCGGGCGCGGCGCGGTGCTGGCCATTGCACTGCTCGCGTTTTGGCTGGCGCTCGATCCGGCGCGGACGGTGCTCGAGCTGGTCGCGTGGGCGTGGGCGGGATTCGGTTCGGCGTTCGGCCCCGCGATCGTGCTGTCGCTCTACTGGTCAGGCATGACGCGCAACGGCGCCCTTGCCGGCATGATCGTCGGCGGCGTCACGGTCATGCTCTGGCAACGTGGCGAGGGCGCCTTGTTCGAGCTCTACGAAATGATTCCGGGCGTGCTGCTCTCGACGCTCGCCATTTGGCTCGTCAGCACGCTCGATCGAACGCGCCGGCCGAAAGACGCAGCACCGCTGCCCGGTGCAATGTAGCGCCGGCGCGTACGCCGATGCAGCGTCAGCTCTTCGTCAGCAGCAGCGCGTAACGGACTTCGACTTCGTTGGCGATGCTCGCCGTGTCGCGCCACTCCCCTTGACCGACACCGAAGTCGAGCCGATTGAGCTTGGCCGTTCCTTTGAGCCATGCACCCGCGCTGTCGGTCTCGAAGGTGAAGTCGAGCGGGACTTCGCGCGTGACGCCGCGTAGCGTGAGCTTGCCGACCGCCGCGAAACGATTGCCGCCGCGATGCTCGAATCGTTCCGTCACGTAGGTTGCCGTCGGCCATTTGTCGACGGCGAAGAGATCGGGACCGCGCAGAATGCCGTCGCGCTCGCGGTCCTTCGTATCGACGGACGCAAGATCCACCGTGACTTCGAAACGGCTGTTCGCGATATCGCTCGGGTCGAAGCGGATGTCGACCGAGAACTGCTTGAACTCGCCTTGAAACGGTGCGCCGGCCTGTCGGGCCGTGAAGGTGAGCGTGCTCTGCTTGGGTTGCATGATCCAATGCGTCGCCGCCAAGGCCAAGCCTGCGAACAGCAACACCGGAATCGTCAGCCAGAGTTTCGCTTTGAACGTGGTCATGCTCGTGATCTGGGCGGTTGTCTGATCGTTCAACTGTATCGGCGGGTTAGGACATTAGTCCCTCGACTCGGACCGATGGTTCCACGGCAGCATGCGCGTCAGCACGTCGTCGCGGTCGATGAAATGGTGTTTGAGCGCCGCGGCGATGTGCACGAGAGCCACCACGAACAGAACCTGGGCGAGAATCTCGTGGCCCTCGTGGAAGAACTCGTACGCGCGTTCGCTCGGGCCGATCAGGTCCGGGAGCGTGACGATCCCGAACCAGCTCACGGGAAAATTGCGCGCCGACGACATGAGCCAGCCGAACAGCGGCATCAAGAACAAGAGCGCATAGAGCGCAATGTGCGAGAGCCGAGCGGCCAGATGTTGCCACCGGGGCGAGCTGGCCGGCATCGGCGGCACCGGATTCAGCCAGCGCCAGATGAGCCGCAGCACGGCGAGCCCGAGAATCGTGATGCCGATCGACTTGTGCAGGGCGATGGTTTGCAGCAAGGCCGGGCCGCGCGGCAGGCTGTCCGCGCGTTGCGCGAGCACGTACTGCGTGACGATGAGCACGACGATGATCCAATGGAACAGCTGCGCGATCGCTCCGTACTTCGTGGCGGTGTTCTTGAGCGGCATGGAAGATCCGAATGGTCACGGTACCGAGAATTGGAAAAGGATAGCGCGCCGTGCCGCGAGGAGTGTCAGGGAAGGTGAGAAATGGCCAAGTCGACCGCTGTCAGGGGCGTGTTGAGCCTCGTGCTGACGCTCTGCATGAGCGCCTGTACTCACGAGACGCGCGATTCCGAGCCCGTCTTTGCGGCTCGACCTGTCGATCTGGATGGCGCGCGCATATTCGTGATCGATGCTTCGCACTCGCGCCTGCAGGCGCTCGTCTTCCGCGGCGGTCCCTTGGCGCGTCTCGGTCACAATCACGTCGTGAGCGCGCGCGAGGTCGAGGGGCGCGTGTGGCTTCATTCGCGCTTCGAACGCTCCGGGTTCGAGCTCACCGTGCCGGTCGAGCGCTTGGTGGTCGACGATCCGCAGGAGCGCGGCGCGCAAGGCCCGGAGTTTCAGACCGCCCTCTCGCCGCAGGACGTCGAGGGGACGAGGCGCAACATGCTGGGCGCGCAGGTGCTCGATGCCGATCGGTTCCCCGTCATCCGTATCGACGCCGCCGAAGTGGCGGGCACGCAGGCGGCGCCGCGTGTCGTGGCGCGCATCACGCTCAAAGGCGTGACGCGCGCTGTGCCCGTGCCGCTCGTGCTGACGCTCGATGCACAAGGCTTGCGCGCACGCGGCAGCTTCGAGCTGATGCAGAGCGACTTCGGCATCAAGCCGTTCAGCGTCGCGCTCGGTGCGCTTGCGCTGCAGGACCGCGTGCACATCGATTTCGACGTGCTCGCCGTCGCAGCGCCGTGAGCGCGTGCGTGTGGATCACAGCGCCCGTTTCGGGCCCGCCGCCGGCGGCGCGCCGCTGAGCTCTCGTGCGAGCTCGGTAGCGCCGTACACCTTCTCGAGCGCGGTGAGGATGATCGCTGGATGAACTGCGACGGTGCGGTTCTTCGCGGCGTCGTACCAGTAGGATCCCGAGAGCGCGTGAATGTTGCCGTCGAACACGAGCCCGACGAGGCGACCCTGTGCGTCGATCACGGGACTGCCGGAATTGCCCCCGATCACATCGTTCGTGGTGACGTAGTTGAACGGCGTAGTGGGATCGAGCTGCGTGCGTGCCTCGAGCCAGAGGGGCGGTAACGCGAACGGCGTTTTGCCGGTCGCGCGTTCGTACAGCCGCGCCAGCGTCGTGAACGGTGCAAGCGCTTGGCCGTTTTCCTCCCAGCCGGCGACGGCGCCATAGCTCAGGCGTAGCGTGAACGTCGCATCCGGGTAAACGCTGGTGCCCTGCGCGGCGAAGCGAGCGCGCGCAATCCGTTCCTGCGCGGCGGCGACCGGCGCGACGACTTCGTCCTCATAGATCTTGCGCACGGCGCGTGCCTCGGGATCGAGCTCGCGTGCGAGCACGATCAGCGGGTCCGAGCTTGCAGCGATCGCTTCTTGCCCGCCTTCCCAAAGCGTCTTGCGTTCGTCGACATCCGCGAGCTTCGTGCCGTCGACCAGCTTGGCTGCAAGCGACTCGGGCGACTCGGTGCTCAAGAGCGCGCGCACCGTCGGATCGTCGGGGCCCAAGAGCTCGCGCATCTTCTCGAGCGAGAACGACAGCGTGAGCTTTTCGTAATCCGGGTCGATGGGCGTCTCGGCCAGCAACGTGTTCGCGAGCTTCTGCAGACTCGAGTCGGCGTATTCGCGCAGACGCAGCTCGTTCGGCTTGCCGCGTTCCTCAGCAGCACGCACGAGCTGACGCGCATAGCGGAACAGATTGCTGTTGATGCCCGAAGCTTCCAGGTACAGATAGCGCCCGTAGATCTGGCGGTAGCGTTCCTGTGCATTGGCGATGTCGTCCCATGCGCTGCCGACGATGCGGGTGAGCTCGGGCTGCTCGATGACGAAGGCGCGCAACGTTTCTTCGCGGCGTGCTTTGTCGGTCAGCAATCGATCGTCGAGCAGGGCGCGGTTGAGCCCGCGATAGACCTTGAGCGAGTTTTCGAGCGTCTGCAGTGGGCGCTGCGCAAGGCGAGCGGCTTCTTCGCTCGTCTTGCCCCATTGAGCGATGCGGCCGCGCAGCTCGGAGTTGCGCGTCAGGTACTCCGGGAATTGCGTGTCGCGTTGAAACTTGAGCTGCTCGAGCGTCAGCAGGCGATTCGTCGTGCCGGGATGGCCAGCGACGAAGACGGGTTCGCCCGCTTGCGGGCCTTCGGCGCGCCACGTGAGGAAGCTCGGAGTCTTGGCGGGTTTGTCGTCTTCGTATACACGCAGCAGGCTGAAATCGAGGCTCCAGCGCGGGAAGTTGAAGTTGTCCGGGTCGCCGCCGAACGACGCGATCGCATGCTCCGGCGCGAACACCATGCGCACGTCGTGGTAGCGCTTGTACTTGTAGAGGAAGTACTGTCCGCCCTGATACAGGGTGACGGATTCGCACGCGAGCGGACCTGATTTGTGCTTCTTCGCGCTCTCGGTGCAGGCCGCTTCGAGCTTGCCAAGCTCTTGCTTGCGTGCCTCGTTGGCCTGCGCGCTCGACAGCCCGGCCGTCGCGGCATTGACCTTGGCGGTGATGTCCTCGACTTCCATGAGAACCGAGAGGATGTCGGTCGGGCACTTGCGCTCTTCCGCGCGGCTGCGCGCGTGAAATCCTTGTGCGATGTAGTCCTGTCCCTTGCTGGAAATCTCCGCTAGGCAGCGCAGCACGCAATGGTGATTCGTGAGCACGAGCCCATCCGGCGAGACGAACGAACCGCTGCAGCCGCTCTCGTGACGCGTCACCGAGCGTTGCACGCGCGCGAGCCAATTCGCATCGATGCGCACGCCGTACTTTTCTGCGACCGCGTCCGTGGGAAAGTGATGGAAGGTCCACATCCCTTCATCGGCAAGCAACGAGCTCGATGCGAACAGGCATGCGACGAAGACGAATCGGGCGAGCATCGAAAGGCACTCCTGGCTGAAGGCAATGACGCGCTTCGTGCGACCGCTGTGTTTGTTTATTCACGAGCGCGGCTGCGGGGTGCGATAGCCTGCCGTGTCTTGGCGTGCTACGCAAACGGCGCGGGCGCCGCAGTGCACGTTGTATGCAATCCCAAGCGCTAGCTCAGGGTTTCCATGAGCAGTAAGCGCGTGCCTTCCGGTGCGACGAGCACGCCGTTGCAATGCTCATCGAGCGCATCGGGCATTTCGTCCGTGAAGCTGAGACCGCGCTCGCGCAGGTGTGCGAGGCGCTCGCGCATGTCTTCGTCTTGGAAGGTGAGCACCGGCTGGCGCAGCGCGCGCGTCCGGTACAGTCCGAGATTGAGGTGATCGCTGGTGAGCTCGGTGCGCGGGAAGGGCGTAGCGACCTGCGACAGCGCGACGAAGCCGAGCGGTTCCCAGAACGCGCTCGCCGCCTCGGGGGTGCGCGTCGGAATGCCATATTCAGCGAAGTAGCCGCACGTCGACGCGTGCTGCGGCTCCAGTGCGGGCGGAGAGAACGTGCGCGCCTCGATGAGCTGCACGCGCTGGCCGGTCGGATCGGCGAACGTGGCGCGATTGAACGTATCCGTGGCGATGTTGATCTCGTCGAAGACCACGCCGAGCGCCTCGAGCGCGGCAAGCTTCGTGCGTAGCTCAGGCACGACGAACGTCAGCGTCGGCTCGCGGATGTAGTCCGCATGCAGGCCGATCGACAAACGCCCATCGGTTACGACGGCATAGGGGTGCGGCCACGCTTCGCCCACGAGTGCTTGCTCGAAGCCGAGCGCCTCGTAGAACGCGAGCGATTCGCGAATGTCCGGCGCGTAGACACTGATTTCCAGAAAGCGTCCGATCGGTGCTGCGCGGCTCATGCGATGTCGCCTCCTCAACGCGGCGCGCCGAGTGCCAGTGCGCGTTCGCGTCGTTCAGCGCGTGTGGCTGCATCCGGTGCATGCCATCCAGCGGTGTGTTTCGCGATGAGCTCGCGCAGCAAGTCGACATGCGCATCGCTCGCGTTCAAGGCCGGAACATAGCTGAACGATTCGCCGCCGCTTTGGAGAAACGTAGTGCGATTGCGTAGTGCGATTTCTTCCAGCGTTTCGAGACAGTCGGTCGCAAAGCCGGGACAGACGACCGTCACGTGTTTCGGGCCGCGCTGCGCATATTCGCTGAGAAGCTGATCGGTGTACGGCTTGAGCCATTCTTCGCGGCCCACTTGCGATTGAAAGCTGACGCTCCAGTCGCTGTCGGCGAGCTCGAGGCGTTGCGCGACCAGCCGCGCCGTTTTCTGGCAATGGCAGTAGTACGGATCGCCGGCAAAGAAATAGCGGCGCGGAATGCCATGGAACGAGAACACGAGATGCGTGCGCTCATGCGTCCGCCAGTGCGTGCGGATGCTCGCCGCGATCGCGTCGATGTATGCAGGCTCGTCGGCGTAGCCGTTCACGAAGCGCAGCTCGGGCACCCAACGCCAGCGACGTAGCTCCTGCGTGACGCGATCGAACACGCTGGCCGTCGTCGTGCCGGAGTACTGGGGATAAAGCGGGAGCACCAGCAGGCGATGCGCGCCCTGAGCCTGCAGCTCGCGCAGCGCTTGCGCGATGGCAGGCTCGCCGTAGGTCATGCCGAGTGCGACCGCGACGTCGGGGCCGAGCTTCGCCTGAAGTGTCGTCGCCAGCTCGCGGCTGTGAATGAGCAGCGGCGAGCCCGCTTCGGTCCAGATTTGCTGGTAGGCGTGGGCGCTCTTGCGCGGCCGGATGCGCAGGATGACCCCGTGCAGCACGAGTCGCCAGAGCAGGCGCGGGGCCTCGACGACGCGCGGGTCGCTCAGGAACTCGGCCAGGAAACGCCGCACTGCCGCCGGGTCGGGCGAGGCGGGGGTCCCGAGATTGACGAGCAGAATGCCGAGACGGTCCGGGCGGTCGTGGGAAAAGTCGGGTTCGCCTCTGTATGCAACCATCACGTACTCGTCTCTAGCTCGGCGGCGGGCTAGTCTCGCCGAGCCGCCGGTGCGATGCCACTGTCCCCGCCAAGGAATGATTATTCGTTTTGAATATCAATCAGTTATGGTCTGGTCGTTCAGCGCTTGAGTCGTCGGTGCCGTGCCGCTCCGAGGGCCGTTACGCCCCCTCTGTGTACGAATTCGTTCGCATGTGAGGGAAACCGCTCGCGTTTGTCGCTATTACGGGTAGGACACGCGTGCGTGTGAGCTAGGGACGCCCATCACAGGGATCCGAAGGTTCGGAGCATGCAGTCGGGCACGGACGCCCTTTGATCCAGTGACACCTTGCTTGGGTGCCCACTGTTCGGAGTACGCGATTCGTTACTGCCCCCTCCCCGGGATCGCGTCACTCCGGACGAGGGCTGCAGTCGGGCCTCCTACCCCGGCGGCTGCCCGGACGGGCGGCCGGTAATGTTAGGCGCAAGCGCTGACCTTGTCGCCGGGCACTACCGGCCGCTCTTCTTTTCTGCGTTCTGCTGCGCGAACCCCTAACGTTCCAGAATGGCGGTAACGCCCATCCCGCCCGCGGTGCAGACCGAGATGAGCCCGCGTCCCGCGCCCTTCTGCGCAAGCAACTTCGCTAGCGTCGCGACGATGCGCGCGCCCGTCGCCGCGAACGGATGGCCGATCGCGACGCTGCCGCCTTTCACGTTGAGCTTGCTGCGGTCGATCGCGCCGAGCGGCTCGCTGAGCCCGAGGCGCTCGCGGCAGAACTCCGGCGACTCCCACGCCTTGAGCGTGCACAGCACCTGCGCTTCGAAGGCTTCGTGGATTTCGTAGAAGTCGAAATCCTGCAGCTTGAGGCCCGCATCGGCGAGCATGCGCGGCACCGCATAGGCAGGCGCCATCAGCAGCCCTTCCTCCTTCACGAAGTCGACGGCCGCGTACTTGCCGTAAGTGAGATACGCCAAGATCGGCAGCCCGCGCGACCGCGCCCATTCCTCGCTGGCGAGCAGCACCGCCGCCGCACCGTCGGTCATCGGCGTGGAGTTGCCTGCTGTGAGCGTGCCTTGCGGATGGAACGACGGCTTGAGCTTGGCCAGCTTCTCGAGCGAAGTGTCGCGGCGGATGTTGTTGTCCTGCTTGAGACCCTGGAACTCGATCACGAGATCGTCGTAGAACCCCTCGTCGTAGGCCGCCGCCGCTTTGCGATGGCTTTCGTAGGCGAGCTGATCCTGCTCTTCGCGCGAGATCTGCCAGCGTTGCGCCATGAGCTCGCAGCTTTGGCCCATCGACAGTCCGGTGCGCGGCTCGGCAACGGACGGAAAGCTCGGCTTCAGGAAGCGCGGACGCCAGCCGAGCCACGGCGCGAGCTTCTGCCCGAACGATCTGCCGCGCGCGCTGCGCAGTAGCAGCTTGCGGTAAGCATTGGCATAGACGATCGGCACATCGCTTGCGGTGTCGACGCCTGCGGCGATGCCGGAGTCGATCTGGCCGAGCGCGATCTTCATGCCGATGGTGATCGCGGTATCGAGGCTCGTGCCGCATGCGCGCTGCAGATCGAAGGCAGGCGTTTGCGGATCGAGCCCGCTGTCGAGCACCGCTTCGCGTACCAGGTTGAAATCGCGCGAATGCTTGAGCACGGCGCCGCCGCCGACATCGCCGAGCCGCTCGCCACGCAAGTTGTAGCGCTCGACGAGCGCCTTGAGCGTGGCGGCGAGCATCTGCTGATTGCTGACCTCGGCATACGCGCCCATCGCGCGTGCGAACGGAATGCGCACGCCGCCCACGACGGCGACGCGACGTACAACGGATCCTACGAGCATGTCGGTCCGATCTTGAGGTTGGCGATGCGGCTTAGTGTACTCGCCTCGCGCAGCAACCGCTGCGCTTCGGCACAATAGCCGCTGACGCTCGCGCTGCGGCCCGCCGTCGCGGGTCTTTTTTCCAGCTCTTTCGGATTGTCTCTCGCCCGATGCCCTTCGCTCATTGGAAAGCCGACCTGCGCGCCATCGCGCGTCTCGGTGGCCCGTTGCTCGCCAATAACTTGGCGATCACGGGCATGACGCTCGCCGATACGTTGATGGCCGGACGGCTCGGTGCGGTGCAGCTCGCAGGCCTTGCCGTCGGCGCGGCGTACTGGCACCTGTTCGTGTTCGTCACATTCGGGATGCTGATGGCCGTCTCGCCGAGCGTGGCGCATGCGAACGGCGCCAACGATCGCGCCGCCGTCGCGCGCTACGCGCGGCAGGCGTGGTGGCTCGCAGCACTGTTGGCGGTCGTATACGTGATCGGTTTGCTGCAGGTCGACTGGGTGCTGCCCGCCATCGGGATTGCGCCCGAGATCCAGCCGACCGCGATCGGTTACGTGCATGCGATCACGATCGGCATGCCGGGCGCAGCGGCGTTTTTCGCGCTGCGCTATGCGAGTGAAGGGCTCGGACGTACCAAGCCGATCATGTACATCGGCTTGGCGGCGCTCGTCCTGAATGTTTTCGGCAATTGGGTTTTCATGTTCGGCAAGCTCGGCATGCCGGCGATGGGCGCGCCTGGCGCCGGGCTCGCGTCCGCGCTCGCGTTCTGGTTCATGTTCGGCGCGATGCTGATCCACATGCGCCGGCATCGCGCGTATCGCGCATTCGATCTGTTCGCGCGCATCGATCCGCCGCATGCGCGCACGCTGCGCGAGCTGACGCGCATCGGCGCGCCGATTGCAGGCAGCATTCTCGCCGAGGGCGGTCTGTTCGTCGGCGCGGCACTCATCATGGGCTCGCTGGGCGCCGTGACGGCAGGCGCGCATCAGATCGCGCTCAACTACGCCTCCTTCATGTTCATGGTGCCGCTTGCGATCAGCTCGGCGACGACGATTCACGTCGGACACACGCTCGGGCGCGGCGAGCGCGAGCATGCGCGCTCGGTCGGGCTGCTTGGCATCACGCTGTGTGCGGCAGTGATGTTCGTCTCGGCGCTGACGATCCTCGTGTTCAACGATGCGATCGCGGCGCTTTACACGGACGATCCGCCGGTGCGCGAGCTCGCCGCGACGTTGCTGCTCATGGCCGGACTCTTTCAGCTCTCCGACGGCGTGCAAGTCGGCGCAGCCGGTGCATTGCGCGGCTACAAGGACACGGCGGTGCCGCTCATGCTGAGCGTGTTTTCGTACTGGGTGGTGGGTTTCAGCTTGGCGTACTACGGCGGTCTCTACCGACAAGGCGGTCCCGTCTACGTGTGGCTCGGGCTCATCGTGGGGCTGTCGGTCAGCGCCGTGCTGCTGGTCGCGCGCTTCTTGGTGCTGACCAGGCGCGCATCAGCGCGTTCGGCGACGACCTGATCGCTTGCGCCCCGGTTATTTCTCGGCCGCGCGATCCTGCTCGGCGCGATCGGGTTCGTGATAGCCGTAGCCGAGCGTTTCGATTTCTTGGACCACGCCATCGACGAAGCGCACGCGGCGCATGAGCTTGTAGGGTCCGAAGTTGTAGGTCCAGATCTCGACGGGCACTTCGATGAGGCCGTCGCCGTAATACACGATGCGGCCCTGAAAGTCGTAATACGGTCGACGCAGAATCGTGCGAACGACGACGTCACTCGGCTCGCCGCACAACTGGAGCACCGTCGTGCGCGTTGCGCCGTCGCGCACGAGCCGGCTGCCGCAGCGCATTGAGTCGGCGTGGGCATGCGTTGCGGTCAGAAGCAGCATTGCGATGGCGGAGGGCAGGAGGCGCATGAGGCGACTATGGAGCGGTTCAAGTGAATTCTCAATGAACGCGGCGCCGACGGTGAAAGGTGCATCCATGCTGTGCGCCTGATCCTGCGCGCGGCTCAGCTCGCAAGCCGCCCTGCTTCTTCCGCGAGCAAGAGCTTCTCCGTGCAGATGCGGTTGCGACCCTGACACTTGGCGCGATAGAGCGCCTGATCGGCGGCGCGCAGCAGCTCGTCCGGCATGCCCGAGAAACCGGGCAGCATCGTTGCCACGCCGCCGCTGATCGTCACGCGATCGGCCACGCGGGAGGCTTCGTATGGAATCGCAAGGCGCCAGATGCGCCGGCGCAAGCGTTCTGCGTAGAGCTCCGCGCGGCGGCCGTCGACGCCCGGCAGGATCACGGCGAACTCTTCGCCGCCGTAGCGTGCGATGAGGTCGCCGCCGCGCCGAAACGTCTCGTCGAGCGCTTGCGCGATGAGCCGCAGCACGCGATCGCCTTGCGCGTGACCGTAGGTGTCGTTGAAGCGCTTGAACTCGTCGAGATCGAGAAAAATGAGCGACAGCGGCAGCCCTTCGCGCCGCGTGCGCCGCAGCTCGCGTTCGAGCGTGCGATCGAAGTGGCAGCGATTGGCGATGCCGGTGAGCGCATCGACGACGACCAGGCGCTGAAGGCGCCGATTCGCTGCTTCGAGCGCGAGCTTGAGGTGTGTGAGCTCCGCGGCGCGCGCTTCGAGCGCTTGCGTGCGCTCGCGCACCCGTTGCTCCAGCTCGCGGCGCAGGCCGGCGAGCTCGGCCTGAAGCTGCCGGCTACGACGGCGCTCTCGTTCGAGCGCGTGGTCTCGGCGAGACAAGCGCCGGTGCAATAGCAGGATGTAGGCTCGCGCTGCGAGCAGGAGCACGGCGACGCCGAGCAAGACGTCGCTTGCGGAACCGAGGATCCATGTTCGCGCGCCCGCTAGGTCCACGTCTTGTACCCGCACCAGTACCCTTCGAGCGCACTATCAGAGCACAGCGGGGCAGCCAATGGGTTGCGACTTGACGGAACGCTGCCAGCCGATCGCGCGTCTTCGAGCGCGGCGTCGTGCTTGACGCCCCAGAGGGGGCTGAGGAAACTTGAGAGCGCCCTCCCTTTGTGCATTCTGGCTCATTCATGCACCAGCCGGTTTCATCCGCGCGCTCTCACCGCCGATTCGAGCGGTTCGCCGACTTCTATCCGTTTTATCTGTCGGAGCACCGCCACCCCATCTGTCGCCGCCTCCACGTCCTCGGCACGGCGCTCGTGGTCGTGACAGTGTCACTGGCCCTGGTGACGCGCAATGCCGCCTGGCTGCTCGCCGCGCCGGTGGTCGGCTACGGGTTCGCATGGGTCGGCCACTTCGCCTTCGAGAAGAACCGCCCGGCGACGTTCCGTCATCCGTGGTATAGCCTGCTCGGCGATTTCGCGATGTTTCGCGATGTGCTGATCGGCCGAATCAGGCTCTAGACGCGGCACCGGTTATGAGCGGCTCAGGTATCGATCGCGCCTTCGAGCGGCGCTTGGCGACCTTCGTCAACTCGCGTGAACCGCGCGTGCTGCAGCACGGCTTGAAAGGCGTCGAGAAGGAGTCCTTGCGTGTGACTCCGGAGGGACGCATCGAGCAGTCGCCGCATCCGCAGGCGCTCGGTTCGGCGCTCACGCACGCGCACATCACGACCGATTATTCCGAAGCGCTCATCGAGCTCGTGACGCCCGCGTTCACCGAGTCGTGGGAGCTGCTGCAGTACCTGTGCGATCTGCATCAGTTCGTCTATCGGCATCTCGGGGAACAGCTGCTCTGGGCCACGAGCATGCCGTGTCACATCGACAGCGACGAGTCGATTCCGATCGCGCGTTACGGCACCTCCAATATCGGGCGCATGAAGGAGGTCTATCGCCGCGGCTTGGGCTATCGCTACGGCCGCATGATGCAGGCGATCTCCGGCGTGCACTTCAATTACTCGTTCCCCGAGCGTTTCTGGGAGGTGCTCGCCGAAGCGCTCAAGACAGGCAAGGTCGACCGCGACTTCATCTCCGCGAGCTATTTCGCGCTGCTGCGCAACTACCGTCGCTTCGGCTGGCTCGTCTTGTATCTGTTCGGCAATTCGCCGGCGCTCTGCAGCACGTTCGTTCGCGGCCGGGAGCACGATCTCGAAGAGCTCTCGCCGGGCACCTTGTACGCGCCGCATGCGACGTCCTTGCGGATGAGCGATCTCGGCTATCGCAACAAGCATCAGGCGGGCGTGCAGATCAGCGTCAACAGCCTGGAAGAATACGTGCGCGACATGAGCGCGGCCGTGAGCACGCCGCATCCCGAGTACCAGAAGATCGGCGTCAAGGTGGACGGCGAGTATCGGCAGCTCAACGCCAACCTGCTGCAGATCGAGAACGAGTACTACAGCTACATCCGTCCGAAGCGTGTCACGCATCCGGGCGAGCATCCCTCGCAGGCGCTGCGGCGTGCCGGTGTCGAATACGTCGAATTTCGCGCGCTCGACGTCAGTGCGTTCGATCCGGTCGGCGTCAATCAGAACAAGCTCAGATTCCTGGAGGCGTTCGCGGCGCTGTGCGTGTTGCGCCAGAGCGAGCCGATCGGCACGAGCGAACAGGAAGAGCTCGATGCCAATCACGCGCTGGTGGCACGGCGCGGGCGCGAGCCGGGGCTCAAGCTCAAGCGCAACGGCCGGTCGATCGAGCTGCGTACGTGGGCGCTCGAGCTTATCGACAACATGCGCGGCATCTGCGAGCTGCTCGATGAGGGCGAGCCTTCCAAACCTTACACGGCGGCGCTTGAGCTGCAGGAAGAGAAGGTGCGCGAACCGGAGCTGACGCCGTCAGCGCGTTCGCTCGTGGAGCTGCGGACCACCGGCGAGTCGTTCGCGGATTTCGCACTGCGGATGTCGCGAGTGCACAAGCAATATTTTCTCGAGCTGTATCCGCCGAACGAGCTGCGTCTTGCGCAGTTTGCGACCGAGGCCGAGGACTCCTTGCAGATGCAGGCTGAGATCGAAGCCTCCGACACCGTGACCTTCGACCAATTCCTCGCCGAGTATTTCGGGCGTAACGTAACCGCCTCGTAACCTGTCACACGGTAGAATGTTGCAACGGTTGTCGTGCGGCGCGGCTCGGTGTCGCGTCTCTGGCGCCTGCTAATCCCGACCGGTATTCTTGTCCCTGGCCTCGCGCGACTGCATCGCTTGAACATAATCTGGTGATCGCGCGATCTCCTGTGTCAGTCGGGCATCCATCCGCGGAGTTTCGGTGTCGGATCACGACTGAAAATCTCAAAAGTGAGAACTGCGCACGCATCGAGTGTGTCGCGCGACATACCATGGACAATGTTTTTGTTGATCGGAATCAACGCCCCATGGTACTGGGCGACGGGATGTCAAACGACCATATGATGAGTGCCACTAGACCGATTAAGCGTCCATTGATCGAAGAAGCGACGGCCGCGAACGCCGACCAGCTGGAGGAGCCGGGCACGCGGACCGAAACGCCGGCCACGGAGCGGACGGGCGGTTGGGACGCCTACGACGTCTGGCGCCGTTTCATCAAGGAAGCGCGCGAGCGCCGCAAGGGCGCAAGCTCCACACAGAATCAGGAGCGCTAACGCGCACCGATCGCTTCGCGCGCAGGTAGTGGCGCGCGAGACGCTTGTCCGTACGGCCGCCGCAAGATGGCGTCCATGGCCCGATCGACGGGCGCCCGCCGGGATGTAACCTCTTTGTCGCTTGGCGCCGCCGCGTTTTCTCGCTACCGTAGCGGCGCGGTGCTCGCCGCCACTCAACCCGTCGGCCGCATGCCAGATCGAAAGCCCGAAATGCCGTTGGGCGCGCCGTCCGAAACGCCGCACGCGCAGCAGCTCGAGCGGGGATTTCCATATCTGACGTTCGAGCCGGCCTTGGAAGCCGAGTTTCGGCGCGCGCACCGGACCGAAACCCTGCCGCAGGTCCGGCGCAATCTGTGGCTCGGGGTGGCCTTCCTGCTGGTCTTCGCGGCGCTCACGCACCTCGTCCTCGATCCGGACACGAATCGCCAGCTCGATCTCATTCGCGCCTGCGCGTTGCTGCCGCTCATCCTCATTGCGCTCGTGGTCGTGCACTCGCGCTGGTACGAGCGGTTCTACACGCTCGTTTCGCTCCTCGGCGCGCCATTGTTCGGGATCGGTGCGGTCGCGATCGCCGTGATTGCCGCCAAGAACGGCATGAGTCTCGTGTCGGTGGTCGTCCTGGTGACGATCTACATCTATTTCATGCTCGGGATGACGTTTTATCCCGCGCTTGGTGCGGCCATCACGGTGTTTGTCGCCTATGCCATTGCCGCGCGGCTCGCCGCGTTGCCAGCCGTTCCCATGATCATCGATCTGGCCGCACTCGGCTTCACCAATGTCATCGGCGCCATCGTCTGCTACTCGCTCGAGCGCGCCAACCGCACTGCGTTCCTGGAGGAGCGCCTGCTCATCGAAACCGCGACGCGCGACGGTTTGACGGGGATCTACAACCGGCGCTTCTTCGACGAGCACGTGGCGCGCATCTGGTCGCAAGCGGTGCGCGATCGTGCGCCGCTCGCGCTGCTGTTGATCGATATCGATCACTTCAAGGCCTACAACGACTGCTACGGCCATCAAGCGGGCGACGAGTGTCTGCGACAGGTTGCTGCGAGCCTCGGCCGTGCTGCGCGCCGTCCGCTCGATGTCGCCGCCCGTTACGGCGGCGAAGAGTTCGCGGTCGTGCTCTTCGATGCCGCCCGCTCGCATGCCGAGGAGGCGGCAAACCGCATCCGCGCCGGCATCGAGGCACTCGCGATCGAGCACCGGGCGAACCCGGCGCACGGCAAACGGCTCACGGTCAGCATCGGCGCTGCGTGCATCGAGCCGAGCGAAGGGCGCAGCCCGTTCGGATTCATCCAGTTGGCCGACGAGGCGCTGTACGCCGCCAAGGAGCGTGGCCGCGATTGCGTAGTCATCATGGACAAGGAATATGCCGAGCTGCACACCGGCGCCTTCCGCCACGGCACGGCGCGTACGCCGTCGCTCGGGGCCGCTCTGTCTCCGTCCGGTCAAGGAACGATCGGCTGATTTGATCGAGCCGACGCCGCCGCGGGCGGCACAACGCTTGCAGCATTTGGGCGCATCGCTATGATCGCGCCCTCCCGGACGCCGGTCCGGGTCGGGTGTTCGTTTCTTTGAATCCGTTGCGGCCGATCGCGATCGGTCGTTGCTGTTCGTCCGGCTTTTGTTGAGTCAACCATGTCCGAACGTCGGATCAAGACCCTCTTGGTCGCCAATCGCGGCGAAATCGCCATCCGTGTCATGAGAGCGGCAGCCGAGCTCGGCATCCGCACCGTGGCGATCTATTCGCAGGAAGATCGCTTCTCGCTGCACCGAATGAAGGCAGACGAGAGCTATTTGGTCGGCGCGGGCAAATCGCCGGTCGAAGCCTATCTCGACATCGACGACATCATCCGCATCGCCAAGAGCGCCCACGTGGACGCCATCCACCCGGGCTACGGCTTTCTGTCGGAGAACCCCGACTTTGCCGACGCGTGCGCGCGCGCGGGGATCATCTTCGTCGGGCCGACGGCGGACATCATGCGTCGACTCGGCAACAAGGTCATGGCGCGCGAGCTCGCGGTCGCAGCGGGCGTGCCGGTCATGCCCGCAACGCCGCCGTTGCCGCGCGATCATGCCGAAGTGCTGCGCATGGCGCGCGAGGTGGGCTTCCCGGTCATGCTCAAGGCGAGCTGGGGTGGCGGCGGCCGCGGCATGCGCATCGTCGAGAACGAAGCCGATCTCAAGGACATGGTGGAAGCCGCGCGCCGCGAGGCCAAGGCCGCGTTCGGCAGCGACGAGGTGTATCTCGAGAAGCTCGTGCGCCGCGCGCGCCACATCGAGGTGCAGCTACTCGGCGACTCCCACGGCAATTTGGTGCATCTCTTCGAGCGCGACTGCACCGTCCAGCGCCGCAATCAAAAGGTGATCGAGCGTGCGCCGGCGACCTTCTTCACCGACGAGCAACGGCAAGCGCTCTGCGAAGAAGCGCTCAAGATCGGCCGCGCCGTCAACTACGTGAACGCCGGTACCGTCGAGTTCCTGCAGGATGCGGATACGGGCAAGTTCTATTTCATCGAGGTCAATCCGCGTATCCAGGTCGAGCACACGGTCACGGAGGCGGTGACGGGCATCGACATCGTCCGTGCGCAGATCCTCATCGCCGAGGGTGCGCGCATCGGCACGCCGGAAAGCGGCGTGCCCGAGCAGAAGGACATTCATCTGAACGGCTATGCGATGCAGTGCCGCGTGACGACCGAGGATCCGGAGAACAACTTCATCCCGGACTACGGCCGCATCACGGCGTATCGCAGTCCCGCGGGCTTCGGCATCCGCCTGGACGCCGGCACGGCCTACACGGGCGCGATCATCACGCGCTATTACGACTCGCTGCTCGTCAAGGTGACGGCTTGGTCGCCGACGCCGGAAGAGACGATCGCGCGCATGCATCGCGCGCTCTGGGAATTCCGCGTGCGCGGCGTCGTGACGAATCTGCGCTTTCTCGATCAGGTCATCACCCATCCGCGCTTCGCCTCCGCGGAGTACACGACCAAGTTCATCGACGAGACGCCCGAGCTCTTCCGCTTTCCGCGCAAGCGCGACCGCGCGACGCGCCTGCTCAATTACATCGGCGATGTCATCGTCAACGGCAATGCCGAGGTCAAGGGGCGGCCCCGTCCGCAGCGCCTGGCGCCGCCGAAGCTGCCGAAAGTTCCGCTCGGCACGCCGGCGCCCGGCACCAAGCAGAAGCTCGATGAGCTTGGGGCCGAGAAGTTCGCGCAGTGGATGCTCGAACAGCAGCGCGTGCTCATCACCGACACGACGATGCGCGATGCGCATCAGTCGCTGCTCGCGACACGTTTTCGCACCTACGACATGAAGGCGATCGCGCCGTACTACGCCGAGCTGCTGCCGAATCTGTTCTCGGTCGAGTGCTGGGGCGGCGCGACGTTCGATGTGGCGATGCGCTTTCTCAAGGAATGTCCGTGGGAACGCCTCTATGCGTTCCGCGAGGCGATGCCGAATCTGCTCCTGCAGATGCTGCTGCGCTCGGCGAATGCGGTCGGTTACACGAATT
Source organism: uncultured Steroidobacter sp. (assembly GCA_938008435.1). Taxonomy (GTDB): domain Bacteria; phylum Pseudomonadota; class Gammaproteobacteria; order Steroidobacterales; family Steroidobacteraceae; genus Steroidobacter. The sequence goes on along the minus strand of CALLKK010000009.1, from coordinate 553,743 downwards.
ATCCCGATAATGTCGTGCGCTACTTCGTGCGCCAAGCGGCGCAAGCGGGCATCGATCTCTTCCGCGTCTTCGACTCGCTCAATTGGGTCGACAATATGCGGGTTGCGATGGATGCGGTGCGCGAGTCGGGCAAGCTGTGCGAGGCGGCGATCTGCTACACCGGCAACCTCACCGACCCCAAGGAGACCAAGTACGACCTCAAGTACTACGTCTCGCTCGCAAAAGAGCTCAAGGCCGCCGGTGCGCACATTCTCGGCATCAAGGACATGGCGGGATTGTGCCAACCGCGAGCGGCCTACACGCTCGTGAAGACCTTGAAGGAAGAAGTGGGGCTCCCGATCCATTTCCACACCCACGATACGAGCGGCATTGCCGCGGCGAGCGTGCTCGCGGCGATCGAAGCGGGCGCCGATGCGGTCGACGGGGCGATGGATTCGATGAGCGGGTTGACCTCGCAACCGAATCTCGGCTCGATCGTCGAAGCGCTGCGTCACGGTCCGCGCGATTCGGGCCTGAATCCGGAGCATGTACGCATCCTCTCGACCTATTGGGAGCAGGTGCGCCATTGCTACGCGGCGTTCGAGAGCGATCTGCGCTCGGGCGCCTCGGAGGTCTACGTGCACGGCATGCCCGGCGGGCAGTTCACGAACTTGCGCGAGCAGGCGCGCTCGCTCGGCATCGACGATGCGCGTTGGCCGGAGGTGGCCCGCGCGTATGCGAAGGTGAACGAGCTGTTCGGCGACATCGTCAAGGTCACGCCGACCTCGAAGGTGGTCGGCGACATGGCGCTGATGATGGTCACGAGCGGGCTGTCCGCGGAGCAGGTACTCGATCCGAACACGGAAATCGCTTTTCCCGAGTCGGTCGTCTCGTTCTTCCGCGGCGACTTGGGTCAGCCGTATGGCGGTTTCCCGCCCGAGCTGCAGAAGAAGGTGCTCAAGGGCGAGAAACCGCTCACCGTGCGACCCGGCGAGGCGCTGCCGCCGATCGATCTCGAGAAGGCGCGCGCCGAAGCGCAAGCGAAGACGTGGCGCGAGATCACGGACGATGAGCTCGCGGCGTACCTCATGTACCCGAAGGTGTTCCTCGACTACATGCAGCACCGGCTCGATTACGGCCGCGTGAGCGTGCTGCCGACGCCGCTCTTCTTCTACGGCATGGAGTCGGGCGAAGAGATCAGCATCGAGATCGACCGCGGCAAGACGCTCATCGTCCGTTTCGTCGCCGTGAGCGACGTGCACGAAGACGGCACGCGCACGGTGTTCTTCGAGTTGAACGGGCAACCGCGCTCGGTGAAAGTGCCGGATCGCACGCACGTGGCCGTCAAGCCGCCGCGCCGCAAGGCCGCCGACAACGATCCGACCCAGATCGGCGCGCCGATGCCGGGCACGATCGCGACCGTGGCCGTTGCTCCCGGCAGCAAGGTTGCGCGCGGCGATGTGCTCGTGACGATCGAGGCGATGAAGATGGAGACCTCCGTCCGCGCCGACCGCGACGGCACGATCGCCGAAGTCGTCACGAAGCCGGGCGAGGTGGTCGACGCCAAGGACCTGCTGGTCGTGATGGCCTAGAGCGAGGCGGACCGGGCTTCGCTGGCCCGGGTTGCTGCGTCATCAGGCCAGGTTGACATTTTTTCAGGGCGCGAGAGCCCCGCGCCGACGGATTCTGCCTGCGCCCTGAGAAGTTGCGCTCCATTATGGCGCAACGGCGTTAGAATCCTTGCGTATGACGCTGTTGCGAGTCGCAGAGCCGCAGGAGGAGCGCGCGCACCGCTTGGAACGCGAGTTTCAGGCCGTGCTGGATGCGGCCGTCGACGCCGTCGTGCTGTTCGATCACGAGGGCCGCATCGAGCTCTTGAATCACGCCGGCGAGCGGATGTTCGGCTACAACGAACAGGAGGTCATCGGGCTCAAGGTGCACATCCTGCTGCCCGAGCCCTACCGCTCCCAACACGAGGATTACCTGCGTCACTACATCGAGCTCGGCGAGCCGCGCATCGTCGGCATCGGCCGCGAGCTCCTGGCCAAGCGGCGCGACGGCAGCGAGTTCTATGCCGAGCTGGCCGTGGGCCGCGTGCAGGGCACGGATCCGCCGCGCTTCGTCGGCTTCATCCGCGACGTCACCGTCCGACGCAATGCCGAGGAAGCGCTCCGGCGCAGCGAAGCGCAGCTTACGATCGCCCAAGAGATCGCCAACCTTGGCAACTACGTCGTCCACTACGACGGCGACTACGAAGATTACTGGTCGCCGCATCTCTATCGCGTGCTCGGTCGCCGTTTCGGCGATCCCTACATCGGCGTTTACGACCATCTCGCCCCGCTCGTGCATCCCGCGGATCGCGCGCGCTGGCAACAGGCGCGCGAGGAGCTCGATGCCGGCGCGCGCTCGATGGACATCGAGTACCGCATCAATCATCCCGACGGCACGCTGCGTTACGTGCACCACATCGCGCAGGTCACGCTGAACGATGACGGTCAGGTGTTGCGCGAGGTCGGCACCATTCACGACATCACCGATCGACGACGTGCCGAAGACGAAGCTCGCCAGATGCAGGAGCGCATCGCGCACTTCGGGCGTATCTCGACCATGGGCGAGATGGCGGCCGGCATCGCGCACGAGGTCAATCAGCCGCTCACGGCGATCGCGACGTATGCGCAGGCCTGTCAGCGGCTCATCAGCACGGGCAACTTCACCAACGAGGAAATCGCCGAAGCGCTCGCGCACATCGGTGCGCAAGCGCTGCGTGCCGGCGAGGTGATTCGGCGTCTGCGCACGTTCGTGAAGAATCGCGAGGTGCGCCGCGAGCTCATGGAAGCCAATCGTCTGCTCGAGGACGTGCTCACGCTCGCGCAGACCGATGCGCGCCACAACGGCGTGCAGATCTCGATCGAGACCGCGAGCGAATCGCCGCTCGTGCAGGCCGATGCGGTGCAGATTCAGCAGGTCATTCTCAATCTGATCCGCAACAGCATCGACGCGATGCAGAGCGTGCCGGAGTCGCGGCGGCAGATCCTGTTGCGCACGCGCGTCGACGCCGAAGGCGATGTGGAATTCATGGTGGCAGATCGCGGACCCGGCGTGGATCCCGCGGCTGCGGCCGATTTGTTCAACCCGTTCTTCACGACGAAACCGGGCGGAATGGGACTGGGGCTATCGATCAGCCGCTCGATTGTCCGCGCTCATGGAGGGAAATTATGGTGCAGTCCGAATCCGGGCGGAGGAGCTCGCTTCTTCTTCACACTGCCGGCCATCACGGCGTCAGCAGGGAGTTCGCAACAATGAGACAAAACCAAGCCAATGCGCGACCGACCATCTTCGTCGTGGATGACGATGCCGCAGTTCGAGATGCACTGAAGCTGTTGCTGCGCTCGGTCGGTCAATCCGTCGAGACTTTCGCTTCCGCGCAGGAATTCCTCGATGCCTATTCAGAGGATCGGCCGGGCTGCCTCGTGCTCGACATCCGCATGCCGGGCATGTCGGGGCTCGAGCTGCAGCAGAAGCTCAACGAACGGCATTCGATCCTGCCGATCATCTTCATCACGGGGCACGGCGATGTGCCGATGGCGGTCGAGGCGATGCAGGCGGGCGCCGTCGACTTCATTCAGAAGCCGTTTCGCGATCAGGACTTGATCGATCGGATCAATCAGGCGCTCGAGAAAGACGCTGCCAATCGCGCTGCGCTCGGCGAACGTAACGACATTCGCCGCAGGCTGGAGACATTGACGCCGCGCGAACGCGAGGTGCTCGATCTGGTGGTGCGCGGCAAGGCGAACAAGGTCATTGCCGGCGATTTGAAGCTGAGCCAACGCACGGTCGAGATTCATCGCGCGCGCGTCATGGAGAAGATGCAGGCGTCCTCGCTCGCGCACCTCGTGCGCATGGTGCTCGAAGTCGGGCAGGCGTGATGTCGCAGCGCGTACTCCGCGACTGGAGTACGCAGCGACGCCGAGCGGACGACCGGACATTACGCATGCATGCTCGGGCGCGTCCTTGCGACGCGCTCGGCGTGCGCGAGTGTGCCTTAAGTACAATTGCGAACTTCTCGCGGGCGGGTGCCGGTCCAAAGATGTTGGTCATGCGCAACCTCCCACTCTTGCTCTTTCAGCACGCCACGCAGCGAGCTTGCGCGCATGTGAGCTCGGCGATTCGCGCAGCGGGCGCATCGGTTTCCCTTCATCCTTGCAACCCGTGGCGACAGCTCGTCCCATCGTTGCGGTGATCGAAGCGAATGCGAAGGATCGCAACACGCTTCGCTCGCTGCTCAGCTCGCTCGACGTCGACGTTCAAGACTTCGAGAGCGCGGAGAGCTATCTCGCGGCCAACAGCGATGGGCTCGGTTGCGTCATCACCGATGTTGCCTTGCCGGGCATGAGCGGAATCGAGCTGTTGCGTACGCTGCGGGCGCGGCACTTCTGTCCGCCCGTTATCTTGCTCGGCGAAGAAGCAGACGTGAGTGTTGCAGTCACGGCGATGCGCGAAGGCGCCGTGGACTTCATCGAGAAGCCGCACATCGATCTAGCGATCGTGCGCCGCGTTGCGTACTTGCTCGATCACGCGCAAGGTTTGAGGCATTGAGCGCGCCGCTCGCGCGCTCGAGCCGTGCGCCGTTCACATGCCCGCACGCGGATTGAACGAAATCTCGTCGCGCATCCGCTCGAACAGAGCACGCGCCTGCGGCGTGTCGGCGGGCGGGTTGGCGATCTTGAGCACGACGTATTGATCGCCGGGCGGATTACCGGGCAAGCCGCGGCCTTTCAGACGCAGCTTCTGATCGGTGCGTGCGCCGGGGGGGATGCGCAGCTCCACGGGTCCTGCCAGCGTCGGCGTCTCGACCGTTGCGCCGAGCGCCGCTTCCCATGGCGCGATCGGCAGCGTGAGCGTGACGTCGCGGCCGTTCACTTGATACAGCCGGTGCGGCCGGAAGCTGACCTCCAGATACAGATCGCCTGCGGGACCGCCGTTGACTCCGGCACTGCCTTGGCCGGCGAGCCGAATGCGCTGGCCTTCGACGATGCCGGCCGGAATCGTGACGCGCAACGTGCGCGGTTTGACGACGACGTGGCCATCGTCGGAGAGCTGCGGCGCCTTGAGCTCGATCGTCTGCGTGCCGCCGCGGAACGCATCCTCGAGATCGATCTCGATCTTGGCGACGTGATCCTTGCCGCTGCGGGCGAACCCGCCGCCTGCGCCGCGTCGCGCGCTACGCTGGCCGAACGGGCTGCGCGAGCCGAACAGCGACGAGAAGAAGTCGCTGAAGCCGCTGTCGTCGTCCATGCCGCCGAACGAGAACTCGAAGCCGCGTCCCCAATCCGGTGGCGGCCGAAACTCCTGTCCGGCGCGCCAATTCGAGCCCAGCTGGTCGTACGCGGCACGCTTCTCGGGATCTTTCAGGACTTCGTACGCCTCCTGGACCTCCTTGAAGCGCTCTTCGGCATTCGCTTCCTTGCTGACATCCGGGTGGTATTTGCGCGCGAGGCGCCGATAGGCGCGCTTGATCTCATCCTGGCTCGCAGTGCGAGCGACGCCGAGGATCTTGTAGTAGTCCTTGTAATCCATGACCCGGAGCTTGCAGCAAAGCCTCAACCGATAAACGAGCGCCGCTCGCTCGCGCGGGGAGGGTCGCAGAGCGGCCTTTGCCGGCGCTGCGCGGTCGCCCGCGAGCTAGCGGCGCCAGAAGTGTCTGGCTAGGTTCTAGGGCGCTTGCGAGCAAAATCAAGGCGCAAGCCGTGCGCACGCGACGCGCGCCACAACCCCAGCAGTCCGAGCATCGCGAGCGTCAGGACGCTCATGGAACCGCCGCCGCCATTGCCGCGGCCCATGCTGCGCGCCTCGGTTGCGACGACTTCGATGCTGGTCTCGACGACATTGTTGGCGGTCACGCGGTCGATATAGCTGCCGCTCGTCGCAATACGCAACGTCGTGGGTCCGACGCGCTCCGCTCGCAAGGACAGCACACCGCTCGCCGAATTGCCGCCGGGCAAGCGCGTGATGAGGCAAGTGATCTCCGCGTTCCCGATGGTGCAGTCGCCGCCCTCCAAAGTTGCGTTCAGGGCAGCGAGCTCTGGGGGTAACCGGATCGTGGTGCGCACGTCGTTGGCGACGCTCGACATCGTGTTCGTGACGGTGAAACGCGCCGCGAAGGGCGTCGCGGCAAGGACCCGGGCCGGCGCGTCGACGCTGACGGCGATGTCGACCTCGTGTTCGATCGCGATCGTGCCGCTGGCGCGGTTGTCGCTCACGTCGGTTTCGTTGAGGGCGGAGACTTCCGCGAAGATCGTGTTGGTGCCGACGATGTGGCTGCGCAGGGTGAAGTAGATCGAGCGCGACGTGCCGCCCGTGATGTCGCCCATATAGCACTGCACGACGCCTGCGCCGCTCGTGCAGGAGCCGCCGATGACATAGACGTCTTCGACGAGCAGCGTCGGCGGCATCAGCACGTCCGCGCGCACGTTGGTTGCAGCCATGCCGCCGACGTTCGCGACGGGAATCTCGTAGTCGAAGGACGTATCGACGAGCGCGCGCGTCGTGCCGAGGTCGGCGGCGAGCCGCAAATTCGCGGGTGGCAGCGCGCGCACACATTCGGCGGCGGCGATGCGCGGCTGGATGGATTGCAGGCTGCATTCCGAGAACGCCTCGGAGCCGTTCACGCGCGGCGACATGAGGAACTCGCCTTGCGGCACGCTCGCGCACACCGAGCCGGGCTCGCCGTCGTGCTGCGCGCCGAAGTTATGGCCGATCTCATGTGCGGCGACCAACGACTCGTACCAAGTGCCGTGCGTCGACACTTCGGTCAGCGCCACGCCGTACTTCGCGCTGCAGAGCGCGTCGATGTAGCCGATGCCGACCGTGGAGCCGTCGAGGTCGCGGCCGGTGAACAAGTGCGTCAGTCCGCGGGCGTTGAGGCGCGGGGTCGTCTCGCGTGCCCGCGAAAGCTCTCTCAGCAAGGCGTTCGCATCGGTCGTGCTCGACAGCAATGCGCTGTCGGCGGGCAACATCTCGACGTGCGACGGCTGGATCTGTACGCCGAGTTGCGAGCTGTAGATGCCGTCGATGTTATTGAGGCGGATGAGGAGGCTGTCGTGCGCTGCGCGCTCGTCGACGTAGCGGCTCGCAAAGAGCGCATCCGCGAGCACGGAGAGCTCCAGGCGCAGCGTCGCGCCGAGTCCTGTCTTGTTGCTCGCGCGGCTGAGCTCGCTGCGCAGCGATTCGTAGACGACCGAGCCGCGTTCCTGCTCCTTCGTTCCGGTGGCGCAGGCAGCGCCCTCGTGCGTCGGCAGCAGCACATCCTGCAAGCGGAAGATCACCGTGCCGCTCGCGCGATCGTGCGGCGAAACGAGCTGCGGCTCGACCTCGTGGCTCGGTGCGATCACATAGAGATCGGCGCCGTCCCAGAGCATGCCGTGAACGTCGGTGCCGTGAGTCGCAAGGCGCACCCACGAGCCCGCAAGTCCCTCGATGACGCCTCGGTAGAGCGCGAGCGAGGAGCGCGCCGGTTTGGCGGCACCGAGCGCGTGCACGACGTCGTTCGTCTCGACGCTGAGGGCGTATTCGCGGCCGAATGCCGCGAAAGTAAGCCGTTCGACAGGTCGGCTGGTCTTTTGCCGTGCGCCGAGTTGGCGCTGCTCCACGCGCAGGTCGAGCGGCTCGAAATAGAGGATCTGCGCGGCGGCGGCAGCGTTGGCGGCAGGGGCAGCGCCTGCGACCACCGTCGCAAGGCACGCAACGACTGCGTGCATCCGCGTGCGTACGCCCCCGCAAATTGCCATCAACACTCCCCTCGAAAAGAGGCCGCTTTTTGTCACAAGCGCGCAACGGCTAACAGGAACTGAGTCGCGACCTCCGTGCGTGCTCGGCATCCCGTTGCGCGACTGCGAGTTAGCAGCCGGCCCGAGTGTCGCCTAGAATGACGCTGGATGCAGCTGTCGGCGATTTCGCGACACCTCGCGAGCAGCGCGTCCGGGCACCATGGTCGCCTGGGAGCGCTCAAGTCCACCAGATAGGAACAGTCGCCACTGCGATACGTGATTCGCACCAAAGCTGCGCGTGACTTGTTTCGGTGCGCTCCGTTTTGGTGCGTCCGGGCACCGATGGTGCGTGTCGGGCACCCCGCGCAAGTTGCGCAAACGCTTCCCAGAGGCGCGGTCCGCCAGAAGTCGCGTTCACTCCGCCGCCGTCGGCAATGTGCGGCATAGAACGTGCATTGCGTCGGATACGCTGGCAGTGCTTGGAGTATCCTGGCCTGCGCCGGCCTGCAACAGTAACGAAAGCCAATAGCCCGAGTTCGCTCGCGAAATCGGGATCCGCACTTCGAGACAGGAGCCACGGGGAATGAAACTTATCAGCGCAATCATCAAACCCTTCAAACTCGACGACGTGCGCGCCGCGTTGTCCGAGATCGGCGTGTCCGGCATGACGGTCACGGAGGTCAAAGGGTTCGGCCGGCAGCGGGGGCATACCGAGCTTTATCGCGGCGCCGAGTATGTAGTGGACTTCGTGCCGAAGACCCGCATCGAAGTCGCCGTGCGCGACGATCTCGTCGACCAAGTCGTCGAGGCGATCATCGGTGCCGCCAAGACCGGCAAGGTCGGCGACGGCAAGATCTTCATCACCGACCTCGAGCGCGTCCTGCGTATCCGCACGGGCGAAGTCGACGACCAAGCGCTCTAAAGCCGCACGGAGATTCCGAGAGGCGGCGTGTCCCTGCACGCCGCCGTCCTCGCGTCTCTGGAGGCGCGTATCCAGGGAACCCGTCTATCGCGCCTCGTTGCGGAACCGTACGGTTTCGCCGATCCTTTCGTCTCGTCCTGAGACTGAATTTTTTCTTCCGTCGCTATGCCTTACGCCATCCGCGTTCATCAGCATGGCGGGCCCGATGTGCTCGAATGGCAACCCATCGAGCTGCGCGAGCCCGGCCGTGGCGAAGTCGTGGTGCGCCACACGGCGGTGGGGCTCAACTTCTTCGATGTTTACGAGCGCACCGGCCTGTATCGCACCGAATTGCCGCTGATTCCTGGCCGCGAAGCCGCCGGCATCGTGGAGGCCGTCGGTCCGGGCGTCACGAACGTGAAAGTGGGCGATCGCGTCGGCTACGTGAGCTCGACGTCAGGCTCCTACGCCGAGCTGCGTGTCGTGCCGGCGGATCGGCTCTTGCTCCTGCCGGAATCTGTCGACGATCGCACTGCGGCTGCGATTCTCTTGAAAGGGCTCACTGCGCAGATGCTGCTGCGGCAGGTCTATCGCGTGCGCCGCGGCGATCGGGTCGTGGTGCATGCGGCAGCCGGCGGCGTCGGCTCCGTGCTGGTGCCGTGGGCGAAGCATCTCGGCGCGCACGTGATTGCGGTCGTCGGCGATGCTGCGAAGGTCGAGCACGTGCGCGCGCTCGGCGCGGATCAAGTGCTCACGACGGCGGAAGACTGGGTGGCGGCCGCCAAGGCAGGTCGCGGCGTGACGGGCGCGCACGTCGTCTACGATTCGGTCGGCCAGGCCACGTTTTGGCAGTCGCTCGATAGTCTGCGTCCGCGCGGGCTGATGGTGAGCTTCGGCAACTCGTCCGGGCCGGCGCCTGCGTTCGCACCGCTCGAGCTCAGCCGGCGCGGCTCGCTCTATCTCACGCGGCCCACGTTGTTCGACTACACGCGAACGCGGGCGGCGCTCGTCAAGAGCGCGCGCGAGCTTTTCGATGCGCTTGCAGGCGGCATCGTGCGTGCGCATATCGGCCGCACGTTCCCGCTGCGCGAGGCGGCGCAAGCGCATCGCGCGCTCGAAGCGCGGCAGACCGTGGGCTCGACGGTCCTGATTCCTTGAGCGCGCTGGTCCGAGACGTCAGGGCACCGTGATCGGCGCCCATTTCGGATGACTCGCGATGCGGTCGCACCACGCTCTGATATTCGGATAGGGGGCCAGATCGAACCCGCCCTCATGCGCCACGTGCGTATAGGCAAAGAGCGCGATGTCCGCGAGCGAATAGCGGTCGCCGACCAGGTACTTGCGTCCGCGTAGGCCTTCCTCGAGCACATCGAGCGCCGCGTAGCCGGCCTTCTTCTTCTCGATCAGCATCTCGCCGAGCTCGGCGCGGGTCTTGCCGAGCGAGCTCACCCAGAAGCGCGCCGTGCCGATGCTCGACTCGAGGTTGTACTGCTCGAAGCACATCCACTGCCACATCTGCGCGCGCTCGAAACGATCGGTCGGCACGAGGTCGGTGCCGTCGGCGAGGTAGGAAATGATCGCGTGGCTTTCCGGCAGATAGCCCTTGCCGGGCACTTCGAGCACCGGAACGCGTCCGTTCGGATTCTTCGCGAGGAATTCCGGAGTGCGCGATCCGCCGTTACGGATGTCGACTTCGACGTATTCGTAGGGCAGATCGAGCGCCTTCAAGACGAGGCGACACTTATAGCCGTTCCCTGAGGGCAGGTAATCGTAGAGTCGATACATTCCTTTACTCCAAATGGCTCCATGCCGGAGTGTCCGTTCTGCTCCGGCGGTCGCGCGCAGCATTCCCGCGACCGCTGCATCGGTCGCTCGATTCGAATCATCCTGCCCGAGATGTTTCGAAAACGAGTGGCTTGGATGTCACGCCATGCGGCGTGACCTTCAGGCGCGTAGCGTGCTCGCTCCGCGCGAAATCGCCAGCGCTCCGCTGCGCACGACTTCGAGGACTTCGCCGAAATTCCCCGCTTCGGCGATGAATCGGTTGATCTGCGATTCGCTGTCCGTCAGTTCCACGGTAAAGCTTTCGGGATCGTCCGACAAGATCTTGCCGCCGGCGCGTTCGACGCTCGCGCGCAGCGTGGCGAGCAGGCTCGGCGGGGTCTTGAGCTTGAGCAGCAGCAGCTCGCGCTCGACGTGCGCATCGCGCGTCATGTCGTCGACGTTCACCACGTCGATGAGCTTGAGAGACTGATTGACGATCTGCTGGATGACGGCGTCCGTGCCGCTCGTCACGAGCGTCACGCGCGAGACCGTCGGGTCGTCGGTCGGCGCGACGTTGAGCGATTCGATGTTGTAGCCGCGCGTCGAGAACAGGCTCGTCACACGCGTCAGAGCGCCGACCTCGTTCTGCAGCAGGATCGAAATGATGTGACGCTTGTGCGAGCTCATCCCCGGGTGTCCTTTGGTCCTCGTTCGGTTTGCGGCCGTGCGGCCGGTCAAGCTGGTGGTCGTGGTCATGCGAAAGCGCCGGTGCGCAAAGTCGGCACAGGATACGGAAGCAGGCGCCGCTCGCCTAGCAGGCAGCGGCCGGAAAGCCGGCCGCAGCGGACCGAATCTGCGGCATTCTGCCTGCGGATGGCGGCTGCGAAATAGACGCTGGGGAGGGTTGCTGCTAGTCTCTTCGGGCTGCTTTACGCTCACCCGAGGGCGCCGCCCGGCGTCCAGGTTCGGATCACGACCGTGAAATACAGTTACGCCGCTTTGAGCTCGTCCGCGCATCCCCTCGCCGGGAAGCCGATGACGGGCGCTGAGATCATCGTTCAAGTCCTCGCCGACGAGGGCGTCGACACCATTTTCGGCTACAGCGGTGGGGCGATCCTGCCCACCTACGACGCCATTTTCGTCTACAACCAAGAGGCTGCGCGCGCCAACCGGCCGCAGATGCCGCTCATCGTACCGGCCAACGAGCAGGGGGCCGGGTTCATGGCGGCCGGCTACGCCCGCGCGACGGGCAAGGTCGGCGTGTGCATCGTGACGTCGGGTCCGGGCGCGACGAACACGGTCACCCCCGTGCGCGACTGCATGGCGGATTCGGTGCCGATCGTCGTGATCTGCGGCCAGGTGCCGACCAGTGCGATCGGTAGCGACGCGTTCCAGGAGGCGCCGGTCGCGAGCATCATGGGCTCGGTCGCCAAGCACGTCTTCCTGGTGACCGATCCGACCAAGCTCGAGGCGACCATCCGTACCGCCTTCGAGATCGCGCGCACGGGCCGTCCGGGGCCGGTCGTCGTCGACGTGCCGAAGGACGTGCAGAACTGGCGCGGCACGTTCCAGGGCAGCGGCTCGCTGCCGATCGCCGGGTATCGCCACCGCATGAACCGTCTGGCGCGCAACGTGCTGCCCGAAGATAAGGCCGCTTCCTTCTTCGAGATGCTCGCGCAGTCGAAGCGCCCGCTCATCTACGCCGGCGGCGGCGTCATTCATTCCGGCGCCTCGCAGGCGCTGCGCGAGTTCGCGCTCGAGTATCAGATTCCGGTCGTCACGACGCTCATGGGCATTGGCGCGTTCGACACAACGCATCGCCTGTCGATGCGCATGCTCGGCATGCACGGTGCGGCGTTCGCCAATTACGCCGTCGAGGACTGCGACTTCCTGATCGCGCTCGGCGCGCGCTTCGACGACCGCGTGGCGGGCAATCCCGCCAAGTTCGCGCCGAACGCCAGGCACATCGCGCAAATCGACATCGACTTGTCGGAGATCAACAAGGTCAAGTCGGTGAGCTGGTATCACGCCGGGCTCCTGCCGGATGCGCTGCGCGATCTGCGCGCTCATGGACGCCGCGTGAGCTTCCACGGCGAGTGGGAGGAATGGCTTGCGCATTGCGACGAGCTCAAGCGCAAGCACGCGATGAACTACGACCGTGCGAGCGAGCTCATCCAGCCGTACTACGTCATCGAAGAGATCAACAAGCTCACGCGCGGCGAGGCGATCATCACCACCGGCGTCGGCCAGCATCAGATGTGGAGCGCGCAGTACTTCGATTTCAAGCACCCGCGTCTGTGGCTCACCTCGGGCAGCATGGGCACGATGGGATTCGGTCTGCCGGCCGCGATCGGCGCGCAGATCGCTCATCCGGACAAGCTGGTGATCGACGTCGACGGCGACGCGAGCATTCGCATGAACTGGGGCGAGCTCGAAACGGTCACGACGTATGACCTGCCCGTGAAGGTCGTCGTGCTCAACAATTACGGCGACGGCATGGTCAAGCAGTGGCAGAAACTCTTCTTCAAGGGGCGTCTGTCGGCGAGCGACAAGTCGTTGCACAAGAAGGACTTTATCAAGGCCGCGCAGGCCGACGGTTTCCAGTTCGCCAAGCGCCTGGAGCGCAAGGAGGACGTGCCGCGCGTGATCGAGGAGTTCATCAACTTCAAGGGGCCGGCGTTCCTAGAAGTGATCATCGATCCCGACGCGGGCGTCTATCCGATGGTCGGGCCGGGTCAGGCTTACGACGAGATGATCACCGGCGACTTCATCGTCTCGCGCCACAAGACCGAGATTCGCGCGCCGGGCGAGTCGGAAATGTTTTGACGAGCTCGAGCCTGCGGGGGGCTGAAGGCGGGAGCCAAGCCCCTGGCCGAGCGTTGAGATCTCAGATGGCGCGGCTCCGTTGCGCCGTCGCTCGCATTCCGTTTCTAAAGCGCATCACCGATCGTTAACTGCTAGTCGCTATTGCCTATGAAGTACCTCCACACCATGGTCCGCGTGACCGATCTCGAAGCGTCGCTCAGGTTCTATTGCGATGCGCTCGGGCTCAAGGAGGTGCGCCGGACCGAAAACGAGAAGGGTCGCTATACGCTCGTATTTCTCGCTGCGCCGGGCGATGAATCGGCGCAGGTCGAGCTGACCTACAACTGGGATCCGGAGAACTACACGATCGGTCGAGCCTTCGGCCATCTCGCCTACGAAGTCGACGACATCTACGCCGCCTGTCAGCGGCTGATGGATCACGGCGTGACCATCAATCGTCCGCCGCGCGACGGGCGCATGGCATTCGTGCGCTCGCCAGACAAGATTTCGATCGAGCTGCTGCAGAAGGGCGAGCCGCTGCCGCCGGCCGAGCCGTGGGTTTCGATGCTGAACGTCGGCGAGTGGTGATCGAGCGTCCCGCTCGCGCGAAGTGATGCGACAGCGAGCGCGATTGACACAGCGCGCTCGCCTCGCGTCTGCGCTGTTAGAAGATTTCGAATAATCCTGCCGCGCCCATCCCGCCGCCGACGCACATCGTCACGACGCCGAGTTTTGCGCCGCGCCGCTTGCCTTCGAGCAGCAGATGGCCGGTCATGCGTGTTCCTGACATGCCGTAGGGGTGACCGATGGAGATCGCGCCGCCCGAGACGTTGAGCAGCTCGTTCGGAATGCCGAGCTTGTCGCGGCAATAAATCACCTGCGAGGCGAACGCTTCGTTCAGCTCCCAGAGATCGATGTCGTCGATGCGCTTGCCGTGCTTGGCGAGCAGCTTCGGCACCGCGAACACCGGTCCGATGCCCATCTCGTCAGGGTCGCAGCCGGCCACCATCATCCCGCGATAGGCGCCGAGCGGGTTCAAGCCGCGGCGCTCGGCTTCGCGCGCTTCCATCAGCACGACGGCAGCGGCGCCATCGGAGAGCTGCGAGGCGTTGCCTGCGGTGATGAATTGTCCTTGCTGTACGCGTTGGCCGCCTTTGAAGACGGGCGGCAGGCGCTGCAGGTCGGCGAGCGTCGTGTTCGGTCGATTGCCTTCGTCTAGCTTGAGCGTGATTTCTTGTTCGTGCGTGGCGCCGCTCTGCTTGTCGGTGACGATCATCGTGGTCGTCAGCGGCACGATTTCTGCGTCATAACGTCCTTCGGCTTGCGCGCGCGCCGTGCGTTGCTGCGATTGCAGAGCGTATTCGTCTTGCGCTTCGCGGCTGACGCCGTAGCGCTCCGCGACGAGCTCGGCCGTCTCGATCATCGTCATGTAGATCTGCGGCAAGTGCTCGACCAGATACGGATCGGCCGCGCGGTAGCGATTCATGTGCTCGTTCTGTACCAGCGAAATCGACTCGACGCCGCCTGCAACGACGATCTGCATGCCGTCTTCGACGATTTGTTTGGCTGCCGTGGCGATCGACATGAGGCCAGAAGCGCATTGCCGGTCGATCGTCATGCCGGGCACGTCCGTCGGCAGACCGGCGCGCAGCAGCGCTTGGCGTGCGACATTCCCGCCGGTCGAGCCTTGCTGAAGCGCACAGCCGAATATGACGTCCTCGACTTCGGCCGAATCGACCTGCGCGCGCGCGATGGCGTGCGCGATCGCATGTGCTGCGAGCGCCTGGCCCTGCGTATTGTTGAAGGCGCCGCGGTAGGCCTTGCCGATCGGCGTACGTGCTATCGAGACGATGACGGCTTCACGCATGGGGCACCTGTCGATGGGATGACGAGATCGAAACAGATTAGATAACCGAGGCGAGACTCATTCGCCCGGCTTGTACTCGCTCAGCTTGCGCTTCTCGCGGGCGAGTCGTTCCAGCAGCGGTGCGACGGTAAAGCCCACGCCGAGCTTCGGTGCATGCTCTTTGAGCTTGCGCACGACGGTATCGAGGCCGATCGAATCGGCGTAGTACATCGGTCCGCCGCGATAGGCGGGCCAGCCGTAGCCGTTGATCCAGACGATGTCGATGTCCGAGCCGCGCAGCGCAATACCTTCGTCGAGGATCTTCGCGCCCTCGTTGATCATCGGGTACAGGCAGCGTTCGAGGATTTCTTCGTCGGTCAGCGCGCGCGCCGGCGCGTCGTGCTTGCGCGCGAACTCGCGTACGATGCGCTCGGTGACGGGCGAGGGCAGCGCCGTGCGCTTCTCGTCGTAGTCGTAGAAACCCGCGCCGGTTTTCTGGCCGTAACGGCCCATCTCGCACAGCACTTCGCGGACCGTGGCGCTCTTCGATTTCTCGCGGCTCCAACCAAGATCGAGCCCGGCCAGATCGGCCATTGCAAACGGTCCCATCGGCATACCGAAGTCGTAGAGCACGCGATCGATGTCCCAGGGCATGGCGCCCTCGAGCAGCATCGCATTGGCTTGCGCTTGACGCGCGAAGAGCATGCGATTGCCGACGAAGCCGGGACATACGCCGACGAGCACGCCGACCTTGCCCAGACGTTTGGCGAGCTGCATGGCGGTTGCCACGACGTTCGGCGCAGTGCGCGCAGCGCGCACGACTTCGAGCAAACGCATGACGTTGGCGGGCGAGAAGAAGTGCAGGCCGAGCACGGCCTGCGGGCGACGCGTAGCGCTCGCGATCTCGTTGATGTCGAGGGCGGACGTATTGGTGGCGAGGATTGCGCCGTCCTTGAGGATGCGGTCGAGCTGGCCGAACACCTCCTTCTTTACCGTCATGTCTTCGAAGACCGCTTCGATCACGAGATCGCAGTCGGCGAGATCTTCGAGCGTCAACGTGCCGCGGATGAGTCCCAAACGGCGCTCGACGTCCTCCTGCGTCAGGCGGCCGCGTTGAGCCGAGGATTCGTAGTTCTTACGGATGTTGGCGAGCCCGCGTTCGAGCGCCGGCTGCTTGGCTTCGACCAACGTCACGGGCAAGCCGGCATTCGCAAAGCACATCGCGATGCCGCCGCCCATCGTGCCTGCGCCGACGATGCCGACGCGCGCGACGGGAATCGTCGGCGTGTCCGGCGCGATGTCCGGAATCTTCGCGACCTGCCGTTCCGCGAAGAAGACATAGCGCTGCGCCTTGGATTCCGGGCTGTCGAGCAGTGCCGTGAATTCGCGGCGCTCGACGTCGAGCCCTTCATCGAAGGGCAGCGACACCGCGGCTTCGAGACAGCGCACCACGGCGTGCGGTGCACGCTGGCCGCGCATCTTCTTGTTCGCTTGTTCGCGCAGCGTCGCAAAGAGCGCCGCATTGCCGCGTGCCGCGGCGAGCTTGTCGTCGCGCTCGCGCACCTTCTTGAGCGCCGCGCCTTGCTCGACGATCCGTTTCGCGAACGCCACCGCCGCTTGCCGTAGCTCGCCGTCCGGAGCGAGCTCGTCGATGACGCCGGCTCGATGTAGCTGCGGCGCCGGCACGTGTTTGCCGGAGAGCATCATGTCCGCGGCTTGTTCGACGCCGACGAGGCGCGGCAGGCGCTGCGTGCCGCCTGCGCCTGGAATCAATCCCAAGTGGATCTCGGGCAAGCCGCATTTCGCGGACGGCACTGCGATTCGGTAATGACAGCAGAGCGCAACTTCGAAACCGCCGCCGAGTGCGGTGCCGTGGATCGCGGCAATGACGGGTTTCGTGGCGTTCTCGATGGCCGTCTCGACATCGAACAGCGAAGGCACCTTCGGCGGCGCGCCGAATTCGCTGATGTCTGCGCCCGCCATGAAGGTCTTGCCGTCGCAGATCAGTACGATCGCGCGTACGCTCGTCTCGTCGAGCGCGCGCTGGATGCCCGCGACGATTCCCTCTCGGACGGCGTGCGAAAGCGCGTTAACGGGCGGCGAGTCGATCGCGAGGACGGCAATGTCCTCTTCGATCGTCAGGGTGGTCACGGGATTGACGACCGCCATTCAATCTCTCCTGCGAACTCCGCGATGCCATGTCAGCACTGAAGGCTGTCATTGTTTCCGCTCGCGGCGCAGATTGCATCCGTAAACATGCGGTTCGCTCGCGCAGATATCCGGCGGCCCGCTGCCATGCCAATAGGAAGTCAGGCCTGCATCGCCGATCGCTTCCTCGAAGCGGGCATGACTGCGCAGAAAGTCTGCGTGCGGTAGCCACAGCACGCGTAGCGGCGCGTGCGTCTGCGTGCGCGCCAGTCGCGCGATGCGGTTGAAGACGAACTCGGGCTGCTTGAGGGCCGCGCCGCAGAGGATCTCCACGGCCGGATCGATGTAGCCGTCGTTCGCGGCCTGCGTGATGGCCTTTAGCGCCTCGGGAATCAAGCGACGATTGCGTGCGGCCTGCAATGTCGGACCGGCCCAGATCTCGAACTCGGCGCGCGGCATCGTTCGGCGCAGCAGCCGCTCGGCTTCGCGCGCATCGTTCTGAAGAAATGCCGCGAGTGCGCGCACGCGCGCCACCGAGGCGGTGCCTGCGGATTCTTCGTTCGCGCTCGCCTCGCCGGTGGCGATCTCGGCATAGGTCAGGCATTCGCGAGCGCCTGCATTGCGCGGTTGCAACGCCACCGCGCGACGCGCATGAGGCAGGCTGCGCTTCATGTGCCCGGAGTCCGCGAGCAGGCAGGCCATGCCTTCGAGTGCCGTGGGCAATGCTTCGTCGAGCGCAAGCGCACGTTCCAGCTTGTCTTCCGCGGCGAGCCATTCGTTGCGCCGCAGGTCGACGACGCCGAGCGCTGCGTACGCTTCGGACAGCGATTCATCCAACGCGAGCGCGCGCTCTGCCGCGGCTTCTGCCAGCTCCGTGAGCGAAGCCCAGTCCGCGCCGCCCATGCTCAAGTAAGCGGTCGCCAGCGCCGCCCAGGCGCGCGCGAATTTCGGCTCGGAGCGCGTGAGCGCTTCCATGCGTTCGATCGTGCGTGCGGGCGCGCGCGCAGCAACGGGACGCGTCAGACCTTGCGCGCTGGCGCCGAAGACATCCTCGGCACCGCGTAGGTACGAGTCGTAAGCTCGCGGCGCATTGGTTCCGAGAAAGACGGTCCAATCGCCGGCGCTCTGCGGCGCTTCCAGAAAGCGCGGCAGAGCGCGAGCGAATGCTTGCATGTTCGCGAGCCGATCGGATGCGCGCGGCAGAGTGATCTCGCGCTCCACGGTCTCATCGGGGGCCAACAACTTGAGCGTCCACTCGTTGCCGTCTGCACTCGGCGCCACGTCAAGCGCAAAAGTCGGAGCCGTCGTCCAAGGCGGCGCCACACGCAGCTGGCCGCGCAACAGCAGAAAGCGCAGCTCGCGTGCCAGCCAGGCGAGGCTCGCGTCGTTGCTGGCGTTCTCGGCGTCGGCATGCACGACGATGCGCAACGGTCTTGCTGCGTGGAACCTCTCGCGCACAGGCTCGGGCTCGGGCGGCGCAGGCGGCGGCTCGCGTGTGCAGCTTGCGAGCGCAACTGCAACGGCGAAGATCGCGAGCGCAGCGAGGCGAAAGAGCCGTGGCATGTGCACGTGAACGATGGCTGGCTTGAAAATATGGGTCCGCACGGTTGTTCGAGCGTACGCAAGCATGCCACAAGCGGTCAGGCTTTGCGGCTTGCGCGCTAGAATGCGCGGCGCACCGACAGGATTCGCGCGTTCGAGGGTTTCAGCGGCCAACGGCGGCTGTTGCAACAGCAAGCCTGCCGAGCGGTGCCCGTCCCTGCGTCACGAAACGTTCTTCCAGAGGTCCAGCCATGACCGACCGACCCAATCTGTACCTGCTGCGTGCCGCCGACATCGCAGCGCGTTCGCAAACGTTCTCGCATCCCTGGAATCCGCAATCGGAGATCACGGGCTATCAGTTGGCCAAGGCGACGGGGCTCAAACGACTCGGCGTCAACTTCGCGCGGATCGCGCCCGGCAAGGAGTCGTTCGTCTATCACGCGCACTGGTGCGAGGAGGAGTGGATCTACATCCTCTCGGGCCGCGGGATCGCGCGCATCGACGATGCGGAATACGAGGTGGGCCCGGGTGATTTCATGGCGTTCCCGACGCCCGGCGTTGCGCACCACCTGCGCAATCCTTTCGACGAGGAGCTCGTCTATCTCATCGGCGGCGAGCAACGCGAGATAGACATTGCCGATTTCCCGGACTTCGGCAAACGCATGTTCCGGCATCCGAAGGGCGTCGAGATCTTCGACTTGAAGGATGCGCGCGCCTTCGGGCCGCTCGATGAGGATTACTGAGCGCGCGTCAGCGCCAGCGATTTCCGCCCTGATCTTGCACGATCGCGTGCTCGGCGCGGCGCGGAATGCCTTGGAAGGTCGAGGCGCGCGCGATCAACCGCGCTTGGTCGCTCACGTCGAACGAACCGTTGCGGCCGTCGATCGTGCTGTTGGAGACGTGTACGGTGCCATCGTGCACGACGATGCCGGTGCCGGTGGCCACGATGCGGCTGTTGGTGACGTAGAGCTCGCAGCCGCCGCGGACGACGATGGCATCGCCCTCGACGAAGATCTGACGACCGTCGAGGTGCATCATGCGCTTTCCCTCGCAAATGATCGGCTCGCTCGGCGTGCCGCGTGCAATGTTCGGCTGTCCCTCGCCGGCAGTATCGGCACTCACGATGCTGACGCCGGGGCCGCTGATGCGAATCTGTCCGCCGCTGCGCTCGATCGTGTAGCTCGCCGCTGTATCGGTGCTCGAATCGTCCGCATCGGCAACGCTCGCCTGCGGCGCTGAGGGCTCGCTTGGAGCGAGCGCTGGCGGTGCGGCTTCCGGTGCCGCTTGCGTTGCGAGCGCTTCTTCTGGGCTGGCGATGGGCGCAGTGTGCGGCGTCGGGCTTGTGGCGTGCTGCGCAAGCAGCTCGAGCGGCGCGGCTGCAAGATCATCGAGACCGACGGCACGGATTTCTCCGGTCCGCCGATCGCGCACCGTGAAGACATTCGTGCTCGTGTCGACGGCGATGATTTCGAGGTGCGGATTGCGTTCGAGTGCGGCACGCGCCCACTCGACTTCGGAGGGGCCTTGGGCCGATGGCGGCGGCGCGCTTTGTTGGCAAGCGGTCAGCGCGGCAAGCGTTGCGACGAGCAGCGCGCTGCGCGTCGCGAGCAGGACGGAGCGGTCATCGCGGCGCATTGGAACCTCCATCAATCCCTACGGACGTCTCGGCGGACGACTCTACACGCTCATGCAAGCCGATGGCGATTGCGTTTTCCGACAGCTCGCACCCCCTGCGGCGTGCTACTCGCTGCTTGGGCTTGCGGCCGACGTCGGCTCAGTGAACGCACCGTTCGCGGGTGCATCGCTCGGACCGGGCGCGACATATTGCTGCAGCCACTTGCGCTTGGTCTCGTACCAGAACAGCGAGTTCTGCGGCTTGAGCACCCAGTGATTCTCGTCCGGGAAATACACGAGTCTGCTCGGCACGCCGCGTCGCTGCAGCGTGTTGAAGAGCTCGAGCGCGTGATTGACCGGCACGCGCATGTCGCGTTGTCCGTGGATGACGAGCGTCGGCGTGTTGAAGTGGCCGGCGCGCACATGGGGCGAGTTGCGCTCGAAACGCGCGGGGTCTTCCCAGAATTCGCCGTGACGCTTCTTCGTGGCGCCGCCGTCGCTCGCGTACTGCGTGAACAGGTTGTACACGGGCGCGTGCGCGACGAGCGTCTTGAACGGATGCTCGCGACCGAGCAGGTAAGCCGCGAGATAGCCGCCGAAGCTACCGCCGCCTGCGGCCATGCGTTCGGGATCGATCCAGGGCTGCGCCGCGAACCATTCGGCCGCCTTGATCGTGTCGATATACGGCAACTCGCCCCAGTCGCGCGTGATCGAATCCGTCCACGCCTGCCCGAATCCGCTCGAGCCATGGAAGTTGTGCCAGGCGGTGACATAACCCCAATTGGCGAAGACCTGGGCATTCCAACGCCACTGATAGCCGTCGGTCATTCCGTTGTGCGGGCCGCCATGCAACAGCAGATACAACGGCCAGCGCTTCTCGGGCGTGAAGTTAGGCGGATAGACGATCCACATCTGCACGTCTTCGTCGTTCGCGCCCTTGTAAGTCACGCGCTCGTAGCGTCCCTGCGTCAGACGTTCGAGCGCCGCATCGTTGAACGTGGTGAGCTTCGTGGCGGTGCCGGTGCGCGGAATAATGCTGACGAGCGTCGGCGGCTCGACGAAGCTTTGTCGTAGACCGACGATCACCGGTCCGCTGCCTGCCACGGCGAGCGAGCTGAAGCTCGGCTCGCGCGTGATCGCACGCGGCTCGCCGCCGGAGAGATCGAAGCGATAGACGCGGCGTGTGCCGGCGTCGTCGATCGAACCATAGAGCGCATCGCCCGCAGGCGACCAGACCAAGCCATCGGCCGAACGATCCCAATCGTTAGTCAGTCCGCGAATCGTGCGCGTGCGCCGATCGAACACCATCAGCCGCGCGCGATCGGCGTAGAAGTCTTTGATCGTCTGACGACGAAACGCCAGCAGCCGCCCGTCCGGGCTGTAGAGCGGCGATAGATCGTCGGCAGGGTTGTCGCTCGTCAGATTGGTCGGCGCGCCGCCGTCGACCGGCATCACGAAGATGTCGAAGTTCGGATCCGTTCCCGTCTTGTCGACATCCGCGGCGAAGGCGATTTCAGTGCCGTCGGGCGAGACGTCATAGGAGCTTGCATCGGGTTCGGCGACATCGAGCGAAAGTCCCGAGCCGAGCGTCAGCGCAATGGGCTCGCCGCCTGCGATGCTGACGGAATAGATGTGCGTCTCGCGGCCATCGAGCAGGCGATCCCAGTACGACAC
Source organism: uncultured Steroidobacter sp. (assembly GCA_938008435.1). Classification (GTDB taxonomy): domain Bacteria; phylum Pseudomonadota; class Gammaproteobacteria; order Steroidobacterales; family Steroidobacteraceae; genus Steroidobacter. The sequence goes on along the minus strand of CALLKK010000009.1, from coordinate 531,704 downwards.
CGGCGCCTTGTCCCAGACTTGCGCCGACATCTTCGGTTCGGCTCGCTCTTTGAGCCGCTTGGCAGTTTCTTCCCAGGACGTCACGTCGGGCCAAACCTGCGTCAGAAACGCGAGCCGCTTGGAGTCCGGAAACCACTTCGGCGCGATGACGCCGGTTGGAATGTTGGTGATCCGGCGCGCTTCGCCGCCATCGACCGGGATGACATAAAGCTGCGCTTCTTCATCGCCGTCGCGTTTGGAAACGAATGCGATGAGCTGACCGTCCGGACTCCACATCGGCGAGGAATCGCTCCATTCGCCGCTCGTCAGTTGCCGCGCGCGTCCGGGTTTGGTGGGCACGAGCCACAGATTTGTTATGGCTTTGTTGCGCGCGATGTCGTAGCTCGTGACAGGGACAACCGCGATACGGCCATCAGGGGAAATCGCAGGATCCCCTAATCGCTTCAATTGCCACATCGCCTCTGCGGTATACGGTTCGGCGTGTGCTGTGATCCCGCTCGCAACCAATGCCAATGCAGCTGCGGCGAACACGTAGAACTTGCCAATGTAGTTGAGCGTCATCGTCGATCCTCGAACTCATTCACTGTGACGCGGTCAATGCCGACACTGCGCCAAGCTGAGAAGTGGGTCCATTTCTGGGGCACGCGCCGCACGTAAACTCTGCGCCACATCGAACGACTTGCTCGCCAGCATATGTCAGCTGCGCAGCATTGCGCGAGCGACGCAGCGAGCACTCGCCACGAGGTACTCAGTGATTCACGCCAAACATCGCAATCGTCTGCCACTGCCGCAACCGGCAGTCATTCACATTCGTCGTTCCTACGCCGAATCGCGCTTCGGTCAGATCCATCTCTGGACTGCCTATCCGTCCGGCGGCGGTTTCGACGAGCGCACGCCGCTCATCTGTCTGCATCACAGCGGCGGCTCCGGTCGACTGTTCGCTCCGTTGTTGAAAGAGCTCGGCAACGATCGCAGCGTGTATGCGCCCGACTTGCCGGGTCACGGCAGCTCGGATGCAGCAGGCAAAGCAAGCGCGACCGATTTCGCCAATGCCATCGGCGATTTTCTGGACAGCTTGCGGCTGCGGCAAGTCGACGTCTTCGGTTATCAGCTCGGTGCGGCGGTTGCGGCCGAGCTCGCCATCGCGCGGCCGCAGCAGGTCCGGCGCATCATGCTGTGGGGCGTGCCGTCGTACTCGACTCAGGATCGCATCGCGCTCGTGCAGAATCACGCGCCGCTCGGTTCGCGCGACGACGGTAGCGACGTCATCGAAGAGTGGCGCCGCACGCTCGAGCGTCGCGGTCCGGGCGTGCCGACGACGGCTCTGGCCGAGGAGTTCGGCGAGCGTCTGCGCGCCGGCGTGCAGGGCGTCAAGGCGCTGGCCGCTGCGCTCGAGTATCCGTCGGGCGAGCGATTGCCGCTCATCAAGCAGCCGGCGTTGGTGCTGCGAGCCAAGGATGAGTTCTGGGAGCAGGCGCCGCGCGTGCGTGCCGCGCTCGCGAACGGCTCGTTGCTCGAAGTGCCGGAATACGGTCAGGGTTTCATCAGCGCGGCGCCCGCCCGTTTCGCCGCGCTCATGCGCGAGTTCTTCGATCGCTAGCGGCGCCCCTGAGCTGCCTCGGGCGGCCTGATGCGTCAGGCCGCTCGGTGCCAGCTCCACGCGCAGGCGAGTCCGACGCCAAGTGCAGTCGTCGCCCAGCGTGAGCCCGCGAATGCGCCTGCGCGGGCGTCGATGATGCGTCCCGCCACGAGGCCGGCGACCGTCGGCAAGGCGAGTGCAAACCAGGCGAGACCGCCGAAGATGAGGCCGCGCACCCACCAGCGGTTCTCCGTCAATCCCGCCAACCCCCAGCTCAGCCAGAACAGAAACGCCAGCGCGATGCCCGCCGCCATGTGCAGGAACGCTTCGGCAAGCGGCGGCTCGGCGTACCGCGGCACGGTGTTGCCGCGAACCCAAAACGAGACGGCGCCCCAAAACGTCGCGTGCGCGAGCACGCTGAGCAGCCCGCTCAGCGATCCGGTGAACAGCAGTTGCGTGAGCTCCATTGCGTGCGGCCGTTCAAAGCTTCAGCGCACGATCGAGCCCCTGCACGAGCTTGTCGATCTCATCGTGCGTGTTGAAGATGTGCAGCGAAATCCGCAGCGCGCCGAGCTCCGAGCCCGGCCAGGCGAGCGGTTGCACGAACACGCGATGGCCGCGCATGAGCGACGTTGCGAGATCGGTGCCGGAACGCTTCGGCGAGCGGAGCGTGAGAATGCCGGCCCAGAGGCCGGGACGCGCCGGAGTCAGAATCTCGGCGTCGGCGAGCGGTTGGAGTCGTAGCCGCGCGTAGATCGCAAGCTCGCGAATGCGCGCTTCAATGCGACTGCGTCCGATCTGCTGCTGGAACTCGAGCGCCGATTCGACGCCGCGTAGCGCCGGCCACAAGCGCGGCACGACGTTGCCGAGCTTGCCGAGCGTTGCGGGCACGCCTTCTTGCGCAGCGGCTTGCGCAGGTGCCGCCGCTTCGGCTGCAGCGAGCGTGCGCGGCTCGGTCGGCCAGAGTCGCTCCAGCATCTCGCGGCGCACGTACAGAAACCCGGTGCCGTGACTGCCGCACAGCCATTTGTGAAAGCAACCCGCGTAAAGATCGCAGTTTAGATCGCGCAGCTGAAAATCGAGCATGCCGACCGCTTGCGCGCCGTCGACGACAGTGACGATGTTGCGCTGGCGGGCGAACTGGCAGAGCTCGGCGACCGGCAAGAGCGCGCCGTCGCTGTGCTGGACGTGCGCGAACGCAAACACTTTCGTGCGCTCGGTGGTGGCGCCGGCGAATAGGCCGAGGACCTGCTCGGGCCCGGTGAGCGGCGCGGGCAAATCGACCTGTTTGACGATGACGCCGCGGCGTTGGGCGAGCGTGAGCCACGGCGCGAGCGCCGCCGGATGCTCACGCGAGCTCGTCACGATCTCATCGCCCGGATTGAGCTCGAGTCCGCCCGCGGCGAAGCTGAGCGCCTCGCCTGCGCCGTGCGTGAAACAGAGCTCATCGGCGTCGCAGCCGAGGAATGCGGCCACGCGCGAGGCGATGCGCGTGCTCTCGTTCGCCCAGTACGACGGGGCGCCTGTGGTGGCGAGCGCGAAGCTTTGCGTTTCCCGCGCCCGGTACTCCGCGACCATCGCGGCGCGCATGGTCGGCCCGGCGCTCGCCGCATCGAGATAGGCGATCTGTGTGTCGAGGACGGGTTGCGAGCGAATCCATTGCCAGAGCTCGCGCGAGGAGGAGGGCATCTTGTTGTTCTGCGCGAGGGCGACAGGGCTGAGCGAGGCCGCGACGGCGGCCGCGAGCACCTCGCGGCGAGTAAGCGCAAAGGGCATGGATGACGTTAGACTCTTGGGCCTCATGAACGGCGGATTATCGCAGGTTATGCGCCGACTCGTTCGACCGGCCGCGCCGATTCGCCGCTTGCCGCCGCGCCGACCGTGAGAAGCGGCAGACCGTAAGACGCATTCCTGCTACCGTAGCGCAATCACCAACAAGCCTCGCCTCGATGTCCCACGATTATCTCGAACGCATCCTCAAGGCGCGCGTTTACGACGTCGCGATCGAATCGCCGCTCGAGCCGGCCCCGCGCTTGAGCCGCCGCATCGGCAACCGCGTGCTGTTCAAGCGCGAAGACCTGCAGCCTGTGTTCTCCTTCAAGCTGCGCGGCGCGTACAACAAGATCGCGCATCTGCCCGAGGACGCGGCCCGGCGCGGCGTGATCTGCGCTTCGGCCGGCAACCATGCGCAGGGCGTTGCGCTCGCGGCCCGGCGCCGCGGTATCCCAGCGACGATCGTGATGCCGCAGACGACGCCGCAGATCAAAGTGCAGGCCGTGATCGACCTCGGCGGAGAGGCGGTGCTGCATGGGGATGATTACGACCAGGCTTACGAGCATGCGCTCGCGCTGGCCGCGCAGCGCGGGCTCACGTTCATTCATCCCTTCGACGATCCGGATGTCATCGCCGGTCAGGGCACGATCGGCATGGAGATCCTGCGGCAGCATCCGGGCGAGGAGATCGATGCGATCTTCATCGCTGTCGGCGGCGGCGGGCTGATCGCCGGTATTGCGGCCTACGTGAAGTATCTGTTTCCCAAGATTCGTATCATCGGCGTGGAGCCGGACGATGCCGATGCGATGAAGCGCTCGCTCGCGGCGGGCGAGCGCGTGACGCTCGATCGTGTCGGAATCTTCGCCGACGGTGTGGCCGTGCGCCGCGTGGGCGAGGAGACGTTCCGACTCGCGCGTCAGTACGTCGACGAAGTGATCACCGTCAACACCGACGAGATCTGCGCCGCGATCCAGGACATCTTCGAGGACAATCGCACGATCGTCGAACCCGCGGGCGCGCTGCCGGTCGCGGGAATCAAGAAATACGTCGCGCGCGAGCAGTGCCGCGACAAGACCTTCATCTCGGTCAATTGCGGCGCCAACGTCAATTTCGACCGCTTACGCCACATCGCTGAGCGCGCCGACATCGGCGGACAGCGCGAGGCCTTGATCGCCGTCGAAATCCCCGAGCAGCGCGGCAGCTTCCTGCGCTTCTGCGAAGTGCTCGGGCGCAGGAGCGTCACCGAGTTCAACTATCGCTACAGCGGTGCCAACTCGGCGCAGATCTTCGTCGGTCTGGCCTTGTCGCAGGGCGGGCAGGAAAAAGAGGCGGTCATCGGTACGCTCAAGCAGGCCGGCTATCCCGTCGTCGACATGAGCGACAACGAGATGGCGAAGCTGCACGTGCGTTACATGGTCGGCGGCCGCTCGCAAGGGCTCAAGCACGAGCGGCTCTTCCGCTTCGAATTCCCCGAGCGTCCGGGTGCGCTGCTCAAGTTCCTGCACGCGATCGGCACGCAGTGGAACATCACACTGTTCCACTACCGCAACCATGGCTCGGACTACGGACGCGTGCTCGCCGGCATCCAGATCCCGCCCGAGGAGAGCGGCGACTTCGATGCGCATGTGCGCGAGCTCAACTATGTCTACATCGAAGAGACGGACAATCCCGCCTACCGGATGTTCTTGAGCGACAACGGGCACGCGTAGAGAGGCAGCAGGGCGCCTCGCGTGCCTATCGTTGGCGGTGCGATCGGGCGCCGCCGAAGCGCGTGTCAATCTTTGAGCTTCGCCAGTGCTTCGCGCGTGCGTGCGACGATCGCGGCATCCGGTCCGTGCGCGCGTTCCAGTATCGGCAGGCTCTGCTCGAGGAGCGGTAGAGCGTCCGTTTCACGGCGCTGCGCCAACAGAGCACGGCCGAGCGAGCTCTTGGCGGCTGCCGCTTGCGGGCCGTCGTCCGGCTGGAACTTGCTCGCCATCGCGAGCGCCTCGCGCAACGTATTTTCTGCCGCCGCCGTATCGCCGGTTTCCACTTGCAGACGGCCGATGTTGACGAGCGCCGAGACGACGTACGGATGCTCGCTCGGCAGCGAGCGACGGAAGATCTCGAGCGCCGCGTCTAGGTCGCGGCGGGCCGCTGCGTAGGCGCCGCGATCCATGCGCACGATCGCAAGACTCAAGAGGTCATGGCCGACATACGGATGCGAATCGCCGCGCGCGTTGCGATTGGCCTGCAATGCATCGGACAGCACGCTTTCCGCGCGCTCGAGATCCCCTTTGCGGTGTAGGAAGCGGCCGTAGTTGCTGCGTGCATCGAGCGTATCGGGGTGGGACTCGCCCAAGATGCGCTGCATGAGCTCGCTCGCCTCGGCGTAGAGCGGCTCGGCCTGCGCGAGATTGCCTTGCAGATGGAGCATGACGGCGAGGTTGTGCAGGTCTTTGGCAACCTGCGGGTGCTCGTGGCCGAGTTGCTCGCGATCGATGTCGAGCGCAGTGCGGTACAGGCGCGCGGCTTCCGCGTAATTGCTCCGATACGAATGCAGCGCCGCCAGCTCGCTGAGGACCAAGGCGGCCTTCGTCGTGCGCTCCTGTCCGTGTTTGCGATAGATGCCGAGGCTGTCGTGATAGAGGATCTCGGCCTGCGCCAGCTCGCCCCGGCGCTGCGAGAGTCTGCCGCGGCTGAGGAGCGTTTCCGCCGTCTCGAGCGCCTCGCGGCCGGCCAGCTTGCGTTGCATTTCGAGCGCATCGTCGAGCAACGTCTGTGCTCGATCGAAAGCGCCTTGCTCGATGAACGCTTCGGCGAGCGCCACCATGGCGGAGGCGACCTCGAGATGCTCCGGGCCGTAAACGTCGATCTTCGACTTGAGCGCATTCCCGAGCATCGCTGCGGCATCCGAATACAGGCCCAGGCTGCCGTAGACGAAGCCGATCGTCTGCAGGAGCGTCGAGCGCGTTTCGGGCTGATCGGCAAGCCCGATGCTGACGCGGCGCGCACCGATGTCGAGCAGCTCGCGCGCCGTGATCTGACTGCCGCGGCTCTTTGACGGATCGGACAGCTCGAACAGCTCGACCAGGAACGAAGAGATCTGCTCGGCGCGCGTGCGTTCCGCGTTGGCGACGTCGCGCTCGCGGGCGATGCGCTGCGATTGCACGAAGGTGATGGTCGCGAACACGGCGAGCAGCGCCACCGCCACGGCGCCCGCGCTCACCGGCAGCGCGTGGCGGCGCACGAACTTGCGCGCGCGATACGTCCAGGTGTGCGATGTCGCCGCGACCGGCATGCCCTGCAGATGACGATCGAGATCGGCTGCCAGCTGCGCCGCCGAGCCGTAGCGCTTCTGCGGATCCTTGTGCATCGCCATCATGACGATGTTGTCGAGGTCGCCGCGCAGCTCTTTTTCCAGGCGCGCGACGGTCGTCGAGCGGCATGCCGCGATGTCCTGCGCGAGCTCCGGCGACGAGCGCGCGGTGCGTGCGAGCAATGCGCTCGGCGTGAGCGGGTCGCACTCGCTGATCGTGCGTTCGATCTCGCTCAGCGTGTTGCCCCCGAACTCGAACGGCCGGCGTCCGGCCAGGATCTCGTAAAGCAAGAGCCCGAGCACGTAGATGTCGCTGGCGGTGGTGATCGTCTCGCCGCGCACTTGCTCGGGGCTGGCGTGCGTGGGCGTCATCACGCGATAGCCGAAATGCGTGACCGCGAGCGTGCCGGGGGTCTGCCGGGGGTCGAGGAGCTTCGCGATGCCGAAATCGAGCAGCTTCGGCGTGCCGTCCTGGGTGATGAGGATGTTGTTCGGCTTGAGGTCGCGATGCACGACGAGATTCTGGTGCGCGTAGTGCACCGTGGCGCAGACCTGCTGAAACAGGCGAATGCGCTCGTCGAGTCGCAGCCGCCGCCGATCGCAGTAGACGTCGATCGGCTCGCCGTCGATGTATTCGAGCACGAGGTAGGGCGTGCCGTCGCTCGCGCGGCCGCCGTCCAGCAGGCGCGCGATGTTCGGATGCTGCAACGACGCAAGGATCTGCCGTTCCATGCGCAAGCGGCTGTGAACCTGCGCGGAAAAGATCCCTGCGCGCACCAGCTTGATCGCCACGCGCTGTTGATACTCGTCGTCGGCGCGTTCGGCGAGCCAGACTTCGCCCATTCCGCCCGAGCCGAGCCGGCGCACGAAGCGATACGGTCCGAGCCGTTGGCCTGCCAGCGAGACTTCGCTGGCAACGTCGATATCTGCATCGTCAGGCAGCGTGGCCCAGGATCGCGCCTGATTGTCCGCATGCTGCAGCGCTTCGAACACCTGCGACATCAGTGCTTCGTCCGACTCGCACATGCGACGAATGAAGCCGACGCGCTCACTGGGGCTCAGCCCCTGCGCCTGCTTGACGAGCTCGTCGATGGTTGGGCGTTCGCTCATGCGCGGTAATGATGCATCAGCGCCCCGTGTCCGTGTAATAATGATTAGGGCACTTTTCGCCCGTTAATCTACGAGGGGACTAACCCATGGCAACACGAAAGAAGAAGAGCACGAAGAAGGTCGCTAAGAAGAGCGCGAAGAAGAGCGTGAAGAAGAGCGTCAAGAAGGGCGTCAAGAAGGGCGTCAAGAAGGGTGCGAAGAAGAGCACCAAGAAGGTCGCCAAGCGCAAGGCCACCAAGAAGAAGTCGGCTAAGAAGTCCGCTCGCGGCGGCAAGTCGCGCGGCGGCATCGTGCGAGTGCCTCCCGCCGAGTAATTCGCTGGGAGCGTAATTAAGAAGGGCTGTTCGGCACGAACAGCCCTTTCTTTTTTGGATCTAACGCTCCGGCGCGCACCGCAAACCGCGCGAGCGCGCGAGCGGCCCGCTCAAGGGCCTACGCGGGCAAGTATTGGGGCAATTAATCGATCAGTCGCGCAGCTCGTCCGCGGCGTCGTTGATGCCGTCGCGCGCTTCGTCGACCGCATCGTCGATTTTCGTGCTCGTCGATTCCTCGCCGCCCCGCTTCATCGTATCGATCGCCTCGTCGACTTCCTCCCCGGCACGCTCGATCGGTCCTTCGCGCTCGCATCCGGCAAGTCCGATCCCCAGCAAAGCGGCGCTCAGTCCGACCCAAAGTTGCTGTTTGTTCATCGATCACCTCGCTTCTGGTCTGGCCAATCAAACAAGTCGTCGGACGAACGTGCACATGGCGGGATGGGTTCCGCGCGCCGTGGCGCGCTGCCGGAACCCCTGCACCCCTAGCGCGTTGCATCAACAAAGGAGCGCGCCGCACGCTGGCGGCGCGTGGGCCTGAGGAGGGATTCGTATGCTGTCGTGGGCTCTGATGTTTTTCGTCGTCGCGATCATCGCGGCGGTGCTGGGCTTTACGAGCGTCGCCGGTGTGGCGGCAAGCGTCGCAAAAGTCTTGTTCTTTATCTTCCTCGTCTTGACGCTGGTCGCGCTCGTCGCCGGCGCGTTACGCGGCAGGCCGCACGTATAGGCGAGCGACTAGGCGAGCGACGAACCGCGCAGCCGAGCTCCCTCGGTTTCGGGGCGCGGGAGCGAAAGCGCTTACGTGAAGAGCAGTGCCTGACTGACGGCAACGCGCACCGTCTCGGGCACGAACGGCTTGGTGACGAGGAACGTGGGCTCGGGGCGCTCGCCCGTGAGCAGCCGCTCGGGGTACGCGGTGATGAAGACGATCGGTACCTGCACCTCGCTCAGGATCTGACGGACTGCATCGATGCCGGAGCTGCCATCCGCCAGCTTGATGTCGGCAAGCACGAGCCCGGGCTCCGTGCGCCGCGCCGCTCGCACCGCTTCATCGCGCGTCGTGGCGATCGCGGCGACCGTATGACCCATTTCTTTGACGATGCTTTGCAGGTCGAGCGAAATGATGGGCTCGTCCTCGATGATGAGCACTTTGGTGCTGGGCTGATTCGAGATCTCCCGGACCGCCTGACCTACCATGCTTTTGACCTGATCTTCCGGCACGCCGAGGATTCGCGCCGTATCGCTCACGTTGAATCCTTCCATGGCGGTCAGGAGCAGGGCCTGCCGATGCTGCGGCGTGAGCTGGCCGAGACGCTTTTCGACGCTCGCCGATCCGCTCGTCGAGCTGGCTACGCCGCGCTGCTCGATATCGGTCGTCGACCAGATCGTGTGGAACAGTCGGTACAGACCGACGCGCGGCGAAGCGGTCGGATCGAGCACCGACGTGTCCGCCACGATCGCCTCGAGACAGGCGCGTACGTAGGCGTCGCCGCTTTGTTGCGACCCGCACAACGCCCGCGCATAGCGACGCAGATAAGGCAAATGCTCGGCGATGGCGTGAGACAAGGCCATATGAACTCCTGAGATTCTTTATAGGCGCTGCGTTGCGCGCGCGAAGAATGGCGGTAGTACTATGTACGAAAGGGGTAAAAAGTTCCGCATCGCGTGGAACTTTTGCAACGCAAGGACGTTGGGCAACGACAACTACGATACCCAGTGCCTTCGGGCTCGGCGACCTTGGTCGTCGTGGGTCTTAGCAAAGCCATGATCATGAGTGAAAAGTTCAAGCCAGAGGAGCCGGAAGCGACGGCTTCTGCGAACCTGTCGGACCAAGTGCCCGACTGGCTGAGCAATCGGCTGCGTCGCATGTTTACCGAGGTCATGGATGAACCGGTACCCGACGAGTTCAAGGCACTGCTGCGCAAGCTCGAAGAGAAGGAGCGCGGTTCCTGATCGGAAACCCGCTCGGAGCATTTCATGGTCGTTGAAGACAAGTTCCTGGATCAGGTCACGGCGCTGTTGCCCGCATTGCGAGCTTTCGGGCGTTCGCTGTGCGGCGATCCGGCGCGCGCCGACGACCTCGTTCAGGATACTGTCCTGAAAGCATGGACGAATCGCGACCAGTTTCAGTCCGGGAGCAATCTCAAGGCTTGGTTGTTCACGATCCTGCGCAATTGCTACTACTCCGAGCTCAGGCATCGCAAGTTCGAGATCGAGGACCCGGACGGCATCTGCGCCTCGCAGGTGGCCATCTCGCCGGATCACGACGCCAAGCTGCATCTGCGCGACCTGAGCCGGGCGTTGCAGCACCTGCCGCCCGATCAGCGCGAAGCATTGATTCTCGTCTGTGCAACAGGGCTCTCATACGAAGAAGCGGCCGACGTGTGTCAGGTTGCCGTGGGCACCATCAAGAGCCGCATCGCGCGTGCCCGTGACCGTCTGGTCGAGCTGCTCGGCGACGACGCCGCGCAGGTCACGGGAACAGCGCCCGTCGTCAATTCGCTGAGCGAACCCGAGAGCCTCGCCGAACAACGCTCGAGCTGACTGGCGGGGCTGCCGTTTGAAGACTGCGAAGGCAGAAGCAGCTGCTCGGCGCTGGTTCGGTCGCAACGCAGGTCTGCGGCCTCGATTGGTATTGATCGTCGGCATTGCGATGCTCGCCCCGGGCGCGCTGGCTGTCTTGCAGGCGATCAACAGCTTCAACAACAGCATGCGCATCCTGGAGCAGAGCCTGGCGCAGGCTGCGCAGCTGTCCGCGAGCGAAGAGGTCGGCATGATCGCCGCCTCGCGCGAAATTCTCACGAGCTTGGCCCGCAATCCCGACATCGTCGCGCGCTCCGGTAGCGCGTGCCGACGCGCTTTGCAGCGTGCGATCGGCGGCCTCGATCAATACGAAGGCGCAGCCGTCGTCGACGCCGATGGCGTCATGACCTGCTCGTCCACGCAGTTGCGCGAGCCCGTGAGCGTCGCCGATCGCGATTGGTTTCGCGAAATCAAGGAGGGCGCGCCGTTCACGGTGAGCGACCTTCTCGTGAGCCGCTGGTTCGACCGCTGGGGCATCGTCGCCGCGGTGCCGATTCTCGACGAGTACGACTCCGTGACCGGTGCGGTGGCGCTCTTCGTGAGCCTTGATTGGCTCACCAGCCGCTACAAGAAGGCCGCGCCGGGCGACAACACGGCGCTCGCGCTGCTCGACAGCAAGGGTGAGCTGCTCAGTATCGAGCCGGCGAGCTCCATGCAGTCGCGCTTGCCATCGCGCGAAATCATCGTCGCGCACCTGAACGATTCTGCCGATACCGAGCAGGCACGCGCGTTTCGTGCTCGCGCGATCGACGGTACGTGGCGCCTGTACGCGATCAGTCCGCTGCTCGAAGGGCGCATGTTCGTCATCCTCGGTACGCCGGTGCTGACCGCGGTCGGTCCGCTCGCCATGCAGGTCGCATGGGGCGTGCTGACGCCGTTTCTCATGTGGGCGCTCGCCATCGCCGTGGTGTGGTTCGGCATCGAGCACCTCGTCGTGCGTTGGATCACCTACCTCGAGCGCATCACATCGGCCTACGCTTCCGGCCGGCACGCCGTGCGTCCTGAACGCGTCGCTGCGGCGCCCGCTGAGATTCGCAGTCTCGGCGAGACGTTCTCGCGCATGGCGGATCTCATTTCCTCGCGCGAAACGGAGCTGTGTGAATCGCTCATGCAGAAGGAGCTGCTCGTGCGCGAGATCCATCATCGCGTGAAGAACAATCTGCAGCTCGTCATGAGCTTGCTCAATCTGCACGCGCGGCGCATTCGCGATCCGCGCGCCGAAGAAGCATTTGCCGAAGCACGCAGCCGCATCAATGCGCTCGCCACGCTGCACAGACGCCTCTACGAATCAGAGAGCCTGCAGGAGATCGATCTGCACTGGTTCCTGGAGGATCTGTGCGCGGAGCTGCGGCGCGGCGGGCTGTCGCGCGGGCGCAATGTGGAGCTCGTCGTCGAGTCGCCGAGCGAGGTCATCGGCCCCGACCTGGCCGTGCCGCTCGGGTTGCTCGTCACGGAGGCGATCACGAACGCATACAAGCACGCATTCGTCGACCGCGCGCAGGGCCGCATCGTGGTCAAGGTCGAGCGCGAGTTGCCCGAACGTCTGATCATCAGCATTCGCGACGACGGTTCGGGCATCGATCCGGAGCGCTTGAACGCCGGCTCGAGCGGGCTCGGGCGTTCGCTGATCGAAGCATTCGTGCGGCAGCTGCACGGCGAGCTCGATATTCGCTCGGAAAACGGCACCGTCGTCGAAGTACGCTTCCCCGCGCCCTTACGGCCGCGCCTCGCCGCACGTACCTCGTCATAAGCCCGCGCGGGACGGCGCGTACCGCGTGGCAGGCGAAAATGCCACAATACGCGCCTTCTTATGTCCACGCCCACTCGCCGCGCAGCGCTGCGCGTTCTCCTTCATGTCGACTTTCGCGCCTTTCTCATCGCACGTCTGCTCGCGACGCTCGCGGCGCAGATGCAGACCGTTGCGGTCGGATGGCAGATCTATGCCATCACGCGCGATCCGCTCGATCTCGGACTGATCGGACTCTCGCAGTTCCTGCCCTTCATCGTGCTGATCCTGCCGGCGGGACAGCTGGCGGATCATTACGATCGGCGGCGCATCCTCATGCTCTGCTATGTCACGGAGGCGTTCTGCGCGCTCGCGCTGCTCGCCTTCACCATAGGCGAGCTCACGGTGGCGTGGCCGGTATTCGCTGCGATGACGCTGCTCGGGTGCGCACGCGCCTTTTCGATGCCGAGCGGGCAGGCGCTCTTGCCGAATCTCGTGCCGGCGGAAGACTTCACGCGCGCCGTAGCGCTCAATTCCTCCGTGTTTCAGATCGCAACCGTCGTCGGACCGGCGCTCGGCGGCGTGCTGTATCTCGCTGGGCCGCGTGTCGTGTACGCAACCGTGCTAGCGTTCGCCGCGCTCGCGGCGCTCTTGATGTTGCGCGTGCGCAAGGGTGCGCGCTCTGCGACCACCGCACGCGAACCGGCGAGCTGGGAGACGTTGCTGTCGGGTTTGCGATTCGTGCGTTCGAAGCCCGTCATCTTCGGTGCCATTTCGCTCGATCTGTTCGCGGTGCTGTTCGGCGGCGCAACGGCGCTGCTGCCGATTTACGCCAGCGACATCCTCGGCGTGGGACCGAGCGGTCTTGGCTTGTTACGTACGGCGCCCGGCATCGGTGCGGGCTTGTGCGCGCTCGCGCTGGCAGTGCGTCCGGTGACGCGTCACGTCGGGCCATGGATGTTCGGCGGCGTCGCCATGTTCGGCATCGCAACGATCGTGTTCGGCGCGAGCACGAGCTTTCTCGTCTCGCTCATCGCGCTCATCGTGCTCGGCGCGGCGGACATGGTGAGCGTGTACGTGCGGCACCTGCTCGTGCAGCTCGAAACGCCCGACCGTATTCGCGGGCGCGTGAGCGCGGTCAGCGCCGTGTTCATCGGTGCCTCCAACGAGCTCGGCGAATTCGAGTCGGGACTGACGGCCAAGTGGTGGGGCACCGTGCGTGCGGTGCTCGTCGGCGGAATCGCGACATTGGTCGTCACCGGACTGTGGACGCGCTGGTTCCCGATGCTGTGGAAGATGGATCAGTTGCCGAAGCCGGTGCGGGACGACGAGACGGCCTAGCGGCAGGTCTGCCATGGATCGCTCGTCGGCGAAGTCGGTCTGGCGAGCTGTGGATCCATCCAGTACCATCGCGGCATGGTGCAACCGACTCGGCGGCAAGTACGGACAGGGCGCGGCTCGGCCTCGAATCCCGCAGGCCGGTTCGAGAGCATGCGCGCTGAGATCGTCGATGATGGCTGGGGCACCATCGATGAGCCGCTGCCGCCGCTCGAAACCGTCGTGATGCCGGAACCGGCGCGCACGATCATCAGCCGCAACGACTCGCCCGATCTCGATTTCTCGCAGTCCATCAATCCCTATCGCGGCTGCGAGCACGGTTGCATTTATTGTTACGCGCGGCCGTCGCATGCGTATTTGAATCTCTCGCCGGGTTTGGATTTCGAAACCCGCTTGTTCTACAAGGCCGATGCTGCGGCATTGCTCGAGCGCGAGCTCGCGGCGCCTGGCTATCGTTGCACGCCGATCACGATCGGCGCCAATACCGATCCGTATCAGCCGATCGAGCGCGACTACCGGGTCACGCGCAGCGTGATAGAAGTGCTGGTGCGCTGCCGGCATCCTTTCTCGATCATCACCAAGAGCGCGCTGATCGAACGTGATCTCGATCTGCTCGCGCCGGCCGCGCGCGAGCGGTTGGTGCAGGTCTTCGTCTCGATCACCACGCTGTCGAACGAGCTCAAACGCACGCTCGAACCGCGCACCGCATCGCCTGCGGCGCGCCTGCGTGTCATCCGCAATCTCACAGAGGCCGGTATACCAGTCGGCGTCATGGTTGCGCCCGTCATTCCCGTGCTCACCGACAGCGAGCTCGAAAGCATTCTTGCTGCCGCAGCGGAGGCGGGCGCGAAGTCGGCGGGCTATGTGCTGCTGCGCCTGCCGCACGAGGTCAAGGACTTGTTCCGCGAGTGGCTCGAGGTGCATGAGCCGCTCAAGGCAAAGCACGTACTCTCGCGTCTGCACGCGATGCGCGGCGGACGCGATTACGACTCGCGCTGGGGTGTGCGTCAGCGTGGCGAAGGCGAGTATGCCCGTCTGTTGAAAAAGCGCTTCGAGCTTGCGTGCGAGCGTCACGGTCTTAACAGAGAGCGTCGTATCGAGCACGACTGCACGTCGTTCACGCCGCCCGCGGTCGGCCCGCAACAGCTCTCCCTGATCTAGCGCCTTGTGACCGGACGGGGACCGGCACGCGGCATCGCATCCGCGGCATGCGTTCTCGGCGAGGGGGACGGCCGACGCAGCGTGCGATCAACAATTCGATACAAATGTAACTAGTTCGCAAAGATCATCATCTGGGAACAACGTCTTTGCGAAACCGAAACAGAGCTTGCGCGTTTACCGGCATTGACTTGTAGACGCTTGGCGTATACTCGGAACCGATTCGGATCAGCGTCGCATTCTTGCGGCGAAGAGGCTTCAGGATTGGCCCCGTCTTCGTAATGCGCTTCCTGGAGAGGTTCATGTTCCAAGCACCTGGCAATGGCACCTGCGTCGCCCCGCGACGAGGCGCGGTGTGCTTGCGCACACTCATGCCGCTGGCGCTCGGGGCATTGCTGATGAGCGGTTGCATGACGGCGCGCATCGAAGAGCTGCGTGAGGCGCCGACGCAAATCAAGGCGAACGAGGCGATCGTGCTGCTCGCCAAGCCCCACTTGGAAGGCACGGGAACGGAAGAGAAATTCCTCGATTGCCTCGAGCGCAAGCTGGTCGGCGAAGAGTTCTCCGCGACCGTCGCGTACAAGCAACGTCAGGGCAAGAACGTCGAGCCGCGCAGCAATTCGAAAAAGAGTCCTTTCCAAATCTACGCCGATCATCATTTCGTCGATGCCCTTTACCCGTGGCTCGAGCCGAGCACGGCGCCGGCGAACGCCCAGGGTTTCGCGGCGTTCCTCGCCCGTCCGGGAGTTGCCGAGCGCGTGAACGAGATGGGCGTACGCTACATCGTCTGGATCGACGGCGTGACGCAGAAGACGGACGGCGGCGGCAGCATCGCCTGTGCGGCCGGTCCGGGCGGCGCGGGCTGCCTCGGTCTCGGGTGGTGGGAAAAGAGCTCGGATTACGAAGCGACGGTGTGGGATTTGCGGCAGGGCGTGACCGTAGGGACTTTGTCGACCGACGTGAAAGGCACGTCGGTGATGATCGGAGCGATCGCGCCGATCCCGCTCATCGCGCCGGTGCAGAGCACGGCGTGCGATCGCTTGGCCACCCAGCTCAAGTCGTTCTTGTTAGGGAGCGGATCGGAGGAAACGGCCTCGATCTCGCATCCGAATTGATTGCGGAGCACAGAGAGAGGGTTGCATTCTCCTTCTGCCTCCCGAGCGAATTGAACCGCGGCGCCGGCGACGGCTCGAATGTTCTGTTCCCACGTCGCTGCGCTCAGCGCCTGTTCAGCAGGCGCGTCGCAAAGTCGAGCGCGGGGAAGCGCGCTCGACTCAGCAGGGGATGAAGGAGTGACGATGCAAACCAATTCTCGCAAGCGCCTACTGAACGCTCTCAGTAGGCTCATGGCAGTCGGTGCTGCATCCGCCTTCTTGATGGGCGGGTGCGTCGAGCAACAGTCCTCTTCCTCTTCGATACCGAGTCCCAGCTCGCCGAGCTCGGGCGGCAGCTCCGGCGGCGGTTCGTCGGGCCGTTCGGGCGGCGGTTCGAGCTTCCCGACCGGCGGCTCCTCCGGCAGCAGCTCCTCAGCGGGTTTGCCGTCCGGCGGTGCATCGGGCGGTGGGTCTCCTTCAGCAGGCGGCTCGTCCCTGCCGTCTCCTTCTTCTTCCGGCGGTGGTTCGTCTTCGGGCGGCAGCACGGGTCTGCCATCCGACGGCGCGGGTTCGCGCGGCGGCAGCAATCTTCCGGGTGCGAGCAGCGGCAGCTCTGGCGGCGCCCAAGGCAACTCGCAAGGCGGTTCGCAGGGCGGCGCTGGCGGTGCTGCGGGCGGCGCTACCGCTGGCGGAGCGCAGGGCGGATCCATGGGTGGTCAAGGCGGGACGGGTGCGTCGGTCGGTCTTCCCGGTTTGCCCGGTGGGCTGCCTACGGTCGGCATTCCGCAACCCAGCACCGGGGGTGCGAGCGGTGGCGGAGCAAGCGGCGAAGCGGGCGGTAGCCCCTCCGATGGCGCTAGCGGCGGTGCCGGCGGCGCGCAAAACGAAAGCATTTTCCGCGGCTCGAGCGGCGGCGGAGGCGGTGCCTCGGGCGGCTCTGCAGGCTCCGTGGGTGATGCTTCGGGCGGTGGCGCCATGGGTGGCGGTGCGTCTGCGGGCGGTGCCATGGGCGGCGCTGCCTCTGGCGGTGGCGCAAGCGGCGGCACGGGTGCGGCCGGTGGCGGTCAGCAGGGCGGCGCTGCCGGCAGTGCGGGTGGCGCCGGCGGCGGCATGGGCAGCCAAGGTGCCGCGGGTCCATTCGGACAAGCGGGCACGCAGGGCGGCGGTGCGGGTTCTGCGGGCGGAAGTGCTGGCGGGCAAGCCGGAACGGCGGGCGGTGCCGAAGGCAGCGGCGCGAGCGGAAGCGCGGGTGGCGGACACCCGGGGGGTGACTCTCCGGGCGGCGCACAGGGCGGTGCCAGTGGCGGCGGCTACCCAGGCGGTGGTGCCGGGCCGATGACGCCGAGCGAACGCATCGCGCAGATCGACCGTCGTTTCGAAAGCACCTTCAGCGTGTTCGATGGCCACTTGGCCGAGGAGCAAGCGGTGATCGCGGGCCAGCGTGGCAGTCGCGGCGGCTCGGGGAGCGGCGCCGGCGGCCTGGGCGAAGGCATTGGCGACGGGTCGGATGCCGCTGGCGCAGGCGGGCGCGGAAACGGCGGCAGCGCGGGCGACTCAGGCGATGGCGCGGGCGGCGACGGTCAGGGCGGCAGCCAAGGCGGAAACGGCAACGGCCAAGCCGGACGCGGCGGTGTCGCCACGGGCAGCGGCAAGCAAGGCGGCGGTGGCGGCGTCGGCGGTGGTGCCGGTGGCGGCAGCGGGCCGAACACGGTGCCGGCGGACATCCCGGACGGCAGCGACGACGACATCGTCGCACGGCAGCTGCGCGAAGCGGCCATGCAGGAAGAGGATCCGGAGCTGCGCGAGAAACTTTGGGAGGAGTATCGCAACTATAAGAAGAGCACGGGTCGTTGATGCTCTTCGGATGGAGCAGGCTGCCCATTAGGCAAAACGCGAATCCTCTGAACGGTTGTCCATTTATGAACCGCACGCTTGTCGTTCTCACCTGGTTGGCCGCCGTGCTCGGGCTCGGCGGTTGCGTTGTCCACGAGACGCGTCCGCTGCCGCAGATCAACGCGATCCAGGCTCTGGAAGAGATTCCCGCGGAGCAGCTGCTCGACGTCGGGGTGAGGCTGTTCGATCCGAACGTGCCCGAAGACGAGAAGGTGCGCGAGCGCGAGCACATCTTCCCGGAGGTGCGCAAAGCCGAGGCGCGCTACATCCCGATGCAGATTCGAAACACCCTCGAGGGCACGGGACATTGGGGGCAGGTGCGCGTCATGCCCGAGGATGCCGAAGCGCTCGATGTCTATGTCTCCGGCGTCATTCTCGAGTCGAGCGGTCAGCGTCTGAAGCTCGATATCACCGTTACCGATGCGACGGGGCGCACTTGGTTCCGCAAGACGTACGAGCAGATCGCCGATACGCGCTCATACAAGGACACGCGCGGTCTGACGCGCGATCCGTTCCAGAACCTTTACAGCAATTTCGCGAACGACATGCTCGCGTATCGGCAGCAGCTCGCCGCTACCGAGCTTGCGAACATTCGCCGCGTCGCGCAGCTCAAGTTCGCTGCGGATCTCGCGCCTTACGCGTTCGAAAGCTACTTGTCCAAGGACAAGCGTAAGGGAACGTACCAAGTCGCCCGCTTGCCGGCTGCCGACGATCCGATGGTCGTGCGCATGGAGCGCATTCGCGAACGCGATTACGCGCTGCTCGACACGATCAATGAGCACTACTCGCTGTTCGCCGACACCATGGCCGAGCCGTATCTGAACTGGCGGCGCTACAGCTACGACGAGCTCGAAGCGAAAGACGATGCGGCCCGTTCTGCGCTCACGCGCAAGCTCTTGGGCGCTGCGGCAATCGTCGGCGGCCTCATGATCGGCAACGAAACCGGTTCCTATGCCGGCCGTGCTGCGGCCACCGGCGCGATCTTCGGCGGCGCGTACGCCGTCAAGAGCGGCTTCGACCGAGGCGCCGAAGTGAAGCTGCACTCCGAGTCGCTCAAGCAGCTCGGCGACTCGTTCCAGGCCGAGGTCGAGCCGATGGTCGTCGAAGTCGAAGGGCGTACGTTGCAGTTGCGCGGTACGGCCGAAGAACAATTTCGCGAGTGGCGTCAGCTGCTGAAGGAACTGTACGAGAACGAAACGGGTCTGCCGGTGCAGACGCCCGTGACGCCGGTCGACACGGCGCAAGCTGCACCGGCGGGCAGCGGCTGACCGGCGCGCATCTGCAGCTTGCATGCTCGAGAGCGGGCAGACGCTGTCTGACCGGTTCGTGCTGAATCGTCGCCTCGGTGGCGGCGGCAGCGGGGAGGTCTGGCTCGCGCAGGATCGTGCCCAGGCGCGTCGCGTCGCGCTCAAGGTGCTGCATCCGCATTGGAGCGCGCATCCCGAAGCACTTGCGGCGCTCGAGCGCGAGTACGCCGTGCTGAGCGGCCTGGATCATCCCCATCTGCTGCGTGTCGAAGGGTTGTACCGTGCGGAGGGGCTGGTCTGGATCGCGATGGAGCTCGCCGAAGGCGGCGATCTGTCGCGCTGGCGCGGGCGTTCCGCAAGCGAGATCGTGCCGCTCGTCGCACCGATTGCCGCGGCGCTGCGCCATCTGCACGCGCATGGCATCGTCCACCGTGACGTCAAACCGTCGAACATCCTGCTCACGGCGGACGGCCGGCCGAAGCTTGCGGATTGCGATGCGTCGAGCCGTATCGGTGCGACAAGCGCACCGCGCGGATCGCCGTTCAGCATGAGTCCGCAGCAGCTCGCCGGCGCGCCGCCCGATCCGAGCGACGATGTCTATGCATTGGGTGCGACGTTATATGAGTTATTGTCCGGGTATCCGCCGTTCTATCCGGATGCGCGACCGGAGCGCGTGCGTACCGAGCAGCCGGCTGCGTTACCCGCGAGCGTTCCGGCGCCGTTGGCGGAGCTGATCGAGCACATGCTGGCGAAGACGCCGGCCGAACGACCTGCGATGGACAAAGTAGAACGTGACCTGCAAACGCTGGCCTCAGCCGGCAACAAGCCGCGATCCGAATCGGCGCCGATTCGGATCGAGCCGCCGAGCGCGCGCGCGCCCGGCGCTGGCGAGCCGCTACGCAGCGAATGGCGTAAACCAAGCGGCACGCAGCCGGCGAATCCGCGTGCGCTCGAGCGTGGAGGGTTTCGCCGCGGCTTGGCGGTAGCCACGATCGCGCTCGGCCTCGTCGCGGTGCTGGTCGTGTTCTTCGTGTTGCCGCGTTGGGTGGAGCAGCGGCTGCCGAACTCGGCAGAAGTTGCGTCATCGCCGACCGCCATGCCTGTCAGTGAAACCTCCGAGCAGAAGCAGGACATCGACTATGCAGCGCTCGCACGCGCCAAGCAGCGGGCTGAGGATCTGCGCGAGACCATCGCGACGCGTCTGAGCGGATTGCGCGACCGGGCGGTCGATCGTTGGGGCGGCGCCGACATCACGCAGCTCGATGCACAGCTGGCGCAGGGCGATGCCGCCATGCAGGCGCGCGAGTACGAGGATGCGCTCGCGCGCTTCGCAGCCGTCGTGCCGCTCCTCGATGCGCTCGAGGCGCGTGCGAGTGAGGTGTTGAAAGAGCAACTGGCAGCCGGTGTCGCAGCTCTCGATGCAGGGCGCTCGGCCGACGCGCGCGCGGCCTTCGAGCTGGCGGCGCAGATCGATCCCAATAACGCGGCAGCGGCTGCGGGCTTGAAGCGCGCGAGCACGCTCGATGAGGTGCTTGAGATCGTCGCCGCAGCCGAGCGATTGGAAAAAGAAGAGCAGCTGCAGGCGGCGCTCGAGCAGTACCGCAAGGCGCTAGCGCTCGATGCGCAGGCGCCTCGGGCCGCGCAGGCCGTATCGCGCATCGAAGCGCGATTGGCCGGAGATGCGTTTGCCGCTGCGATGGCGCGAGGTTTCAGCGCACTGGCGCGTGCGGATCATGCGAACGCACGGCGCGCCTTCGAAGAGGCCGGACGACTGCGGCCGAATGCACCCGAGGTCGCGCAGGCCTTGCGGCAGGTGGAGCAGGAGCAGCGCACGAACGCGATCGCGACGAAGCTGCGTGCGGCTCAAACGCTCGAAGCGCAGGAACGCTGGGCCGATGCGCTCAAGGAGTACCGTTCGGTGCTCGAGCTCGATCAGACGGTCGCTGCCGCGAAAGAAGGTATCGCACGCGTCGAGCCGCGCGCTCAGCTCAACGAGCAGCTCGAGATGTATTTGACGCAACCCGAGCGGCTCTTCAGCCAACCGGTGCGCGCAGCGGCACGCGAGACGCTCGCGCGCGCGCAGACGATCGCCAATCCCGGACCGGTGTTGCAGCAGCAGATCGCGACGCTTGCCGATTGGCTGGCGCGTGCCGATGTGCCGGTGCAGGTGCAACTGCAGTCCGACAATCAAACGCAAGTGACGATCTACCGCGTCGGATCGCTCGGTACGTTCGAGACGCGCTCCGTGGAGCTCGTGCCGGGCAGCTACACCGTCGTCGGAACGCGGCCGGGATATCGCGACGTGCGTCGGCAGATCGACGTGCGGCCCGGCGTGCCGCTCGAACCGATCGTCATCCGCTGCGAGGAACGAATTTGAGCGAGCTGATCATTCGAGAAGCGCTCGGCGAGCGCCGGGTCGCAACGGCGGATCTACCTCTTGCGGTGGGCGGTGCGGGCAGCGGCATCGTCATCGCCGGGCGTCCCGACGGCGCCGAAGCCTACATCGGCATGCACGAGGAGCAGTTGTTCGTGCAGCCCGTCGAGGGCGCCGAAGTGCTGCACAACGGCGCGCGCATTCATCGCTCGACGTGGCTGCGCGAAGGCGACGTCGTCAACTTCGGACTTTCGCGCATTCGTGTCGGCCGCGTCGCATCCACACCGTTGCTGCTCGTCGAGGATGGCAGCACGGGCAACATCACGGCGCCGCCCATCCTGCCCGAGCAGCCGCGCCTCGTCGGCGAGAGCGATGAGCAATCCGAACGCATCGAAGCCGTGCGCTTCCATGCGAGCGAGGCGAGCACGTCGCGGCGCGGCTTCGCGCTCAATCCGATGCGCGCGACGCTCGCGGCGGTCATGATCGTCGGGGCGGCCATCATGTGGTTCGTGCTCACCGCGACGGCGATCAGCGTGCAGACCGATCCGGCCGAAGCCGAAATTTCGGTGCGCGGCGGTGGATTGGTGGTGCCTTTCGGGCAACGTGTGCTGCTGCGACCCGGTGACTATCGGGTGAGGGCGGAGCATCCCGGTTATCGGCCCGCAGAGCTTGCGATCACGGTAACGAAGGAGCCGAACCAACGTTTCGAGCTTACGCTCGAAAAGCTGCCCGGTCGCGTGCGCATCGAGACGCCGGCGACGGCGAGCGTGAGCGTCGATGGCGAGGAGCTGGGCACGGCGCCGGGAGAGTTCGAGCTTGCGCCGGGCAAGCATCGGATCGATATCGCGGCCGCGCGCTTCCAACCGTTCTCCGGCGAGCTCGAAGTCGAAGGCGCCGGCAAAGTGCAGACATTCGCGCCCGAGCTCATGCCGAACTGGGCGAACGTGAGCGTGACCTCGGAGCCCGCGGGTGCGCAGGTGTTCGTCGACGGCGAACTGCGCGGCACGACACCGCTCACCACCGAGATTCTCGCCGGCAATCATCCGCTCGAGCTTCGTCTGGAGGGCTTCAAGCCCTGGACGACGGACGTGCAGATCAAAGCGGGCGAGCCGGTCAGCATCGGTCCGGTCAGGCTTGGGTTGCCGGATGGCCGCTTGGTGTTGCGCTCCGAGCCTGCAGGCGCAAGCGTCACGGTGGCTGGCGTGTATCGCGGACAGACGCCGCTCGAGCTCGAGCTGCGGCCCGACATCGAACACGCGATCGTGCTGACGAAGCCCGGTTACGAAGTCGCGACGCGGCAAATCTCGCTTGCAGCCGGAGAGCGACGGACGCTGTCCGTGCCGTTGACCGGTGTGTTCGGCGAGGTGACGGTGCGTGCGCAACCGGCCGATGCGCAGGTCTATGTCGACGGCCAGTTGCGCGGCGCCGCGAATCAAACGTTGCGTCTCGTCGCCACCGGTCACGAGATCGTGATTCGCAAGGAAGGCTATCTCGACTACAAGACGACCATCACGCCGCGGCCCGGTGTGCCGCAAGTCGTCGAGGCCATGCTGCAGACGCCGGCTCAGGCCAAGATGGCGGCGATTCCGGCGACGATCCGCACGAAAGCCGATCAGGTGCTCAAGCTGATGCCGACCGGGCGCTTCACCATGGGCAGCCCGCGCAGCGAGCCGGGGCGCCGCGCGAACGAGGCGCAGCGGCCGGTGCAGCTCACGCGCGCGTTCTACATCAGCACTCACGAAGTGACCAACGCGCAGTTCCGCAAGTTCAGACCGAGCCATCGTTCGGGTCTGGTCGGTCAGCACACGCTCGATCTCGACAATCAGCCGGTCGTGAACATTGCGTGGGAAGATGCAGTCCAATACTGCAATTGGCTGTCCGAGCAAGAAGGGCTCAAGCCGGCGTACGTGCGCAAGGGCGATACGTACGTGGCGGTAACTCCGATGACGAACGGCTATCGCTTGCCCACTGACGCCGAGTGGGAATGGGTCGCGCGGCATGACCCTGCCTCCGGCGCATTGCGGCGTTATCCCTGGGGCGATGCGCTTCCGGTGGCGCCGGGTTCGGGGAACTATGCGGATTCGTCGGCGCGCCTGCTCGTCCAGACTGTCGTGCCTGGATACGACGATGGCTTTGCAGCCACGGCGCCGGTCGGCCGCTTCCCGCCGAATCCGCTCGGCCTATTCGATATCGGCGGCAACGTTGCGGAGTGGGTTCACGACTACTACAGCGTGACGTTGTCGACGAGCGAAGTGGCGGTCGATCCGCTCGGCCCGGCCGAGGGCACGCAGCACGTCATTCGCGGCTCGAGCTGGAAGAGCGCGAGCGTGACGGAGCTGCGCTTGTCGGCCCGCGATTACGGTTCGTCTGCCCGCAACGACGTCGGTTTCCGGATCGCACGGTATGCGGAATAGCAGCGAGGAGTGTGCACGATGAAACGCAGAGCGCAGCCGAGTCCGATGCGATTGCTCATCGTGCTTGCGGTTACATGGGCCGCAGGCTCGTGGTTGTTCGCCGCCGAGTCGCCGCGTGCGCCGGCGTCGACGCGAGCGGCGTCCGCCGCTCAACCGACCGCTGCGCTCGCGCAAGCAGCGGATGAGTCGGCGGGTGTGCGCACCGAAGGCGAGTCGTCAGGCGTCGACGACAGCTCATCGGTGCCCGTGCAAGTCGCAGCGGCCGATGAGGAGAATGCAGCGAATGTCGAAGCATCCGACGATGCGGCGCGCGAACCGGCCGAGCAGCCGCGTGCCGAGCAATCGCAGGGTGCCAAGAACGCCGGCTCCTCGCCGCGCAAGTTCGTTCCGTCCGAGCAGGTTCGCGCGGACTTCGACGTGTCCTTTCCCATCGATATCTGAGCATCCCACATGGTCACAGCAGCAGCACCTGCGTCGCGCCGCTTCCAGTATCCGAGCGAGTTCTTCGTCACACTGATTGCGTTGATCGTGACGGTCGTGACGATCCATTCCCTCTACGTCGTGTGGATTCGCCCGGCCGGCACCGAGGTGATCGCGGCGGAGCAGGCGCGCATGCGCGAAGACCCCGATTACGTGCCGGCGCGCTCGTTCTACCTCGTGGTGAAGGATTTCGAGCAGGAAGCCGAGATCATTCACTTCGTGTGGGCGCTGCTCATCATCGGCTACAAGGCGCTCTTGGTCAGGCGCGAGCGCAAGATGCTCGAGCGCGAGCTCATCGTCGTGCCCGAGGGCATCAAAGTGCTGCCGGAGGACGCGAAGGATTACGCGCGTCAGCTCGAAGGATTGTCGGAAGAAGAGAAGAACTCGCTCGTCGTGCGCGCGCTGCAGCGCACGCTCGATCGCTTTGCCGCCACGCGCAGCATCCGCGACTCGGCCGAGACTTCGCGTGCGGTGTGCGACAGCGAGGCCGATCGGCTCGATTCGGGCCTTGCGATGATTCGCTATATCGCCTGGGCGATTCCCGCCATCGGCTTCATCGGCACCGTGCGTCACATCGGCGACGCGCTGCTCCAGGCGCACAAAGCGGTGACCGGCGACATCACCGGCGTGACCTCCGATCTGGGTATCGCGTTCAACGCCACGTTCGTCGCGCTGTTGCTCACGATCATCTTGATGTTCTTCCTGCATCAGCTGCAGCAGTCGCAGGAGCAGCTCGTGCACGACACGGATCATTGGATCGATCAGCATTTGATCAGGCACATGCAGGTGCGATGAGCGAGCGTTGCATGACGATTCCACTGCGTCGCGTGCCCCATCATGCTGTCACTTGAGCTCATCGATGCCGGTCTCATCCTCGCCAGGCGGCGTGCAGAGGAGACTTCGATCCTCGCCGAAGCGCCGGGCGTGGCGCTGCTCGAAGAGGAGCGGACGCTCACCGGCGAGGCGGCGGCGCGGCGTTTGCGCGTCAAGCCCTTGCTGGCGCAGACGAACTTCTGGCGCACGCTCAGCACCGCACCGCTCACGCGACCGTCACGTCTGATTCAGACGTCGGCGGATTTGGCGTATGCGCAAGCCGAGTCGTTGCTGCGCGGGCACGACGACGGCGATGGCATGCTGCTTGCCGTGCCGGCCGGTTACAGCCGCGAGCAACTCGGCTTGCTGCTCGGCGTGATCAACGAGACGGGCGTGCGTGTCGCAGGTCTTGTCGACGCGGCTCTGGCCGCATGCAGTTTGCAGCCGGCACCGGCGCGGCTGCTGCACCTGGATCTCGAACTGCATCAGGCATTGCTGACGGTGCTCGAGTACACGGGCGGCGAGCGTCCCGGCCTCAAGCGCAGCCGTTACGAGATCCTGCTGCAGCACGGCCTGTTGGCCATTCAGCAGACCTGGATGCATTTCATCGCAGAGCAGTTCGTGCGCAAGACGCGCTTCGACCCGCTGCACGATGCCGCCAACGAACAGCTCCTCTTCGATCGTTTGCCCGAATGGCTCGCGACGTTTGCGCACGAAGAACGTGCGGTGCTGGAGACGACCTTCGGCGGCAGCAAGCTCGAGGTGGAAATCGAGCGTGCGCAGCTCATCGCGGCGGTGGAGCGTCATTACGCACAGCTGCAGAGCTTGGTGCAAAGCGCACGCGTGGCCGGAATGCCGATCGAGCTGCGCGTTTCGCACCGCGTGGCTGCATTGCCCGGATTGCTCGATCGGCTGCAAGCGCTGCGGGACTGTCGCGTCGAGGTGCTCGAACGCGGCGCAGCGGCCTTGGGCGCATTGCATCATGCCGCGGCCATTGCACGGCCCGTCGATGCGCTCGCGCTCGTCTATCACTTGCCGGTGGCGGCCGCCACGGGTGAAGCAACCGAATCGAGCGAGCAGCACATCGAGGCTACGCCGCCGGCGTTACGGCCGACGCACGTGCTCTACCAAGGGCGTGCCTGGCGCATCACCGACGTACCGCTCGTCGTCGGCTGGGCCGTGGAGCATGCGCCGCGTGCGCTCGTGCTGCCCGCGCCCGGACCAGGCATATCGCGCAAGCACTGCTCGCTGCTGCGACGGAACGGCGCGGTGGTGATCGAAGATCACAGCACCTACGGCTCTTACGTCAATGACGAGCGCGTGGTGGGACGCACGACGCTGACCGTCGGCGATCGAGTACGGCTCGGTTCGCCCGGCGTGACGCTCGAGATGATTCAGTTGGTCAACGACGATGGCGCGCCGCAAGACTGAAGTCTTCAGCATGTCCTTCCTGGACTGCATCACCTGCGCGTTCGGGTCGGTCGTGCTCGTCTATACGTTGATCAACGCGCAAGGCGGCTTGCGACGCGCGACCGAAACGCAGTCGGTGAAGGCGGAAGTGTCCCGACTCGAGCAGGAAGTGCTCGAGGGCTATCAGCGACTCGTCGCGCTCAAGAACTCACTCATCGAGACCGAAACCGAGCAGGTGCGCCTCGAAGGAATGGGCACGCGCGTGCTCGAGGAAACCGAGCGTCTCAGAGTCGAGCTTGCCGAAGCGGAGAAGGAAACATTGTCGCGACGCGAGGCGATCGAGCGTTTGAAGGCGGATCTCAAATCGCTCGAGGAGGGGGCGCGCCGCCTCGAAGGCGCGACCAAAGATGCGAGCGCGCCCGGCACGCGCGTGCGCGGCTTCGTCGGGCAAGGCGACCGGCAATACCTGACGGGGCTCAAGGTCGGCGGCGAGCGCATTCTGCTGTTGGTCGACGTCTCCGCGAGCATGTTGGACGATACGGTCGTCAACATCCTACGCCTGCGCAACATGTCCGATACGCACAAGATGCTCGCGGAGAAATGGCGGCGCACGATCGCGACGGTCGAGTGGCTGGCTGCGCAGCTGCCGCTCGAAAGCGAGTTTCAGATCTACGCGTTCAACACCAAGACATGGGCGCTGGCGCCGGGGACGGAAGGCCGTTGGCTCAAGACGAACGATCCGAATGCGCTCAGCGATGCGATCAACGCTTTGCGCAAGACCATTCCGCAGGACGGCACCAGCCTCGAGAATGCGTTCGTCGCGCTGAACGCGCTCAATCCGAAACCGGACAACGTCATTCTCATCACCGATGGCCTGCCGACGCAGGGCACCGGCGCGCCGCTCATCCGCAAGACGATCGACGGCGACGGCCGGCTGAGGCTCTTCGATCGCGCGATTGCGAAATATCCGCGCGACGTCCCGCTCAACGTCATCTTGATGCCGATGGAAGGCGATCCGTCGGCGCCGGCGGCGTTTTGGCTGGCTGCGCGCAGAACTGGCGGCTCGTTCATGAGCCCGGCGAAGGATTGGCCATGAGCGGGCGCGCCGGGCTTTGCGGATCGCTCTTGCGCGACGGAAGGCGGCACATGCACCGTGTCGTCGGCAGAGGGGCTGGTTATGGCTCGTAGACTAACGCGACGCGAGACCGAGATCTTCAGCATCTCGTTCCTGGATTGCATCACCTGCGGTTTGGGCTCGGTGGTGCTGCTGCTCGTGCTGAGCGATATACGCTCGCCCGAGATCGAGCAGGAGCGCGAGGATTTGCAGGCGCAGATCCTGAAGCTGCAGGAAGAGCTCATCGAGATCGAAGGACAGAGCGAGATCCTGAATCGCGATCTCGTCGCCAAGCAGGAACAGCTCTCCGAGGTGAAGCGGCGCGTTGCGCGGTTGCAAGGTGACTTGAGCGATATCCGCGGCAGGTACGCTGCGTCCAAGCAAGAAGCAGATGTGGCCAATCAGCTCGAAGGGCGGCTCGCTTCCGCGCAGCAGACGTTGACCGAAGAAATGAAACGTCTGCTGGGCAGCGACTTCCGTCGCAAGCGCGACGATGCGATCGGCGGCATTCCGGTCGACAGCGAGTACATCATCTTCATCATCGATACCTCCGGCAGCATGTTCAATTACGCCTGGCCGCTCATGCTGGAGAAGCTCGAGGAAACCCTGAACATCTATCCGCAGGTGAAGGGCTTCCAGGTGATGAACGACGAAGGCGTGTACATGTTCCCGGGCTATCGCGGCAAATGGATTCCGGATACGCCGCAGCAGCGGCGCACCGTGATCGAGCGGCTGCGCACCTGGAATGCGTTCTCGAACTCGAGCCCGGTCGAAGGTATCGTGGAAGCCATTCGCACGTACTACTCCAAGGACAAGAAGATCAGCCTGTACGTCTTCGGCGATGAGTTCACAGGCCCGTCGATCGACGCGGTTGTCAAGAGCGTCGATCTGATCAATCGCGAAGACGACACCGGCGAGCGGCGCGTGCGCATCCATGCGATCGGTTTCCCGGTGCGCCCCGATGCGCCGCAGTACACGAGCATTCGATTTGCGACGCTCATGCGGATACTGTGTCAGCGAAACGGCGGCTCGTTCGTCGGGCTCAACGAACCGGAGCGCGGCCGCCGGCCGCTGTTCAGGATCGGTGCCGCGTCGCAGCCCGCCGAGAGCGAGGCGATCCCACCGAGGTCATCGTAACGTGAGAAATACGACCATTTTTCGTCGCTCGCGCGAATCGTGTGCGGCGGCTCGCTGCGTCTTGCTCGCGAGCGTCGCGGCGGCGTTCGCGCTGCTGACCGGCTGCGGTCCGGTGAAGCTCGTTGCGACCGCGCAAATTCCCGAACCGCTCGTGGTCAAGATTCCGGTCGCGGTGGCGCTGTTCATTCCGCCTGAGTTCTCGGAGTACGTGCACGAGGAAGAGCGTTGGGGCACGGACTACAGCATCGCGCTCGGCAAGGCGCAGAGCGATGCGATCTCGCGGCTCATGAACGCGATGTTCGAGGAAGTGATTCCGGTCGACAGCCTCAACGCCGGTGCGCAGCTCGGCGAGCGCGTGGCGGCCATCCTCGAGCCCAGCGTCGAGGAATATGCATTCGTCACGCCGCGCGATGCGGGCTCGCCGTTCTACGCGGTCAGCATCAAGTACCGCGTCAATGTCTATCGTCCAGACGGAAAACTCGCGGATTCCTGGGGATTCACCGGGTACGGGACGTCGCCGGCAGGCGGGTTGTCGAACACCGAGCCGCTCGTGAACGCCACAGCGCTGGCGATGCGCGATGCGGGCGCCAAGCTGGCCGTGGAGTTTCGCGAGCAAGCGATTGTGCGGGGCCTGTTGCCGGAAGCGGAGTCCGACACGTCGGCGGGCGGCGAGACGTCCGACGAAGCGGCACCGGCACAAACAGAGGCGACCGACGGCGAGACGCCGGAGGAGGTAACGCCGCCCGAAGCGGCGCCTGCCGAAGAGTCGAGCGAATCGGACGAAGACTCGAACGAAGCGGAAACGGCGCCTGCCGCGCCGCGCAGCGAGTCGGCGCCGACGGAAGAGGACGATCGCGACGAGGAAGAATCCCAGCCCGAGCTCGACGGAGCCTTCGCGCTCCACGCTTGAGAAGCTAGGACGGCTCGTCCTCCTGCTGCTCCTTGTTCTGGGGGCGGCGCCTGACGCGATAGACCTCGCGTGCGGTCACGCCGGTGGTCGCAACGGGTTCGCCGTCGACGAACCGCGGGCGAAAGCGCGCGTCGCGGATCGCATCGAGAAAGTCGGAGACGTGGCGGCTGTAGGTATTGGAGTCCGTCACCCGCGCATCTTCGACGAAGCCTTCGGCGTTCACGGTGAATTCGAGCTCGACGAAGGCTTCTTCACCCTTGCCTGGCGGCATGCGGTTGCCGCTTGCCACGGCCGCAGGCGCCGGGAAGTACACACGCACCGGAACCGCGAGCAGATTCGGAATCGTTTCGCGCTCCTTCGCATCGAGTTGCGCATAACGCTGCGCCGCTTGGCGGTAATAGGCGAGCGCTTTCTTGGTGTCTTGCTTGAACTGAAACCAATCGCCCGTTTCGACGAGCGTGCCCAGCAAGATTTCCGCCGGAGGATCGGGCTGCGTCTCCAAGACCTCGAGCGCACGCAGCAGCGCACGCTGCCCCTCTGCCGGTAGGTAGCGCGGATTCTTGCGGTACGGCAGGTTGAGCTGCTGCGCTTCCGGCGTGTTGGCGGTGTACGGGTCGAGGTACCCCAGCGCGTAGAAATCGACCTCGTAGAGATAGCTGGCTGCCAGCCGCCGCAACGGCAGGACGACATCCACGTGCGAGCTCCCGAGCGTTCGTTCCACCAGTCGAATCGCATCCCGATAGTGACGCCGCGCGACGTCGAAGTTACCGACACCCGCGTGCCAGTCCGCGACTTGGCACATGAGCGGCACGATGCGCGGATCGTTCTGTCCGTAGGAACGCTCGCCCACCTTCAGCATGTAGTTGACGTGCCGTTCGGCGGCGAGCGCCTGGCCGATACGCGTGAGACTGTTGGCGAGCTGCGCGAGGATCGGCTGCTGTTCTTCGTGAAACAGGCCGTGCGTGCGATGAGTGATCAGCAAGGCGCGATCGAGATACGGCACGGCTTCCTCGTGGCGTTTGGCGGCCGCCAGCGTGAAGCCCAAGCCGCGTAGCGGGTTCAGCGTGTGCCGGCTCGCTTGTCCCTGCGAGCGTTCGATGAGCTCGAGCGCCTCTTTGAATGACGCCTCGGCGCCGGTGAGGTCGCCGCCGCGCAGCTGCGCCTCGCCGAGCTGGGACAAGGCCTCAGCCAGTGCCAGCGGTTCCCCGTCGGCGCGCGCCGTTTCGACGAGCTTTTGTGCCGCGGCGACTGCGGCGGTCCAATTCTCGCTTTCGAGGTGCGCCTGATACTCGCTGCGGGCGCTCGGCTTCTCGCCGGGCGGCAGCGCGTCGGCAGCGTGCGCCGCTGGATCGAGCGCCAACAGACAAGAGGCGAGAAACGCAGGCTTGAGAAACGATGAGCTCATGCTGCGGACGACCGTCTATCGAGTCGCTGATTGTCCCGCCGTGCAGTGCGTTAAGTCACGGTGCAGGCGTAGGCTAGTCGTTAGCAAGGGACGAGACAAGGACGACAGCCACCTATCGCAACCCGGCGACCGAATCCCTAAAGTGATCTCGTGCCAAACTCCGTCGCGGTCCTTCCCGTCGTTGTCGGTGCGTTGCGGAACCAGAGCCTCTGTGACGGACGTTTAGTGTCGATCGTGTGTGATTGGAGCTCGAGCCTCGCGCAGATCCTGTCCCTTATATGAACGACAACGAACGTACCGCCGAAAGCGTGCTGTCCCTGAACGTCGAGCGTACCGGCACGTATCCCGCGCTGACCGGTGCAGCTGCTGCCTCGGAGGGCGACATCGATCCGCTCTGGTACAAGGACGCCATCATCTATCAGATGCATGTCAAGGCGTTCTTCGACTCGAACAACGACGGCATCGGCGATTTCGCCGGGTTGACGCAGCGGCTCGACTACATCCAGGAGCTCGGCGTCAACACCGTCTGGCTGCTGCCTTTCTATCCCTCGCCGCTCAAGGACGACGGCTACGACATCTCCGACTACTGCAACGTGCACCCGGATTACGGGACGCTCGATGACTTTCGTCATTTCATCGAGGAGGCCCATCGGCGCGGGCTGAAGGTGATCACCGAGCTCGTGATCAATCACACCTCGGATCAGCATCCGTGGTTCCAGGAAGCGCGCCGCTCCCCGCCGGGCTCGCCCGCTCGCGAGTTCTACATCTGGAGCGACGACGACAAGAAGTTCGCGGGCACGCGCATCATCTTCACCGATACGGAGACCTCCAACTGGGCGTGGGATCCGGTCGCCAAACAGTACTACTGGCACCGCTTCTTCTCGCACCAGCCGGACCTCAATCACAACAATCCGCGCGTCGTCGAAGCGGTCATCGACGTCATGCGCTTCTGGATGGACATGGGCGTCGACGGCATGCGCCTCGATGCGATTCCCTATCTGTGCGTACGCGAAGGGACGAACAACGAGAACCTGCCGGAAACGCACCAGGTGCTCAAGCGCATGCGCGCCGCGATGGACGCGCACTACAAGGGCCGCATGTTCCTCGCCGAGGCGAATCAGTGGCCGGAAGACGTGCGCGAGTATTTCGGCGACGGTGATGAGTGCCACATGGCCTATCACTTCCCGCTGATGCCGCGCATCTTCATGGCCGTGGCCCTCGAGGACCGCTATCCGATCACCGAGATCATGCGGCAGACGCCGGATATCCCGGAGAACTGTCAGTGGGCCATTTTCCTGCGCAATCACGACGAGCTCACGCTCGAGATGGTCACGGACCGCGAGCGCGACTACATGTACAGGATGTACGCGCAGGAGCCGCGCATGCGCCTGAACGTCGGCATCCGGCGGCGGCTTGCGCCGCTGCTCAACAACGATCGCGACCGCATCAAGCTCGTCAACAGTCTGCTGCTGTCGATGCCCGGCTCGCCGATCATCTATTACGGCGATGAGATCGGCATGGGCGATAACATCTACATCGGCGATCGCAACGGGGTGCGCACGCCGATGCAATGGAGCCTCGATCGCAATGCAGGTTTCTCGCGCGCCGATCCGCAGCGGCTCTACCTGCCCGTGATCATGGATCCGATCTACGGCTATCAGGCGGTCAATGTCGAAGCGCAGTCGCGCGATCCGTCGTCGTTACTCAACTGGACGCGACGCATCCTGGCGGTGCGCCGGCAGTTCAAGTGCTTCGGACGCGGCACGCTCGAATTCCTGCGGCCGCAAAACCGCAAGGTCATTGCGTACATCCGCAAGTACGGCGAGGAGATCATCCTGTGCGTCGCGAACCTGTCGCAGACCGCACAGGCCGTGGAGCTCGATCTGTCTCAGTACAAAGGGCTCGTGCCCGTCGAGCTCATGGGTCGCAATTCGTTTCCGCCGATCGGCGAGCTGCCGTACTTTCTCACGCTACCGGCACATGGATTCTTCTGGCTGCTCTTGAGCGCGACGGCTGCTCCGCCGGCGTGGCACATCGAGCGTATGCCCGCGACCGAGCTGCCGGTGCTGGTGCTGCTCGACGGGTTGGTGACGTTCCTGCCCGACAATCCGCGAGCAGCGACGAGCCCGGTGATTCGCCGCACGGTGCAGCAGTTCGAGCAAGAAGTCCTGCCCGCGTTCCTCGGGCCGCGCGGCTGGATTCCGCATACGGCCGAAGCGATCACCACCGTGCGGCTCGGCGAGCGGACCTTGTGGCGCTACGACCACAAGCCGTATTTGCTTGCCGTCATCGAAGTGCAGCCGAGCACCGGCCCGCTGCAACGTTACCTCTTGCCGCTGACGTTGGCGTGGGAGGACGGCCCGGACGGCAACGTGCTGCGCACGGCCGAGTGGACGCTCGCCAAAGTGCGCGAGCACGCTCGCGTCGGCGTCATGATCGATGCGTTCGCCGATCCGACGTTCTGTATCGGCGTGGCGTGCAGCGCAGCCCAGAACGTGGTCGTGCCGTTCGCTTCGGGCGAGATCAGGTTCGAGCGCGGCGATGCCGCCGATGCCATGGGCGACGGCGAATTCCGCACGGTCGAAGTGATCGGCTCGGAGACGACCAATACGAGCGTCGTGCTCGATGAGCGACTCTTC
Source organism: uncultured Steroidobacter sp. (assembly GCA_938008435.1). GTDB lineage: Bacteria > Pseudomonadota > Gammaproteobacteria > Steroidobacterales > Steroidobacteraceae > Steroidobacter. Next base: position 497,898 of record CALLKK010000009.1, on the reverse strand, counting down.
CTCAAGGCGTATCGGCGTATCGAGCCCGGTCCGAATCCCGACATCGAGATGACCCGCTTCCTCGTGCGCAACGGATTCCGTGCCGTTGCTGCGCACGTCGGGCACGTGGCGTATGTGGGCAAGGAGCGTGCCGAGGTCATCGCGCTGTTCGAGTACGTGCGCAATCAAGGCGATGTGTGGACTTACACGCTCAATCACCTGGAACGCTTTCTTGCCGACGTCGGGCCCGATGGCGAGTTCGGACCGGCGCCGCATGAGCTCTTCAATGCGCAGATGCACACGCTCGGCAAACGCGTCGGGGAGATGCATGCGCTGCTCGCTCAGGCCACGGACGATCCGGTGTTCGCGCCGGAGCCGATCACGGCGCAGGATCTCGAGCGTTGGTCCGGCGTTGCGCAAGCGCAGCTCGGTGCGCTGCTGCAGGGTATCACTGCGCGTCTGACGAGCTTCGACGAAGCGGCGCGCACTCAGGCGGAACGCCTACTGTCGCTCAAAGGCCAGGTCTTCGAGCGCATCCTCGAGCTTGGGGTGGCGCCTGCAGCGACGCTGAAGACCCGTATCCACGGCAATCTTCACCTGAGCAAGGTGCTGCTCGTCGCGGACGACGTGCTGATCACCGGCTTCGAGGGCGATGCGTCCTTGCCGATCGAGCTGCGACGGCGCAAGGACTCGCCGCTGCGCGATGTCGCGAGCCTGCTCAATTCATTCCAATACGTTCGCCATGCCGCGCTCGAGCGCGCGCTCGTCACTCGTCCCGAGCAACGCGAGCGGCTCGATCGCGCGCTCTACGAGTGGTACGTCGCGGCGACGCAGGCATTGCTGGCCGGATACCGTGCCGGCATCGGTGCTGCAGCGAGCGTGCCGCACGATGAGACGGAACGGGTGCGGCTGGTGCGGTTCTTCCGCATTGCGCGTGCGCTGCACGAGGCCGAGTGCGAGCTGGAGCAACGCATGCCGTGGACTGGCGTGCCGATTCAGCTCTTGATCGACGAAGTCGAACGCGGCGCCTGACCGCCTCAAGCAGCGGCTATTCGTCGAACTCCTCGACGCCGTAGATCGATGGGCGCAGATCGGGCGCCCAGAAGTGCGCCGGCCAGCCTGCTTTGAGTTTCAGTCGGCGCACGAACTCGCGCGCATCGCCGATCTGTTCCCAAACGGCGGGCAAAAAGGTCGCGCGCGCGCCGCGCCATTCGAGCACCAGACCGTCGCGGCCCGGTTCGAGCATTTCGACGAGCTCGTCTTCGTTTGCGACGTCCACCGGACGCGGCTGCTCGAGTACGGACACGTGAAAGTGAAGCTGCGGCCATTCGTGCGGCGTGACCGCCGCAAAACGCGGATCGCGGAATGCCGCTGCCCAGGCGTCGTGCCAGACTTCTTCCGCGAGCGGAAAGCGCGGTTCGAGCGAACCGCAGCAGCCGCGTAGCGCTGCGCCGATTCGCAGCGTGACGAAGGCCGAACGCGGTTCGGCGAGCGCACCGATGTAAGCACGCTCCGGGAACGCCGGATGTGCGCCTTCGACGAGCGCACGATGCACGCACTCGCGCGCGAGCGCGATCAGCTCCTGACCGTCCGCGGCATCAAGCTTCATAGAGCGCGTAGGCACCGTAGCCGACGACGCGCTGTCGATCGCCGGCCGTGTCGCCGGAATTGCAGCGGGCCAGTTCCTCGACCGTGAGCTCGCGCGTGCGGGCAATCTCGAGCAGACCGTTGATCGGCACTGCGCCGCAGGCTTGCTGTCCGGTCAGCGATGGGTGACGTGCGAGGATCGCAGCGCTCGTGTGCGCGTCCACGCGTTGCGCCTCTTCATACGTCAGGTAGTGGCTCAAGTCCGAGCTCGCGAGCACGATCGTGTCCTCGCCGCTGACGCGTACCAATGCGGCAGCGACTTCGTGCGTCGCTGCCGCGCCGGCCACGATCGGCAGCAGCGTGAACTCGCCCAAGATGACCTGCAGAAAAGGTAGCTGTACTTCGAGACTGTGCTCGAAGCGATGCGGCTCGTCTGCTTCGATCACCGCGGGCAGATCGAGCAGCGCATCCTTGAGCTCGGTATCGATCGGGACGTCGCCAAGCGGGGTCTCAAAGCGCGTCGCCTTGGGCACGGCCAGCCCGCGCAGGTAGACGCGATGGCTCGGGCCGATTACGACCACGCGTCGTGGATGAGCGTTGTCGGCCAGCGTACGGTAGGCTGCTGCGGCAGTGCTGCCCGAATAAATGTAACCGGCGTGGGGCACGATGAAGGCGGCCGGTTTTCGCGGCAGCGCAATGTAGGCCGCGCGTTCCAGGTAGGCGGATACCGTCGCACGCAGCTCGACGGGATCGTCGGGATAGAACAAGCCCGCAACCGCGGCGGGGCGTACGCTTGTATCGCGAGAAGTCGCACGCATCTTGCTACCGTACGAAGTATCTCTTGGTGCGCGGAAGTGTATTCCCAGTCGCTCGGGCGGCGTAAGCTGTGGGCGCGCGTCGTAAGACTTCCATGGCGAGCATGACCGTGTCGTACTCGACCCAGTACTGGCATTCCTTACCCGACGGTCGGGTGCAATGCGATGTGTGCCCGCGTGCGTGCAAGATGCACGACGGACAGCGCGGCCTGTGCTTTGTTCGCGGGGCCGAAGGCGGCGAGGTCAGGCTGTTCACCTACGGCCGCTCGAGCGGGTTCTGCGTCGATCCGATCGAGAAAAAGCCGCTCAATCACTTCTTGCCCGGCACGGCCGTGCTGTCGTTCGGCACGGCCGGCTGCAATCTCGCCTGCAAGTTCTGCCAGAACTGGGACATGAGCAAATCGCGCGAGATGGATACGCTCGCCGACCGGGCCAGTCCGCAAACGCTCGCGCGAGCCGCACGCGACCTCGGGTGCGCCAGCGTCGCCTTTACGTACAACGATCCCGTGGTGTTCCTCGAATACGCCATCGATGTCGCCGATGCCTGTCGCGCCGTCGGCATCAAGAGCGTGGCAGTGACGGCCGGTTATATCTGTCCCGCGCCACGTGCGGAGCTCTACGCGCACATCGACGCGGCGAACGTCGACCTGAAGGCGTTCACGGAGCGGTTCTATCGCAAGATCTGCGGGGGCGAGCTGGCGCCCGTGCTGGAGACGCTCGAATACCTCAAGAAGGAAACCCAGGTTTGGCTCGAGATCACGACATTGCTGATCCCCGGCGAGAACGATTCGGATGCGGAGCTGGACGCAATGACGCGTTGGATCGTCGACAAGCTTGGTCCCGACGTGCCGCTGCACTTCACCGCGTTTCATCCCGACTGGAAGGTGCTGGACAAGCCGAGCACCCCCGCGGCGACGCTGACGCGTGCACGCGCATTGGCGCTGCGCAATGGCTTGCGCTTCGTCTATACCGGCAATGTGCACGATCCGGACGGTGCGAGCACCTATTGTCCCGGCTGCGGATTGTGCGTGATCGAACGCGACTGGTATGAGATCGGCGCTTGGCGGCTGACCGATAGCGGTCGATGCACGAGCTGCGGGATGCAGCTGCCCGGCGTCTTTGCCGGCCCGCCCGGTACGTGGGGCGCGCGGCGAATGCCGGTCAGAATCGCCGATACGTCGGTGGCATGAACGATGCGGCGCCTGCGCGCCGCATGGTTCGATTCGATGACAGATCGTCGGATTAATGCTTGGCCGCGGCTAGAAGCGCCAGGCAGCCATGAGCCAGATCGAATCGAGATCGTCGATGACGTCGGTGTCGATCTTCTCGTATTCGACCTTGAGGAACAGATGATCCATGAGCGTGATGCCGATGCCGGCGCCGTACGACCACGCTTCCTCGCTTGCGTCCGAGGTGAACACGTCGCCGCCGAGATCGTCCAAGTCGACCCGCAAGTCGACGTCGTAAAAGTAATAGCCGAGCTTGCCGAAGATCTCGACGGGCCCGAGCGGATAGCCGAGATAGACGGCCGGCTGCACGCCGCTCAGCTCGAGCCGGTAATCGCCGCTCGAACCTTCGCCTCTCAGTCGATCGTTCACTTCGCCGAAATCGATGTAAGCAATCTCGAAGGAGACATAAGGATTGAAGCGCCAGCCGGCGAAGACACGCCAGGCATTGTCGTCATCGTCGATACGCTGAATCGCCTCATCGGTATCGTCGATGTCGTCGATCTGCACATCGTACGCGCCCCAGCCGGCGCCGAGATAAAGTCCAGATTCGTTGTCCGACGACTGCGCATACGCGCCCGTCGTGCTCGCAAGCAAGACCGCACAGGCAATTCCACTCTTCTTCATGAACAACTCTCCTCGTTGCAACGTGTAGCGAGTGGACGCCGATGAATGCGCTCGACGCACGACTCTCGTGCGACTTGAACGCGCCAACCGAGGAGGGGTTCCTGGATGTGGCAGCAAGCGCACAACTTACGTTTCGCGATGCGTACGCGCCAGGCATACTGTAGTCCTTCCTCTGATGTGTTCTTGAGTTCGGAGCCACGATGCGTCGTTTGCGCAATACGTTTCTCAAAGGGCTCGCTGCGCTCTTGCCGGTCGCTTTGACGATCTTCGTCGTGTATTGGCTTGCGACGACTGCCGAGTCGATCGTGAGCGAGCCGCTGCGCGCGTGGTTGCCGGAGGATCACTACTGGCCGGGTCTCGGGCTGTTGGCGGTGTGCTTGCTGATCCTGCTCGTGGGCGTGCTCGTCGATGCCTACATCGTGCAGCGCCTGTGGCGCTATGGCGAAGCGCTGCTCAGCCGTATTCCGATCGTCAAGACGATCTTCGGCGCGTTCAAGGATTTCACGCAGTTCTTGCCGGCGGGCGAACGCGGTCGCGACTTGAAACGCGTGGTGCTCTGGCGCTTCGCCAATGCGCGGCTCATCGGTTTCGTCACCGAAGAGGACGTCAGTGCGAAGCTCTTCGGTCAGGAAGCGTCCGACCTCGTAGCGGTGTACTTTCCGATGAGCTATCAGATCGGCGGCTACACGCTGTATCTGCCGCGGCGTGAGCTCGAAGAAACTTCGCTTTCGGTCGAAGAGGCGATGCGCCTCGTGCTGATCGGCGGCGTGTCCAGCCACAATGGCAGCGGCGCCGCCACGTAGTGACGCAGCAATGCGCGTGTGGCGAGCTTGCACGTGACCGATATTTTCTCGATCCGATATCGGCGAAGATGTGCCGGTCCGGGCGGCGCCAGGGCCGGCGATGGCAGTCTCGCGGCGCCATAACTGTGATCTGCATCTCTACCTGCCAATTCTTGTCACCTGCGAATTTGTGGGCGGCTTAACAAATTCGAACGGTGTGGGACGCGGCGCTGCGCAGGGTGCTGCTAGCATTCGGCACATCGAATCGACGTCCTAGATCGCATCGTGGCCGAAGGAACCAGTCGCCAACTTCGCGTGCTGCACGTCGTCAGTTCGGGTGGCATTGCCGAATCGCTGCAGCCGTTCTTGTTCATGCCGCTTGTGACGCGTTTGCCCAAGCAACGCGTCAAAGTGCAGGTCGTTGCGTTGTCGCCGAATTGCGTGCGTGCTGCCGTGCTGCGTCAGCAAGGCGTGCCGGTGCACGAGGTGGCGCTCTCGCGCAAACGCTTCGCGTTGCAAGGCTTCAAGAATCTGCTTGATGTTGCTCGTACGTTCCGTCCGGACGTCATTCAGGCCTGGGGACGCGGCGCGCAGCTCGCAGCGGCGCAGCTACGCAAACGCTGCGATTGGTCGCCGGCGCTCATTTGGTCGATCGCGGACACCGCGCCGCTTGCCAAGCAGGCCGGTTTCGTCGATCGCAATCTGTTGAAGCTGGCTGCCAAGGCCGCCGCCGGCGTCGATCGTATCGTCTACACTTCCGAGGCGGGCGCTGCGCAGCATCGCCGCATCGGTTTTCCCGAGGACGGTTACGAATGCATCGCGCCGGGCGCCGATCCGGTGCGCTTCAAGCCGAATCCAGCGGCGCGCACGAGTTTGCGCGAGCGGTTGCAAGTGCCGCACGAGGCATTCGTCATCGGCATGGTGGCGCCGTTTCAGCCGGAGTCCGACCATGCGACCTTCCTCAAGGGCGTCGCCGAGCTCGTCAAGACGCACCCGAATATCTATGTGCTGCTCGCCGGCCACGGCGTGCAGCGCGGCAACGCCGCATTGAATGCCTTGATCGGCAGCGGCGCGCTGTCGACACGCATCCAATTGCTTGGCGAGTGGTCCGATCTCGCATCGCTCTTCAATGCATGCGATCTCGTGTGCTCGAGCGCGCTCACGGACAACGCGCGCATGACGCTTGCGATGGCGATGTTGTGCGGCATTCCGTGCGTGGCCACCGGACTTGGCGCGCAGGGCGAGCTCATCGGCCACCACGGCGTGGCGGTCGAGCCCGGCAATCCTGCGGCGTTCGTGCGCGGCATCGGCAAGATCTTGGGCCTGACTCCGGAACGGCGTGCCCAGCTGGCGCAGGGTGCGCGCAAGCATGCGCTGCAGCGCTTCGCCTATGTGCATGCCTTGCAGCAGTACTTGAAGCTGTACGCCGAGCTGAGCGGTGCGGCCTCGCTCGACGAAGAGACGCTGGCGCAAGCCGTGCCGCCGGTGCCTCAGATCGATGCCAATGTTCCGCCCACGCCGCTCGCTGTGCCGGCGCCTGCGCGGAAGAAGCCTGCGCCCGTCATCGAAGAGTTGCGCGATCCCGATTCGCTTGAAACGCCCGTCAAGGTGACGGAGAACGAACCGTTGCCGAAATGGCGGATCGAGCAGGAGCAGACGCGTGCTCAGCGCGAAGCGCAGCGCGACAGCATCGGCACGAGCGATGGCGATGTGCTGCAGCTGTTCGAGGCCGAGCTGGCGAAACCATCCTCAACGCCCGAGACGCCGTTGGGCGAACGTGCGCGCGGTTACGTGGAGGATTGCGAGGACCTCCTGCCGCTCGAAGCGTTCACGGTGCCGGTCGCGCAAAGCGAGAGCGCCGGCAGCGCTACCACGAGCGCGGTTGCGAGCACAGCGAAAGCGGACGCGCAAGACGAGCGACCTGCAGCGGCGACGCAGAGTGCGAGCGACGCTCGCATGGCGGCAGGCGATACGTTGCCGCCCATGAAAGCGCTGGCGACGCTCGAGAGCGCTTCCGATGTTCGGCGCGACGCCAAGCAGGCAGGCGAGCCGGTACAAACGTCCTTGTTCGAGCTGACCCTCGTCGACGAGCCGGACCGCAAAGCGGTTAGCGGCTGATCGTCGCCGCCTCAGAAGATCGAGATCGCGCCGGCTTCCGCGTCGCCCGCATTGCGTCGAAACGTCGCGAAGAGCTCGCGGCCGACGCCGAAGGCGTTCTTGGACAAATCGGGCCGCGCAACCGTGCGGCTCAGCAAGGTGCTCTCCGGCACCAGCACTTCCAGCGTGCCGGCGTAACTGTCGAGCCGCACGATGTCTCCGTTCTGCACTTTCTCGAGCGGTCCGCCCGCGAGGCATTCCGGCGTGACGTGAATGGCTGCGGGTACCGCGCCCGAAGCGCCCGACATGCGCCCGTCCGTGACGAGCGCGACCTTGAAGCCGCGCGATTGCAACGAGCTCAACGTCGGCGTGAGCTGATGCAGCTCGGGCATGCCGTTCGCGCGCGGCCCTTGATAGCGCACGATGACGACGCAATCGCGGTCGAGCTCGCCCGCCTTGAAGGCGCGGATCACATCCGCCTGGTCGTCGAAGACGACCGCCGGGGCTTCGACGACGCGATGCTGAGGCTGCACGGCCGAGGTCTTGATGATCGCGCGCCCGAGATTGCCTTTGAGCACCTTGAGCCCGCCGTCCGCACCGAATGGATTGGAGACGGGGCGCAGCACCTGCTCATCGCCGCTTTGCTCCGGCGCGGGGCGCCAGGCAAGACCCTGTTCGCCGAGGTACGGCTCCTGCGTGTAGCGCTCGAGCCCGGCGCCCATGACCGTGTTGACGTCGGGATGGAGCAATCCTGCAGCGAGCAGCTCGCGAATGAGAAAGCCCGTGCCGCCTGCGGCGTGGAAATGATTCACGTCCGCGCTGCCGTTCGGATAGACGCGCGCGAGCAACGGCACGATTTCGGACAGATCGCTGAAGTCGTCCCAATTGACGACGAGGCCCGCGGCGCGCGCGATCGCCACCAGGTGAATCGTGTGGTTCGTCGAGCCGCCCGTTGCCAACAGCGCAACGATGGCATTGACGAGGGCGCGTTCGTCGACGATCGAGGCGAGAGGTAGATAGGAATCGCCGAGTGCGGTGATCGCCGCGGCACGGCGCGCGGCAGCGCTCGTGAGCGCATCGCGCAGCGCAGTGTTCGGCGGTACGAATGCCGCGCCAGGCAGATGCAGGCCCATGACCTCCATGAGCATCTGATTGCTGTTGGCCGTGCCGTAGAACGTGCAGGTGCCTTCGGAGTGATAGCTCTGCGCCTCCGATTCGAGCAGGACATCGCGCCCGACTTTGCCTTCGGCGTACAGCTGGCGGATACGCGCCTTCTCCTTGTTGGGGATGCCCGAGGGCATCGGGCCGGCCGGTACGAAGATCGTCGGCAAGTGTCCGAATGCAAGCGCGCCCATGAGCAATCCGGGCACGATCTTGTCGCACACGCCGAGACACAAAGCGGCATCGAACATGTTGTGCGACAGGGCGACGGCGGTGGCCATCGCAATGACGTCGCGGCTGAACAGCGACAGCTCCATGCCGGCTTGGCCCTGTGTGACGCCGTCGCACATGGCGGGCACGCCGCCTGCGAATTGCGCCACGGCGCCCGCTTCGCGCGCACCGAGCTTGAGCAGCTCCGGATAACGCTCGAGCGGTCGGTGCGCCGAGAGCATGTCGTTGTATGCCGAGACGATGGCGAGATTCGGCCAGCGCGTGCCGCGCAACTTTTCCTTGTCGACGGCGGGCATTGCCGCGAAGCCATGCGCCAAGTTCGTGCACGACAGTGTTGCGCGCGTGGCGGCGGCGCTGCGCGCCTGGGCCATGCGTTCGAGATACTCGCGGCGCGTCCCGTCGCTCCGGGCGCGAATGCGCTCGGCGACTTCGACGAGACGAGGATGCAGGGGGGCGGATTGCTTCAAGGCGGGCCTCGATCGGGTGCGCTTTGGAACCGCCGAATTCTAGCAGGTCGGCCCGACCGCCCGGCGCGATGCACGCAGATCGTGCATTAGCGTTGTCTGCTCCACCGTTCGTTGGCGCTCGTTTGCGCGACGCGGTCAACAACGTTAATTTAGCGGCCCGCTCGGCGTTCCGTTTCTCTTGAAGACTTTCCCTGCCGGGCGCCACGCTCTCGTCTGCTCGAAGGTCGATATGCAGCTACTTCCCTCGTTCGATTTGGTTTTGTTCGGCGGTACGGGCGATCTAGCCATGCGCAAGCTCCTGCCGGCCTTGTATCGGCGCGTCGCGTGCGGGCAGGTACCGCCCGATTCGCGCATCATCGGCGCCGCGCGCGGCGATCTGAGCCACGAGGAGTATCTCGCGCAGGTGCGCGCGAGCTGCGAAACCCACGTCGGCGAGGAGTTCGATCCGAAAGTCTGGGACGAATTCGCCGCGCGTCTTGCCTACAGCAAAGTCGATGCGCAGCAGGACGAGGACTTCGTCCGTCTCGGCGCGCTGCTCAAGGGTCGGGAAGAGGCGATCCGTGTGTTCTTCCTGTCGACGGCACCCGATCTGTTCGCGCCGATCTGCGAGGGACTTGCGCGCAATCAGCTCGTCACGCCGCAATCGCGCGTCGTGCTCGAAAAGCCGCTCGGCCACGATCGAGCCTCTTCGGCGCTCATCAACGAGCGCGTCGGCGCGATCTTCGAGGAACGGCAGATCTTTCGTATCGATCACTATCTCGGCAAGGAGACCGTGCAGAACCTGCTCGCGCTGCGCTTCGGCAATACGCTGTTCGAGCCGCTCTGGCGGCGCGGTCGCGTGCAGCACGTGCAGATCACGGTCGCCGAGGATCTCGGCGTCGAGCGTCGTGCGGATTTCTATGACCGCACGGGTGCGCTGCGCGACATGGTGCAGAACCACTTGCTGCAGCTGCTCTGCATCATCGCGATGGAGCCGCCGGCAACGAGCGATCCCGATGCGATGCGCGACGAGAAGCTCAAGGTGCTGCGTGCGCTGCGCCCGCTCGTCGGCCGCGACGTCCTCACCAAGACCGTGCGCGGTCAATACAAGGCCGGCGCGGCCAAGGGTCAGCCGGTCGTCGGTTACTTGCAGGAAAACGGCGTGCCGCCGGACAGCACGACCGAGACGTTCGTCGCGCTCAAGGTCGAAATCGATTCGTGGCGGTGGGCCGGGGTGCCGTTTTATCTACGTACCGGCAAGCGGCTGCAGGAGCGCGTCTCGGAGATCGTCATCACGTTCGAGGACGTACCGCATTCCATCTACGAGCGGCCCGATACCGTGCACGCGCTCAATCGGCTCGTCATTCAGTTGCAGCCCGAGGAGAGCATCACGCTCACGGTGCTCGCCAAGAGTCCGGGCGAAGGCATGCGCCTCAAGCCCGTGAACCTCAGCCTGGATTTCTCCGAAACCTTCAAGACGCGCAGCCTCGATGCCTACGAGCGTCTCTTGAGCGACATCATCAAAGGCAACCTCACGCTCTTCATGCGCCGCGACGAGCTCGATGCGGCATGGCAGTGGATCGATCCGATCCGCGAAGCATGGCTGCAGTACGACGAGAAGCCGAAGATCTACACGGCCGGCACCTGGGGTCCGGCCGCAGCGAGCGCGCTCATCGGCCGCGACGGCTTCGCTTGGCGTAACGAGATCTGACGCAGCGCGCGAGAGAGCCTGCGGGCGCGGCGGCGGGCGCCGCGCCCCGGAATGTCTTATCCTCTCGGTCCTGCGATCCACGCTGTTGCATTTACAAAGAACATGTCGCCCTCCTGGATTCACGAGCACAAGTTTCCCGACGCGACCGCGCTGGCCCATGCGCTGGCCGGCGAGATCAAGGTCGATCTGGAGGAAGCCATTGCGGCGCGCGGGACTGCCAGCCTCGTGGTCTCGGGCGGCCGTACGCCGGTGCGGCTGTTCACCCAGTTGCGCGAGGAAAAGCTCGACTGGTCGAAGGTCTGGGTCACGCTGGCGGATGAACGCTGGGTGGAAACCAACTCGGAGGCGAGCAACGAACGGCTCGTGCGCGAGCATCTGTTGGTCGGGGCGGCGGCCGCGGCCCATTTCGTCGGGCTGAAGAACCCGGCGCCGACGCCCGAAGCGGGCGCCGATTGGGCGACGCGTGCGCTGACGCGCGTGCCGCATCCTTACGATCTCGTGGTGCTGGGCATGGGCGAAGACGGACACACGGCATCGCTCTTTCCTGGATCGCTGGCGCTGGCCAAAGGGCTCGACCTCGGGGCCGCCCCCGGCTGCCTTGCGGTCAACGCGCTGACGGCACCCCATGCACGGATCAGTCTCAACCTGCGGGCGTTGCTCGACGCCCGGCGCATCATCGTGCACATCGAAGGCGCTGCGAAATGGCAGGTCTATCAGCGGGCTCGCTCGCCGGGCAGCTCGGCCGAGCTGCCGATCCGCGCCGTGCTTCATCAAAGAGAGGTGCCGGTCGACGTGTTCTGGGCGCCGTAGCCCGCCGCCCGCGGCAGGGCGGTAAGCTCGCTTTAGACGGCCAGGCTCTCCACAAAGCGCGCCTGCGCGCGCCCGTGTATGCTTCGACCCTCGTTCGGATCTGGATCGATTCAATGGCTTCCGTGCGACCCGGAACTGTCCCTCGCCTGATCGCCGACATCGGCGGCACGAACGCGCGTTTCGCGCTGCTGGACGGTACGACGCCTCGCGACGAGGTGGTGTTTGCCTGTGCCCAGTATCCGGACATCGTCAGTGCCATCGAGCACTACCTACAGCAAGTCGGCGCACACGAAGGATCGTCGCGGCCACGCGAAGGCGCGTTCGCGATCGCCGGTCCCGTAACCGGCGATGTGATCCGCATGACGAATCACGTGTGGCAGTTCTCCGCGGCGCAGACGCGGCAGCAGCTGCGCTTCGACCGGCTCATCCTGATGAATGATTTCACGGCGCTCGCGATGGCCGTGCGTCATCTGCCGCAGTCGGAGCTCGAGGCCGTGGGCGGCGGCAGACCCAAACCGAACGCGCCGATCGCGTTGCTCGGACCGGGCACCGGGCTTGGTGTTTCGGGGCTCATCCCGGCCGGCGATCATTGGATTCCGCTGCAGGGCGAAGGTGGACACGTCACGCTGTCGGTGATGAACGAGCGCGAGATCGAGGTGCTCAGACAATTGCGCCAGCGCTTCTCGCACGTCTCGGCGGAACGCGTACTGTCCGGCAGCGGGCTCGTGAATCTCTACGATGCGCTGTGCGCGCTGGAAGGCGTCGTGCCCGAACCGCTCACACCGCCAGATGTCACGCGGCGCGCGATGGAAGCCTCATGCCGCATCTGCATGGAGACGGTCAGCATGTTCTGTGCGCTGCTCGGCACCCTGGCGGGCAATCTGGTGCTGACGCTGGGCGCATTCGGCGGTCTCTACATCGGCGGCGGCATCGTGCCGCGGCTCGGGCGCTTGTTCATCAGCTCGCCATTCCGCGATCGCTTCGAAGACAAGGGGCGCTACGCCGACTATCTCGCGGCGGTGCCGACCTACATCATCCATTCGCCGTTGCCGGCGCTGATCGGGCTCGCCCACGCCTTCACGGAGCCGGGGCCGCGCATCGAAGCGGCGTGAAGCGTTCGCCCGCTATCCGGTCGATTCGGTCGTCAGCCAGCGCGCGACGGTGTAACCGATCGCGGCGCCGACGGCGCTCGTCATGAGCGCATGTAGATAAGACACGTAGAGCGAATCGATGCCGCTGTCAGTGCCGAGCAGCGAGCGGACCCACTCTGCGGTGTCGAAATACATCGCGCACGCAAACGCGATCGCAATGCCGGCGAGCACGCTCGGGATGAGCGCCAAGAACCTGCGCCGCCAATTGCGTCCGAATTCGGCGAGCTCCGCTTCGATCTGAGCTTGCACGCGCGCACGCGCGGCGGCGCGCCGTGCTTCGTCGTCGGCGACAATGCGCTCGAGCAGATGCCGATCGAAGCGCTCATCGAGCGCAAGCTTCGGTACGGCGCTTTGCAGCGATGTATCGAGCGCGCGCAGGGCAGCAGCGTATTCGCGGCACGATGAGCAGGTGTCGACATGTGCAGCGACGGCGGCTGCATCGTCGGGCGCAAGCTCGCCGTCGAGCCAGTCCTGCAACCGTCCGTCCCAATCGATGTCGTGCTCGTGCGTCATGTTTCGTGCTCGCTCTCGCGTGTGAGCTCGATGAGCCGCTTACGTGCTCGGTGCAGCAAGGCTTTGACGGTGCCGAGCGGCAAACCGAGGATTCTCGCCGTCTCCTCGTAAGACTTGTCTTCCATATAGAACAAGGTCACGGCTTGACGGTAGCGTTCGGGCAGCTGGTCGAGCACCTGCAGCACGCTGCTCGTGGCCGAGTCGTCCTGCGTGGGCGCGGCGAGCGCGGCCGCTTCGGCACGGTAGTCGTCCTCGCCATGATCGTCGAGCGACACCGTGGGGCGTTTCTTGCGCAGCTCGGACAGGCAGGCGTTCTTCGTGATCGCATAGATCCACGTCGACAAGGAGGCCTGGCCGCTGTATCCGGGCAGCGCGCGCCAGACGCGCATGAAGACATCCTGCGTGACATCCTCGGCCCAGCTGCGATCGCGTAACATGCTGAAACATAGCCGAAAAACCTTGTCCCGATAGCGCGGCAGCAACAGCGCCAGGGCATCCCGGTACTGCTTGGCATGCAGACGCGCGTGGACGTCTTTGTCTGCTGGTAAAGCCGTTTGCGCGCGCGTCATGGCATCACGGGTTGAGACGTCGGGGGACGAGGAAAGGTTGCGCCGTACTCTACCAATGGCTTCGGCGACGTCGTCCCGCGGGAGCCGCAACTTACCGGTGGAAGCAGGCCATTGACCGAGCGCAACCTTATCGGCGGGGCTGGCGTATCAACACGCGAGTTGCAGAATACGGCCACCGAGGCCCAGGTGCATTATGTCCGAGCTCGTTCCAATCTTGGGAATCATCTTTGCGATCGGGTTGCCCTTGTCGATTCCGATCGTCGTCGCCGTGCTCAATTACCGCAAACGGCGGCGTCTCATGGAGCTGTACCACGTCGAGCGCATGGCCGCGATCGAGCGCGGCATGGAGCTGCCGCCCTTGCCGCTCGAATTGATCGACGGCCAGAGCGCGCGACGCCGAACCTCGCTGCTGCCGGGTCTGGTGTGGCTGTTCGTCGGCATCGCAGTCATCATCAGCTTGCAGTCTCTTGCGAGAGACCAAGCGATGCTCGGGGTCGTTCCGGTCGGCGTCGGTCTTGCGTATCTCATCTATTACTTCGTCGAAGGACGCAAGATCGAGCTCAAGCAGATCGCCGAGCAGGAGCGCAAGGAGCAGTCGGGATCGCGCCTGGAGATGTAGCGATGTCACGGCCTGCCGCGCCGACGCGGCGGGCCGTTCCTGTAGAATTCGCGCATGGAGTTCATTGCGCGCACGAGCGACGGACGCACGGTCCGATACACCGACGGCAAACGCTATCTGTGGCTGGCCTCACTCAGCGGGCCGCTCAAGACGATTCTCACGATCCTCGCCTACTTCTGGCTCGACGAGCGGCCCGAGGTGCTGTGGTTTCCGCTCTTCTACATCTTCGTGGTCATCCCGATCGCCGACATCGTCTTCGGCGAGGATCGCCACAACCCGCCCGAGGAAGTCGTCCCGCTGATGGCGGCGGATCCGTACTACCGAGTGCTGCTCTACGCCGCGCTCTTGCTCCTCTACGCGCAGTTCTTCGCCGCCGCATGGTTCATCGGCACGCAGTCGGTGCCCTGGTGGGCCTATCTCGCGCTCACGCTCGGCACGGGCTTTACCAGCTCGCTCGCCATCCTCGTCGGACACGAGCTCGGTCACAAGAAGAGCCGGCTCGATCAAATCTCGGCGCAGATCGCGACCGGGCTCGTCGGTTACGGCCACTTTTGCATCGAGCACAATCGCGGACATCACGTCGCCGTCGCGACGCCGGAAGATCCGGTGAGCGCGCGCATGGGCGAGAGCATCTATCGCTTCGCGCTGCGCGAGATTCCGGGTGCGATCAAGCGCGGCTGGCGTCTCGAAGCGGCACGCTTGAAGGCGAAGGGTCGGCCGGTGTTCTCGCCGTACAACGAGGTACTGATGTCCTGGCTGCTCACGCTCGTCATGGCGCTCGGGCTGATCGCTGCATTCGGGCCGATCGTCGTGCCGTTCCTCATCGTTCATCATCTCTACGCGTGGTACGGCCTCACGCAGGCGAACTACGTGGAGCATTACGGCTTGCTGCGTCAGAAGCTCCCGGATGGCCGTTATGAACGGCCCACGCCGCGGCATTCGTGGAACACCAATCACATCTATTCGAACCTGATCTCGTTTCACCTGCAGCGCCATTCGGATCATCACGCCAATGCACGCCGGCCGTATCAGGCGCTGCGCGACTTCGACGATCTGCCGCGACTGCCGAGCGGGTACCCGGGCTGTTTCGGGTTGGCGATGATCCCGCCGCTCTGGTTCAAGGTGATGGACCCGAAGCTGCTCGAATGGGCGGGCGGCGACATCACGAAGATCAATGTGGATCCCGCGCGCAAGGAGAAGCTGTACGAGAAGTACGGACAGCGGGCGCGCAAGGAAACGCGGACCAGTAACGGCGCGCAGCAGATTTCCGAAAGCGCAGGTTGACGCCGTCGTCTGCCGGCGTCAGCGCTGCATCAGCGGGCCGGGCGCGCTACTCTCTTTGATTTGAAGTCTTGAAGTTGCCGCGAGGATCGCGCATGCCCGCCATCATGCTCGTCAACATCGATGTCGATGACCTGGACAAAGGCATCCATTTCTATTGCGAAGGCCTCGGGCTGAGCGTGGGCCGGCGCTTCGGTACGGATGCCGTCGAGCTGTTGGGTGCGACCTCCCCGATTTATCTTGTGGTCAAGCCGAACGGCAGCGTCGCCGCGGCGACGAGCCGGCATCTGCGCTCGTACGCGCGCCATTGGACGCCGGTGCATCTCGACTTCGTCGTCGACAATATCGAAAAGGCGCTCGACAGGGCGCGCAATGCAGGGGCGCGGCTCGAGGGTCCCGTGAGAGCCAACAGCTGGGGCAAGATCGCGATGCTTGCCGATCCGTTCGGTCACGGACTGTGCCTGATCGAGTTCATCGGCCGCGGCTACGACGAGATCGCGACCTGACGTATCGTTTGCTTCCGTCGTTCGACCGGGTTTCGACCATGACCACGCTCGTCTGCTGGAAATGCGGTGCTTCGCTCGAGCGCTTGAGCCTGCCACTTAGCCGGCTCGATGAATGCAAAGCCTGTGGCGCCCAGCTGCACGTCTGCAAGCTGTGCGAGTGGTACAGCACGAGCGTCGCGAAGCACTGCCGCGAGCCGATCGCCGAAGAGGTGAAGGACAAGGAACGCGCGAACTTCTGCGACTACTTCAAGCCGCGCCCGAATGCTTATACGAACGCCGGCGATGCGGCCGCCAAAGCGCGTGCCGAGCTGGAGGCGCTGTTCGGCGGCCGAGCCCAGTCCGATTCGTCGACTCAGTCTGACGCCGAGCGCGCACGCGCAGAGCTCGAAGCATTGTTCAAGAAGAACTGACGCAGCCGCTCGGCGTCGCCGCGAGCTCGCGGCCTATCGCAAACGGCGCACGCGCGGGAGCGCGCGCTCATCGGGACATTGGATCAGCTGTGCGCGAGCTCGCGCACCAAGCGCCCGAGCTTTTCAAGTGCGCGCTCGATCGTCGTGGTCCACGGCAAGCCGCAGCTCAACCGGATGAAATTGCGGTAATCCGCTTTGGCCGAGAACACGACGCCGGGCGCGATACCGATGCGGCTCGCGAGCGCCGTACGGAAGAGCTGCGTGCCGTCGACGCTGCGCGGCAGCTCGACCCAGAGCACGAGACCGCCCGCCGCCCGCGACACGCGCGTGCCTTCGGGGAAGTGACGCGCGATCGCGTCGATGAAGAGCTGTGCGTTCTTCGCCAGCGTGGCGCGAACTCCGCGCAAGTAGCGATCGTAGCCACCGCTCGCGTAATAGCGCGCAAGAACGAGTTGCTGCAGGCTCGGACAGGCGACGGACGCGTAGAACTTCGCGCGTGCGATATCGGCATGGAATTGATGGCTCACGGCCCAGCCAATGCGATAGCCGAGCGCGATCGTCTTCGACACCGAGCCGCAAGAGATCACGAGGCCGCTCTCGTCGAACGCGCGCAACGAGGTGGGGCGCGCGCTGCCGTAATGCAGATCGCCGTAGATGTCGTCTTCGATGATCGGAATCTCGAGCTCGGTGAGCGTGCGCACGATCTCCTGTTTGGCCTCGTCGGGCGTGAGGCTTCCCGTCGGATTGTTGAAATTGGGCATCAAGACGGCAGCCGCGACCTTGGTCGTCTTCACGGCGTTGCGCACTGCGTCCACATCGATGCCGAGGCCGGGCACGTTCGGCACCTCGACCACGCGCAGACCCAGATGCTCGATGGCTTGCAGCAGGCCGAAGTAGGTCGGGGATTCGACCAGCACGGTATCGCCTGCGCGGCAGAGCACCTGCAAGCTGAGCGTGATCGCGTCCATGGTGCCGCTCGTGATGACGACGTGCGCAGGATCGACGGGTGCGCCGGCGAGCGCCATGCGCTTGGCGATCTGACGGCGCAACTCTTCATAACCGGGCGGCAGCAGACACTCTCCCGCATTGAGAGGATGCTCGCGCAGCACCTCGCGCACCAGATTGTTGAGGCGGCGGTTCGGATAGAGCGTCGCAGAGGTGAAGGCGCCGTGCAGCGGGACGATGTCCTGGCGCGCGAGCGCCTCGCGGCAGGTATCGAGCACTTTGCTTGCGACCGAGGTCGGACGGCGCGAACGCGAGATCTTCGGGCGCGGCTCGGGCAAGACGCGGGCGCTCGGCGCGCGCACGTAAAAGCCGGACTGCGGGCGCGCTTCGATGAGCCCGATGTTCTCGAGGTGGACGTACGCCTGCACGACCGTGGACACGCTCACTTTGGCCGCGCGGCTCATGGCACGTACCGACGGGATCTTGTCGTTCGCGCGCAGGGCGCCCGTGGCGATCTGCTGCTCGACCATGCGTGCGACGCGTTCGTACAGGAGCGGAGCGTGCGTGGACATTGCGACCTCGGCCAGGCAGGAAACTGTGCTGCCTGCTTGTCAGTCTACCTGAATCTGTATTGCTTGCCAGGTTCGTAGACAATCGATGCATGCAATCTGATCTCTCTCGCGACGACGTGCTCGAGATCGCTGCCGCATTCGCCGGCATCTACCTGATCTGGGGCACCACGTATCTTGCGATCGCCATCGCAATTCAAACCTTGCCGCCATTCGTCTCAGGCGCGGCGCGGTTTCTGCTTGCCGGTGCGCTCATGTACGCCTGGCTGCGGCGCCGGACGTCGGCACCGATGGCCGGGGTGAGCTTGCGCGCCGCGGCGTGGGCGGGCGTGCTGCTTTCCGGGATCGGCAATGGTTTCGTGATCTGGTCGCAGCAAGGAATTCCCTCCGGGATCGCGGCGCTCATGGTCGCGGCGGTGCCCGTGGTCGTGCTGCTGCTCGACTGGGCCTTCTTCTCCAAGCGAGTGCCCGGGCGCGCGGCGCTGACGGGCACGGCGATCGCAGTGGCCGGTGTCGTGACGATCGTGTTGCACACGCGTACGCTCGCCGGCGCGGTGGAACCGCTGCACGTCGCTGCGCTCCTGGCGGCGGTGATCGGATGGAGCGTCGGGACGCTGCTGCAGCAGCGGCACGCCAAGAAGGAAACCGTCTTGAGCTTTACTTGCGCGCAGATGTTGTTCGGCGGCGTCTTTCAGCTTGCGCTCTCGTTCGCCGACGGCGAATGGCGCGATTTCATACTTGCCGATGTTTCAGCCGCGTCGCTCGCTGCGCTGGCTTACTTGATCGTCTTCGGCAGCATCGTCGGGCTCAATTGCTATCTCTACCTGCTGACGCGAGTGGCGACTGCCAAAGTCACCACTTACGCGCTCGTCAATCCGGTCGTCGCGCTCATCCTCGGCGCTATCGTGCTTGGCGAACGCATTACGTCGCTGGCGGTCGTGGCGGCATTGCTGGTGCTTGGCGGCGTCGCGCTCGTGTTGTTCGAGCGTGCTCGGCCCGCAGCCGCTGTGCAGCGCGATGCGCCCAACGTCGGCTTGCATTCGCGCACGGATCCGTGAGTTTCAACACGCGATCTGGCTCGCCGTGCGGCGTTCCCGCTGAAACACATACAAGCCGCTGGCGACGATGATTGCCGCGCCGACGAGCATGCGAGCGCTGGGCGTGCTCGACCAGATCACGAAATCGAATAGCAGCCCCCAGGCAAGCGCCGTGTACTCGAGCGGCGCCAATACGGCAGGCGACGCGCGGCGAAACGCATGCGTGAGCAAGTACTGTCCGATGGTGCCGGTCACGGCGAGCAAGGCGATCCAGGCAACATGCTCGGCACGCAAGGGAACCCACACAGCCGCCGCCGCGATTGCGCTCACGACCGTCAAGATCGCGAGCGGCCAGACGATCGTGGCATCGGCAGAATCCGAGCGGGCGAGCATGCGAATCGTCAGGGCGTTGAGCGCATAGCCGAGCGCTGCAACGAACGCGGCAATGCCGCCCAGGCTCAGCCAGCTTGTGCCCGAAGGCTTGAGGATCACGATGACGCCGATCATGCCGACTCCGACGGCGAGCCAGCGGCGCCAACCGACGCGTTCGTGCAGGAGCGGCACGGACAGCGCGGTGATGAGCAGCGGCGCGGACATGAAGATGGCGTAAGCATCGGCGAGCGACAGGTCTTTCACGGCGAAGACGAACGCCCACAGGATGATGATGCTGAGCAGTCCGCGCACCAGATGCAGTCCCCAGCGCTGCGGTCGCAGATTGCGCCATTGCCCGAACAATGCCGTCGCTGCGACGAGCAGCGGCAGCGAGGTGGCGCCGCGCAAAAACGTCACCTGAATCGCGGGGTACGTTTCCACGAGTCGCTTCATGCAGAGGTCCATGACGGCGAAAGTCGCGACCGCAGCAAGCATCGCGACAATGCCGCGAACGTTGGCTTTGCTCATGTGTGCGCCGAGACCTGCGCGATGGATTGGCGCACGTCGGGAACCTGCGGCGTGGCAGCGGATTTCATGAAGGGATCGTCATCGATTGCGAGCGGGGTCGACATATGGCACTGGATCAAACGCATATCGCCGGATTCGCGGCTCGCCTGCGCGAGCGGTCGGCTCAGCTCAAGGATGAGATCCGCGTTACGTTGGCACGTTCCAACGACGAAACGCACGCGCAGATCGCCGAGCGTGGCGGCGACGAGGGCGACGATTCGTTCTCGGATCTGATCGTGGATCTCAATCTCGCAGAGGTCGAGCGCGATGTGGGCGAGCTGCGCGCCATCGACCGCGCGCTACGCCGCATCGAAGAAGGTAGCTTCGGCGCCTGCATCGACTGCGGTCAGCCGATCGCGCCGGCGCGTCTCGAGGCCGAGCCGAGCGCCGGACGATGTCTGCGCTGCCAGCAGGCGTATGAGCGAACGCACGCTTCGCCCAACACGCCGACGATGTAGCGTCGGGCTACTGCTTGCAGGCGAGCTCGCAGTCGTGCAGCTCCTGACGGCAGAACGTATTGGCCTGACGCTCTTGCTCGATGCAGTCCTGCCGCAGGCGCGCCGGGTTGTCCACGGCCTGCAGACATAGTCGCAAATGCTGCGCGAATCGCGCCTCGCAGCCGGGACCGCAATTGCGCGGCCGGCGGAAGTAGCTGCAAAACGCCGTGGCATCGACGTAAGGATCGAAGCCGTCGCGGCCGCTCGTCGCCGCAGTGCGTGCGCATTGCTGACGCGCACGGCGAACTGAGCTGGCGCAACGCGCGTGCGCATCGCTGCATTGCGCGCTGCACGAGGTGGGTTTGCTTGCGGCGTCGCGCTCGGCGCCTGCCGTCGCTTCCATGCGGACGCCGCCGACTTCCGCGCTGATCGCTGTATCGTCCGCAGCATTCGCGCCGGCGAGGGCGAACAGGCAAGCGAGACCGAAGGCGAGAATTTTTCTGCTCATGCGTTTCCCTCGATGAACGTCTCCTGCGCGCCCAGCAAGCGCGAAAACCGCCGACTTGCCTCCAGGCGGCACTTTGCCATTGGCGCTGCCGACGTCAAGCAGCGAAGCTACCGAGCCGCCGCAGCATTCGGCGATGCGAGCGGGAACCCGGCACGGGTTGGTCGGTCTGCTGATCGTAAGCGGCCTGCCGTCAAGGTACACTTGCCGAGCTGCTCCGGATCGCGCCGACTCACGACAGACGATGCGCTCCGACGCCGCGGTCCTTTCGGTCGATGAGGCTGGGGGCTGGAGCAAGAGGCGCACGGCGCGCTCTTTCCTGGCTGTAGCCCGTAGCCCGACGTCCGAAGCCCATGAAACGAGGGCCTTCGATCTCATGATGCACTCGTCTGACGCCCATTACGCCGATTCAAATGCTGCGCCCGGGAGCGCGCGCGTCGTCCCGTTCGAGCGGCCGCCGACCAATCTGCAGCGTGCCGTGCGGGAACGCGCGCAAGAGGCGCTCGAGCTGGAACGCGAGCGCACTCGTCCGCAGCCCGCGCCGCTGCGACGCGTGATCATCTTCCTGCTGGCGCTGGTGCCGGTGGCCGTCGTCGTCGCCGGCGTCGATGCGATCGTGCGCGCCTTTCAGATCATCAACGAGCAGTACAGCAACATGCCGGAACCGCAGCCGGAACCTGTCGAGCAGGTCGAGCAGCAGGAGCCTGGCATCGTATTTCTGCAGCCGCTCGCCGAGGATCCGCCGCGCGACGAAGCGCGCCCCGCCCAATAGCGCATCGCATTGCGCGTCGGCGTCGGCTGAACGCGCGTCTCAGAGGCTCGCTCTCATGAACAGGAGCGGGCCGTCCAACGTCATGTCGACGAAGCCGGGCGTATCTTCGTGCTCGGAATCGATCTCGATCGTAAAGCGACGGTAGCCGAGCCCGAAGACGAGGTGCGGGTTCTTGCGCCACGTGAGCGCAATACGCGTGTCGGTGATCGAGCCGTCCACGTCGTCGATATTCGCAGACAGATATTGCACGCGACCTTCGAGCGACCAGCGGCGGCTGAAATCCACGCGGCCTTCGAGGCCCGCGAGAGGGAGCGGCGCAACGCCGCTTTCAGCGTCGCGGATGACGCGGCTGCGGACCACGGCATTTGCTTCCACTTCGGCGACCTGCACGCCAAGCGTTGCGGCGAGCTCGCAGCAATCGCGCGCCACGAAACGATAGCCGTAGGTGAGCCCGACCATCGCGAGATTGAGCTCGCTGCTCACGCGTTCGCCGACACGATAAGTCTCGTCGTCGAAGACGATGTCCTTTTCGATGGTTCGATCGGCAGAGCGTCGCATCGCCATGCCGGTCAAGCGCACGAGGTGCCGCTTCCCCGGGAGCAGCGTGAGCTCGCCTTGCACGAGCAAACGCGCATCGTCGAGACCGAGATCGTCTTCCGCAGAGATTTCGGTGCCGCGTTGTGCGAGCGACGGGTCGACTCGGAACGTCGTGTCGAAGCCCGCATGCAGCACGAGCACTTCGGCACGCACGACGTCTTCGGCGATGCGCGGCGGCGGTTGTGGCGCCCAATCGGGCAGTTGCGCGAAAGCCGGTGCGTTGGTCAGGCACAGCAGGGCTGCGCCGGCACAGACCATGTGCCGCAACGATGCGACGGATCCGGTCGAGGAGAGCTTGAGCATCGCGACTCCATCCCAGGAAGGTATCGAGCGCGATTATGCCAGCGTCTCAGGCGGCGGCGACCCAGTGATCGTCCCAGTGAATCGGCTGCGCGCTGAAGACTTCGAGGAAGTGTGAACGCAGTCGCTTCTTGTCTATCTCGAAAGCGGTGCCGTCGCGTAGTGACGCCATGATCGTACCGTCTGCTCCTTGCGACAGGCCGTAGGCCTCGCTTGCCGTCACGATGCCGAGAAACTCTCCCGTGCGTTTGCTCCAGCACGCGATGCCGGCGCCGTACGGACAGCTTGCGGCGATCAAGTCCTGACGCTCGCTGAGACACACACTGGCAACGTAGCCGTGCATCGCTGCACGCGCAGCGGGCGGACAGTCGAGCAGCTCGAGCCCGCGCTGCGGTCGATACAGTGCGACGACGCTCGGGGCTCGCTCGGGCGGCCCTTCGAACTGCAGTCCAACTGCGGCCGAGCCGTCGCTCGCGACGGACAGATGCCGAATGCTGAGTCGATGCTCGGGAAGACGCCATTGCTCGAGACAAGCGCCGGTTGCAGCATCGATGACGCACAGCGACGGATCCATCGTGTCGAGATTGAGCTTGCGCCGATACGAGCGCGGATGCGTCATGATGCCGCCGTTCGCTACGAGCAACCGCTCGCCGCCCGGCAGCCATGCGAGCTCGTGCGGATCGATGCCGCGAGTGTCGATTTCTTCGAGCACGCGGTAATCGCGCGCATCGCGCACGCTGAGCACGCCACGCACACGTTCGTAGTCGTGCTCCGGCGTGAACAAGAGCTTGCCGTCCGCCGAGAACACGCCGTGACCCGAAAGGTGCTGACCGGAGCGCGTCTTGAAGACAAGCCGCGCCTGCTTCGTCGCAAGATCGAGCTCGAAGGCTTGCGTCCCGGGACGGCGTGCGAAGAAGAGCGCACGCTGCGGACTGTCGGGACGCAGCGCGCATCCGTGAGCCCGCACGGGAATGCGTGCGCCGAACACGCTGCCGTCGGCAAGATTGAGCCCGCCGATGTATTGATCGCCGCGCGCATCTTCGAATGCCGACAGAATCTTCCCTTGCCGCGGCGTGCTGCTGCAGCCGGCCAGCATCGAGGCGCCGCAAGTAGCCAGCGTCGATGCGATGAAAGTGCGTCGCGAAATGCGCAGACGCCGAGTCGACTTCACACGAGGCTCTTCGCTGCCGTTCATCGTCTCATCTACCGTCCAAGCGCTCGCGTCAGAGCGAGCTCAAGAAGGCGAGCAACGCTTCGCGCTCTTGCCGCGACATCGAACGGAACGCTTCGCGCGCGCGCTCGGCTTCGCCGCCATGCCACAAGATGGCTTCCGTGACATTGCGGGCGCGTCCGTCGTGCAAGAGGCGCGTATGGCCGTTCACGGTTTCCTGCAGCCCGAGTCCCCAGAGCGGCGGCGTGCGCCATTCGCTGGGCGTCGCGTCGAAATCGGGCCGGCTGTCGGCGAGCTCGGGGCCCATGTCGTGCAGCAAGAGGTCTGTGAACGGGTGAATCGTTTGATTGGCGGCGGCGCCGAGCTCGCTCGTTGCAGCCGTCACCAGGGTGGGGCGATGGCATGCCGCGCAACCGGCGGCGACGAACAATTGCGCGCCTCTCTTGACCTTCGGATCGTCGAGATTGCGTCGTGCCGGCACCGCGAGCATGCGCTGGTATTGCACGATGTGCGCGAAGATCTCGTCGCTGATCTCGGGCTCGCCGCCGTGCGGGGCGTCGAGGCAGTCGCGTTGCGCCTGGGTGCAGTTTTGACCTGGCCGCAACGAAGTCGACATGCCGATCTCAGCCGAGAACGCGGCGGCCGTCTGGTGCGCGATGTCGGGCTGATTCGCTTTCCAGCCGAAGCGGCCGAGCTCGAAGCGCTCGCGTGCACGATTCCAGACGCGATTCGGTCGGCCCGAGATGCCATCGCCGTCGGCGTCGTCGGGATCGGCGAGCGCGAGGATCTGTTCTTCCGGTACGGCTTCGAGCAAGCCGACGCCGTAGACCGCGGGCGCAACGCGCGGCGAGAAGCCGGTGTTGGGATCGAGCGGACCATAAGCGAGCTCGATGAACTCGTACTCCGGCGCAAGCAATGTGTAGGGCTCGCCGTCGGCGAAAGTGCCGGCGATCTCGCGATAACGAATGCGAATGGAGCCTTCCGGCGCAACGCCGCCGATCGCGAACGGATTCAAGTTGTCGCCGTAGATCGGATCGCCGAGCGGCTCGCCATGCGGTCCGCGCGCATTCGAGCCGAATTGAACGACGAGCGAGATCGGTCTTTCGTCCGCTTCCGGCGGGCGACCGCGGCCATCGTTGTTGTGGCAGGCATCGCAGCTGCGCGCATTGAACAGCGGTCCCAAACCGTCGCGCGCATCGGCGGTCGCCGGCGCGACGATCCAAGGGCTGTTGAAGAACTGATTGCCGACCGCGAAGGTGGCGCGCTCGGTGACGCTCAAGTTCGGCGCCGGCCGCGAGAACGCGTGCCGATCGCTCGTGTCGGTGGTCATCGCGCCGCCCGACCGCGGCATGAGCAGCTCATCGACCGGCGCGGAGGCTTTCGAGGAGCAGCCGCTGACGCCGCTCAAGACGAGCGCGATTGCCGCGGCGACGCCGAATACGTTGCGCTCGTGCACTCGACCGCGCTCCGCTGATCTCAATCGCCGAGGCTTTCCAGATCCGAAAGGAAGATCTGGATGGAGCGCGCTGCGCGCGTGAACGACAGCGCTGCGGCACGCAATGCCTCGATCGCATCTCGCACGCGCGCCTGGCCGGCCGGATTGTCGGCGCGAATTTCCAGATCGAACGGGCTTTCGATCGCGTACACGGCTGCGCGCGCACGTTCGAGACGCTCGTCCATCTCATCGGCAATGCGCGGATCGGCTTTGCGGACGAGGTCCGCGAGACTCGGTCCGCTGATCGTCGTGCCGTTTGCGCGCGTGTATCTCGCGTAATAGACGTGCGCGATGCCGTCGATGTTCGCGCGCAAGTCCGCGGCCGTCGTATCGCTGAAGCAGGATTGCTCCTCTTCTTGATCCGAGGAGAGCAGCGGCACGTTCATGCGTTCGCCCGCCATCTCAACTTCCGCGAGCGCCGCCATCCCGGTGAACATGCGCTTGAGCGCGGTCGGGACGTCGCCCGTGATGAGCGAGACGCGATAGTTCGTTTCGCCCGCTTGCGGCTTGCGCCACTCGACGGCCACGCTTTCAAGATCGCTGATGAGCAAGGTGGTGGCCGCCTTGAGATAGCGGGCGCGCCGCGCGTTGATCTCGGCGTCGGGACCGCTCACGACGTAATCGGTGTAAGGCCGTTGGCCTGCGGATTCGGGCGGATCGTTCAGATCCTGACCCCACAGCAAGAACTCGATTGCGTGATAGCCGCTCGCGATGTTCTTCTCGCCGCCGGCCTCGTTCTGCGCGGCAATGAGCTCGGGCGTGATCTCCGGATACTTTGACGGATTGCCGATGATGTTCTCGCCGGGCGCTGCGTTGTAGGCATCCAGCTTCACCGCATCGATGTGGTTCTCATCGAGCGGCCAGCCGTTCAAGCGCGGCTCGGGGCCGTCGTCATCGTCGATCGGACCGCCGTAGAACCGGAATGCTTCGGTGTAGCCGTAAAAGATGCGCGCCGTCTTCCACTGCTCGCGTGCGGCAGCGAGCGTCGCTTCGCTCGGATTGGCGATGAGCTCATCGACGGCGCGGTCGAGTGCACGGGCGGCCTCGATCGCATCCTCGTACGTTGCGAGGACGATGTCGGCGTACGTTTCGATGACAGGGATGCGAGGATCGTCGCCTTGTCCGGCGCAGCTGGCGAGCAAGACGGAGACGAACGCGACCAACGTCCGGCGGACGTTCTCGATTCGAGTGGACATCAAATGCGAGCTACCGTGTGAGAAGGATGGCGGCGAGCGGGGTGACTCGTCGCGCGGCATTCTATGCGCAATTGAGAATTAGTCGCAATTGCGGGGCTGCCGCAAGCCTGCTGCGCCTTCCACGCAGCGCGCAGTCAGTGTTTGAAGGAGCTCTTGGCGTCGGATGGCAGCGGCTCGGGGTAGGGGCAAGCTTGCTGGCGCCGATTCAAGATGTCGCGCAAGAGATCGCTATCGATCCCGAGCCGTTCGGCGGCTTTGTCGATCGGCAGCCCTTCGCAAACGATCAAGCTGACTGCCGTCCAATAGATGGCCGCCTCGTTCCGATCGCTACCGTGCGGATGCATGCCGTTCCTCAGTGCGCCTTCGCTTCGGCATTCTTGCGAGGATGCGCTTGCGGACGGAAGCGACAGAAATACTTAAGGAATTTCCCTCGGCGCACGAAAGGATGTGGTTGCGCCGGAAGATCGACCCCGCTTCTCGCGAAGCGGGGTCGGGCGACGGGAATTACGGGGCATCGGCCAGTCGCTTGGCCACGAACTGCCAGTTCGCGAGCTTTTCGATGACCGTCTTCACGAAGCGCGCACGCTCGTGCTGGTAGTCGAGGTAGTAGGCGTGTTCCCACACGTCGCAGGTCCACAGCGGATACTCGCCGTGCGTGAGCGGGTTGTCCGCATCGTGCGTGGTGGTGATCTCGAGCTTGCCGTCCTTCACGACGAGCCACGCCCAGCCGCTGCCGAACTGGTTGACGGCGGCATCGACGAACTTGTCGCGGAAATTGTCGAGCGAGCCGAAAGCCGCTTCGATGCGCTTCAGTACCGCCTCGGGCGGCGTGCCGCCGGCGTTCGGCGCGAGCGAATCCCAATAGAAGTCGTGATTCCAAACCTGCGCGGCGTTGTTGAAGATCTTCTTTTCGGTGCCCGTGGCATTCGCCGTTTCGCGAATGATCGTTTCGAGATCGGCGTTCTCGAACTTCGTTCCCTTCACGAAATCGTTGAGCTTCGTGACGTACGTGGCGTGATGCTTGTCGTGGTGATGTTCGAGCGTACGCGCCGACATCAACGGGTCCAGAGAATCCTTCGGGTACGGCAGGGGTTTGAGAGTGAAGGCCATCGCGGCTGCTCCATTAATGACTTCTGCGGGAAAGAGATGAAATCTAACACATCTATCCTGCGTAAGTTCCCGGCGTGGCCGTGGCGACGCGAGGCGAGCGCCTTGGCGTATCCATTGGCCCGATGGGACGCCGGTTGCCGCTCGCGTCGGGTTCGAGCGCCGAAGCGGCGCACCCTATCTGGAGCGCGTGGAGGTTCGCGATCGCCCGAAAATGCGAGCCATTTCACATCTGGTGCCGCCCGGTCAGCTAGCGATTTCGGGGAGCCCGGCGTGGCGGTGCGGCACAGGCGCTTCGCTTGGCGGGCTCGGTGGCGTCGCGTGCGCCAATCCGTCTATATTCGGGCTTTCCAGGATGCACAGGGCAGAGTCGATCGGATCTCGGCACCGGCCGCGCGGTCGACACAGAATCTTGCGCGTGCTTCGTTGCGCCAGGGCCGGCGCCGCGGCGTGCTCGTAGATTCAAGGGGGTGTGACTCGTGTTCAGGGCTTTGACAGCGTGTGTCGTGTTCGCCGCATTGCTCGTCGGCGGAGCGGGCCGGCCGCTGGCGGCGGAAGAAGAGGAAACCGCCCCGGCATTCGTTAGCTTGAGCTTCGAGGGAGCGTGCGACGAGCGGAACAATCGCCTGTGGCTGCATAACACGCACACGTACAAGACCATCGCCATCCGCGTGCGCTGGCGCGCTGCCGGCGGCAAGGATCTGAACGAGGAGTTCTATCCGGCGCCCGGGTCTTCTCGGGAGATCGGCTGCGCCGCCGAGGCTGAAATCCTGAGTGCGGAATTCGCGGCGTTCTAGGCGCGCAACAGTCCGCGTATTCGTCCCTTTCCGTGTCGACCTTCTGAATTGGTCTCTGCGGGAATCGGCTGGATTGCCGATCCTGGCTGGTTCGCTGCGACGTTCAGCTAAAAAGAAGCGTGCGCGGCCTATCGCCGCGCACGCCTGCATCCGATCGATGGCTCAGGGGGATGGTCACCATCATCGTTAGCAAGTTAAAAACGTCGATACCGAAGAGACTCCGCATGACACGCCACAAGTAGCGCTCGCCCTTTGCATTGCACGAGCTGTGCCAACGCGCGCGTGGCGGATTTTCTCGATTTTCTCGGGATAAGAGCGCACGGCATGCACTGCTCGCGTGCAGCCGCGAGCAAGCATGCGCCAATCGGGACCAGAAAGATCGAATCAGGCTTCGTCGACGCGACGCAGCTCGCGTTCCGGCGCCGGGAGCGGCGTGCGCGTCACGGCGGCAACGAGCACCGCGCCCGCGCAGAGGAGCGCCGCGGACAGCAGGAAGGCGGCACCAGGCACATGCCATTCGCGGTGCGCGATGAACGTGGCGAACACCTGCGCAAAGATCATCGGTCCGATGAGATTGGCGATACCCATCAGGCTGCTGTTAGCACCTTGCAGCTGACCTTGCTCGGTCGGTTTGACGAGCCGCGTCATCGAGCCTTGCAGCGCGGGATTCAAGAAGCCCCACAGGCTCATCGCGACGATGCCCAGGATGTAGACCGGCGCCGAGGTGGCAATGCCTTGGATGAAGAAGCCGAGCGCACCGCCGCTCAAGCCGAGGATCATCGTGCGTCGTTCGCCGAGCGCCGGTACGACGCGTCTGACCAAGCCGCCTTGCACGACGATCTGACACACGCCCGCGAGCGCGAGCAGCAAGCCGACCTGCCTCGTATCCCAGCCATAGCGATAACCCATGTAGAGCACGGCCGTCGCCGGCAACGCGACGTGCGCGAGGTTGCTCAAGAAGCTCACGCTGGCGAGTCCCCAAAGTTGCCGATGCGAGCTGAGCAATCGCAACGCGCCGACCGGATTGGCCTTGCGCCACGAGAAGGCGCTGCGCCGCTCGGGCGGCAGCGATTCGGGCAGCACGAACAAGCCGTACATCGCGTTCGTGAGACTGAATCCTGCGGCGACCCAGAAGGGTAGGCGCGGATCGATATCGCCCAGCACGCCGCCGAGCGCTGGGCCGATGACGAAACCGACGCCGAAGGCGGCGCCGAGCAGACCGAATTTCGAAGCGCGCTGCTCGGGCGGCGTGACGTCGGCGATGTACGCACCCGCTGTCGCGACACTGGCGGACGTGATGCCCGAGATCACTCGTCCCACGAACAACCAGCCGATCGTCGGCGCGAGCGCCATGAGCACGTAGTCGAGGCCGAGACCGAAATTCGACAGCAAGATGACCTTGCGGCGTCCGAAGCGATCGGAAAGCGAGCCGAGCACGGGCGAGAAGATGAACTGCATGAGCGCCCAAGCCGTGCTGAAGACGCCGTAGATCGTTGCGGCATCCGCCGTGTTGCCCATGAACTCTTTGATGAGATTGGGCAGCACCGGAATGATGATCCCGACTGCGAACATGTCGAGCAGGACCGTGACCAGTATGAAGGCGAAGGCCGCTCGGCGCGGCTCTGTAGGCAGCGTCTGTGTCATCGTTCGATCGGGAGGTGGGCAGCGCGAGAGTGTACGGCGTCAGCGCCTCGCAGAACACGCCCGTCGCATCAGCCTGACCGGCCGCGTTCCCATTCTTCGACCGTTTTCGGCCAATCGTCCTTCAGCAGGCGCGAGAGCGAGCGGTCGGCGAGCAGCCGGCCGCCCGTCTGACAACGCGGGCAGTAGTTCGTTTCGTTCTCGACGTAACGAATGCGCTGGATCGTCGCGCCGCAGACCGGGCACGGCTGGCCATAGCGGCCGTGCACGGCCATGCCAGCGCGAAAGGCAGTGACCTTCTCCGGAAAACCGTCGCGACACTCGTCGCGAAGGCGTTGGGTCCATTCGCGCAGCGTGCTGCAGGTGGCTTCGTAAAGGCGCGCCCACGCTGCATCGTCGAGCGATTTGGTCTGCGCAAGCGGCGACAGACGTGCGCGATGGAGAATCTCATCGGAGTACGCATTGCCCGATGCCGCTCAGGATGGTGGGATCGGTGAGCGCGCGCTTGAGCGTGTGATTGCGCGCTTCGAGCCGCGCGCGGAACGTCGCGGCGTCGCTGTCGAGCACCTCGAGTCCGCCGCGGTCGAATTCCTGCAATGCCTGCTCGCCTTGCACGAGATGAAGCGACGCGCGGCGCTTGGTGCCGGCTTCTGTGAGCGTGAGCGCGCCGTTAGCGAGCTCGAGGGTGAGCAGGCTTGGCCGTTTGCGCTGCCGCGAATCGCGCTCGTACCAGTGCAAGCGGCCCGCGATCATCAGGTGCAGCACGAGCCAGACATCGTTGGCAAGCCCGATCGCGATGCGCTTGCCGATACGGCGTAGCGCCACGATCCGTTGTCCTTCGCACGCGCCGAGCGGCGGCTCGACCGAGCGCAGCAGAAACGGATTCTTGAGCAGGATACGCTCGATCCGTTGGCCTACGATGCGTCGCTCGAGCGCTTCGATATAGACGACGATGTCAGGCAGCTCTGGCATGAGCGAGCGGCCCGCGGCGTCACAGCTGGCGTAGTCCTGTCGTAATCGGCAGCTGTGCGGCACGCAGGCTCGGCAGCAGCCCGCCGATGAGTCCGAGCACGAGCGCGTACACGATCCCCTGCAGCAGGAGCTGCGGTGTGACAGTGAACGCGAACGTGAGCTGCGTGAACGAGCCGAAATTGAGCGTCGAAGCGCGAATGCCGTTGAAAGCGAGGTAGGCGATCAGCGCGCCGATGACGCTGCCGATCAAGGCGAGCAGCAAGGCTTCGGCGATGACGGAGATGACGATCGGAAAAGCGTCGAACCCGATGGCGCGCAGCGTCGCGATCTCGCGCGTGCGCGCTGCGACCGCCGAGTACATCGTGTTGAGCGCGGCGAAGATCGCGCCCAAGCCCATCAAGAGCGCAATGCCGAAGCCGACCCCCGTGATCAGAGTACGCAAGCCCTCAGACTGCTGCTCGTAGAATGCCTGTTCCGAGAAAACCTTGGTGTTGACGCGCGGATCGCTCGACAGGCCGTCGCGGAATGCTGAGAGCGCATCTGGGCTGGTCAGTTTCGCGCGCACGGATTGGTAGCTGTTGCCGCGGTTGTACGCGCCCTGCAGCACGGTGACGTCGGTCCATACCTCGGATTCGGAAACGCTGCCCTTGTCCGAGAATTTGCCGACGATCTTCCAGTTGGTCGTGCCCCAGCGCACCGTGTTGCCGACCGTGAGTCCTTCGAACTGCTCGGCCGCGCCAGCGCCGACGATGACTTCGAACGTGCCGGGCGTGAACATGCGGCCTTCGACGATCTCGAAATTGCGGCGCAGTTTCGGTCCATTCTGTCCGACGCCGCGGAAGGGCACGTTCGCGGCCGTGCCGGTGCGTTTGAGCGGTACGTCGACGATGACATAGAGCTCGGGCGAAGCGATCGGCCCGTCCGCATCGCGTGCGATCTGCGGCGCATCCATGATCACGCGCACATCGCTTTGGCCGAGGCCACTGCTCAACTCGTCGTTCGATCCGCCGCGCAGCACGATCGCGACGTCGGGCGAGCCCGAGTAGTCGAGCGCCGCACGAAAGCCCTCGTTGATCGACAGTACGCCGACCAAGACCGTTACCACGCCGGCAATGCCGATGAGCGCCACGATCGAAGAGGCGACTCGCTCGCGCAGGTTGCGCAGGTTCATGCCGGTCACGACGAGCGCTTGAGAAACCGGTCCTGACATGGTGTTCCTCTCTCTATGTCGAGCGCTGGGCGCCGTTCAAGTCAACGATGCAGGCGCGTAGGCGCCGCCTTCGGTGCCTCGTCATCACGTTCTTCGCAATGCATCTACGATCTTGAGCTGCCACGCCTGCACGGCGGGAAGCGCGCTTGCGATCGCACCGAGCACGAGCGCGACCACGGTACCGACAACATATGTCGATGCCGGCATGCCGAGCGCTGGGAAATACTGCGCGAGCGCTTGGCCCATGCCGATCGCAATGATGCCCGCAAGTACGAGGCCGATGGCCGCGCCGAGGAACGTGAGCAGCATCGACTCGGCCAGCACCAGACCCGTAACGGTGCCGCGGGAAAAGCCGATCGTTTTCATTACGGCCAGCTCGTTGGTGCGTTCGCGCACCGACTGACCCATCGTGTTCGCGATGACGAGCAGCAGCGTGAAGAACACTGCGCTGGCAACGCCGGTGACCAGCGCGCCGATGTTGCCCATCTGATTGGCGAAGGACTGTACGAACGCGCTCTCGCTGTCGGTTTTCGTCTCATAGGAGGAGTTCGCGAAGAGTGCGTCGATGCCATTGGCGATCTCGACGGAGCGATTCGGATCGTATATCCGCAGATAGATCATGCTGATCGTGTCTTGGCCGAACGTGCGCGCTTCATCGAGGTATTCGTGATGGAAGTAGATGCTGCTCGAATCGGACTTCATCGAGAAGATCGCGCGGACGTTCATCTGCCAGACCTGCGTGCCGTCCTTGTTCGAGTAAATGCCCGAGCGCAGCGGCACGCTGTCGCCGACCTTCCAGCCGAAGCGCTCCGCAGTGGCTTTGCCGACGATCATGCCGGCGCGGTCACTGATCCAGGCGCGGCGCTCGTCCTCGGTGAGCTCGAGCTCTGGAACGATTTCGAGGAACGTTTCGGGCTCGACGGCAAAGGCAACGAGTTGATTGCGCTCGTCTTGGTAAATGGCGCCGAACCACGAATAGGGCGTTGCCGCCCTCACGCCGTCCACGCCGCGCACGCGCGCGACGTAGCTCTCCGGCAACGGCTGGACGAGTGACACTTTGTTCATCGTGATCAGCCGGTCGATGCCGGCGAGCTCGGCGCCGCCGGTCAATGCCGTCTTGAGCGTCTCGAGCACGCCGAACAGCAAGAACGCGACGATGATCGACGCGAGCGTCAAGCTGGTGCGCAGCTTCTTGCGGCCGAGATTCGCCCAGAGCAGGTGGAGGTATTTCATAGGCGCTCCCGCAGGCATCATGCAGCCGCTTCGAGCTCGAGCCGACCCTTGTTGAGATGCAAGGTGCGCTTGGCGCGCGCCGCCGCGTGCGGGTCGTGCGTCACCATGATGATCGTCTTGCCCTGCCGCTCGTTGAGCGCCTGCAGCAGATCGAGGATCTCGTCGCCCGACTTGCGATCGAGATCGCCGGTCGGCTCGTCGCAGAGGAGCAGGTCGGGATCAGAGACGATGGCGCGCGCGATACCGACGCGTTGTTCCTGTCCGCCCGAGAGCTCGCGCGGCTTGTGGTTGGCGCGCTCGCTCAGGCCGACGAGCTTGAGCGCCGCTTCTGCACGGCGGCGGCGCTCTGCGGCCGAAAGATTGGTGAGCAGCAGCGGCAACTCCACATTGCGCAGCGCGCTCAGCACCGGCAAGAGGTTGTACATCTGAAACACGAAACCGACGTGCCGCGAACGCCAGCGACCGAGCTGCGCATCGCTCATCGTGTCGATGCGCTGGCCGGCCACTTCGATCGAACCGGCCGTCGGCCGATCGAGCCCGCCGATCAGATTGAGCAGCGTCGACTTGCCTGAGCCCGACGGGCCCATCAGGGCCAGGAAATCGCCCCGTGGAATTTCGAGATCAAGAGAGTGCAGGACATGGACGATCTCGGCGCCTCGCCGGTAGTCCTTGGCAATCCCGCGGCATTTCACCAGCACTTCGTCTGCAACCACGACGTCCCCCTCCTGAACTCAGCGTTTGACGATCTTGACCGGCGCGCCTTCGGCGAGCCCTTCAACCGGACGGGCGACGAGCGTATCGCCCGCGGCAATGCCCGCGATGATCTCGGTCTGTCCATCGCGCTCGCGCCCCGTGCGCACGGCGACGCGCTCGACCGATCCGCTGCTCACGCGCCATACATAAGTGGTGCCGCCTTGGTTGAAGATCGCTGTCGTCGGCACGCGCGCGGTCGGCCGCGCGCTCGCGTCCGTGTCCGTTTCCTTGGGCTCATCTTCGAGGAAGGTCACCTTCACGCCCATCTGCGGCAGGATGCGCGGATCGAGCTCGTCGAAGGCGATGCGCACGCGCACCGTCGCCTTCTGCCGATCGGCGGTCGGCACCACGTTGATGACGTGGCTCGGGATGATCCAATCCGGATACGCATCGAGCGCGGCTTCGGTGCGCTGATTCGGACGGACGCGATTGATGAATGCTTCGTTGACGTCCACTTCGATCTCGCGCGAGTCCATGTCGACGATGGTCGCGATGCCGGTGCGCGTGAAACCGCCGCCTGCCGACATCGGCGAGACGATCTCGCCAGGCTGCGCGTCCTTCGAGACGATGACGCCGTCGAACGGCGCGCGTACGAGCAAATCGTCGAGATCCTGTTCGCGCACGCGCACCGTGCCTTCGGCGACTTTCACTTCGCTGCGCGCTGCGTCGAGTCGCGCGCGCAGCGCGGCCACTTCGGACTGCACTTGATCGAGCTGCGCTTCGCTGACCAGCTTATCGGCGCGCAGCTGCTCGGTGCGGCGCAGATTGCGCTCGGCTTCGGCGAGACGTACTTCGATTTCTTGAAGCTGTTTGCGCGAGGCTTCGAGCTGACGCCGCGCCAGGTCGTAGAGCGGACGCGCCGTCGTATCGTCGAGGCGCGCAAGAAGCTGACCTTCCTTGACGGTCATGCCTTCTTCGATGAAGAGCTCGGCGATCTTGCCGGTGACCTTGGCCGAGACAGTCGCCTGACGGCGCGCGACGACGTAACCCGATGCATTGAGGACCGCAGCGCCGCCGATGGGACGCGAGGAGCTTGCCACGGCAGTCACCGTCTCGACCTCGATAGCTCGGTCGCGCAGCAGCGCATAGGCTGCCGCAACGAGCGCGAGCACGAGCACGATCGCGATCAGCCATTTGTACAGCGGGCTCGATTCGCGGCTCGGCGGTTCCTGGCTGCGATCGATGCGGAGGCTTTCCAGTGCGTTCGGGTCGAATGACATGGGCGTCCCGTTGTGTTGTTGTCTGCGCAATGGCCGTCGCCGTGCGCGCGATTCTAATCCGGGCGCATCGACCGCCGTAAAGGCGCGTTCGGTCAATGGCGGTGGATCGCCGGCGAACGCCGCTCGAGTCGCCGCAATTCGTGCAACCCGAACGCCGCTCGCGCCGTGCTATGCGTTCTCTGGGGCCTGTTGTACGAGGATCTCGCCGGTGATCGGCGCCGTGGGCAGCGTGAAGTAGAACACCGCGCCTTCATTCGGCTTGGCGTCCGCCCACACTCGACCGCCGTGACGTTCGACGATGCGCGCAACCGTCGCCAAGCCGATGCCCGAGCCCTCGAACTCGCTGGCGCTGTGCAGGCGATGAAACGGCCGGAAGAGCTTCTGCGCATGCGCCATGTCGAAGCCCGCGCCGTTGTCGCGCACGTGCAAGGTCGCCATCGTGCCGTCGATCGTGCCGCCGAGCTCGATGCGGGCGTTCGCCGTCTTCGAGGTGAACTTCCAGGCATTCTCGAGCACGTTGCGCAGCAGGTCGCCGATGAGCCTGCGATCGCCGTAGACGAAGATGTCGGGTTGGATGCTGACCTCCACCGCGCGCTCGGGCTCGCGCTGTCTGAGGTCGTTGACGATCGAATGCGCCAAGGAGCTGGCGTCGATGGCTTCGCGCAGGAGCGTGTGCCGCGAAATGCGCGACAACGCGAGCAGCGCGTCGATCAGGTCCGACATCTGTTTGACGCTGCTTTGGAT
This sequence comes from uncultured Steroidobacter sp., assembly GCA_938008435.1. GTDB lineage: Bacteria > Pseudomonadota > Gammaproteobacteria > Steroidobacterales > Steroidobacteraceae > Steroidobacter. The sequence goes on along the minus strand of CALLKK010000009.1, from coordinate 461,737 downwards.
CTTGGCAAGCCGCCGCCGCTGCTCTTCGCTGGCATTCGTGAGCGACATTTCGAGCAGGCCTGCCTGACCGGCGATCGTCGTGAGCGGCGAGCGCAGATCGTGCGACACCGAGGCCGTGAACGCTTCGAGCTCACGGTTGGCGCGGGCGAGGGATTCGTTGGCGTGCCGCAGTTGCCGGTGGCTCGGCATGCTGAGCAAGTCGGGCAGCGCCCGCCACAACAGGATTGCCGTCGGGATCGCGAGCAGGGCCGCAACGACTTTGACGGCTGCTCCCAGCCCGGGCAGCGGGTACCAGATGGACAGCACGCGCATGAAGTGGGCGGTGCCGCTTGCGATCAGGAAGGCGCTCAGCACGGCCACCTGCGGACGGAACGGGAAATCGCGGCGCCGGCGTGCGATCCGATAGAGCAGGACCGGCAGAGCGAAGCAAAACAGGCCGAGCACGACGTCGCTCAGCACGTGGGTCCACAGAACGCCGGAGATGGGTTGGCTGGCTTGCAAGCGGTCTGCCTCGAATGCTGGTTATTGGAGCGAAGGCATCTGCACAGGATAGAGGCCTTCAGCGGTTCCCGGATAGAGGATTTGGTATTTCCCGGGAAATCACCGCCGCCAGCCTGGCAAATCCCGTCGCATCAAACGCTTTTCCGCACATTTTAGACGATCAGACATTGTTCATGTACCGACCGGACGGTTAACGTCCCCCGACCGATCGGTACAGGTGTTCCCCCTAGGGCGCCTTCCTCTTTCGTCTGATGAAGCCGATGACCGAGCTCTCTGGGACGCCGACGTCTGCCCGCGACCGGATTCTGCAAGCGGCCGAGCGGGTTGTGATGCAGGTGGGCGCTGCGCACTTGACCCTGGAGGCGGTGGCTCACGCCGCGCAAGTCAGCAAGGGCGGGCTCTTGTACCACTTTCCGTCGAAGGAGCTCCTGTTCGTGGCGCTCGCGCAACGCTACGTCGACAACGTCGAACGCTGCGTCGCAGCGGCGAAGGAGCGCTTGGCTGCGGACGATGCCGGCTGCGAGCTCAAGGCCTGCGTGCTGGGCATGCTCGATCACAAGCGCTGCTCGCGCGAGCTGGCGGCCGCGCTGTTGGCTACCGCCGCGAACGATCCGGCGCTGCTCCAGGTGATTCGCGACGGCATCGCCAGGCGTACGGACGAGCTCGCACAGGATCGCACGATGCGCTTTGCGCGCGCCCAAGTCGTGGCTCTGGCAATCGACGGACTAATGATGCGCGAATCGCTGCGCATTTCGACGTTCACGGACGCGCAGCGCGAGCTCGTCGTCGCCGAGCTCATGCGCATCGCCGATGAAGCGTGCGAGTCGAGCGCAGGTCGGCGAAAAGCATCGCGACCCGCGCCGCAACGGATCGATCGAGCTTGAGGCGGGTACCTGTATGCGTGATCTCATCTCTCTCCCACGAGCTGCAGCGCCGGTTCTATGTGCATTCTTGATCGCTGCCTGTACCAGCGGCGCAGCGCCCGATGGCACGCCCCCGCCGCCCGAAGTGGCGGTGCAGACGGTCGATGCCACGCCGGTGCCGCTCGAATTGACCTACACCGCACGCACATACGGCTCGCGCGAGGTGGAAGTGCGCGCCCGGGTCGGCGGCATCTTGATCAAGCGGCGCTACGAGGAAGGTCAGCGCGTGCAGCAGGGGCAGCCGATGTTTCTCATCGATCCGGAGCCTGTACGCGCGCGGCTCGCCTCGGCGCAAGCTGAAGTGGCGGTCGCCAAGGCGCGGCTCGAGGAGGCGCGCCGCGAGCGCGATCGCGTCTTGCCGCTCTTCGAGCAGAACGCCGTGAGCCAGAGCCGGCGCGACGAAGTCGTGTCGGCCTTCGAAGTCGCGCAAGCGAATCTGATCGCCGCGGAAGCGAAGCTGCGCACGGCGCAGCTCGATCTCGAATACACCGACGTGCGTGCGCCGATCTCCGGTCTGACGAGCCGCGAGGTGCTGTCCGAAGGCAGTCTCGTTTCGACCGATCAGAGCTCGAGCCTGCTCACGCGCATCGTGCAGATCGATCCGCTCTACGTGGAGTTCTCGGTGCCGGAAGCCGAGGCGATGCTGCTGCGTGCGGGTCTTGCGCAAGGCGGCGAGGGTGCGCTCAGCGTGCGCCTGCTGCTCGAAGACGGCCGCGAGCATCCCGATCTCGCCAAGCTCACTTTCGTCGACAACGCAGTCGAACGCGATTCGGGCACGGTGCGCGCGCGTGCGGTGCTGCCCAATCCGGACGCGCTGTTGATTCCTGGTCAATTCGTGCGCGCGAAAGTCGAAGGCGTGGCACTCACGAACGTCGTGTCGATTCCGCGCAAGGCGGTAATGTCCGGACCGCAGGGCCGCTTCGTGTGGCTCATCGACGATGAGCAGAAGGTGCAGATCCGTCCTGTGCAGATCGGCCGCAGCATGGGCAACAACGTGACCGTGACGGACGGGCTCGCCGCCGGCGAACGCTTCATCGTCGAAGGCGTGCTCAAGGTGCAGCCCGGCATCGTCGTCAATCCGGTTGCGGTCGATGCCGCCGAGCGGCAAGCGGTTGCGCGGCCGAGCGGGAGCGAGGAGTCGGCATGATCTCGACTTTCTTCATCAGGCGGCCGATCTTCGCCTGCGTCGTTTCCGCATTCATCGTGCTGGCCGGTTTGGGCGGCATTCGCGCGCTGCCGATTGCCGCTTATCCGGACATCATCCCGCCGCAGGTCACCGTCACCGCCGTTTATCCCGGCGCGACCGCCGAGACGATCGCCGAGACCGTTGCCGCGCCGCTCGAAGAGCAGATCAACGGCGTCGAAGGCATGCTGTACATGCAGTCGATCAATGCCGGCGACGGCACGCTCACGATCAACGTGACCTTCGAGGTCGGTACCGATCCCGATCTCGCGACGATCAACGTCAACAATCGCGTGCAGGCGGCCGTGCCGCGTTTGCCGGAAGAAGCGCGGCGTCAAGGCATCGTGGTGCGCAAGGCGTCCTCGTCGATTCTGCAGATCATCAGCCTGAGCTCGCCTGACGGCAGCATGGATGCGCTCACGATCAGCAACTACGCGCTGCTCAACATCCTGGATGAGATTCGCCGCGTACCCGGCGTGGGCGACGTGCAGATGTTCGGGCAGAACTATGCGATCCGCATCTGGATGCAGCCCGACAAGCTGGCGCAGCTTGGTTTGACGCCGGCTGATGTGGCGGCGGCCGTGCGCCAGCAGAACTCTCAGTTCGCCGCGGGACGGATCGGCGTCGAGCCGATGGAAGGCGAGGTCGATTTCACCTACGCAGTGACGGCGCAGGGGCGTTTGTCGACGCCGGAAGAGTTCGAGCAGATCGTCGTGCACACGACCGAAACGGGCTCGCTCGTGCGGCTGCGCGACGTGGCGCGCGTCGAGCTCGGTTCGAACAACTACAACTTCGAGTCGTACACGGACGGGCGGCCCGCCGTGTTCCTGCTCACGTTCCTGCAGCCCGGTGCGAATGCGATTCAAACCGGTGACGGCATCCGCGCGCGGCTCGAAGAGCTGAGCCAGGACTTTCCGCCGGGACTCATCTACGAGCTGCCGTACGACACGATCCGCTTCGTGAAGATCTCGATCAAGGAGGTCGTCAAGACGCTGATCGAGGCGATGGTGCTCGTCTTCTTCGTCGTGCTCCTGTTCTTGCAGAACTGGCGCGCGACGCTCATCCCCATGCTCGCTGTGCCCGTGTCGTTGATCGGCACGTTCGCGGCGATGTACCTGCTCGGCTTTTCGATCAACATGCTGACGCTGTTCGGCATGGTGCTCGCGATCGGCATCGTCGTCGACGATGCGATCGTCGTGCTCGAGAACGTCGAGCGTCTGATGCGCACCGAACGCTTGCCGGCGCCTGAGGCGACCGAAGAGGCGATGCGCGAGGTGACGCGGCCGGTGATCGCCATCGTGCTCGTGCTGTGCGCCGTGTTCTTGCCGGTAGCGTTCCTCGGCGGCCTGGTCGGCGAGATGTATCGGCAGTTCGCGATGACGATCTCGGTGTCGGTTGCGATCTCCGGTTTCGTGGCATTGACCTTGACGCCTGCGCTGTGCGCCGCGTTGCTGCGACATGAGGACACGGGGCTGCGTCAAGGCATCCTCGGCCGCTTCAACGACTGGTTCGTGCGCATGACCGGCCACTACGTCCGCGGCGTGAGCTTCGTCCTGCGCCGCGGGGCGATCGCGCTCGGGGTGTTCGCGGCGATGCTCGTCGCGATCTTCGGCTTGTTCCGTGCGGTGCCGAGCTCGCTCGCACCGACCGAGGATCAGGGCTACGTCTTCATGGTGGCGGTGCTGCAGGATGCAGCGTCGCTCGATCGCACGCGCAAAGCGGTCACGGCGATGTCGGAGCAGATGGCGCAGCATCCCGCCGTGCAGACGGTTGCCGGCGTGGCCGGCGTCGATCCGCTGACGTTCGCATCGCGCACCAATGCCGGCGCGGTATGGCTGCCGCTCAAGCCGTGGGACGAACGCAAGGACGAATCGTTGAGCCCGGCTGCGGTCGTCAATGCAGTTTATGCCGCGGGCAGCACCGTGAAAGACGCATTCTTCATTGCGTTCGAGCCGCCGCCGATCGAAGGACTCGGTACGACCGGCGGTTTCGAGGCCTATATCCAGTCGCGCGGCCGGGGCGATGCCAAGGATCTCGAACGTGTCACGCAGGAGTTCGTGCAGCGTGCCTCGCAGCGCCCCGAGCTCGCGGGCGTCACGACGACCTACAGCGCGAGCGTGCCGCAGATCCGCATCGATCTCGATCGCGAGAAAGCGATGACGCTCGGCGTGCCGGTCAACGAGGTGTTCGATACGTTGCAGAGCACGTTCGGTGCGCTCTACGTGAACGATTTCAATCGTTCGGGGCGCGTGTTCCAGGTGCAGCTGCAGTCGGAGCCGCGTTTTCGCGCATATCCCGAGGACATTCGCGACGTCTACGTGCGCTCCAAGTCGGGCGATCTCGTGCCGCTGACCGCGCTCGCCACGGTCCACGAAGTGACGGGGCCGGAGGTGGTGGAGCGCTTCAACGTCTTCCCCGCGGCGAAGATCATGGGCAATGCAGCGCCCGGATACAGCTCGGGCGATGCGCTTGCCGTCATCGAGGAGCTGGCCGACCAACACTTGCCGCCAGGCTACTCGCTCGCGTGGACCGGCACTGCCTTCCAAGAGAAGGCGAGCGGCGGCGCCTCGCAGGGCGTGTATCTGCTCGGCGTGCTCATGGTGTTCCTGATTCTCGCCGCACAGTACGAGCGTTGGACGCTGCCGTTTGCGGTGATTCTCGCGGTGCCGTTCGCGGCTTTCGGGGCGCTGTTAGCGGTGTTCCTGCGCGGTCTCGAGAACGACATTTATTTCCAGATCGGCATGCTCACGCTCGTCGGTCTGGCGGCGAAGAACGCGATCCTCATCGTCGAGTTCGCGATGATGAAGCATCACGAAGGCATGTCGCTCGTCGACGCTGCGATCGAAGGCGCGCGCTTGCGCTTCCGTCCGATCATCATGACGTCTCTGGCGCTCATCTTCGGTGTGCTGCCGCTTGCGGTGAGCACCGGCGCGGGCGCAGCGAGCCGTCACTCGCTCGGCACGAGCGTCATCGGCGGCATGCTGGCGGCGACGTTCATCGCCACGCTCTTCGTGCCGCTGTTCTTCCGCTACATCGCCGGCTGGCGGGCGGCGCGAGCGCGCGATAGCGCCGCAGCCGAGCACAAGCCCGCGACCGGTTGATCAGGATTCGCCAGCAACCTACCTCGTCATGCTGAAAAGAAGCGTACTGTTCCTCGCGCTCGCCGCTTCCTTGAGCGGCTGCATCGTCTCGCGTGTCTCGCCCGATACGCCGGCATTGCCGTTGCCCGACGCGCTGCCGGCCCAAGCCGGTGAAACCGTTGGCTTGCCCGACCCGTGGTGGCAGATCTTCGCGGACCCGACGCTCGATGCGTTGATGGAAGAAGCGCTCGCGCACAATCCCGATGTGGCGGTGGCCGCGGCTAGGGTCGACGAAGCGCGGGCGCTCTTGCGAATCACCGATGCCGATCGGCTTCCCTTCGTGAACATCGAGGGCAGTGCGACGCGCAGCAAAGATCCTGCATTTCTGACTGAGGATCTCGGCCAGGATCGCCACCAAACGCTTTATTCGGTGCAAGGCGTCGTCAGTTACGAGCTCGATCTGTGGGGGCGCTATCGCCGCGCATCGCAAGCAGCGCGTGCGCAGCTTCTGAGCAGCGAGTTCGGGCGCGAGGCGACCAAGCTCAGCCTGACCGGCGAGGTGGCTCGCGGCTACTTCGGCTTGATCGCAGCCGTCGAACAGCTCGCCCGTGCGCGCGACACGCTCGTCACGCGCGAAGAGTCGCTCCGGCTCGAGCGGCTACGTCTCGATGCGGGCGAGAGCGATGAGTTCACCTTCAAGCGTGCGCAGGCCGAAGCGGCTGCTACGCGCATCGCCACGCGCCAGCTCCAGCTCGAAGTGGTACGCCGCACCAATGCGCTCGGCGTGCTGCTCGGTCGTTCGCCGCAAGAGCTGATCGAGAACGCAGTGAGCACGCAAGGCATCGATTTGCCGCGTGCGGTGACATTGCCGCCCGAGCTGCCCTCGACGATCCTGACGCGTCGGCCCGACATCAACGCCGCGGAGGCGGCGCTCGTCGCGGCTGCCGCCGATGTCGGTGCGGCGCGGGCGCAATTGTTTCCGAGCATCACGCTCACGGGCGTCTTTGGCTCGCTCAGCCCCGAGCTGGATGGTTTGTTCTCCGAACCATTCGAAGCATGGTCGGCGGTCGGCGGCTTGTTCCAACCGCTGTTCCAGGGCGGGCGTTTGCGCGCCAATGTCGCTCGCACCGAGGCGCTCAAGCAGCAGCGTCGCGCCGAGTACGCGCGCACCGTGCAGGTAGCTTTCCGAGAAGTGCTGGATGCGTTGCGCGGCCAAGCGCTCATTGCCGAGGTGCAAGCTGCGAACGCCGAACAGGTCGCAGCGCTGTCACGCGCAACCGAGCTCGCGGAGCTACGCTATGCGCAGGGCGACATTGCCTATCTGGAGCTGCTCGACGTGCGCCGCAGCCTTTACCAAGCACAGATCGACTTGGTCGCCGCACAGCGCGACGCACTGCTCAACACGGTTGACTTGGCACTGGCTTTGGGCGGCGGGCTCGGGCGAAACGCTGCACCGCCGCGAACGGCGCGGCGTTGACCGTCTTGCAAAGCCGCCGGCGCAGTCGTATAGTCGCAGCCCAAGAATGTTAACGGTAACATGCGGCGCACAAATTAACGGGCCGCACGTGCCTACTGCGGTTTTCGCGGGCTTCGCTCCACATGTCGTCCCCCCCCTGCTTCTTGATGTGTGGGGCAAGTCCGCGGCTCTCTTCTTTAACTACTGAACCTGCTTGGCTGCTCGCCGCGCGAGCCGGCCGGGCGTCGCTCGCGAGAGGGCCGTATGTGGGTCGACGACGTTTTGCGCTTCTGGTTCCACGAGCTCACACCGCAGCAGTGGTTCTCCAAGGACGAGCAGCTCGACCGTGAGGTTCGCGAGCGGTTCGGTGCGCTGCACGAAGCGCTAGCCACTCACGCACTGGCTGTGCCGGATAGCGCCCGCGCCATGCTCGCAGCCGTCCTCGTGCTCGATCAGTTCTCGCGCCACATCCACCGCGACACCGAGCAGGCTTTCGCTTTCGATCCGCATGCGTTGCAACTTGCGCGACAAGCCATCGAGCGCAATTACGATCGCGACCTTGCCGTGAACGAGCGGAAGTTCCTCTACATGCCGTTCATGCACAGCGAAGATCTCGAAACGCAATCGCGCTGCGTCGAGCTCTTCTCTGCTCTCGGCGACGCCGAATCGCTGCGCTTTGCCGTGGAGCATCACGACATCGTCCATCGCTTCGGCAGATTTCCGCATCGCAACGCCATCCTCGGTCGCGACTCAACGGCGGAAGAGCAGCGCTTTCTCGAGCATCACGCCGGTTTCTGACGCGCCGCTATTGAAAGAATTTCAGTTCTGATGCCGCTGCATTTTTCGTAGCGTCATGTAGGGATCCTTTCGATCCGTTGTGCGTTCGCCTGTACGCGCCCTGTAGGCGTAGAGGTGGACAGATGGAAGGCGTTCAGACGCGAGAGGAGCCAAGCTCTCGGACGAAGTGGTTTGCGCATTGCTTTTCGCATTTCTGCCGACGATGCGCAGTTCTCGGCGCCGTGGTGATGTTGGCGGCATGCGGTGGCGGCGGAGGCGGTAGCGGCAGCTCGCCGCCCGATTCTTCGGAAGGCAAGCCGCCGACCAATCAGCCGCCGCAAGTCGAAGCAGGGGACGATCAAGCGACTCAGCTGCCGGCCGCGACGATCACGTTGCAAGGCTCGGCAACCGATCCGGAAGGCGCAGCGCTTACCTACTCATGGACCGTTTCGCCGAGCGAGGGTGTGACCATTGCAGCGCCCACGGCGGCTGAAACCGAAGTTACGTTCACGACACCTGGCGAGTACACCTTCACGCTCACGGTGAGCGACGGTGCGGCGAGCGCGAGCGATTCGCTCTTTGTCGTTGTGCTGCCGCCGGCGTCGAGCGAGCTGTATTGGCCGGGGCTCGACCTCGATGAGAACGATCCGGATCGCGGTTGGATTCGCGTGGCGCCGGAAGAAGTGGGCATGAATGCGGCGCTGCTCGAACAGGCCGCGCAGTACGCATTGACGGCCGGCGGGACCGGCATGGTCGTCAAGGGCGGACGGCTCGTTTACTCGTGGGCTACCGGCCTCAACGACGAGGGCAATCCGGCATCCATCGATACGCGCTACCCGGCACAATCGGCGACGAAGTCGATCGGCAGCATGGCGCTCGGGTTTGCGCTGCAGGACCGATTGCTCTCGTTGAACGATCGTGCCGTCGACCGATTGGCAGGCTTCGGCCGGCCGCCCGATACGAACAATGCGGAATGGATCGACCAGATCACGATTCTGCACCTCGCAACGCACACGGCCGGCTTCGAGAAATCGCGCAGCGATCCTGCGCTTCTCTTCGAGCCAGGCACGACGTGGAACTACTCCGACGGTGCGCTCAACTGGCTTGCCGACATTCTCACGGCGGCATTCAATCAGGATCTCCACGAGGTGCTGACGAATCGCGTGTGGTCGCTGCTCGGCATGAATCTTCCGCGCGGCGGCGACGACGTGCAGTGGCGTCCGAATGCATCGCGCGCGCAGACGCTGAACGGCATTGCCACGCGCGAGCTGTCATCGGGCCTTGTCATCAACGCCAATGCGATGGCGCGCGTCGGCCTGCTGTTCCTGCGCAACGGCATGTGGTCCACCGGCCGGATCTTGCCTGAGGAATTCATCGAGCTCGTCAGGACGCCGCGGCCGGAGTTCGAATCGGCGCAGATCGCCGACCCCGACAATTTCCCCAACGCGACGACGGACTACGGCGTGCTCTGGTGGACGAATGCCAACGGACACATGGCGAATGTGCCGCGCGATGCGTTCTGGGCGTGGGGGCAGTACGACGTGCTGCTCGTCGTCATTCCGAGTCTCGATCTGGTGATCGTACGCACCGGTCCCGAACAGCCCGATTCGCCGGGACGCGTGTTCGGCGATGCGGGTTGGAACGCCGATTATCGAGTGCTCGAACCCTTCCTCGAGCCGATCGTGTGTGCAGCCGATCCCACCAGCTCAGCATGCGCGGCAGAGTGATCGGCTTGCTGAAGTCGGTCCAGACAAAAGAGCCCGCAGGCGATTGCCTGCGGGCTCTGTCGTGTCGGCGCCGATGAGCGGCGTTAGCGCTGATCTTTCTTCGCTGCGCGGTCGCGACGCGGCCGGTCGGCTCGACGCTCCTTCGCCTTGGCTTTCATGTCCTCGATGAGCGAGGGAATCTTCGCCTTCTGCTCCGGCGTGAGCAGCGCGTAGATCTGCACGTTCAGGTCGCTGCGTTGCTGAATCGCCGCGGCGGCCAGCTGCTTACGTTCTTCGATCAGCGCCGGATAGTTCGGGCTGTCGGGCAGGGTCGTGAGCGAAGCCTCGAAATGCGCTCGTTGCTGCGCGCGCAGGCTGGCGCTGTTGGCGCGTGCGGACTCGAGCAGCGAACGCAGGCTCTGGCGCTGCTCGTCGGTCAGATCGAGCTTGTGCACGAGGTGCGCAAGCGGCGAGGCGGCGCCGAATCCGGACCCGTGGAACTTGTGTGCTGACGCATGGAAGCGGTGATGACCAGAGGCATCGTCCTGGCCGGGACGGGCGTAGGCGCTCATGCCCGTCACGGACGCGGCCGACACGGCAACCAGCAAAGCGATCTTGTGCAATTTCATCGTCGTCAACCTCTCTTGATCGGGCCCCGTCACTCGACCGTTCGTTGGGGCGTTCAAGCACATCAACGCAGCGCGTGCGATTGGGTTGACGCGCATCCGCTCATCGATCGAGTGGCAGCCGTTCGGCGCTCGCCAAACTGAACGCAACCTGACTGGCATCGAAGTCCCAGCGTTCTGCCGCGCATTCGCGCGCTCCAGGCGCGTAACGTAGGAGGTTGACCGAGTTCGGGATCGCATCGCGGATGCGACGCGAGACGGCCGTGCCTGCTTGGACTGCCCACACGCGCCGCGGCAGATCGCCGAAGCGATCATGCAATGATCGGATGTACGGCAAGTGGATGTGTCCGCCCATCACGATATCGGCGCCGGCCTGCGACCACGCGCAAGCGGCAGCTTCGTGGCCGTGCACGAGATTGAGCTCGTCTTGTTGGCGAATCGCGAGCATCGGTTGGTGGATGACCACGATGCGCAGCCGATCGGCAGGCGCGTGGCGCAGCCGTTGCGCAACGCGTTCGATCTGCATCGCGGAGATGGCGCCGTCCTTGTGTCGCGACGGACGCGTCGTGTTGACGCAAACGATGAAGAATGCGGCGGATTCGAGCTCGGGTTCGAGCTCGGCAGCGAATGCGCGACGATAGCCGGAATACGGCGCGAGCACGCGCGCGAAGACGTTGAAAAGCGGGATGTCGTGATTGCCGGGAATGGCGACCCAGCGCGTCTGCAGCGCATCGGCGAAGGCGCGCGCAGCTTGGAACTGGGCGCGACGCGCACGCTGTGTGATGTCGCCGGAGAACACGACGACATCGGGGCGCTGCGCACGGACGAGCGCGACGAGCGCGGCCACGACGGGCGATTGCTCGGTGCCGAAGTGGGGATCGGAGATCTGTAACAGCGTCTCGGCCGTCACGAAGACGCCTCGGCCGGAACCATCAGCATGAGTCGACGCCGCGCGATCGTGAACTGCACCGGCGGCGGCATCCAGACGATCTCGCCGTCGAGCGCGAGCTTGATCGTCTTGCGTTCGCCTTTGACTCGTACCGACAGTCGACGAAACGGGAAATTGCGTACGTTGCGCTCGTCGCCGAGTTGTCCGAGCGCACCGCGCAGCGCCAGCCAGAGCAGCGCGCCCGTGCCGACCGGACGCGCCATGACGGCGGCGAGGCGATCTTGTTGCACGTCGTCGGCCTCGGGCAGACCGACGCGTTCGAGTTGCAAAGCGTTGTTGCCGATGAAGAGCGTCGGCGTGCGCACGATCTCGACGCCGTCATCGTGCTCGATTTCAAGGACGAGCTCGCGGTGCCCCTTCAAGAGCGTGGCGAGGCCTGCCCAAAGAGCCACCGCACGGTTTCGTCCGAATTGTCGCGTATAGGCCTCGCGTTCCTGCAGCAAGTCCGGATGCAGGCCCAAGCTCGCATTCACGAGGAAGATGCGTTCGTTCGCGATGCCGACCTGGATAGGATGCACGCGCGGTGTGAGCAGCGCCCGTGCGGCCGCAGCGCTGTCGAGCGGAATGCCGTAGGTGCGGCTCAAGTAATTGAACGTGCCTTGCGGGATCACGCCGAACGGCCGCTCGGTCTCGATGACCGCCTGCGCGACTGCATTGATAGTTCCGTCGCCGCCGCCGACAACGACCGCGCCGCCTTCCTCTTTGGCTGCTGCGACGGCGCTAGCGGACAACGCGGCGACTTGCTCCGGCCGTTCGATCATGAAGAACCGATGCGGCTTGCCTGCTGCGTCGAAGATCCTTGCGATCTCGTCGCGCGACTCCATGGCATCGCCGGAACCGGATCGTGCATTCAGCACGACATGGAAAGGGGTGGCGGGCGTGACCGCTGGGATGAGCATGAAGAGTGCGGCTGTGAGCGGGAGGTACTGCAATCAATGCGCGCCGCACGGGTTTGGTTTCGCGCTCGCTCGAGTCGATCGCCGGACGGAAGGGGATCCGCGGATGGCATTGCGTCATGCGCTGGCTAGAATCGAGCGAACGATCGCGAGGAATGCGTCATGAAAGCCCTTGCTCAAATCCTCTTCGTGTGCGGCGTGCTGTCGTTGGCGGCGGTCGGTACGGCCGAGGAGTCCGACAGTCAGGCGCGCGCCACGGAAGCGCCTACCGTGTTGCCCAAAGTGACGGTGCACAAGAACGCGAGCTGCGGTTGCTGCGGCTCGTGGATCGAGCATTTGCGGCATCACGGTTTCGAGGTCGTGGCTCGCAATGTCGACAATCTCGCGCCGATCAAGCAGCGCGTCGGCGTGCCGTACGGCAAGGGCTCGTGTCATACGGCCGAAGTCGCTGGCTATTTCATCGAAGGCCACGTTCCTGCCGCCGAGATCGAGCGTCTGCTGCGCGAGAAGCCGCGGGCCAAGGGGCTCACGGTGCCGGGAATGCCGATCGGCTCGCCGGGCATGGAAAGCGGGGATCGCATCGATCCTTACGAAGTCTTGCTCGTGCACGACGACGGCACGACGAGCGTCTATGCCAAGTATCCGAAGTAGTGCAGCGCGCCGAAGCGCCGAGCTCAAGGTTCGATCAGGGTGAGCTCTGCTGACGGCGTATCGCCGAGATGGAGCTTGGCGACGCTGATCGGCAGACGGAAGCGACGCGGTCCGGCGCTGCCCGGATTCACGTAAAGCACGTTGTCGCGCTCGAACACGACGGGCTTGTGCGAGTGTCCGGCGATCACGACGGAGATGCCCTCGGCCGCCGGATCGAGCGTAAGCTTTCGCAGATCGTGCAGCACATAGATCGCATGGCGTCCGAGCTGTAGGCGCAGCGTTTCCGGAAGAGCATGCGCCCACGCGCCGGTATCGTTGTTGCCGCGCACGGCGCTGACCGGTGCGATGCGACGCAGTGCTGCGAGCACCGGCTCGCCGCCGATGTCGCCTGCGTGAATGATGTGCGCGGCACCGTCCAGGCTCGTCAACGCTTCCGGCCTCACGAGCCCATGCGTATCCGAGATCAGGCCGACGAAAGCGCGAGCCGCACCGCCTTGCGCGTGTTGGCTCATGTGCCGTCTTCCTTGCGCCTGAGCGGGACGAAGCGTACCGGCGTGATGTCGCGCGTGTGTACTGCGCCTGTCGCATCTTTCGCGACGAGGCGCAGCTCTTGGACCGCCTGTACGGGACCGACCGGAATCACCATCTTCCCGTTCGGACGCAGCTGCTCGATGAGCGCTGCGGGCAGGTGCTCCGGTGCCGCCGTGACGACGATGGCATCGAACGGCGCATGTTCGGGCCAGCCTCGATAACCGTCGCCGGCGCGCACCGTGACATTGTCGTAGCCGAGCTCAGCAAGGACAGCTTGGGCGGCGTTCGCCAGCTCAGGCTCGATTTCGATCGTGTACACGTGCGCGACGAGCTCGGCGAGCACGGCGGCTTGATAGCCCGAGCCCGTGCCGATTTCGAGCACGCGCATATCGGCATGCGGCTCGATGAGCTCGGTCATGAGGGCGACGATATACGGTTGCGAGATCGTCTGGCCGCGGCCGATCGGCAGCGGCATGTCCCGATAGGCGTAACGCCGTTCGCCGGTCGGTACGAAGCGATGCCGCGGCACGCGCCGCATCGCATCGAGCACCTGCGTGTTCTTGATGCCGCGCGCTGCCAGCTGCTCGTCGACCATCCTCGCGCGTGCGGCGAGAAGCTCCGTTTCCTCATTGGTCATCGCCGTGCCTCCTGTCGTCACGCACAGGCACGCCAGTGCGAGCCATTTGGCAGATGCGCGCACGCGATCGCGCAGCGTTGCGATGGCCATGCTCGGCCTCTCGATTGGGTTGCGCAGCCTCCGGTGCGATCACAACGAAGCGTAATGCGTTCGGCAATCGTGTGATATCGCTAAGCGCGCCGACCCGTGTGCATGGATGTGCACGCGCCGTGCTCGGGTAGGCGTCCTTACACGAGAGGGGTGCCCTTCGGTACGCGTACGACCACGGTGCCGGCGATCTTGTCGTGCCATCCCTGACGATCGCGATCGATCGCGATCCAAATGAAGCCCAGTCCTACCACCACGAGCGACAGGAAGCAGCTGAGCGCGCGCACGATCGACGTTGCCCAGTCGACTTCGCGGCCGTCGAGCCGCACCACCCGCAGGTTGCAGATGATGCCGCCGACCGTGGTGCCCTTGAGCTTCCACATGAGGGCGCCGTACGTCGCGAGCGACAGGAGCCAGTAGTCGTCCAGGCCGGGCACCAGATTGATGACGATGGAGACGAGCACGGCGTCGATCGCGAGCGCGCCCATGCGCACCCAGAAATCCGCTCGCGGCAAAGCGTTCAATGGCACCGCCGGCTCCGCGGCGGGAGCAGGGGACGGAGACTCTGTTGCGCTCGCTGCCGTCTCGGCGGTGCTTGTCGCACTCTCGATCGGCAAGGCAGCAGCGGTCGTCGTTGTAGCGGCAGGCGCTGCAACCGGCGTTGGCGTCGCACGGTCGCGATACGCGAGCAGCAGCGTGTATATGACTACGCCGAGAGCGAGCGTGCCGAAGAGCGTCTGCACGAGGAACCCGACGAAGGGCACGAGATAAAGCGCCGTCATGATCACGCCGCCGAGCAACGTGGCGAAGGCGACATGGGCGACGGGGCCGCTCTTCGCGAAGGAGGTGAAGCGTCGGCCGAGTACGGCCAAGACGACTGCTTTGCCGAACAGCGTCGCGAGGAACACCGCGAACAGGAAGAAGGGCACGAGCATCAGGCCGATTACGGTGAGCGACATCAACAGGAGGAAGATCGGCGACAGGAAGATGGCGACGATGGACGCGAGCACCGTCTCGCCCGGCCGTGTTTCGAAGGTCGTCACGCATTTCTCGACCCCCGAACGAAACAGCAGCGCAAGCAGCACATACAGAGCAAGGAAGCCGCCGGCCAGCCACCATGCCCAGGCGAGATCAGGTTCCAAAGCGAGCGGCCGGCCGAAGCGCGCACCGTGCGTGATCCACGGACGCAGCCACTTGAGCTGTCCGAACCCCTTGCCGAAGGAGACCTCATCGACGCTGCCGCGGATCACGGCGTCCGGATGTCGCTCGATCGTGCCGCCGACCGCCTGCACATCACCGCCGATGTCGGCATTGGGCCCAAGCTCGAGATCGCCAAAGACGACGACGGCATCGCCCTCCACTTTGCTGTCGATGTAGGCGTCGCCGAACACCGCCGTGACGCTACCCTCGACCGGTCCGGTCACGCGCGCATTGCCGAAGATCGCGATGATGTCCTGCGCACGCCCCTCGCTCGTCACCGAAGCGAACATCGAGACGACCGTATCGGCCGTTTCGCCGGCGCCAAGATGAACTTTCGAACCGATGCGTACGTTCGCGACGTCTTCGTCACGCTCGTCCGCGCGTCGCTGAGCGGTGTCCGTTTCGTCTGTCGCATCGGGCGGTGGCGGCGGCTCGCTCGGAGCGCTGGCCTCGGGCTCTTGGGTCGGCGGCTCTTGCGCCCACGCCCCGACACAAACGCCCGCGACCGTCAGGCCGAGCAGTGCGGCGGCAAGCGTGGCCAAGGAAAACGATCGTAGCGTTGTTGTCATGTTCTAACCTGACGGTTCTGGACGAGCAGGCGATAGGCCGCGGCGCTCACCGCGAAGAAGGCGGCATACAACGCACCCACGACGATGACTCCTATATAAAGCCACTCGCCGGGTACGACTTGAGTCATGGCCGAGAGGGTCGAGCGTGCCGCGAGCCAAAGCGCATGTCCGCGGTTCCAGGTCGACGACCAACGCGAGTCCACGGCATCGACCACGCCGGAGGCGATATCGACGGCGAACACACCGACCAGAATCGACGCCAACACGAACACGAGACGCGCCCACGTCGGCCATTCGGCGAAGCTGCCTTGCCACCAGGGGCGCGCAGCCTTGCGTTCGAGTGCGGACAGCACGCGCATCGACAAATCGGGGGGCGCCTGCCGCAGCGGTTGCTGCCGCAGCAGGCGGTCGACGTAGCGTTCGAGCTGTCGTTCTGGGTCGGGTTGCGTCATGGCGAAGTCACTTCATCCGGTGTGATGCCGTACTGCGCAAGGGATCGGGCGAGCTGCGCGCGGGCGCGGTGTATGTCGACCTTGACCTTCGCGAGCGAGACGCCGAGCCGCTGGGCGATCTCCTCGTACGACATATCTTCGAAATGGAACAGCACGAGCGGCAAGCGTTGCTTGTCGGGAAGCGCCCGCAGCACCTCCTCGATCACCCGGCTGCGCTGCACGTCCGAGACGTCAGCGACGGGGGATTGCTCACCGGAGAGCGTCGCCTCGAAGCTCGTGTCGTCGTCCTCGTCGGCGCCGCTCATTTCGGAGAAGAAGCGCCAGCGCTTGCGGTAGCGCATGGCGTGGTTGAGGCTCAGGTTACGAGCCACCGTACGCAGCCAGCCGCCCGCGGTCGGGCTGTCACGCAGGCTGGCGAAATTCTCGTACGCCTTGATGAAGACCTCCTGCGCAATGTCCTCCGCCTGCGCATCGTTGGCGACGATGCGCGCGGCGGTGGTGAACACGAGATCCTGATAGGTGCGCATGAAGGCGGCGAATTCGTCCAGGCGGTTGCGGTCCGTTGGGCTAGTCACTGGAATACGTTCGTTTAGGCAGACAACACCGCACCCGCCCGGTTGTTACAAATTTGTTGCATTGCCAGGCGCGCCGGTCAGCGAGTGTATCGCCTGCGTGCGCCCGTCAGCACCGGCGACCGCCTTGCCAGGCCGTTGTATACAACGCCCGCGCACACTGCTCGCACGAATTGCGAGAAACCCCGAATGCGCGGTGCATTGGCCGCTTGCCCGATGCCGTCCGTAAGAACCTCGCGTAGTATCCGCGTCGCGAGCCCGTAACCTTTCGCAGCGTAGCCGCGTCTAAGCGAGGAGCGCGCCGAGCACGGTGCGTGGTAGCTCTCAGTGATTTTCCTTTAGCCGGTGCTACGCTCGACGAGGCACTACGGAGTCGTTTGTGAATACTCACGCAAGGCAGCAAGCGATCATGGAGCCAGCACAGGGAGGTCGAATGGAGAATCGACCGCAGGATGAGACGGCGGGGGCGGCGTCAGTTGCGACGTTCCCGACCCGCAGCAATGCAGACAACAGCAATAACGGCGCCATCGACCATGGCGAGTCGCGTCCGCCGTCGCGTCGCACGTTGTCGTTCCTCGGCATCGCGGCGCTCGCTTTGATCGTGGCCGGCATCGGCTGGGCCGTGCTGCGCGATTCCGGTGTGCAGTCGGGAACGGCTCAGGCGGCGGAGCCCGAGCCGACACTCGAATTGGCCGCAGTCGATGTGGCGGTCGTCGAGCCGCGCGCGCTCGCGCGCGTGATCCCGATCTCCGGCTCGATTGCTCCGGTGGTGCAGGCGACCGTCAAGTCCAAGGTCGCCGGCGAGATCGAAGTCGTCACGGTACGCGAAGGTCAGGACGTGCGTGCGGGCGATGTCATCGCCCGCATCGACACGCGCAATCTCAAGGCGCAATACGAGCGTGAGCTCGCCGCCGTCGAAAAGGCGCGCGCCGAGCTGGAGCTCGCAACCTTGAATCGCGACAAGAACCGCGTGCTGCTCGAACAGCGCTACATCTCGCAGAACACTTATGAGCAGACCGAATCGGCGTACGCGGGCAGCGTCGCCAATCTGAAGCTCGCCGAAGCGCAGTTACAGCTCGCCAAGATCGCGCTCGAAGATGCGACCATCCGCGCGCCGTTCGACGGCACCGTCGCGCGCCGGCTCGTCGAGCCGGGCGAGAAGGTCTCGCCCGATTCGGCCATCGTCACGCTCGTCGATCTTCGGCAGATGCTGCTCAGCGCGGCCGTGCCTGCCGTCGAAATTCCTTCCGTCGCTGTCGGCCAAACGGCGCGCTTCAAGGTGGCAGGATTCGGCGCGCGCGAATTCGAGGGCACCGTGCAACGCATCAACCCGGTCGCTGCCGACGGTTCGCGCGCCATCAACATCTACATCGCGGTGCCGAACGAGGACCGCGCGCTCAAGGGCGGCATGTTCGCGCAAGGCACGCTGCAGCTTGCCTCGAGCGAGCCGGTGCTGGCGGTGCCGACGCGTGCCTTGCGCTACGAGGCAGGCGCGCCGTTCGTGTACACGCTCGAAGAGGGCCGGATCGCGCGCAAGTCCGTCGCCATTGGGGCGCGTATCGAAGGCGAAGACTACGCCGAGATTCGCGACGGCTTGAGCACCGGCGAGCAGGTGATCGTCGCCGACATCGGCGATCGCAAGCCGGGCTCGCCCGCGAAGGTGGTTCGACACGATAGCTGATGCGCACGGCTCGCCGGCCGCGCGGTTCATCCGTTTGAGCCGGCGTGCCGCAGCAACGCCTCGCTGCACCTTCGTACGTCGAATCGGCTCATCCAATTCACTCTTCTGCCTTGCGCCCGAAAGCAAGCGCTTAAGTAAGGACCACCGCCATGTGGATCACTCGTACCAGCGTCAATCAACCGGTGTTCGCGACCATGGTCATGCTCGCGCTGGTCGTGCTCGGGTTGGTGTCGTATCGCCTGTTGCCGGTCGAACAGATGCCCGAGGTGAGCCCGCCCGAGGTCTTCATCTACGTGCAGTATCCGGGCGCATCGCCCGAGGCGGTGGAAGCCGACGTCATCAAGCCGATCGAAAACGTCGTCAACTCGATTCCGGGCATCAAGGACATCTTCGCCACGGCGCGCGAGGGCTCGGCGAACATCAGCGTGCAGTTTCAGACGGATGTCGACATCGTCGCGGCGACTCAGGAAATCCGCGACAAGGTCGCGCAGGTCAAGCCGTGGATGCCGCGCGACGTGCGCGATCCGCAGATCACGCGCGCATCCACCGACGGCAGCCAAGAGCCCGTTGTCACCCTGACGGTCTATTCGACCACGCGCAGCATGCGCGAGGTATCCACGATCGTCGAGCAGCAGATCGTCAAGCGCCTCGAGAACACCTATGGCGTGGGCCATATCTGGACGGGCGGTTCCGTCGAGCGGCAAGTGCAGATCTTCCTGCGACCCGATGCGCTGCAGAGCTATCGCATCGGCGTCGATCAGGTCGTCTCGGCCATCCAATCCGCTAATCAGGACTTGCCCGCCGGCATCATCACGCACGGCGCGAGCGATCGGCTCGTGCGCGTGGAAGGCAAGATCAAGGATCCGGCTGCTTTCGGCCGCATCATCGTCGCCAATCAAGGCGGCGCGCCCGTATACCTCAATCAGGTGGCTGAGATCGTCGACGGCGAGGCGGAAGAGACGTCGATCTCGCGCACCGATGGACGCCCCTCCGTGTCCATTTACGTCTACCGGATGCAGCAGTCGAATATCGTGCAGACCGGCAAGGCGATCGAAGAGGCCGTCAAGGAGCTGAGAGAGCGTCTGCCCGAGGACATTCAGATCGCAACGGTGTGGTCCGATGCCGAATGGATCGAAGCGTCGCTCGATCGCGTCAAGCGCACCATCATCGAAGGTGCGGTGCTCACGGTGCTCATCGTGTTCCTGTTCCTGCACTCGTGGCGCTCGACGATCATCACCGCGTTGACGCTGCCGATCTCCGTGATCGCGACATTCATCGTGCTGCACTTCTTCGGCTTCACGCTCAACTTCATGACGTTGATGGCGTTGTCGCTCTGCATCGGCTTGCTCATCGACGACGCCATCGTCGTGCGCGAGAACATCGTGCGGCACGCCGACATGGGCAAGAGCCATCGTCAGGCGGCGCTCGACGGTACGGAGGAGATCGGTCTTGCCGTCATGGCGACCACGTTTGCGATTCTCGCAGTGTTCGTGCCGGTCGCCTTCATGAGCGGCACGATCGGCAAGTTCTTCCTGCAGTTCGGCATCACGGTGTCGGTGGCGGTGGCCGTTTCGCTCTTCGTGAGCTTCACGCTCGATCCGATGCTCTCCTCCGTCTGGCCGGATCCGAAAGAGGGTCGCTTCAAGCGCGCGCCGTGGCTCGCTCGCATCATGGAGCGCGTCGAAGACGGCGTGGAAGCGGCGCATCGCTGGTACGACCGCATGCTGCGTTGGACGTTGAGCGGGCGCCGCTACGGTATTCCGGGACTCGCGCGCTGGGCGCGCCGCAGAGCAAGCGATGTCGCAGCGCCGTTGCCGCGCTGGGCGAGCTTGAGCCCGCGCTCGCTGGTGCTCTTGGTCGCGGCGTTGTCGTTCTTCGGCGGCTTCCTGCTCGTGCCCAAGATCGGCGTCGAGTTCGTGCCGCAGAGCGATGATGGTTTCGTCTTCCTGCGCGTGAACACTCCGATCGGCTCCAGCCTCGAGTACACCGACGCCAAGGTGCGCGACGTCGAGGCGATGCTGCGCCAAGTCGAGGGCGTGCAGACCGTGTTGACGTCGGTCGGTACGAATGAGGGGCGCAACCACGCGCGCTTGTTCATTCGTCTGACCGATCCCAACGAGCACCCGCGCCGGCCGCAATCCGAGATCGAGCGCGAGATTCGCGAGCGCGTCAATCGCATGGCAGGCCTCACCGCGAAGATCGGCTGGCAACCCGTGAACATCTCGGTGTTGGGGCCCGACAACGCGAAGCTCACCGAGCTCTCGCAGGAGCTGATGAAGCGGCTCGCGACAGTGCCGGGCATCGTCGATCTCGAGAGCAGCGAAAAGGGTGCTACGCCCACGATTGCGGTGCGTATCAACAACGAGCTTGCTAGCGAGCTCGGCATCACGACCGCGCATATCGGCAATGCGCTGCGACCGCTCATCGCCGGCGACGAGATCTCGACGTGGGTGGGACCCGACGGTCAGGACTACGACGTGATCGTGCGTCTGCCGCGCGAGCAGCGGGAGCTCGTCACCGACCTCGGCGATCTTTATCTCACGAGCTCGCGCTTGGACGAGACGGGCAATCCCGTGCTCGTGCCGTTGCGACAAGTCGCCGAGCTCGTGTACGCGGAGACGCCCGAGCAGATCCGCCGCCAGAACATGCAGCGGCGCATCTCGATCTTCGCGAATGCGGAAGGCCGCCCGACCGGCGACGTCGGCGCAGATGCGGAGAAGGTGGCGCGCGCGTTCGAGAAGGAGCTGCCGCAGGGTTATCGCATCGAGATCGGCGGCGAGCAGCAGAACATGAGCGAGCTGTCGCAGTCGGCGCTCGTGGCGTTGAGCCTGGCGGTGCTGTTCATCTACTTCGTGCTCGCCTCGCAGTTCGGCAGCTTCGTGCAACCGATCGCGATCATGGTCTCGCTGCCGCTGTCGTTGATCGGCGTGCTGCTGGCGCTGCTGCTGACCGGCACGACGCTCAATCTATTCTCGATCATCGGCTTCATCATGCTGATGGGCCTGGTGACGAAGAACGCGATTCTGCTCGTCGATTTCACGAATCAGGCGCTGCGCGAAGGCAAATCCTTGCACGAGGCGATCCTGGAGGCAGGGCAGGTGCGTTTGCGCCCGATCGTCATGACGACGATGGCGATGATCTTCGGCATGTTGCCGATGTCGATCGGCGCGGGAACGGGCGGCGAGCTGCTTGCGCCCATGGGTCGCGCAGTCATCGGCGGCGTCATCACCTCGACACTGCTCACGCTGCTCGTCGTGCCGGTGCTCTACACCTATATCTACGGGCTGACGCAGCGCGTGAAAGCACGGCGGCGCAAGCATGCTCAAGCAGGCGAGCATGCGACTCAGCCTGCCGCGCAGGATGAGGTGCAGCCCGTGTTGCCACCCGCAGACGGCGTGTTGACTCGTATTCCGCGGCCGTCGCAAGAAACCTAGCGATATTGCCTTGCCTGGGTGAGGCGGCGGGCTGATCCGGCCCGTCGCTCGCTCGTTGCGCATAGCGCTGCACGATTCGTCGATCCGCGCTGCCGCTCGGCCTGGCGGCGGCGAACGTCAAGAGTCTTAACACTTCCCCAAGTAGTCATCTGCCACGATGCGAGCGTATGAGCGTACGCTAAGCGCGCGGCGGCGTCGCAGTGTTTCGCGTGGCGCTCCGGTTGCATGCGAGCGCCGTCGTGGGCGTGACATCGACGCGAGCGGTGCGCGCTTGCCGTGCATCCTTTATCCTGTACGACGATCCGAATCTGCTCGCCGGCACGGAACGAACGAATAACCATGCACGACAACAATCGACGAGACTTTCTGATGAAAACGGCAATGATCGCCGCGGCGGCGCCCTTCGCCGGCGGCAGTGCGCTGGCACAACCGACGGACAAGAAGCTTGGCGTTGCGCTTTGCGGCCTGGGCTCGCTGTCGACATATCAAATCGCTCCGGCTCTGAAGAAGACGAAGCACTGCAAGCTGGCCGGCATCGTCACCGGCGATCCGGAAAAGGCGAAGAAATGGCAGAAGCAGTACGGCTTGCCGGACCGCAGCGTGTACTCGTACGACACGATGGACCGCATGGCCGACAATCCCGACATCGACATCGTGTACGTCGTGACGCCGAATGCGCTGCACCTCGAGCACGCCACCAAGTCGGCGCTCGCCGGCAAGCACGTGTTCTGCGAGAAGCCGATGGAGATTTCCGTCGAGCGCTGCCAGCAGATGATCGACGTCTGCAAGAAGGCCGGTCGCGTGCTCGGCGTCGCTTATCGCTGCCAGTTCGAGCCGCATCATCTCGAATGCATGCGCATCGCGCGCTCGAAGGAGCTCGGCACGATCAAGTTCATCGAAGGCGTGTTCGGCTTCCCGCTCGGCGACCAGGATCAATGGCGCGTCAAGAAGGATCTCGCGGGCGGCGGTGCGCTCATGGACGTCGGTATCTACGTGCTGCAGGCCACGCGCTACCTGACGGGCGAAGAGCCGGTGCGCGTGTTCGCGACCGAGACGAAGACCGATCCGGTCAAGTTCAAGGAAGTCGACGAGACGATGGCTTGGACGGCGATCTTCCCGAGCGGCGTCGTAGCCTACTGCGCCACCACGTTCAATGCGGCGCCGGTGGGCCGTTTCCGCGCGCACACCGATCGCGGTTGGTTCGGTCTCGATCCCGCGTTCAACTACAACGGGCTCAGGGGCGCCCGCAGCGACGGTAAGTCGCTCAAGTTCGGCGAGATCGATCAGTTCGCGAACGAGCTCGATGAGTTCGCGCTCAGTATCCTCCAGAACAAGCCGACGAAGGTCTCCGGCGAGGAGGGCTTGCAGGACGTCAAGATCCTGAGCGCCATCTACGAGTCCGCGCGCACGGGACGGGCAGTCGATATTGCCTAAGACTGTAGGCCCTAGGCTGTAGTGAGGCGGCGCGCTCGGCGCGCCGCTCGCTTACAGCTAGCTCTTGGCCCTGGCTCAAAGCCCTGGCCTGTTCTCAGCGGAAACGCCAGAACACGCTCGCAATCACTTCGTACGTATTCAGTTTCTCGCGCGCCGGTGTGCACACCGTGTTGTTGGCGTTGCACACCGCCGTGTCGAACTCCACTTCCGATCGATCGAACGCGACTTCGATCGTCAAGCGTCGGAAGTCCAAGCCTGCTGCCACCAACAATCCTGGATTCGAGCCGGCTTCGTAGTCGCCGCTTGCGAAATGATGCGTGATGCCGGCGCGCACGAAGGGGGAGGCATCGCCGCCCATGTCGAAGTTGTAGCCGAGCGTCGCGGCGAGCGGCACTTCGGAATAGCTGACCTCGCCGCCGATGAAGAAGGCGGGTCCGAGCGTGACATCGAGTCGCAAGCCGGAAGGGTAGTCGTAGGTGAGGCCCGCGGTGAGACCAAGCGGCACTTTGAGATCGACGTCGGCGTTCAGACCTTCGATACGTAAGTTTTGCTCATAGAGGTCGGTGACGTCGCTCAGTCCGCTCACATACGCCACGCCGACGCGCCATTCGAACGCGCGCCACTCGAAAGCGTGTGCATGCGGTGCGATCAGCACGAGCGTAGCGATGGCAATGACGCGTTTCATGTAGGAACTCCAGTGCGCCGACCGTTACGAATACGCGGCGGTGTGGGAGAAGTTCCATGAGGCTGTAGGCTCTCGGCTGTAGAAAAAGATGCTGGACGCCCCGGGTCACGGAATATGCATGTGCAGCGTCGCGTCAGGGAGAGCGCGGCAAGCACAGCCCTTGTCTGACTGTAGCCCGTAGCCTGTAGTCCGTAGCCCTGATTCGGTCCAGCGCCCGATCAGTGCGTCATCGCGTACAAGATGTAATTGATCGCGTATTGATACGCGCGTGTGGTGTACTGCAGCGCGTACTCTGGCACGTCCGCGTGCTCCCAGGCATCGCCTAGGTCCATGTTGAAATTGATGATGACCATCAATCGGCCCTCATCGTCGTAGATGCCGCGCCACTGCGGCTCGACGCCGTCCTGCTCGTACGGCACGCCGGTGTAGATGAATTGAATGCCGGGAATCTGCGTGCGCTCGTTGATGTCGTAGGCGACATGGAAGATCGGATCTTCGATCGACACGTCGACGATGGTGCGATCCGGAAAGACGCGGCGCATCGATTCGACGAAGCCGGCCCACTCGCGACTGCCGTGGAAATCATCGACCATTAGAAAACCGCCGCGCAGCAGATAGTCACGCAAGCGAGCGGCTTCTTCCTCACTCAGCTCCCAGCCGCCGACTTCGACGGCATAGAGCCAAGGGTAGTCGAAGAGGCGCTCGTCCATGATCGACATGTAGATGCCTTCGCGCGCGGCATTGATGCGCGTCAGGCGCCGCACGCCGCCCAACAGGTAATGCTCCGCCTCGGGCCAATCGGTGAGCCAACGCTCGCGTCGCTGGAAGAACGAGCTGCTCGAGCTGTAGGCAAGGCGCACGAACTGGAATTCGGCGTGTTCTTGCGGCTCGCTCGCCGTCGGCTGCGAGCTGCTGCTCGCGCTCAACGCTGCGGCGAGGAGTGCGCATCCTGCGACGAGGCGAGTGCGTGCGGCGGGCATGTTGTGGATCATGGCTCTCGACGGCTCGATCGCGCGTTCGTGCGGACTGTCGGCGCTCGAGCCAGCATACCAGTGGCCTCGCTGGCGATCATCCGGCATATTCACCACGCATGTATAGAAAGGCCAAGACGCTGTTGCTGTGGGTGATTGCGTACGTTGCGATCGCGTGCGGCTATCTGGCGTTCTCCGAGCAAATTTCAGCAGGCGATTGGCGAACGGCGTCGCGCGAGCCGGCCGGCCTTGCGCCGGATCCGGCAACGACGCCCGAGCCTGTCGTGCAAGTTTATGCGGCGCGCGCCGTCGGATGGCGCGGCTATTTCGGCGTGCACACGTGGATCGCGGTCAAGCGCGCGGGCGCCGAACGCTACACCGTCTACGAAGTGATCGGCTATCGCTTGCGGCGCACCGGCACAGCCGTCGTGGTACATGAGCGCGCTGCCGATGCGTACTGGTTCGGCAACAAGCCCGAGCTCCTGCGCGAGATGCGCGGGCCGATGGTCGAGGAGATGATCGATCGCATCGAACGCGCCGTGGCGCAGTATCCGTACGCGGATCGTTACCGCGTTTGGCCAGGGCCGAACTCCAATACGTTCACGGCTTACGTGTTGCGGGCCGTGCCGGAGCTGCGCGTCGATTTGCCGCCGACGGCGATCGGCAAGGACTATCTCGGTTGGCGTCCGGTCGAGCGCGCGCCGAGCGGTACCGGCGGACAATTCAATCTCTTCGGCATCGTCGGCGTGCTCGCAGGTCTCGAAGAAGGCCTCGAGCTCAACGTGCTCGGCTTGACGCTCGGTGTCGATGCGCGAGCGCCGGCGCTCAAGCTGCCGCTACTCGGACGTCTCGGGCTGCCGGAACAGGCCGCACTTGCGCAGCCCGAATCGCAGGCGGAACACGCGCAGCCTGGCGCCGCTGCGCGAGCGCATTCGTATGACGAATCTTTATCGATGACCCTCTAGCCATCGGGGCTCAAGCTGTTACTCTTTGGCCCCCGAAGAAGCGCGGGGGAGCGGATCCGCGCACGCATAACAAACAACGAGACAAACAACGAGGGATCCAAGTGGAACTTTTCTGGGTGTTCGCCTCGATCGTCTTGCTCGTGCTGCTCATCAGCTGGGGCAAGATTCATCCCTTCCTCGCCTTCTTGCTCACTTCGATCTTCGCGGGCTACGTGCTCGGGCTGCCGCTCGAACGCCTGCCCGGCTCGATTCAAAAGGGCCTCGGCGACATGCTGGGCTCGCTCGTTGCGATCATTTGCTTGGGCGCCATGTTCGGCAAGCTCATCGCGCAAAGCGGTGCGGCGCAGAAGATCGCGTCGGTGCTGATGAGGTGGTTCGGCGAGAAGCGCATCACGT
The DNA here is from genome assembly GCA_938008435.1 of uncultured Steroidobacter sp. Lineage (GTDB taxonomy): Bacteria > Pseudomonadota > Gammaproteobacteria > Steroidobacterales > Steroidobacteraceae > Steroidobacter. The sequence goes on along the minus strand of CALLKK010000009.1, from coordinate 435,375 downwards.
GGGCATTGATGCTCACCGGTTTCATCGTCGGCATTCCGCTCTTCTACAACGTCGGCTTCGTGCTGCTCGTGCCGCTCGTCTTCTCCGTGGCGTATTACTCGAAGCTGCCTGCGGTGTATTTGGGCGTGCCGCTGCTCGCTTCCTTGTCGGTGACGCACGGCTATCTGCCGCCGCACCCCGCGCCGACGGCGATGGTGCCGATGTTCGGTGCCAGCATGTCGACCACATTGATTTACGGTTTGGTCGTGGCAGTGCCCGCGATGATTCTCGCAGGGCCCGTGTTCGCGCGCGCTTTTCGCAATGCGCAGTCGAAGCTGCCCGAGCTCTTCGTGCCGCAGGACATGCCGGAAGATCAGCTGCCCGGTGCGTTCAACTGCTTTGCGACGGCGCTCTTGCCGGTCGTGATGATTGCAGGATCGGCGGCGCTGCCGGGGTTGGCGCCGGAAGGCACACTGCTGCACGGGTTCTTCAAGTTCATCGCCGATCCGTTCGTCGTCATGCTCGTGGCGCTGCTCGTTGCGACGGTGACGCTCGGTCTCGGCCGCGGTATGAAGATCCAAGCCTTGATGGATCACTACAGCGGCGCGGTGAAGGATATTGCGGTGATCCTGCTCATCATTGCAGGCGCGGGCGCGCTCAAGCAGGTCTTCGTCGACACCGGCGTGAGTGAGGCGATCTCGAACGCGCTCACGGGGCTTTCCGTCAATCCGCTCTTGCTCGGCTGGATCATCGCGACCGTGATCCGTGTGAGCCTCGGTTCGGCTACCGTGGCAGGTTTGACGGCAGCCGGCATCATGGCGCCGGTCGTGGCTGCAACGGGCGCCGATCCGAATCTGATGGTGCTGGCGATCGGCGCGGGCAGCCTCATGCTCTCGCACGTCAACGACTCGGGCTTCTGGATGTTCAAGGAGTACTTCAACTTGAGCCTCAAGGAGACGCTGCTGTCGTGGACGCTCATGGAGGGCATCGTCGGCGTCGTCGGCATCATCGGCGTGCTGATCATGGATGCGCTGCTCTAGCGAAGGATCCGGCGGCTGCTCATTTGTGAGGCCGCGCGCGCGGGCCGCCGGGAGCCTAAATGTCCGTTGTTGACATCTCCCCGGAAATCCACACACTTGCGTGGACAGCGAGGCCTCGTGCGTGTGCGCGAGGCCGGGCCATTCAATCAAACAGATACATAAAGACAAAAAGCACTATCGGACGCTACGGCGGATCGGTCGCCACCAGCCCAACCCTGCGGGCGCACGGCGCGGCGGCATATCCGCGCCTGGCGTGACGATGGCGAGATGAATGGGGGATTTCATGAATCGCACACGCACTCTTCGCATCGCCGGGATGGTCGTAGTCGGCTTGCTCCTCGCCGCTTGCGGTGGCGGCGGCGGAGGTGGTGGAGGAGGCGACTCGTCGCCCACCTCGCCCACGCCGCAGAATCCGTCGCCTTCGCCCAACACGCCGCAACTGCCCAATCCGTCCACTGCGCCGGCACTGCGTGACGTCTTCGCCGAGAGTTTCCCGATCGGCGCGGCCATCGAGCCCGAGCAGCTCGACGACGATCGCGACCGCGCGCTGCTCCTCAAGCACTACAGCAGCCTCACCGCCGAGAATGCAATGAAGCCGAGCACGATCGCGCCCAACGATCCGTATGCGGTCGGCAGCGATGGCTTCCAATTCCAGCGGGGCGATCGCATCGTCGACTTCGCCGTCTCGAACGGCATGCAGGTGCACGGCCACACGCTCGTGTGGCATCAAACCGCGCCCGACTGGTTCTTCGCAGGCGATCGGAACGATCCCAGCTACCGCGCGATCGTGCAGCAGCGACTGGTTGCCTACATCACCGAGGTCGTCACGTACTACAAGGGACGGGTCAGCTCGTGGGACGTCGTGAACGAAGTGGCGAGCGATCTCGACGGCGAGACCTTCCGCGTCAACAGTCCTTGGTATCAGGCATTCAGCGCGAACGGCGGAGACGGGCGCGAGTATGTGCGCATCGCATTCAAAGCTGCGCGGGCGGCGGATCCGAATGCGCGGCTCTTCATCAACGATTACAGCACCGAGAATCCGGCGAAGCTGGCCAAGGTGCTTGCGATCATCGACTACATCGAGGAAACCGACGAGGTCACGGTCGACGGCGTCGGGCATCAGATGCACTTGCAGCGTACGGCGCAAGTTGCCGATGTCGAGGCGGCTCTCAAGACGGTGGCGAACCGCGGCAAGGCCAATCGCATCACCGAGCTCGATGTGTCGATCTACGCCGACCCGGGCGAGTGCTTCGTGCTCCAGCGCATTCCGCCGTGCGCGGCCAATTACGGCGCATCGTTCGCCGACGTGCCGCAAAGCGCGGTGTCGCAGCAGGCGCAGCTCTACCGGGATCTGTTCGCCTTGTTCCGCGAGTACTCGCTCGACGCGGTGACCACGTGGGGCGTCCATGACGCGCATACGTGGCTGAACGGCTGGCCTGTCTCGCGCACGAACTGGCCGCTGCTCTTCGACCGGGATCGCAATCCCAAGCTCGCCTTCTGGGCGGTCGTTGATCCCGAGTTCGCCATTCCTTAAGTCCGGCTGTCAGGCGGGCGCGGGCCAGCGCCGCAGACAGAAACGCGCCTGGGCGGTTCGCTCAGGCGCGTTTTTCATGTCCTTTGGAACTCTTTTCATTGGCGACTACTCTCACGCCTTCCGAGCGGGTATCTTCGCCCGCTCGCGACAACGACGATCGACTTGTGGGGTAAGCACTTGATGAATTCTTCTGGCTGGCTTTCTACGCGTCGGCTGGCGAGCCTTGCCCGCTCGGCCACCTCGGCGTTCGTGCTCGCGTGCGCATGCTCGGGCGTTTCCGCTGCGGCACTCGAGCTCAACGATCGCGAGTACTTCACCAAGCGCGGTCTGGATGTGCTCGTCTTCAGTAATTGGTACGACGGCAATTTCAGCGATTCCAAGATTGCCGGCATCGAGCTCATTCACCATGGCGTGCGCACGGCCACGAACGGCGATGTGCGCCTGAGCCCGACGCCCGAGCAATGGGATCCCGTGCCGGAGCTCAAAGAGCGTAAGGTCCTGCGCGAGCAGAATGCGATCGAAGCGCGCCTTGCGTATCCCCAGTACGACTTCGAGTACACGATCCGCGCCGAGCCGAGCGGCGACGGCGTGGCGCTGCGCGTCGTGCTCGATCGACCGCTGCCGAAGGAGCTCGAAGGCAAAGCCGGGCTCAATCTCGAATTCCTGCCCTCGGCTTACTTCACGAAGACCTACCTGATCGACGACAAGAGCGGCACGTTCCCGCTCTATCCGACCGGTCCGACGGGACGCGATGCATCGGGCGAGGTGTTGCGGCTGCCCTTTGCGACGGGCAGCAAGCTCGTGCTCGCGCCGGAAGATCCTGCGCGGCGCGTCAGCATCGAGACGCGGCAAGGCGAGCTCCAGCTGCTCGACGGGCGCAATCAGGCCCAGAACGGCTGGTTCGTCGTGCGCACGCCGATTCCTGCCGGCGTGCAAGGCACGGCGGTCGAATGGCGGCTCGAAGCGAGCACGCTGCCCAACTGGACGCGTCCCGCGATGATTGCGCATTCGCAAGTCGGCTATCACCCCGATCAGAATAAGACCGCGATCATCGAAATGGACCGTAACGCGGCCGCGCCCGGTACGGTGCGCGTGCTGAAAGTCGCTGCCGACGGCACGACGAGCGTCGCTGCGAGCGGCGAGGCCAAGCGCTGGGGCGAGTACCTGCGTTACGACTACTACACGTTCGACTTCACGAACGTGCGCGAGCCCGGTCTCTATGTCATCGAAGCGGCGGGGCAACGCACCAATGCGTTCCGCATCGCGCGCGACGTGTTCGCCACGACCTGGCACGCGACGCTCGATGTGTTCCTGCCGGTGCAGATGGATCACATGTTCGTGAACGAGGCGTATCGCGTGTGGCACGGCGCTTCGCACTTGGACGATGCGCGTCAGGCGCCGCCGAATCACGAGCACTTCGATCTGTACAAGATGGGTCCCGAGACGGATTCGCCGTTCGCGCCGGGCGAGCACATTCCGGGGCTCAATATCGGTGGCTGGTATGACGCCGGCGACTTCGATCTGCGCACGCAGACCCAGTACGACGTCGTGCGCGGCCTCGTGGATGTCTGGGAGCGTTTCCGTCCCGAGCGCGACGAGACGACGGTCGATCAGAAGAAGCGTCACGTCGAGCTGCACCAGCCCGACGGCGTGCCGGACATCCTGCAGCAGATCGAGCACGGCACGCTGTTCCTGCTCGCGCAGCATCGCGTGTTCGGCCATGCAATCCCCGGCATCGTCGAACCGGATCTCGGCCAGTACACGCATCTCGGCGATGCGGTGACCAAGACCGACAACAAGGTGCACGATCCGTCGGATCCGGATTCGCCGCCTGACGATCGTTGGGCGTTCACGACGGCGACCACCGCGCTCAACTACGGTTCGGCGGCAGCGCTGGCGGCGGCCAGCCGTGCGCTGCGCGGCTACAACGACGAGCTCGCCGAGGAATGCCTGCAGACGGCCAAGCGCGTCTGGGAGTTCGAGCGCAGCCGCGAGCCGAACCTGTTCCGCTACGGCAACACGACGGGCGGTCATCCGAAGGACGAAGAGCTGAATGCGGCTGTCGAGCTCTTGATCGCCACCGGCGACAAGCAGTACGCGAAGCGCATCGAGGAGCTCTGGCCGTCGATCGAAGAGCGCTTCATGCTGAACGTCGTCGCCGCGATCAAGGCGATGCCGTACATGAGCAAGTCCTTCGCCGCCAAGGTGAAGAAGCGCGCAGCGCGCTTCGCCGAGGAGTCGAAGCGCTTCGTCGGCGACAATCCATTCGGCGTGCCGATCACGCGCGGCGGCTGGGCCGGCAACGGCTTCGTCATCGGCTATGCGACGACGAACTACTACTTGCATAAGGCGTTCCCGGATCTGTTCACGAAGGACGCGACGATCCGCGGGCTCGACTATCTGTACGGCACGCATCCGGATTCGAACATCTCGTTCGTCTCCGGCGTGGGCGCGCGCTCGAAGATGGTGGCCTACGGCAACAACCGCGCGGACTTCTCGTTCATCGCGGGCGGCATCGTGCCGGGCGTGCTCATCCTCAAGCCGGACTTCCCGGAGAACAAGGAAGACTGGCCGTTCCTCTGGGGTGAGAACGAGTACGTGGTCAATCTGGCGTCGAGCTACATCTTCCTCGTCCACGCCGCCCAAGACCTGCTCAAGTAAGCTCCATGCGAGCAAAGGCCCTCCCTCGTTCGCGAGGGAGGGCCTTTTTGTTTTGCGGGCTGAGCTCGGGGGCGCTGTTCGGCGTTGCGAGGTAGCGCACTGCGATCAGTGATACTCAAGCGCGCCGAGCAGTGTGGTCGCTACTGCCTGCACGGGCGCGTCCTGACCAAGCACGGCGAGGACGCCGCGCGGAGCGGGCACGATCACGCCCTCGTAGCCGCCTTCGGCGAAGCGCCTGGTCGAGCGTGTCGGTTGCTCGTAAATGAGCACGAGCACCGTCACCGGGCCTTGCGGCGTTTGCACGACGAGATGCGGTGCGAGGTGTCCGCGGAAGCGGCAGTTCGCCACATAGGACACGTCGGCAACCTCCGCGCGTAGCCTCAATCCCGCTGCCTCCAGTACGTCGTGCAGCTTAGCGTCGGTGACGCGTTCGTCGCTGCGCTCGAGCGCAAATGCCTCGCGCTCGGTGTGGCGGACGACGTGCTCGGCGAGGGATTCGCGTGTCGATGCGACCCAGATCGACGTCGCGAGCGCGGTTGCAGCGACCAGGCTGGCGGCAATCTGCCAACGCGCGAACGTAGCGCGCTGCTGCGTTTTCGGCGAGGCGGCCCTGCGATCGTCGAGCGGAATCGCAAGCGCCTTGTGGATCAGCCGATCCATCTCGAGCATCTGCTCGCGATAGGCCGCACAGACATCGCATTGTGCTGCATGGGAGAGCACATCGGGTGTTGCTGCGCTCGGCTCTGCTGCGACCGCAGCGCGAAACTCGTGGCATTTCATGCGCTGGCGTCCTCCTCGGCCGCGTTGCCGAGCATGTGCTTGCGCAACGCGTACCGCGCTCGGTGCAGCCTCGTGAGCACGGCCGGCAGGCTGATGCCGAGATGGCGTGCGATTTCGTCCGTGGAGTAGCCGAGCATCACCTGCAAGACGAGCGGCTCGCGATAGATTTCGTCGAGCTCAAGGATGGCGCGCCGCATTTCGCGAATATCGTGATCGTCTTCGACGGCGAACGAGGCGCGATCGGCTTCCAAGGCCGCGTCGATGTCGACGAGCGACAAGCGTTTGCGCTCGAAGGTGCGCGCGTATTCGCGCCGGGCGATCGTGATGAGCCATGAGCGCACGGCGGCCTCGTCGGACAGCGACGCGAAGGATTTCCAGGCGCGCAGCAGCGTTTCCTGCATGAGGTCCTCCGCCAATGGGCGATCTCGGCACAGCCAGAACAGGAACCGCAACAGGTCGGGCTTGACGGGCGCGCACAGGGCCTCGAACCGCCGCTGCTCGCGGTCTGTGCGAGTGCCGGTCAATGCAACAGACCGGTCGGCCGAGGTATTCATTGCGCTGGCAAGTATCGGGCAGCGGTTGAAACGGAACGGCTGGGATGATTCGTGGTCCTGCCGGCGCCTCTTGCCGTACGCTTGCCGTCATCGAAGGAGCGGCCGGTCACGTATCGGCGTCGAAGTATTGCACATGAGCACGCCAACCCAACCTGTTCGTTCGTCCACCGATTGGCAGAAAGTCGCAGGGCTCGCCGACGTCTGGGAGCTGCAACGTCGGCATGGTGCGCTGTCGTTGCGTGCCGTTGCCGTCGCATTGGGCAATGAGCGCGTGTGCGTGTACAGCCCGGTGCCGCGAGCCGGCGAGGCGGCGCTCGAGCAACTGCGCGCATTCGGTCGTCCGATTCTGTTTGCACCGAATGCGTATCACACTCTCGGTCTGCGCGAGCATTCAGCCGCCTTTCCGGAAGCGCCGATCGTCGTATCCGACCGTGCATTCGTGCGCGTGAAGCGCAAGACGCAGCTGTCCCTCCAGGATCTTCGCTTGCTCGCGGCATGGCTGCCTGCACACATTGCGCTGCTCGAGCCGCCGGGCGTCGGCAACGGCGAAGCGTGGCTCAGCGTGCGCGCAGCGGACCGCTGCACGTGGATCGTCGGCGATGCTTTCGTCAACCTGCCGCACTTGCCGTCCGGTGTGCTCGGCCTAGTAGCGCGGGCGCTCCGCGTGGGGCCGGGGTTGGCGATCAGCGCCACCTTTAAGTATCTGGCAAAGGATCGGCGTGCCTATCGCGAGTGGCTGCTTGCGCAGATCGCAGCGGATCGTCCGACGCGGCTCGTGCCGTGTCACGGCGAAGTGCTCGAGGACGATCGTTTGCCCGAACGGCTTGCTGCGCTCGTCAGGCAGCGATTCTGAGCGGCCTAGCCGCGGGCGTGTGCGCCGCGCTTGTGAGATGCTTGCGTATACACGTTCTCGGCGGCCACTTTTCAAGGCACGTCGCGCAAACTAGGCTTCGCCGAATTCCAACAACAACAGCTCAGGGGGTTGCCATGCTCGGAACGCTTCTGCGCCGCACGCTCGTGCCGGCGTCGATTGTCATCGGCCTTGCCGCTTGTAGCGCGCCTGCCGTCGACGGTACGCGCGTGAAGATCGCGAACGGCACCATCGTCGGGATCGAGGATGCCGAGAAAGGCGTGCGCATCTTCAAGGGCATTCCCTATGCGCGTCCGCCGGTCGGTGAGCTGCGTTGGCGCGAGCCGCAGCCGGTCGAGAGCTGGCAGGGCGAACGCCAGGCGACTGAGTTCGGTCCGCGCTGCATGCAACGGCCGCTCTTCGACGACATGGTGTTTCGCGCGAGCAAGATGAGCGAAGACTGTCTCTACTTGAACGTGTGGACGCCCGCGCAGAGCAACAATGAGAAGCTGCCGGTGCTCGTGTACATCTACGGCGGCGGCTTCGCTTCGGGCGACGGCTCGGAGCCGCGCTACGACGGCGCGAGCATGGCGCAGCAGGGCATCGTCACGGTGACGTTCAATTATCGTCTCGGCATCTTCGGCCAGTTCTCGCATCCGGAGCTGTCGCAGGAAAGTCCCTATAAGGCATCGGGCAACTACACGCTGCTCGATCAACATGCGGCGCTCAAATGGGTGCGCGAGAACATCGCGGCCTTTGGCGGCGATCCGGCACGCGTCACGATTGCCGGCGAGTCGGCAGGATCGTTCTCGGTGAGCGCGCAGATGGCCTCGCCGCTCTCGCGCGATCTCATCGCCGGCGCGATCGGCGAGAGCGGCGCGATGATGGGGCAGCTCATGCCGTTGGAGGTTGCCGAGCAAAACGGCGTGAAGTTCGCGGAAACGCTCGGTGCGAAGTCGCTCGCGGAGCTGCGCGCGGTGCCGGCCGAGCAGCTGCTCGAGGCAACCGCAACTTGGGTCATGCCGCCGGTCGTCCTCGACGGTTACTTCTTCGCGAAATCGCCCGCAGAGATCTACGCGGCGGGCGAGCAGGCCAAGGTGCCGTTGCTGGCCGGTACGAACTCGCTCGAGTCGTGGTTCGGCGCGCTGCTGCAGAACCGCGAGCCGACGGTGGAAAACTACAAGCAGGCGCTCGCAGCGATTTACGGCGAGGATGCAAGCCGCGTGGAGGCGCTCTATCCGGCCGCGACGCCAGAGCAGGTGATGGAATCGGCGACCGAGCTTGCGAGCGATCTCTTCTTGAGTCACGCGACTTGGAAGTGGGTCGATTTGCATGGCCGCACGAGCGGCAAGCCCGCGTTCTATTACTACTACGCGCATCCGCGTCCGGCGCAACGCGCCAATCCGCAGGCGCCCGTGCCGAACGGCGCCGTGCACTCGGCCGAGATCGAGTACGCGATGGGCAATCTCGATCTCAACGACGTGTACGCATGGACCGAGGACGATCGCAAGGTCTCGCGGCTCTTGCAGGGCTACTTCGTGAACTTCATCAAAACGGGCAATCCGAACGGTGAAGGCTTGCCGCAATGGTCGGCGTACCACAGCGATGAGACGTTCCCACGCCTGACCATCGCTGCCGAGACGCAGCTTGCGCCGGATGTGCGGCGCGCGCGGTATCAACTGCTCGAAGAGCTCGAAGCGAAGCGCTCGCAGCGTCAGTAGCGAGACTGCCGCTCGCTCAGTCGCGGCGTGCGAAGTGCACGCCGCGACTGTAAAATCGCGACGCTCACGCAAGAATGCGTCGTTCCCATCCTGCCAGCGTATCCGCTCCGTGCTGCGAACGCGTCGCAGCGCCGTCTGCAGAGAAGCTAGAATCGCAGCATACCCCCGGGGCCTGTAGCACAACGGTTAGTGCAGGGGACTCATAATCCCTTGGTTGCAGGTTCGAATCCTGCCAGGCCCACCAGTCCCGTTTTGCTCGGGGTCGCATCGGGAGCGTGCCCTCACGCCCGACGTGCGTGCCGATGCTGCGCCGGCATTTCAGCGCGCGAGCACGACGTGCAAGGCGCGGCTCGTTGCGACGTGCTCCGTGCAGCGAAAGCCGGCCGCCGCCAGATCGAGTCCGTTGAGCAGCGTTTCGCCGCGTCCCAGCAGCGTCGGGACGATGGCCAGATGCAGCTCGTCGATGAGGCCCGCTGCGAGGTACTGGCGAATGGTTGCCACGCCGCCGCCGATGCGCACATCGCGTGTGCCCGCGACGCGTCGCGCCCGCTCGAGCGCGTCGTGGGTTCCGTCGGTGACGAAGTGAAACGTCGTGCCGCCTTCCATCACGAGCGACGGACGCTCGTAGTGCGTGAGCACGAACACGGGCGTGTGGAACGGCGGATTGTCTCCCCACCAGCCGCGCCAGGTGTCATCCGGCCACGGGCCGCGCACGGGGCCGAACATGTTGCGGCCGATGATCCAGGCGCCGACATTGTCGAAGCTGCGCCTGACGAAGTCGTCGTCGGCATCTTGCGCCCCGCCCGTTTCGCCGACCATCGTGCGAAACGTGCGCGTCTCGAACATCCACTGATGAATGCGTTCGCCCTCGATGCCGAGGGGCGCTTGCAGACTTTGCTCCGGTCCGGCGCCGAAGCCGTCGAGCGACAGCGAAAACGCGCATACCTTCACTTTGGCCATGCTCGGCTCCTTCGATTGAACGGGTCCGCGAAGGACGAACGAAGCCGCATCGATCCGACAGCGAGTCGGCTCGATTGCGATGGCGCTATCTCTACGGGTACAGCGTTGCGACGATGCGCTTGATCTCTTCGGGCGAGCGCTCGCCGGCGAGCGGCGTGCCTGGCATGAGGTACTTGCCCATTTCGAGACCGCCGACGAGGACCGGCTCGTAACCGATTTCGCGAATGAGCGCCGAGGCGATGCGAATGGCCTCCGCATCGTCGCCCGCGATCGGCATGCCGATCGCGCCGGGCGTTTGGTGGGCACTGCCCATGCGGGCTGCGCCGATGGCATTGAACGCGCGCACGATGCGCGCGCCCGGGAGGAGCTTTGCGGACATGAGGCCGGCGCCAAGCTCGCGGGCGCGCTCGGCGATCTCGCCGTCGCGCGAAGGGAAGGGGTTGCAGGCGTCGATCACGATCTTGCCTTGCAGCGCAGAACCAAGCTGCTCGCCGAGCTCCGGCAGCGCTCGGTACGGCACTGCCAACAGCAACACGTCGCCGAACCGTGCCGCTTCGAGCGGCGTGCCCGCGCGCGCATCGGCGCCCAGCTTCGCGGCAAGCGCACGATCGTTCGCAAGCGTGCGCGAAGCGAACATCACTTCGTGGCCGCGGGCCACCCAGACGCTGCCGATCGCCGTGCCGACATTGCCCGAGCCGATCACGCCGATCTTCAACTTGGGTGCGTCGGCGGCATGCGCCGGCAGAGCAAGCTGACCAAGCACGGCAACCAATCCGATGGCTTCGAGGAATTCGCGACGACGCAAGCTCATCTCGTCTCTCCTGCAGCAGATCTAGGCGCGAGCGTATGGGCGGCGCAAGGCGTGTCGCAAGCCGCGTCGACCGAAGCGCAATCGTCGAGCGCTCGAGTGATCTGCGTGCGCACGCCAGTGCTCAGCCGGCCTTGCGGATCGCGCTGACGAGCGCTTGTTTGTCCATCTTGCTGCGGCCGGCAATGTCGAGCTCGGCGGCAAGCTTGAGCAATTCGCTCTTCGACGTGCGTGCGAGATCGCGCGTCGCGGCACTGCGCTTCGCGCGTGCATGGCCGATCTTGCGCACCGACGCAGCTTGCTCACGCGGCGCAGAAGCGTCTTGCGTCGCGACGCGGGTCTTGCGGGACAGGCTTTTTCGCAGCGCGTCCGTGAGATCGATGATCTCGGCGCTCCCTTCCGGCTCCTCGGCATCGACGAGTCCACGCAAAGCGATTACGTCTTTGCCGTGTTCGCGCTTGCGCTCGGCGAGCGAGCGCAGCGACTCGGCTTGCCGATCTTCGAGCTCGGCGATGTCGAGCGTCTTGCGCATCAATCCTTCGATGGCCTGCGTAAAGCGACGCACCTGCGCTGCAGCCGCCTTCTTCTTCGGTTTCGTCAAGCCGATGTCCTTGGGGCTGCGCAGCTCATCGGCATAGCGCAGCGTCGTTGCGCGCAGCACGCCGTTGTCCGACAAGACGGCAACGAGATGGGCTTCGCCTCGCATTACGAACGAGCCGATGGCAACGCGCTGCGTGCGTTCCATCGTTTTCGCCAACAGCACGTAAGCCTTTGCCGAGCGGCCCGCGGGCGCCAGGAAATACGAACGCACGTAGAACGCGCGCGGAATCTGTTCGAACGGCACGAATCGATGCAGCTCGATATCGCGCGACGCCTCGGGTGACGCTGCCTCGATCTCTTCGTCCGAGATGGGAACGAGCTCGCCTGACGATGTTTCGAAGCCACGCACGAGATCGTCCTGATCGAGCTCCTTGCCGTCTTTCGCGCACCGAAAGCGTCGTCCCAGGGCATGTCCGTCGGCGTCGACGAGCTTCATCGACGTCTGGCGCGGGCGCGTGGCTGCGAGCAGATCGACAGGAATGCTGACAAGTCCGAAGGCGATCGTGCCCGACCAGAACGAACGCACCGGCACGTCGACCGAGTCCGCGGCGCGTCGACGCGCGGAGTGCGAGCTACCATTGGAACGCGCACGGCTAGGCAACGTCCTGCTCCCGCGCTCGTGCCAGGCTTGCTTGCAACGCTTGCGTGAGACCCGACTGCGGCGCGCGCGCCTTCGGTTTGAACGCCACAACCTTGCGCCCTGAGAGCTTCGCGGCGATCAAGGCTTCGAGGCGTTCGCGATGCTCGTCGTGCCAGCGTTGCGGCTCGAAGTCGCCGCTGATCGACTCGATGAGTTGCTTGGCGAGCTCGAGCTCGCTCGGGCGCGGCGCCTGTGCCTTCGGGATCTCGACCTGCGAGAAGGAGACGACCTGCTCCGCGCGGCGAAGCGTGGAGATCATGAGGTGCGCGCCGTCGAGATAGAGAGCCCCGAGGTAGCGCTTCTTGCGCATGACCCAGCGCGCGATGCCGACCATATGTTGTTTGCCGAGCGCCTCGGCGAGCGCGAGGTAGCGCGCTGCATCGCCATCGGGTCCGAGGTAGTAGGGGCGGTCGTACCACTGATCGTTGAGCAATGCGGCGTCGACGAAACGGCACACGTCGAGCTCGCGCGCGGCGGGCGGCTCGAGCCCTGCCAATTCGTCGGGCTGTAGAATCACGGCGGTATGACGGTCGATGGGATACGCCTTGCGCCGCGCCTCGCGCGCGACGTCCTCGCCCGTGCTCTTGCGCACGATGCGTTGCTCGACCGGTGCGTGATCCTTCGCGTGGAGCAAGCGAAAGCGCACCTTGCGGTCTTCGACGGCTGCATACAGTTTGACCGGCACTGCGTGCTCGGCCACGACGAGCCGTCCTTTCCACAACGCACGCTTCATCGGCGAGCGCTCCTGGTCTGCCTTCCGGCCGTATGTCGTCCGGCTGCTGTCGCGCACTCCGGACACCGGCCGCGATGTTCCGCTGCTGTCGCGCAGTGCATGCAGCACGGGCCGTCGCAGTCAGGACAACGACGTTCGGTCTCGTTGCAGTAGGGCAAGCCGCAGTGCGGGCAGTCCGCATCATCGTCGCCGAGCCACCATTTGGCGGCGCGCGGCTGCGCGACCGGGACCGTACGCGTCTTGGGCATCGATGATCGCTCCGTAGCGCGTGATTCGCGCTTCTCAGAAAACGGGGTGCAGCGGTGCGGGTTCCCTCGTGGTTGGCGAAGTTGCCGAAAAACCTTGATGCCGCGCGAGTTCGATTTGAGGAGTGAAGCGATGACGACACCATTCGATGCGAACAACCGTCCCGCCGCGCAGGATCGACGCATGCTCGCAAAGGCGCTCAGCAAGCTGTTCGACCAGTGGCAGCTCTCAGAGGCGGATCAGCTCGTGTTGCTTGGGCTGCGTGCCGAAGAGAGCGGCGTGTTGAGCATGATGCGCGAACGCGGCGAGCTCGCAGACTCGACGCAGCTTGCCGAGCGCGCCCGCGCCTTGCTGAAAATCTATCGCTACTTGTCGATGCTCTATCCCGAGCACCCGCAGTTGCGCAACAAGTGGCTGCGCGCGAGTCATCCACGGCTCGACGGCCAGAGTCCCTTCGAGCGAATCGGGCAGCAGGGCGCCGCCGGCGTGCGTTTCGTGACGATCCTCTTGGAGGAGCAGCTCTTCTGAGGCCCAAGCCGCGCGATCTGCGGGCTTGATGAGGCAACGCGTCTTGTTCGCGAGGGTGCGGCGCCCGGGTCGCGCGCAGCCCCGCGCGCGTTGCGGTGCCAAAAGGTGGCTAGTCAACCGCTGAGTGCCGCCTACCCCTGTTGAGATGCCATCGATGGCATTCCTATTGATATAGCCATTGATGACAAATTTGGTATGAGACCCCCCTTCCGAGCCTGAAAAAACGGCCACTTGCGCCGAAATGGAGCACGAGTCCAGGGTGTCCGCAAGGGCGGTGGTCGGGTTCTTTCGTGTGACGCGTCGTTTTACTTGCGAAATTGCGATGGCCGAGAGTACGATCCCGCCGTCTTGCCCGGATGACTATGCAATAGACATAGAACCCGGTCTCCGGAGCGGGACAACACAACAATCCAGGGGGATGCTAGATGCAAAGAGAAGTCAGAAAGGGCGCGCTGGCCAGCGTCTCGGGGATCTTGGCTCTCGCAGTCGCCGGCGCAGCCTCGGCGCAAGCCACCGGGGCACAGACGCAGAACGTCGCCGCGGCAGCGGAGGAAGAAAAGCTCGAAACCATTATCGTTACCGGTATCCGTGCTTCGCTCGAGACGGCCGTCGAGATCAAGCGCAACGCCGATACCTTCGTTGACTCCATTACCGCTTCCGACGTCACGAGCCTACCCGACCTGTCGGTGGCCGAGGCACTGCAGCGCGTGCCCGGCGTGACGGTGACGCGCTTCCCCTACGGCGGCGCCTCTCCTGACTTCCCGTCGCCGGAAGGTCGCGGCAACCTCATCCGCGGTCTGGGCTTCATTCGCTCGGAATTCAACGGACGCGACGCGTTCTCGGCGAACGGCGGTCGTGCGCTCGACTGGTCGAGCATTCCGCCGGAGCTCGTCGGCGCGGTGGACGTGTACAAGAACCAGTCTGCCGACCTCATCGAAGGCGGTATCGGCGGCACCATCAACCTGCGCACGCTCGAGCCGTTCGACCGTCCCGGCCATGTGCTGGCGATCGCGGCCGAAGGCACCTATACGGACCTGCGCGAAGATTGGGCGCCGTCCTTCAGCGCCATCGCCGGCAATCGTTGGGATACCGAGAGCTCGGGCGAGTTCGGCCTGTTGGCGTCCGTCTCGACCTCCAAGCTCAACTCGATGATCAACGGCTGGCAGCAGGGTGCGCCCACGCCGCGTATCGACCATACCGTGGTTGAAGATCGCGGTCCGGACAAGTTCCAAGGCGTGCCGGCCGATCAGATCGGTGCGTACGTGCCGGGCTTCCAGCTGCGTACCAACGAGGTCGATCGCGACCGCACGAGCTACTACCTCGCTGCGCAGTGGCAGAACGACAGCATGCGCGCGACGGTGAAGTACGCGCGCGTCGAGAACGAGATCGACAGCCTCGAGCACACGACGGAGTGGTTCCCGGATCGCGATCTGGGCGGCCGCTTCACGATGAGCGATGTCAAGTTCCGGCCGTGGTCGGGCACGATCGCGACGTGTAGCGGTCCGGGCGGTCAGCCGACGCCTCCGGGCGACTGCGAAGTGATGATTCCGGTCTCGCGCCTGATGGAGTCGGGCTGGGTGTACGACGAAGGTGATTCCTGGATCGGCGCCTACGGTCTCGGCGTCAGCACGCTCGGTATCGGTAAGCACGAGCGCTCGACGACGGAAGACATCAGCTTCAACTTCAAGTGGAAGCCGACCGATCGCTTCTACGTCCAATTCGACGCGCAGCTGACCAAGGCCGACGCGGACTTCGTGGAAGTCTGGGGCGGCGGCTTGTTCTACGCGAACGTGTGGACGCAGCCCGATCTCGACAATCCGCGCATTCGCTTCGAGATCGATCCGCGCATGGCCTTCAACATGGGCAATACGCGTCAGGGCGGTTCGGGCAACCTGCCGACGCCGACCTCCACGGCGGATCCGAACGGCGCCAACTGGCAGTTTGCTGCCGACTCGTTCCGCGAAGGTACCGGCGAGCTCAAGGCGTTCCGTCTCGATACGCAGTACGACTTCGAAGGCGACACCTGGTTCAAGGCGGTGCGCTTCGGTACGCGTTACTCCGAGCGCGAGCAGGTCAACAAGGAAATCGGCCTGAACTGGGGCGGCATCGCGCCGGCCTGGGCGGGCGGTGCAGGCGTGTTCTCGCAGTTCGACAAGCCCGCTCACGAAGCCGTCGACTTCTCGAACTTCTTCCGCGGCGGCGTGATCCAGGGCTCGAACACGAAGTTCCCGTTCATCAGGAGCGACCTCCTGTTGAACTACACCGCGTTCCGCAACTTCATCGACAACGAGCCGGATCTGGCGGGCAACCATCCGTGGCAGCCGCGCGGCAACCTGGACGGCACCGGCAACTATCGTCCGGAAGACACCTCCGACATCGTCGAGGCGACGACGAACGCCTATGTGCGCTTCGACTTCGGTCGCGAGTTCAACAACGGCATGTCGCTCGACGGTAACTTCGGCGTGCGCTTCGTGAAGACGGAGCTCGACTCGCACGGCTCGTTCGCCTATCAGGCGTTCAATCCTGACGAGCAGACCGAGTCCACTCCGGATGCGCCGAGAACGCCGGACGCCGAGGATCACGACGATCCGCGCGACTTCCTGCCGGAGACGACCTTGTGGCTCGAACAGGCGGCGTATCCGATCGCGTATGAGCAGTCGGACACGAAGTGGCTGCCGTCGTTCAACCTGAAGTGGAACCTCAACGACAACATGTTGATCCGCTTCGGCGCGAGCAAGGCGATCACGCGGCCGAACGTGCAGGATCTGCGCGCCTCGCAGCTGGCGATCGCGCAAACCACGCGCGTGTCGTTCGACCCGATCACGGACGAGAGCGATCCGTTGTACGGCGTCGATCGCGGCGCGAAGGACATCACGCTCGATCGCATCCTGATCACGCGCGGCAACCCGCGGCTCAAGCCGACCGAGGCCGTCAACCTCGACCTCTCGTTCGAGTGGTACTTCCGCGGCGGCTTCTTCTCGTTGGCCCTGTTCGACAAGGACCTGAAGAACGTCATCTCGACCGGCGAGATGTACCTCGACAAGATCACGCTGGACGGCAAGACCGTCGACGTGGTCTACAGCGGTCCGGTCAACCAGGCCACGGCCGAGATCTACGGCTTCGAAATCGCCTACCAGCAGTTCTTCGACATGCTGCCGGGCTGGATGTCGCACCTGGGTGTGCAGGCGAACTACACCAACATCCAGGCGACCGCGGATCCGCCGGGCCAGGGCGTCGACTCGGACGGCGACGGCGTGCCGGACGATCTGACGCTGTCGTTCCGCTTCGGCGTGCGCGACCTGCTCGGCCAGTCGGAGCACATCGCGAACCTGGTCGGTATCTATCAAGACCAGAAGTTCGAGGTGCGCTTGGCGTACAACTGGCGCTCCGAGTACCTGACCACGTACCGCGACTGGGTGACGGGTAACCCGATCTACGCCGACAAGAACGGCATGCTCGATGCGTCGTTCCGTTACGACTTCAACGAGCATCTGCAGTTGCGTGCGTCGATTTCGAACGTGCTGGACAAGAAGGAGAAGGCGTTCATGCTGCTCAACACGAACGGGCAGACGGCGCCGCGCTTCGCGTTCCTCAACGATCGCCGTATCGTGGTGGGACTGCGTTACCAGTTCTGACGAAGTCGCTAGACGTGTAGTTAAGAGCGTGGCGGAGGCATGTCCTCCGCCACGCCTCTTGGAGCAATCGGAAAACTTGTCGATGAAACGAATTCTCGTGACGGCGGCCGCGGCGATCCTCGCGGCCTGCGCAAGTGCGCCTTCCGCGGTCTATGAAGCGGCCGCCGATCTCAACAGCCCCGGCTACCTCGTGATTCCCAACGACGATGGCCGCTACACGGTGGCCTACACCGGGGCCAGAGGCATGACCCGCGCACAGGTGGCGGAGTACGCGCTGCTGCGTGCAGCCGAGTTCACGCTCGAACAGGGTCAGGAATGGTTTGCCGTCATCGATACGAAGACGCAAAACGTACAGCTCATCCCCAACGATGATCTGAAGGCGCGTGCCGGCGGCGGCTTCGTCGCTGGTGAGTCAACGACCGCCGGCGCCGGTGGCGGTGCGGCTGCGCCTGGTCCTGCCGGTACATCGGATCCGATGGTCGCCGGCGGGCCGCGCACGGGCGGATTCGGCGGCGGCGACGTGCCGTATCAAGTCTTGGAGCGCTGGACGCCGCCCACGGTGCCGCAGACGGTCCTCATCATTCAGACGGGTTCGGGCGATCAGGCGGCCTTCGAAGGCCTCGACAAACCGCCGCAGATCTTCGGCGCACGGACGCTCGCGGACGAAATCCGCAGCAAGATGACGCAGTAACAGCGCGTCTGCGCGCTCGCCACGACGCGCTTCGTCAACGGAGCGCGAGCGTGGCGGCACGTGCTGCTATCATCGGCATCACTCGAGCGGAGAGTCCGTCGCGAGCATGTCCGGTTCCAATCAAATCGAGAAAGTCTGCATCCTCGGCGGCGGCACGGCGGGCTGGATGACAGCGGCCGCGCTGTCGCACAAATTCAAGGGCCTGCCGCTTTCGATCGAGCTCATCGAGTCCGAGGAGATCGGCACCGTCGGCGTGGGTGAGGCCACGCTCCCGCACATTCGCGCCTTCAACAACACGCTCAACATCAGCGAGCCGACGCTGATGAAGGAAACCGAGGCGACCTTCAAGCTCGGCATCGAGTTCTGCGATTGGGGGCGTCCGGGCGATCGCTATATCCATCCGTTCGGCGACTTCGGTCCGAACGTCAACGGCGTACCGTTCTATCACTTCTGGCTGCGCCTGCGTGCTCGCGGCGATCGCAGCCGTCTCGACGAGTACTCTTTCCCGATCATGATGGCGGAGGCGGGCCGCTTTCGTTATCCCGATCCGGATTTCACGAAAGTCACGTCGACATTTCGCTTTGCCTATCAGTTCGACGCGACGCGCTATGCGCGTTTCCTGCGCAAGTTCTCCGAAGCGAACGGCGTCGTGCGCACCGAAGGCAAGGTCGTCGAGACGATCCAGCATCCCGAGACCGGCTTCGTTCAGGCGGTCAAGCTCGATCGCGGCGACGTCGTGAGCGCGGATCTGTTCGTCGACTGTTCGGGATTTCGCGGTCTGCTGATCGAGCAGGCACTCAAGACCGGTTATGAGGACTGGACGCACTGGTTGCCGTGCGATCGCGCGGTCGCGATTCCGTGCGAGACGCGCGGACCGTTGACGCCGTTCACGCGTGCGACCGCGCGCTCGTGCGGCTGGCAATGGCGCATTCCGTTGCAGCATCGCGTCGGCAACGGCCATGTCTATTGCTCGGCGTTCATGTCGCAAGACGAGGCGACCGAGATCCTGCTCGCCAATCTCGAAGGTCCGCCGCTTGCTGCACCGAATCACCTTCGGTTCACGACCGGGCGGCGTCGGATGGCCTGGAACAAGAACGTCGTCGCGATCGGACTGTCGGCAGGCTTTCTCGAGCCGCTCGAATCGACGTCGATCTATCTGATTCAGGAAGGCATTACCGAGCTGATCCAGCTCTTCCCGACCAAGGAATTCCACCCGGGCGACATCGAGGAATACAACCGCCGCATGCAGCTTTACTTCGAGCGCGTGCGCGACTTCCTCGTGCTTCACTACATCGCCAATCAGCGCGAAGGCGAGCTCTGGCGGCATTTCCAAAACTTGACGCCGCCCGAAAGCCTGCAGGAGAAGCTCGAGGCGTGGCTGACGCGCGGCTATGTGATCAAGTACGAGTTCGGCGCTTTCCTGCCGCCGAGCTGGATCGCCGTGTTGCTCGGACAGAACCTGTTCCCGCGAGGCTACGATCGCCGTGCCGATGTGCCGCCCGAAGACCTCGTGGTGCGAAAAGCGGCGGAAGTTCGCGAGGAAGTGCGTGCAGCGGTGGCGAGCACGCCTGACCAGCGCACCTTCATCGAGCAGATCGGCGCGGCGTCCGGTTCGGCGCCGCTCGTGGCTCAGTCAGCTGGGACGTCCCCGCGATGACCGCGACGAATCGACCGCTCGAGCGCATCGTGATCTGCGGCGGCGGGCTGGCCGGCGCGCTCACGACCGCCGTGCTCGCGCATCAGCTGCCGCCGTCACTGCAGATCGTATGGATCGAGACGCGCGCCACCGATGCCGACGTCTTCTACGGCAACCTGACGGCGCCGACCGCGTACACCTTCAATCTGTCCGCCGACGTTTCGGAGCCCGATCTGCTCTCGAGCACGAATACGACGTTTGCTTGGGGTACGCAGTTCGAGGCGTGGGGCACGGCGTGCAGGTCGTGGGTGCAATGCTTCCACCTGCCGCTGCCGATCGTCGGCGGCGTGCTGTTCCACCATTACCTGACGCGTTTCGGCATCGAAGAGCTCGAGCCCTTCTTGATCTCGGCAATCGCAGCGCGCCGTGGCGTGTTCGCGCATCCGTTGCAGGAAGGTCCGCCGCTGCTTGCGCGTGCCGAATATGCGTATCAGTTCGAGCCCAAGTCCTATGTGAGCGCGTTTGTCGCAACACCGCACATGCGGCGCGTCGAGCGCATCCAAGGCGACCTTGCCGACGTCGAGCTTGCCGGCGACGCAATCGTCTCACTGCGCCTCGCGGACGGGCGTTCGCAATCCGGTGATCTGTTCATCGATTGCACCGGTCCGCAAGCGCGCTTGCTGTCGCGTCTCGGTGCGACTCTGCGCGGCCAACGGCGCTTGCGTGCGCTCAGTAGCCAGCGGCCCGCGGAGCGTCTCGGTCCGGCGTGCCGCACGATCGTCGCGCACGATTTCGGCTGGCAATCGACGGCATCGTTGCAGCGTGCGTCGAGTCAGTTGACGGTCTATGCGCCGGAGATGGAAAGCGATGCGCTCGCTGCGCACGGTGCGTCGCCCGAGCTCACCGCGGAAGTCATGCTCGGTTGCCGAAGCGACGCTTGGGTCGGCAACTGCCTTGGCATCGGTCAGGCATTGCGCGTCGTCGAGCCGCTCACGCATGCACCGATGTTGCTGCTTCATCGCGACATCGAGCGGCTCGTATCGCTTGTTCCGTTGACCACCGACATGACGGTGGAGCGTCGCGAGTTCAATCGGCAGGCCGACGAAGACTACGTGCATGCCGAAATCTTCAATCGCGCGCTGTTCGAATCGTTGAGCTTCCCGGATACGCCGTATTGGCGCGCGGCACGCGCAGAGCCGCCGCACGAGAAGCTGGCAAACAAGCTCGCTCAATTCGCGCGCCGCGGCATCTTGGTCGCCTTCGATCTCGAGCCGTTCAATGCAGAGGACTGGACAATTCTGCACTTCGGCATGGGGCGCCGGCCCGCCGGGTACGACCGCGTGGCCGAGCGCGCGCCGTCGACCGAGCTGCGTCAGCAGCTCGCGAAGATGCGTCAGGACATCGAGAATCTCGTCCGACAGATGCCCAGCCACCACGACTACATGACGCGCCTGCTCGATTTTCTCGCGCACAGCAACGGGTGAGCCCATGCAGCCTCTGTTGCGCAAGATCGTCATCGCGGGCGGCGGCTCGGCCGGATGGATGACGGCAGCGGCGCTGTCGAGCCTGCTCAATCCGAAAGAAGTCTCGGTCACGCTCGTCGAGTCCGAAGAGATCGGCACCGTGGGCGTCGGCGAAGCGACGATCCCCGACATCATCAACTTCAATCGCATCCTGGGGATCGACGAGCGCGAGTTCATGAAGGCGACCCAGGCGACCTTCAAGCTGGGCATTCAGTTCGTCGACTGGGGGCGCAAGGGCGATGTGTACATCCACCCCTTCAGCGTCCACGGCGTGGACATGAACGGCATCGATTTTCATCAGTACTGGCTGCATGCCTACGGCGATGAAAACGAGCATCCGATTCAGCGGTACAGCCTGTGCGCCGTGGCGGCGATGCACAACAAGTTCGCCTTGCCGGTGCCCGATCCGCGCTCGGTGTACTCGTACATCCGCTATGCCTATCACTTCGACGCGAGTCTCTATGCGAAATTCCTACGGCAGTACGCCGAGGTGCGCGGCGTGCAGCGCGTCGAGGGCAAGATCGAGCAAGTTGTGCAGGCGCCGGAGACCGGCAATATCACCGCACTCAAGCTCACCGACGGGCGCGTCGTCGAAGGCGATTTCTTCATCGATTGCACCGGCTTCAGAGCGCTTCTGATCGAGAAGACGCTCGGCGTCGGTTACGTCGACTGGAGCCATTGGCTGCCGTGCAACCGGGCGCAGGCGGTTCCCTGCCGTCATGCCGGCCCGCTGATCCCGTATACGCGTTCGACCGCGCGCACCGCCGGCTGGCAATGGCGCATTCCGACGCAGCGGCGCACCGGCAACGGCCACGTTTATTGCAGCGAATACATCAGCGACGACGAGGCGGCTCATGTGCTGCTGTCGAATCTCGACGGCGAAGCGCTCGGTACGCCGCGCTTGATTCGCTTCACGACCGGTCACCGGCGCGCGTTCTGGGAGAAGAATTGCGTTGCGATCGGCCTGTCGGCGGGCTTCTTGGAGCCGCTCGAATCGACTTCGATCTATCTGATCCAGGAAGGGATCGATCGTCTCATTGCGCTCTTCCCGAACGCGTTGCTGCCCGACATCGTGCGCAACGAGTACAACCGTCACATGCGCACCGAGTTCGAACAGGTGCGCGACTTCATCATCCTGCACTACCACGCCACGGAACGGGACGATACGCCGTTCTGGAATTACGTGCGTACGATGCAGATTCCGGAGAGCCTGCGTCACAAGATCGAGCTGTTTCGCGAGGTGGGCCGCATCTTTCGCTACCAAGACGAGCTCTTCTCCAAGCCGAGCTGGGTGGCAGTCATGCTCGGCCAGCACATCGTGCCCAAGCATTGCGATCCGATCGTGGCGACGCTGCCCGTCGACCAGGTGCGTGAGAGTCTCGAGTCGATGCGCACTGCGATCGAGAACGCGGCGCTGGCGATGCCGACGCATGCCGAGTTCATTCAGCGTTACTGTCCTGCGCAGATCGCTTGACGCGAGATTCCGCGGACCACGGGCTTTTCATGCAGGACTACAAGATTCGCAACATCGTGATCGTCGGGGGCGGCACCGCCGGCTGGATGGCTGCTGCCGCTTTCGCACGGCTCCTGGTCGACCCTGAGATCAAGATCCGACTCGTCGAATCCGAAGCGATCGGTACGGTCGGCGTGGGCGAGTCCACCGTGCCACCCATCCGGTACTTCAATCGCCTGCTCGCCGTGCGTGAAGACGAATTCATGCGCCGCACGAATGCGACCTTCAAGGTAGGTATCGAATTCGTGAACTGGAGTCGCATCGGCGAGCGCTACTTTCATCCGTTCGGGCCCTACGGCGTCAACATGGAAGGTCTGCACTTCCATCACTTCTGGTATCGCTATGCGCGTACCGGCAAGGCGCATCCGCTGGAAGAGTACAGCCTCCAAGCGCTCGCGGCCCGGCACGGCAAGTTTCAGCTGCCCGATCCTCAGCTCCCGGACTCGCCGCTCGGTACGATTTCTTACGCGTTCCAGTTCGATGCCGGGCTCTACGCCAAGTTCTTGCGCGCCTACGCCGAGGCGCGCGGTGTCGAGCGTATCGAGGGCACTATTGTCGAAGTGCGCCAGCACCCGGAGTCGGGCAATGTCGAGAGCGTCGTGCTCGCGAGCGGCCAGCAGGTAAGCGGCGATTTCTTCGTCGATTGCTCAGGCTTCCGCGGGCTGCTGATCGAGCAGACGCTGCACAGCGGCTACGATGACTGGAGCCATTGGCTGCCGTGCGACCGGGCGGTCGCACGTGCGAGCGCCAACGTCGGTGAACCCGCGCCGTATACGCGCGCGACGGCAAAGAAAGTGGGCTGGCAATGGCGTATTCCGCTGCAATCGCGTACCGGCAACGGCTACGTTTATTACAGCGAATACCTGAGCGACGAAGAAGCGCTGGAGAGCCTCAATGCGGATCTTGCGGGCGAGCCGCTCTCGGAGCCGAACTTCCTCAAGTTCAAAGCGGGGATCAGGAAGAAGCCGTGGCACAAGAACGTCGTGTCCCTCGGACTTGCTTCCGGATTCCTGGAGCCGCTCGAATCGACTTCGATTCACTTCATCCACACGGCTATCGGCCGGTTGATGACGAACTTTCCGGACAAAGCGTTCAATCAAGCGGACATCGATTTCTACAATCAGCGCACGCGCATCGAGTACGAGCACGTGCGCGACTTCCTCATCCTGCACTACCACGCCTCGCAGCGCGACGACTCGCCGTTCTGGCAGTATTGCCGCACGATGCCGATCCCCGACACGCTGGCGCAGCGCATCGCGCTCTTCAAGGAGAATGCGCGCGTGCATCGGCTCGACAACGAGCTCTTCGCAGAGACGAGCTGGCTCGCCATCATGCACGGGCAGCACATCGAGCCGCAGCGCTATCACCCGCTGGCGGACATGCTGCCGGCCGAGGAGCTCGATGCGCGCATGACGAATATCTGGGAAGTGACGCAGAAGTGCTGCGCGCTGATGCCGACGCATCAGGCGTTCATCGACCGGTACTGCAAGGCCGAGACGGTCTAGCGAGGCACAACCTCGCGGTCACCGCCGCGACAGGTTGTACATGAGGTACTGCTTCATTTTCTGCGCAAGCTGCGGCGTCAGCGGGCCGAGCACCCCGCGCTGATCGGCCGGCAAGTGCTCCGCCGGATCCTGGCCCATGCCGAAGATGTAGTAATCGAACGCAGCCTTCCACGCCCGGCGGCGCGGTTCGGGCAGGTGCCGAATCGACAGCAGGGCGTGAATCAAGCAGTCGAACGGCGAACCCGCAAACGGCGGGATGTCGTCCCACCAGTAGTTCACGAGCACGTTGAACGATGCCAGCGACTTCACGTGGTGCCACCACATGTGGGGAATGTAGATCGCATCCCCGGGACCGAGCTCGGCGCTGCATGCGGTTTCCCACGCCTCGGCAAAGCGGGGATAGCGCTCGAGATCGGGCGCTTCGGGGTCGACCATGCTCACCGGCGGACCGGCGATCGTGAACTCGAGCGGACCGACGTAGAGATTGACGAGCTGCTCGGGCGGAAACAGCGTGAAGCGGCGCCGGCCGGCTACCACGCACGCGATGTTCGACGACAGGTCGAAGTGCGTGGAGACCGTGATGGCATTGCCGATCCAGATGCGCGGTACGCCCTTGGCCCACGGCAAGTGGTTTTGTGCGCCGAATGCAGGCATGGCTTCGGGAATAACGACCGCGCCGGCATACATCGACGGCGCATCGGGCTGCTCTTCGAGCTCGACCAGCTTGTCGAGCAACCAACCGATCTGTTCCTGACGCCGCTCGAAGTTGTAGCCCCGCAGTTGCTCTGCATAAAAGAAGCGTCCGCGAATCGACGGATCGCCGATGAACGTCTCGACGGGTCGTCCCCGGTCGTTCGCCTTGATGTAGCGCGCAATCTCGCGGCTCGATTGCAGGCCGCACTGCACGGCGGGCCAGTCGGCCACCAAGCCGCGCAGCACGGCAGGTTCTTCGCGCGGCAGGATCTCGTCGCGGAAGCGCTCTTCGGTGACGGCATGCCATTCTTTGATCGGCTGCGGGGCGCGCATTGCAGGCTCGGTGAACGTCGGTTGCGTGAGCTGCGATAGTGTCAGAGTCGGTGACCCAAGAACAACGCCGCGGGCGCGCCAGGCGGCGTCCCGCCGAAACGGTGCGCATTCTCGTGTCCCGGTACACGACGATTCATCATATTCGAAATGGTATCGAAGGATGACGAGATCGGCGTTTCATTGATGAATTTTGGCTTTCAAAATAGCCCGCCTGTAGTAGAACTAACTCCGCCTCGACTCATGCCGGCGCAACAGGGGGTTCGCCGCATGCAGCTTCTCAATCACGACATGACAACCACGCCTATGACGACACGCCTCGCGAGCGCGCTCATCGCGCTGTCCGGATTGATCGCTGTTGCCGCGCCGCTGCGCGCCCAGATGCAGACCGAGCCGCCGCCGGTGGTGGCCGGCGCCAAGCCCGTTACCGTGGAGCGCATCAAGATCCACGGCGCCTCGCTCGAAGGCAATCTCGAAGGCAACGCGGTCGAACGCGACACCTTCGTGTTCCTGCCGCCGAGCTACCACCAGGATCGCAAACGGCGCTATCCCGTGGTCTATGCGTTGCACGGCTATTCGATCGGCGCCGAGCAGTGGACGAAGGAGATCCATGTGCCGCAGACGATCGAAGGCGCGTTCGCACTCGGCGCCAAGGAGATGATCGTCGTTCTGCCCGATTCGAAGACGTTGCACAACGGCTCGATGTATTCGAGCTCGGTGACGACGGGCGATTTCGAAAATTTCATTGCGCGCGACGTGGTCGCGTACATCGATGCGCACTACCGCACGATTCCCGCTCGCGAGAGCCGCGGCCTCGTCGGTCATTCGATGGGCGGCTACGGCGCGGCGCGCATCGGCATGAAGCACGCCGACGTGTTCGGCAGCCTTTATTTGATGAGCCCGTGCTGCCTGTCGGCGCGCGGCGCGCCGCCGCAAGAGGCGATGGAGAATCTCGCGAAGCTCGAGCGCCGCGAGGATCTCGAGAATCAGCATTTCATGGTGCGCGCGACGCTCGCCGTAGCGGCAGCGTGGTCGCCGAACCCGAACAAGCCGCCGTTCTACGTGGATCTGCCGGTGGGCGATGCGCAGGCGGACGTCTTGGCGAAGTGGGCCGCGAACGCTCCGCTCGCATTCGTCGATCAGTACATCGGCAACCTCAAGCGCTATCGCGCGATCGCGCTCGACGTGGGCGACAAGGACGGACTGCGCGTCGATACCGCGGCGCTGCATCGACAGATCACGGCCTACGGAATTCCGGCTTCTTTCGAAGAATACGACGGCGACCACACCAATCGCTTGGGGGATCGCTTCCAGAACCATGTGCTGAAGTTCTTCAGCGAAACGTTGTGCTTCGACGCGCGCTGCCGCAAGTGAGCCCGACCGCGCGCGTTTTCGTTGCCGATAGGCTCGTCACGGGGGATAAACGTGAGAAAGCTGACGTTCTTGCTGGTCTTCCTGGCCAGCGTGTGCAGCGCGCAAGACGCGGGCGACTTCAAGCCGGCGACGACGAACGTATGGGGCGCCGAGTATCCGCGCGTCGATAGCGCGGGCCGCGTGCAGGTGCGCATCAAGGCGCCCGCGGCCAACCAGGTCAAGCTCAACTTCTGGAGCGGCCCGAAGCTCGACATGCAAAAGGATGCCGAGGGCTTCTGGACCGTGACGACGCCGCCGCTCGTGCCGGGGTTGCACTATTACGTGATCAACATCGACGGTGCCGAGGTGAGCGATCCGGGCAGCCAGGCCTTCTTCGGCGGCTCGCGCTATGCGAGCGCCATCGAGATTCCCGAGCCCGGCTCGACGTACTACTCGATCAAGAACGTGCCGCACGGTCAGGTGCGCGAGGTGTGGTACGAGTCCAAGGTCACCGGCACGTGGCGGCATGCGCTCGTGTATCTACCGCCCGATTACGATACGCAAACCGATCGCCGTTATCCCGTGCTCTATCTCCAGCACGGCGGCGGCGAGGACGAAACCGGCTGGATCCGTCAGGGCCGCGCGAACTTCATCCTCGACAATTGCATTGCCGAAGGCCGCTGCAAGCCGATGATCGTGGTGATGGCGTACGGCTACGCGCGGCGCGCCGGCCAGCCCGATCCGGATTTCGCGAGCAAGCCCTTCGGCTCGCCCGAAGCGCTGCGTGCGATGCAGGAGATGGCGAGCGTATTCGAGGACGATGTCACGCAAGTGCTCATTCCGTTCATCGACAAGACCTTCCGCACCATCGCGAATCGCGACAACCGCGCCATGGCCGGTTTGTCGATGGGCGGCATGCAGACCTTCCAGATCACGCTCAATCATCTGGATCTGTTCTCGCACATCGGCGGCTTCAGCGGCGCGGGCGGGCCGCTCGTGCTCGGCGGACGCACGCTCGATCCGAAGGTCGACTACAACGGGGTGTTCGCCGATCCGAAGGAGTTCGCGAAGAAGGTTCACTTGCTCTGGCTCGGCGTCGGGACGGCCGAGCCGCAGCAGATGCTCGAAGGCATTCGCCGCTTCCATCGCTCGCTCGAGGAAGCCGGCATCGAACATGTCTACGTGGAGTCGGAAGGCACGGATCACGAGTGGCAGACCTGGCGTCGTGCGCTCAACGATTTCGCGCCGCGGCTCTTTCGCAAGTAATTAGGGAAGCAGCATGCAGATCGATCGATCCTTCACGACGGCGCGCGCACGCGCGCGCCGTTTCGCGGCGGTGTCCGCCGTCGTTGCCACATTGCTTGCGCCGGCGCTGCACGCCGCAACGGATGTGCTCGCGCAAGCGGAGGAAAAGGCCCGCGCGCTCGTCGCGCAGATGACCTTGGACGAGAAGGTCGAGCAGCTCCTCAATACGGCGCCGGCGATTCCGCGGCTCGGCATTCCGGCCTACAACTGGTGGACCGAGTCGTTGCACGGCGCGCTCGGTCCTGTGCCGACGACGAACTTCCCCGAACCGATCGGTCTTGCCGCAACGTTCGACGAGGCGCTCTTGCACGATGTGGCAGCAGCCATCAGCGCCGAAGTGCGCGCTCTCCATGCGCTCGGCCGCAAGACGGGCCGGCTCGGCCGCATCGGTACGGGTCTCGACACTTGGTCGCCCAACATCAACATCTTCCGCGATCCGCGTTGGGGACGCGGGCAGGAGACCTACGGCGAAGATCCTTTCCTCACGGCGCGCTTGGGTGTTGCGTACGTGCGCGGCATGCAAGGGCCGAATCCCGAGTTCCCGCACGTGATCGCCTCGCCGAAGCATTTCGCGGTGCATAGCGGCCCGGAGTCGACGCGTCACCATGCGAACGTCTATGTCTCGCCGCGCGACATCGAGGATACGTATCTGCCGGCGTTCCGGGCGACCATCGTCGAGGCGCAGGCCGGTTCGATCATGTGCGCGTACAACCGCGTGAACGGGCAGCCTGCCTGCGTGAGCGACATGCTGCTCAAGGAGCGGCTGCGCGATGCGTGGGGCTTCAAGGGCTACGTCGTCTCCGATTGCGATGCGGTCAACGACATTCACGAGCCGCACAAGTACGCGCCCGATGTCGTCACGGCCGTTGCGGCTGCGTTGCGGGCCGGCGTCGACAACGAATGCACGAACGCGACGTTGTTCGACATCGGCGGTTTGGGCGATCGCTACAAGCAGGCTTACGAGCGCGGCCTCATCAGCATGGAGGACATCGATCGCGCGCTGATTCGCCTGTTCGCGGCGCGTTATCGCAATGGCGACCTGCCTGGGCTCGAAGGCCGGCCGCCGCTCGATCTGAAGAAGGTGCCGCCGGTCACGACGCCCGAGCGCGACGCGCTCGCGCTGAAGAGCGCCGAGAAGAGTCTGGTGCTGCTCAAGAACGACGGCCTGCTGCCTTTGAAAGGCGCCGAGCGTATCGCGGTGGTGGGGCCGCACGGCGATGCGACGCGCGTGCTGCGCGGCAATTATTCCTCGCAGCTCTCGAGCCCGCCGATCTCGTTGTACGAGGGGCTCAAGCAAGCGCTGCCCAAGGCGCAGGTCACGCTCGTCCCGTGGGCGCCCTCGATCATCGACGGCGATCCGATTCCGACCTCGGCGCTGCGCGCGCCGAACGGCAAGCCGGGCCTGCTCGCGCAGTACTTCGATGCCGAGGAAAAGTTGCCGAAGCGCTATGCGTCATTTGCGGAATACGCCGAGCGCACGAGCAACGTGAAGTTCAAGAGCAAGCCGACCGTTACGCGCATCGAGCCGGGCATCGCCATTCGCGGACTCGAGTTCGCCGAGCTGTCGGATTACTACCGCGTCGTGTGGACGGGATACCTCGTTCCGCCGGAGAGCGGTACGTATCGCATCGGCATCGTGGGCCCGAACGCCGAGCTCGAGCTCGACGGCAAAGTGCTCGCGCAGCATCGGCACAAGCCATGGGGCACTCGTTCCGAGATGGTGCACCTCGAGCTCGAGAAGGGCCGCCGCTATCCGATTCGCGTGACGGCGGATGCCTTGTTGCTGGCGGGTATCGAGGTGCTGTGGAAGCGCATCTCGACGCAGCCGGAAGAAGACTTGCGCCGCGCGGCGGAGCAGGCCGACGTCATCGTCGCGGCAGTGGGGCTGAGCTCCGACCTCGAAGGCGAGCAGATGCCCGTCGAAGTGGAAGGCTTCTCGGGCGGCGACAAGACCTCGATCGATTTGCCGGCCGATCAGCGCAAGCTCCTCGAGCAGATCAAGGCGACCGGTAAGCCGTTCGTCGTCGTGGTGATGAACGGCAGCACGCTCGATCTGTCCTGGGCGAAGGAGCACGCCAACGCCATCATCGAGGCGTGGTATCCGGGGCAAGCGGGCGGGCTGGCGCTCGGCAACGTGATTGCCGGCAAGACGAATCCGGCAGGACGTCTGCCGCTTACCTTTTATAGAAGCGTCGATGACCTGCCGCCGTTCGACGATTACTCAATGAACGGGCGCACCTATCGCTACTTCGACGGTCCGATCGTCTATCCGTTCGGCTACGGCCTGAGCTACTCGACGTTCGAGTACGGTCCGGTGAGCATCGAGAAGCTGGCGGGCGACGACGAGCGCGCGCTGCGCGTGACCACCACGGTGCGCAACACCAGCGAGCGCGCGGGCGACGAAGTCGTGCAGCTCTACATCGATCCGCCCGACTTCGAAGGCGCGCCGCGGCTCGCGCTGCGCGGATTCAAGCGCATCGAGCTCGGGCCCGGCGAAGCGCAAACGGTGACGTTCGAGCTCTCGCTGCGCGATCTCAGCTTCGTCGATCGCGACGGCGTGCGCCAGACGTTCACGGGCGAGCACGTCGTCTCGGTCGGCGGCGGCCAGCCGGGATCGGGACTGCCGGTGCAGTCGGCGAGCTTCGTGATGGATCGGCAGGTACGCCTGCCGCTGTAAGGCTTCGAGTCCTTGAGGCCGCGAGGGTGTACGTCCTCGCGGCCTTTTTGTTTTGGTTTGCTCGCGTCGCGCGTGCAGTCGTTCAGCGGAACGCGCGCTGGGCGAAGTGATAGAGATTGTTCGCCCAGGTTTCGCCGACATGGCCGTAATCGTCGACGTTCCAGATATGCGGCACGTCGTGCTCTTTCAGATAACGATGCACGGCCTGCGAGAAGTTGATGAGCCCGTCCTTGTTGCCGCAAGACAGGTAGATCAGCTTGAGCCGCTCGCGAGCGAGCGCCGGATTCGGGATCAGCTCGTGCGGCGGCTTGGTGTTCGGCGCGGCCGAGAACGCGCCGATCCACGCGAACGTGTCGAGATTGGCGAAGCCGAAGTTGAGCGACTGCCCGCCGCCCATCGACAGGCCGGCCAGCGCGCGATGCTCGCGGTCGGTGAAGGTCGAGTACTTGGCTTGCACGGCCGGGATCAAGTGATCCAGCAGGTCGCGCTCGAAGCGCGCAAAGCTCTCGATCTTCTCGCGCGTGAACGGATCGCCGACCGCGCGGTCGTCGGGCAGCGCGCGCCCGTTCGGCATGACGACGATCATCGGCACGGCTTTGCCGGCCGCGATCAGGTTGTCCAGGATCGCATTCGGCGCGGCGAGCTTGAGCCATTCCGTCTCGTCGCCGCCGATCCCGTGCAGGAGGTAGAGCACCGGGTAGCGCTGGCTCGCCGAGTAGCCCGGCGGCAGGTAGACATTGGCCTTGCGCCGGGTACCCGTGACCCGCGACTCATAATAAAGAGTGTCGAGGGTGCCGTGCGGCACGTCAGGGCGCTCGGCGTTGAAGCCGGACGGCGGATCGTCGAACGCGCGCACGTCGTCCGGTGCGAGCTCGATGGGACGGGCGAAATTGGCGCGTGCGGCCTCGGCGGCTGATTCGTCCGGGCGGGACTGCGCCAGCGCCACACCGGCAAGCAGTGCGAGCGCGAGCAGGGCGATGGGGGTCGCGGGAGGCTTTCTCATGGGGTCTCCTTGGGCGGGAAGCCTGCGCGGGACGCGCAAAGCAGCACAAATCCACAAGAGCGAGAGATCACATCTTCGGCCGGAATTGATGTCGAACGTTGCATTGCCACCGCTGTCATTTTGCCCGTGGGGAACCGCGGGAGAGGCCTCTTGTATTGTCCACGCAACATTTTTGGCAAAACAGATTTTTTAATTGTCTGAGTATTGACTGGCGCGGTGACAGGGTGGTTAAGTACGCCCGCGTTCAGAATTGGCCGCTGCCAAGCGGCGTATTCCATGGGGGAATTCTATGTCTCGCGATAAACGAGCGTTAGCTCGCACTTCGACGTTGTTAGCGTTATCAGCAGCGGTGGCTGCGCCGGTCATGGCGCAGGACTCGTCGCTGCCCGGTGACGCTGGCGCGCTCGAAGAAATCATCGTTACCGGTATCCGCGGATCGCTGCAGCGCAGCCTCGACATCAAGAGGGAGGCCTCGGGTGTCGTCGATGTCATCACTGCTGAGGACATCGGTAAGTTCCCGGATTCCAACGTTGCGGCGTCGCTGCAACGCGTTCCCGGCGTCTCGATTCAGCGTTCTGGCACGCGCGGCGAGCCGACGGGCATCACGGTCCGCGGCTTCGGCGGCGACTTCAACGAGACGCTGTTCGACGGCCGTCGCATCTCCACGGCGACGGGTGGCCGTTCGATCGACTTCTCCACGGTCGGCGCGGACTTCGTC
The DNA here is from genome assembly GCA_938008435.1 of uncultured Steroidobacter sp. Classification (GTDB taxonomy): domain Bacteria; phylum Pseudomonadota; class Gammaproteobacteria; order Steroidobacterales; family Steroidobacteraceae; genus Steroidobacter. The sequence goes on along the minus strand of CALLKK010000009.1, from coordinate 403,159 downwards.
GGCGCGATGCACGTGATGAAGACGCCCGACGTTACGCTGTCGTCGAGCTCGATCGGCGCGACCGTCAACATCCAGCATCCGAAGCCGTTCGATCAGCCCGGCACCCGTTTCGTGACGAGCGTGCTCGGCTCGATGCAGGACGAGGCAGACAAGATCACGCCGTCGGCTGGCGTGCTGTTCAGCACGACGTTCGCCGACGACACGATGGGCTTCCTCGTCGACGCGATCTACAGCGAGCGCGAGACGCACACCAACCGCGTGTTCGTGTCCGGCTGGGTGGGCGGCGAAATCTACGAGTGTCAGCTGACGCCGAATTGTACGGCTGCTGACATGGCCGACGAGACCAAGCGTAACATCGTCAGCTGGTTCATCCAGCAGTTCGGCGCCGAGCAGTCGCAGGTCAACGACGAGCGCATCGACGGCCGCATCGCCTTCCAGTGGCGTCCGACCGACAACGTGCTCCTCACGATCGACGACAACTTCTCGCGTCAGAAGGTCAACACCGAGACCTACGGCTTTGCGCTGTGGTTCAACCAGCTCGATCTGCGTAGCGTCAAGCTCGACGACAACGGCACCATCGTCGACTTCGTGCAGGCTGGCACGCCGATGGACCTCAACGCCGGCTTCGACGCGCAGCAGCTGAAGACGAATCAGATCGGCATCAACCTCAAGATCGACGCGAACGAGAACCTGTTCTTCGACATCGACGCGTCGTACTCGAAGAGCCGCCGCAACCCGGACGGCGAGCGCACCAACAACGCCGACATCGGCTACGGTGGTGACCTCGGCACCAGCCTGGGCGTGCGCATCCTGGGCGACAGCAGCAACACGCTGCCGCAGCTGACGACCTACGGTCCGAACGGCAACAAGTCGCGTTACCTCGACCCGTCGATCATCGGCTCGCACGTGCTCGTGCGCATCCAGCAGGAGAACGAGGACACCCTCAAGCAGGCGCGCTTCACCGCGACCTGGCAGGACGACAACATCCGTCTCGATGCGGGCGTGTCCTACCTCGACGACAACTTCGAGCTCCAGCAGCGCAACACGTTCACCAACAACTACTGGCAGGCGTGGTCGGGTTACGGTGCGCCGTCGGGTCGCAGCTCTGGCGTGCTCGTGCCGCAGAACCTGTTCCTGGGCACGATCAGCACGTCGGGCTTCATCCCCGGCTTCTCGGGCAACGACGCGCTGCCGCCTGAGCTGCTCGTCTACAGCCCGACGCAGCTGTATGCCTACCTCGAGGGTCTCGGCAACCCGCAGACCACGACCATCCCGGGCTTCAACTACGGCTGCTGCGACTACTCGGGCTCGCTTGACCTCGCGCTCGACCCGGGCAGCGTGCAGGACATCACGGAGAAGACTCTCTCCTTGTTCGTCCGCGCGAACCTGGATCTCGAGATCGGCGACATGCCGTTCCACCTGAGCGCGGGCCTGCGTCGTGAGCGCACGGACGTCACGTCGACCGGTCTCGGCCGCATTCCGATCCGTCTGGAGCGCAGCGAGGCTGACCCGACGCTGCTCACCACGACGTTCTCGGACACGCAGCCGATCACGACCAAGAGCGACTACGCGTTCTTGCTGCCGAGCATCAGCATGAAGCTCGAGATCACGCCTGAGCTGCATGCGCGCTTTGCGGCGTCGCGTACGCTGACGCGTCCGGCGATCGGCCTGCTCACGCCGGTGCTGAACGTCGGCGGTCTGCCGCGTGTCGGCGCGCTCACGGCGAACGGCGGTAACCCGACGCTGAAGCCGTACCTGGCCGACAACTACGACCTTGCGTTGGAGTGGTACTACAAGCCGAACTCGTACTTGGCGGCGAACTACTTCCTCAAGGATGTGACGAACTTCATCGTCCAGGGTACGACCCGTCAGGTCATCAATCCTGACCTGATCGACCCGTCGACCGGTCAGCCGGCTGTGTACTCGGTCTCGCAACGCGTCAACGGCCCGGATGCGTCGATCGACGGTATCGAGCTCGCTTGGCAGCACATGTTCGGCGACTCGGGCTTCGGCTTCCAGGCGAACGTCACGCTGGTCGACACGAACCGTCCGTATGACCGCTACGACATCACGACGAGCGGCTTTGCGGTCACGGGTCTGGCCGACTCGGCGAACTTCGTCGGCTTCTATGACAAGAACGGCTTCGAGATCCGCGTTGCGGCCAACTACCGCGACGAGTATCTCCTGCAGTTCGGTCAGAACCAGAACCTCTCGGCCTATGGTACGGAGCCGACGTTCGTCAACTCGAGCCTGCAAATCGACGTGAGCGCGAGCTATCGCTTCACGGAGCAGCTCAACGTGTTCTTCGAGGCGTTGAACGTCACGAACGAGACGATGAGCACGCACGGCCGCTTCGACAATCAGCTGCTTGACGTGTTTGCCTACGGGCGTCGTTACGCCCTCGGCTTCCGCTACAAGATGTAAGCTGACGCGGCTACATGGGAGGGTGCCGACCCTGCGGGGTCGGCATTCTCCCATCGTTCTTTCCGCACGAATCGTGCATTATTCGACCCATGGTCCGTCCCGTACGAAGAGTCGTAATCGTCGGTGGGGGCACCGCCGGGTGGCTGACGGCTGGCGTAATTGCCGCAAGGCACCGCAGCCGGATCCCCGGCAACTTCAGCGTGACCCTGGTCGAATCCCCGAACACTCCGACCATTGGCGTGGGCGAAGGCACTTGGCCGACGCTACGGTCGACGCTGGCACGCGTGGGCGTGTCGGAAACCGATTTCTTCCGCGAATGCGATGCGGCCTTCAAGCAAGGCGCGCGCTTCGCTCGTTGGACGACGGGTGCGCCGGACGACGGCTATTACCACCCGTTGATGTATCCCCAGTCGTTCCACCAGATCAATCTGGTGCCGCATTGGCTCGCGAGTAACACGGGCCGCAGCTTTTGCGACATGGTCACGCCGCAGGGCTACATCTGCGACGCGGGCCTTGCTCCCAAGACCATCACGACCGCCGAGTTCGATGGCCTTGCGAACTACGCCTATCACCTCGATGCCGGCAAGTTCGCGAACTTCATGCAGAAGCACTGCTGCACCAAGCTCGGCGTGAAGCACATTCTCGCGGACGTGCGCCGCGTGAATCTCACCGAAGACGGCGACATCAAGAGCCTCGATACCGAAGAGGCGGGTGAGATCGCCGGCGACCTGTTCATCGATTGCACCGGATTCAAGGCGCTCTTGATCGGCGAGACGCTCGGCGTCGGCTTCAAGAGCTGCAAGGACATTTTGTTCTGCGACACCGCGCTGGCAGTGCAGGTGCCGTACGACAAGGAGAACGCGCCGATCGCGTGTCACACGATCTCGACCGCCCAGTCGGCCGGTTGGATCTGGGACATCGGCTTGCCGACGCGCCGCGGCGTGGGGCACGTGTTCTCGAGCGATCATATTTCGCTCGATGAAGCCGAGCGCGAGCTGCGCGAATACTTGGGGCCGGTCGGTAAGGATTTGCCGCTGCGCAAGATCGACATTCGCGCCGGACACCGCGAGACGTTTTGGAAGCGCAACTGCGTCGCCGTCGGACTTGCGGCCGGCTTCCTCGAGCCGCTCGAAGCCTCGGCGATCGTCTTGATCGAAATGTCCGCCAAGCTCATCGCCGAGCAGATGCCGGCATGCCGCGAGGTCATGGACATCATCGCGGCGCGTTTCAATGCCACGACGCATTACCGTTGGGGCCGGATCATCGACTTCCTGAAGCTGCACTACGTGCTCAGCAAGCGCGAGGACACCGAGTTCTGGCGCGACAACCGCGATCCGGCCACGATTCCCGAGCGCCTGCAGAATCTCTTGACGCTATGGCGCTATCAGTCGCCCTGGTATCACGACGAATTCGACCGCATCGAAGAAGTCTTCCCCGCGGCGAGCTATCAATACGTGCTCTACGGCATGGGCTTTCGCACCGAGGTCGATCCGGAGGCAATTGCCGGCGAGTCCAAGCAAGCAGAGCGCGCCATGCGCGACAATCTCGTTCAGACCGAGCGCTTGCGTTCGGTGTTGCCACGTCACCGCGAGCTCATTCGCAAGATCGTGGAACAAGGCCTCCAGCCTGTTTGAGCCCTTTTTCTCATGCCCAAATACGAACCGCTCAATCCCCAAGATCACGGACGACTGCGCCTTCGCCCTAGAGAGGGGACCGACCCGCACTTCGTCCAGATCGTTGCCGGCGAGTTCGGTGTCGCAGCCGCCTCTTCACCGGTCGTCTTCACCAAGCACCCCGAGAAGGGGCACTTCTACGCCGGTGCGCTCTTCAACTTCAAACCGGGCGAGACGGCGCTCAAGAATCGGCAGGAGCGCGGCGGATTCGAGCCGCTCGCGTTGCAGCGCGAAGGGTTCTATACGATGGACGAGCGCATCGTCATCGACCGCGAGCATCCGCGCTTCAGCGAGAGCGACGGCGAACCGCTCTTCGACGACTCGGGCGAGCCGAGCGTCCAGCTGCGGCATATCCAGCAGATGCTCGGCCGGCTCCATACGGGGCTCAAGGCAACCGATGAGTTCATCTCGACGCTGCTCGATCTCAAGCTGATCGAGCCGATCGACGTTTCGCTCAAGTTCGACGACGGCGAGAACCTGCAGCTGCAGGGGCTCTACACCGTGAGCCTCGATCGTCTGCACGCACTCGAGGATGCGGACACTTTGCGGCTGTTCCGCAAAGGCTATCTGCACCTCATCTACATCATGTCGCAGTCGCTGCAGCAGATCGCAGTTCTCGCCGCCTTACGGAACAAAAGACTCGCAGGCGGGATCTGAGTCTCTCGCGTACACGCTGCTCGTGACCGCGCCGCGGCCGGGCAGCGCGTGCCGAACGTTTTCTCGATAACTAGACAACGACGAGGGGTCTTCGTGAGATCATCTTTCACCATCGCTATCGCAGCTGTCGGCTGCATGCTCTCGCCGCTCGCCGCACCGGCGGCCGAGACTGCTCCGATCACGGTCACGATCGACGCAAGCGTGACCGGCACGCCGATCTCCAAGCACATCTACGGCCAGTTCCTCGAGCATGGCGGCCCGATCGTCAATCACGGCTTGTGGGCCGAGATGATCGACGATCGCAAGTTCTACGGTCCGATTCTCGACGCCGAGCCGCCGCCGCCGAGCGACCCGCGCCGCGCCTTCCTCGGCCGCGTGCGCAGCTGGATCCGCATCGGTCCGGCCGATGCCGTCACGCTCGAGAAGGAGAACGCGTACGTCGGCGAGCACTCGCCGCTGCTGCGCGTCAACGAGTCGTATCCGGTCGGCTTCCAGCAGGGCGGTCTTGCGCTGCTCAAGGGCAAGCAGTACACGGGTCACATCGTCGTTGCGGGCGATGCGAGCGCGACCGTGAACGTCACCGTGGCGTGGGGCGACGACGAGAAGTCGCGCAAGGTCGTCACGATCGACAATCTCAAGGCCGAGTACACGCGTTATCCGATCGAGTTCACTTCGCCCGTCACGACCAACGACGCGCGCATCGAAATCGTCGGTCGCGGTCAGGGCACCGTGCGCGTCGGTGTGCTCTCGCTGATGCCTGCCGACAACATCGAAGGCTTCCGCGCAGAAGCGATTGCGGCGCTCAAGCAAATCGACGCCGGCGTCTATCGTTTCCCGGGCGGTAACTTCGTCTCGGCGCACGAGTGGCGCAATGCCATCGGTCCGCGCGACAAGCGTCCGCCGATCTATGATCCCGTGTGGAAGGCGGTGCAGCCGAACGACGTCGGCACCGACGAGTTCCTCGCGCTCTGCCGCATTCTCGGCGCCGATCCGTACATCACGGTGAACGCCGGCTTCGGCGATGCGTGGTCCGCTGCGCAGCTCGTCGAGTACGTGAACGGCGATATCTCCACGCCGATGGGCAAGCTGCGCGCCGAGAACGGCCATCCCGAGCCGTACGGCGTGAAGCTGTGGGGTATCGGCAACGAGCCGTGGGGCGACTGGCAGATGGGCGCGATGCCGATCTCGCAGTACGTCTGGAAGCACAACGACTTCGCCAAGGCGATGCTCAAGGTCGACCCGACGATCAAGCTCGTCGGCGGCGGCGCGCTCCCGAAGACGATGACGACCGCCAAGCAGTCGCTGCGCTTCGGCGATTCGCTCATTCCCGAGCCGCTCTCGGAAGCGGATTGGTCGGGACGTCTGCTGCAGCACTCGCATCAGTACATCGATCAGCTGAGCGAGCACTTCTATGCCTATGCGGCGACCCGCTTCGACCTCGAGAAGGGCGAGCAGGTCCCGACCGAGGAGCCGCTCATCGAAGTGCTGCGTAAGCCGGCGAACCACGTGCGTCTGTCGGTCGAGCAGTTCAAGGAGTACTTCAATCTGATTCCTGAGCTGCGCGGCAAGCACATCACGCTCAACATCGACGAGTGGGCGCTGACGGGCTTCCCGTGGAACTCGTTCAAGGTCGCGCCGGCGAACGCGTGGACTCTGCACGAGATGATCCGCAACTCCGACGTCATCGAGGCGGCGGCGTACACGTTCGGCACCTCGCTCCTGTCGTCGACGCGCAATCAGGCGCAGCTCAATCCGGCGGGCCAGGTGTTCCAGCTCTACAGCCGTCACTTCGGCCGCATCCCGGTGAAGGTGAGCGGCAACAGCCCGCAGCCTGCGCCGCGCTGGCCGGTCGGCGGCGAGCAGCCGAGCGTCAATGCGGGCAGCGACACCTATCCGCTCGACGTCGTTGCGGCGTGGAGCGAGGATCGCACCGAGCTGACGGTGGCTGTGGTCAATCCGTCGGAGAGCGAGCAGCGCTTTGCGCTCGAGATCAACGGTGCGGATGTCCGCGGCGGCACGCAGCGTCGTCTGTGGCACAAGAACCCGGACTATGTTGCTGAGCCGGGCAAGCCCTCGGAAGTCAAGATCCAGGAGACGAAGCTGTCGCGTCTGCCGAAGACGCTCGCCGTACCGCCGCTCAGCATCACGCTGTACTCGTTCCAGGTGGCGAAGTAAGCGGTCGACGATGATGTGAGGTGCCGTCACCGCTTCGCGTGGAAAAAGGGGGCCGCGCAGTGAAGCTACTTCGGCTGATTGGTTCTGCGTTGCTCTGGTGTGGGTGCGCCGTTGGCGCACCCACATGGACTCCCGACAACGGCAACGGCACTTTCACGAATCCCATCTTCTACGATGAGTTCTCCGACCCGGACATGATCCGGGTCGGAGATTTTTTTTATCTCACCGGCACGACGATGCACTCGATGCCGGGCTTGCCCGTGCTGCGTTCGAAGGACCTGGTGAACTGGGAGTTCGTTTCCTACGCGGCGCCCAAGCTCGATCTCGGACCCGAGTTTCGCCTGGAAGACGGCAAGAACATTTACGGCCAAGGCTTCTGGGCACCTTCGTTCCGTTATCACGACGGGACGTTCTACATCTTCAGTAACGTCAACGGACACACGACGCAGGTGTTCAGCGCCAAGGATCCCGCAGGACCGTGGCGCCACCATGCGATGAAACGCGCGCTGCACGACTTGTCGGTGCTCTTCGATGACGACGGCAAGAAATACGTCGTCTGGGGCTATCGCTCGATTCGCTTTGCCGAGCTCAATGACGATCTGACGGATATCGTGCCCGGCACGGAACGCGAGATCATTCCGGCCGAGGCCGGAATGGGCGAGGGGCTGCATTTCTACAAGATCGACGGCAAGTACTTCATCATCAGCGCGTGGTACGAGCAGCGCATGCGCATGCCGGCTGCGCGCGCCGATCGCCCCGAAGGACCCTACGAAGTGAATTTGGCGATCAGCATCGACGAAGATTTCGGATTGGCGCAGGGCTATCGCCTTGCCGACATGCGCGGGAGCAAGCCGCCGTACGAGATCCGCCCGGGCGATCCGCATGCGACCGGCAAGCTTTCGCTCCATCAGGGCGGCATCATTCAAACGCCGCTCGGTGAGTGGTGGGGCTATTCGATGATCGACTACAACTCGGTGGGTCGCCTCACCGCGCTCTCGCCGATCACGTGGCAAGACGGTTGGCCTTATTTCGGCTTGCCCGGCAATCTCACGCGCACGCCGCGCACGTGGGTCAAGCCCAAGGTGAGCGAGCCGCAACCGATCAAGGTGCCGTTCGAGCGCGACGACGATTTCTCGGGCCCCGCCTTGAAACCGATCTGGCAGTGGAATCACGTGCCGGTCGATGACGCCTGGTCGCTCAAGGCACGGCAAGGTCATTTGCGTCTTTACGCTTTGCCCGCGACGAGCTTGTGGGATGCGCGCAATACGCTGACGCAGCGCTCGATCGGACCGATGTCCTCGCCGATCGCGGTGCTCGATACGCGCGCGATGAAGGATCACGATGTCGCGGGGCTCGCGCTCTTCAATCGTCCTTACGGCTGGATCGGCGTCGAACGCGCGGCCGGCAAGACGACGCTCGTGCAGTTCGACGAGCAGACCGGTCGCACTGCGCGCGTGCCGCTCGATAGCGAACGCGTGTGGCTGCGCGCCGACTGCGATTTCCTCAAGGAGCAGGCGCGCTTTTCGTATTCGACCGACGGCCGCACGTTCAAATCGTTCGGCGAGCCGATGACGCTGGTGTTTCAACTCGCGACCTTCCAAGGCGTTCGCTATGCGCTCTTCAGCTACAACACCAGCGGTAGTCGCGGCGGTGCGGCGGACTTCGACGAGTTCCGCGTCGAGCAGCCTTATCCGCGCGGCTTGATGCGGCCGATCCCGTACGGCAAGCGCATTCGCCTCGATGCGTTCGGACAATCGTACGGTCTTGCCGTCGCGAACAAGGCACCTGCGGCCGGTGCGCCGGCGACGTTCGAGGTGATCGACACGAGCCTGGGGCGCGCAGCGCTCAAGTCAAAGGAAGGCTTCCTGGCCATCGCCGAAGACGGTAGCGCCGTGCTCGTCGATCAGCCCGCCGATGAGGCAGCGACATTTCAGTGGATCGAGACGCCGACCGGCGAGCTCGTGCTGATGTCGCTGCGCACGCATCGCTTCCTCAGAATCGATCCGGCCACTCGCCAGATTCGCGCCGATGCGCCGACGCCGCTGCCTGACAACAGCGACGGCGCGCGCTTCGTCTGGTCGCTCGTGCAATAAAGCGTTTCTCCGGACTTACGTCCGGGGCGAGCGGTGATCCGCGGCGCGCGGTACGAAATCTGCCAATCGGATGCGCACACGTACCGGCTTCGCGTCGCGCTCGACCACCAGCTTGAGCACGGATCCTGCCCGCTGGCCGTGGAGGATCGAAATACGCTCGCGAGTAAGCTGCGCGACCGATTCGCCGCCCCAGCGCAGGAGCTTGTCGCCCGCTTTGACGCCGGCGCGTGCGCCCGGCGAATCTGGTACGACGTGCAATGCGCGCCACGTGCCATCCCTTTCTTGTCGCCATGTGATCCCGACGCGATCGGCGAGCTCCGGTGCGCCGAACGCTCTGGAAGGCGTTAGCTCGATCACGCGGCATTCGTAATCGAAAGTCGGCGTGAAATGACGCAGCGTCGGATAGCCGAGATTGCCGGAGAAGTCGGGAGCCGCGAACGCACCCGACTTCTGCTCGCTCACGCCGGCGTATGGATTCGGAATGCGATGCGGTCCGATCTCGAGCACATCGAACTGAAAGAGCCGTTCGCGCGAGACGCCGCCGACCCCGCCGCCGCGCACGTAGGCTGCACCGGCGTTTTCCGCAAGGCCCATGCGCTCGGCGACGCTCGGGGCGATGGACAACGGCGTTGCTGCGCCGAGGTCGACGATCCAGAGCACTTCGACGCCATCGAGCGTCGCGCGCAGCTTCGGCGTGCGGCTGTCGTCGAGGAATAGTCGTACCGCATTCGCGCTCGGCGTAGTGCATTCGCGCAGCGGCGCGAGCCTGACCTGTTGGTTGTCGTAGTCGATCGTGACCAGGAAACGACGGAAGAAATCGTAGCCAAGCAGACCGGCTAGCTCGCGCGTGCGGCCGTCGATGACGGCGGTGAGCGAGGGCAGCGGCACGATGGCAAAGCTCTGATCCTGGAGCGTTGCCGGGCCGACACGCAGCTGCGGAATCTTCGCGAGACCGACCTCCGGTTGCTCTTCCCCGACGCCCGAGGCCTTGAGCGCACCTCGTGCCTGAATCCCGAACGCTTCTGCGGCCGCAGGCGTCAGCACATTGATGCTCGCGCCAGTATCGAGGATGAACAGTGCCGGCTCGCGATCTGCGATCGAAGCTTCGACGAAGACGTGGCCGCCTTGCACATAGGCCTGCAACACGCCGCCTTCGGCAGGCAAGCGCGCGTCGCGCACGTTCGAGCGCGGGCGGCGCAGCTTGGCATCGTCGACTGTGCGAGCAAGCCGGTAAGACTCGATCGTTTGCACCTGCGGATTGTTGCCCGCGTCGGTGATCGTGATGCGGTGGGGTAAGCGCAAGCCGTCGACATCACGATAGTCATCGAACGCGATCGTCTCCTGCAGCGATGGGCGCACGATGCGTGCGATCAGATGCGTCGCGTCGTCGACCCAGAGCTCGATCGGTTGGTTAGGTAGCGGGACGAGTGTGACGACGTCGTAGAGCGCGCCGTTCGCGTCGCGTTCGGTGCGCGTGCTGGCTTGAGCGAGTGGCACATCGGTGCGCAGATAGGCGCGGCGCGACAAGAAGCCTTCGCTGGCGGCGCGCTCGAGCGCTTCCTCATCGTCGACGAGATCGACCAGACCCGACGCATCCGCGTGCCAGGGCGCCGTGCCGTCGTGACCTTGGCTGCCGGCGATGACGCCGAGATCGAAGGTCGAGACGCGCCGGTCGTCGAGCAGCGACTCGATCGATGCGAACGAGCCGGTCAGCCGGCCGATGGAGAGTTTGCCCGTCGATTCGATCTGCGCGAGCTCCGCCCAGCGTTCGCCGCCGCTCGCGGCACGGACTTCGGCGAGCACCTCTTGGGGCGATTTGGCGCCCGCTGCGGTTGCGAATGCAACGCACAAGACGGCCGCTCCCAGCCACGCCGAGAGTGTGCGGCGGGCGGCGGATGCATGGAGAGTCGAAATCATGGGTATCCTCGAATGAGCTGGCGTGGCCTTGCGGGGTTCGCCGCTCGCATCGGCGCTGAAAGGATGGATGTCCTAGAACGATGGGTGTCCTGGAATGACCGAAATCGCTACGCGAGGCGGACCGTGGAGGGCGAGAGGCTGCTGCGCTTGCGGTACCAGGCGTCACGTCGTATAGTCGGATCTTATCGTATCACGATAATATTTCAATGCCCCACGATACCTTCAGCTTGCCTCGGGTACTGCGCTGGGCGGCGCTCGCGGCCGCAGTTGCAATCGGTCTTGCCGCGCTCGTGGGGGCTGTCCGCCCGGACTACGCGACCGCCGTCGGCGGCTTGCACGTCAATGTCGAAACTTCGGTGCCGGCAGGTGCCGCCTGGTGGCTGCGGGCCTTCGCGACGGTCCTGCCTGCCGCCGCCTTCGTGTTCGCCATGGTGCAGCTTGCGACGTTGCTCGATCTCATCGCGCGCGGTGAAGTGTTCTCGCCGCCTGCGGCACGCTACCTGCGGCGCTTCGGTGTCTGGCTGCTCGTCGCGACACTAGCTGGAGTCGTTTGTCCGTTTCTCGCACAGCTCGTTCACAACCTGACGCACGGCATCAGCAAGCTGGAGCTCGCGCTGTCCTCGCGAGATGTGTGGAACGTGTTCCTGAGCGCGCTCTTCATGCTCGTCGCTCGTGTGCTGAGCGATGCGTATCGGCTTGCCGAAGAGAACCGGCAGATCATCTGACGAGCCCATGCCGATCATCGTTCGCCTCGACGTCATGCTCGCGCGGCGCAAGCTCAAATCCAAGGAGCTTGCCGCTTACGTCGGCATCACCGAAGCGAATCTCTCGCTGCTCAAGTCGGGGAAAGTCAAAGGCGTGCGCTTCGAGACGCTCGAGCGTATCTGCGAATTCCTGCAGTGTCAGCCTGGCGACTTGCTCGAGTATCAACCCGACGCGCCGGCGAGCGAGGCAGCGCGGCCGACATCGGCGCCGATGCCGCCAAGCTCATCCTGAGGTGCGCTTCAGGATGAATTCGCGATCGACCGTCTTGCCGACGGGAAAGCCGTATTCGCCGACTTTCGTAAAGCCGTAACGCGCGTAGAAGCGTTGCGCGCCGAAGTTCTCCGACCACACGCCCACGTACACCGGCCTGCGGTTCTGCGCTGCGAGCCACTCCAGACCGAGCTGCATGAGGCGCGAGCCGAGCCGCAGATTGTGATAGCGCGCGAGCACGTAGAGCTGCTGCACTTCTCCTGCCTGCGGCTCGAGCGGTTCGACCGGCAGCTTGCAGGCACCTACCGTGACGTAGCCGATCGCCGCGTCCGCAGTTTGCGCAAGCCACACGGCGCGGGCCGGATCGGCCAGCGTGCGCGTCCAGTTCTGCGTCGAGTGCGCAGTGGTCAGATACGCCTCGAGGTCTTCGGGCGGATAAAGATGCCCGAAGGTTTCGCTGAACGTTGCTGCACCCAATGCCGCGAGTACTGCGGCGTCCTCGATGGTGGCGCGGCGAATGCTGAAGGAGGGCTGAGCGTCTGCCATCGAGTAATTGTAACCGGTCGGCGATTGCCGTACGGCCGAGGCCAGCGTGTCGCGCGCAGCGCACGATCTCGCGCTCGAGAGCGACTCATAAGGAAGGAGCCGGTGCGCTGGCAGGCATCATGCTCCGGTGGGTGCCGTGCGACTCGGTGTCGGCTTCGCCGGAGCTCGTTCGTCTTCATCTAGAGCGACTTACGCGAGGAGCCCGGCAATGACCAAGAATGTCGTCTGTTTGTGGTACGACGGTACCGCGGAGGAGGCCGCGCGATTCTACGCGGCGACTTTTCCGAACAGCGCGGTGACGGCCGTGCATCGTGCGCCGGCCGATTTTCCGTCGGGCACCGAAGGTCATGTGCTGACGGTGGAGTTCACTGTCGTTGGCGTCGCGTGTCTGGGCTTGAACGGCGGGTCAGCGTTCAAGCACAACGAAGCGTTCTCGTTTCAGATCGTCACCGACGATCAAGAAGAGACGGACCGCTATTGGCACGCCATCGTGAGCAACGGCGGTCAGGAAAGTGCGTGCGGCTGGTGCAAGGACAAGTGGGGCATCTCGTGGCAGATCACGCCACGCGCATTGCTCGAGGCCGTCACGGACCCCGACCGCGCTGCCGCCAAGCGTGCCTTCGCAGCGATGATGACGATGACCAAGATCGACATCGCCGCTATCGAAGCGGCGCGCCGCGGCATGAATGCGTGACGCCGGCGGCGGACGTCGTGCTCAAGCGGGTTCGATCTCGCGACGCTCGGACCACGTGGTGACGATGCGGCGCACGTCCTCGCCGCTCGGCTGCTGGAACACCCGCAAGCCGAACTCCGGCAGGATCGCGTACAGGTGATCGAAAATGTCGGCCTGAATGCTCTCGTACTCGGTCCACGCGGTCGTCGAGGTGAAGCAGTAGATTTCGAGCGGCAGTCCGGTCGGGCCCGGCTGAAGCTGCCTCACGAGAAGCGTCATGTCCTTGCGGATCCGCGGATGGTTCTCGATGTAGGCCTGCACGTAAGCGCGGAACGTACCGACATTCGTGACGCGGCGCGTGTTCACCGGATCCTTGCCTTCGGCGATCAGCTTCGCGTTGTACGCTTCGAGCTCGGCCTGCTTGCGGTCGAGATACGCGTCGATCAGTGCGAAGCGGCGGAGCCGTTGGCGCTCTTCGGGCGCGAGAAAACGCACTGACGTTTGATCCAGATAGAGCGCGCGCTTGATGCGTCGCCCGCCGGATTCGAACATGCCGCGCCAATTCTTGTAGCTCTCGCTGATCAGGCGCCACGTCGGAATCGTCGTGATCGTCTTGTCCCAGTTCTGCACTTTGACGGTGTGCAGCGAGATGTCGATGACGAAACCGTCTGCATTGAGCTGCGGCATCTCGATCCAGTCGCCCACCCGCAGCATGTCGTGCGTCGACAGCTGCACGCTCGCGACGAGCGAGAGCAGCGTGTCCTTGAACACCAGCATCAGCACGGCCGTCATGGCGCCGAGGCCCGACAGCAGCAGGAGCGGATCGCGATTGGTCAGCGTCGCGATGACGAGGATCGTGGCGAGCAGAAAGATGATGAGCTTCGCGACCTGCAGATACCCCTTGATCGGCCGGGCACGCGCACGTTCGGGGTCGCGCTGCTCGTAGATCGCGCCGATGGCATTGATCAGATTGGAGGCCGCGAGCGCGAGCGTCAGCACCACGTACGCGCTTGCCACGCCGCGAATGACGACGACGGCGCCCGCAGGAAGACCTTCGACGAAGTTGATCCCATAGTAGGCGACGAGCGCCGGTACCACGTTCGCTAGCCGCGCGATGACGCCGCGACCGAGCAGCGCGTTGTCGAACTGGGTCGGCGCGAGCTTGATGGAGCGCGTGATGAGGCGGACGAGCCCGTGGCGGGTCACGGTATTCGACAGCCAGACCAGCAAGCCGAGCCCAAGGAGCTGCAAGGCGGTCCAGAACGCCGGATAGGTTTGCAGGCCGGAGAGAAACGAATCGAACGTGCTCATCCGGTCAATAGTACCCGATCCGGGCGCTGGCATTGACGCGCCGTAGCCGGTTTCGGCGCTTGCGCATGTCCTTGCGCTCGCAGCGTCCGTGCCGCGGTGCGTTCGCGTACAGGCCCTAGAGCGGGCGCGCGAACGCGCTCGCATGAGTGCGCTCTTTACCTTGACGCACGGCATTTCGCTAGCCGCAGAAGTGCGAGCCTGTCGCCGCGCAGTTGTTTCGCTAGCATGATGCCGCTCGGTTGTCGGGTTTGCCGGATCGCTAGCGTGCCATGACCGACGTGACCGCCTTGCTGCTGTCGCGCATCCAGTTCGGGTTCGTGGTCAGCTTTCACATCATCTTTCCTGCCTTCACGATCGGGCTGGCCAGCTGGCTCGCCTTCCTCGCCGGCATGTACCTGCGAACGCGCGTGGAGATCTGGCGCGAGCTCTATCTGTTCTGGGTCAAGATCTTCGCCGTCTCCTTCGCGCTCGGGGTCGTCTCGGGCATCGTGATGAGCTTTCAGTTCGGCACGAACTGGTCGGAGCTCTCGGCGCGCGCCGGCAACGTGCTCGGTCCCTTGATGACCTACGAGGTGCTCACGGCGTTCTTTCTCGAAGCCACGTTCCTCGGCGTCATGCTCTTCGGTTGGCGCCGCGTCTCACCGCAGCTGCATTTCTTCGCAACCTGCATGGTGGCGCTCGGCACGCTGCTGTCGGCGTTCTGGATCATCTCGGCGAACAGCTGGATGCACACGCCAAGCGGTTACGAGCTCGTCGACGGCGTGTTCCACGTCACGAGCTGGTGGCAGGCGATCTTCAATCCGTCGTTTCCGCTGCGGCTCGTGCACATGGTGCTCGCCGCGTACATCACGACCTGCTTCGTGATCGGCGGCGTGAGCGCTGCCTATCTGTTGCGCGGTCGGCACGTGCAGGGCGCCACGCTCATGTTGAAGCTTGCCGTGGCGTTTGCGGCAATCGCCGTGCCGCTGCAGATCGTGGTCGGCGACCTTCACGGGCTGGCGGTGCACAAGTATCAACCAGTCAAGCTCGCCGCCATCGAAGGGCATTGGGAGACCAAGCGCGGCGTTCCGCTGCTGCTCTTTGCCTGGCCCGACGAAGCGGCGGAACGCAACGAGTACGAAGTGGCCATCCCGAAGCTCGGCAGCCTCATCATCACGCACGATTTGAACGGCGAGATTGCGGGGCTCAAGGAGGTACCGCGCTCGGAGCGTCCGCCCGTGGCGCCAGTCTTCTTTGCCTTCCGCGTCATGGTGGGAGTGGGCGTGCTCATGCTGCTTGCAGTGATCGTCTCGCTCGTGGCGTGGCGCCGCGGCCGGCTGGCGACGAGCCGAAGCCTCTTGCGTGCGTGGATGGTATTGACGCCCTCCGGATTCATCGCAGTGCTCGCAGGTTGGTACACGACCGAGATCGGTCGACAGCCCTATGTGATCTACGGGCTCATGCGCACGGCCGAAGCGCACAGCGCGGTGGGTGTGGCCAGCGTGGCGACGTCGCTGATCGTGTTCGCCGCGGTCTATCTGTTCATCTTCGCTGCCGGCACGTATTACTTGCTCAAGCTGCTGCGCAAGGGGCCGCAGCCGGTGGCGGAGGATATGCGGCATCCGCAAGATAAACGCCCGGCGCGACCGCTGTCGGTGCCGGAAGAGAGCGTGGAAATGAGCGGGAGCTGAGCGGTCATGGATGCAGGCACCGTGCTTCCCATCGTGTGGTTCTTCATCATCGGCTTCGGCGTGATGATGTACGTGCTCATGGACGGGTTCGTGCTCGGCATCGGCATCTTGGCGCCGTTTGCAGAGAGCGACGAGCAGCTCGATCGCATGATGAACACGGCCGCGCCCATCTGGGACGGCAACGAGACATGGCTGGTGCTGGGCGGCGTGGCGCTGTTTGCGGCGTTTCCGTCTGCCTACGCCGTCATGCTCTCCGGGCTTTATCTGCCTGTGCTGCTCATGCTGGTCGCCTTGATCCTGCGCGGCGTGTCTTTCGAGTTTCGTTTCAAGACGCAGTCGTCGAAACGCCTGTGGGGCATCTGTTTCGCGACAGGATCGATCGCTGCGGCTTTCGCTCAAGGCGTGATGCTCGGCGCGATCGTCGAAGGAATGCCGCTCGAGAGCGGCCGCTACGCCGGCGGTCCGTTCGATTGGTTCAGTCCGTTCTCGATGCTGACGGGCGTCGCTGTGACGTTCGGGTACGCATTGCTCGGCAGCACGTGGCTCATTCTCAAGACAGACGGTGCGCTCCAAAACGTCGTTTTCGCGCTCACGCGTCCGCTGGTCGCGATCGTGGTGGCATTTATGGGGCTCGTCAGCGCCTGGCTGCCGTTCCTCAGCAGTCAAGTCATGGCCCGCTGGTTCGAGAGCGGCAACTTCCTCTGGCTCGCGCCGATTCCGCTGCTGGCGATCGTCAATGCCGTCGCGCTGTGGCGCGCAGTCATGCGGCGCGCCGAAGCGGCGCCATTCGTGCTCGCGCTGTGCTTCTTCGTGCTGGGCTTTATCGGGCTCGTGATCGGAATCTGGCCGAATCTGCTGCCGCCGTCGATGACCATCTGGGATGCGGCTTCGCCCGCCTCAAGTCAGGGCTTCGTGCTCGTGGGCACGGTGATCATCATTCCCGTCGTGCTCGGCTACACGTATTGGTCGTATTCCGTCTTTCGCGGCAAGGTAGCCGAGGATGCCGGATATCACTAGGCGCCAAGCGGTAGGCTCCACTCCAGACCGCAAATAAGCCGCTCAACGCCCTTTGCCAGCGCCCACAAGCGCGCACATGAAATGATTGCGTCATCCGGGTGCAGAAGTCGACTCGTGCGAGACCCACATGTACTGCGGTACGCGATCGAGAACGATTGCATCCTTGGGCGGTTCGACGTCGAGGGTGATGACCATCCCGGTGTGGCCGCAGTTGCGGCACTTGCTTCCTGAGATTGCAGTCAAGCCGATCGACGCCTCGAAGTACGTCTCACGCTGGCAATGGCTGCACGTGCATCTCGTGACGCGCCGCATAGGTGTCTCCCCAGGTCATTCGAGCTCGCGATCCCTTACTTGTTCCTTGCTTCTACCTAGCATGCTACATCGTTTGCAATCGGGACTTTCGATGTCGTCGTTAGACGACGTCGCATTCACGATGGTCACACGATTGCAACAATCGCCAACGCAGAGCGCTATGCGGGGTTGACTCGCTGCGTGCGAATCGAAGCTCGCGTCAGCGCGATTCGCATTCTCCGCAACGAGATACGCAGATCACGCTGCAGGTCTACGCGGATTTGCAGGAGTGCGCCGCAACGGTGCAAAGACATGCATCGCAATGGGGCGAGAGGGCGAGCCTGCCACGATGCGGCGGATCGTGTCAGGCTCGGATGCAGCTATCAGCGCGATTCTTTCGGGACGTTGATGACGGCGTGGAAGGCCGGTTTCGGCTTGCGCTCGCGATCGAACAATAGAGGATAGTTCGTGCGATTGGGGATGGGATAGCCGTTCTTCCAGTTCATCCCGTCGTGCACGCCCCAGAGCGTGACGCGATCGATGACGTTGCGCTTGCGATAGAAGATCCGGAAGAGCTCCGCGTAGCGATTCGTGAGTTCCTGCTGCACCGCTTCAGGCAGTCCGTCGCGGTACGGATCGAGAAAGCGCTTGAATTCGGGCAGCTGAAATTGCGGATGCTGCATGACGGTGCCGATGATCTGGCCTTCTTTGGTGAGCGGCAGCACGTCGATGTCGAGCTCGGTGATCATGACTTTCACGCCGAGCGCAGCGTACGCGTCGATGGCGGCCTCGATGTGCTCGGTGCTTGGATAGTTCAGGCCCCAGTGGCCCTGAATGCCGATGCCGTCGATGCGGATGCCGGCCTCCTTGAGCATCTTCACCATGCGCACGATGCCTTGCACCTTCTCCGGACGCCAAGCATTGAAGTCGTTGTAGTAGAGCTCGGCATCGGGTGCGTACTCGCTCGTGAACTTGAAGGCGAGCCGCACGAGCTCGTCGCCGTCGCCGATGGCCTGAACCCAGCTCGTCGGGCGGTAATTGCCGTCCTCGCCAATGACTTCGTTCACCACGTCCCAGGCATGGATGCGTCCTTTGTAGCGTCCGGCGACGGCTTCGATGTGACGGCGCAGGCGCTCGATCATCGCTTCGCGCGAATGCGGTCGACCTTGCTCGTCACGGAAGAACCAATCGGGCGTCTGGTTGTGCCAGACGAGGGTGTGGCCGACGATGAACATGCCGTGCCGCTCGCCGAAAGCGACGAATTCGTCGGCGGGGCCGAAGTTGTAGACCCCGGGCTGCGGATTGACGACCTCGGCCTTCAAGACGTTCTCGGCGGTGATCGTACTGAAGTGACGAACCACCAATTCCTGGGAGAGCGCGTCTTGTCCCGAAACGATCGAAGGGTTTACCGCCACGCCGATCTTGAATGCATCCTTGTAAGCCTCTTTGAGGCTGGGGAGATCGCTTGCGAGCGCGGTGCCGAGTCCGAGCGTCATGAGCGCGAATGCCGCAGTCAGTAGCCTCTTGTGCGTGTTCATATCGATGTTGTTGTCGCGACGGGAGAGAGGCCAAGAATAGCTCACTCGACGTGCTACGCGAGATGCGGATGAAAAAAAGAGTCAACGGCTGAGGTTGCGCAGCCCATGGGCATGCCGACGGCTGCGTTGGCGTCATGCTTGATCAGGCAACGTGGCTTGCGCGCTGTCGGTTTGCACGATGCCTCGATGACCGCGCTATGTCAGGCGTGCACGTTCCTTGCCGCAGCGCTTGCAGCGCTCTTTCGTGACGAGCTTGCCATGCTTGACGTCGAACGTCGCGTGCTTGACCGTCTCCCATTTGTGAAAGCCGGAATCGCAGAGCGTCTTGCCCTCGGCGCGCTTCTGCTTGATCTTCTTGAGCTGAATGACGTTGTGGGGTGGTCCGGACATGGGGTGATCGTAACCTATGCGTCGCGTCAGCGCTGGCCGAGCTGTCAGCCGCGGATGTCGTGCTGCGTCGTACGGCGTTCGTTGATTCTCACGTTCGCGGTCGCGCGAAAGCCGAGGTCATCGTCGCTGTTCGGATTCTCGTCGATGCCGTTGCATGTGAAGGCGATCGTATAGTCGCCCGGCGCGAGAAAGTCGAGGCGGTACGTGAAGCCGTTGGCGTCGAGCAGCACGGGCGCCGTCGCATAAGGTTCGACGCCCTGGCCATCGGCGTCATCCGGCGTCACGTTCCTTCCCTCGAACAGGTACACCGCCCCTGCCGTGGTCGTGGCATTGCTCGTCAAACAGGCGGCCGTCACGGTACCGGTCAAGTTGCCCGCTGCCCGCGTCCGCACCGAACGCGTCACCGGACGCAGCGTGTAGCGGCTGCTTGCTTCGGCGGCGAGCGACATCCGCAAGTCGAGCGCGAGCGTCAACTCTTCGGAGCGGTTCTTGTCGTCTTCGACAGTGAAGTCCATCGGCGCGTAGTCGCCCTCGACGATCGTGAGGTCGCGCTGTGCGCCGCGGCCATCGATGACATAGGCCCGATCGTCGTCCGTATCGATCAGTAGGCGCACGCCGGTGTAGCGTCCGTCCGACAGTTCCTCGTTCGCGAGCACTCGCATCGGCGTGCCGTCGAGGGTGAGCAGGTCGATGCGTTCTGCTCTGTTGAAGGTGATACGTGCGGTGCCGCCGTCGCTGCGGATGAACTCGACACCGAGCAGCGACACGACGACTTGTTGCACGTCAGGATCGGCCGGCGCGCGAGCGAGAAGGTCGGTCGTGATCGTGCCCTCGCAACTCGCCAGGAACAGGCTTGCGGCGAGAGCGACGGTGCGCCTGCGGCGCCGGGGTGTTGCGGCACGTAAGCGGGATCTATGCGCGGGTGTGCTCATGGCAGTGTGCGGCGCGTATACCGACGTGACGTCCATGACTTCTTGGGAGTCGGAGGAGCGCGAGTGTACACCCGTGCTTGGGTGCGGGCTGTTGGCGCTTTGTGAAAGCCGATTCAGCTCCCGCCGCGACGTACCGTCTGCGGCGCGTTGCCGTTCACGATCTCCTCCATGAGCTGCACGGCGCGCGGGATCTCCTTGTCCGTCACGCTGCCGAAGCCGAGCAGCCACCCCTGGCGCAGCGCGCGACCGTAGTACATCGACGACAGCGGCCATAGCCATAGTCTGCGCTTGGCGGCCTGGATACTCAG
Source organism: uncultured Steroidobacter sp. (assembly GCA_938008435.1). Lineage (GTDB taxonomy): Bacteria > Pseudomonadota > Gammaproteobacteria > Steroidobacterales > Steroidobacteraceae > Steroidobacter. Next base: position 382,569 of record CALLKK010000009.1, on the reverse strand, counting down.
ATCGCGATCGCGCAGTCCCTTCGGCAGCGTAACCGTCAAATGCATGCCGGACTCGGCGCCGTGCAACTCCAATTGGTTGCCGAAATAGCGACGCAGGCTCGCGGCAAGCACCGCGCGCCGCTCGCCGTACAGCGTCCGCATGCGGCGAATGTGCCGCGCGAAATGACCTTCCTCGATGAACTGTGCGAGCACGGTCTGATGAAAGTCGGCTTGAGAGACATCGATCGTCTGACGCACGGCGAGAAAGCGATCCAGAAGATCAAGCGGCACCACCATGTATCCCGTGCGCAGTGCCGGAAACAGTACCTTGCTGAACGTGCCGACATAGATGACGCGTTGCTCCGTATCGAGCTTTTGCAGCGATGCGATCGGGCGGCTTTCGTAGCGATATTCCGCATCGTAGTCGTCTTCGATGATCCAGCTGCCGTTGCGTTGCGCCCATTCGAGGAGCTGCAGGCGGCGCGCAAGGCTCATCGTGGCGCCGAGCGGAAACTGATGCGAGGGCGTGACGAACGCGAGCTTTGCTTTGCGATACAGCCGTGTGCCGGCGGCGACGTCGATGCCTTCCGCATCCACCGGAACGGGCACGATGCGCGCATCGGCGAGCTCGAAGACGCGCCGGGCAAGCCAGTAACCCGGTTCCTCGATCCACACGCGATCGCCGGGGTCGAGCAGCGCGAGCGCGGCGATGTGCAAAGCAGCCTGCGAGCCGCTGACGATCAGAATCTGCTCGGCCTCGCAGCGCACTGCGCGCGAGCTGCGCAAATAGGCCGCGAGCGCTTTGCGCAGCTCGAGTCGTCCGCCCGGGTGGCCGTACTGGAGCGAGGTCGTCTTGAGGTTGCGGCCATGGCGCGCGACGAGCCGCGACCAGGTGCGAATCGGGAACTGCTCGAAGGCGGGCTGTCCGATGCTGAATGCGCCCTTGCCGAGCACCCACGGCGGACGCTCGAGCGACGGCACGCGCTCGCTTCGTCGCGACAGCGTGCGCTGGCTCGCGCGTGCCGCTGTCGAGCGAGCGGTGTCCGGCTCGCAAAGCATGAGCTTCTCGGGCAGCGAGTGCGACACGAACGTGCCGGAGCCGGCGCGCGTTTCGAAATAGCCTTCCGCCGTGAGCTCTTCGTAAGCCGAGATGACCGAAATGCGCGAGATGCCGAGCTCTTCGGCCAGCAAGCGCGTCGAGGGAATCCGCTGGCCGCTGCGCAGCTCGCCGCGCAGAATGGCGTCGCGAAACGCATCGCTAATCTGACGATGCAGCGACCGATCGGCACGGCGATCGATGGCGATCACGGGCACGAGCGCAGCGGAGGCTTTTCTCATGGTCGCATTCTAAGTGGTCATATGGGTCGTGCGATAAGTGGCTATTTTGCTGATGCCAGTTTGCCGGCATCGTTGCCGCTACGCCCCGCCGACGCGTTCGCCTCAGGCATCAAGGTAATCGTCTTGGCTCGATGGTTGTCGAGACAACGGCGTCCTCCTGCGAGGAATCCCACCGGCATGGGCGAGGCGCGCGCCGGTGCTGGCGCCTGGCAATGGCTGGTCACGCTAGCGAGCTGCAGCGGAGGCGCGAGCGGTGAGCCTGGACGAACGAGACGTGCGACGGATCGGGTACGTTCTGCTTGCGATATCGACGGCTGCGCTCGGAGTGCTGTCGCTCACGACGGGCGAATTCGCCTATACCTGGCAGCCTGTCCCCGAGGGATTGCCAGGCCGCGAAGTCTTCGCGCGGCTCGTGGGCGCGGCGCTCATCGGCGTCAGCGCGCTGCTGCTCGTGCCGCGCACGGCGCGGCAGGGGCTTGGCGCGATGATCGTCGTGTTCGCCGCTTGGCTCCTTGCTCTGCATGTGCCGGAGCTCTTGTTCCGCGGAGGCTGGCTTGGTTTTTGCGAGTTCTTGCTGCCGCTCGGTGCTTGCCTCGCCACGGCGGGCGTCGCGGCGCAAGACACCGCGAGCGGCATTCGGCACATTGTTGCCGCGCGCATTCTGTTCGGCGTCGGTTTGCTCGGCTGCGGTCTGTCCCACTTCCTGTATGCCACGTTCGCTGCCGAGATGATTCCGGAATGGATGCCCGCGCGGCTTTTCTTCACTTACTTGACTGGCGCAGGTCATCTCGCGGCGGGGCTGAGCTTGCTGAGTGGCGTGGCGTTGCGGCTGTCGTCAGCCCTGCTGTGCTTCATGCTCGCGTGCTTCGTGCTGTTGCTACACGTGCCGCGCGTGCTGGCGACGCCGAATCGCTACGAGTGCACGATGCTGATCGTGGCGCTGCTCTTCAACGGTGCTGCGTGGTTGATGGCAGCGGCGGTGCGTGCGCAGCGGGTACAGGCGCGGCGCGCCTTTGGCGGACGTCGGACGGTACCGGCTGCCTAGCAGCGCTCCCGCGCTCAGGGGTCAAGCGCTGCGCGTCATCAAGGATTTCATCTTCGCGAGCATCGGCGTGACCGCCGGCACGGTCAGCATCGTGCTCACCACTGCCATGAGCAGCAGAGCGGTGAACATGTCGCTCGTGATGATGTCCTTGTCGAGCAGCACGTTGGCGAAGATGATCATGATCAGCGCCTTCGTCTGCAGCAGCCATCCGATGAGCGAGGCTTCGCCCGGCTGCCATTTCAAGATGCGCCCTGCCAGATGCGTCCCGATGAGTTTGCCGGCGGCCTGCGCGACGAGCAGCACGCCGGCGACGAGAAACACCGCATGACCGCCAAGCGTCCAGTTGGTGCGCAGGCCGGTGCTCAGGAAAAAGACGGGCATCACGATGAGGAGCACGTGATGGCGTAGCTGGTCCATCTGCCGTTGGTTGAACCAGCTGCTGTCGATGACGGCACCGGAGACGAACGCGCCGACCATGAAGTGCAGGCCGCACCAATCCGCGCCGAGTCCGCACACGGCGAGCCAGATGAGGCCAACGTACCAGCGATCGCGTTCGGGGATGCGCTGCATGAGTCCGCGAAACGCCAGCGCCGCGAGCGCAAAGGCGAGCAGAAAACCGAGCTGGCGGCCGATGCGCGTCCAATCCATCAGGATGAGCGCAAGCACCGCCCAGATCGCGATGTCGTCCATGCTGGCATAGCGCAGGATGCGTTGACCGATCGGCTCGCGCAGGATGCCCATTTTCTCCATCAGCAGAATGAGAATCGGCAAGGCCGTTACCGCGCAGGCCATGCCGACGCCGGCGATGAATTGCCACGGCTGCGCCTCGCTGCCGATCCAACCGGGAAAGGCCAGGATCGCAACGGCCGCGAGCGCGCCCAACAGCAACGGACTGCCGAGCGCAAGACCGGCCGTGATCGCCGTTTCGCGGCGGTGCCGCCAAGCGGCGGTGAGGTCGAGCTCGATGCCCGCGATCCACACGAACAGCATCACCGCCCACCACGCGATGCCGTTCAGCGCCTGCACGACGGACGGCGTGAAGACGGTTTCGTAATACTGCGGGAAGACCGCGCCGAGCACGCCGGGTCCGAGCAGAATGCCGGCGATGATCTGGACGACGACGAGCGGCGCGTAATAGTCGGTGCGCGCCAGCCGCCAGATCGCATACGGCACGGCGAAGATCAGGATCATCGCGACGAGAAATAACTCGGTGACGGTCATGATGCGAGCGATATGAGCGCTGCAGTTGGCGTCGCCGACGTTGCGTGGAGGACGTGAAGGTCAGGCGAAGCCGCGCGCTTGTTTGATCGTTTCGTAAGCCGTGTTGATTTCTCGTGTGCGTTCTTCTGCCAGCTCGCGCATGCTTTCCGGCAGCCCCTTCGCGGCCAGTTTGTCCGGATGATTCTGGCTGATCAAGCGCCGATATGCTTGTTTGACTTGCGCGTCGGTGGCCGAGGGCGTGAGCCCCAGCGCCGCGTAGGCATCTTCGAGCTTGGATTTCGACTGCGGCCGTGCGGAAGATGCGCCTTGGCCGCCGGCGCGCAGCAGCGCTTCGAGCTGAGCCACTTCGGCTTCGCCCATTCCCAAGAGCCGCGCGACGCGCACGAGCATCTGGTGCTCGGCCGGATGAACGTAGCCGTCGCCTGCGATCGCGCTGATCTGCACTTGCAGGAAGGTGATGAGGAGCAACCGCTGCCCGCGACAGACGCTGGCGAACGTGCGCACTTCTGTGTCGAGGTCGAAATCCGGCGCCTTGCCGCGATTGAACGCAGCGATGGCCCGCTCGCGTTGCTCGCTGGACAGGCGCAAGCGGCGGAACATCGCTTCGGCGGCTTCGATCTCATCGCGCGTGACGCGGCCGTCGGCCTTGCACAGCGCGCCCATGACCGCGAAAGTGGATTCGAGAAACTGCTCCTGAACCGTGGAGAGCCGCTTGGCGAGCGCATCGCGCTGCAGCCACGAAAGCACCGCGCCGATGATGGCGCCGACCAAGACTCCGCGTGCGCCTGCCGCAATCAGGCCGAGGAGCGCAAGAACGAAAACCAACGTCATCTGAACGTCTCGAGCCGAGAAAACACGACAAGGTAAGGGAATCGTGCGGCGGCGGAAAGGGCGGGGCGCGGCAGGAGCGCCGCGGCCCTTGATTTTCGGTGGTGCGGGCGGAGCGCGCTAGCGCAGCGCGGACTGACAGAAGCGGTATCGTCGGTCTGCGAAGCGAACGATGTCGCCGTCCTGCAGGGTGTGCTTCTTGACGGGTCGGTCGTTGACGAAGGAGCCGTTGATGCTGCCGATGTCGAATAGCACGACGCCGTCGTCGCCGATCACCATGCGCGCATGGGCGCGGCTCACGAGCACCGACGGTACGCACACGTCGTTGTCGCGGGTGCGCCCGACCGTGATGACCTTGCGGTCGAGGACGATCGGCTCGCCTTCGTCGTCGAGCGGCACGAGCGTCGGCGGATTGGCGAGATGATTGAGCTCGGTGCGCGTACCGAGTGCCGTGCGCGGCACGTCGGGACCGAACGTGGTCATGCTCATGCGCTCGGCCGCCTGTGCCTCCAACGCGGCGATTTGCGCCACCTGCTTCTCGATGCGGGCCGTCAGCAGCTCGATCGTCTGCAGCGCCTCTTCGAGGCGTGCCGCGAGCCGTTGCTTCTCGTCTTGCGTCGCCTTGAGCTCCTTGCGCAGATCGGCGAGCCAGCCCTCGCGCAGTCCGAGCGCGCGATTGAGCTCGTCGAGCTCGCGCTGCTGACGCGCAACTTCGGCGCGCGTGGCCGCCAATTCGAGCGCTTGGGATGTGAGGAGCTCGGCCGGATCGGCGGTGCCGTCCGCAGGTGCCGCTGGCGGTTGCTTGCTGTCGGCGTCCGGCGCAGGGGCGTCAGCGGCGTCGAAGGAAATGTAGACAGTGTGACCTTCGTCCGCCGCTTCCGTTTGCGGCGCCGACGTCGGTTCGGTTACCTGCGACCGGAGTTGCGTGCCGTCGGTCGACGTTCGCGACTCGGAGGGGAAAGCCATTGCCGAAGTCCTGTCCGTGAGATTTCAGCGCGAAGCTTGCCGAATGTCGCGCTTTTCGGACGTGTCGTGAATCACGAACTGCGCAGCACTGCGCCGGGTCGGCGCGACCGCGCTTGGGCTCATGAGTCGATATGCACTGCAATGAGGCGCGCCAGCGCAATCGTTGCACCGCCTGTATGCAGGCAGGGAGCGCAACGCGCCCAGGCGACATATTTCGACGCTTCGAGTCGCAAATGGCCTCGGTGGCTCGGCACCGTCCGGTCAGTCGGACCGCTCGCAGCGCGAGCGGTCCGATTGGGCTCGGTCAAGGGATGGCGTGCACGGGAACGAGCGGCGGTGCGCCGACGTCCTTCACGAAGAACACGAGCAGCTTCGCAGGCGCCGTAGCGCTCGCATTGCGGCGACCGTGTGAACGTCGGTCGGCGTCTCGTAGAACGTCTCGCCCGCGCGCAGCACTTGCTTCTGTCCGCCGGCGACCTGCATTACGACCGCGCCTTCGAGCACGTACACGAACGTGTGCGCGTCGTGCCGATGCGGCGTCGAGGCGCCGCCGGGCGGATACTCGACGAGGAGCATCAAGACCTCCTTGCCTTCGATGTCGGGCAGCGTACGCGCGAGCAAGGCGGTGGTCTTCGAGCCGGCGGCGTTTTGCTCCGCTGCCGATGCGGTGCCGAGCAGCGCGACGGCGCATGCGATGAGCCACAGCACGCTTCGCATGGCAGCGCTCCTAACGTGCCATCGAGCCGACGTGATAGTCGCCGGCCGGATATTGGAAGGGGACGGCGAAGCGATTCCAGCCGTTGATCTCGACGACGAGCAGCGTCAACGCGACCAGCTGCTCCTCGCCGAAGACGCGTCGGGCTTGCTCGTAAATCTCATCGGGCACGTGCTGATGCTCGAGCCGTGTCACCGCCTCGGCCCAGCGCAAGGCGGCGCGCTCGCGTTCGCTGTAAAGCGAAGTTTCCCACCAGGCGCTCAGCAGATACAGGCGCTGCTCCGATTCGCCCTCTGCGCGCGCCTCCTTGGTGTGCATGTCGATGCAGAAGCCGCAGCCGTTGAGCTGCGACACACGGATCTTCACGAGATGGATCAGCGACGGCTCTATCCCCAAGCGGCGCACGGTGGCGCCCAGGTTGTACATCGCGTTCAGCGTCTCGCGGTGCTTGATCGGATCCAACACGATTCGTGCGGTCATCGTCGTCTCCATTTTGAGTGCGATGGTGCGCACTCAAGACGCTGCGATGCCGAGCCGTGTGACAAGGTCGCGGAACGAGCTGAGCTTGTCCGGGTTGGCAATGGTGAAAAAGCCAAGAATGCGCTCGCCGTCCGTGTCGATCGTCGCCACCGAATGCAGGCGACCTTCGTAGAAGGAGGCGATGGCCCACTCGCCGTTGACTTGCACGAGATGACGCTGGGCGCGCCAACGTGTGCGCCGCGCCACTGCATACCAGAGCCAGGCGATGCGCTCGGCGCCGTGCAGCGGCCGCAACGCGGCAATCGCCTTCCCGCCGCCGTCGGACAGCATCACGGCCTCGTTCGCGAACAACGACATGATCTCCTTTCGATCCCCGCGCGCGGCCGCTTCGATGAAGCGCGCGAGCAAGCGCTTGCGCGTTTGCTCGTCGATCAGATAGCGCCGGCGCTTCGCGGTGAGGCGCTCGCGCGCACGGTGCACCATCTGTCTGCACGCGGCTTGCGACTTGCCGACCGTCTCGGCGATGTCGGCATAGTCCTCATCGAGAATGTCGTGCAGCACGAACACGGCACGCTCTTGCGGAGAGAGCGTCTCGAGGAGCGTCAGGAACGCAATCGAGATGTCTTCGTCGCGTTCGAGCGCAAGATCGGGCGAGCTCAGATCGGCGGCGGAAAGCGGCTCGGGCAGCCAAGGTCCGACGTAGCGCTCTCGCTCGAGCTTGGCGCGGCGCAGCCGGTCGATCGACAAGCGCGTCACCGCAGTCTTGAGCCAGGCCTCGGCCGAACGCACTTCGGCCGCATCGGCCGTCATCCAGCGCAGCCACGCATCGTGCACCACGTCGTCGGCATCCGCGCGCGTGCCGAGCATCCGGTAAGCGAGCGCACGCAATCGCGGGCGCAGCGACTCGAAAATTGTGACTTTCGGGTCCATCGTGGGCCACTCTCGTACAGGGGCAAGGGGTATGCAAGCGGCGTAAGCCGCGACTTTGACCCTAGACGGACGAGCCGCCTGGTTTGTGACAGTGCGCATGCGGTGACGGCACCGCAGACAGGCCTAGAAAAGAAAAAGGAGCGGACCTTGCGATCCGCTCCTTCTCGTTGGGTCGATCGACCGGCGCTCGAGCCGGCCGATATGGGTTATGCCGCCACGCCCTTGGCCTTGTTCGCCTCCGCGACGATCATGTCGGCGACGTTGCGCGGCACCGGCTCGTAGTGCGAGAACTCCATCGTGTAGGACGCGCGTCCGCTCGTCATGCCGCGCAGATGTCCGATGTAGCCGAACATCTCCGAAAGCGGCACGTGCGCGACCACGGCGATGTTGTTGCCGCGCTCGAGCTGCTCCTGAATCATGCCGCGGCGGCGATTGATGTCGCCGATGACATCGCCGAGATAATCGCCCGGCGTCACCGTTTCGACCTTCATCACCGGCTCGAGCAGGATCGGACCGGCCTTGCGCATGGCTTCGCGGAAGCATGCCTTGGCCGCGATCTCGAACGTCAACGCATTCGAGTCGACGTCGTGATAGCTGCCGTCGGTCAGGCGCGCGCGGAAGTCGACGGTCGGAAAGCCGGCGAGCACGCCGTCTTCCATCTGCATGCGCAGGCCCTTCTCCACGGAGGGCACGTACTCCTTCGGCACCGAGCCGCCGACGGTTTCGTCGACGAATTCGAAGCCCTTGCCGCGCTCGAGCGGCTCGAACGTGATCCACACTTCCGCGAACTGGCCGGCGCCGCCCGTCTGCTTCTTGTGCACGTACTGCTCGGAGATCGGCCGCGTGATGGTCTCGCGATAGGCCACTTGCGGCTGTCCCATGACGCCTTCGACGCCGAACTCCGTGCGGATGCGATCGAGCGTCACTTCGAGGTGCAGCTCGCCCATGCCGCGCAGGATCGTCTGCCCCGTGTCGCGATCCGTCTCGAGATAGAGCGACGGATCGGCGCGCACCATCTTGCCGAGCGCGTTCGAGAACTTCTCCTGATCCTGCTTGTTCTTCGGCTGTACCGACACGCTGATGACGGGCTCGGGGAAGCGCATGCGCTCGAGTACGACGGGCGCATTGGCGTCGCACAGCGTATCGCCGGTGTCGGTTTCGGCGAGCGAGACGAGCGCGATGATGTCGCCCGCGCGCGCTTCTTCGATCGGATTGGCGTGCTGAGCGAACATCTCGACCATGCGGCCGATCTTCTCGCGCTTGCCGCGCGTCGAGTTCATGATCGACATGCCCTTGGTGAGCACGCCCGAGTACACGCGCACGAAGGTGAGCGCGCCGTAGGCGTCGTTGATCACCTTGAACGCAAGCCCGGCAAACGGCTCATCGTCGGAGCAGATGCGCTCGCCGATCGGATTGCCGTCGGCATCGACCGTCTTGATCGCCGCAACGTCCGTCGGTGCGGGCAGGTAGTCGACGACCGCGTCGAGCACTTGCGTGACGCCCTTGTTCTTGTAGGACGAGCCGCAAAGCACCGGGTTGAAGGCGCCGCTGATCGTGCCCTTGCGCAGACACTTGCGCAGCACGTCGGCCGAAGGCACCACGCCGTCGTTCAGATACGCTTCCATGGCTTCGTCGTCCTGCTCGAGGCACGTATCGACTAGCTCGTTTCGGTACCTCTCGATCTGCGCGAGGATGGCGCGATCGCTCGGTACCGTGATGTCGAGCTTGTCGGCCAGATCCGGCGTGATCTCGTACGGTACCGGCTTCGCATCGCGATCGTCGGATTCCCACACGAGCGCTTTCATCTCGACCAGATCGATCATTCCCTTGAACTTGTCTTCCGAGCCGATCGGCAGCTGCACGGGCAGGGGGCGCGCGCCGAGGCGCGTCTTGATCATGTCCACGCAGCGCAGGAAGCCGGCGCCGCTACGGTCCATCTTGTTGACGTAGCAAATGCGCGGCACGCCGTAATTGTCGGCCAAACGCCAGTTCGTTTCGGACTGCGGCTCCACGCCGGCGACGCCGTCGAAAACGACGACTGCCCCGTCGAGCACGCGCAGCGAGCGATTGACTTCGATGGTGAAGTCGACGTGGCCCGGAGTGTCGATGACGTTGATCTTTTTCTTGCGCCAGAACGCAGAAACGGCAGCGGATTGGATCGTGATGCCGCGCTTTTGCTCCTGTTCCATGTAATCCGTCGTCGTCGAGCTCTTCAAATCCTTGGTCTCGTGGACGTCGACGATCGTGTGCTTGCGTCCCGTGTAGTAGAGGATGCGTTCGGTCGTCGTGGTCTTGCCTGCGTCGACGTGAGCGATGATGCCGATGTTACGGATATCGGAGAGGGGAATGGTGCGAGGCATGATAGCTTCCAATGGGCGTGGCGAAACAAAGAGTCGGTCGAGTCCCGAGTGACCGAACGCAGCGGAGGGGAGAATAGGGGTCTCACCTGGCGGGACCAATGAGGTTATCGCTGCAAATGTCCCGGCGGCGCTTGATTCAAGCGGGTAAATGTTGCAAAGCCGCGCATTCTAACCGAAATCTGCCGACACGGGCGGAAATAATTGTCCGACAGCGCCGCATCTCGCGTACATTGGGCTCAGTCGTGTGCGAGGGAAGGAAGCCTCGATAGAGCGACGGATCGCGATGTGAGTCGTTCGTCCGTGCGCAGGCGTGTGGGTTGAGATGACATCAACACGCGCGCGCGATGCGTCGCCCAGCGCTCGCAGTAGCGGATCGTCGACGAACCTCCCGCCTCAACGGCCCGGTGTTTCGTGGCCGTCGCCGTGTTTGCCGTCGTCGGCTGGACGATCCTTGTATCTCGGATCTGCTTTGCGATCGGCGCTGGCCCGGTCGATCTCTGGCGAGCCGGTCTGGGTCCGTTGCTGAGGCTCTGTTTGCTGCCGGCTGCTCGACGGCTTCGGTCGGCCGGGCGTGTCCTGTTGTGGCGGCGGGGTCTTGGGCATGTGTGCGGGTCCGTGCGATCGGTGCAGGGTTAACCCGCGGTTGTCGCGAAGGTTCCCCCGATGGCGCAGGCGGTTTCGTGGGCCGACTCGCAATACATACTTGTGCGGTCACTATTTCTTCCGCGCCGGCGGCACACTGAGGCCTGTTGCGTACGCAAGCCATCCTGCGACGTTTTGTGTCGATCGGCTATGCACGCGCGGCGAAACAGCGATCCGTATCCTCGCCGATGGTGTGCGCGCAGCGGACAGAAGACAGTAGAGGACTCACGTGGTCGTACACTCCATCACTCACGGAAGTTTGAAGCTCCCTGCCTCCGACATGGCGGCGCGCATCGCCGCCCACGACTGGTCGCGTACCTCGCTCGGTCCGCCGGAGCGTTGGCCGCGGGCGTTGCGTTTCTCGCTGGACATCTGTCTGACCTCCACGTTTCCGACTTGCATCTATTGGGGGCCGGATCTCGTGCTTCTTTACAACGACGCCTGGGCGCCGTTTGCCGCAGAGAAGCACCCGTGGGCGCTCGGTCAGGCGGCACGCGAAATCTGGCCGGATATCTGGGACATCATCGGGCCGCAGCTCGAGCACGTGATGGAACACGGCGAGGGCCTTGCGTTCTATGAACAGATGTTGCCGATGGTCCGTGGCGGCAAGGTCCAGGAGACCTATTGGAACTACAGCTTATCGCCCCTGCGCGACGAGGATGGGCGCGTTCTCGGCGTCTTCAGTCAGGCCCACGAAATCACGAAGGAGGTGCTCGCGCAGAAGGAACGCGAAAACGAGATCGCGTGGCTGCGTGCGCTGTTCGACCAAGCGCCAGGCATCGCGGCGTTGCTGGAAGGACCGCAGCACGTGTACGTCCTCGCCAACAAAGCGTATTTGCGACTCGTCGGTCGTGAAGACAAAGACGTGTTGGGCAAGCCGGTCGCCGAGGTGCTGCCTGAAGTCGTCGCGCAAGGATTCATCGACTTGTTCGATCGCGTCTACCGGACCGGCGAGCCCTTCGTCGGCACGGGAGCGTCGGTTCGTCTGGTGCGCGAGCCCGGCATGGAGCCGGAGGAGCGCATTGTCGATTTCGTGATCCAGCCGGTGAAGTATTCGAAGCGCACGACGAGACTCTTCGTGCAAGCGACCGACGTCACGGAGCGTGCGCGCGCCGAAGCCGCATTGCGCGCCAGCGATGAGAACCTGCGCCGGCTCAACGAACGGCTCGAGCTGCGCGTCGCCGAACGTACCGCCGAGCTGCGCGAAGCCGTAGGCGCGCTGCAGGAACTCGTCAATCGCATGCGCACTGCGTTTCAGACGAGCTTCATCTATCAGGGTTATCTGCGTCCGGACGGCACGCTGCTCGAGATCAATGCGCAGTCGCTCGAAGGCATCGACGGCAGGAGCGAGGACGCGATCGGACGACCGTTCTGGGAGACGCCGTGGTTCTCCGCAACGCCCGGTGCTCCGGAACTGGTAAAGGACGCAGTCCAGCGCGTCGCGCGCGGCGAACACTTTCGCTGCACCACCGAGCTCAATCTGCCGATCGGTCGTCGGACATTCGACTTTTCGATTCGCCCCGTGAAGAACGAGCAGGGCGAGGTGATCGGCATCTTCCCGGAAGCGGTCGACCTGACGCCGTTGCTGCAGGCCGAGGAACGCCTGCGTCAGTCGCAGAAAATGGAGGCCATCGGTCAGCTCACGGGCGGCATCGCGCACGACTTCAACAATCTGCTGACCGGCATCATCGGTGCGCTCGACATGATGCAGCGGCGCTTGGCGCAAGGACGTTACGACAAAGTCGACGACTATGCGAAAGCGGCACTCGCCTCGGCGAATCGTGCGGCAGCGCTCACGCACCGTCTGCTTGCCTTCGCGCGCCGCCAGCCGCTCGGTCCGAAACCGGTGGTCGCGAACATGCTGATCGCCGAAATGGAGGACATGCTGCGTCGGACGCTCGGCGAGAAGAACGAGCTGCAGGTGATTCCCGGCTCGAGGCTTTGGCTCACGCGCTGCGACCCGAATCAGCTCGAAAGCGCCATTCTCAATCTGGCGATCAATGCGCGCGATGCCATGCCCGACGGCGGGCGTATCACCATCGAGACGAGCAATGTGACGCTCACCGGCAGCGAGGGTATTGCGGTCGATCCGGGCGAGTACATCTGCATACGCGTCACGGACACAGGCATCGGGATGGAGCCCGCCGTCATTGCCAAAGCCTTCGATCCTTTCTTCACCACGAAGCCGTTGGGGCAAGGTACGGGGCTCGGTTTGTCGATGACGTACGGCTTCGTGCGGCAATCGGGCGGCGACATCACCATCAAGTCGATTCCTGGAGAAGGCACGACGATCTGCCTGTGCCTGCCGCGATATTTGGGCGAGGTGGAAGAGGCGACGACGAGCATGGCCGGCGCGCACGCGCTCAGCGCGCTCGAGGAACGCACGGTGCTCGTGGTGGAAGACGACGAAGTGGTGCGCCGGCTCATTCTCGATGTGCTCGCCGAGCTGCGCGTCAGGGTCCTCGAGGCGCGTACGGGCGCCGCGGGGCTCGCGATCCTCATGTCGAATCAGCGCATTGATCTCTTGATCAGCGATGTGGGATTGCCCGAGCTCGATGGACGTCAGATGGTCGAACGTGCACGCCCGCATCGGCCGGATCTGCGCACGCTGTTCATCACCGGTTACGCCGATGCCGATCCCGCCATCAAGGATCTCGGTCCGCGCACTCAGCTCATGGTCAAGCCCTTTCCGATGGAAGTGCTGGTACATCGCATCGGCGAGATGCTGGCAAACTGAGCGCGTCGGCGACCAATACGACGCAAGACGGTGGACATCGAGGCCTTCCTGGCCGCAGAGCGGCTGACGCGCGATTACGTGCAGACGATCGAGCGGATTCACGTGCCGCTTGCGAACGCCATTGTCGGGCGCTGTGCCGATGCAGCGACGCTCGTCGTCGGTTTGTGCGGCCCGCAAGGAAGCGGCAAGTCCACGATGGCGCTGGCGCTTGCCGCGTTGCTGCAGGACCGCGGTGTGTCGAGCGCGATTCTGTCCCTCGACGATCTGTATCTCATGCGCGCCGAGCGGGCGCGGCTTGCGCGCGACGTGCATCCGCTGCTCGCAGCGCGCGGCGTGCCCGGCACGCACGACGTCGAGCTTGGGCTTGCGACCTTGCGCGCGTTGCGCGAGCCTGGTCGCGTGGCGCTGCCGCGCTTCGACAAGGCGACGGATGATCGTCTGCCGCGAGAGGTGTGGCGGCAAGTCGCCGCGCCCGTGCAGGTCGTGCTATTCGAGGGCTGGTGCGTGGGTGCGCGAACGCAAGAGTCGGCCGCACTGATGGTGCCCGTGAACGCGCTCGAGCGCGACGAGGATCCCGAAAGGGTCTGGCGCACCTATGTGAACGAGTCGCTCGGCGGCGCGTACCAGCAGCTTTTTGCCGAGATCGATGCGTTGATCCTGTTGCAGCCTCCCGGTTTCGAGGTCGTGTACGCTTGGCGCTGCGAGCAGGAACACAAGCTGCGCGAGCGCGCCGATATCCCGGCTGCCGAATGCCGAGTCATGAGCGACGCGCAGATCGCGCGCTTCGTGGCGCACTTCGAGCGGCTGACGCGCCACATCCTTGCCGAAATGCCTGCGCGCGCCGATGCAATCGTGACGCTCGGTGAGCGGCGCGAGCCGCTCGGGCTCGTCATTCGCGGTAAGCTTGCCTAGCGCGTTAGCGCGCCGTTCAGTCTCCATGGACAGCGGGATCATGATTCGCTTCATCGCCTTGGTGTTGCTTGCATTTGCCGTGCCGGTGCACGCCGCGAGCGAGCGCATTCGCTTGTTCGTACTCACGGACATCGAGAACGAGCCCGACGATGCCCAGTCGTTGGTGCGCTTGCTCGTGCATTCGAACCACTACGACATCGAAGGGCTCGTCGCCACGACGTCCGTGTGGCTGCCGGATCGAACGGCGCCGCAGCGTATCCATCGCATCGTCGATGCCTACGCAAAGGTGCGCAACCAGCTCGCGAAGCACGAACCGGGATTTCCGGAGCCGGCGGCATTGCGCAAGGTAATTGCGTCGGGCTTGCCGCTCTACGGCATGCAAGGCATCGGCGAAGACAAGGACTCAGCGGGATCGGATGCCCTGATTGCTGCGGTGGACCGCGAAGATGCGCGACCGTTGTGGGTGACCGCGTGGGGCGGTACGAATGTGCTTGCGCAGGCGCTCTGGCGCGTGTCGCGCACGCGTTCGCCGGAAGCGCTTGCCAAGTTCGTCGCCAAGCTGCGCGTCTACGCGATCTCCGATCAGGACGATTCGGGGCCATGGATTCGCGCGACCTTCCAGGATCTCTTCTACATCGTAAGCCCCGGCTACGAAGAGAACGGCGGAGGCGGCTATCACTACGCCACCTGGACGGGAATTTCCGGCGATCGATTTCACGGGCGCTTCGCCGGTGCGGACTTCTCGCTCGTGACCAACGAATGGCTGGAGAAGAACGTCATCAACGGTCACGGGCCGCTCGGTGCGGAATATCCGCGCTGGCAGTACCTCATGGAGGGCGATACGCCGACGTTTCTCTATCTATTTCCGAATGGCCTCGGCGTGCCCGAGCGGCCGAGCTACGGCAGCTGGGGCGGCCGGTACGAGCTGTACACGCCGCATTTCCAACCGTGGCATCGCCAGCCCGAGACCCGGCCCATCTGGACGAATGCCGTCGATGAGGTCATCGGCATCGACGGGCAGCCCCATCATTCCATCTACGCCACGATCTTTCGCTGGCGCTCCGCGTATCAGAACGAGTTCGCTGCACGCATGGACTGGTGCGTCAAGGAGCCGCACGAAGCCAATCATCCGCCGCGCGTGCGCCTTGCGCATTCGCCGACGCTCGAGCTTCGCATCGGCGAGACACTCACCTTGAGCGCCGCCGGAACGAGCGATCCGGACGGCGATGCGCTCACGTATCGCTGGTTCGTCTATCGCGAGGCGGGCACGTACATGGGACCGGTGGAGCTGCACGATGCCGATCGGCAGGAGGCGAAGATCGTCGTGCCGAAAACGTCTGCGCATCCCGGCAAGCTGCCGAACGTGCCGCGCACGCTGCACGTAATCCTCGAAGTCACGGATCGCGGCGAGCCAGCATTGACTCGCTACGCACGCACGATACTCACCGTGCGCGAATGAGCGCACGCCGCCGCTTACCAGCGATGGTGGACGTGCGGCGCGATCTTCTGCTCGTAGATCTGACGCAAGGCCTGTAGGGTGGACGGATCGAGCGGCGGAAGTGTCGCCGCGGCAGCATTCGCTTCGGCCTGTGCGCGCGACTTCGCACCCGGGATCACGACGCTGACCGCGTCGTGCATCAAGATCCAGCGCAGGGCGAAGGCCGCCATCGTCGTCTGCGCCGGCACCAGCGGACGAATCGCTTCGACCGCATCGAGCGCGACCTCGTAGGGCACGCCCGCGAACGTCTCACCGACGTCGAATGCTTCGCCATGACGATTGAAGTTGCGATGGTCGTCGGGCGCGAACGTGGACTCGCGCGTCAGCTTGCCGGTCAAGAGTCCACTTGCGAGCGGCACGCGCACGATCACGCCGATATTGCGCGCCTTCGCTTCGCGGAAGAACAGCTCGGCCGGACGCTGCCGGAAGATGTTGAAGATGATCTGCACCGACACGACGTTCGGATACTCGATCGCCTTCAGCGCTTCCTCCACCTTTTCGACCGACACGCCGTAGTGTTTGATCTTGCCCTTGGCGGCAATCGCATCGAGCGCCTCGAAGACTTCCGGGCGGTAGTACACCTCGGTCGGCGGACAGTGCAGCTGCACGAGATCGAGCCTTTCGACGCCGAGATTGACGAGGCTGCGATCGATGAATGCCTCGAGATTCTCGCGCGTATAGCCCGAAGCCACGTGCGGCGACAACCGACGGCCCGCTTTGGTGGCGACGATCGGCCGCGGACCGTTCCAGCTCGCGAGCACGTCGCGAATGATGCGCTCCGAGCGGCCGTCGCCGTAGACATCGGCGGTGTCGATGAAGGTCGTGCCGGCTTCGAGCGCCGCGCGCAGCGCATCGCGCGCATCGTCTTCGGAAACATTGCCCCAGCTGCCGCCGATGGCCCAGGCGCCAAAGCCGATTTCGGAAACCTGCCAACCAGTCCGACCGAACGTACGCGTATTCATCTTCGTCACGAGGAATGATCAGGGATGCGGGAGGCGAAGGATGGTGGGGAGGGGGTTGGGAGTCAAGGAACAATCGGAGAGCCTCGCTGCGCGACGGCAGGGAGGAGGCTCACGCGTCAAGGAGGACACTGCTGCGCCAAGGAAGATGCTTCGCATCAGGGAGGACGCTGTACGTCAAGGGAACTGGCCGAGCAGTTGCAAAGCTGAAGCAACGCGCGGAGCGCGTTCTCGATCCACAGCCTACAGTCTAGAGCCTACAGCCTTCTTACCAGCGTCCTGCGTCCAGGGCTCAGTACCCAGAGAAGCGCGTCCAGCGTGCTTCTCATTGCCGTCTACAGCCGCCAGACTTAAGCCTATTGGCAGCCTGCCACGGAGGTCTCGCGTGCGCATCGGCGACTGGAAGCGCAGTAGGGCAGATATCTTGCGATTGGGCTGGCGGCGGATTGCGCGCTCCATGCTCGGTGCATTGCTTGCGCTGTTTGCGGCCAGCTCCGCGGGAGCGCAAGGCATCAATCTGTCGCCCATGCAGGCGGCGGCGCTCGAGATGCTCATCGACGAGATCAAGTCGGCCAGCCGCGAAGCCTTCGAGAGCGGCGACTGGTCGCTCATGGCGAGTGTCTATCCAGAAGGGACGTTCGCCTGTTGGAACGCGTCGGGCGAAGCGCATCGCCATGCCTTCTTGTCGATGGAAGCGATTCCCGAGAGGTTCTTTTACGAGGTCAGCCCGCTGCCCAAGGACTATGACTTCGGCAATGTCGATGCCTCCAAGATGCAGGCCACGCATGTGCTGACGGTCGCCTACGAACGAAGCTTGCCCGCAAGCTGCGGTCTCGAGCATTTCCGCGGTTGGGGAATACGCGATTTCTTCTTGCGTCTCGAAGGCGAGTGGTTCGAGCTCGTCCATCCGTGCCCGACGCGCGAGCAGATCGAACGCAAAGCGATCGTGCGCACCTGGCCCGCGATCGATCGGCCGCACGTGAAGCGTATCGTCGACGGCATGAGCGCGGCGGAACGGGCCGAGGTACGCCGCTCTATCAAGCGCGATCGGTTTCCGCACGCCGCGCTTGCGCTGCTCGAATCACGCTACCGCTTGGACGAGTCGCGCGGACTCCTCGTGCTCGACGAAGTCTGCCGGCGCACCAAGTAATTCGCGCGCAAACTGCCGTGCGAGCTCAATCGAGCTCGCGATACTCGAACCAGTCGAAGTCGGCGTGCAATCCCTCGCCGGTCAGATCCTGACAGGCCATGCCGACGAAATTGCCGGTGAAGCCGCACGGCACGGCATGCTCGTCCGAAAGGATCGAGGCATCTTGTTCCCAGGCGACCGCGTGCCAGCGCTCTCCGTCGATCGAGTAGAAGAAGCGGATGCGATCGTCGTGAATCGTGAGCTTGAGGAACACGCGCTCGTGCGCATCGAGCGGATATTCCTTCTCGACCGGATAGGTGATGTTGCCGCGCTCGCAGCGCATGAGCCCGAGACAGCGGCGCGAGTGCGGCGCATGCGTCAGGAACAGGTAGTAGAAATTGTCCGTGCTGTAGAACGCGACGAGCCCCGCCATCTGTTGGAACGAGCGCGGCGAGAACTCGACGCAGGTCGAGGCTTCGATGTGAAAGCTCGTCTGGCGGCGGGCGACGAGCGCTTGTTCGAACAGCGACACGATGCTCTCGCGTCCGTAGAGGCGCAAGAAACCTTTGCGCGCGCTCAAGCTTGCGATGTCGGAAATCGCCACTCGCGGCGCCTGCCAGTCGAGCGAGAGCGTCTCTGCGTCGAAATCGTCGCGTGCGGGCGCGCGCGGCCACGGTTGCAGCGGCAGCTCCGGCACCTCGCACGTATCGCTCGGTAGATTCGTGCCGTGTGCGAGCCGCGGCCAACCGTCTTGCCACACGATGCGCTGGATGGCGGTTTCGCGGCCGAGGATGGCACGGCCGTTCGGCAACGGGCGGCGGCAAAGATGCACGAAGCTCCACGTTCCGTCGCGATGCTGCACGAAGGAGCCGTGACCGGCTGACTGTAGCCTGAGGTCCGGACGGTGCGCGCTCGTCAGCAGCGGATTGCCCGGCATGACCTCGTACGGTCCTTTCAAGTTGCGCGAGCGCGCGATCGTCGTCGCGTGCGTGGCGAAAGTGCCGCCTTCGGCCGTCACCAGGTAATACCAGCCGTCGACCTTGTAGAGATGCGGGCCTTCGACGAGGCCGAGCTCGGTGCCGCGAAAGATGTTCTCCACCGGTCCGATCAAGCGCTGCGCTTTCGGATCGTACTCCTGCAGGAGAATGCCGCCGAAGCTGTTGTGCTCGGGGCGATGGTCCCAAACCATGTTCACCAGCCACTTGCGGCCGTCGTCGTCGTGAAAGAGCGAAGGGTCGAAGCCGGAGCTGTTGAGGTAGACGGGCTCCGACCAGGGTCCTTCGATCCGTGGCGCCGTGACCAGGAAGTTGCGGACATCCTTGAAGCTGCCCGTCCAATGACGTACGTCGGTATAGATGAGGTAGAACAGCCCGTCGCAATAGCTGAGCGCCGGTGCCCAAATACCGCCGGAATTCGGCCGTCCGCGCAGATCGAGCTGGGAGTAGCGCGTCAATGGGCGAGCGACGACGCGCCAGTTGACGAGATCTCGCGAGTGCCAGATCTGAACGCCTGGATACCACTCGAAAGTCGAGGTCGCGATGTAATAGTCGTCCTCCACGCGAACGACGCAAGGATCGGGATTGAAGCCGGTCAGCACGGGATTGGTGATGGTTCTCATCGGCGGACCTCGACGTTGCTGAAGCCACCGATTCTATACGACCGGCGCTCTACGCAAAGGACGCCGGAAACGCCGGCATTCAGTGCGGCCGACCGGCGTGGCTCGCGCGGCCGATGCGGGCGCGCAGTCGGGCAATCGGCGGGCCGCCCGCTCCTTTGAGGCCGACGGTGAGAAAGCGATTGGCCTGCGCTCGATCCCAGCCCGAGGCGA
The DNA here is from genome assembly GCA_938008435.1 of uncultured Steroidobacter sp. GTDB lineage: Bacteria > Pseudomonadota > Gammaproteobacteria > Steroidobacterales > Steroidobacteraceae > Steroidobacter. The sequence continues at coordinate 363,002 of CALLKK010000009.1, read as the reverse complement.
GTGCGTGCAGCACGAGCAACACGCCGGTCAGATGTGCCCACCAATAAAGAGACGGCATGTTCGCATCGAGGCCGAGCAGCTTCGGCATGAGCACGAGCAACCAATCTTGCACGACGAAGCACATGAGCGAGGCGCGGCCGAGCGTCGCGGCCCACTTGACGAGCGGCTGCAGCAGCACGGCCGGGCGCTCCCAGAGACATAGCGCGGCGATGACGAGCCCACCGCCGCCGTAGAACGCCAAGTACGCAGGGCTCGGCGGCATCTTCGAACGCGGATCGAGCGTCAGACGCAGCGTGCTCAGCATGTCGTGGCTCACGAGGGTCGCGAGCGTCGGTTTGAACAGGTGCCACGCCACGATGCCGGCCACGACGCAGGCGGCGCACAACGTGCCGACGACGAGCAAGCGTCGAGCGGCGTCTGCGTAAGCGCGCTTGGCGAGATACGGCGAACACCATCGTCTGAGGCTCATGCCCAAGAAGAACAATCCCATGTAAGGCACGAGCGCCGAATCGGTCAGCGGCGTGCGCGAGGCGCGTGCATTGAACAGGACGGCCGCGACGTGATGTCCGACGCTCGTCTCGGGCGTCCATGTCAAGGCAAGCGGCCAGGACAGTCCGATCAAGCACAGGCCGATGCCCGCCAGCACGCGCGTAGGTAGCTTCGCGGCGAGCGCTGCCGTCATCAGACACATCGCGATCGCGTCCGTGACGGTGATGCGGGCGAAGAGCCATTCTTGCGCGCTCACCGTACCCAGGTCGGCCCAGTTGAGCAGCAGGTGTCCAGCGAACAGCACGAACAGGCCGCGATCGAACAAGGCGAGGCGGGCATCTTTGCGCGAGCTCGCGAGCACATAAGCGGCCACGAATCCGCTCAGCAGCAAGAACGTGGGCGTCGCAAGTCGCGTGACGAGCGTTAGCGCTTCGTAGATCGTTGGCGCACTGTCCGCGAAGTAGTAGCGCACGTGGCTCAAACAAACGAGCACCATGGCGATGCCGCGTGCCGCGTCGATACCGCTCATGCGGCTCGCATGCGCGCTCGGCGAAATTGCATCGTGCGTGGGTGCGCCGTTTGCATGCATGCGGCGCGCGCCAGCAGTCGGAAAGACCATAGCAGCGCCCGGGAACAGTGGCTGGCCCGACGAGTCGGGACGAGACGATCTCTTAGAGAGATTTCTTGGGAGAGGCCGCGGGCGCCCTAGGGTGGCCCGGCCGCAGCAGGGGAAGGAGCGCCTTCGAGCAGCAAGGCGGTGCAGCAGGTATTCGACAGCATTGCACTGAAGTGCGCGCGGCTGCAGCGAATGCGTGAGCGGACGATGCGTGGAAGCTGCATCACGAAGCCATGCTTGCATCGTCGCCAGCGCCGCGGCGCCAGGAGCACGTGCGCGGCGAACGGGCGTCCCGGCGGGCGCCCTGTACGCGCTGTAGTTGCGACGATGCGATGGGTATTGAGTTTCACGTCAGAAGCAACGTCGCATGACCGGCGAGGTTCCGGCGTGCGCGACGGCTGCTCTGTAGGCTCTGGATTCCGGGCTGTAGGTGTAGCCTGTAGGCTGTCGCAAATAACACCTGCGTTGAGAGCGCGCGTTCGAGGCGTCCTCCCCGAGCGCTATCCGTCGTTGCTCTCAGTAGCCGGCGCTTCTACAGCACTCGGCCAATGCGTCATCGCTGGCGGCGATGCGTGCGCAACGCACGCCAGCGCGATCGGCGCGCCAGTCGGTCCAGGAGGCGTCGCCGCGGCCGAATGCATCGCGAAGCTCTTTGCCGGAGGCGGCGAGATAGGCTTCTGGAACGCTGCAGTAGCGAGCAATCAGGCCTGCGGCGAGGCAATGCTTGTGCAGATCGCTGACGTTCTCGGGCAGCTTCTGTTCGACTGCGGCGCGCATGCAGCCCAGCGATGAGCGCGCCAAGCGCTCGCCGGACAAGCTCGCGCATCCGCCGAGCGCGAGCAACAGTGCCGGCAAGACAATCGCCCGGACAAACCACATTCGTTGGATCTTGCGTCGCCTTGCGCTCCGATGTCTAACGGCGCGCCGGAGCGCGTGCGTGTGTCGTCATCGGTTCGAAGGTTTTCGCAGCCCCACCCATATCCTGCGTGCAGCGAGCTCGCCGCGATCGAGCAACACGGCCACGAAGCGCAAGCGCGCCACGAGCAGCGCGACGGCGGGAATCGCCAACGCAATGCCGGGGACACCGGGAACGAGCGACAGCAGCGCGGCGAGCAACATGAGGATCAAGCCGACGGTGATGAAGCCCGCGGTTTTCCAGCGCGCTTCGCGTCTGCTCTCCCGATCGCGATGCCGCCGGTAATGGTCGATGAAGCGACGCCCAGGTCGCCCTTTGAGCAGGGCACGGCAATCGTCTCTGAGCTTCTTCAGCACGCGGAGCCACCTCGATGCCCTCGTTCGCTCGCCAGAACTCGTTCGAGCGCTGCCAGGCAGGTGCGTCTATGGCAAGGCGGCCGGAGCGAGACACGTGCGTCGCCGCCGGTTGCGCGAGCGCTCTGGTATGACGGGTGCGACATGTAACGAGTGGGCAGCTTGGAACAATTCTCGCGTTCGAGCGGTAAGGCAAAAGGTACGGCGGCACTCGAGTCCTTGCAAATACCTATACACGAAGTGATCGCAGCGCTCATAGGCATCGATGCGGCTCGCGCTTCTGAAGTGCGTTGCGATCCTTGCGGCATCGTACTCGCCCGGCAGCCCGATGCCGCGTGCGAGGCGGGGGCCGATTCGGACGCGCCGAGCGCGTCTTTTCAGCGGAGTTACGGATGATGTTCGATGAGCTTGCCTCCCAGCAATTGAGGGTTAACACACCGCTCGCTTGGGCAAGCGCGGCATTGGTGACGCTCGGCGTCTTGCTCATTCTCTTGACGCTGCGGCGTTTCGTGCGCTCGTACCACGAGCGTCTCAAGGCAACGTCGGACGAGGAATGGCTCGAAATCCCGCTCGGCGTGTTGAGTCGTACGACCTCGCTCTCGTTCCTGATCTGGGCGCTGTATGCGGGACTGCAGGCGCTAAATCATGGGCCCAAGCTCGCGCAGCTTGCCGATTCGATCGTCACCATCGCGCTGTTCTGGCAGGCCGGCATTTGGGGCGCCGCGGCCGTAACGGCGTGGATCGAGCGCAAACGCCGGCGCACCTTGCAGGTCGATCGGGCCATGGCCGGTTCGCTCGGCATCATCGGCTTCGTCGTCAATGTGGCGATTTGGACGATGGTGCTGTTGTTGACGCTCGACAATCTCGGCGTCGACATCACCGCGCTCATCGCCGGTCTCGGCATCGGCGGCGTCGCCGTCGCGCTCGCCGTACAGAACATTCTCGGCGACCTGTTCGCCTCGTTGTCGATCACGCTCGACCGTCCGTTCGTCGTCGGCGACTTTCTCATCGTGGACGACTACCTGGGATCCGTCGAGTACATCGGCATCAAGAGCACGCGGCTGCGCAGTCTGAGCGGCGAGCAGATCGTCATGTCGAATGCGGATCTGCTCGGCAGTCGCGTGCGCAACTATGGACGCATGGCCGAGCGCCGGGTCGTGTTCACGAACAGCTTTCCGTACGAGACGCCGATCGACAAGGTCGAACGCATTCCGAGTCTCATCAAGGAGATCATCGAATCGTTGCCGGATACCCGGTTCGATCGCAGCCACTTCGTGCGCCATGGCAATGCGGCGCTCGAGTTCGAAACCGTCTACTACGTCCTTTCTGCGGACTACAACAAGTACATGGACGTGCAGCAAACGATCAACCTGCGCCTGCATCGCGAGATCGAGAAGATGGGACTGCGTTTCGCGCTGCCCGTACAGCGCTTGCTGGTGGAGGAGGCGGCGTCTGCCGGTTCGTCCGATCCTCGGCGTGGCGACGCGGGACCGTCGCCGCACCGCTGAACGCCGCGCCTGCAAGGAGCACGCAGGCCGCACCTGTCCTATCGTGCAATCGTTGCGAAAAGGCGTTACGCGGAAATGCGGGGGGATTGCGACTTGAAACGCCGCACCGTGGGCCCGACAATTCACGAAGACATCCAGCCTCCTTGCAACGTGTTCCACTTTCTCAAAGGTGATCGATGAATAAGTCCAAGTGGCTGAGCATCTTAGTGCTCACGGGCGCGCTGAGCGGATTCTCCTCGCTGGCGGCGGCCAAGACCTGTCAGGTAGAGATCAGCGGTAACGATCAGATGCAGTTCGACAAGGCGTCGATCGCAATCGCAGCGGATTGCACCGAGGTCGAGCTGACGCTCAAGCACACCGGCAAGTTGCCGGCGACGGCGATGGGCCACAACTGGGTGCTGACGAAGACGGCGGACATGCAGGCCGTGGCGACTGCCGGCGCATCGGCAGGTCCGGCCAACAACTATGTGCCGAAAGACGACGCGCGCGTCATCGCGGCGACGAAGCTCATCGGCGGCGGGGAAACGACCACGATCAAGTTCCCGACCTCGAAGCTCGAGAAGGGCGGCAGCTACACCTACTTCTGCTCCTTCCCGGGTCACTGGTCGATCATGAAGGGCACGCTGGTTTTCGGCGGCTGACGACCAACCGCGGAGCGGCCGTCCAGACGGCTGCTCCGTTTCTTAAGGCGCGGCGGCAGGAAAGCGCGAGATGCGCGCCGTCGCACCTGACGAGCTTCCCGCCTCCTGACGCAGCCTCGCAATGAAGCGCTGCGCCCACGCCGCGATATCGTTTTCCTTGAGCGTTTCGAGCATCGCGAGATGCCGCTCGCGCCGCTCGCCGAGCGACATCGTAAGGGCGGTCTGAATCGCATGTCCGACCGCGCGTGAATCATACGGGTTGACCTGCAGGGCGCCCGAGAGCTCGCGCGCTGCACCTGCCAAATTCGACAGGATGAGCACGCCCGGATCGGACGGATCCTGTGCGGCCAGGTATTCCTTCGCGACCAGATTCATGCCGTCGCGCACCGGCGTGACCAACGCCACGTGGGCGGCGCGCAAGAAGCCCATCAGCACTTCGTGCGGGAAATTGCGATTGAGATACCGAATGGGCGTCCAATCGGCGTCGGCAAAACGGCCGTTCGTGCGTCCCGCCGCCTGTTCCAGCGAGCGACGAATCTCGCCGTACGACTGCACGTCTTTGCGCGACAACGGCGCGATCTGCAGATACGTGACGTGGCCGCGATTCTGCGGGAAGGCCTCGAGAAACTGTTCGTACGCCGCAAAGCGCTCGACGAGGCCTTTGCTGTAATCGAGCCGATCGACGCCGATGATGAGCTTGCGGCCGTCCAGGCTGTCGACCATCTTGCGCACCGTCTGCGTACCGTACGCGCGTATCGCTTCTTCCTGAATGCCCTCGAGGTCGACGCCGATCGGGAATACGCCGCTTGCGAACTTGCGTCCGCCGAGGTCGATCACATCGTCCGCCGCGATGCGCGCGTGCGGGAGGCAGTGCTGCACGGCCGAATGAAACGACTTGAGATCGCTCGGCGATTGGAAGCCGACGAGGTCGTAAGCGGTGAGATCCTGCACGAGCTCCGCATACGTCGGCAGCACGCGCAATGCTTCCACGTACGGAAACGGAATGTGCAGGAAGAAGCCGATCGGAGCCTGCACGTTCAGCGCTCGAAGCTGACGCGCGAGCGGAATCAGATGATAGTCGTGCACCCAGATGACATCGTCGGGTTTGAGCAGCGGCGCGAGCTGCTGCGCGAATTGACGATTGACCGCCTCGTATGCGTCGCGATCTTCATGCCGGAAACGAAAGCGCGTCGGCATGTAATGAAAGAGCGGCCAAAGTGCTTCGTTGGCAAAGCCGTTGTAGTAGCGCTCGAACTGATCGCGGCGCAAATCGATCAACGCGTACGTGACGCCTTCGCGTACGTGAATCGCCGGCTCGCCGGGATCTTGATCGGTGAGCTCTCCGCCCCAGCCGAACCACAAGCCGCCGGTACGTTTCAGGGTGCTCAAGACGCCGACTGCAAGTCCGCCAGGTGCGGCCGTCTTGCGCGGCAGCGACACCCGATTGGATACGCAGATCAGGCGAAATGCCATCGATGAACGCTCCTGTCGAATTCGATGCATTGCATGACTGGCTCCTCCTGTCGATTCGATGCGCTAGCCCGTGCGGGCAAGCGGTGCGTCGGTGAGCAGCTCGCGCAACCAGCGATGAACGTCGGCAACATCCTCGAGCCGGCGTTGCGCGCGCGTCGGTCGCGCATTGCCGACGCAGATCGAAAGTCCGCCGAGCGCATTGACGACCTCGAACGCATCTTCGTCCGTCACGTCATCGCCGAGAAAAACCGGAAACCGTCCGGCAAACGGCGGTTCGCACATGAATGCGCGCAGCGCGGTGCCTTTGGTTGCCGTGCTCGGGCGAATCTCGTAAACGAACTTGCCGGGCTGCACGACGTACTTGGGTCCGAGCTCGGCGACGACGCGATGCGTCAGGTCGCGCACGCTTTCGTCGAGATGCGGCGCGAGCCGAAAATGGACGGCAAGCGCAAAGCCCTTGTCTTCGAGGACGATGCCTTCATGCGCGCGCGCAAATGCCGCGAGCGTGGTGTGTGCGGCGCGTAGCTCGTTCGTATCTTGCGCGACACGGATGAGCTTGCCGTCGTGGCCGCGGCGTTCCGCGCCGTGGACGCCCGAGGCGCACAGCACGAGCGGCTCGAACAATGCATCGAGCGCGGCGATGGTGCGGCCGCTGACGAGCGCAAGCGCGCCGTCCAAGCGGTCGGCAACATCGTTCAGCAGGGTCTTGAGCTCCGGCGGCACGTAGACACTTTCAGGTGTCTCGGCGAGCTCGATGAGCGTGCCGTCTACGTCGAGAAAGAGAGCCCAACGCGCCTTGAAATGGACTGCGTCGTGCGACATTCCATTGAACTTACTGCGAACAGGCGCGCGGCTCAACCTTTAACGGCATGCAATGTGCAAATGGTACGTAGCACGGCGCTTTGCGGCTGTATAGATCAACATATGTAGATCGTACGCAGCGCGATTTGCGCAAGATGTGCGCACAGAACAGTGCCTATGGCGGCCGTTCGGAGATGGCTCACAGCGTGTCGGAGTTGCTCACGAACGCAATCATGGTGCCGTCCGGTGACCAGGATGGAACATTGATCGTGCCTTGGCCGCCGTAGACATAGGCAAGCACGCGCGGCGCGCCGCCGTCGAGGGGCAGCAAGCGTAGATAGACATGCTTGTAATACGGATGATCCGCCGGATCGATGTCGTCTCCATAGCTCAGCATGACGAGCGAGCGACCGTCGGGCGCGATATGCGGAAACCAGTCGTTGAAGTCGTCATGCGTGACGCGTTCTTGCTGCGTTCCGTCTGGTTTCATGCGCCAGATCTGCATCTTCCCCGTGCGCACGGAGTTGAAATAGATGAATGCGCCGTCGGGCGTGAACTCCGGGCCGTCGTTGACGCCCGGTGAGTCGGTGAGCCGAACCTCTTCGCCGCTGCCGTCCGAGCGGATCTTGTAGATGTCGAACTTGCCGTTGCGCCGGCCGGCGTAGACGAGGTAACGCCCGTCGGGGGACCAGCCATGGAGATACGACGGCGTCAGCGTCGTGACGCGTCTAGGCGTGCCGCCTTGCGTGGGAAGAACGTAGATCGTCGATTCGCCCTTGTCGGTGCTCTGATCGGAGATGCCGAGCCACTTGCCGTCGAATGACAGCACGTGGTCGTTGTTGTTGCGAATTGCAAAGCCGGTGTCGATCAGCTGCAGCTGGCGCGTAGCCAGATCGAAACGGTACAGACGGCCGCGCGTGTCTGGATCCGCCCCGCTCGTGTTGAAGATGAGCGCGGTGCCGTCCGCCGTCCAGTTGGGCGCCTCGAAGGGTTGGCTGGAACTGTAGACGATCTGGCGTTCGCCGGTGCGCACATCGAGCAGCTCGAGATGGCTGCCGATGTAGTCGCGATAAGGCACGAAATCGGGTTTCGCGGGGCGAATGAGACGTACATTGCGGAAACCGGCGGCGATGCGAGGCTGCGACACCGACGCGCTCAAGAACAGGCCTACCTGTGCTGCGTCGGTAAGCGGAAGATCGCTCAACGTGTGCTTGGTATACGGCTCGCCGTAACGAGCGACCGCAATCGTATACACATCGCCGCGCCGCTCGATTTCGAGCGCGTCGGCATTGCGCACCGGCAAATCGAGTCGCGTGATGGGACCGCCCTTGTCGCGGCGCAGCTCCAACGCCGTGCGTCCGTCGCCGTGAACGGCAAGGCCGACGTACGGTGTGCTCTCGTCGATCCCGCCGCGAATCATGAGGCCCGCTCGATGTTTCCGATGCCCGCTGGACGCGGCAAGATCGAGGCGCGCTTGCAGAATGAAATCGCCTGTCATGCGCCGCCACGCAAAATGCGTCGTATCGCGTTCGGGCGCGACGTTTCCGCCAGCATGCAGCCGATATTCCTGCGTCGCGGCGTTGTAGGTGGCGGCACCGGGATGCGCTGACGCGCCGATGTCTGCATGCGCCTCGAAGACGCCGAGAGAATCATGAAGAGGAGCGGGTATGGCAGGCGAAGTCATGAGCGGGCTCGCGCTGAACGCGGCGGCGGCCACGAGGGCGATGGCAATTCGACCCATGGGGCGCCGACCTCCTGTGTACGTTATGGGTTCGATACGGTCAGGCGGCCAGCATAGCGCGAAGCGGTCGACAGCGGAGCGCGACTGCGAACGAATCAGAGCGGGGAACGCCAGCGACTTGTGCTGCGTTCGAGCGAGGCAAGGGCCTGCTCGAGCTGCCCGCGCGGCTGCCGTGCGCGAGACGCGCTTGACCCGCCCGGTACCATCGCTTACATGAAGAAGCTTCTTCGAGGGAGTACAGACACGTGCGAGCAGTCATCCGCGCGTTTCACATCGTAGGGCTGTGCCTTCTCGTTCTTGCGAATGCGCATGCTGACGACAGCGCGCTTCGCATCTTCACGCCCGCCGAGCTCTATCAGGAGCTGTTCGAACGCGTTCAATCGGAGCGCGTGTACCAAGACGGCAAGACGTTCGTCGATGCCGTGCCGAAGTCAGGCACGCCTGCGTCCATCCTCGAACGTTATCGCGCGCTGAACGGTACGGACGCATTCGACCTGCGGACGTTCGTGACGTCCCAATTCGAGGTGGCGCTGCCGTCGTGCAGCGAGTACCGCACGCAGGCCGGACAGGACGTGCGCGTACATATCGATCGCCTGTGGGATGTGTTGACGCGCGTGCCTGGTGCGCAACGGCCATTCTCGTCGCTGCTGCCGTTGCCGCAACGTTACGTCGTACCTGGCGGGCGGTTCACCGAGATCTACTACTGGGACTCGTACTTCACCATGCTCGGGCTCGAGCAGAGCGGGCGGCACGAGCTCACCACGGCGATGATCGACAACTTCGCCTATCTCATCGATCAGTACGGTCATATTCCGAACGGCAACCGCACCTATTACCTCAGCCGCTCGCAGCCGCCGTTCTTCGCCGCGATGGTCGAGCTCGAAGCTGCGCGCGCGGGCGCGTGGGTGTACGAGAAGCGGCTGGCTCAGCTCAAACGCGAATATGCATTCTGGATGGACGGCGCGGAAAGTCTCGCGCCGCGGGAGGCGCATCGACGTGTCGTGCGGCTCGCGGACGGCGAGATCCTCAATCGCTACTGGGACGATCGCGATACGCCGCGCGAAGAGTCGTACCGCGAAGACATCGAGACCGCGCGCCGCGCCGGTCGGCCGGCAGCCGAGGTATATCGGAATCTGCGCGCTGCCGCAGAAAGCGGCTGGGATTTCAGCTCGCGCTGGTTCGCGGACGGCAAGACGCTCGCGACGATCCGTACGATCGAGATCGTTCCGATCGATCTCAATAGCCTGCTGTACCAGCTCGAGCGCACGATCGCACGCGCTTGCGAGGTGGCCGTCGATGCGCAGTGTGTCGACGAGATGAGCGCGCGGGCGGAGGCGCGCAAGCGGGCCATCGTGAAATATCTGTGGAGCGAGCGTCTCGGTGCCTTCGTCGATTACGATTGGCGCACCGGCGCTCAAATCGAGCAAGTGAGCGCTGCGACGCTCTATCCGCTCTATTTCGGCGTGGCCGATGCCGCGCACGCGCGCGCCGTCGCTCGAACGGTACGTTCGCAGTTGCTCAAGCCTCACGGGATCGTCACGACGACGATCGAAACGGGCGAGCAGTGGGACGCGCCGAACGGCTGGGCGCCGTTGCAATGGATTGCGATCGAGGGGTTGCGTCGCTACGGCGAGCGCACGCTTGCCGCGACCATTGCCCAGCGCTGGGTGGCCAAGAATCTCGAGGTCTATCGCGCCACCGGCAAGCTCGTCGAGAAATACAACGTGAGCGCGCCGGGCGCAGGCGGAGGCGGCGAATATCCGCTTCAGGACGGTTTCGGTTGGACCAACGGCGTGCTGCGCAGGCTCCTTGCCGATTATCCCAAGCTCGCTGCGGAGGGCACATGACTGAGCGACGCATCAAGGCGCAGCATCCGGCGCTGCGTGACGACATCGGCGATCTCGTAACGCGCCGGCCGCTGCCGGGGCCGCGCGTCGCGCAACTCGATCCCTTCCTGTTCCTGAATCATCACGGGCCGCAGGTCTATCCGCCGCACAATGGCGGTCTTCCCTTCGGGCCGCATCCGCATCGCGGTTTCGAAACGGTGACGTTCATTCTCGAAGGGTCGCTCGCGCATTCGGACACCGGCGGGCACGAGAGCATCATCGATGCAGGCGGCGTGCAATGGATGACGGCCGGGCGCGGCCTCGTGCATGCGGAGCTGTCGCCGGAGGAGTTCAAGCGCACGGGCGGTCCGCTCGAGATCCTGCAGCTGTGGGTCAATTTGCCTGCGCGCCTCAAGATGACTGCGCCGCGCTATTGCGGCTTGCAGCGCGACCAGATTCGCAGCATCGCGCTCGACGGCGGACGCGGTGCGGTCAATCTAATTTCCGGCGCGTACGAGTCGCACACCGGGCCGATCGAGCCGCTGCTCGACATCATGCTCGCGACCGTGACGCTGAACGCCGGTGCCGAATGGCGCGTCACGGTGCCCGCGGAGCGCAACGTGTTCTTCTACATCGTCCGCGGCACGCTCGAAGTCAACGGCACAGAAGCGCGCGAGCATCACTTGCTGGAATTCGAATTCGAGGGTTCGGGTATCGCCATCACGGCGCGCACGGACGCCGTGCTCTTGTTCGGCCATGCCGAGCCGCTACGCGAGCCTGTCGTCGCGCACGGTCCGTTCGTCATGAATACGCGCGAGGAAATCCTGCAGGCGATTCGCGATTATCAGAACGGCTTGTTCGACTGAGCCTGTCGTTGGAATGCCTTGCGAGCGCGCTCGACGACGCGCGGATCGCTCGCACACACCGGTAGGCTCGCGAAGCGCTCCTGCGGGCCGCGCCAGCGCAGCTCGTCCACGTTCGCAAACAGCGCGGCATCGGTGCGCAGCGTCGCGAGCTTCTTGAAGAGCAGGGCTTGCTCGCGATTCGTGTCCTCGAGCACCGTTGCGGGAAACTGCTCGAGCGGCCCGTAAGTGTTCAGCAGCCGTGCGGCGCCCGTCTTGCCGATGCCGGCGATGCCGGGGTATCCGTCCGCCGCGTCGCCGACGAGCGCGAGGAAATCGGGAATGAGCTCGGGAGCGACGCCGAATTTCTCGCGTACGCCGTCCGCATTGCGGATGGTCTTGCTCTTACGGTCGACCTGCACGATGCGATCGCCGCGTACGCATTGCGCGAGATCCTTGTCCGGCGTCCAGATGCTGACTTGTTCGACGCGTGCGTCGAGCGCGGCGAGATGCGCGGCGGAGGCGAGCGCGTCGTCCGCTTCGAGCTCGATCATCGGCCAGACGGCGACGCCCATCGCGGCAAGCGCTTCTTCCAACGGGTGAAACTGCGCGGACAATGCCGGCTCGATTCCCTCGCCGGTCTTGTAGCCCGGCCAGAGCGCATTGCGAAACGATTCGATGACGTGGTCCGTGGCGACGCCGAGATGCGTGGCGCCGCCTTCGATCATCTCGAGCACGCCGTTCAGCACGCCGAGCACCGCACCGAACGGCTTGTCCTTGCCCTTGTTGAAGCGGCGTTGACCGTAGAAATGACGGAAAAGCTCGTAGGTGCCGTCGATGAGATGGACTTGCATGAGCGTAGGTGGCATCCGAGGGCGCGCGGCGCGGTAGGCGTTAGCCTGCCGCAACCCGCGCGCCGTTGCACGTGTCATGGCGCGGCGGCGCGAGTCGCGCCGCTCGTGCTCAATGTTCGTGCGACGTACGAGTCTCGGTGCCGCCGCTCAGGGCGCGCGGCCGCTCGACAGTCGGAGTCGCCGCAGTCTTGAGCGTGCGCAGATATGTGATGAGGTCGCGCAGCTCCGAGCGGCTCAGCATGTCGCGATAGATGTCCGGCATGCTCGAGGGCGCCTCTTGTCGTTCGACAACTTGCCGGCGATCGATCTTGGCTTCGCTGCCGTCGGGACGGCGCAGTACGATCTCGCTCGCCGTCTCGGACAGGAGCGTGCCGCTCTCGTAAGCGCCGTCCTTGAGCTGCAGCGTGATCAGGCTGAAGCCGTGCGCGATCTGAGCGTTGGGGAAGACCACCGATTCGAGCAGATACTCCGGCGACTTCTGTGCGCCGATCAGCGAAAGATCGGGGCCGGCATCGCCGCCTTCGCCGTTGACGCGATGGCAACGCACGCAGGCGAGCACGGGATGTGCCTGGAACAGATAACCGCCGCGATAGGGATTGCCGGTGCCCAACGCGCTGCGATAAGGCGCAAGCACATCCTGGCTCGCGGCCCATTGTTCTTGGAGCTTGCTCCAGCGAGCTTGCACCTGTCGATCGCTGCTCTTCTCGACGGTGTCGAGCAGCTCGACTTCGGCGTCGACGTGGATCTTGCCCGCAGCGAGCTGATCGAGTCCGAGCACGAGCAGCTGCGGCGCGCCAGGCGCATCGAGGTTTGCAAGCGCCGAAAACGCCGCCTTCTGTTCTTCCGCCGTGCCTACGGTGACGAGCCGACGCACGACGGGCAGGGCGCGTTCGGGAGCGCGCTTCGCGAGAATCTGCAATGCCGCAAGACGCAGCGCCGGTGCATTGGCGTTTTCCGCAGCGCGCAGACCGTCTTCCAGTGCGGCGCTGTCGAGCGCATCGAGCGTCGCCAGCGCGCGTGCCCGGACCGTGCCGGTCGCGTTCTCGTTGCCGATTGTCGCAACAAGTACGTCCGCAGCGTCGGAAAGAGCGAGCTTGCCGACCGCATCGAGCGCAGCCAATTGCACGGGCTCGGGCGCTTGCGCCAGCAATGTGGGCAAGACCGCGGCGAGCGCTGCGCGCGCCGGTGCGATATCGCGTTCCGGTAACGGACGATACACGCCGACGATGCGATCGCGTTGCGGCACAGCGGCCCAGAGCGCAAGCTGCGTCAACGCCTCGGCACGCAAGTCGGCCGGCGCATCGTTGCGCAGCGCGTACTGCGCGAGCGCAGTGGCCTGCGCCAAGCGGAAGTTGGCGTTGATCGCACGCAGCACGGACGCCTCATCCGTGAAACGCGCGTCGGCGAGCTTGTCCGCCAGAGCGGCGTAAGCTCCCTCGATGGGTGCGTCATTGATGGCGAGCGCAGCCTCGCGCGCGATGTAGGCATTCTGGTCGTCGAGGAACTGCGCGATCGCGGGATCGCGCAGCGCGCGATAAACGAGCAGCACGCCGAGGCGCACGGCGTCCGCGCTGTCTCGCGCCGCAGTGTCGAGTGCGGGCGTCTTGCCGATGCGCGCGAGCGCATGCACCGCAGCGTGACGCAGATACACGTCCTTGTCGGCATTGTCGCGCAAGAGGGCCAGAAGCGCGGGCGTGGCATCGGCGCGGCCAAGCTTACCGAGGCTTTGCGCGGCGAAGAACCGTACGCGCGGCGCGGGATCGCGCAGCTTCTGCACGAGCGCATCGTAGGCGCTCGCGATCCGCAGATCGCCGAGCCCTTTGGCGGCCTGCGCGCGCACCTCGGCGTCAGGATCGTCGAGCAGCTTCGCAAGGATCGCAGCAGCTTGATCGTGCTTGCGTCCGAGCTGCGTCAGACCCCACACCGCATGCAGCCGTGCAAGCGGCATGGCCACCACGTTCGTGGCGATCTCGGCAAAGACGGCGATGCTGCTCTTGCCGCGTGCAGCCAGAGCGAGCTGCGCTTCGAGGCGCGCGCGACGATCGGGATGTGCGAGCAGCCGGCGCAGCGTCGCGGTGTCTTCAAGCTCGAAGCCGCGCGCGAGCAGCTCCTTGAGCTGCGCGCTCAGTGCTGCGTGCGCCGGATCGGGATTCACGGCGGTGATCTTGTAGATGCGACCGCGCCGCGACTTCGGCCAACCTTCGACCCAGTCGGAGACGTACATCGCGCCATCGGGTCCGAACGTCACATCGGTGGCGAGCAGCCCGCCCATGAACAGCTGGCTGTCGACGATCTCGAAGCCGGCGCCTTGCGGCTTGATCGTATAAGTCTGAATGCCGCTGCGGGCGATCGAACCTTTGAAATGCGTGATGAAGAAATGCCCGCGATATTCCGGCGACAGTCCCGTGCCCGGATAGTAGGTGAGCCCAGACGGACCGTCTTCGATGTTCGCGATCGGCGGCAGGAGATAGGCAGGCTGACCCTCGAAGCGCGGCTTCCACAGGTTGTCGCGAATCCACGGGTTGAGCTTCCCTAGAGGTGCGTGCTGATAGCCGACGCGCCAGCCGCTGTCGCCGCCTTCGACGAGATACACGAGACGTTCCATGTCGCCGTTGTCGCTGTCGTTGTCGCCCGTGAAGAGATTGCCGTGCTCGTCGAACACGAGCTCCTGCGGATTGCGCAGGCCGCGTGCGAACAGCTCAAGCTCGGTGCCGTCGAGATTCGCGCGAAAGACGGCGCCTTCATCCGGCACCGAAATGACCTGCCCTTCCTTGCCGACGACATGCGCGCCGCGATCGCCGATCGAGAAGTAGAGCTTGCCGTCGTGACCGAGCGCCAGACCGTGCAGATCGTGGCCGGTGAAGTTGAAGCGCACGCCGAAACCGCGCAAGAGCTCGGTTCGCTTGGCGGCGCCCTGTGCGCCGGGCGCTTCTTCGAGCAGCCACAGGCTCGGAATATTCGTCAGCCACACCTTGCCGCGGCGCGCGAGCACGCCCGAGGCGATGCCGTCGAGCCTGCTGTTGAAGCCGTCGGCGAAGATGCTCGAGGTATCCGCCACGCCATCGCCGTCGCGATCTTCCACGAGCCGCACGATTTCGCTTTCGATTTCGAGCTGGCGGGCCTGTTCTTCGCCGAAGACCTTGCTGATGAGCGCCGCGCGATCCTCGATCGTGCGCGCAGCGAGATCGAGCTCGAGCATGCCCATGTAGCCGCGGATGTCGAGGGTGCTGCTGCCGTAACGATATGTTTCCGCGACGAACAGGCGCCCCTTCTCATCGAAGTCGATCGCAACTGGATTGGCCAACATCGGCTCGGCGGCCCAGAGCGTTGCTTGCAGGCCGCGCGGCAACGTGAAGCGCTGAATCGCAAGCTGTGCCTGGTCCGAGGCGGGGTCGACGACCGGATGCGGCAAACGTTCTTCCGGTGCGAGCTCGAGTGTTTGGGCGTAGGACGTGGCGAGCCCGCCGGCAAAAAGCGCGAGCCAGCCCAAGGCGATCGATTTCATGGGAGTTCCCGTGTGAGTCGGACGCAGTGTCGTTGTTGACGAGTCTTGGCCGCGGTCCCCGATCCGCGCTGCGGCGTGTCAATTTAGCACGAACGCCCGCAATGGCCAGCGTCGCCCGTCGAGGGCCGATTGAGAGGGCAACGGCCTCACCGGGGTGGCGGTCCCCTTACGCTTCTGTGACTTGGCGCACATCTCGCGGCCCGCGAATGAGCATCGCCTCGCAGTCGCACGACGCGACATCGCGCACCCTTGCAAGCAAAGCTCATCTCGATCGAGAACAGATGACACGTCATCCCGCTGCGTGCGGGATCGGCGGCCCGGAGAGGCATCATGAACCGATACTGATCGATGGGGATTGCGGCGGCATTCGCATTGCTCATGGGCGTGGCGCACGCGGCGCCCAGTAAGTCGGTGACCGAGCCGCTCACACAATTCTACGCTCAGCGCAACGGCGTCTCGCTGCGCACCATCATCTATCGCCCCGAGGGTTGGCGGCCACGCGATCAGCGCCCGGCCGTCGTCATCTTTAACGGGCTCGGCTGGACGCAAGGCCAGCCGGAATGGGGCGAGCGCTACGCGCGGCATTACGCGGCCAACGGCCTGGTGGCCATCTGCGCTCAATATCGTCTCGCCCAAGGCAAGACGACGCCTGCCGAATCGATCGACGATGCGCGCGATGTCATTCGCTGGGTGCGAGCGAATGCCGCGGCGCTCGGCGTCGATCCGCAGCGGATCGTGGCGCACGGTTTGTCGACGGGCGGGCACCTCGCGCTGCAAGCCGCCATGTTCACGGGCAATACGCCGGTCAGCCCCGTGCCGAACGCGTTGGTTCTCTACTCGCCGTTCGTCGATGTCGCTGACAACCAGACGTTGCGCCGCCTGCTCGGCGAGCAGCGCTCGGCAGCCAGCCTATCGCCGATGGCTTCGATCAGGGGCGGTCTGCCGCCGACGATCATCCTGCAAGGCGACGTCGACACCGTCACGCCGTTTGCGAAGGCCAAGCAGTTCTGCGACAAGATGGTCGAAGCTGGCAATCGCTGCGAGCTCAATCGCTATCTATACGTAGGCCATCTGTTCACGCCGAAGGGAACGCCCGACGACGGTACGCCGAAACCCGACCCACGAGTGGAAGATGCCGCGCTCGTGAAGGTGGACGCGTTCTTGCGCTCGCTCGGCTACATCCGCTGATGCACGCGCGAGGCGCGCGGCCCCTCGTTGCTCGAGCGGTCATACCTTTCGGTTATTGCGCGGGTTCGCCGGTCGGTATCAGTGCGTCCAACTGCTGCGCGAGCGGAATTTGATACAGCGGCCGGGCCTTCGCATAGATCGCGCGCGCACGGCGCGCACCGTCCGGCGTCTTGAGCAATTCTTCGTAGAGATCCTTGACGAGCCGGCGTCGGCCGATCGAGGTCAGATACTCCTCGAGCCGCGGCCAGGCCGGGGTGTAACCAGCGCGAATCGCATTCAACAGCCAGCTGTGCACGACGATGGCGTTCTTCGCCTCCGTGAAGTGAAAGACCTCGTCGAGCTCGCGCAGCCGTTCGGCATTGATGTCCGCCGGCAGGTTGTCGAGGAAGTGCAGCCACTCGTGCGTCGTCCAGTTCTTCGTGTCGAGCTCTTGCGCGCGCAGCGTTCCTGCAAGCCAAGCCTGCTTCTGCTGGTCGACGCGCGCAAAGGCATCGGACGTCGGCAGCACGGCCGACGCCGGAATGCCGGGTGACTCGATCCATTCGCGCACTTCGGCTTTCGTGAGTTTGACGCCGGGCGTGCTGCGCACGAACTGCCAGAGGCGCTCGAGGAACTGGTCCGTCGTCACGCTCTGGAACGCGAAGTGGTTGAAGTAATCCTTGAGGAAGGCATCGAGCCGCTCGCGCCCCAGGCGCTCTTCGAGGAAGCCGAGGAAGAGCCGTCCTTTCTCGTATGGCACGTCGGTGAAGCCGTCGTCGGGATCGCGTCCGGCGAGATTGACCGCCAAGCGCGTGAGGTCGCGCAGGCCGTCCACTTCGAGAGCGGCGATGTCGCGTTCGAGTGATTGCAGCCCGAGCACATCTTCCATGACGCGACGGTCTTTGCCGTAGAGCGCCTCGACGATGCGCCGCTCGAGATAGACGGTAAATCCCTCGTTCAGCCACACGCTGTTCCAGTTCGCGTTCGTGACGAGATTGCCGGACCACGAGTGCGCCAGCTCATGCGCGATGAGCGCGACGAGGCTGCGGTCGCCTGCGAGCACGGTCGGCGTGAGGAAGGTCAGCCGGGGATTTTCCATGCCGCCCCACATGAAGCTCGGCGGCAGGATGAGCAAGTCGTAGCGTTCCCAGCGATACGGCCCGAATAGCCGCTCGCAAGCCACGAGCATCGCCTCCGTATCGGCGAATTCGTATGCCGCCGCTTCGAGCACGCTCGGCTCGGCGTACACGCCGGTGCGTGGGCCGATGGCCTTGAAATCGAGATCGCCGATGCCGAGCGCGATCAGATACGAGGGAATCGCCTGCGGCATCTTGAAGGTGTAGTCGCCGTTGCGCGGCGCATTCGGATCGTTGTGCGCGCTCATGACCGCACGCAGCTCGCGCGGCGTGCGAATCCGCGCCTCATACGTCAGGCGCACTGCCGGCGTGTCCTGCAGGGGAATCCAGCTGCGTGCATGAATCGCCTGGGACTGCGAATAGACATAGGGATGTTTCTTGCCTGCAGTCTGCGGCGGATCGAGCCATTGCAAGCCAGTCGCGTTGGGGGACGTTTCGTAGTGAATGCGCACCGTGAACGTCGTGCCGCGGAGGGGCATTCCGATGCGCAGCGGCGCGCCGAGGATCGGATCGGGCTTGCCGAGCGTGTACTCGAGCGGCTCGTTCTTCGGCGCGATGAGCTCGACTTTGTGAATGGTGAGGTCGCGAGTATCGAGCGCGAGCGTACGCGAGAGGGGTTTCTCCCGCGTCACGGTGAGATCGACATGACCGACCAGGCGCTTGTTGTCGAAGTCCGCGGTCAGATCGAGCGCAAGGTGCGTCGTGCGGAACTCGTTCGGTTTGGCGTAGGAATGCGGATCGGTCACGTTCGCGGCGAGTCCAAGCCCGCTCACGAACATCAGTCCCAGCAGCAAAGGCGCAAGTCGCATCGTCGACGTCTCATGGTCTGCGTTCGATGGACGCAGTGTAAGACGACCGGACGCGGCCTGGCGAGTGCGCGTCCTGTATACATCAAGGTGTGCGTGCTTCGTCGCGCTCGCCGGCGCCTTGTGCCATGTGCAGCTCGGAATCGCGCTGAACGCTGTCGGCAGTCGGCAGCGCGCCCGTCGCGTAGTCGTTCGTGGCATCGGGGTTGCCCGGTTCCTCGCCGCACCCCAGTAGCCCAACCAAGATCAACATCGTGCCGGCCAGTTTCCACACGCTCATTCATCGACCCTCGTGCGTCGGTGAGCTCTAGGACCAACGTCTCGTTGCCCGGCGCGTTCCGTGATTTCCGAAGCGGTCACCGAGCCAGCCGCGACGGCGCGAGCGTGCTCGCCTGACGTGTGGGCCGACGACCTGCCGGCGCCAGGGAACATTTGGCGCGCCGTGTCGGTATGAAAGGGACGCGAACACGGGGTATGCCTATGATCAGGCCGAGCGGCGAATCACGATGGCTAGGGCTGGTCGCGGCGAGCGCCGTGCTGCTCGGGCTGGTCGGATGCTCGAACGGTCGCGGCAGCGTCGGCGACGGCGAAGCACGAACGCCGCCGACGGAGCCGGCCAATCCGCCGGACACGTTCACGGTCGGCGGCACGGTCAGCGGCTTGCAGGGCTCGGGCTTGGTGCTGCAGCTCAACGGCGCGGACGACACGACGATTCTGCGCAACGGTTCGTTCCTGTTTCCGCAGGCGCAGGCGGACGGTGCTTCTTATACGGTGACGGTCGCGGCGCAGCCGAGCAATCCGACGCAGACGTGCAGCGTCGCGAACGCGACGGGCATCATCGATGGAGCGGATGTCACCGACGTGTCGGTCGTCTGCAGCACGCAGTCGTTCAATGTCGGCGGCAGCGTTGCGGGGCTCGAAGGAAAAGGCCTCGTGCTGACGCTGAACGGCACCGAGGATCTGACGATTGCGTCGAACGGGAGCTTCACCTTCCCGACGGCTCTGGCGAGCGGTTCGGCGTATGAAGTGCTCGTCAAAGAGCAGCCGCAAAATCCGACGCAGAGTTGCACGGTGGCCAATGCGAGCGGCACGGTCGGTGCGGGTGCCGTCCGCACCGTGACAGTGACGTGCGCCACGAACACGTATGCGCTCGGCGGAACGGTCGTCGGTCTCGAAGGCGATCGTGTGGTGCTCGCGAACAGCAGCGATACCGTCGTCGTCGAGAGCGACGGTGCATTCGTGTTCCCGACACGTATCGCAAGCGGCGGGACTTACGATGTGCGCGTGCGGACGCATCCCGAGGAGCCCGCGCAAGCGTGCACGGTGGCGAACGGCACAGGCACCGTGACGAGCGCCGATGTCACGAACGTGACGGTGACATGTGAGCGGCGGCGTTTTCTGGTGGGCGGCATCGTAAGCGGCCTCGCCGGGACGGGCCTGCGGTTGCAGAACAACGGCGGAGATGAGCTTGCCATCGCGAGCGACGGGCCGTTCGTGTTTGCGACGGCGATCGAGAGCGGACGTTCCTACGACGTCACGGTGGCCGCTCAGCCGACTGGGCCGGCGCAGGAGTGCACAGTCGATCCGGCGACGGCGCGCGGCACCGTGGCGACCGAGAACATTGCGAATGTGCGCATTCACTGCGTCACGATCGAGCACACGCTCGGCGGCACCGTCGCGGGGCTGCGCGGGTCGGGACTCGTGCTGCGCAACGAAGGGATCGAAGAGCTGCCGATCGCCGCCGACGGTCCATTCACGTTCCCGACGTCGCTGCGGCCCGGGACGCCTTATCGCGTTACGGTCGCCGCGCAGCCGAGCGATCCGACGCAACAATGCACGGTGAGCGAGGGCAGCGGCACGATGGGCGAGTCGGACGTTGATAGCGTGCGCGTCGCCTGCGTGACGAGCCGCTTCAACATCAGCGTCGAGGTGGTGGGACTCAGAGGACCGCAAACGCTCGTTTTGCGCAACAACGACTCGGATACGCTCTTCGTCACCTCGAACGGCATGCATACGTTCTCGACGCCGGTCGAGAGCGGTGCGCCGTATCACGTGAGCATCGTGAGCGGGCCGCCGCTGCCGCCGCTGCCGCCCGGGCCGCGACCGATGCGCAATTGCACGTTCGGCTCGCCGGCGAGTGGCATCGTTGCCGACCGAGACGTCGTGATCGAGATCAATTGCGACTGAGCAGTGCCGATGCGCGTGGACGCGCTGTTCAGGCAGCGGCTGGCTACACCTCGATCAATCCTGCACGCAGCGCGATCAGGGTCAGCTCGGCTTGATTCGAGGCCCCGAGCTTCTGCTTGATGTTGTAGAGATGCGTGCCGACGGTGGACGTCGAGAGATTGAGCGCGTTGGCGATGGCAGGGACCGCTTCGCCCTTCGCAAGCCGCAGAAACACTTCGAACTCGCGTTCCGAGAGCCGCTCGATGGGCGTTGTCATCGCCCCGTCGATCTCGGCCAGCGCCAGCTCTTGTGCCAGCGAGGGATCGATATAGCGCTTGCCGGCCGCTACGGTACGGACCGCATCGAGCAGGATCTCCGGTGCGCTGCGCTTGGAGAGAAAGCCGAGCGCGCCTTGCGTCAACGCGCGCCGCGCATGCATGACATCGTCGTGTGCCGAGAGCGCCAGCAGGCGCGCATCGCGATAACGCGCGTGTAGCCGTTTGAGCGCTTCGATGCCACCCATGCCGGGCATCGATAGATCCATGATGACGACGTCGGGGGCGCACTTGGGATAGAGCTGATAAGCCGCCTCGCCGGAATCGGCCTCGCCCACGACTTCGACGTCCGCCGCCGCTTCGAGCAGCAGACGAAAACCGAAGCGTACGACGGTGTGATCGTCAACCAGCAGCACGCGAATCATCTCTCGCCTCCGCCGCGGGGAGCTGCTCATGTCCGAGCGGGATCTGCGCGATGAGCGATACGCCTGAGCCGTCGCTGCGGTTCGCGATTTCCAGCTTTCCGTGCAATGCCGTCACCCGTTCGCGCAAGCCGCGCAGGCCGAAGCGGCCGGGCCGCGTCCAGTCCTGCGGCAGCCCGACGCCGTTATCCAATACGGACACGACGATTCGATCGTCGCGCGTCGCGACGTCGATCGCAATCTCGGTTGCGCGCGAGTGACGCAGCGCGTTCATGAGCGCTTCCTGCACGATGCGGTAGAGCGTGAGCGTCATGCTCGTGCCGAGCCGTTCCGGCAATGTCTGCTCGAGCGTGATCCGTACATCGGGCCGGCGCTTGCGCCATTCCTCGATCAGCCCGCGCAAGGTCTCGGCAAGTCCGAGCGTATCGAGCGCAAGCGGCGCAAGCCGCGGAATGAGGCTGTGCATGGCGTCGTAGAGGCGACCGGCTTCCTGCGCGATCGTGCGCGCGGCGGTGAGCGTCGCTTCGTCGTGCGCTCGATTGGCGATCGCGACGGCGAGCGTGCGAATCGCCGTGACCGATTGGCCGAACTCGTCGTGCAGCTCCCGTGCAATGGCGCGGCGTTCCTCGTCGAGACGCTGTTCGAGCAACTGCGCGAGCTCGTTGCGCTCTTCGAGGCGCGCCTGTGCCGCGCGCGCTTCGAGCTCGGCCTGCCGCTTGCCTTCGAGCGCGCCCGCCATGCGATTGAAAGCAGCACCGATGTGCGCGGCTTCCGCACCGCGTAGCGCCGGGAGTCGGTAAGAGAGCTCGCCCTTCTCGATGCGTTGCAAGCCGGCGCCGATCACGCGCAGCGGTGCGAGCGCGCGGCCGACGAGCGCAAAGACCAGAACGTTCAGAAGCACGATACCGACGCCGCCGATCGCGAGCAGCTGCACGAAATCGTCCCAGCCGTCGAGGACGGCGCGTGAGGCATTGGCCTCGATGCGCAACTGCGCGCCGCCGGCAAGCTCGAAGACGCGCGGCTCGGTAGGCGGCAGCAGCAAGCGCGCATACCAGCGCGGCGCTTCGCGCCCGGCCTTGTACGTGGCAGGCGGCGAGACATAGAGAACTTGGCCTTGCGCATCGACGAGCGTGATCTCGTTGGCCCGTACGCGGCCCAAGTGTTTGAGGAAGAGCAGCAGCGGCAGCGGTCCGTCGCGTTCGTAGGTTTGCGCCACACGGCTCAACAATTGAGTGGCGACGGTGTTGGCGGCCGCGATCTCTTCGTGGACCGCCGCGCGCGTGCGCTTGATCTCGGCGAAGAGCATCAACGCCACGAACACGGCGCTCAGACAGCTCACGATGAGATTGATGTGCGTGCGCAGTTTCATGGGCGCGATCCGCGTTGGACTCCGGCGACCTTCGCCGGCAAAGGCACGGCATCGCGCTCGCCCGCACCGCCGGCGCGGTACATCTACACGGGGTGGCAGAACGTGTCCAGCGCTGGCCCGGATCGTCATCCCGATGCCGCGCGCGGACTCATGAAAATCATGAGCCGGGATTCATGAACTTCGCGTTGCTCGCAGCCTTGGCCGGGCGCACCTTGCTTTGCGACCGGGACTCAGCGACGCGTCACGGTCGTCTTGTCAGCCAAGCCTTGTAGCGAATAGGAGTCGTCATCATGACCTGGGAAACCCCCGCCGCTGTCGATCTGCGCTTCGGCATGGAAATCACGATGTACATCGCGAACCGCTAGCGTTCGCGCAAGCGAAGACTCGCCCGTCCGCCAGGGCGGGCGTGTCCAGCCGTCGTGAAGATTCGCGTGCTGGGTTCCGCGGCGGGCGGCGGCTTTCCGCAGTGGAACTGTAATTGCCGCAATTGTGCGGGCCTGCGTGGCGGGACGCTCAAAGTGCGCGCTCGTACGCAGTCCTCGATCGCCGTGGCCGGCGCAGCGCCGCACGACTACGTGCTCGTCAATGCCTCCCCGGACATTCTCGCGCAACTCAAGGCGACGGCCGAGCTGCAGCCGGGCCGCACGGTGCGCGATACGGCCATCCGCAGCATCGTGCTCGTCGATGCTCAAGTCGATCACACGGCCGGTCTATTGATGCTGCGTGAGGCAACGAGGCCATGGCCGATCTGGTGCACCGATGCAGTGGCGCACGACCTCACCGAGCGCAATCCGCTGTTTCGCGTGCTTACGCACTATTGCGGCATCGAGCGGCATCGGATCGATCTCGATGCACGCGCTTTTCAGGTGGCGGGCGCGGACGGCGTCGTGTGGCGCGCGCTGCCCATCGAGAGCAAGGCGGCGCCGTTCTCGCCGCATCGCGACGCACCGCAACGCGGCGACAACATCGCGCTTGTCTTACGCGATGAGGCGAACGGCCGCACGCTCTTCTATGCGCCAGGCCTCGGCGCCGTGACCGATACGGTTTGGGAGGCGCTCAGCCAGGCAGACTGCGTGCTCATCGACGGCACGTTCTGGAGCGAGGATGAGATGCAGCAAGCAGGACTCGCCGGCAAGCCGGCTCGGGCCATGGGTCATCTGCCGCAGAGCGGACCGGACGGCATGATTGCGTGGCTCGATCGTCTGCCCGCGACGACACGCAAGATTCTCATTCACATCAACAACACCAATCCGATTCTCGACGAGGAGTCGGCACAGCACCGCGAGCTGCGTGCGCACGGCATCGAAGTGGCATACGACGGCATGGAGATCGTCTTGTGAGCTTGCGGGCTTGGACGCGCGAGGAATTCGAGCAGCGTCTGCACGAGCAGGGCAGTGCGTATCACATCCACCATCCGTTCAATGTCATGCTGAACAGCGGACGTGCGACGCCGGAGCAGATTCGCGGGTGGGTCGCGAACCGCTACTACTACCAGTGCAGCATTCCCATCAAGGACGCAGCGATTCTCGCAAACTGTCCAGAGCGCGCAGTGCGCCGCCGTTGGGTCGTACGCATTCTCGATCACGACGGTTACGGCGATACGCCGGGCGGCATCGAGGCATGGTTGCGCTTGGCGGAGGCCGTCGGCCTGACGCGCGAACACGTCGAGAGCTTGCGCGACGTGCTGCCGGGCGTGCGTTTCGCGGTCGATGCGTATGTGAATTTCGCGCGCCGTGCGCCGTGGCAGGAAGCGGTCTGCTCATCGCTGACCGAGCTCTTCGCGCCGCAGATCCACAAGCAGCGTCTGGCAGGCTGGCCTCAGTACTACCCGTGGATCGATCAGGAAGGGCTCAGCTACTTTCGCAGCCGCATCGCGCTGGCACGGCGCGACGTCGAGCTGGCGCTGGCGATTACGCTCGATCATTTCACGACCGCCGAGCAGCAGCGGCGCGCGCTCGAGATCCTCAAGTTCAAGCTCGACGTGCTCTGGTCCATGAACGATGCGCTGGCGCAGCGCTATGGAGTGACGCCATGACGGTTCCGGCCTTGGATGCGAGCGCACGCCCGGCGATCGCGCGCGGGTTTCGTCTGCAATGGGAAGTCGCGCAAGGCGCTTTCGTGCTGCTTTATCCGGAAGGAATGGTCAAGCTCAACGGTTCGGCCGGCGAGATTCTGCAACGCTGCGACGGCAACCGCACGCTGTCTTGGATCGTCGCCGATCTCGAACGCGTTTTCGCGCGGCGCGATCTTGCCGCAGACGTCGTTGCATTTCTCGAGCTTGCGGCCGACAAGGGCTGGGTGGAATGGCGGCCGAGCGCAGAGAGGCCGGGAGCGCAATCATGACGAGCGTCACCGCGAACGCTACGGGGCAACCCGGTTTGCCGCTTTGGCTGCTCTTCGAGCTGACGTACCGCTGCCCGCTGCAATGCGTGTTCTGTTACAACCCGATCGACTTCGCGCGCCACAGCCGCGAGCTCGAGACTGCGGAATGGTTGCGGGTGTTGCGCGAGGCACGTGCGCTCGGCTCGGTGCAGCTTGGGCTGTCCGGCGGCGAGCCGCTGCTGCGCGAAGATCTCGAGGCGGTCGTCGCGGAGGCGCATCGGCTGGGGTTCTACACGAACCTCATTACCTCCGGGGTGGGTCTCAACGAGGCGCGTCTCGCAGCGCTCAAGGCTGCCGGTCTCGACCACATTCAGCTTTCGTTTCAAGACTCGACGCGCGAGCTCAACGATTTCCTCTCGCATACCCGCACGTTCGAGCTCAAGCGCCGCGTGGCCGGATGGATCAAGCAGCTCGGCTATCCGATGGTGCTCAACTGCGTCATCCATCGGCTCAACATCGACCACATCGATCGCATCATCGAGCTGGCAGTCGACATCGGCGCGGAATACCTCGAGCTCGCGAACGCGCAGTATTACTCGTGGGCACATCTCAATCGCGACCAGCTCCTGCCGTCGCGCGCACAACTTCTCGCCGCCGAGCAGGCGACGCAACGCTGGCGTGCGCGGCTCGGCCATCGCATGCGCATTCTGTTCGTCGTGCCGGATTATTACGAGGATCGCCCGAAACGCTGCATGAACGGTTGGGGATCGACCTTCATGACGGTGACGCCTGACGGCACTGCACTGCCGTGCCACACGGCCCGGATGCTTCCGGGACTCGTGTTTCCCAATGTGCGCGACACGCCGCTGCGCGAGATCTGGTTCGCCTCGGAGGGCTTCAATCGTTTCCGCGGTCTCGGCTGGATGAAAGAGCCCTGCGCGAGCTGTCCGGAGCGCACGCTCGATCTCGGCGGCTGTCGCTGCCAAGCATATCTATTGGCGCATGATGCGGCAGCGGCCGATCCGGTGTGCGCAAAGAGCCCGCATCATGGTGTGGTCGTCGCTGCGGTCGCGCGCGCGCAGCGGGCGAACGCGAGCGAGCGCCCGCTCGTGTTTCGGCGCAGGGAAGAATCGTTGGCGAGGTCGCCGGGCGATGAATGAGGCGCGGGCGTAGGCTGGGCGATCGCAGCACTCGCCTGAGAAGCGCTCGAGGTACTGGCTACGCCCAGACGCTGCGCTTCGGCCGCGACTTGAGCACCGCGCCCAGAATCAAACCGAGCAGCACGAGCCCGCCGCCCGCGAGGAACCAGCGCAGCATCACGTCGCGCTCGAGCTCGCGCACGCGGCCGGTGAGCTCCGCATTCCTTGCCTTGAGCGTCTCCAGCTCGGCTTTGAGCAGCTGATTCTCTTCGTAGTGCGCAACGGCGGAGGCGGAGACGCGGCGGATCTCGGCGAGCTGAGCTTGCAAATCCTGATTCTGCTTGATGAGCTGCGCATTGTTGCGCTCCGACTCGGTGCGCGTGCTGCGCGCTTCCTGCAGGCTCTCGCGCAGCGTCTTGATCTCGGCCTCCAGCGTCTCTACGCGTTTGGTCGCAGCGGCGAGTCGATCCCGCGCGATCGGCTGATTGGTCAGGTACTGCGTCGGCACCCAGCCCTCGGTGCCGTTCGGCGTGCGCACGTGCGTGAAGCCCGCCTGCTTGTCCTCGCCGAGCACTTCGAGCGCCATGCCGCTCGGCAGTCCCGCATGGAGGATCTTGTGCCCGTTCGACGGTCCGCGGCGCAGCGGGACGGTGAGGGTATCGGAGATGTAGACGGTGGCAGCCTGGCCGGCGAACGAGACAAAGAGCAATGACAGGATCAGCAACGTTTTTCGCATCAGCAAGCTTCCATGGATGGTGCACGGCCGCGCCTGCACATCGCATGGTGTCGCGTGCCGCG
Organism: uncultured Steroidobacter sp.; assembly: GCA_938008435.1. GTDB lineage: Bacteria > Pseudomonadota > Gammaproteobacteria > Steroidobacterales > Steroidobacteraceae > Steroidobacter. The sequence continues at coordinate 335,837 of CALLKK010000009.1, read as the reverse complement.
AGGCGAGTGCGGTATTTGGCGACAGACGGAGGAGCGAATCAAGCGGCTTGATGCTGCAGCGAGCGTCGTCAATGTTCCCAGCGCGGCGCTACGCCGGCATTGCGCATGGCTGTATCGAGTTGCAGACAGACGGCGCGATTGGCCGGATCGTGGCGCAGGCTCTTGGCGAGCGAATTGAGATAAGTGGAGAGAGTCTGCAGATTGGGTCGCGCCGCGCGCAGCTCCGCTTCGATCGGCACGATCAGCTCATCGATGTCGGCTACGTCGCAGCGGTCCAGTCCGCTCGTATCGCGCGCGGCAGTGCGAGCCGCATCGAGCGCTCGCCGGATTTCTTCTACAGAACTGCGCTGCATGGTTTTCTCCGCGCGATTGGATCAGGAGCTCCTCGTCGAGGACAACGTCGTATTGCGCGGCGCTGTTCCGCGTGCGTCAAGCCTGTCGGCCATTACCGACATGACCTCAACGTGCGCGCTTGCGTTTCGGCAGAGCGATGCGCGAGCAGGACGGGAGCTTCGCTTTGAGCACATCCTCGAGCATGCGCAGCGTCGGCGCGCGCAGCTTGAGTCCGGCGACTCCATCGGGCGGTACGATGAGATCGTATTCGCGCAGGTATGCGTCGATGGCGGTGAACAACACGCATTGTTCGATCGTCACGCCGGTGAGGATCAGTCTGCGAGCGCCGAAATGGCGCAGGAGCGCCTCGAGCGGCGTCGCGAAGAACCCGGAGTGCTTCGGTTTGAAGATGAAATAGTCGCGTGGCTCGGGCGCAAGACGCTCGAGGATCGGACGGCCGAGCGAGTCGGGATGCGAGCAGCGTGCAATGAGCTCGGTACGATCGGAACGCCACCGCCCGCGATGATCGTTGATGTAGACGACGGGTACGCCGGCCGCGCGAGCGCGTGCGGACAAGCGCGCCACGTTGTCGACGACACGTCGCGCGGCGCGGGCGAGGGCGCGGCCGTCTTCGAAGGCAAAGTCCGAGATCAGATCGATGATCAAGAGCGCCGACGCGTGTTCGTCGGGCGCTGCGCCATGCAAGGTTGCGCTACGCGGCATGGATCGAGGAACGGCGCGCCGCGGCGCACGGTTCCGGTCCGAGCGCCATGCCTCGTCAGTCGTAGCGAATTGCGGCGCGGACTTGCAGGTTCTGCCAGGCGAGTCCTGGAGCGAGATTGAGGTCGACGAGACTTATGAGCCCTGCGACTTCATAGCCTGCGCGCGTGGCCAACTCTGCCGCCGCTCGCATCGTACCGCCGGTCGCAAGCACGTCGTCGACGATGAGCAGGCGTCCGTGGCCGTGCGCCATCTCGAGCGCCGCCGTGCCGTACTCGAGCGCGTACGAGATCTGCACCGTGGGCGGCGGCAGCTTGCCTTTCTTGCGGATGGGGACGAACCCTTTGCGCACGCGCAGTGCGAGCGCGCTCGCCAGAATGAAGCCGCGCGCTTCGATGCCGGCAACGGCATCGATCTCTCGCCACTCTCGAGGCGCCATGAGCTCGCTCAACGCGTCGACGGTTGCATCGAGATGATCGCGCAGGAGCGGTGAGATATCCCGAAAGAGGATGCCAGGTTGGGGGAAGTCGGGAATCTCGCGAATGAATTGCCGAAGAGCCGACATGAGCTGCTGCGTCGTTGGTTGCTTGGATCGCTTAGCTGGCCAGAACGACAGGCGATTTGCAACCGCATGCGCTGGCGCAATGAGCGTCTTGTCGGCGCGCCGCTCGCGCGCGCTACCGTTCGACACTCCAACGCTCGCTGACGGTAAAAAGCCGCGTATGATTGCCGGCATTCCTGCCAGTGGTTGTCATGCTTCGCGGATGGAATCGTCGCCATGCGGGCCGAAAGACTCTTGTCCCTTCTCATGATCCTGCAGCGGGGCCGTCCCGTGACGGCAGGCGAGCTGGCCAATCGCCTCGGCGTCTCCGTGCGCACGATCTTCCGCGACATCGATGCGCTGTCCGGTATGGGCGTGCCGGTCTACACCGAGCCGGGCCGCGGCGGCGGCATTCGTTTGCTCGAAGGCTATACGTCGGATCTGACGGGCTTGTCCTCGGGCGAAGCCGAAGCGCTCGCACTGATCGCAAGCCCCGCATCGGTCGGCGTGCGCGAGCTCGACACGCCGATGCGCACTGCGCTCGACAAGCTCGCTGCGGCCGTACCGTCGATGCATCAGCTGCGCGCGCAGCATGCGCGCGGGCGTTTGCTTTTCGATACCAAGCCCTGGTTTCGCTCGCTCGATGCCTCGCCGTATCTCGATCAGTTGCGCAGCTGCATCTGGAAGAACGAATCCATCGAGATCAACTATCAGCGCAGCACCGGTGAGCAGAAGAGCTATCGCGTCGAGCCGTACGCGCTGGTCGTCAAGGTCGACAGGTGGTATCTGATCGGGCGCGTCGGACGCGAGATGCGCGTCTTTCGCGTCTCGCGCCTGTTGTCGCTCACGGTGACGGGCGCAACCTTCGAGCGCGATCCGAATTTCGACCTGCAGAAGTTCTGGTACGCCTGGTGCGAGAGCTTCGAGAAGAATCCGCCCGTCAACTTCCCGGTCGAGCTCGAGCTCACGGCGCGCGGGCGCGAGCGGCTGCTCGAGATCTACGGCGAGTGGTTCCGGCAGCGCCTCGATCCGTTGGGCGAACGATACAAAGGCCGCAAGCGCGTCACGCTCGATTTCGATCGCGAGGATCTCGCGATGCGTGTGCTGTTCGATCTTGCGGAAGAGGCAACGATCGTCAGTCCGCAAGCGCTACGCAAGAAGCTGCACAAGCAGGCTGCGCGCGTGCTCGCGGCAACGGCATAGCGCCGCAGCTTGCGGCCAGACGCTTGAAGCGGGGGCGCGCCCGATTGCGCGCTCATCGCTTCCATCACGCATCGGCGCTCGCTTTGCTGCTGGCGCGCAGACCGCGCCCCACGCGATACTTTGGCGCATGACCGATCCTGCCTCCGGGCAGCGTAGCGCGCTGCTCGTTTTCGCCGCTGGCCTGATCCTCCTGATCACGATGGGTGCCCGCCAAACGTCGGGCCTCTTTCTCTTGCCCATCACCGAGTCGACGGGCGTCACGGTCGTCGCGCTCAGCTTCGCCTTGGCCGTGGCGCAATTCGTCTACGGTGCCGCGCAACCGGTGTTCGGCGCGCTCGCCGATAAATACGGCGCCGAGAAAGTCATTGTCGGCGGCGCGCTATTGCTCGCGCTCGGCGCGGCGCTGACGCCGTTCTTGACGTCGTCGTTCGGTTTCCTCCTGACGATGGGTTTTCTGACCGCGGCAGGCGCCGCGGCCGGCAGCTTTTCGGTGCTGATCGGATTGACGGCGCAGCGCTTGCCCGCCGAACGCCGCTCTTTTGCAGCGGGCGTCATCAACGCTGGCGGTTCGCTCGGCCAATTCGTGTTCGCGCCGCTCGTACAGTTCGTGATCGCGATCGCCTCGTGGGCGTATGCGATGTACACATTGGCCATTGCGGCGCTACTGACGATTCCGATGGTGCTGCTGCTCCGGCAGCGCTCACCGAGCGCGCCGCATCTGGCAAGTGCCGCTCCGGTGCCGGAGCTGACGCTGGGCGAGCAGCTGCGCATCGCGCTCAAGGACCGCAGCTACCTGTGTCTGCACGCCGGATTCTTCACCTGCGGCTTTCATGTCGCCTTTCTGGTGACGCACCTGCCGAGCGACCTCGGAATGTGTGGCCTGGCGCCGACTGTCGCCGCCAACTCGCTCGCGTTGATCGGCTTGTTCAATGTGGCAGGAAGCCTTGCGGCGGGCTGGTTGGGGCAGCGGTATCGAATGAAGCACTTGCTCGCGCTCATCTACGCGAGCCGAGCGGCGATCGTGCTCGTCTACCTGCTCATGCCGAAGACGGCGCTCAATGTTTATCTTTTCGCGGGCGCACTTGGATTTACGTGGCTGGCGACGGTGCCGCCGACCTCGGGATTGGTCGGCAAGCTCTTCGGTCCGCGTTATCTCGCCACGCTGTTCGGGCTCACGCTGCTGTCGCACCAGGTGGGGGGATTCTTGGGCGCATGGCTTGGCGGGGTCGCGTTGGCGACGCATGGCAGCTATGCCTGGGTGTGGTATGCGGACATTGCGCTCGCATTGCTGGCAGCCGCCGCGAATTTGCCGATCCGGGAAGCGTCGATGCGGCGCGAAGCGGCGGCAACTGCCTAAGGCGCAGCGTCTGCGTGGCCACACGCCCGCGGCATTGCCGCCGGCGGTGGCTTTTCGTCCCTTACTCCACGCGACCCAAGTAATCGGCCTTGCCGAGCTCGACGCCGTTGTGTCGCAGGATGTTGTAGGCCGTCGTGACGTGGAAGAAGAAGTTCGGAATGGCCCAGTGACGCAGGAAGGTCAGGCCGCGAAACTCGCGCGTGGTATCGCGCAACTTGAGCGTGATGGTGCGGTCCTCCGAGCCTTCGAGGTTTTCCGGTTTGACGGTGCGCAAGAACTCGAGCGTCTTGTCGATGCGCGCGATCAGCTCCGGAAACGTCTGCTCGTTGTCTTCGAAGCGCGGCGGCTCAATTCCGGCGAGGCGTGCCGCGGCGCCCTTCGCCACGTCGCTTGCGATCTGAATCTGCTTGATCAGCGGGAGCATGTCGGGGAACAAGCGGCTGTTCGCCAGCACGCTCGCATCGAATTTCTTCGCTTCCGCGTGCGCGGCGCCTTTCTCGAGAATCGCCCGCAGATTGCCGAGCGTGTGGATGAACATCGGAACGCAAGCTTCGTACATCGAGATCTTCATGGCAGTCGTGCGCAAAGGGTTTCGAGGGGAACAAACGGCGCGATTCTAAACGCGGTGCAGCGCCGCTGCCTGTGGCGAAGAAATGGGACCAGCAGCGCGCCGCAGCTCGGCTGCCGCGGAATTACTTGTCCGTCTTGAAGACGTCGACCGAGACCGTGACGGTACGCGACTCGTTCGCCTGGAGCGCGCCGACGCCGACGACCTTGCGCGCCACTTCTTCGCCGCGCTCATTACGGATCGAGACGACGACGGAATACTCCCAAGGCGGTTCGGTCGCGGGATGGCGAAAGCTGCCCTCGACGCGCAGCGCGGAGAACGCAGGCTGCGCGCGGCGCTCGGCGATCGCCTTCGGATCGAAGCGCAAGTGATGGTGGCACTGGGGACAGACGCTCGCGCTTTCGAGGATGACGCTCTTACAGTGCGGGCAGGTGCGCGTGCGGCCGGCCGTCGTGCCTCGCACGATGCTCATACGCCGGTCTTGGCGTGCTCATCCCAGCCAAACTCGACGCGTCCGCGCATACGCGATCCGGCAGCGACGGTGAGCGAGCCGGCCTTGAGATCGCCGTTCAGCACGCCCGTCTGCAAGAGCTCGACGCGCGAAGCTGCGTCGATGTTGCCCTCAAGCTCACCGCCGATGATGACGGTATGCGCACGCACGCCGCCGGTGACCTTGGCGCCCGCTTCGATCGTGAGATTGCCTTGGACGTGCACGTCGCCCTTGAACTGACCGGCGATGCGCACATGACCGCTGCCTTCGATCTTGCCTTCGATGACGAGACCCGCAGCGAGCACGGATTCCTTGCTGTCGGTGCGCGGCGGTGCCGTCGGAGCGCGCGCGGGTTCAGTGGCCAGTGTCGCCGCAGCGGGCGGCTTGTCCGCCGCGGAATCCGTCGTGCCTTGATCGCGTCCGTACTGATCTTTCCATAGTGCCATGGCGGCTCTCCTGCTGAAGGGGAGGCCGTAATACACATGGCATCGGCGCGGAGTCAAACTGTTCGCATCCGTCGACAGCGGATGAACGACACGTTGAAGGAATTGGCTGTCAGCGCGGCACGGCCCGCAAGACCAAGGGGTGAGAGTTCGATTCGGCGGCTGCGGTCCTTTGCGGCCTGCCTCAGCAGTCTACGGCGAGATGCCGCAGCCTGCAGGGGAGGGTGAAATTGCGAAAGGAAAGGTTCTGTCTGTCTGCCCGGACCCCGGGTCTCGATCACACTTGGCGATCGAGCCCGTAGATGAGGGTCAGAGCAACGGTACCGACGACGAACAGGGCGACAAACGCAATCATGGCTTCCTCCTTTTTGCACTGCATCATTTTGCGCCGCAGCATAAACCAGCCGGCAGAAAAGTCAAGCGGTTAGCGTGCCTCTCGGTGCATTGCACCGCGGCGCGAGGGCGGCGGCCTAGGCGGTAGGCGGCAGGGAGGGCGTTCGTGCCCTGGGGGCTGGGCCTGCGTCAGGGAGGCCGAACGGCAAGGAAGACGGACGCTGGCGCGTCAAGGATGACCAAAGCGCAAGGGGACACACGGCGCTCGTTCGCGCTCTCTGGCGAGTGCCCAGAGCCCGGCGCCCCGGGGTCAGCAACATCTCGATACGCCGCTCCACTTCCGCTCCTGCTCGCGCAGGTAGAACTCGCGGCGCGAGAGCGGCGGGGTCTCGGGATGAGCGTGCCGGTGGTGGGCGAGATAGGCGTCGTACGCGTCGTCGCGCACGAGCGCCTGCGCGAAGCGCCAGGCGCCGCGGAGCCAGTTGCGTAAACGTGCCGTCGTCATTGTGCCGGGGCCGCCGCGTTGGCCGGCGTCTCCGAGCTGGGCGGTACGGGCAGACCGCGCACCACGCGCCAGCTGATTCGCAGCATGTCGGCGATGACGATCCACAGAATCGCGGTCAGGATGACGGCGAGCACGGCGTCGAGCCGCTGATTGAAGATGAGCTGATTCGCCACCGCGGCTTGGGCCTCGGGCAGCGTGCCGGCTGCAAGCCGCGCGGCGAGCTGATCGGCCGCGGCGAGAAACCCGATACGCGGGTCGGACGAAACGACTTTCTCCCAGGCGGCGACCGTCGTGATCAGCGCAATCCAGGCGAGCGGCACCGCGCTCACCCACGCAAAGCGCAGCTTGCCCTGCTTGATCAGAATGCCCGTGACGACGCACAGCGCGATGCCGGCGAGCAGCTGATTGGCGATGCCGAACAAGGGCCAGAGGATGTTGATGCCGCCGTTCGGATCGACGACGCCAATGTAAAGGAAGTAGCCCCAGCCCGCTACCACGAGCCCGCTCGTGAGCACGACCGACGGATACCACGAGGTGCGCCCGAGCGGTTTCCAGAGATGACCGAGCGCGTCCTGCAGCATGAAGCGGCCGACGCGCGTACCGGCATCGAGCGTCGTGAGGATGAACACCGCCTCGAACATGATGGCGAAGTGGTACCAGACGGCGAGCATCTTCGAGCCGAAGGCGCCCGCGAAGATGCTCGCCATGCCGACGGCGAGCGACGGCGCACCGCCCGTCCGGGCGAACAATGTTTCCTCGCCCATCTGCTGCGCGAGCTCGGTCATCTGCTCGACCGTCACGGGGAAGCCCCAGCTCGTGATCGTGCGGACGGCCTCGGCCGCCGTGGCGCCGACGACGCCGGGCGCGCTGTTGATGGCGAAATACACGCCCGGATCGAGCAGCGTCGCGGCGATCATCGCCATGATCGCCACGCACGACTCGAGCACCATGCTGCCGTAGCCGACGAGCCGTACGTCGCTTTCGTTGCTGATCAGCTTCGGCGTGGTGCCGCTCGCGACGAGCGAGTGGAAACCGGAGATCGCGCCGCAGGCGATGGTGATGAAGACGAACGGGAACAGCTTGCCGCCGAAGATCGGTCCGGTGCCGTCGATGAACTGCGTGACCGCCGGCATCTTGATGTCCGGGCTCATCACGACCACGGCGATGGCGAGCAGGAAGATCGTGCCGAGCTTGAGGAAGGTCGAGAGATAGTCGCGCGGCGCGAGCAGCAACCACACCGGCAACACCGCGGCGACGAAGCCATAAATGATCACGAACCACGCGAGCGGCTTGCCGTCGTAATCGAACCAGGTGCGCAACGTCTCGTGCTCGTTGAGCGCGCCGCCGCCGATCACCGCAAAGAGCAGCAGCGCTACGCCGATGAGCGAGGCTTCGAGCACGCGGCCGGGACGGATGTTGCGCAGGTACAGCCCGATCAGAATCGCGATGGGGATGGTCGCGAAGACGGTCGCCGTCGCCCATGGGCTGTGCTTCATCGCATTGACGACGACGAGCCCGAGCACGGCGATCAGGATGATCATGATGACGAGCGTGCCGACGATCGCGGCGTAGCCGCCGACCGGGCCGAGCTCGTCGCGGGCCATCTGTCCGATGCTGCGTCCGTCGCGGCGCGTGGAGAGGAACAGGACGGTCATGTCCTGCACGCAGCCGCCGAGCACGGCGCCGACGAGAATCCACAGCGTGCCGGGCAGGAAGCCGAACTGCGCGGCCAGCGTCGGACCGATGAGCGGGCCCGGGCCGGCAATTGCTGCGAAGTGATGGCCGAAGACGATCCAGCGATGCGTCGGCACGAAATCGCGGCCGTTGTTGAGTCGGTGAGCCGGCGTCGCCCGCGTCTCATCTACCAAGAGCACGCGCGTTGCAATCCAGGCGCTGTAGAAGCGGTAGCCGAGCGCGTACACGCAGGCGGCGGCGACGATGATCCACATCGCATTGATCGTCTCGCCCCGGTGCAGCGCGATCCCGCCGATCGCGAACGCGCCGATCAGCGCGACACAGGCCCATAGGACTTTGCCCATCGATACCTACTCCGCAGTCGAACTCGTCGTGTGCTGATGCGCGCTCGCGTCCAGATCGGAAGAGTGTTTGCAGCAGCCCTGTGCTGGCCTGCTTGGCGGCCGCGAGCGGCTCGCGGATGGTAGCAGCCTCGCTTGCCCGGTGCAGGCGAGGGCGCTTCGATATGGGTTATCGGGGTCGTGGGCCGAGCGCTGCGCCCCGGTCGGTCCCGATGTGCGGCCGAGGCGCGGTGCCTGTCAGCGCAACGATCGTGCGTCGCGCACTAAGGCGCGATTGAGCTGACAACGCTGCGCGTGAATTGCTCTTTCGTTGCTACTCTGGCGGCGCATGGAGTTATGCTTCCCGCCGGCGAGCCATTTCGTCCGAGCTTCGATGTTGTCAGGGAGAGCGCGATGACAGCTGAGACCATTCGTGGACGATTCGTTTGGCACGAGCTGATTACGCCGGATGCCGCGGCTGCGCACGGCTTCTACACGAAGGTCGTCGGCTGGAAGACGCAACCCTGGGAGTACGATTCGAGCTACACGATGTGGGTCGGGGCGAGCGGTCCGCTCGGCGGTACGGTGGCGCGGCCTTCCGAGAGCGCGCGCTGGCTTCCCTATATCGGGACCGATTACATCGAAGGGGTCGTCGACAAGGCGCGCAGCCTCGGCGCACGCGTCATCAAGGATGTGACGGATATGCCGAGCGGCGGCAAGCTCGCGCTACTCGAGGATCCGCAGGGCGCGGCGTTCGGCGTGTACCGTCCGCCGAATCTGCCTACGGGGGAGCGCGGCCAAGCCAAGCTCGGCGAATATGTGTGGCACGAGCTCGCCACGACCGACTACCAGGCGGCATTCGAGTTCTATTCCGCCTTGTTCGGCTGGGAAGAGACCGGCCGGCACGAGATGGGGGCGGCCGAGGGCACGTACTTCATGTTCGGCCGCAACGGCGTCGCTATGGGCGGCATGTTCAAGCGGCCGTCCGATTTGCCCGGCGAGCCCGCGTGGCTGAGCTACATTCGCGTCAAGGACGTCGCACATACGATCCGCAAGGCAACCTCAGCGGGCGCACAGCTTCTGAGCGGACCGATCGAGGTGCCGGGCGGCGATCGCATCGCGCAGCTGACCGATCCGCAGGGTGGCTTGTTCGCCGTGGTCGCGTTCGCGAGCGAAGCGATTCAGCCTGCGCAGGAAGAAGCGGCAGGCGCCGATCAGGGTGCGACCGAGGAGGCTCAGGCGCGGGCGACAGGTGCGGCGCGCCGCCGGGCGGCCAAGCAGGTGGCGCGCAAGCAGGCGACCGACCGACCGAAGAAATCGACCAAGAAGAAGGTCGCGAAGAAGGCCACGAAGAAGGCGGCAGGCAGGGCCGCGGTCAAGAAGAAGGCGGTCAAGAAGCCCGTCAGGGCGGCAAAGAAGAAGACGGCCAAGCCCGCTGCGCGGAGCAAGGCCAAGGCGAAGAGCAGCGCGCGCCGGGGCTCTGCGGCGCGAAGCGCAAAGCGTTCGGCGCGCAAGTCGGCCGGGGCACGCAAGGCGCGCCGGCCTGCAGAACGGCGCGGAAAGCCGCGCAAGGCAAAATAACGAGCGGGCGGACGACGCGGCCGGGCCACAGGGGCTGTCGTGCGCGGCCGACCGGGACTGTCCCGGTCGACGGGCGGCGGTGGTGCAAGATCGGTTCGGTTCGTGTAGAAAGGCGCGCTCAACAGCCACTCGTGTGGACGATATGAAGACGATTCGCGGAAAAGTGTTCACAGGCCAGCGCGTCGTGCTGGACGGCAAAGTGTTCGTCGATTGTCATTTCAAGGACACGACGCTGGTGCTCGAGGGGAACGGTCTTTTCGAGATGCAGAACTGCAAGATCGAAGAAGACTGCCGGCTCGCCGTCGAGGGTCCGGGACAGGTGCTGCTGCACTCGCTGAAGATGATGCTCTATTCGGGCGGCTGGATGTCCCGAGTGGCCGACAATGTTCTGCACGCCGTGCGTCAGCCGCCGAAGGCGTTGCAGAAGAAGAAGACCGCGCTCTCGCGCTGACCTTCGCCCCGCGTGCCGCGCCTCACTTCGAGGCAGCCGGCCTGCGGGCTCCTTCGACCATTTTTGCGATCGCGTAGAGCGTTTCGAGCCGCGGCGCGCGCACATTGCAGCGCCGCGCCGTGCGCACGATATTGCCGAGGATCGCCTCGATTTCGAGCGGACGGCCCTGCTCGTAATCGAGCGCCATGCTGGTCTTGTAGGGCGGCATCTTGCGCGTCACTGCGATGAGCTTGTCGATCAAGGCTTCATCGAGCGGGTGACCTGCCGCGCAGGCCACGCTCACGATTTCCGCCATCGTCTCGCGCACGAGCGCCTCGCCTTCCGCGCGCCCCAGAATCGTCGCGGTGTCGAGTACGCCGCCCATGATCGATAGCGGATTGAAGGCCGCATTCCAGAGCGCTTTTTGCCAACGCGCCGTCACGACATCCTGAGTCACTTTGCAGGGAATCGAGCTCGCGGCGAAGAGCGCTGCGAGCTGCTCCGTCGCCGCGCTCGTCCCGGATGGGTAGTTGCCGATGACGAGCGAGCCCTCCGATTGATGATGGATCTTGCCTGCGCCCGTGCGGCTCACCGCGATGAATGCGATGCCGCTCACGATGGGGTTGTGCGGAAACGCGGCGGCAAGCTCGGCTTCGATGTCGATCCCGTTCTGGATCAAGAAGATCGTAGTTTGATCGCCTACGGCCGGGGCGATGAGCGCCGCACGATCGAGGTCAGCCAGCACCTTCGTCGCGAGCAGCACGTAGTCGAAGCCGCGCCCGGCTTCCGCGGCGCTCGCGAAAACGCGTCGTGGCACGAAGCGATGCTCCCCGAGCAGCGGGCTGCGGATCTCGAATCCGTCGCGCGCGACGGCGGCGAAATCGGAGCGGCACACGACGGACACTTCGGCACCGGCGCGCGCGAGGGCCGAGCCGAAGAAGGCGCCGACCGCGCCGGCACCGATCAGCAAGATGGAAGGCATGAAGTCGAGCTCGAAAGTGGATGCATGATGGCGGCACGCAGCGGAGCGACGGCGCCGCTGCCTATGATCGCATTACGCCCCGCGGCTCGGCACGTCTTGCGCGCCGGTCTCTCAATTCGCGTCTAGAAGATGTAGAACGCATCGGCGCCGATGGACAGCGGCCAGCGCCCGGCCAGGAACAGGCGAAACTTCGCAGCGAACGGATGGTCTTCGCGCCCCGCAATGGCGGCAAGGCCGTACTGATGCAGGCTTTGCGCCGCCGCGCCGGCTGCTGCATTGGCGAGCGCATCGTCGTGAATGCCCGCGCGTGCGCATGCGAGGTGAGCGGGCGACAAGAACAGGCTCGCGCTGCCTTGCATGAGATTCGCGAGGCGCAGCACGACGGCTTCCGTCGAACGCGCCGCCGCGGCAGCCTGCGCGAAGAGCGCGCGTTCCTCTGCGCGTTCGCGTTCCCACCACGTCGTCCACCAGCTCGTTTTGCGTGCGCGTTCGATCGCTTCGTACCAGGAGGGAACGGTTTCGATGGAGCAGCTTTCGGCACCGAGGCCGCGCAGATAGCGTCTGCAGGCAGCGCGTTCGCTGGCGTCGAGCGGCGTGCCGACTGCGCTGAACCACGTCGTCCGTGGCAGCGCGGAGACGATTTGATCGGCAGGCAGTTTTCCGAGTTCGGCCGGCACGAGTGGTCTACCTGCGAAGGAGTCGTGCGGACAGTCTACCGCCGCGGCCTGCGGAATCGAACGGGCGAGGTCGTCTGTGTACGGAATTCGTATACGCGCCCGCGGACCGAGCGTCGGCCCCTCGGGTCGGGTCAACCGTGGGGATCGATGGCGGGTTGGCGTATTTCCAATGCGTCTTTGACGCGTCCGACGCCGGCCACGCTGCGCGCCAGCTCCACCGCGCGGCGGCGCGCGTCTTCCGATTCGACGAATCCGCTGAGTTGCACGGTGCCTTTGAAGGTCGCGACGTCGATTCGATGGCGGCTGGTGAGCGGATCCTCGACGAGTGCCGCCTTGACTCTGGCCGTGACGACGCCGTCAGCGATGGCCTCGCGTGCGGGCTGCTGCCGCGGCGCAGAGCTGCAGGCCGCAAGGAACATTCCCAGCAATGCCGTGAACGCCCATGCGGCCGGTTTGGCGATTCTCATGCTGTCGATGAATTAAGGCGTATCGAAACTGCCGTCTCAAAGTGCATGAGCCCCGGCACGGTGCTAGCCCGTGCCGTCGCGCCGCGCGTCTGCATTGCGTTTGGCGCGTTCCAGCTCGTCATCGGCGCGTCGTTTGCACTCATCCTGCGCTGCGCCCGTCAAGGCTTCGCATTTGGCGATGGCTACGCGATGTGTCGCTTCGGCCTGGGCCACCGAGATGCGGTGCTCGCCTTCGGCTTGCGTTTCGCTCGCCTCTTCGGCGGCGTCCGCGATCGCATCGCGATCGCCTTCCTGCTGCGCCTCGACCAAGTCGCGCTGAGCGTCGTTCATCTCTTCCTGCGCGGTCGCCTGTGCATCCGCGAGCTCGCGGTGCGATTCGGCCTGCGCGTCGGCGACGTCGGCCTGAACTTCCGCCGGCGACTCCGCGCGATTGCAGCCGCCTGCGAGCGCGATCGCCAGCGCTGCGATTATCCAAGATACGTGCGTTTTCATGTATGTGTCCTCGTGTCCATCCGGACGGATCGGTTCCCCCGAGAGGGTCGTTGCGTGAAAGTGTTGCCTTGAGTGCGCGGCCGCGCTCATCGACACGGCAGCCGCGCGTGCACGTTGCAAAACGTGCGGAGTGGAGTGCAGTTCCGCCGCGGACGCGCAGGCTTGCGGCAAATGCCGACTGCGGAACCTCAATTTGAGCGCGCACGTTAAGGATTCCCACACCCCACAGGTCACGATGGCCCGACTCACCGAGGCTCTGGTTCTCAAGGACGACGAGATGGACACGCCCGTGCGCGCTACGCCGGTCGCGGGGGATGCGCGTGTCCCGCTGCACGTGCTCGCCGTCATCTTCGTTTCCATCGCCTTGCTGGTGATCAACGCGTCGCTGTTGATCATCAATACCGGCCGGACGATGGACACGAACGCTCACTACGCGCGCTCGTACGAGATCAAGCGCGCCTTGAGCACGTTTCAGTCGGTGATCACGGCGGCCGAGTCGGGACAGCGCGGGTATCTCCTCACCGGCGATACCGAGTACCTGAGCCCGTACTACCGCGCGATGCGCAGCTGGCGACTCGAGCTCGATCGGCTGGCAAACCTTACCGCCGACAATCCCGAGCGGCAGCGGGACATCGCCGAGCTCGAGCGCTACACGGCTGCGGCCATCCAGCGACTCGAACAGACGATCGAGCGCAGTCCGAATCCCGGCCCGAGCGGCACGGCGGATCTGGCGGGCACGAGCCGGGCGACCGAGACGATGGATCGCGTGCGCAGCATCGTCGAGCGGCTGCTCATCGAAGAGGACGCGCGCATCGATGCGCTCGGCAAGGCAGTGCTTCGCGACGTGTGGATCACGCTCGGCGTGGCGCTGCTCACCACGATCGTCACCGTGGCGGTGCTCGTCGGTCTCAACAAGCTGCTGCAGCGCTACGTCGCCGCGCGTGCGCGCGCCGAGACCGCGCTGCTCGAGGCCAATCAGCACTTGAATCAGCTCGTCGAGCAGCGCACCTCGGAGCTGGCCGAGCTGTCGCAGCATCTGATCCGCGTCGCGGAGGAAGAGAAAGCCAAGCTGGCGCGCGAGCTGCACGACACCTTCGGCAGCAATCTCACGGCGATCAACATGGATCTCAACTGGATCCAGCGGCGCATCCCCGAAGATGCGCGCGAGGTGCGCGAGCGCTTGCAGCGCGTGCTGCAAGTCCTCGCGGAGACCGTCGAGCTCAAGCACGAGGTGATCGAAGGCTTGCGCCCGAGCCATCTCGACAGCTTCGGATTGGCGTACGCGATCAGATCTTACTGCCGCGAGTGCTCGCGCCGGACGGGGCTGCCCTGCGACGTAGAGGTGACCGAAGATTTCGACGACATCGACGCCTCGTGGTCGATTGCGCTCTATCGCATCCTGCAGGAGACGCTCACGAACATCGCCAAGCATGCGCAGGCAACGCGGGTGCGCGTCACGCTTGCACGAGAGCCAAGCGGCATTCGCCTGCGCGTCATCGACGACGGTGTCGGGATTGCGGAAGGCGCCACGGGCAAACCGAAGTCGCACGGCATCGTCGGCATGCGCGAGCGCATGCGTCAACTCGGCGGGCGCCTTTCGCTCGGTCCTGGACCGGGCGGCAAGGGCACTGCCGTCGAGGCATTCATTCCTGCCACCGCGCGTCCGCATGAACCAGGAGAAGCGAGCGTAGGAAATTTCTTACGCACGGCAAGCTGAAAATCGTGGCTATTCCAGGGAACTTTTGCCCCGCCCAAGTCCGTTGTCTGCAACGACACTGTAAAGATGACCGGCAGGAGCATCGCTATGGAGAATCAAATGACCGATGGTGCGCACGGCGCTGACGCTCGTCCCTCGCATGTGTCGCACACGGCCCAGGAGACAGGCGAAATCCGTGCGCTTCGCATTCCCGTAGGAACCAATCTCGCCGACGTCGAGCGGTGGATGATCTACGCGACGTTGCGCAAGTGCGGAGGAAACAAGACCCGCGCGGCGGCGTTACTCGGGGTGAGCCTGAAGACGCTCTACAATCGCCTTAACGCCTATCGCGCGCAGGGTGTCGTTATGGATGAAGGCCTGCCCGTCGATCCTGGCATTCAGGTCACGGGGCTACATGGCGAACTGACAGAGGTGCGCGAATGATGCCGGAGGTACGAGAGAACGAGGGACGCGAACCGATACCGGCCGCCCAGTCGCCCATTCGCGTGCTCATCGTGGATGATCACGCGATCCTGCGCGCGGGCGTGCGCGAGATGCTCTCCGAGGAGCCCGATCTCGAGGTTGTCGCCGAAGCCGGCTCCGCCGAAGAAGCCCTGCAGCAGATCCACGATGGCTTGCAAGTGGACGTGGTGGTTCTCGACATCACGCTGCCGGGACAGAGCGGCATCGATCTGCTCAAGATCTTGAAGCGCGAGCGCCCGGAGCTGGCGATTCTCGTCCTGAGCATGCATCCCGAGCGCAGCTTCGCGGTGCGTTTGATGCGCGCCGGAGCGAACGGCTACGTGCCGAAGATGATCGTGCCCGAGGAGCTCGTGAAAGCGGTGCGTGCCGTGGGCACGGGGCGGCGCTACATCACGCCGCTCGTAGCCGAGCTGCTCGCGTCGGAATATGCCGCCGACGACGAAGGGCCGCTGCACAACCGGCTCTCCGAACGCGAGCTGCAGGTGTTCACGCGCATTGCGCGCGGAGTATCGCCCGCGGTCATGGCGAACGAGCTCGGTTTGAGCGTGAAGACGGTCAGCACTTACCGCGCGCGGATCCTCGAAAAGATGGGGATGCGCAGCAACGCGGAGATCGCGGCGTACGCCGTGCGCAATCAGCTGGTCGAGTAACCGCATCCAATCTCGCACTCCTTGCGACGGCCGCATGGCTCGGCATGCGGTCGCGAGGCTGCGTGCGCTCGCACACGTTGGACTGCGCGCTCCACGTTGGACGCTGCGGCGTTCAAACACGCAATTGCCGCAGGGATCCAAGAGCCCTGCTCGTGCGTTAAACGAGCGGAGCACTCTACGTACACTGCACAGCGCGTCGCATGGACCTCCCCAGGACGATGGGGGCACCCGCTGAGAACCCATCGGACGCCATGAAGGACGGCTGTGCACTTGAGGCTGTACCGGACGGTACGGCCTCTTTTTTTGGCTGCGGCGGCTGAAGCGGTTCTCAATCCTCGTGGCGCCTCGCGCGCCTTGGTAATCCCATGGAACCAGACATCATCGGGTGGCTCAGCTCCGCCGTCCTCTTGGCCACATTGGTCCGTCAAGTCTTTCGGCAGTGGCGCGAGCGTTCGACGGAAGGCGTATCGCGATGGCTGTTCATCGGGCAGCTCGCAGCCTCGAGCGGCTTTCTCGTCTACAGCTATCTGCTCGCCAACTGGGTCTTCGTCGTGACCAACGCCGCATTGCTCGGAACGGCGATCGCCGGGCAGATGATTTATCAACGGGCGCTGCGCGAGGAGCGGCGCGAGCAAGCGCATTCCTCCCGGGATCGCGAGGCGCTCGCTTTGACGCCCGGACGGGCGGATGCCGACGGTTGAAGCGTTCGTCGCCGCAGGCGCGCCTTAATCTTGATTGCCGAACGTTTCCCCGAAGAAGTCGCCACGCTTCCAGCGCGGGCGCGGCCCGTTCGCGGCCTCGAGCAGAATGCGCAGGTGAATGCGCGTGAGATCGGCTGCCGCTGCGTAGTCGAGCGGCACCGACGTGTCGTCGCTCGGGCGATGGTAGTGCGTTTCGAAGAAAGTACGGCGCAGCGCTTCCAGATCGATCTTCTTGTCGCGCGGCTCCGTGCCGCCGTGGAGCATCAGCGCGGGAATGCCGCGGCGAATGAACGAGAATTGATCGCTGCGAACGAATATCACTTCTTCCGGATTCGGATCGGGCCGTAGCCGATAGCCTTCGGCGTTGGCAGCCTTGCGGGCGCTCGCGCCGAGGCTCGAGTGCTCGGCGCCGTACGCGACCAGGTCGTGCGAGCGTGCGAGCGGCAGCGGCATGTCGATGTTGAGATTGGCGACGACGGTCTGCTCGCGCTCCGCGAGCGCGTGCGCCAGGAACGCCGAGCCGAGCATGCCTTTCTCCTCGGCCGTCACGGCGGCGAAGAGGATCGAGCGTTTCGGGCTGACGCGTGCCGCGCGCAAGGTGCGCGCGATTTCGAGCAGCATTGCCGTGCCGACGGCATTGTCGTGCGCGCCGTTGTAGATCGCATCGCCATCGACGGCAGGACCGCGCCCGAGATGATCGAGATGGGCCGTCACCACGACATGTTCGTGCCTGAGCGCAGGATCGCTGCCTTCGAGCAGCGCAACGACGTTGGCGCTGTGCGTGCGCCGCAAGCCCGTGGTGGCCGACAGCGTCATCATGCCCGGCAGCTCGAATCCCTGCGCCTCGCCGGTATCGGCGGCGGCGAGCACCTCGCTCAATGGCTGCGGTGCGCGTTCGAACAGCGCCGCAGCGGCGTCCTGTTTGAAGCGAAAGCGCAGCTTGATCTCGGGGAAGGCGTCTTGCGGCTTGCCGTCGGCGTCGAGCCAGCGCATCTCCGGTTCCCAGCTCATCGCCACGCGGCGCTCCCAAGGAATGCGCTTGGCGTCGACGAGCGAGTCGATGACGATGAGGCCGAGCGCGCCCTTCTCGCTGAGCAGCGTCAGCTTGCGCAGCATCGAGGAGTGATAGGCACGCTGATTGTTCGGAAACCTCGCCGGCGCGCCGCTCAGGATGACGGCTATGCGTCCGGCGACGTCGACATTGGCGAAATCGTCGTAGTCGAGCTCCGGCGCTTCGATGCCGTAACCGACGAAGGCGAGCGGTGCGCTGATCGTGGAGCTCGCCGCGGTGTAATCCGCTCCGGGCAGATAATCGGTGCCGTACTCGAAATCGACCGTCACCTCATCGACGGTAAAGCGCGCCGCCGAGCCGGGCAGCACCGGCGTGGCTTCGAGCAGCGGCACGGACTGCAAGTAGCTCTCTGCATCGCCTGCCGGCTTTAACCCATACTGGCGGAATTGAGCGGCCACATAGACTGCCGCGAGATCGTACCCGCGCGTCGCCGCTGCGCGTCCCTCGAGCAGATCGTCCGCCAGGAATTCGACATGGCCGCGCAGGGCAGCGTCGCTGACGTGACTCCACGGACCCGCATCAGCGTGAACGGTGCTGGCGAGAAACAAGACGGCAATGAAGAATCGGTGCATGAGGCGACCTTTCAGAAAGCATGCGAGCCACGCGGACTCTGCAAGGGTACGACATCACGGTTCGGCCAAAGTCGTGAGATCCGTCAGAACGCCAAGCTTGGCTTGGCGCGAGCCGTTCGGCATCCTGTAGCGCTGCAAGCCATGAAGCGCTCACTGTCACTGACGATTGTCTGTCTTGCTTGCAGCCTGCTGCTGCAGGGGTGCTCGACGACGCCCGAGCGAGCAGCAGCGTCGCAGCCGCTCGCGCCGGGGACTTCGCTCGGCAGTGAGATTGCCTTGCGCGCGATCTCGCTGCTTGGCCGACCGTACCAATGGGGCGGCGCCGGCCCGACGGCTTTCGATTGCAGCGGTCTCGTGCGTTACGTGCACGAGCAGCTCGGCATTCAGGTGCCGCGGACGGCTGCCGAGCAGTACCAGGCCGCAAAGCCCGTCGCGCTCTCGCACCTCGCGCCGGGCGATCTCTTGTTCTTCCGCATCAACGGCCGGCGCGTGTCGCACGTCGCGATCTACGCCGGCGAAGGCCGTTTCGTGCATGCGCCGCAGACCGGTCGTCCGGTCGAGCTACGCACGCTCGACGACCAATACTATGCGCCGAGGCTCGTCGGCGCCGGGCGTTTGTTTTGAGGCGCGCCGGCGCCGCAGCGCCGCTCAAGAGCGGCGCTCGTGTCCGTGGCCGTGCCCGGGAACGTTCATCCGTTCGCGCACGAGCGTGTCCACCACGCTCGGATCGGCAAGCGTCGAGACGTCGCCGAGATTCTCGTGCTCGTTGGCGGCGATCTTGCGCAGGATGCGTCGCATGATCTTGCCCGAGCGCGTCTTCGGCAGATTCGGCGCCCACTGAATGAAGTCCGGCGTGGCGATCGGTCCGATTTCCTTGCGTACCCAATCGCGCAGCTCGTTGCGCAATCGATCCGTCGGCTCGACGCCGGCGATCAGCGTGACATACGCGTAGATACCCTGGCCCTTGATGTCGTGCGGGAAGCCGACGACCGCTGCTTCGGCGACTTTGGGATGCGCGACCAGCGCGCTTTCGATCTCGGCGGTGCCGAGACGATGGCCGGCGACGTTGAGCACGTCGTCGACGCGCCCGGTGATCCAGTAATAGCCGTCTTCGTCGCGCTTGGCGCCGTCGCCGGTGAAATAGCGTCCCGGGAAAGCCTTGAAGTACGTCTCGATGAAACGCTCGTGCGCGCCGTAGACGGTGCGCATCTGGCCTGGCCAGCTGTCCGTGAGCACGAGGTTGCCTTCGCACGCGCCTTCGAGCTCCTTGCCTTCGTTGTCGACGATCGCCGGCTTGATGCCGAAGAAGGGCAATGTCGCAGAGCCCGGCTTGAGATCGGTAGCGCCGGGCAGCGGCGTGATGAGAATGCCGCCGGTCTCGGTTTGCCACCAGGTATCGACGATCGGGCAACGACCGTCGCCGACCACACGGTGATACCACTCCCACGCTTCGGGGTTGATCGGCTCGCCGACGCTGCCGAGCAGGCGCAGCGACTTGCGCGACCATTGCTTCACCGGCAGATCGCCCTCGCGCATGAGCGCGCGGATCGCAGTCGGTGCAGTGTAGAAGACGGTGACGCGATGCTTGTCGACGACCTGCCAGAAGCGGCCCGGATCGGGATAGTTCGGCACGCCTTCGAACATGAGCGTCGTCGCGCCGTTGGCGAGCGGGCCGTAGACGACGTAGCTATGGCCCGTGACCCAGCCGACGTCGGCGGTACACCAGTAGATGTCGTCCTCGCGAATGTCGAAGACGAGCTCGTGCGTGAGCGATGCGTAGACGAGATAGCCGCCGCTCGTGTGCAGCACGCCCTTTGGTTTACCCGTGGAACCTGAGGTATAGAGGATGAAGAGCGGGTCTTCGGCATCGACGACCTCTGGCGGACATTCCTTCGGCTGCGCGTCGACCAGCTCGTCGAACCAGCGATCGCGGCCCGCTTCCATGTGCACGCGCGTGCCGAGCCGGCGCACGACCAGGACGTGCTTGACGCATGAGGTAACCGGATCCTCGAGCGCATTGTCCACGTTCGCCTTGAGCGGAATGCGCTTGCCGCCGCGAATGCCTTCGTCGGCCGTGATCACGACCGCGGAGCCGCAGTCGGCGATGCGTCCGGCAAGCGATTCGGCCGAGAAGCCGCCGAACACGACGGAGTGGATGGCGCCGATGCGCGCGCAGGCCAGCATCGCGATCGCCGCCTCCGGAATCATCGGCAGATAGATCGTGACGCGATCGCCCTTCTGCACGCCCAAGGACTTGAGCGCATTGGCGCATTGACAGACGCGCTCGTAGAGCTCGCGGTACGTGATCTTCTCCGACAGGCGCGGATCGTCGCCTTCCCAGATGATCGCGACTTTGTCGCCGCGCTTCTTCAGGTGCCGATCCAAGCAGTTCGCGGCGACGTTGAGCTTGCCGTCGTAGTACCAGCGAATGCGAAAGTCGTGCAGATCGAAGCTCGTGTCTTTGACCTTCGTGTAGGGTTGCACCCAGTCGATGCGCCGTCCCATGCGCGACCAGAAGCCGTTGGGATCGCGGATCGATTCTTGATAGAGCCGCTGATAGTCGGCCTGCCGTAGATGAGCCAGTGCGGCGAAGTCTTCGGGTACTTTGTAGATGGTCATGGCCAGCTCGTTTTCGATGCAGGAACCTGTCTGGTGTCGTCAGTCCGAGGCCAGGGCGGCTCTGATGCGTTCAGCGTGCTGCTCGAGGACAGCGCGGTCCGCCATGCCGCGCGCGTGAGCACGCAGCTCCTTGCCTTCGTAGCACGGAATGATGTGGAAGTGCAGGTGAAACACCGTCTGACCGGCGGCGGCCTCATTGAACTGAGCGATGCGGATGCCGTCCGGATTGAACGCGCGCTTGACCGCACGCGCGACGACCTGGGTGGCTTGAATGAGGTGGGCGAGCGTCTCGGGCTCTGCGTCGAGGAAATTGCGCGCTTGCGCCTTCGGGATCACGAGCGTGTGCCCGTCGGACTGAGGCATCGCATCCATGAACGCGAGCACGTGCTCGGTTTCATAGACCTTCGCCGCTGGAATTTCCCCTCTGAGAATCTTCGCGAATACGTTGTTGACGTCGTACATAACGGATGTACATCCCCCGTGTCTGCAAGGCGCGCGGCAGAATGTACCGCGGCTCGCCTTCGGCAGCCATGCCACGCGTGCCGCGCTTGGTATCGGCGCTTGCCAAGCGGCCGAGGCCTGCCGGACGGCTGTGAACGCGTGCTGGCGCACGCAGTGTGCAGTGTAGCTGGAAAGGCCGATGGTCGCCGAGCGATGCACCGCCCGCTCGGACGCCGGGGGCATCGGCCTGTGCGTGAAGAAGAGTGTGTGCGGGGTTAGATCCCTGCTTTACCGAGGGCGTCGACCACGCGCCGCAGCGCCGCGCTCAGCGCAGGGTGCTCGGCTTCGAACTGGACGGCGAAGCCGTCGAGTCGCTCGGTGAGCGCAGAATGACGGTCGCGCTCTGCTTGGATGGTTGCGGAATCGGAAGGCGCGGGCCGCGTCGTCGCGAGCAGTCGGGTAATGTCGGCAAGGAGCGTGCTCAACAGCTCGCGCGTCTCGCCGTCGACCGTGCTCGTGCGGGCAAGCTCGGCATGAAGCGCGGCGAGCTGCTCGCGCAGATCTTGGTTCATCATCGAAAGCTCACCTCGGACTCGAACGCTATCGCCGCGATGGCGGCATTGAATTCGAGTCCGTGTGCAGCGTCAATCCGCAGTGATGCCGCACGCGCCCGCGTTGGCGGGCGCGTGCTCGTCAGATGGCGTCGGCGGGCGTTGCGGATGCTGCGGGATTCACCCGTGTTCTGCGTTTTTTCGTCAGGCGCACATCGTACTGTTCCTCGAGCGCGCGGATGCCTGCCTCGTCGAGCCGTTTCATCGAAAGGATGCGTGCCGGAAGCGCGGCGACGGCTCCTGGCACAGCGATCGCATCCTGCGAACGTCCGCACAAGCGCCCGTCGCCGTCGTGATGGACGAAGGCGTAACTGAGCGCATGCTCGAGCTCGTGCAGCGGCATCGCGAGCGTCAGGACGTAAGAAGGCTTGCCGCCGATCGAGAACAGCACAGCCGTGCGACTGTCGAGCGTGCGAAAACCGCCCACCTGATTCAACGCAACGCAGGCGTCGCCCGGCGTCGAAGGCGTTTGCGGCGACGCTGCGTGTGCGGTCGCGCAGCAGGCCAGCATCGCAACCCATAGGATCGAGCTTCTCATGGTCTGCACCTCACGGGCGAACGGTATTGCGGTGCCGGCGTCAGCGCGCGGTGGCGCTGTCATCGCTCGTCGCGCTACGCCGGCCATGCACGCATGCTGCTAGAGGCAGCATGAATGCGTGCTTAATCATCGGCTGCATTCTCAGAGAACCCCCGTCTTTGACGTCTCAAGGATTGCGCGGTTTCGCGCGCGCGGTGGCTTCGGCAGTGAGCGGATCGTCGGGCCAATAATGCTTGGGATACCGGCCTTTCAGATCCTTTTTCACGTCGGCGTAACCGCGCGCCCAGAAGCTCGCGAGATCCTGCGTGATCTGCACGGGCCGATGCGCGGGGGAGAGCAGCTCCATCGTGAGCGGCACGCGGCCATCTGCAATCGCGGGCGTGCGCGCCAAGCCGAAGACTTCCTGCAGGCGCACCGCAAGCGTCGGCGTATCGCCGCTGTAGTCGATCGGAATGCGCGAGCCGCTCGGCACCGTAAGATGCGTCGGCGCAAAGGCGTTCAGGCGCTGTTGCGCATTCCAATCGAGCAGGCTCATGAGCACGGCATGCATGTCGAGCCGTGCGAGCTGTTCGCGGCGGGTGATGCCATCGAGCCACGGGCCGAGCCAGTCGGCGAGCGTCGCGAGCAGCGCCGCCTCGCTCACATCGGGCCAGGCGTCCGGGGTGGCATCGAAACGGCGCGCGAAGGCGATGCGATCGCGCAGCTGACGCGACTCCTTCGTCCACGGCAACGCCGTCAGCCCCAGGCGTTCGATTCCTGAGATGAGCGCCGCCGTCACGCGTGCGGGATCCGGACGTTCGAGGCGCGCCTCGCTCAGCTTGAGTGCGCCGAGCCAGCGTTCGCGGCGCGCAACCACGGCGTCTTCGTTTGCATCCCATTCGATGCGTTCGCGTGTTTCGATCGTGTCGGCAAAGTCGCGTTCGAGGTCGGCGCGTTCGAGCGGCGCTGCGAGGCGCACGATGGCGTCGCGCTCGCGCCCGTCGAGATCGGCGATGACGAGCAGCTCGCAGCGCGCGAGCGACTGTGCGGGCGGCAGCTGCGCGCCGCGCCCATTCGCGAGCACGAAGCGTCCGCCGCCGCGTGCGAGCGCGATGCGGTCGGGGTACGCGAACGCCAGCAGGCGTCCGGCATCGACTGCCGCTTGCCGCTCGCGTGTCGGCAATGAGCCCACTTGTCGCGCGAGCTGTTCCACCGAGCGGCGCACGCGCTGACGCACGCCGGTGTCCACCTGCGCGCCGGCAAAGCCGCTCGTGCCGCTGCGCAGAGCGTCCAGACGCAGCTGCAGGTCGACATTGCGTTCGCCACCGTCGAAGCGCAGCAGATCGCGTTCTTCGAGCAAAGCGGCGATCTCGAGCGCTGTGTCGAGCGCACCGAGCTCGGCGCTGCGCAGGATCATGTGGCCCAAGCGCGGATGAGTCGGCAGCCGCGCGAGCTCGCGTCCATCCGCCGTGATGGTGCCGTGTGCATCCAACGCGCCCAACAGCTTCAGCAGGTCGAGCGCTTGAGCGTAGTTTCCTGCAGGCGGCGGGTCGAGCCAACGCAAGCTGTTCGGATCGCGTACGCCCCAGTTGGCGAGCTCGAGCGCGAGCGGCGCAAGGTCCGTCTCGACGATTTCGGGCGGCGTGTGTGCGGCCAGCGCGGCGTGTTCCGTCTCGCTCCATAGTCGATAGCACACGCCGGGCGCGGTGCGGCCGGCGCGGCCGCTGCGTTGGTCGGCCGACGCGCGCGAGATGCGCACGGTGTCGAGCCGGCTCATGCCGCTGCCTGGATCGAAGCGCGCGCGCCGCGCCAAACCGGAATCGACGACGATGCGTACACCTTCGATCGTCAAGCTCGTCTCCGCAATATTGGTCGCAAGGACGATCTTGCGTTGGCCAGGCGGGCTCGGGCGCAGCGCCTCGTCCTGCAGCTCGGTGCCGAGCTCGCCGTATAACGGGAACACGCGCACGTTGCGGGGCAGGCCTTGCTCTTCGAGCGCCGCTTGCGCACGGCGAATTTCGCCTTGCCCCGGCAGGAAGACGAGGACATCGCCCTCGTGCTCATCGAGCGCGCGCCGGGTCGCGAGCGCGGCGCGTTGTTCGATGCGCGTCTCGGTGCGCACGGTGCGGGCGCGCGCAGAATCTGCGGGTGCCCAGCGGACTTCGACCGGAAACGTGCGTCCTTCGGAACGCACTATGGGGGCATCGCCGAGCAGCGCCGCGATGCGCTCGCTGTCGAGCGTCGCAGACATCACGAGCACGCGCAGATCTTCGCGCAGCGCGTCTTGGGCATCGAGACACAAGGCCAGGCCGAGGTCCGCATGGAGGCTGCGCTCGTGAAACTCGTCGAAGATGACGAGCCCGACGCCTTCGAGCGCGGCATCGCTTTGGAGCATGCGCGTGAGGATGCCCTCGGTCACGACTTCGATGCGCGTATCCTTGCCGACCTTCGTTTCAAGTCGCGTACGAAAGCCGACGGTCGCACCGGGGGGCTCGTCGAGGCTTTGCGCCATGCGTGCGGCGATCGCGCGCGCGGCGAGCCGGCGCGGCTCGAGCATGAGGATCTTGCGCTTCGCCAGCCATGGCTCGCCGAGGAGTGCGAGCGGCACGCGCGTCGATTTGCCGGCGCCGGGCGGCGCCTGCAGCACGACACGTGTACGAGAAGCGAGCGCGCGCTGCAGCTCGGGGAGGGCGGCCTCGATCGGAAGAGTCATGCGGGGCGAAGCGGGAAACTCTTTCAAAGCGCGCGCTGGGCGCTGGCGGGCGATTCTTGCGTCATTACGCAAATGATAAACCGTCAGCGCGCGTAGCCGCGCGTCCGCTGTCAGTCGCTGTATGCAAAGTGCTCCGATGGTTGACGAGTAGGCCGCGACGGTCGACAGTGTGCATGGCGCCGCGCGCCGAGGTCGTGCGCGTCACCGGCGTTTTTTCGACATTGCTCAGCCTGTCATAGACGTATGCCCACGCCATCGATGGCGCCGCCGGCGCCCCAGCACCTGCACGAGCTGCTCGAGCTCGAACAGCTCGATACCAACTTGTTCCGCAGCCGCGTCAATCAGATCAACAGCAATCGCTCGCTGTTCGGCGGTCAGATCCTCGGACAGGGCTTGCAGGCGGCGGCGTTGACGGTCGATGCCGGACGCATACCGCATTCGCTGCACGGGTATTTCCTGCTGCCGGGTGCAAGCGATATTCCGGTGATCTACGACGTCGAGCTCACGCGCGATGGCGGGAGCTTTTCGACTCGTCGTGTCGTGGCCCGTCAGCGCGCCAAGACGATCTTTCACATGGAATGCTCGTTTCATCGCGTCGAAGCGGGCTTCGAGCACGAGATCGAGCTCGACGAGCAGGTGCCGGATCCGGATTCGCTCATGAGCTTGACGCAGCTGGCCGAACGTTTCGCCGATCGCATGCCGAAGAGCGCGGCCGCCATGCAAGAGCAGGCCATCGTCGAGCTCAAGCCCGTCGCGCCGGAGGATTTTTTCTTGCGCAAGTCCGAGACCGCACGGGGACGGTATTGGATCCGGTCGATCTCGCGCCTGCCGGACGATGCGCTCACGCACACTTCGGCGCTGGCTTATCTATCCGACTATTTTCTGACGCCGATCGCGAGTCTGAAGCACACCGTCTCGCTCATCAGTGAACAGATCATGATGGCGAGCCTGGATCACGCGATGTGGTTCCATCGGCCGGCGCGAGCCGACGAATGGCTGCTCGTCGACGCCGTGAGCCCGTTCGCGGGCGGCGCGCGCGGGTTCACGCGTGCGAACATCTGGAGCCGCGACCGCAGGCTCGTCGCCTCGGTCGCGCAGGAAGGGTTGATTCGCCCGCTCGTGAAGAAAGCCTGAGGTTTGTGGCGCGCTAGGCGTTCAGCACGCTCGCGCGCAGCCGCTCGACATCCTTCTTGCCGAGCAGCTTGGCCTGGCCGGGCTTGAGGCCGTTCGCGCGCAGCGGACCGATCGCGACGCGTTCGAGCTCGCGCACTTTCAGGCCGACACGCGCCAGCATTCTGCGGATTTCGCGGTTCTGTCCTTCGCGCAGTCTCACTTCGAGAATCGTCCGGTCGCCGCGCGCGCGATCGACCAGGCGCTTGACGATGCGCACCGATTCCATCTGCGCACGCTTGGCGTTCGTCGTGCCGTCGGCTCGCGGCGTGGCGAGGTACATGCCGCGCTTGAGCTTCTCGATGGCCTCGCCGCTCGCCAACCCGGCGCAGATGACGCGGTATTCCTTCGTGACGCCGAACTTCGGATGCGTGAGCCGATGCGCGAGGTCACCGTCGTTCGTGACGATCAACAAGCCGGTCGAGTCGGCATCGAGTCGACCGATGGGAAAGAGCCGCTGGCCGCGCAAGGCGGGCGGCACGAAGTCGAGCACAGTGCGCCGTCCCTCGGGATCGCTCGTGGTCGTGATGACGCCCTTGGGCTTGTTGATGAGGATGTACGCGAACGAGGGCGCCGTGCGGGCTGCAGGCGTCGCTGAGCTGGGTGCAACGGGGATCGTGAGCCGTTCGTGATCGAGCTCGACTTCGTCGGTCGCCGGGTCGATGAAGTAGGGCAGGCTTGTGACGACCTTGCCGTTCACTCGCACGCGCCCGGCGAGAATCATCTCTTCGCATTCACGGCGAGCACCGACGCCGGCATCGGCCATCGCCTTCTGCAGGCGCACGCCTGCCGGCTTCGCGGGAGCTGAATCGTGATGAGCAACGCGCTCTTTGGGACGTGACATGGGCAAGCGAAAGATCGGCGGAGCGCATCATGATATGCGATCCCCGCGCGGGCGGGGGCGCTGCGTTCAACCGGCGGTGTCGGCGAGGGGTCGGGCGTTGCCGCGTGCGAACTCGTGGTTGAGCAGCGCACGCAGGCGCACTGCCTTGAGCGGCTTGTGCATCATCGTGAGACCCGCAGCGCTGACCTTGCGCAACTGCTCGGTCGCCGTGTCGCCCGACACGAGCACGGCGGGAATGGAGTCCCCGAGCGCACGGCGCAGCGTGCGGATTGCCTCGATGCCGCTGCCCTCGCCGCGCAGCCGCAGGTCGGCGATGATGAAGTCGGGCGCGCGGCCGCGAAGGCTGGCGAGCGCCTCTGCGGCGTCCGTTGCCGCCACGCACTTGCATCCCCAGCTTTCGAGCAAGCTCTGCATTCCGAGACGCACCGATTCTTCGTCGTCGATGACGACGATCAGCTTGCCGCCGATGAGATTCGGTACTTTCTGCTCGACCGTCGCCGCGACCGTCTGAATGCGCGCGGGATCGACGCTCAGTACCGTGATCGAAAAGCGCGAGCCATTGCCCGGAATCGACCGCACTTCGAGCGGATGCTCGAGCAGCTGCGCGATACGTTTGACCGTCGCCAAGCCGAGGCCGAGCCCGCGCGTGCGATCGCGCGCAGGATTGTTGAGCTGATAGAACTCTTCGAAGATGCGCTCGTGCTGCTCGCGCGGAATGCCGATGCCCGTGTCCCAGACCTCGATGCGCATGTGGCCGCCGCGCTTGCGGCAGGCGACGAGCACGCCGCCTGAGTCGGTGTAGCGGATGGCGTTCGCGATGAGATTGGAGAGCACGCGAAAGAGCAGCGTGCCGTCGGTTGCGAGCAGCGCCGGCGAGCGGCGCAACCGCAGCTTGAGCCCCTTGTCCTGCGCCGACTCGGCAAACGCGCCGCGCAACCGATCGAACACCGCGTTGACGGGCACGATCTCGCGCCTGACTTCGACCTGTCCCGCATCCAGCTTGGACAGATCGAGCAGGTTGTCGAAGAGCTGTTCGAGCGACTCGATGCATTGCAGGATCTGATCGATCAGCTTGCGTCCCTTGTCGTCGATTGCGCCGTTGCGCAATGCCGTGGCGAACAAGCCGAGCGAGTGCAGCGGCTGGCGCAGATCGTGATTCGCGGCGGCGAAGAAGCGCGACTTGGAGCGGCTTGCTTCTTCCGCACGGATGCGCGCGGTTTCGGCGAGCGCGTTCTGCTGCTGCAGCTTGTGCACGAGCTGCTCGTTTTCGTAGCGCAGACGAATCTGATTGAAGATCGCACGCGCGTGTCGATCGACGAACAGCAGCACGTAGCCGAGCACGGCAATCCACATGACGCCGAGCGCTGCGTTCGCAGCGCCGCCCAGCGTGATGTAGCGCAGCGCCAGCAAGCCGAAGATGGAGACGCAGAAGCCGTACAGTGCGGGCGGAAAGTGCGCATGCGTGAGCACGGCAAGCGTTGCACGTCCCGCGAGGCAGGCGGAGATGAGCGCCACTGTAAGCGGTTGATTCGCGCTCACGAGCGCAAAGACCGCCGAGCCCCAGACGACGCCGGCCAGCGCCGCGACGAGCGCAAGTCGCCAAGCCCACTCACGTGGCGAGGCGGTGTCGTTGGGAGTACGCCGGAAGGAATACGTGAGCCACTGCACCGCCGCTTGCACGACGAGCACGGCGCCGCACCAGGCGATGAGATTGATTCGTGCGGCATAGGGCCATGCGATGACGGCGACGAGCGCCGCCATCAAGATCGCAGAGCCGGAAGCAGCGAGCGTGTTGTCGTAGAGGAGCGCGACGCGTTGTTGCTCAACGCGCCGCGCGAGCTCTGCATCCATATCAGCGTGCGTTGGCGGCGTAACCCGACGGCGAGCTCGGGAGGTAGCCCAATCGCTGCGCGACGAGAACTGCCTGGGTGCGGTTGCGGACATTGAGGGCCTCGAACACCGCGCTCACGTGTGCTTTGACCGTTCGTTCCGCAACATCCAACGCACGGGCGATCTCCTTGTTCGAGAAGCCGCGACCGAGCATGCTGATCACTTCGAGCTGGCGCAGCGTCAGGCCCGTCGACTCCGGCGTCGGCAGCGCGTTGCGCGATCGCTCCGGCACGAACACTTCGCCGGCGAGCACTTTGCGAATCGCCGCGAGCATCTCCTCGGCGGTGAACGACTTCGGGATGAAGCCCGAGGCGCCGGCCGCAACGGCGCGCGCAGCGATGTCGGCGGACTCGTCGCCCGAGATCATCACGCAAGCCGTGGTCGGAAAGCGCGAGCCGATCAAGCGCAGCGCATGGAAGCCGTCGTCGCCCTTCAGGTGAATGTCGAGCAACACGAGACCGATGTCGGCGTCGCGTTGCATGAGCTGCAAGGCTTCCGTTACGGACGAGACGCTGAGAACGCCTGCTTCGAGTGCGCTCTGTTCGAGTACCGCATGAAACCCCGCGCGAAACAGCGGGTGGTCATCGACGATGAGGATCTTCATACGCGCTACCCCATGGACCCTGTCTGCCCCTAGACGCAAGCGCGCGTACGCTTCGTTTCCTCGACGAGAAAGGACACGCTTCGGTCTCGTGCCTCGCACACGCGCGCGACATCGTCGCCGACGTCGCGATGGTCTACCGCTTCGGCACTTCGTTGCCTGCGATTCCGTTCTAGCCCGAACGGCGTCGTGCCGCCATCGTACGTCCGGGCTAGCGACGCGGGCAATTGCCCTTTGGTGCAGCGCGGCAGTTGCGGTGCGACGTCAATGCTTCCGGCTTGCGGTTGCCTCGTCGAGCCACTCGCGGATGAGCCGCGCAGTCGGATCGTCCGCGCCGCGTACCGACACGACGGTCGCCAGCGCGGTCGTCAGGATGCCGGCAACGACGTCCCGGTGTTGCTCTTGCAAATGCCATGCACGTGCGAGCACGGCGTGAGCGATGGCATGTTCGACGCTGCGCTCGCCGAGCTCGGCGCCCCAGACTTCGAGCGCGGCGCGAGCCGCCGCTTCGGCTTCGCGCGCGCGTCCGAGTGCCACCAAGGTGCGTGCCTTCCAGGTCAGGGCTGCTCCCGCATACGCATGCTTGGGCGAGAGCCGGTCGCGGAACAGAACGTACGCCTCATCGAAGCGTGCCAGGGCTTCTTCCAGATCGCCTTCCGCGTAGGCAAGTCGTCCCAGATTGAGCACGTCGTAGGCAATGAAAGGATGATCGGGGCCGCGCACCTTGCGGTTGAGCCGCGCGGCTTCCTCGAGGTCGCGCCGTGCGCCGGCGTAGTCCTCGAGCGCCAAGAGGAGCGAGCCGCGGTTACCGATGATGTCGATCAGGTGCGGGTGCCATGCGGAGCTCGCCTGCGAAAGAATTGCAATGATCTCGTCGTAGAGGGCGCGCGCCTTGGCGCGCTCGCCGCGCGCAGCGAGCAGGCTCGCGAAGTTGTGACGGCGCACGGCGGCGATCGGATGGTCGCGGCCGTAAACCTTGTTGTCGGCTTCGAGCACGCGGTGATACAGCTCTGCCGCCTTATCGTAGGCGCCGCGCCAGCGATGAACGCGCGCGAGCAGATCGAGTAGATAAGGCGCCCACGGATCGGCGCCGTCGAGCTTCCTTTCGAATATCGCGAGCGCCGAGCGTGCGGCATGTTCGGCTTGCGTCAGCTCGCTCTTGTCGAAGTAGATCGAAGCAAGCACGGCGAGATCGGCCGCAGCCGCGAGGCTGTCGGCGCCGCTGATGCGCGTATTGATGCGCAGCGCCTCGTTGATGCGCGTGAGCGCCGCATCGAGACGGCCGTCGTCGCGCAGCACCCGCGCAAGCGCATTGATGCTGGCGGCCGTCTGCGGATGCTCGCGCCCGTACAGCTTAAGACGCAGCTCGAGCGCTTCTTGCACGAAGCACTCCGCTTCGTTCAGGCGTCCGTTCGTGAGATAGGCGAGCCCGATCGTATTGAGCAAGGTGGCCATCAGCTCGGGCGCGTTCTCGAGCTTGGGGTCCGCAAAGCTCGGCAGCTCGTTCGGGCGGGGCGCATGCGGCTCAGTGCGCGCAGGTGTCTTGATCAGGCGCGTCGCGATGATTTCGGGCAGCGACAACGTTGCGTAAACGCCGGACTGGGTGCCGTCATGACGGATCTCGCCGGCCGGTTCGGATTCATCGACGATGAGTAATCGCATCGGGTCCTCCGTCGAGCATCGCTCCTGCTATCGCTTGCGACTGCCGCGACCGCGGCACACAGGTCGTCGCGTAGCCTAAGACGAGCGGCGGCGCGTGCGTACCGGACATTGGTCCAATGGCGCCATACGGCGCTAGGGGCGTGCGTTCTGCTCTGCAACGGTGTGCAGGAACGCGCTCGCTTCCTCCGGCTGTCCCAAAGCCGCGTGCAACTGCACGAGCCAGTCGCGCACGCGCAGCGTGGCTTCGTGTCGGGGGCCCCGTGTGCGGTACAGCACGATGTAGCTTTGCTCGAGGTGTGGCTTGGCTTCTGCATATCGGCCCTGCAGCGCCCAGGCGCGCGCGAGCGCCGAGCTCGTAGTCGCGTAGACGGGCGAGTTTTCGCCGTAGGCCGACAAGATGGTCATGGCTTCTTCGAGCGTGCGCTCGGCGGCGGCCGGTTGTTTGCGTTCGAGCAGGATGCGTCCCAGCGTCGTGAGCGCCGAGGCGGTTTCGATGTGTTTCGGGTTGAGCGCTTCGCGATAGATCGCGAGCGCCGCGCGTGCGTGCTGCTCTGCTTCGGCAAGACGGCCCTCGCCGAGCGCGATCAGCGCCAAGCCCTTCAAGTCATAGGCCACCGCCGCATGTCTGGGTCCGCGCAGCTGCCGATTGAGCGCGAGGGCACGCTCCTCGAGCGCACGCGCTTCTTCCCATTGCTGGCTAGTGCGCAGCACCGCTGCGAGGCTGCTCATCGCATCGACGGTTTCAGGATGATTGGGGCCGAGGACGCGCTCGTATTGCGCGAGCGCGGTGCGGAACAATTCCTCTGCAGCGGTCAGCTCGCCCTTGTTCCAGAGAAATGTCGCCAGGTTGTGCCGGCGCTGGATCGTGAGCGGATGATCCGGTCCCGACTTCTCTTCTTCGATGCGCAGCGCCCGCATCAGCATCGCCTCGGCTTCGGCGAGGTTGCCGCGCGCGCTGGCCGTGCGCCCCAGCATGTCGAGCACGTTGGTCAGCTGTTGATCGTCCTCGCCGAGGCGCGCCACGTAGAGACGCAGGCTCTCGCGCAGCGTCCGTTCAGCCAGATCGATCTCGCCGCGGTCGTAATAGATCATGCCGAGATTGCGCAGTCCGAAGGCCGTCGCCACGCTCTCCGGACCGGTGAGCGCGCGGGCGATTTCCAGCGCGCGTTCGGCGAGCGACTGAGCGTCATCCCAGTTCCCTTTCTGTCGCTGCACGTCGGCAAAAGTCGCCAAGCTCTCCGCCACGCTCATGTGCTCATCGCCGTACAAACGGCGGCGGATGGCGAGCGACTCGGCGACCAGCGATTCGGCCTCGCCGGTCAGGCCGAGCGCCAGATACACCGTGCCGATCGTGTGCATGATCGCGGCCTGCAGCGCGGGTTGGTTCTCGAGCTCGGTGCGCACGCGCAGCGCGCCGCGGTCGAGAATCTCGCGCGCCTTGATCTCGTTGCCGCGCGCTTCGGAAGGATCCGAGACGCGAAAGGATTCGATCATGAACGCCGAGATGCTCTCGGCGTGCTCGCGCTCCATCTCGGCAACGGCTCGTTGATGCGCCGCGATGTCGCGCTCGCGTTCGATCGCGCGCGCCTGAATGTATGTCGTGATCGCAAAGGCGAGCAGCGAAACGACGAACGCAGTCGTCAGCCCGACGACGATGAAATGCCGCCGTACGAATTTCGCGGCGCGGTAAGTCCACGCATCCGCTCGCGCCTGCACCGGCAGCCCGGTCAGATACCGGTTCACGTCGTTCAACAAGGCATCGACCGAGGAATAGCGTCGCTCGGGTTCTTTGCGCAGACCCATGAGGACGATGTTGTCGAGATCGCCGCTCAGCTCGCGCCGCAGGCGCGGCAGCGTCGTCTTGCGTGCAGCTGCGATCTGGTCGAGCTGCGCCTGCGTCACCGCGGCGCTCGGGACGAGTGCGGCGCTCGGCGGCACGGGCGGCTCTTCGCAGATCGCGCGCTCCAGATCGGCGAGGCGTCCCGCCGATTTCGCGAATGGCTTGAGTCCAGTCAAGAGCTCGTACAGCAGGATGGCGAGCACGTACACGTCGCTTGCGGTCGTGATCGGCTCGCCGCGCACTTGCTCCGGACTGGCATGATCCGGCGTCATGAGGCGCACGTCCGTCTGCGTGATTGCGAGCGTCTGCATGAGCTGGCGCTCGTCGAGCAGCTTGGCGATGCCGAAATCGAGCAGCTTGGGCACGCCGTTGCGCGAAACCAGGATGTTCGACGGCTTCAAGTCGCGATGCACAATCAGGTTCTGATGCGCGGCATAGACCGCCGAGCAGACGGTGGCGAACAGCTCGAGACGTTCGTTGACGGTGAGCTGATTGCGATCGCAATAGACATCGATCGGCTCGCCGTCGATGTACTCCATGACGATGTACGGCGTGCCGTCTCGCGTCGTACCGCCGTCCAGGAGCTTGGCGATATTCGGATGATCGAGCGTGGCGAGGATCTGGCGCTCGATCCGCAGGCGCTGCTGCACCTGTTTCGAGACGAGGCCGCGGCGCACCAACTTGATGGCGACCTGTTGGCGGAATTGGCCGTCTGCGCGTTCGGCCAGGAACACGGCGCCCATGCCGCCTTCCCCGAGCGCGCGCAGGATGCGGTACGGTCCGATGCGTTCGCCGATGAGATCGGAGGGCGCGTAGGCGCCGGAGCCGCTGTCGCCCGAGGCGTCGAGGTCGGCCCAGCTGGACGAATCCGAGGTGTCGTCAGCGATGCCGCCGGCGGACACCGCGTCGCGGTGCGCCGCGCAAATGAGCTCGTCCG
Organism: uncultured Steroidobacter sp.; assembly: GCA_938008435.1. Classification (GTDB taxonomy): domain Bacteria; phylum Pseudomonadota; class Gammaproteobacteria; order Steroidobacterales; family Steroidobacteraceae; genus Steroidobacter. The sequence continues at coordinate 301,681 of CALLKK010000009.1, read as the reverse complement.
ATGACTTGCCTGAATCCTTCATTGATCGAGCGTTTCGCTCGGGTGGCTGCCACAGCCGTGCGCGAATCCCTCCCTAAAGAGCAGTTGACGCTCGCGCGCCTCTCGCGGAGGCTGTGGAGCGTTCGAGCGGATGTCAGCAGGAGACGACGATGAATACAAGGCCCGACAAACCGATCGAGTGCCGAGAAAGGCTCGACGCTGGCGTTCGGGGCACGGTTCCGTGGCGTCGGCTCATGCAAGCGCTGGGCGCGCTCGGTCAGCGGCTCGCGCGCGTGTTCTCGGCGTCGGCAGCCGCGTCGATGGGCGACGGTTGCTCGCCGCCCAGCCACTTCGCGGGAAGCGGCAGCGCGCTCACGGCCGAGACCAGCACCGCGGCTGCATAGGGCAGCGACTGGATCAGGAGCACGGCGATCCACAGCGACAGATCGGGCGCGCGCAGCTCCTGCGGGATGCCGATGCGGAAGGATCCGAGCGCGAACGAGTACTTGAGCGCGTAGGCGCACGTGAGCAGCGCGATCAGCATCGCGAGCTCCTGCGGCACGGCGCGCACGATCTCGCCGAGCGTGTGTTGCACCTTGTGCTTCGGCGTACGCAGGAAGGGTTGGCTGCGGAAGAACAAGAATTTGAGCACGGCCGTGCCGACGGTGTGAGCCAGCGCGATGCCCGCAATGGCCGCGGCCAGCGTCTCGCGAACGTTGGCGCCGACGCGCGAGACGTACAGGTGCGCGAGCTTCACGAAGCGAAACGCGAACATCACAAGCGGCACGAGCGAGAACATCACGAGCGGCGGCTCGATGCGATGCGGCGCGAGCAACATCGCTACCGACCAGGCAATGGCGCCCAGGTTGAACAAGAGATTGAAGCCGTCGGCGATCCACGGCAGCCAGCCCGCGACGAAGTGGTAGCGCTGACCGTTCGTCAGGCGCGCATCGGACGGGACGAAGAGCGCACGCGCATGCGCACGTAAGATCTGCATAGCGCCGAACGCCCAGCGGAAGCGCTGCTTCTTGTAATCGAGAAACGATTCGGGGATGAGCCCGCGCCCGTAGCTGCGCGGGAGGTACTGCGCTTGATGGCCGTGCTCGAACAGGCGCAGGCCGAGCTCGGCATCTTCCGTGATGCACCACTCCGCCCAGCCGCCGACGCGTTCCAACGCGCTCTTGCGCACGAGCGTCATCGTGCCGTGCTGGATGATGGCGTTACGCTCGTTGCGCGTGACCATCCCGATGTGGAAGAACCCGCGATATTCGGCATAGCACATGCGCTTGAACAAGCTCTCGTCGCCGTCGCGATAATCCTGCGGCGCCTGCACGATCGCGGTGCGCTCATCCGCGAAGGCGGGCACGAGATCCTTGAGCCAATGAGGATCGACTTTGTAATCGCTGTCGATGACCGCGACGATGTCGGCATCGGGCGCGGTGCGCGCAAGCGCATAGTTCAACGCGCCTGCTTTGAACCCAGCCAGCGGGCTTACGTGGAAGAATTGAAAGCGCGGGCCGAGCTGCTCGCAGTGTGTCTGCACCGGCCGCCACACTGCTTCGTCCTTGGTGTTGTTGTCGACGACGATGACTTCGTAATCCGGGTACTCGAGGCGTGCAAGCGCGTTCAGCGTCTCGATGAGCATCTCGGGCGGCTCGTTGTACGCCGGCACATGGATCGACACCTTCGGCGCAAAGCCCGGATCGAGCGCGTGCGGGAACGGCCGCCGCCGCGACGTCGCCCAGTGCGCTTCGGCCCATTCGTGCGTTTCGGTGAGCATCACGGCGATCACGAACAGCATGCCGAGAATGAGGATCAGGCCGACGAGCGCGCTCGCGACGGTCAGATATTTCTGCGAGTAGTCGTAGACGACGAGCACGAGCGCAGTGGCGGCGCCGTAGACGACGATGGCCAAGAGGCTGCGGCCGCGGGTGCCGAGCGTGCGGCTGTGCACGAAGAACAAGCCGAGCAGGAGCGCTGCGAGCGACACCGAGATGGTCGCCAACGTGCGCCAACCGGGTACCCGGACGATCGGCTCGACGAACGTGAACTTCGCTTCGCGCTCGACGTTGTAGAGACCCCAATACGCGCCCGCAGTGCCTTCCGTGCGCGCCTTCCAAGGCTGATCGAACGCTTCGACGATGTAGTAGAGGTAGCCTTCTTGTCGCGCGAGCCGCAGGAAGCGGCGCAGGAACAACGATTGGTTGCTCGGCGAGGCAACCGCCGCTTCGCGCATGCGGCCATCCGACGGCCAGCCGATCTCGGCGATGACGATGGGTTTGTCCGGGAATGCCTGCTCGAGGCGATTCATGCAATCGACGATGTGCTCCATCGCGCGTTCGAGCGACACGCCTTCCCAGTAAGGCAGCAGGTGCACGGCGAGATAGTCGACGTGCGCGGCGAGCTCGGGATGCTTCAGCCACACATGCCAGGGCTCGGCGGTGCTCACCGGTTGACGCACGGCGGCGCGTACTCGATCGAGATGTGCGGCGAGCTCGGCGACGGTCAGATCGCCGCGCAACAGCGTTTCATTGCCGACGATGAGTCGTATCACGCTGGCTTCGTTGCGCGCCAGCTCGATCGCGCTGGCGATCTCGGCCTCGTTCTCGGCCGCGTTCGCATTGAGCCAGACACCGAGCGCGACTTTGATCTGATGCTTCGCTGCCAGACGCGGAATCTGGGCGAGCGCTCCGCGCGATGAGTACGTGCGCACGGCGGCGACCGACGCGGATGACAAGAGCGCAAGGTCCGCGTCGATTTGCTCGGCCGTGGGGAACTTGCCTTCTGCGGGATCTTGACCGGCGCGAAACGGCGACAGCGTCACGCCCTGCAGGCCGCGTTCCGGCCAGCCGGGGTCGTCGACGGGACGATTGATCCATGCCCAGAGCCCGAACGTGAGCGCCGCGAAAAAGAGCGCAACGAGCGCGCCGGAGAGTCTCAGCGACGCGAGCATTGGCAGACCGAAGGGCTCATGCAGGGCATGAGCATCATGTTAACGTAGCGGCCTTGCGCGCGCTCGATCGCGCGCCCGTGGATCGATCGTGGGAGTCGTCGAATGCTGACATTTAAATGGAATGGCTCGCAGGGAACTGGGCAGGCAGAACGCGCCGAGTGCGTGCGCACAGGCATTCTGTGGACGCTGGCTACGTGCGCGCTGACGCTGCTTGCATGGCGTCCTGCGTTTGCCGGAGAGCCCGAGCGCGCATACAACCGCTTCGAGCTCATGCCGTTCGTGGGTTATCTCGCAGGCGGAGAGTTCGAAGATCCCGCCGACGGGACGGAGCGCGATCTCGATGCGGGATCGACCTGGGGACTGTTCTTCGACGTCGCTGACGAGCATTGGCGTCACTACGAGCTCTTCTACATGAACTTGGACAGCGAGGTCGAAGGCGCGACGCCGCTCGACATGAAAGTCGAGTACCTGCAGATTGGCGGCACCGTCAGTCATCCGGATGCGCGCTACGTCATTCCGTATTTCGGCATGTCGGTCGGGGCGGCGCGTTTCAAGCCCAGCGCGGCTGGCTACGACGATGAAACCAAATTCGCTTTCTCAGTCGGCGGCGGCTTGCGTTTTCCGATCGCAGAGCACATTGGCATCCGCCTGGATGCGCGTGCGTTCGTGACCATGCTCGATTCGCACGGCGATCTGTTCTGCGTGTCCGATGCCGAAGGCGCCTCATGCCGGATTCGCGCCAAGTCGGACACGTTCCTGCAATACGCAGCGTCGCTCGGCGTGACGATCGGGTTCTGAGTCAGACGGCGACGCGTCCGCGTCGTCGAAGGGGCGGGCGATCGAGCGTGCTGCCGCAGCTCGATCGTCTTTCTGCGCGGCGTCTTGCGCCGCTTATTTCTTCAGCTTGTCGACCAGGCGTGCGAGCAGCGAGCCCTCGCTTTTCTGAATGCGGAAGATGCCGCTCTCGGTGAGCTCGACCTGCTTGGCTTCCTCGAGCAACTGCTCATCGAGAGATTTTTTCTGCAGCGCCTTGTGCGTCCCGGTCAGGGAGCTCTTCTTGCGAGCGAGCGGCGAGGAGCGCTTCGTCGGCGGTGCAGCTCTCTTCGCCGCCGGCTTGACCGGCGTTAGCGTGCGCTGCTTGCCCGTATCCGAAGTGCGAAAGCTCCCCGTCGAAGTCATCTTGAAGGAGCCTGTGATGCTCGCGTCCGTGACTGCCGCAGTCACGGTGGGCACGGTCGGCGCGCGCGTGGTACGCGCGCTTTCGAGCTCGACGACGTTCGATTTCTTGATGGCGGGCTTCTTCGGCAGGGTCGCGTCCTTGAACCGTTCGTGTTCTGCGACGCTCACACGAATCACCGTGGGCGCGCTGAAGAAGCTCTTGAGATAACCGGCCACGGCCTCCGCCGAGACCATCTCTTTGAAGAAGCCGAGCCGCAGCGAATGAATGATCTTGCCGCTGCCGGCCGTTGCCACCGAGTACAGGCGATACGCCTCGAAGATGTCGAGATGCGGCATCGTTTCGAGGTTGACCGGCTGCTCGGAGATGGCGAGCTGAATCGCGAACCACTTTTCCTGATTCTCGTCGTTCAGCTCTTCGGCCGTGAGCGCGCGGATCGTTTGCGTGCTGTCGAGGTCGGGATATTGCGGAGCGTTCCTCGTGGCTGCCGGCGCAGCACTCTTCGGTGCTGCCGCGGCGGGGCGTGCGGCATGCGCGGCTGGAGCGGCCTTTGCAGGAGACGACGTGCCGGCTGCGCCCGTCGGCTCGGGCGCAAGCGACAGCGGCGTGGCAGGGATTGCGACGCCCTTGCCGACATGGAACGGCTCGTTAGCCGCGCGCGCCGGCTTTTCGACGGGCGGTGGCGGCGGATCCGAGAGCGCGAGATCGAGCGTCGGCAGCTTCGCGCTCGCAGCAGTATCGAGTTTCGTTTCGCGTTGGGTGGATGCGGCCACCGACGCGTTCGGGCGTGCGCCAGCGCGCGCAGCGGCAGCATCCGAGCGCGGCGGCGTGCTCGCCGCGCGCTTGCTCGGTGTGGGCGATACGGGTTCAGGATCCTCCCAACGCAGCTCGTCGAGCCCGAGCATCGCATCGAGCACCGGCGTTTTCGTGCTGGTCGTGGCTGTGTTCGCGGCGGCGCTTGCCTCGCGTTTTGCGGCAGCGCCAACGGCGGGCGACGGCGCCGAAGTTTGCGCGCTCGGACGCGGCGCTTTGGGCGGCGCGGTGACGGGAGCTGCCTTCGGCGGCGTAGCGGTGGTCGCAGTTGTGCGCGGCGCAGCCTGTTGGGCGGCGGCCGGCTTCGGCGTGCTCGTTGTCGAAACAACGCTCAGCGCAGGCTTGGCGGCGGGCTTCGGCATCGAGAAGCCGCGCACATGGCGCATATCTTCGTCGCTCAGGCAGGCGGTGAAGGCGGTGGGATACTGCTCGCGCACTTTGACGAGCACTTCTTCCGCTTCCGCCTCGGTGGCAAAGAAGCCGAGCCGCAGGCGATAGCGCGTACGACCATCTTCGACGCGCGTGAGTTGATAGAGCTTGTAGCTTTCGAGGCCGGGCAGCGCCTTGCTCGCCAGCTGAATCGGCGTCATCGACGCGCACAGATTGATAAGGAAGAGCGGTGTGCTGTCATCGCCGGAGGGCTTGAGCACACTCGCGGTTGGATCGGGCGCCTCCGCGTAGGCTGTACCTGTGTTATTCTCCACGATTCCTTCCCCAACTAGCAGCGCAACTACACGAGCCAGAGCGCTCCTGCGCAAAGTCACAAGCAGCGGGGAAGGCGCACAGGCGCCGTCAGGTCACGGATCGTTCGCTTGGTGTTCTTACTGTCCGCGCGTTGGTGCCGCGGTGCGAACCGATCTGAGGCAACCCCGCTGTCTTGGGAGAAATCTCCGTTAGACCGGAAGCTTTGCGTCCTCGCCTTTCGACGAGTTTGCCCTTGAGCTCGCCTTGATGCTGCGGCAGTGGCGAACAAGAAGTCAAGCGCGACGAGGCTTTCGGTCCGCCCGGGGCTTCCCGCGGGGAGGGCGGCGAGCCGCGCGTAGCGACGTTATGTTGAATTGCTTGCCGCGAGCGAGCGAGGGACGACTGCGGGCCGGCGATTGCAGGCCCCCGCGGCGAGGCATTACACGGCAATGCGGGTCCAAGCTTCCTTGCTCGCGCTCGCGGGCTCGCCGGCCATGATCCGCGGAGCGAGCTGCGAGACGATGTGCACCTGCGCCGCATCGGAGAGGCCGAGCGCGCGCAGCGCGCCCTCGAGTCCTTCGATCAACTGACGTCGCTCGCTTTCGTTCGGGCAGTTGTCACGCGCGAGGGCGGCGAGCTCATCGCCAACGCTTTCGATCGTCTCGGCGATGGACGGAGCGAACTCGCTCAAGTCTCCGCGCAGACGCGCCGCAAAGCGGAACGAGTTGTACGCACATACGTAGGCGCGATGACGCAGCTTGAGATTCTTCAGCATGCTCATTCAACACAGGCCTCCGGGCGATCGGATTCCCGGGCGCGAAGTCTGGAGAAGCCTGCGCTCAACGAGGTGTGCGCTGGTTCTCAGAACGAAGCCGTTCGCGAGCGTTGCGCAGATGCCGCATTACGATTCAAAGAGATAGAAAAGCAGCATTGCGGCTGCGGGAGAAATGCTACGCAACGGGGTGGATTTGCACGCCGATCCGTGCTAGCGCCGCAAGCGGCAGCATTGGGTGACGAACGAATACGCAGCAACGCTGCCATCGCGCGCGGACGTATCAGGCGAACGCACGTGCCGCGCGCGATGCTCGATGACGATCAGGCTCTGCCGACGTTGCGATCCGTCGGCGAATGGAAGTACTCGCTTTCTTCGGCAAACTGCCGCATCAGTCTCTGCAGCTCGGCGAGGCGTCCCTCCGCCGTGCTGATCGGCGCGCATTCTTCGCAGCGCGGATCGGTGCACGGTTGGCGGGAGTACAGCCAATACTGAACCGCGCCGGCGAGCAACCCATCTGCGATGTCCCAGATATCGGCTTTTTCGTCCATGTCCGCAATCTTGTTGCCGAGATCGACAGCCTTACCGAAGGCTTCGCTGAAGGGATTGTTCTCCTGCATGGTCGTTAGTGCCCCGCAAGTTGTCGTTCGTCGCAAGTTCCCACTATTGTAGCCGCCCGGTCCGGGGCCATGAAGTTCCCGCCGGAGCGGCTTGATCGTGCGTTGGCGCACTGGTCTACTGTCATAACACACCCATTTTCGGAGCAACGATGGCCGAGGACCGCGATCAGGAAGCGCAAATGGATGCGGCTTCCATGTATTTGGAGGAGACATTCACCGATCGCAAGGTCGGTGCCATTCGCCGGCTCACGCCGGTGAAGAGCGACGGTAGCCTCGACGCCAGTCGCCAGCCCGTCTTTCTCGGACAAGCCGAGATCATGACCAGTATGGGGCCGCTGCCGATCAGTTTCGAGATCGAAGCCGCCACGCTCGACCAGGCAATTGCGGGCTTTGGTCAGGCCGCCGCGGCAGCGGTCGAGCGCACCGTGCAACAAATCCAAGAGCTGCGTCGCCAGGCCGCCTCGCAGCTCGTGGTGCCGCAGGGCCCTGTCCCGAACCTGACCGGCGGACCGCCGGGTCGCGGCGGCAAGATCCAGCTTCCGTAAAAAGGAGAGCGAGGGGCGGTGTCCCTCATCGCGCGCACGCTGGCCGTCTTCTTGGTGAGCTGGGCTGCCTTGGCCCAGTCGCTCGAGACGATCGAGCTCGAGCATCGCACCGCCGAGGAGGTGATACCGATCTTGCAACCGCTGCTCGAACCGGGCGGCGCGTTGAGCGGCACGGGCTACACGCTGTTCGTGCGCGCGAGCTCAGCGAACCTTGCGCAGCTCAAGAGCGCGCTTGCGCAAATCGACCGCGAGGCGCGTCAGTTGCGCGTCTTCGTGCGGCGCGGGAGCGCCACTGCGCAAACGGATCAAACGCTCGCGGCAGGCGGCGCCGTGCATTCGACGCGCACCGCGGCGAGCGAACGCACGCAGTCCCGCTCGCGAGTCTCGGTGGGCGCGTCTAGCTCGACGCTGCGTATCGCGGACGATGCCGTTGCGAACGTGACCGTGCTCGAAGGCTCATCGGCGTATATCGCGACCGGCGCGAGCGTGCCGCTCGTCACCGCCGTCGCGCACGGCGGACGCCGCGGATGGCGTGCGCTCTCGACGCAATATCGCGATCTCGCCGACGGGTTCCTGGTGACGCCACGCGTGAACGGCGAGCGCGTCGTGCTCGACGTCGAGCAGCGCGCCGAAACATTGCGGGATGGCGCTGTGCACACGCAGTCGCTCGCGACGCAGCTGACGGCGCGTTTGGGCGAATGGATCTCGCTCGGCGGTGTCGACACGTCGAGCGGTGCGACACAAAGCGGCGTGCTCTCGCGCCGACATTCCACCGCCAGCGATTCTCAGCACATCTGGATCAAGGTCGAGGTCGAGTGACGCGCAGCGTGCGCTTACGAGCGAGCTCGCGGCAACAGGCACTTCACGCGTAAGCCCGGATCGTTGTTTTCGAGCGCGAGCGTGCCGTCGTGCAAACGCATCACGGCAGCGACCAGGCTGAGCCCGAGACCGCTGCCAGGCTGCTTGCGGTCACGCTCCAGGCGTACGAACGGTTGCAAGATGCGCTCGCGTTCGTGCTCGGGAATGCCTGGACCGTCGTCGGCAACGACGAGCGCGATGTGCTCGCGCGAGGTGGTGACTTCCACCGTGACATGTCCGCCTGCGGGAACGTACTTGAGCGCATTTTCGAGCAGATTGACGATCGCTTGCGCGAGCAGCTGACGGCTCCCGCGCAGCTCCGCGACCTCGCCGCCTCGATAGTCGAGACCGATACCGCGCGTGCCGGCCTCGGGCTGATAGAGCTCGACCATTTCGCGCGCCAGCGAGGCGAGATTCACGTCTTCGGTGGCGACTTGCCGGCCGCGGCCTTCGGCCTGCGCAATCTGCAAGAGCGTGCCCAGCGTGCGTTGCACGCGGTCGAGCTCGGCAAGTGTGGCTTCCATCGTCTCGCGCGCGGCGGCGCTCAGGTCTTCGTGCTGCAGCGCTTCCTCCGTGCGTACGCGCGCACGATAGAGCGGTGCGCGCAGATCGTGTGCGGCGCTGTCGAACGTGGTCTGCAGGATCTCGGTTTGATGCTGAATGCGATCGAGCATGCGATTGACGGCGGTCGCGAGCTCGTCGAACTCATCGTGCGAGGCATCGATCGGCAGACGCTCGGCGAGATTGCCGTCCATGATGCGCCGGCAAGCGTCGGCGATGAGTGCGACACGTCGTCTGACGCGTCTGGAATAACCGATGCCGATGAGCGCGGCGAGCGCGACCGACGAGCCCATGCCCCAGAACATCGCGGTGCGCAGACGCGAGGCGAGTCGTCTGCGTTCGAGAATGTCCGTGCCGACGAGCAGTTGCCGTCCGCCGGGCAGGAGGAGCGCCTGCGCGCGGACGGGATGTTGGTTCACGCCGCCGGATTCGCTGGCATCGATGTAGAACTCGATCCAATCGCCGTAGTCCGTCACGTCGCGCGGCCAGCCCGCGAGATTGCCGGCGATCGGATAACCGTTCGCTTCGGTGAGTAGATAAACGGCGCCGGTTCGGCCCCAGTTGTCGGCGCGTCTATGCAGGGTGGCGACGAGCTGCACCAGCCCGCCGCGCATGTATTCGTCGACGAGATTGTTCGCTTCGGAGCGGATGACCGCATCGACCTCGCGATCGAGCACGCGTGCGGTCAGAAAATAAACAGCCGTCAGCAGCAGGCTCACGCCCGTGGCGAAGAGCGCCACGAATACGAACGCAAGCCGCGCGGACGACAGGCGCATTCTTCTGCTCATTCCTTGAGAACATACCCCGCGCCCCGCACGGTGTGAATCAACGGCTTCGCGAAGCCCTTGTCGATGGCGTTGCGCAAACGGCTCATGTGCACGTCGATGATGTTGGTCTGCGGATCGAAATGCAGATTCCAAACGTTCTCGAGCAGCATCGTGCGCGTGACGACTTGGCCGCAGCGGCGCATCAGATACTCGAGCAGTTGGAACTCCTTGGTGGTCAGATCGATCGTGCGGCCCGCGCGCCAAGCGCGGCGTGAGATGAGATCGATCTCGAGATCCGCGACCTTCAGGCGCGTCGTTTCGCTTTGTGTCGAAGCGCGCCGCCGCAGCGCTTCGATGCGCGCGACGAGCTCCGCAAATGCGAACGGCTTGGTGAGGTAGTCATCGCCGCCGGCACGCAGACCCGCAACCCGATCATCGACAGTGCCGAGCGCCGAGAGAATCAGCACCGGCGTGCGGTCGCCCTTCTCGCGCAACGTGGCGATGATCGTCAGGCCATCGATATCGGGCAGCTGGCGGTCCGCGATGATGACGTCATAGCGGGTCGCGAGCGCTTTGGCGAGCCCGTCGCGGCCTTCGGCGCTGTGCTCGACTTCGTAACCGTTCTCGCGCAGGCCTTTGACGAGGTATTCGGCGGCTTGCAGGTCGTCTTCGATCAAAAGTAGCGGCATGCGTGTGCGTTACGCTCGCCGGGCGAGCGTCCTATCGCAAGGGAACGAAGCGCAGGGTAACGCAGCTTTGATTCCGCGCCATGCGGCGCGCGGGGCTTCGTTGCCGAAGCCCCGCGCGCGGCATCAACCGACTTGCACGGGCAGGAAGATTTGGCCGTTGCCGCGCTGAATGAGCAATGCCACGACACTGCCTTTGCGCTTCTTGGCGGCATTGCGCAGCTCATCCACGGACTTCACGGACGTGCCGTTCACGCCGAGGATGATGTCGCCGGGGCGCACGCCCGCGGCAGCGGCCGGACCGTCGACGCGTTCGACGACGAGATGGCCCTGCGTCTTCACGCGCTCTTTCTCTTCGGGCCTGAGCGGGCGGACCTGCAGACCGAGCTTGCTTGCTTCGTCGCTGCTATCGCTCGAAGCGGCGACGCGCTGACCGTCTTCTTGAATCTCGACCGGTTTGACCGTGAAGCGTCGCGCCTTGCCGTCGCGCCACACTTCGATCTCGACATTGCTGCCGGGCTTCTTGTTCGCAATGATGCCGGGCACTTCGGACGAGGTTTCGATGGCCTGGCCGTCGATGCTCAAGATGACATCGCCCGCTTTGAGTCCAGCCTTCTCGCCGGGCGCGCCTTCTTCGACCATGCCGATGAGCGCGCCGCGCGGACGATCGAGACCGAAAGACTCGGCGAGCTGCGCATTGACGTCCTGAATCGACACGCCGATGCGGCTGCGCGTGACTTTGCCGGTCTTGATCAGCTGCTCTTTGACGTTGTTCGCGACATCGATCGGCACCGCGAACGACAAGCCCATGTAGCCGCCGGTGCGGCTGTAGATCTGCGAGTTGATGCCGACCACCTCGCCCTGCATGTTGAAGAGCGGGCCGCCCGAATTGCCCGGGTTCACGGCAACGTCGGTCTGGATGAGCTGCGTGTAGCTCGTCTCGCTGCTCGGCATGGAGCGAGCTGTCGCGCTCACGATGCCCGCCGTCACGCTGTTCTCGAAACCGAAAGGCGAGCCGATGGCAATGACCCATTCGCCCGGGCGCAGCTTCGACGGGTCGCCGATCTTCACCGTCGGCAGGTTCTTCCCGTCGATCTTGAGCACCGCGACGTCGGTCTTCGTGTCCATGCCGACGATCTTCGCGTTGTACTCGCGACGATCCGTGGTCTTGACCGTGACCTTTTCGGCATCGGCCACCACGTGCGCATTGGTCAGGATGTAACCGTCGGGGCTGACGATGAAACCCGAGCCTTGGCCGCGCGTGGGCGGCAGCTCACCGCGCGGGAACGGCGGCGCGAAACGGCGGAAGAACTCGCCGAAGAACGGGTCGTTCGGCGCGATCGGGTAGTCGGCGAGTTGCTGGGGCTTGCCCACGACCGTCACGTTGACGACGGCCGGTCCGTACTGCTCGACGAGCGCCGCGAAATCCGGAAACGCAGCGGTCGGTGTGGCGACGGCGGCGGCCGCAACCGGTGCCGCGCTGACCGCAGCGGCCTCGATGGTGTGGGCGCTGCTCGGCAGGTCGCGCGAGCACGCGGCGAACGCCGCTCCGCATGACACCGCCGTGACCGCAACTTTGAGCCAAGTTGGAACCATAAGAGACACCCTCGTCATGTTCGAACGGTCCTGTAGACGTGCGCTCTCGCGAGAAGTTTGTCGGATTACAAGGATTTAATTTGGGATCCGCGGGCGCGGCGCGGGGCCCTTGCATTGGTGGCGGGGCGGACGAGATTCAACGCCCTTTGAGCTGCGCGAGCTCTGCCTGCAGCTCGCTGACGAGGGTTTCGAGCCGGGCGATGCGCTCTGTGAGCGCTGCTAGGTCGGCCGGCGCGGGGCGGGACGGCTGTAGTGGCAGGGGCTCGGCAGTGTCCGTTTCGAGCGGCCCGCCGAACAGATGCATGTAGCGTGGCTCGCGGCGACCCGGCTCGCGCGGGAGCTTGGCCACGAATGGGCCGTCTTCGCGTGTCGCGAGTGCCTGCAGCGTCGCTTCGACCTCGGCCAGATCCTGGATGGGCGCCATCCGAGCGGCACGGCCGCGCAGCTCGCCGGCGGTCTGCGGTCCGCGCAGCATCAGCTCGCAGAGGATCGCCGTCGCGAGCGGCGTGAATTCGAACGAGCCGAAGCCCGTATTGCAGAAGCGATGCTGGTATTTCGGCACGCGGCTGCCGAAGCCCGAGCGTTCGAGCACGAGGTGCTTGGCGATCAGACTCTCGACCGTCTCGCGCACGGTGCTCTCGTCGAGCTCCATGACCGGATCGCGATTGTTCTTCTGATTGCAGGCGTTGGTGAGCGCATTGAGCGAGAGCGGGTACTGATCCGGCGTGGTGATCGCCTTCTCGAGCAGACAGCCGATCACGCGGACTTCGTAAGGCGAGAGCTTGAGGTTCATGACTTAGACGAATTCGTTTTGGGGTTATGAATTTCGTGTCGGTCGGCGCTCGCCGTCCGAGGCGCGAAAAGGCGCCGGTTGCCCGCGTATCGGCGCTGTGACTCGCGCGGATCCTTGCACGAAGGTCTTGGGCGCAGCCCTAAAGGTAGCCCGCCCACGGGCCCGGTGCCATCGTGGCCGGGCGCGCCGTGTCCGGTCACGACCTGCCATCTTCCGTTACAATTCGCGCTCCGAACGTTCGCTTTGATCCCGGGCTACTTCCTTGCTGAATCTGTCACTTCCGCTCGATCCCATCGAGCCGGAGCGCGCCGTCGTCCCGGACGCTCCCGCGCGCCTGCGTGAAATTCCCTACAACTACACCTCGTTTTCAGACCGAGAGATCGTCGTGCGTCTGCTCGGTGAGCGGATCTGGCAGGTGCTCGACGAGCTGCGCAGCGAACGGCGCACGGGGCGCTCGGCCCGGATGCTCTACGAGGTCCTGGGCGACATCTGGGTCGTACAGCGCAACCCGTATCTGCAAGACGATCTGCTCGACAATCCGAAGCGCCGTCGCCTGCTCATCGAGGCGCTCTATCACCGCTTGAACGAAATCGAGCGGCGCCGCGATCTCTCCGATCCCGAGCGCGATCGTAAGGTGGGCGAGCTGCTGGCGGCGGCCCGCACGGCGGTGCAGACGTTCGAGCGCGACTTCGAGCGCACGCACGAGCTGCGCAAGCGCGCGCGTCGGCTGCTCGCGCGTCACACGCGCGAGGACAACATTCGCTTCGACGCCTTTGCGCGCGTGTCGCATGTCACCGATGCGACCGACTGGCGCGTCGAATATCCCTTCGTCGTCATCACGCCGGATGCTGAAAGCGAGGTGCCGGCGCTGGTGCGCACCTGCATTCAGCTCGGGCTCACCGTCATTCCCCGCGGCGGCGGCACCGGCTACACGGGCGGCGCGATTCCGCTCACGCCGCTGTCGGCCGTGATCAATACCGAAAAGCTCGAAACGCTCGGTCCGGTGGAGCTGCAGGTTCTGCCGGGAACGTCCGTCGAGGCGCCGACCATCTTCACCGGAGCCGGTGTGGTGACGCGCCGCGTGGCGAATGCGGCCGAGCAGGCGGGCTTCGTCTTTGCCGTCGATCCGACGTCCGCGGATGCCTCGTGCATCGGCGGCAATATCGCGATGAATGCCGGCGGCAAGAAGGCGGTGCTGTGGGGCACGGCGGTCGACAATCTCGTGTGGTGGCGCATGGTCGACCCCGACGGCAATTGGCTCGAGGTCACGCGCCTCGAGCACAACCGCGGCAAGATCCACGAGGTCGAGATGGCGTCCTTCGAGCTCGTCTGGAAGGACGGTCGCGAGCCGCCCGAGCGCGCGCGCGAGCTGCGGCGCACGCGCATCGACATCGAAGGACGCAAGTTCCGCAAGACCGGTCTCGGCAAGGACGTGACCGACAAGTTCCTCGGCGGCTTGCCCGGCGTGCAGAAGGAAGGCTGCGACGGCCTCATCACCTCGGCGCGCTGGTTGCTGCACAAGATGCCGCAGCACATCCGCACCGTGTGCCTGGAGTTCTTCGGTCACGCGCGGCATGCGATTCCCTCGATCGTCGAGATCAAGAACTTCCTCGACAACGAGGCGCGCACGACCGGCGTGCGCCTCGCCGGTCTCGAGCACTTGGACGAGCGCTATCTGCGCGCGGTGGGTTACGCCACCAAGTCCAAGCGCGGCCATCTTCCGAAGATGGTGCTGCTCGGCGACATCGTCGGCGACGATGAGGCCGCCGTGGCGCGCGCCACCTCGGAAGTCGTGCGCATCGCCAACAGCCGCGCGGGCGAAGGCTTCATCGCGGCGAGCGCGGAGGCGCGCAAGAAGTTCTGGCTCGATCGCTCGCGTACGGCGGCGATCGCGCGGCACACCAACGCCTTCAAGATCAACGAAGACGTCGTGATTCCGCTCGAGCGGATGGGCGACTACACCGATGCGATCGAGCGCATCAACATCGAGCTGTCCTTCAAGAACAAGCTGAAGCTGCTCGATGAGCTCGATGCCTTCTTCGCCGGTGAGCTGCCGCTCGCCAAGGTCGACGATCCCGATTTGCAGGATCTCTCGGGCGCGGAACTGATCGGCGATCGACAGGCGCAGGCCCAGCAGATCCTGGCGACGGCGCGCGCGCGTTGGAGCTATCTCTACGAGCATCTCGATACGCCGCTCGGCGAGGCGCTGCCGCAGCTCGATGAGCTCGGCTTTGCGCCGCTGCGGCGCGACTTCGAGCGACGTTTGGAGCGCGAGCCTAATCTGCGCGTGTTCGATCTGATTCAAGATCGCTCGATTCGCACGTCCTGGAAGACGGAAATTCGCGGTCATCTGCGCCGTCTGTTCACCGGCGGCGCCTTCGCGCCGGTGCTCGAAGCGGTCGAGGCGATTCACAAGCGCGTGTTGCGCGGGCGCGTGTGGGTGGCGCTGCACATGCACGCCGGCGACGGCAACGTGCACACCAACATCCCGGTCAACTCGGACGACTACGAGATGTTGCAGGAGGCAAACCGTGCCGTCGCGCGCATCATGCAGATCGCTCGCAGCTTGAACGGCGTGATTTCCGGCGAGCACGGCATCGGCATCACCAAGCTCGAGTTCCTCTCGGATGAGGAGACGGCGGAGTTTCGCCGTTACAAGGAGCGCGTCGATCCGGACGGACACTTCAACAAGGGCAAGCTCATGCCCGCCGGCGATCTGCGCAATGCGTACACGCCGAGCTTCAATCTGCTCGGCCACGAATCGCTCATCATGCAGCAGTCCGACATCAATTCGATCGCCGATGCGATCAAGGCCTGTCTGCGTTGCGGCAAGTGCAAACCCGTGTGTGCCACGCACGTGCCGCGTGCGAATCTGCTCTATTCGCCGCGTAACAAGATCCTTGCGACCTCGCTGCTCATCGAGGCGTTCCTGTACGAAGAGCAGACGCGCCGCGGCATTTCGATCCGCCACTTCGACGAGTTCTCGGATGTCGCCGACCACTGCACGGTCTGCCACAAGTGCGTCACGCCGTGCCCGGTCAAGATCGATTTCGGCGACGTCTCGATGGCGATGCGCGATCTGCTGCGCCGGATGGGCAAGAAGCGCTTCAATCCCGGCACGGCCGCTTCGATGTTCTTCTTGAACGCGACCAATCCCGAGACGATCAAGTTCGCGCGCAAGACGATGCTCGAGTGGGGCTTCAAGGTGCAGCGCGCCGCCAATCGTGCGCTCGGCGCGCTCGCGTCCGCGCAGACCGCGCGGCCGCCTGCGACGACGGGCAAGCCGCCGGTGCGCGAGCAAGTCGTGCACTTCGTCAACAAGAAGATGCCGGGCGGTTTGCCGAAGAAGACGGCGCGTGCGCTGCTCGACATCGAGGACCGCGCCTACGTGCCGATCATTCGCGATCCGGCGCGCACGACGAGCTATTCTGAGGCGGTGTTCTATTTCCCCGGCTGCGGCTCGGAGCGCTTGTTCTCGCAAGTGGGCCTGGCTACGCAGGCGATGCTGTGGGAGGTCGGCGTGCAGACGGTGCTGCCGCCTGGCTATGTCTGCTGCGGCTACCCGCAACGCGGCGCCGGCCAGTTCGACAAGGCCGAGAAGATGATCACGGACAATCGCGTCCTCTTCCACCGCGTCGCGAACACGCTCAACTATCTCGACATCAAGACCGTGATCGTCAGCTGCGGCACCTGCTTCGATCAGCTGCAGGGCTACAAGTTCGACGAGATCTTCCCCGGCTGTCGCATCGTCGATATTCACGAGTTTCTGATGGAGCGCGGCGTCAAGCTCGATGGCGTTACCGGCGTCCGCTACATGTATCACGATCCGTGCCACACGCCGATGAAGAGTCACGACCCGCTCAAAGTCGTCAACACGCTCATGAACGAAGGGTTGAACGGCCGGATCGAGAAGAACGATCGCTGCTGCGGCGAGTCGGGCACCTTTGCGGTGACGCGTCCCGATGTGGCCACGCAAGTGCGTTTCCGTAAGGAGCAAGAGATCAAAGCAGGTGCGGCGAAGCTGCGCGCCGATGGTTTCAAGGGCGACGTGAAGATCCTGACGTCTTGCCCGTCGTGCTTGCAGGGATTGAAGCGCTACAACGACGATGCCGATCTCGACGCCGATTACATCGTGGTCGAGATCGCCCGTCATGTGCTCGGCGAAGACTGGCTGCCGAAGTATGTGAAGGCGGCGAACAACGGCGGCATCGAGAGGGTGTTGGTATAGCAGGCTGACGCGCGGGCCTGCGCTTGGCTCTAACAAGGCGGCTACCGTCAGGAATGCTGGCGGCAGGAAGGCCACTTTCGTGACGGGGCGGACCGGCGCATCAGGAAGGCCGAACGTCAAGGAGGACGCTGCGCGTCAAGGAATGACGCGATCGTGCCAGGGAGTCTTCGATTCCAGTCTAGTATCCGCGTCTCACATCGACCACCGACAACAACCGATCGCCGGCAACGTAACGGGCGACGTTCTCCTTGGCGACTTCCATTTGCGCCGAGAAGCCAAGATCCGAACGCGCGGAGATGTGCGGTGTGATCAACACATTGCGCAAGCTCCACAGCTCGTGATCGGGCGGCAACGGCTCGGGTTCGGTGACATCGAGCGCCGCACCTGCGATCTTGCCGCTCTTGAGCGCGTCGACGAGCGCTTGCGTCACGACGCTGCGGCCGCGACCGACGTTTATGAAATAGGCGGTCGGCTTCATCTTGCTGAAGAACGCCGCATCGAACAGATCGGTTGTCTCTGGCGTCAAGGGCGTGGCGTTCACGACGAAGTCCGCTTCGGCTGCAAGCTTGTGCAGCTCGTCGGGTAAGCCGACATAGCTCACGAAGTCCGGTCCGGTGCGACCGCTGGCGCGCGTTGCGATGATGCGCATGCCGAAGGCATGTCCGCGTTGCGCGATATGTGTGCCGATGCCGCCGAGGCCGACCACCAGCAGCGTCTTGCCTTCGAGCACCGTGAGTCGCCCTTCGGCTGCTTGCGGACGCCAAGCGCGTTCGTGTTGCGCGGGAATGAAGGCATCGAGGCGGCGCGTGATCGCCAGCATCATCGCCATCACGTGTTCGGCGATGACCGGTCCCATGATCCGCTGCATGTTCGTGACGATGATGTTGCGCTCGCGAATCGCGGGAATCGTCACGCAATCTTCGACGCCGGCCGTGAAGACCTGAATCCAGCGGATCGACTTGCCGGCTTCGAGCAGCTCCGGCGTGCAGGCTCCGACGAGCGCATCAGCCTTGCCGACGAGCGCAAGGGCCTCGCCCGGATGCGTTGCAGGCAAGAACTCGACGTCGGGAGAACGCGCCGCAAGCGCCTGGACGAACTCGGGAGCAGCACCGACGACCAGGATCCGCTTCGGCTTGCGCCAGTCCTTTTGCTCACGCAACGGCGTCGGCGCTTCCTCGAGCTGAAACCGCTCTTGCACGCTCGCGGCTTCGCTGGGCGCAAGTCCGATCCCCAACAATGCAACGGCGCCCATGACCCACAGCTTGTTAATCATTGTTGTGCTCCCCGGTGGCTCGAGCTGCGACAAGCATATTCGTGACGTTGGTGGAGAAGCAAAGCCTAAGACAAGCTGCAGGCTCTAGGCTGTAGTGAAGCCGAGATCGGGCTCTGGGCGCTGGTCAGAAGTGAAATGCGTGCTTCTCCGTCGAAGGGCATCTTGCCGTCGGCTGTCCTTGGCGAGAGTGCTCTCGCATTCGTCTTGAATGCGCGCGGAAGCGCGCTGCTGACCCGTGGCCCAGCGCCCTAGGTCCAGCGCCCAGGGCGGGCGTGCGACACGCCCGCGGAACCCCCTTCGCCTCGCGAGCGTTCTGCCGACAAGTCTTCTGCGGGTCATTCATGTCTCACCATGCACTCTCGAGCGAACTGTTCGAGCCGGGGCGCAACTGCTGGCGTGTCGAATGCGCCGAGCGGGCAGCGTTTCTGGTCGATGCCGATGCGTACTTCAAGGCCTTTGTCGCTGCGGCGCGCAGAGCGCAGCGCTCGATTCTGATTGCCGGCTGGGATTTTCACAGTCGCACGCGTCTGCTTTGCGAGGACGAGAAGGGACGCGAGCTCGAGCTCGGCGCGTTCCTGAACGATCTCGTGCGGCGCAAGCGCGGCCTGCACGTCCATATCCTCGTGTGGGACTACCCGATGATCTTCGGGTTGGATCGCGAATGGTCGCCGAGCTATGGCTTCGGCTGGAAGCCGAAGCGACGCGTCCACTTCAAGTACGACAACACGCATTCGATCGGTGCATCCCATCACCAGAAGGTGGTCGTGATCGACGACGCGGTCGCGTTCTGCGGCGGCATCGATCTGACCTGCAAGCGCTGGGACACCTGCGAGCATGCGCCCGATAACGCGCGCCGCGTCGTACAGGGTGCGCCCTATCCGCCGTTTCACGATCTTGCGATGGCAGTCGATGGTGATGCGGCGCGTGCGCTTGGCGATCTGTTCCGCGAGCGCTGGCGGCGTGCGACCGGCAAGACGCTTGCGCCAGCCTACGTGCGCGGCAGCGATCCGTGGCCGCAGACGCTTGCGCCCTCGGTCTCGGAGAATCTGCGCATTGCGATCTCGCGCACCGAGCCGCCCGACGAAGAGGGCCGAGGCGTGCGGGAAGTCGAAGCGATGTATCTCGACATGATCGCGCGTGCGCGCCGTTCGATCTACATCGAGAATCAATACTTTACCGCCGACACGATCGGTGCGGCGCTCGCGCGCCGTCTCGCCGAGCCCGACGGACCCGAGATCATCGTCGTCTTGCGCCAACTGAGTCATGGATGGCTCGAGGAAGTCACCATGCAGACGCTGCGCGCGCGCCTGATCGAAACGCTGCGTGCGGCGGACCAGTATGGGCGCTTTCGCGTCTACTATCCGTATGTCGCCGGTTTGCAGGACGGCACATGCATCGACGTGCACGCGAAGATGATGATCGTCGACGATGAGTTCGTGCGCATCGGCTCGGCGAATCTCGCGAATCGTTCGATGGGACTTGATACCGAGTGCGATCTCAGCCTCGCAGCTGCGGGGCGTGCGGACATCGCGGCAGCGATCAGTAGGCTGCGCTCTGCGTTGCTTGCGGAGCATTTGGGCTGCGAGCCTGAGCAAGTCGATCGGGCCGTGCGTGAAGGCGGCTCGTTACGCGCCGCGATCGATGCGCTGCAACGCCCGGAGCGCAAGCTCGAGCCGCTCACGGATCTTCCGCAAGTGTCCGAGGCCGTGCTCGACGTCGTCGCCGTTGCGGATCCGGAAAAGCCCGTGGAGCTCAGCGACCTTGCTGCGCTCTTCAGCAACGACAGCACGCCGCAACGCAATCGGCCGCAGTGGAGCAAGCTCGTCGTGTTGGCCGGTGTGATTGCGGCATTGACCGCTCTATGGAAGCTCACACCATTGGCCGAGCTGCTCGAGCCTGAGCGCGTCGTGGGTTGGGCGCGGCAATTCGGTGCGAAGTGGTGGGCGCCGCTGGTCACGATACTTGCCTATACGCCGGCGGCCGCCGTCATGTTTCCGCGCCCGCTCATCACGTTGTTTGCGGTCGTCGCCTTCGGGCCTTGGTTAGGCTTTCTGTACGCGATGCTCGGCATCGAGCTCGCCGCGTGGCTCACCTTCGCGGCAGGCAAGCGGCTCGATCGCGCGGCGGTACGGCGCGTAGCGGGCGCGAAGCTCAACGAGATCATCCAGGTCATGCGTCGGCGCGGGCTTCCTGCAATCACGGCGCTGCGTCTGGTGCCGCTTGCGCCGTTTGCCGTCGAGGGCGTCGTTGCGGGAGCGATTCGTGTGAAGCCTTGGCATTTCCTCTTGGGCACGGCGCTCGGCATGTTGCCCGGAACGCTCACGTCCACCGTGTTCGGCGATCAGCTGCAGGCAGCGCTCGAGGATCCGAGCAAGGTGAACTATTGGCTCATCGGCGCCGTCATTGTGCTGCTCGGCGTGGCGACGTGGTGGGTGCGTCGCTGGCTCGTGCGGTCTGCAGCAGACGTTGCGCATGTCGATGAGGTACGCCGCGTCCGGACCGCCTGAGGCGAGGTGGGGTGTGAGTGAGGCCGCAGAGCAACGCGGCAGGACCATCACGATCGCCTCCTACAACGTGCACAGCTGCGTGGGCTTGGATCGCCGACGCCAGCCGCAGCGGATTGCGCAAGTCATTCGCGAGATCGATCCCGACGTGCTCGCGCTACAGGAAGTCGACAATCAGCCTGGCGCGGACGTCGAGTCGATGCAGCTCGAGTATCTCGCGCAAGCGCTGGAGATGGCGGCAGTGCCCGGGCTGCGCATGATTCGCCGCAGCGGTGAATACGGCAATGCGATCCTCACGCGCTTTCCCATCCTTGCGGTGCGTCGCCACGATCTCAGTTATCCGCTGTGCGAGCCGCGCGGCGCGCTCGATGTGCGGCTCGATGTCCACGGCTGCACGGTGCGCGTGATCGCGGCGCATTTGGGGCTCAAGCGCCCGGAGCGAACGTTCCAATGGTCCACGGTGCTCGAAGCGATCGCAGACGATCCTGCCGTGCCGACATTCCTGCTTGGCGACATGAACGAATGGTATCGAGGCGCGCGCACGCTGCGGGCCGTGCATCGTTTGCTGGGCGAGGCGCCGGCGCCGTCTGCATTTCCGTCATTTCTGCCGGTGCTCGCCCTCACACGCATCTGGGTACGCCCGGCAGACGCACTTGTCGCAATCGAATCGCATCGCAGCGCGCTCGCCAGAGCGGCTTCGGATCATCTGCCGGTAAAGGCAATGGTGGACGTGGAGCGTCTCGTGCGCAGCGCTGCCGACGGCGACGCGACGGCAGCGAGAGCGCGGTAGGCGAGGGCCGTCTCTCAATCGTGCGCGCGCAGGATGCGTGCCTTGCTGGCCTCGTATTCTTGTTTGCTCAGCGCGCCGAGCTCGCGCAGGCGATGATGCTCGCGCATCTCATCGCGCAGGAAATGCTGCTTCTCGGGCGGGCGAGTCGCCTTGGCAGCATGGATGTCCTTGATGAGCTCGACGAAGAAGCGTTTACCGTTGCGCGTGCTGCCGATGCCGCCTGTCACGCTCACGAGCGTGGCCTGCCCGTGCACGCTGCGAAACTCGAGCGATTCGGTCGTGCGGCGTAGAAACAGCATGAAGGTGCCGATGCTGATGCCGAGCGTTGCCCATGCCGCAATGAAGCCCGGCCGTGCCCACGGGTCGGCTGCGCTCTTCAGGACCGACACGATGGTCGCCGCCGCGAGCGCGAGCAGTCCGATGGTGACGATGAGCCAGGTCCACGCGATTGCTCGGACGCGCACAGGCTGGGCATTCGCGAAGCGAAGGTCGACGTCGTATTGCTTCGGCGGCTCGCCGGGACGCAGACAACGAACCGCAAGGAAGTGATCTTCGAGCAGCGCGAGGTCGGTGTGGCAACCGTGCAGCGGGCTCTTGAGCGAGTACGTCAGACGCACTTTGCGCCGCACGCGACGGCTGGCTGGATGCGTATCCTCGGGAGAGGCTTCGAGCGCGATGTGCTCGGCACGAGCGATCGGGATTCGAGTGGTGAGTATCTCTGCGCGCCCGTTCACGTGCTGACCCTTTTGCTCTTCCGAGGCGATGATTCCGTGCTTGCAACTGACGCGCCGCAGCGCGTGGGAGCATGCTAGGACGCACGACCGAGCTTGCAGTGAGATTTTCGTCACAGCGAGGTCGTCGCTCGGGAAATTCTTGAGCAGGCGCTCGGGGGAAGACGCAACGATCGGCGATACTGTCAAATGACGAGGCGAGCAGGCACGTCGGCACGGCGCGCGGCGTCAGCTGCGCTCATGCAACGGTGTCCCGCTCGGCTCGCTGCTTGCGGGCAGCGCGTTACTTGCCGTCGATGAAGCGCAGGAACTCGGCGCGGGTGCGCGCGTCCTCGCGAAAGGCGCCGAGCATCTTGCTCGTGACCATCGAAACGCCGCGTTTGTGTACGCCGCGCGTCGTCATGCACTGATGCACGGCATCGATGACGACGCCGACGCCGCGCGGCCTGAGCACCTCGTCGATGCAGCGGGCGATCTGAGCGGTGAGCTTTTCCTGCACTTGGAAGCGGCGTGCGTAGCTATCGACGACGCGCGCGAGCTTGCTGATGCCGACCACTTTATTGGTGGGTAGATAACCCACGTGTGCGCGGCCGATGATCGGCGCCATGTGATGCTCGCAATGCGATTCGAATTCGATGTCGCGCAGCACGATCATCTCGTCGTAGCCCTCGACTTCTTCGAATGTGCGCCGCAAGTACTCCGCCGGATCGGTCGAGTAACCGGCAAACCAGTCGCGATAGGCAAGCACGACGCGTTTGGGGGTGTCGCGCAGCCCTTCGCGCGTCGGATCCTCCCCGGCCCAGCGCAGCAGCGTGCGAACGGCCTCTTCGGCTTGTTCTTGCGTGACTTGGGTCCCTGCTTGGGGAGGCGTGCGGTTCGTCATGAGCGTCAGCCTAACACTTCTTCCAGGAACGCGACGAGCGTCCTCCAGGCACGCCGGTCCGCAGTCGGATTGTATTGCAGACCGGCCGCCGGATTCGCCGCGCTCGGATTCGTGAACGCATGCTGCGTGCCGCCATAGACATGAATCTGCCAGTCGGCGCCGGCGGCCGTCATTTCGTCCTGGAAGGCGCGCACGTCCTCGGGCGGCGCGAGCGGATCGTCGTGTCCGTGCAGCGCGAGCACCTTGGCCGTGATCGGCTGCTTCGGCAGATCGTGGCCCTTGAGCAAACCGTGCAGGCTCACTACGCCGCGCACGTCGGCGCCGCTGCGCGCGAGGTCGAGCACGCACAGGCCGCCGAAACAAAAGCCGATGGCGGCGACGCGCGCGGCATCGACTTCGGGCAGCGTGCGCACTGCGGTCAGTGCCGCGCGGATGCGACGGGCGAGGAGGGCGCGATCGTCGAGGAGCGAGCGCATCAGCGCGCGGCTTTCTTCGAGCGTCGCGCCACGGCGGCCTTCGCCGTACATGTCGAGGGCGAATCCGACATAGCCGAGTGCCGCGAGCTGGCGGGCCTTGTTCTCGACGAATTCCTCGCGCCCGCCCACCATGTGGCTGACGAGCACGGCCGGGCGCGGCGCAGCGATGCTGTCGTCGAAAGCAACATAGCCTTTGCACACGGTGTTCTCGTCGCGATAGTCGATTTCTCGTGTCTGGATCATGTTCGTGACCTCGTTCGACGCCCGCGCACTGCGGCGCTACGCACGCGCAACCTCGGGCACGGAAGAGCGCGATGTTACTCAAGATGCGGCCGCTGCACCTGCAAGCTACCATTGAGCGCATCTCTCGAAGGATGCAACGAGATGCGCATACAGGTGCTGGCGGTCGCGCTGGCGGTGGGTGGAGCGAATGCCGCGCAAGCCGAGATACTCGATGCGGCGGCCAATGGTTTCAACGTCCGGCATGTCATCGAAGTGCCCGACGTGACGCCGCCGGTCGCATGGGCCGCGCTCGCGGACATCGCCAAGTGGTGGGATCCTGAGCACACCTATTCCGGCGACGCCAGAAACCTGCGGCTCGAGCCGATCGTGCAGGGGTGTTTTTGCGAGTCGTTGAGCCTCTACGCCGGCATCGAGCATGCGCGCGTCGTGTACGCGCAGCCTGCACGGACTTTGCGTCTGAGCGGCGCGTTCGGGCCGCTGCAAGCGCTCGGTGTGGCCGGCAGTCTCACCTGGCAGATCGACGCGGCGGGCGACGGCTCGCGCATCACGCTGACTTATAACGTCGGCGGTTTTGCTGAACGCCCTTTATCGGAATGGGCGTCTGCCGTCGACGAGGTGCTGGGCGAGCAGCTTGCCCGCCTTGGGCGTTATCTGGAGAGCGGCGATCCGAACGCGCCGCCGCGTCGCGAAGAACGCTGAGCGATGGTGCGCGTGGCGGAACTCCTACGAGCGAAGCGAATTCCAATTCAAGTCGTGATAACGAGACGGAGCGTTATGAGCTTTCGGCGCATTCTTGTTCTTGCATTTGCGTTGGCCTGCACGGCGTGCCAAACGGTCCAGACGACGCAGCCTGGCGCGATCGGCGTCGAGCGCAAGCAGCTCATGCTGGTGTCTGCGGAACAGGTCGATCAGGGTGCTCAGGAGGCGTATCAACAGGAGCTGACGAAGGCGCGCAAGCAAGGCGCGCTCAACCAGGATCCTGCGCTCTACCAGCGGATTCAGCGAATCGCGCAACAACTCATCCCGCACACGCAGGCATTCCGCCCCGACGCGCCGCAATGGAAGTGGGAGGTCAACGTCCAGACCTCGGATGACGTGAACGCGTACTGCATGCCCGGCGGCAAGATCATGGTGTATACGGGGCTCGTCGAGCAGCTCGAGGCGACGGATGCAGAGCTGGCCGCCGTCATTGGACACGAGATCGCGCATGCCCTGCGCGAGCATTCGCGCGAGCGGATTTCGCGCGCCTACGCCGAGCAGCTCGCGCTCACCGGCGTAGCGGTCGCCACCGGCGCCAGCGACACCGTCATGTCTTTGGCGAGTCAGGTGGCTGCGGTGACCTTCACGTTGCCGCACAGCCGCGAGCAGGAAGCGGAAGCCGATCGCATCGGGCTCGAGCTCATGGCGCGCGCCGGGTATGACCCGAACGCCGCGGTTTCGCTCTGGCAGAAGATGGCGAAGGTTGCGGGCGGCAGTCCGCCCGAATTCCTGAGCACTCACCCTTCGAGCAGCTCGCGCATCAAGGATATCGAAGCGAACATCCCGAAGGTGTTTCCGCTCTATCAGGCTGCGAAGTGAGCGCAAGCGAGCGGTTCGAACGCTCACTTGCCAATGCGGCGTGTCAGCGCAAGGCGAGGATGAGCGCTACGAGGGAAGCGACGAGCGCGACGCCTGCGCCCACGGACAGCCAGATGAGCCGGCGATGGAGCGCTGTCACTGCGCGCGCGAGCGTTGCGAGCTGCTCTGCCATCTGATTGACCAATTCCGCCTGGCGCCGCTCGTTTTCCTCGAGTGCCACGATGCGTGCGGCGAAGTCGGCATGCGACTGCGGCGGCGCTGCATCGCTCGGCGGCGATGTCTTGCTCCGGCGCAGCAGTTCTCGGGAGACGTCGAGGATCGAAGGAACGAGCTGAACGATCTGTAGCCAGGGGACGGCCATAGCGGGCTCCGAAGTGCGTATCGGCCAGATCGTACGCGATGCAGGCGGCAGGAGCATCCGCTAGGCGCGAACGAAGATCGGCCGTTCGCGCTCGCTGCGGTCGTCCGTCGTTCAGGTGGCGTCGGTCGTTACGTGCGCGTACGACAGATACTCGTCGAGGCTGATGAAGCCGTCGCCGTCGGTGTCGATGTAGGCAAAGGCATCGGAGAGCTGCCTGTCGACGCCCGCTTCCGTCCTGCTGATGCGGTTGTCGCCGCTGCGATCCAATGTCGCAAAGGTCGCCTTGTCGAGCTTGGTCTTCGCGACGCGCGGCTTGTCGTCTGCCCAGGCAAGCGCACACAGTGAAAGTGCGACGGCACCGATTACCAGCTTCGTCATGAGTCCTCCTTAGCGATCCGCAGGGCCGGGCACGAGCCCAGCGTTCCTGCAAACGGACCACATGAATAGTGGTGCCGGAGTGAATGCATACTGAACTCGCGATGCCGGCCCGTCGCGATAAACGTGAATATGAATCGCCGAGTTCCGGCCGGAAGTTCACGCACGAGCGACGAGGATCACTTTCGTCTCGCGGGCGCGACTTCGTATAGCAAACGATGCACCAGTCGTGCCAATCATGGGCCTTGATGGCGGCGATCGCAACGAATGCTCCATGGCATTGCAACAATCGGACCCCTTGGGTGAACATTCGTCCGGCAGGGCACAGGGGCGCCGTGCCGAAGTTCCCAGAATCGACTGCTTCCTTGTCTCCAAGAGCCTATGACCCAGCCTCCTTCACTGCTGCTCGTCGACGATGATCGCGAGTTGTGCCAGATGCTCACCGAGTACTTGAGCGGCGAGGGCTTTCAGGTCTCGGTCGTGCGCGACGGGGCCGAGGCGTTGGAGCGGCTGCTCGAACAGCCTCATCCGGCGGACTTGGTGATTCTCGACGTGATGTTGCCGTCGCTCAGCGGCTTCGAGGTGTTGCGCAGATTGCGCCGCAACGTGTCGGTACCGGTCATCATGCTCACCGCGCACGGTGCCGACGTCGATCGCATCGTGGGGCTCGAGCTCGGCGCGGACGATTACCTCGCCAAGCCGTTCAATCCGCGCGAGCTGGTGGCGCGCATCCGCGCGGTGCTGCGGCGCTTCTCGCCGCGCGATGCCGATACGCCGGCGCATCCGGTGACGATCGGACCGCTCAGGCTCGACCCGTCGATGTTCGAAGTCACGCTGAACGGCCAGGCCGTGCGTCTGACCGGCACGGAGCTGCGTCTGCTCGAAGTGCTGATGCGGTCGGCCGGCCAAGTGCAATCGCGCGAATCGCTGACCGAGCGCGTGCTCGGCCGGCGGCTGACGCCGTACGACCGCAGCATCGATACGCATGTGAGCAATCTGCGGCGCAAGCTCGGGCTCGGTGAGAACGGCGTGCCCGAGATTCGCAGCATTCGCGGGGCCGGCTACGTGCTCATTGCCTCCGGCGAAGCGCGCACCGAGGCGGCGCAAACTGCACGCTCATGAAAACGCTCTTTCTGCGCATCTTCCTTGCTTTCTGGGCCGCGATGCTCGTCGTGCTCGGTACGACCGCGGGCGTTGCCTGGTATCGCTTCCACCAAGTCAATCGCGTGAGCATCGACATCAAGCAGCTCGCGAACGAAGCGGCGGCGTTGCTGCGTTCCGACGGTGCGCAGGCGCTGCCTGCCTGGATTGCCGATGCGCAGCGCAAATACAAGGAGCGCAACATCTTCATCGTCGATTCGACGGGCGATGACGTGCTCAAGCGTCCGCTGCCGGCGCACCTGCGCAAGTACGTCGGACGGTTGCAGGACGCAGGGCTCCTCGGCACCAATCCGCTCGACACTCGCGACATCGACGATCCGCTGCTGCTCACGCCGCTCTTTACCGATCGCGACGGCAAGGTCTACTCGATCATGATCAGCGGCCCGGGTTGGCCGGTGAACATGCTCAATGCGACCGACGTGCGCATCGTCGTCGTGGTGTTCGCGCTGCTGACGAGTGGCCTGGTCTGCTGGTGGCTCGCGCGCTACGTGAGCAAGCCGGTCGAGCGGCTGCAAGCGAGCGCTCGTTCGCTCGCGGCGGGCAATCTCGAGGCGCGCGTGGGCGAAGAGTTCTCGCGCCGCCGCGACGAGCTCGGCGTGCTCGCGCGCGATTTCGACGCGATGGCCGAGCACATTCGCAATCTCATTGCTTCCAAAGAGGATCTATTGCGCGGCATGTCGCACGAGCTGCGCTCGCCGCTCGCGCGGCTGCGCGTCGCGCTCGGTCTGGCGCGGCGGCCGGGCGAGGACATGGCGCGCCAGCTCGATCGCATCGAGCTCGAGGCCGAACGGCTCGATACCTTGATCGGCCAGATGCTGCAGCTCTCGCAGTTGCGGGCCGCCGAGCCGGTGCAGACGCGCGAGCCGGTCGATATCGGTTTGCTGCTCGGCGAGGTCGTAGAAGATGCGCGCCTCGAGGCGAGCGCGATGAACAAGCGCGTGGATTGGCTGCCGTTGTCGGGTTTCATCGTCGAAGGCGATCAGCGCTTGCTGCGCAGTGCGATCGAGAACGTCTTGCGTAACGCGATCCGCTTCACGGCGGTCGGCACGGCTGTGAAGGTGCAGCTGACGTACGAACAGGAACGCGTGCGGCTGTCGATCGAAGACAAAGGTCCCGGTGTGCCCGCCTCGGAGCTCGAGCGCATCTTCGAACCGTTTTACCGCGTGGCCGCCTCGCGCGATCGCGACAGCGGTGGCACCGGGCTCGGGCTTGCAATCACAGCGCGCATCGTGGCATTGCACGGCGGCAGCGTCGAGGCGCGCAATCTCCCGAGTGGCGGTCTGCTCGTCGAGGTCGAGCTGCCGGCGCGCGCGGTGCGTGCGGATGCGGCCTGACCAAGTCCCCTCCCGGGCCGCGGACTGAGGCTCATTCGAGCGCATGCGTGCGCGATGCACGCTGCGCCATGGCGTGACTTCGCAGCAGCTGCGCACGTGTGCGAATTGCGCTCAGCTGTTCCTCGGTTGCATCGCGTCCGTCGATGCGTGCGCTGATCAGCTTTCCCTGCATGTCGAACTCCGCCACCAGCCAGCCCTCGCCGTCGAGCGGAGCTCCTTCGTAGCGCACCAGGCGCGCGCCGTTGAAAACGTACTTGGCGCTGCGTCCGTCGCTTTCCCGCTGCTCGTCGATCCCTACGAGCGTTTCATTCTCGAAGATCGGCGTGTAGCGCGCGGCGATGCCGCCCGCGCTCGTCCGATGCGTGTGTGCCGCGGGAGACGCAGGTGCCGTCACGAGGGGCGTCAGCGGCACTGTGCTTTCCGGCAGGTCCGTTTCGCTTGCGGGTTTGCTGCAAGCGCCGATGCAAAGCGCCATCCAAACGATGTGACGGAGCGGAACCGTAATACGAAACACTGCTTTCATATAAGGTGTTTCTTCGCAGACGGCCAGCGCGTGTGCAAGATTGCATTGCGTCGGTAGACAGCGACAACCCCTGAACAGCACAGAGTGCGTGTGAAGCTCACGCTGCGCCGGCGAACGTGATCCAGCTCAAAGCAGCGCGACCGCCCCGCCGCTAGGCTGCTGCGCTCGTCACATTGTTTCATGGAGGGATTTGGATGAGCGCCAATCCGCAAGCAGTGCGTCGCACGGTCTCATCGCCGCAGGGCTCTTCGTCGGTACAGGCCCCCTCCGCTCGCCCCGGTACGCCGCGCTTGCGTTTTTATGACGACCGCGAAGCGCCCAGCATGCGCCTTAATCTGTCGGACATCGATGTGCCGCGTGTCCACGCTCAGTTGGACGTGGAAGGTTTCAGGCCCTCATTGCTGAGCCGGATCTTCGACCTCATCGCGCCGATCAAGAAGAAGTAACGGCCCAGGGATCGGTCGCGCGGCAGCGGCGCGCCGGTCCGTGCGCGATAACCAGTTTCGCGCACGCGTCCTTCCGGTATTCTTGGCGTGCGCATCGGGCGCACACAAAGGGAGTCTCTATGGCAGGCTGGATCGTGTTGGCGATCGTCGTGCTCGCCGCTTTCTTCTTCGTTTCGATTTACAACCGGCTCGTCGCGGGGCGCAATGCCTATAAGAACGCGTTCGCGCAGATCGACGTTCAGCTGACGCGGCGCCACGACCTCATTCCGAATCTCGTCGAGACCGCAAAGGGATATCTCAAGCACGAACGCGAGACGCTCGAGGCCGTCATCGCGGCGCGCAATGCCGCCGTGCAGGGGCTGCGGAATGCGGCAGCGCATCCGGGCGATCCGGGCGCCATCGAGCGTCTTTCGGGTGCCGAGAATGCGCTGAGCGGTGCGCTCGGTCGTTTGTTTGCTCTGGCGGAAGCGTATCCCGACCTCAAGGCGAATCAGAACATGATGCAGCTCTCGGAGGAGCTGACGTCGACCGAGAACAAGGTCGCCTTCGCGCGCCAGGCCTATAACGATGCGGTCATGAGCTACAACACGCTGCGCGAGGTGTTTCCCAACAATTTGGTCGCGGGCATGTTCGGTTTTCAACCCGCGCAGCTGTTGCAGATCGAATCGCCTGAGAAACGCGAAGTGCCGCAGGTGAAGTTCACCTAGAGGCGCAAGGCGGTAGGGCGCGCCTACGCGACGTCTTGGCCCTGCAGTTGCAGACGTGGAACGGACTCGCCGGGACGAAAACCTGATGCGCCTGCCGGCGCCCTGGCGTTCTTGCTAGCGCCTACCGCCGCCCGTCGACAGCCTAGCCATGAATTTCTTCGAGCGACAAGCCGAAGCCCGGCGTGCCTCGCGTAGGCTCGTCGCGCTCTTCGTGCTGGCAGTGCTGGCGGTCGTCTGTGCCGTGGACGCGGTCGTGTTCTTCGTGCTGGCGCATCTTGAGGCGGATGTGCTCATCGAAGGAGCGACCGTTTGGCAATGGATGGCGCGAAATCCGGGCTTGGTGATCGTTACCTCGCTCCTCGTGCTCTCCATCATCGTCGTCGCGAGCCTGTACAAGACGGCTGCGTTGAGCGGCGGAGGCGGCGCCGTGGCGCGCATGCTCGGCGGCGTGCGCATTTCGCCCGACACGACGGACGTAGCCGAGCGACGTCTGCTCAATGTCGTCGAGGAAATGGCGATCGCATCCGGCGTGCCGATGCCGGAGGTCTATTTGCTCGAGCAGGAGCGGGGCATCAATGCGTTCGCCGCCGGACACAATCCGTCGGATGCGGCGATCGGCGTGACGCGCGGCGCGCTCGATACCTTGAATCGAGCCGAGCTGCAGGGCGTGATCGCGCACGAGTTCAGCCACATCCTGAACGGCGACATGCGGCTCAACGTGCGCCTGATCGGGTTGCTGTTCGGTTTGTTTGCGATCTCGGTGATCGCACGAACCGTGATGCGGATCGCGCCGCGCGGTAACGATCGCCGCGGTGCGGCCGGCACCATCATTCTCATCGCCGCGGCGATCTTCGTCATCGGCTACGTCGGTCTGTTCTTCGGACGAATCATTCAGGCCGCAGTCGCGCGCCGCCGCGAAACGCTTGCGGATGCATCCGCCGTGCAATTCACGCGCGATCCGACGGGTCTGCGCAACGCGCTCGTCAAAATCGCCGCGAGCGACGCCGGCTCGCGCCTGAAGCACCCCGAGGCCGACGAAGCGGCACACATGCTGTTTGCCGTCGGTAGCGGTCGACTCTTTGCGACGCATCCGCCGCTGCTCGAGCGCATCAAGGCGCTCGACCCGCACTTCGATGCCGCGGAGATCGATCGAGTGCGTGCCCGGTTAGATGCGCCTGTGGCGCGCGACGAGCCCGCGCGGACGGAGTCTGCCGGTACGCGGCTCGGCGGTCTGCTCAACGTGCCGGCGGCCGGTCTTGTCGAGAGCATCGCCAATCCCTCGATGGCGCATTTGCGCTTGGCGAGAACGCTGCGCGAGCAGCTGCCTCAGCCACTCGTGCAGGCTGCGCGTCACTCGCATTCGGCGTGTGCGCTCCTGCTTGCGCTCGCGCTTGACGTCAAAGGCGAGGCGCGCGAGCGGCAGAAACGTTTCATTGCCGAGCAGCTCAATGAAGATACAGTAGCGTACCTCAACGGCCTCGAACCATACGTCGAAGAGCTCGCGCCGGAGCTGCGACTGCCCGCGCTCATGCAGACGTTCGCCGCGCTTCGTCAGTTGCCGCGTGAGGAGCGCTTGCGGCTGCTGGCGTGTTTGAACGGAATGCTGCAGCGGGAAGGCGAGCTCTCGGTGCACCGTTACGTGCTGCGCAAGCTTGCGCAGATGCACTTACGCGACAGCATTGAACCGAATGTGCGAATGGGTCAGCTGTCGCTCGAAGCGGTACGCAGCGACGCGCAGGTGCTCTTCTCGGTGATTGCTCGGTTCGGGCATGCCGATGAAGTGGAGGCGCGCCGCGCTTACGAAGCCGGCATGCATCAACTGTATCCGCGAGTGCGCCCGGCGTTCGCCATGCCGGTGCCGTGGCCGCCGGCGCTGGATGTGGCGCTCAGCCGCCTCGATCGGCTATTGCCTGCAGGCAAGGAGCAGCTGCTCGATGCGCTGCTCAAGACCATTGCGCACGATCAACGGCTTACGCTCGGCGAAGCGGAGCTCTTGCGCGCCGTATGCGCGACGCTGCACTGTCCGCTGCCGCCTCTGCTAGGCGGCGAATAACGGCACGCGCCGCCATGCGGCGCCTTGGCATGCCGATCGCCTGCGCGTGAGCGTCCGGCGTCCCCTTCCCCGCTTTTTCTTGCGTCCCTGACAGCCCCTGTCAGCATTGCCCTGTTGAATCCCCGGGCGGCGGCTACAATGATGCTTCACCGCCGCGCGCGCTGGTGCGCGCAACCTCCTGCTGTTCCCTTCATCGAGCATGTCCAACTCCATCGTCATTCGCGGCGCGCGTCAGAACAATCTCAAGTCGATCGATCTCGAGCTGCCGACGAACGAGCTGATCGTCGTGACGGGCGTCTCCGGGTCGGGAAAATCCTCGCTCGTGTTCGACACGCTGTACGCGGAGGGACAACGTCGTTACGTCGAGACCTTTTCGCCCTACGCACGGCAATTCCTCGATCGCATGGATCGACCGCAAGTCGATCGGATCGAGGGCATTCCACCGGCCATCGCGATCGATCAGACGAATCCGGTGCGTACGTCCCGCTCCACCGTCGGGACGATGACCGAGCTCAACGATCACTTGAAGCTCCTTTTCGCGCGTGCCGCGCAACTCTACTGTCGTCGCTGCGCGCAGCCCGTGCGCCGCGATACGGCGCAGACGATTTACTCATCGCTCGCGGAGCGTCTGGCGCAGGAAGGCTTGAGCTCGGCGCGTCTGCTCATCACGTTCCCAGTGAGCGTGCCGCACAACTTTGCGGAAAACGAGGTCGTCAAGTTGCTCGAGGCGCAGGGCTATACGCGCATCTTCGCGCGTGCTGTAAGGCAAGCGGACGAGCAGGCCGAGCGTGAGCGAGGCAAGCACAAACGTGCTCGGGGGCAGGCAGAGCGCGCCGTGGGCGAATCGATCGTGCTCGAAGTCGTGCAGGACCGGTTGCGCTTCGATTCGGCCGAGCGGTCGCGCGTGATCGAGGCGCTCGAGGCGGCGCTCAATGTCGGTCGGGGCAAGGCGAATGTTCACGTCGTCGAGTCGCTCGATGGGCCGGCGCTGCGCACATATCGTTTTTCGAGCGACCTGCATTGCGCCGAATGC
The DNA here is from genome assembly GCA_938008435.1 of uncultured Steroidobacter sp. Lineage (GTDB taxonomy): Bacteria > Pseudomonadota > Gammaproteobacteria > Steroidobacterales > Steroidobacteraceae > Steroidobacter. The sequence continues at coordinate 268,178 of CALLKK010000009.1, read as the reverse complement.
GACATCCACTATCGCGATCCCGTCCCGAGCCTGTTCTCGTTCAATTCGCCGATCGGCGCGTGCGATTCGTGTCGAGGATTCGGCCGCACGATCGGCATCGACTTCGGTCTAGTGGTGCCCGATGAGAGCAAGACGCTGCGCGAAGGGGCGGTGCGCTGCTGGCAGAGCGAGTCGTATCGCGAATGCCAGGACGATCTGATCAAGTTCGCGCGCAAACGCGGGATTCCGCTCGATGTGCCGTGGCGCGAGCTCACGCCGGAGCAGCGTGCATGGGTGCTGGAAGGCGAGGGCTCATGGGAAGAGCGGCTCTGGTACGGCGTGCGCCGCTTCTTCGAGTGGCTCGAGTCCCGATCCTACAAGATGCACATTCGCGTGCTCTTGTCGAAATACCGCGCTTACACCGTCTGCAAGGAGTGCAACGGCGCGCGACTCAAGGCGGACGCCTTGCTCTACCGACTCGGAACGCGTGCGGATGCCGAGCGCGTCCTACGTAGGCACGAGCGATTTCGGCCGAACGGCGTCGAATGGAGCGAGGAGACATTCGAGCAGCTTCCCGGGCTCAATCTGCACGAGCTCATGTTGCTGCCGATCGAGCGTGCGAGCGCCTTTTTCGAGGCACTGGAGCTGCCGGCGTCGCTCGATGAGGCGAGCGATCTCCTCCTCAAGGAGATTCGCAGCCGCTTGAGGTTCCTGCTCGATGTCGGGCTCGGCTATCTCACGCTCGATCGTCAATCGCGCACGCTTTCGGGCGGCGAGGTCCAGCGCATCAATCTGACGACGGCGCTCGGGACTTCGCTCGTCAATACCTTGTTCGTGCTCGATGAGCCGTCGATCGGCTTACACCCGCGCGACATGAATCGCGTGATCGACGTCATGCAGCGTCTGAAGCGCGCCGGCAACACGCTCGTCGTGGTCGAGCACGATCCCCAGGTGATGCGCGCGGCCGATCGCATCTTGGACATCGGTCCGGGCCCGGGGGAGCGCGGTGGCCAGATCGTGTTCTACGGGAGGCCGCAGGACCTCGAGCATGCACAGGGTTCGCTGACGGCGGATTACCTGACCGGGCGGAAAACGGTGGGCAGCGGCGAGCAACCGGCGAATGCGAACGCTTCCGCTGACCTCGAGCCTCCAATCCGCGGCCTCCAGGCGCGTAGCAACGCTGCCGCATTGCTGCGCGTCGTGGGCGCTCGCGAGCACAACCTCAAGAACATCGACGTCGAGATCCCGCTCGGGCGCCTCGTGTGTGTCACAGGTGTCTCCGGCTCAGGCAAGTCGACATTGGTGCAAGACGTGCTCTATCCGGCGCTGCTCAAGCATTTCGGCAAGCCGACCGAAGCGGCCGGTGCGCACGAGCGCATCGAAGGGGCAGAGCATCTCGATGGCGTCGTGTTCGTGGATCAGAGCCCAATCGGCCGCACGACGCGTTCGAATCCGGCGAGCTATGTCGGCGCGTTCGACGCGATTCGCAAGCTGTTCGCGGCCACGCCGCTGGCAATAGAGCGTAGCTACACCGTCGGCACCTTCAGCTTCAATTCGGGTAACGGTCGCTGCCCGACCTGTGCAGGCAACGGCTTCGAGCACATCGAGATGCAATTTCTCTCGGATGTCTATCTGCGCTGCCCCGATTGCGATGGCCGTCGCTATCGCAGCGAGATTCTCGAAGTCACGCTCGATGTCGCAGGGCGTCACTTGAGCATCGCGGACGTCCTCGATTTGACCGTAGCCGAAGCGGTCGAGATCTTTGCGGAAGCGCCGGAAGTATTGGGGCGTTTGCAGCCGCTCGCCGAAGTCGGCCTCGACTACTTGCGCTTGGGACAACCCGTGCCGACGCTGTCGGGCGGCGAGGCGCAGCGCCTCAAGCTCGCGGGTTATCTGGCCGAGTCCGGTACGGGGGCGGGTACGCTCGGTGCGCCGACGCGCGGCGAGAAGCGGACGGCTGCACGCGGCAACGGCGCGAATGCCGCACCCAAAACGCAACGCGGTACGCTCTTTCTTTTCGATGAGCCCACGACCGGGCTTCACTTCGATGACATTGCCAAGCTCTTGCGAGCGTTCCGGCGTTTGCTGGGCGCAGGTCATTCCGTGCTCGTCATCGAACACAACCTCGATGTGATTCGCGCTGCGGATTGGCTCATCGACCTTGGGCCGGAAGGCGGCGAGGCCGGCGGCGAGATCGTCGCATGCGCTACGCCGAGTGAGCTCATGCAGCACGAACGATCGCATACCGGACGCGCGCTACGCGAAATGTACGCAGAGCCGTGGCGGCCCCAAGCCGCGAGCGCGCCGCTCGCCCGCGATGAGCAAGCGCCATCAACGGCGGCCAAGCGTGTCGCCCTCCAGCCTCCAGCCTCCAGTCGTCAGGCTGTAGGTGACTCCTCGATCCGCATTCACGGAGCCCGCGAGCACAACCTCAAGAACATCGACGTCTCGTTACCGCGCGACAAGTTCGTCGTCGTCACCGGCGTGTCGGGCTCAGGCAAGTCGACGCTCGCCTTCGACATCGTGTTCGGCGAAGGACAGCGTCGCTATCTCGAATCGCTCAATGCCTATGCGCGCCAGTTCGTGCAGCCCGCGGCAAAGCCCGACGTGGATGCGGTCTTCGGTATTCCGCCGACGGTCGCGATCGAGCAGCGGACGAGCCGCGGCGGACGCAAGAGCACCGTGGCGACACTGACCGAGATTTATCACTTCTTGCGGCTGCTCTACGTCAAGCTCGGAACTCAATACTGTCCGCAATGCGATGTGCCGATCGAGCCGCAGAGCTTCGATGCGATCACCGCACGGCTCATGAAGGAGTTTCGTGGACGCTCGATCGAGCTGCTCGCGCCGCTGGTCGTTGCGCGCAAGGGTTATTACACGGATCTCGCTGCGTGGGCGGCCAAGAAAGGCTTCAAGCATCTGCGCGTCGATGGCGCGCTCGTGCCGACGCATCCTTGGCCGCGCTTGAGTCGGTTCCAGGAGCACACGATCGAGCTGCCGATCGCAGCGGTCCAGGTCTCGCCGCGTCACGAAGCGACGCTGCGTGGAGCGCTCGAGAGCGCGCTTGCCTACGGTAAGGGCGTCGTCCATGTCGTTGCCGAGGCTCGCGATCAAGAGAAGCGTGCAGCCCGCTCGCGCGGGGGCGCCGCGGGCACGGGTGACACTTTGATTCTCTCGACGCGCCGTGCGTGCCCGTCGTGCGCGCGCAGCTTTGCCGATCTCGATCCGCGCCTGTTCTCGTTCAACTCCAAGCACGGCTGGTGCGAGAGCTGCTTCGGCACGGGACTGAAGATGCGCGGCTTCGACGCCGAGCAGACGGGCGAGGAGATCTGGTGGAACGACTGGTACGAGGACGAAGCGCCGGTCTGCAGCGATTGCAACGGCCAGCGCCTCAACGAAGTGGCGCGGCACGTGCGCTTTCGGAATCAGTCGATCGCGGAGCTGACCGCGCGCTCGGTGAGCGATGCGCGCAAACTCTTCGCCACGCTCAAACTGAAGGGTCGAGAGCTCGCCATTGCCCGCGACGTGTTGACCGAGATCAATGCGCGTCTGGCGTTCCTCGAAGATGTCGGACTCGGTTATCTGACGCTGGATCGTGCCGCGCCGACGTTGTCCGGCGGTGAGGCACAGCGGATTCGCTTGGCTGCGCAATTGGGTTCGAACCTGCAGGGTGTCTGCTACATCTTGGATGAGCCGACGATCGGTCTGCACGCGCGCGACAATCGCGTGCTGCTCGATACGCTCGAGCGCTTGAGAACGAAGGGCAATTCCTTGCTCGTCGTCGAGCACGACGAAGAGACGATTCGTCGCGCCGACTACATCGTCGATCTCGGTCCGGGGGCGGGTACGCGCGGCGGTCAGATCGTTGCGGTCGGCTCGGCGCAGGATCTCGAGAAGGCGCCGCATTCGATCACCGGCCGATTGTTGGCGCAGCCGCTACAGCATCCGATGTTCTCGCGCCGACCCGTGGACAAGAAGACGCCGGCACTCGTGGTGCGCCGAGCCTCCCTGCACAACTTGCGCAACGAGGATATTCGCGTGCCGCTCGGTCGGCTGGTCGTGATCACGGGCGTATCGGGATCCGGCAAGTCGACGGTTGCGCGCGACATCCTGCACGACAATCTGGTTGCGGCGCTTCACGCGAAGCGGCGCGGCAAGATCGCTTGGCGCGGCTGTGCGCGCATCGACGGCTGGGAGCGTGTCGGCCGCGTGCTCGAGGTCGACCAGACGCCGATCGGCAAGACGCCGCGTTCGTGTCCTGCGACTTACATCGGATTCTGGGACGACGTGCGTCGCGTGTTCGCCGAAACGAACGAAGCGCGCATGCGCGGCTACGACGCCTCGCGGTTCTCATTCAACACGGCCGGCGGTCGCTGCGAGGCCTGCGAAGGGCAGGGGCTGCGCAAGATCGAGATGAGCTTTCTGCCCGATGTGCGCGTCGTGTGCGATGCGTGCAAGGGACAGCGCTTCAATCAAGACACGCTCGCGATTCGTTACAAAGGCAAGAGCATCGGCGAAGTGCTGATGATGAGCGTCGATGAGGCCGCCGAGTTCTTCAGTGCACATCCGCGCATTCATCATGCGCTGCGGTTGCTGCAGGACGTCGGCCTCGGTTATCTCACGCTCGGACAGCAAAGCCCGACGCTCTCGGGCGGCGAGGCGCAGCGGATCAAGCTGGTCACCGAGCTTGCCAAAGTGCGCCCGGATGCGAGGCGGATGCGGCAGGGCGGCAGCGAGCGCTCGACGCTGTATGTGTTGGATGAGCCGACGGTCGGTTTGCACATGGCAGACACCGAGAAGTTGATCCGCGTATTGCAGCGGCTCGTCGATGCCGGTCATTCGGTGGTCGTCATCGAGCACGATCTCGATGTCATCGCGGAAGCGGATTGGATCGTCGATCTCGGTCCCGAGGGCGGCGCTCAAGGGGGCCGAGTCGTGGCAGAGGGTCCGCCGGAAGATGTACTGCGCCGCGCACAGCGCTCGCATACGGCGCGGGCGCTCAAGGAGTTTTTGTCGCAGCGCAGATTGGCGGCCTGACGAGGTGAGGCTTCCTTCCATAGCCCCGAGTCGTCTTGCCTTTGGCCGCGCCGATCGTCTCATGGCAGCGCGGCTCCCGCGCTTTCTTCAGGGGATGTTTGCGCAGAATCGCAAAGAAAATGCGCAAATCGGGCTCAGGCAAACCCTGTATTCGGAAATCACTTATCTCCTGAGTCGTTGCTGTCATTGCGCGGCTCGCAATGTACGCGCGCGCTTCGTCGGTCAACGCCGACTGTATTCATTGCATACAAGCTGACGAGGTCTGTTGGCTTTTCTCTCGGAATGCGAAATCGCGGTGCAACCCGATTTCGCTCGGCGCAGAAATTGCTCGCTATTGGTGCATCCTCGGTCCGTTTTGGGCTGTGGTTTTGATGCCACGGTATACAACGGTTGCCTCCCCAGCGGCCCGTCGAGGGTTTGTATGCATCGCTAACGTTATGCCCTGTTGAGCATTTTTGCTGTCGTCACGTAGTTTTTTTCGCGCACTTCACATATCGCGCGGCGATTTCGCGGTTGTAAGATCAATACCACGCTTGCAGTGTCATCAGGCGGCGCCGTCGCATTTTCGCTGCAAGCATCTGGCACGAATGGGGAGGTCCCCTTGGGGACTTCGCGATCGCGAATTGATGAAGCAAAACCCTCTCGCAGGAGGAACCACATGTTGACGAGAACGACTCTCGCGCTGGCCGTCAGGCGCGTTTTACTTGTCGGTGCGACAAGTACCGTCGCGCTGTCCTGTCCTGGCCTCGCCAGTGCGCAGGACCGTGACGACATCGACACGATCATCGTGACCGGCTCGATCCTTCGCCGCACGGATCTGGAAACTCCCTCGCCGGTCACCGTGCTCAGCGCCGAGGCGCTCGAAGAGCGAGGTCTGAATACCGTGTCGGAGGCGATCCAGCGCCTGTCGGCGAACAACGCCGGCACGATCCAAGCGGGCTGGAACACGGGCTTCAACTTCGCGAGCGGTGCGAATGCACCTGCATTGCGCGGCCTGACCGTACAGGCAACCCTGTCGATCGCCGACGGCATGCGCCTGGCGCCCTATCCGCTGGCCGATGACGGTCAACGCAACTTCGTCGACCTCAACACGATTCCGAGCGCGATCATCGAGCGCATCGAAGTCCTGCGCGACGGTGCTTCGTCAACGTACGGTGCAGACGCAATTGCCGGCGTCGTCAACATCATCACGAAGAAGGAAATTCAGGGGCTGCACTTCGGCGGCTCGTACGGTCTCTCGCAGCACGGCGGCGGCGACGAGTATCGAATCGACGCGACGTGGGGTATCGGCAGCCTCGCCGCGGACGGCTACAACTTTTACATCAGTGCCGAATTCCAGCGGCAGGATGCGCTCTGGGCGCGCGACCGCGACTATCCGTTCAACAGCACCGATTGGTCGCGGATGTGCGGACCGAGCGGCAGCTGTATGGAGAACCTCAACTGGAACGGCGTGACGGCCGAGAATGGCTCGTTCAACGGTCTGCTCTCGATCCCGGGTGTGACGCTGGTTCGTCCGGTGACGGGCGCCGTCGACGGTACCGGCGCGCCGACGGGCAGTGGGCGCTTCGAGTATCTGAATCCGTCGGCCGGCTGCCGCAATTGGCCGACCACGACGATCACGCCAGATATGTCGAGCACTTCGCCGCTGACGGTCTGCGAGATCGACATTCAGAGTGCGTATCAGATGCTGCAGCCGGAAATCGACCGCGCGGGTCTGTCGATGCGCTTTACGGTCAATGTCGGCGACAGCAGTCAGTTCTACGCAATGGCGAACTTCTATCAGGCCGATACGTTCGCCTCCTTCACGCCGATCGGCTTCAACGGCTTGCCGACGCCGCCGCGGCCGTCTGGGATGCCCAACTACAACGTCATCTTGCCCGTCTACGTTTGCTCGATGGGCGTCGGCACGGTCGACGGGTTGAATACCGGGTGTGACGAAACGAACGGTGTGCTGAACCCGTACAACCCGTATGCGGCTGACGGGCTGCGTGCGCAGGCTTTCCTGCGTTCGCCGTACGGACGCACCGTCGACACGAGCTCGCGTACGCTGCGCGCGGTGTTCGGCCTCGAGGGTGAATTCGGAGACGGTTGGAGCTATTCGGTCAACCTCACGGGTTCCGAGGTCGATCTCGTGCGTCGCCAGGGCAACTATCTGATCCCGCAACGGATCATGGATGTGGTCGCCCGCGGCACGTTCAACTTCGCCGATCCCGAGGCGACGCCGCAGGACGTGTGGGATTACATCTCGCCGACCCAGAGGACGGACAACAAATCGCGCTTGTGGCAGATCCAGGGCACGATCGGCAAGGAGTTGTTCGACTTGCCGGGCGGTCCGCTGCAGGCGGCCGTAGGCGTGTCCTATCGCGAGGAATCGCTGCATGCGCCTAGCGGCAATCCGGCAAACGATTCCGCGCCGTACACGCGCTACTACAGCCTCAACGCGGTGGGCACGTCGGGTGCGCGCGATGTGAAGTCGGCCTTCTTCGAGGTGAGTGCGCCGGTGCTCGATCAGCTCGAGCTCATGGCATCGGGCCGCTACGACGAGTACTCCACGGGACAGTCGAACTTCTCGCCGAAGCTCGGTTTCAAGCTCACGCCGGTCGAGAAGCTGGCGCTGCGCGGTACCTGGTCAGAGGGTTTCCGCATTCCGAGCTTCAATGAATCGTTCGGTCTGCCGACGACCGGCTACGTGACGCGTCAGGTCAATTGCACGGACTTCCCGGATTTCTGCGCCGCCCACGGCAACAACTCCTATGCAACGGGACAGTACAGCGTGGGTCTGACGCAAACCGGCAATCCGGAGCTCGATCCTGAGGAGTCGCAGTCGTTCACGTTCGGTATCGTCTTCGAGCCGCTGTCGAATCTGAGCTTCACGATCGACTACTGGCAGATCGAAGTCGATGGTCTGATCACCGGCGTGACGGACACTTCGGAAGCCGAGCGGCAGTACTACGCCAATAACGGCGTAGTGAACATCCCCGGCATCAATGTGATCCCCGGTAACCCGGACCCGGCTTTCCCGGGTGCATTGCCGGTGCTCGGCTTCATCGAGTCCTCGTACGTCAATCAGGACAAGCAGACGGTCAGCGGCATCGACTTCGGCGCCACGCTGACCTTCCCGCTTGGCCCGACCAACGTGCGCAGCTACTTCGAGCTGTCCTGGCTGCGTAAGTACGAGCTCAAGACCGAGGGAGGCGAGACGCTCAGCTACGCGGGCACCTTGAGTCCTTGCAACATCACCTCCTGCTCGGGCTCGCCTGAGTACCGTGCGGCGTGGCAGAACACGGTCGAGTTCGACAACCGGTGGGGCTCGACGGCAGTGACGTTGACCACGTACTACACGAGCGGTCTCGACACGGCGTCGATCGACTTCGGCGGCGTCGAGGGTGACTGCTTGTTCAACGCGGCCAACCACGCCTCGACGCAGACCTACGTCGACGGGACGCCGGTGCTCTGCAAGAGCAAGGCGACCTGGAACTTGGATCTGACCGTGCGGCACAAGATCAACGACACCTACACGGTGTTCGCGGATATCCTGAACGTCCTCGACATCGAACCTGACTTCGATCCGTCGGCGGCGTACAGCCTGTTCGGGTTCAACCCGGCCTGGCAGGGCCCGAACATCATGGGTCGTTACTTCCGCTTGGGCGTCAAGGTCGACTTCTAACCAAGAGGCCTCGGTCTCGCCTGGAAGGCACAAGGCGACTCCTCGCAAGAGGAGTCGCTTTTTTGTTTGTCGGCGTCTCCACGTTCGTGGCTCTCCCGCGCGTTTCCGCAACAACATCTCTCCTCAGGATTGATCGCGGTTTGTCATGCAGCGTGCGCGTGCAACGTCGCTGCGATCGCGGCGCGTTGGCATCGAGTGCGGCGTCTTGGACGATCGGCTGACGGGGAATCTCTGCATTCGTCCTACGAGTTGCCCCGTGTTGTTGCATTCTCGCAAATCTGTGCTGCTGCGGCGCTCAAATTGCGCGGTTGCTGTTAGGTTCGTGCCGCAGCAACGTCTTTAACATCTTGTCATGTAGGGGGTTTTCCCTCGCATTATGAGGTAAGACCCCTCTTTCGTTGCATGTAACGCACTTGTATTCTCCGTGCAACGCATGTGTCGCACGCCTCGCGATCGATCACGTCCCACGTTTTGTTCCCTAACTCTTTCGTGCTTCCAGCCTCTTGGAGGAGTTCCATGTCATTGACTCATACGCGCATACGACGCGCAGTGCGTGGCGCGCTGCTCGCCGGTGCGATTGCTTCGGTTGCCTCGGTCAGCGTGTACGCGCAGGAAACGCCTGCATCCGGCGCCGACCAAGAACCGGATGTCATCATCGTCACGGGTTCGCGCATTCGCCGCACCGATACGGAAACGGCCTCGCCGGTGCAGATCGTTACGCGCGATGAGATCGAGCGGACCGGTCGGCAGAACATCGCTGAAGTCATTCGCGGCATCGTGCCGGCCGACAACCAAGGCACGCTGCCGACGGCGTTCTCTTCGGGCTTCGCCGCGGGCTCGGCTGCCGTTTCGTTGCGCGGCCTCGGTGTGAACTCGACGTTGGTGCTCGTCAACGGCCGCCGCATGGCGACCTATGGTCTTGCTGACGACGGCACGCGTACGTTTGTCGATCTCAACTCGATTCCGCTGTCGGCAGTCGAGCGCGTCGAAGTGCTCAAGGACGGCGGTTCGGCCATCTACGGTTCGGACGCGGTCGCGGGCGTGGTCAACATCATCCTGCGCGACAACTTCGAAGGCTTCGAGATCGGGGGCTCGATGGGCACCTCGTACGCCGACGACGGCGACACGTGGCGCGTGAACACGGCCTTCGGTACGGGCAACGACAAGTACAACGTGTTCGTCGTGGCCGAGGCCTCGCGCGAAGAGGCGATCTTCCACACGAACCGCACCGGCTTCCTCGGCACCAACAACCTGCGCGACTACGGCTGGTTCGACAATCGTCGCGGCGCCGTGCCGTTTGCGGGCTTCGGCTTCTTCGAGCCGGGCGTGCCGGCGTTCAGCGCCGTGACGCCGTACGGTTCGGTGCGCGTGCCGGGTGGCGACATCACCGACCGCGTCAATCTGCTCGACTGCCCTGAAATCTCCGGGGACACGGGCCTGTGCTTGTACGACACGATCGGCTATTCGCAGATCCAGCCGCAGGTCGAGCGCCTCAATATCCTCACGCGCGGCACCTACAACTTCACGGACACCCTGCAGGGTTACGTCGAGCTCGGCTACTTCAACTCCGAGGTGTACTCGATCGGCACGCCAGGCAGCGTGAACGACAGCGGCGTCTTCAATCCTGCCGATCCCGCGTCGCCGATCGTGCATACGACGATTCTGCCTGCGGGACATCCTGACAATCCGTTCGCTGAAGACCGTACGCTCAGCCTGCTCACCACGATGCTCGGCGGACGTAACGGCCGTCAGGAAACCGATCTTTATCGTGCGATCGCGGGAATCACGGGCGAGATCAACTCGAACTGGGAGTGGGACGTCGGCATCGGCTACATCAAGAGCAAGCTGACCGACACCAACTATGGCTTCATTCGTCACCCGGTGCTGCAGGCGGCGCTCGACAGCGGTGAATTCCGCATCGACCCGTCGCTCAACTCGCCTGAGCTCCTCGCGGAGATTTCGCCGGCCCTGACGCGTAAGCCCGAGAGCTCGATCAAGCTCATCGATGCGCGCATTTCCGGCGAGCTGTTCGATCTGCCTGGCGGCCGTTTCGGCGTCGCCGTCGGCGCCGAGTATCGCGAAGAGAAGAACGACACGCCGCCGGTGCCTTACACCGATACCGGCGACATCGTCGGCCTCGGTTACTCCGGCTTCTCGGCGGATCGTGACGTCTATGCCGGTTACGTCGAAGTGAACGCGCCGGTGCACGAGATGCTCGAGCTCAACGCGGCGCTGCGCTACGACCATTACTCGGACTACGGCGACTCGACGACCCCGAAGGTCGGCTTCAAGTTCCAGCCGGTGCAGCAGTTCGCGTTGCGTGGCACGTATCAGGAAGCGTTCCGCGCTCCGGGCCCGGCCGAGGCGGGCAACAGCTCGTCGTTCGGGTTCACGAACATCGGCATCCTGACGATCGGCAATCCGAACCTGAAGCCGGAAGAAGCGAAGGCTTACACCGCCGGCATCATCTGGGAGCCGCTGCGCGACCTGAACGTCTCGATCGACTACTACCGCATCAAGCGCGAGAACGAGATCGTGGCGGCCGACCAGGCCCTCGTCATCGGCGATCTGCCAGTGCGCGGCGAGCCGAACTCGCAGATCCCGGGTCTGCTGCCGAACTCGTTCCTGTACTACGACACCGAAGGCGAGCTCGCGACGATCTCGGCGCCGTTCGTCAACGCCAACAAGACGAACACGGACGGCATCGACTTCGACTTGCGCTATGCCATGGACCTCGGTCCGGGACGCCTGTCCGCCGGCCTGGTCTGGACGCACGTGCTCAACTACGAGCGTCAGCTTCCGGGCGGCGAAGAGTACGAGTACGTCGGCACGCACGGCCCGTACGTGCTGAGCTCGGCGAGCGGCACGCCGCAGGATCGCGGTCGTCTGGAGCTGACCTGGTCGAGCGGTCCGCTTTCGCTCACGGCAGCGGTGAACTACGTGAGCTCGATGGAAGCGATCGATCACAAGGGTGAAACCCTGGTCGACCTCGAGGACGGCAGCTGGGCGACGACGACCTTCGAAGGCGCGTACGTCGTGGCCGATCCCAACGGCAAGGTGTGCGGTGTCTACAATCCGGACGGCACCGTGTGGAACAACTGCAAGGTGGATTCGTTCACCACGGTTGATTTCTACGGCACCTATCACGCGACCGACAGCTTGGAATTCAATCTGTCGATCAGCAACCTCCTCAACAAGGAGCCGCCGTTCGATCCGTACACCTACGGTGGTGTGAACTACAACCCGTCGTTCCACCAGGCTGGCGCAGTGGGCCGGTTCTTCACGGTCGGCTTCCGCTACAGCTACGGTGGGCGTTAAGCGGTAACGCTTGCGTCAAGCAAGACGAAGAATGGCGGGCCTCGGCCCGCCATTCTTTTTTTGGATTTCGAGAACGAGCGCGCGAGGGCGAGCCGCGCGCGCCTTGCGGATTACTTGAAGACCTCGTGCATGACGATCGCGCCGGGCACAATCTTGAGGCGTGCGGCGGTGCCGCCTGGCAGCTCGAGCACGGCGGCGGCCGGCTGCTTCGATTCGATCGTCTCGAGCGAGAACGGCGTGGTGTTCTCGACGACCTGCAGAACTTTCCCCGTGCGGTCGATGAAGAGCATGTCGAGCGGGATGAACGTGTTCTTCATCCACATCCCGATGCGCTGCTCGCTCGGGTACACGAACAGCATGCCCTGATCCTCGTCCAGCCGCTTGACGAACATGAGCCCGCGCGCGCGGCGCGCATCGTCCGCGGCGATCCAGATGCGGAAGCGATGCAGGCGCGCATCGGGCGTCGCAATCTGCAAGGTCGAGCGCAGAAAGAGCCGATCAAGCTCCTCCGTATCGCTGGCGAGCGCGGTGCAGGCAACGATCGTAAGCAGGCTGGCAAGGGCCAGCAGACGCGAGAGTTGAGCTGTCATTGTTGCGAGGGCGTTGGGTCAGTCGAAGGATCCTCGTCGTCGAAGGCGACGATGCCGGCGAAATCGAAGCGTGACAGGAGCACCGCGCCCTTGCCTTGCACCGCTCGCGCGGGCTCCGTGCAGTACCCGCGCGCAACGACGCGGTAGCGGCGCGTCCGAAACGGCGGGCCGACGAGCGCGATTTGGCGGACTTCGTCGAGTGCGCATTTGTCGTCGCCTTGCGTGCCGTAGAACTCGCCAGCCCCTTCGCGAATGATCGTCAGGTTGACCGGCACGGACTTGGCCGCTTCGCCTTCTTTCAGTCCTGCGATGCCGAAGACCAGCACGAGCTGGCTCGCGCTTGCGGCATCGTAGCGGCTGAAGCGCAGCCGCAGGCCGCCGTCCGGCCGGGTTGCGCCCGTGCACTCGGTTCCGTCGTTTCCCCAGTCGATCTCTGCAGCGAGCGCGCCCGACAGGCGCGCCTTGAGATAGCCGTCGCCTGTCGGCAGGCACTGCGCAGGCGGCGCTGCGCTCGGAGCGTCATCGCTCTGTGCAGCATCTGCCAGCGGGCCGACGAGCGCGCCGAGCAGGCCGCTCGCCATCGCGAGCCGGACGCAGCGATGTGCAGCGAGGCGAGTCACGGATGAGTAACTATCGTACGGGGTCGATGGGGTCGGACAATGCCGAATGACCTTACGCGAGGCAAGCGGCGCAGCGCGCTCTGGCGCGCGGGCCGGAGATGTCGGCTAATATGTCCATGCCAGCACGGCACGAGCGCAGCGCGAGAGACAACGACATGCAGGATAGGGTAACGCCCGACTCGATCGAAGACCAACTGAGCGGACCGCTGACTCAACGGCAGGCAGCGGCGCGGCGTTACGTCAGTCGCCTGACACGTAATACGTTGGCCGTCGTGATGGCGGGCGGCCGCGGCGAGCGGCTCAAGCACCTCACCGATTTTCGCTGCAAGCCGGCCACGCCCTTCGGCGGCAAGTTCCGCATCATCGATTTCGTGCTCTCGAACTGCGTCAACTCGGGCATCCGCCGCATCCAAGTGATGACGCAGTACAAGGCGCATTCGCTCATCCAGCACATCCAGCGCGGCTGGGGCTATCTGCGCGGCGAGCTCGGCGAGTTCATCGAGATCATCCCAGCCCAGCAGCAGCTCGGCGATTTCTGGTATCGAGGCACGGCCGATTCGCTCTATCAGAACCTCGAGATCATCAAGCTCCACCATCCGCGCCACATCCTCGTGCTCGCGGGCGATCACATCTACAAGATGGACTACGGTCCGATGCTCGCCTCGCACGTCGAGAAGAAGGCCGACATCACCGTGGGCGTGGTCGAAGTGCCGCGCGAGCAGGCAACCGGCTTCGGCGTGATGAGCGTCGATAGGGACTACCGGATCACCAAGTTCACCGAGAAGCCCAAGGATCCCGAGGGCATTCCCGGCCGCGAGGACTATGCGCTCGGTTCGATGGGTATCTACGTGTTCAAGGCGAGCCTGCTGTATCGCTTGCTGGAAGAGAACGCACAGCGCTCGGATACGCAGCACGACTTCGGCCGCAACATCATTCCCGAGGCGCTCAAGTCGCTCAAGGTATATGCCTATCCGTTCACGGACGTGCGCACGGGCGTGCAACACTACTGGCGCGACGTCGGTACGGTGGATGCCTTCTACGAGGCAAACATGGAGCTCGTGCACGTCAATCCCGAGCTCAATATCTACGACGAGCAGTGGCCGATCTGGACCTATCAACGGCAGTACCCGCCTGCGAAATTCGTGCTCGATGAAGACGGGCGGCGCGGCATGGCCATCAATTCGATGGTCTCGGGCGGATGCATCATCTCCGGTGCGCACGTCAATCAGTCGCTGCTCTTCTCGAACGTGCGGGTGGAAGAGCGCAGCTACGTCGAACGCTCGGTCATCTTCCCCGACGTACGGATCGGCCCGGATTGCACCATCAAGAAGGCGATCATCGACACCGGCGGCGTGGTGCCGCGTGGCGTGCAGATCGGCGTGGATCCGCAAGAAGACGCGCGGCGCTTCTACATTTCGGAGAAAGGCGTAGTGCTCGTGACCCGCGACATGCTCGCCAAGCTGCAACGATAGCAGTCGCGGGACTGTCCGGAATCGAGATCGCAAAGGCGGCGCTCACGCGCTGCGCTTCCCGTCTCTGAAAGGAGGAATCGATGAGAGCTCGTTGCGCATCGTTTTGCGTGCTGGCGCTGATGATCGCCATGTTGTCAGGCTGTGCGGCGCTGGCGCCGCGGCTCGAGGCGCCGGAGCTCAAGGTCGTGGGTGCCGCGATGACCTCGGGCGACATCTTCAGTCAGACCTTTCTCGTCAGGCTGCACGTGCGCAACCCGAACGATCGTGAGCTACCGGTGCGCGGTATCGAATACGAGCTCTTTCTCGAGGGTGACAGCTTTGCCGAGGGCACCACTCCGCGGGCGTTCGTCGTTCCGGCAAATGGCGAAACGGAGTTCGACGTCACCGTGCGCACCAACTTCGCGAGCAGCATTGCGCGGCTGCTGACGCGCTTACAGGGCAAGTCGCAGGTGCGCTACGAGATCCAAGGCCGGGTCCTGACGGACATCGCCATGCTCAAGAAGATTCCGTTCCACGAGACGGGCGTCGTCGATCTGGCGACGATGCGCTGATGTCAGCGCCGGGTAATACGATGTCCGCTACGCTTCGATGAGCGTTCGATACAGCGCCTCGTATTCGAGCACCTGGCGTTCCCACGAGAAGTCCTGCGCCATCCCGTTGCGCACCATCTGCAGCCAGGCGTCGCGATCCTTGTAGAGATCGAGCGCCGTGTGCAGCGCCCAGCGAATGCCGCCGGCATCGAAATCGTTGAAGACGATGCCCGTCCCCTGCCGCGTGTGGGGATCCCACATCTGCACCGAATCGGCGAGCCCGCCAGTGCGTCGTACGATCGGCACCGTGCCGTACTTGAGGCTGTACATCTGATTGAGCCCGCACGGCTCGTACATCGACGGCATGAGGAACATGTCGCTCGCCGCCTCGATCAGATGCGCGAGCTCCTCGTTGTAGCCGCGATGGAATACGACACGTTCCGGGAACCGCCGCTGCATCTCGGCGAAGAACAGCTCATAGCGCTCCTCGCCGCTACCGAGCGCGACGAAGGCGAGCTCGCGCGTTGCGAGGATCTCGGGCAGCGTATCGAACAGTAAGTCGAAACCCTTCTGCGGTACGAGCCGCGAGACGAGGCCAAGGAGCGGCGTCGTATCGGGGACGGCGAGATTGAGCCAATCGAGCAGGGCACGCTTGGTGGCAGCCTTACCAGACAGATCCGCGAGCGAATAATGATGCTTGAGGTAGCGATCCGTCGCCGGATCCCATTCGCTGTAGTCGACACCGTTCAAGATGCCGATTACGCCGTCGGTGCGGGCGCGCAGATCGGCATCGAGGCCGTGTCCGCCGAGCGGCGTGCAAATCTCTTGTGCGTACGTTGGGCTCACGGTCGTGACGCGATCGGCGTGACGGATGCCTTCGCGCAGCCAGTTGATGGGCCCGCCGGCATTCGTGTCCGGCGTCAGCAGGTGGCGGACCTCGCCGCCGATGTCGTAGACGGTCTCGGTGCCGAAGATGCCCTGATAGCCGATGTTGTGAATCGACACGATCGAGCGCGCGCCGGCGAAGAGCCGATCCCATGCGTAAATGCTCTTCAGCATGAGCGGCACGAGCCCGGTGTGCCAATCGTTGCAATGAACGATCTGCGGTGCGAACGGCAAACGCTGGCAGGTATCGAGCGCCGCGCGCTGCAGCACCAAGAACCGCAGATGCTCGTCCGCTCCTTGCGTGTAGATGCTCGGCCGATCGTACGCCTCGGGGCAGTGCACGAAATAAAGCGGCACGTTCGTCTGCGGCAGTCGGCTCTCGAGAATCGAGAAACGATAGAAATGCGCGCCGAGATGCAACGGCACATCCTG
Source organism: uncultured Steroidobacter sp. (assembly GCA_938008435.1). Classification (GTDB taxonomy): domain Bacteria; phylum Pseudomonadota; class Gammaproteobacteria; order Steroidobacterales; family Steroidobacteraceae; genus Steroidobacter. The sequence goes on along the minus strand of CALLKK010000009.1, from coordinate 251,648 downwards.
CGCGGTTGCCACCGGAGTTGCATGAGCTGCGCGCTCGCCGATGCTCGAATAAAGCGGCATGAACACGCGCACGTCGTGGCCGCGATCGTGCAGATGGCGCGGCAGCGCGCCTGCGACGTCTGCAAGACCGCCGGTCTTGGCAAGGGGCGTCACCTCGGAAGCAATGAACGCGATGCGCATGGTTGAGATCTGCTGCTGCCCTGAAGAAGCGCGGGAGAGCTCGGGAAGGAGCGCGACGGTAGCGTGTCCTATGGCTTCTCGTCGTTGTCGTCGTTCGGTTTCTCGTCGGCTTTGTCGTCCTTGGGTTTGTCCTTCGGCGGGGCGAAGGCGGACCACATCGTCTCTTGCATGCGCGACCAGAGCTCGAGGTTCTGGCGCGTGAGCTCCGACATCGCGCCGAGTGGCCCTGCGGTCATCATCTTGGCGAGCTGGGCATGCAGCAGCTCCTGCTGGTGAATGAAGGTCTCGACGCTTTTCTCGAGATACGTGCTCAGAAAGCCTTGCAGGGAATTGCCGTAAAAGCGAATGAGCGATTCCAGGAACGAGGTGGAGAGGATCGGGCGGCCGAATTGCTCTTGATCCGCGATCACCTGCAGCAGGATGAGCCGGGTGATGTCCTCGTTGGTCTTGTCCTCGATGACCTTAATGCGCTCCCCCGCGATGATCATCTTACGAATGTCGTCGAGGGTAATGTGCTTGCTTTGCGAAGCATCATAGAGCCGGCGATTGGCGTATTTCTTGATGACGCGTTCGTTGCTCATGGGATAGCGCGAGATCGAGGCGCAGGACCGTCCTGGCCGCAGCCGCCGTTGATGGAATGGCGCGGGACGAGCCTTTAGGTCCGCTAAGCGCCCGCGTTCGCATCGAGCGACAGATATCGCTCGCGCGCCGTTGCATGCGCAGGTACTCTAACGGGCTGAATTTGGCAGTGCAACATAGGCCGACCGGGCCGCTCGCGATGGGACAGGGGCAAGAGACCAACGAGAACTGGGCGCAAGCTTGGATCGACGAGCAGCGCGAGAAGCTCAAGCAAGCGCAAGCTGGCGGGGCGGGTTCCCAAGAGGGTGCCGCGGGCACAGAGTCGGGTAACCCCGATTTGAGCTTGCTCATGCAACAGCTCGGTGACGACTGGCGCAAGCTGTACGAGCGTTTCGTGCGTGCAGGGTTGCCGTCGAAGGGCGTGCCGCTCGGCTGGGGCCGCGAGTACGAACAGGCCTGGCGCGATCTGCTGGCCGCACAAGCCGAGTACCGCAAGCTCGAAGCCGAGGTGCTTGCCAAGATGATGGCCGTCCATACCGATGCATTGGATCGGCTGGAACGGCTCATCAAGACGCGCAGTCAGGAGAATCGTCCGCTCGCCAACATGCGCGAGCTGTACGATCTGTGGGTCGAGTGCGGCGAGCAAGCCTACGCGGGCATGGCGCACAGCGAGGGGTATTGCCGTCTGCAAGCTGAGCTCGCGAACGCGGCTGTGCGCGTTCGTGCCAAGCAGCAAGCGATCCTGGAACAGCTGCTGCGCCAATTCGATTTGCCGACACGTTCTGAGCTCAACAGCGTGCATCGCGAGCTGCGCGCGCTGCGCGAGCAGCTCGCGCAGCTCAAAGGCGATGCCACCGCTGCCGCTACGGCACGCCGTGCGTCCGTCGCGAAGGCTGCACGACGAAGCGCGGCCAAGGACGCAGGAAAGAAGGCCCAAGAGAAGGCCAAGAAGAAGGGGCGCCGCTCATGACAGGCTCGAATCCGCAAGAATTCCTCGCTCGCAGCATGAGCGAGTGGTTGAATCGCCTCGAGCAGGGCGCGCGAGCGCTTGCCGATGTGGGCGATCCCGAGATCGGCACCGCGCCGAAGACGGCGATCTATCGCGAAGACAAGGTCGTGCTCTATCGCTACGAGCCGCATGAGAACGTGCCGGCGCGTCTTCGCACGCCGCTCGTCATCTGCTATGCGCTCGTCAATCGACCCTACATGATGGATCTGCAACCGGATCGCTCGCTGATCCGGCGATTGCTCGAGCGCGGCATCGACGTGTACCTCATCGACTGGGGCTATCCTGACGGTGCGGATCGCTTGCGCGGGCTCGAGGACTACGCGCTGCGGTATCTGGGCAATTGCATCGACGCCGCCGCTGCGCATGCGGGCGTGTCCAAGGTGAATCTGCTCGGCGTCTGCCAGGGTGGCACATTCAGCTTGTGCCATGCTGCACTGCGCCCGGAGCGCATTCGCAATCTCATCACGATGGTCACGCCGGTCGACTTCCGCACGCCCGACAATCTGCTCACGAAGTGGAGCGACGGGATCGACATCGATGCGCTGGTCGACACGATGGGCAACGTGCCCGGCTCGATGCTCAACGCTGTCTTTCTCGCGTTGATGCCCTACCGGCTCATGAGCCAGAAGTACGTCGCGATCTTCGATCAGCCGACGGACCGCGCGGCGCTCGAGAACTTCGTGCGCATGGAGAAATGGATCTTCGACAGCCCGGATCACCCGGGCGAGCTCTATCGCGAGTTCATCAATCGATTGGTCAAGGAGAACCGCCTCGTGAACGGCACGCTCGAGATCGCCGGGGAGCGGGTCGATCTCGGCAACGTGCGCATGCCCGTTCTCAATATCTATGCGCAACGCGATCACTTGGTGCCGCCCGATGCCAGCCGTGCGCTCGCGCGGGTGGTGGGGACGCGTGATTACACCGAGCACAGTTTCAACGGTGGGCATATCGGTATCTATGTGAGCGCTGCAGCGCAAACGCAGATTCCGACGTGCATCGCGAAGTGGTTGAGTGCCCGCGATGAGGAGGGTCGAGCGCGGCGGCGCGGCGCGTGAGACTCAGCACGAAGTGCATCGTTTGTCTCGTGTTCGTTGTGCCACTCGACGGCATCGTGTTGCCGCCGTAATCTTGGGCCTCTCACTCCAACCGCACCTCCCAAAACCATGATCTACGACAGCATCCTCGGGACCATCGGTCGCACCCCCATCGTGCGGATCAATCGCCTCGCGCCCGCGCACACGACCATGTACGTGAAGTGCGAGTTCTTCAATCCGCTCTCGTCGGTCAAGGACCGTCTCGCCATCGCGATCATCGAGGATGCCGAGCGGCGCGGGTTGCTGAAGCCGGGTCAGACCGTGGTCGAAGCGACCTCGGGCAATACCGGCATTGCGCTCGCGATGGTGTGCGCGGCGAAGGGGTATCCGTTCGTCGCAGTCATGGTCGAGACCTTCTCGGTCGAGCGGCGCAAGATCATGCGCATGCTCGGCGCGAAGGTGATCCTGACGCCTGCCGCCGAGCGCGGCACGGGCATGGTGCGCAAGGCGGAGGAGCTCGCGAAAAAGCACGGCTGGTTCCTGGCGCGCCAGTTCGACAATCCGGCGAACCCTGAGTACCACCGCAACACGACCGGGCCTGAGATCCTGAGCGACTTCGCCGGCAAGCGCCTCGACTTCTGGGTGACGGGTTGGGGTACCGGCGGCACGCTCACCGGCGCCGGCGAGATGATCAAGAAGGCGCGTCCGAACACCAAGATCATCGTGGCCGAGCCGGCCAGCGCATCGCTGTTGAGCGGCGGGGAGTTCAAGCCGCACAAGATCCAAGGCTGGACGCCCGACTTCGTGCCGAGCGTGCTCAATCGCTCGGTGCCCGATCAGATCGTGCAGGTCAAGGACGAGGAGGCGATCGAGACGGCGCGGCTGCTGGCGAGCAAGGAGGGTATCTTCTGCGGCATTTCCTCGGGTGCCACGTTTGCCGCCGCGCTGCAGGTGGCGCGCAACGCGCCGGAAGGCTCGGTCATCCTCGCCATGCTTCCCGACACGGGCGAACGCTATCTGAGCACGGCGCTGTTTGAGGGCATCTCTGACGCATCGGATGCCGAGCCGGCCTAATAAACGGACGTAGCCGGCAATTTCACTTTTCTTTGCTGGCGTTGGCGCGCGCGCTGAGTACCGTGAGGTACTGCGGTCGTTCGCGCTCGTGAGCGCGTGCCTAGCAGCATCTCGTTTCGACGACCGCTCCATCATCGTCGTTCGCTGCTCTCGGTGGAATAGTGTCAGAACGTGTGAACTTCCGCGGGCTCGTTCTCGGCCTTGCGGCGTTGGCAGTCGTCGCCTCGATTGTCTGGCTACGCTTCGGTGCGAATTCGGGCGGCCCGCCTGCACCCAATGCGAATGCGGCGGGGCCGCGTCCGCTCGCGGCCAGCGTGGCCGTCGCCCGTCCGCAGATCAAACCCTTCGCCCAAGCCGTCGAAGCGCTCGGCACCGTCAGGGCGAACGAATCCGTCGACATCACGGCCAAGGTGACCGATCGCGTCGTCGCGATCCACTTCGAGGAAGGGCAGCACGTGCGCAAGGGCCAGCTGCTCGTCGAGCTCGACAGCGCCGAAGCGCGCGCCGAGCTGGCGGCGGCGGAAGCGGCGCTGAGCGAAAGCCGCAGTCAATTCAAGCGCAGCGAAGAGCTGTATCGCACGCAGGCGCTCTCGGAAGCGCAGCGCGATCAGCTGCAAGCCACGCTGCTCGCCAATGAAGCGCGCGTAGCGGCGGCACGTGCGCGCCTCGCCGATCGCACGATCGTCGCGCCGTTCGCCGGGCGCGTCGGTTTGCGCAACGTGAGCGTCGGCAGCTTGGTCAATCCCGGTCAGGTGATCACGACGCTCGACGACTTGAGCGTCGTCAAGCTCGATTTCGCCGTGCCCGAAGTGTTCCTCGCCATCCTGAAGCGCGACTTGCCGGTAGTGGCGCGCACCGATGCGTATCCAGGCGTCTCGTTCGAGGGACGCGTGGCGAGCATCGGTACCCGTGTCGATCCGGCCACGCGCTCCGTCACGATCCGCGCGCTCATCGACAACGCGCAGCGGCGGCTGCATCCGGGAATGTTCATGACCGTCCAGCTCGTGCAGGCCGAGCCCGAAGCGCTCATGCTGGCCGAGCGCGCCATCGTGCCCGAGGACAATCGGCACTACGTGTTCGTCGTCGACGGCGGGCTCGCGCGCAAGCGCGAGGTGCGCATCGGCCGGCGCAGGCCGGGCGAGGTCGAGATCCTCGCAGGAATCACGCCGGATGACGTCGTGATCGTCGACGGCGTCTTGAACGTGCGCGACGGTCTGCCCGTACGCGTGCAGGCCGACGTGACGCATCCGACCGTGGAGACGCCGACATGATCCTTTCGGACGTCTCGGTTCGCCGGCCCGTGTTCGCGATGGTCGTGAGCTTGCTGCTGACGATCATCGGCTTGATGGCGATGTCGCGTCTGTCCGTGCGCGAGGTGCCGAACACGCAGCCGCCGATCGTCAGCATCGACACCGTCTACCGCGGCGCGTCGGCGTCCGTCGTCGAATCGAAGATCACCCAACCGATCGAGAACCGCATCGCGGGCATCGAGGGGATCGAGAAGATCACCTCATCGAGCCAGGACGGCCGCTCGCGCGTGACGATCGAATTCAGCTTGAAACGCGACATCGACGGCGCAGCGAACGACGTGCGCGACCGTGTCGCGCGCGTGCTCAACGATCTGCCGCCGGAAGCCGAGCCGCCGGAAATCTCCAAGGTCGACACGAGCTCGGATCCCGTCATGTGGCTCAATGTCGTCAGCAACCAGCGCAACGCGCTCGAGCTGTCCGACTATGTCTCGCGCTATCTGGCAGACCGCTTCTCGGTCGTGACCGGCGTCGCGCAGGTGTTCATTGCCGGCGAGCGCCGTTACGCGATGCGCATCTGGCTCGATCGCGAAGCCTTGGCCGCCAGGCGGCTCACCGTGCAGGACGTCGAGGAAGCCCTGCGCGCCGAGAACGTCGAGCTGCCCGCGGGACGCATCGAATCGATCGATCGCGAGTTCACGCTGCGCACCGACACGGGCCTGCGGACGCCGACCGATTTCGCGCAGCTCGTCGTCGGTCGCGGTCCAGACGGTTATCTCGTGCGCTTGGGCGAAGTGGCGGACGTCGAGCTCTCCGCCGAGGATTTGCGTTCGATCTCGCGCAACGACGGCCAGACCGGCATCAGTCTCGGCATCGTGCCGCAATCGACGGCGAACGTGCTCGAGGTGTCGAGCGGCGTGCGCGCCGAGCTCGAACGCGTCAAGCAGACGCTGCCGCCCGACATCGATATCACCATTAGTTCGGACGATTCGGTGTTCGTGCGCGAATCGCTCTATGAAGTCGTGCACGCGCTCGTGGTGGCGCTCATCCTCGTGCTCATCGTGATCTATCTGTTCTTGGGCAGCGTGAGCGCGACGATCATCCCGGCCGTGACGATTCCCGTCTCGATCATCGCGGCGTGCATCGTGATGGCCATTGCGGGATTCTCCATCAACGTCCTGACGCTCCTCGGTGCGGTGCTGGCGATCGGTATCGTGGTCGACGATGCGATCGTCGTGCTCGAGAACATCGTGCGCCGTATCGAGCTCGGCGAGCCGCCGCTGCTCGGTGCGCTCGAGGGCAGTCGCGAGATCGGTTTCGCGGTGATCGCGACGACGCTCGTGCTGATGGCCGTGTTCATGCCGATGTCCTTCATTCCGGGCAACGTCGGGCGGCTCTTCGGTGAGTTCGGCATCGCGGTCGCTGCGGCGATCGCCATCTCGGCGATCGTGTCGCTGTCGCTAGTGCCGATGCTGAGCTCGAAGGTCTTCGTGCGCGGCATCGAGCGCGGGCGCGTCGCGCAGACGCTGGACGGATTCTTCCGCTGGCTGTCGGCCTGGTACGAGCGTTCCGTACGTTGGGCGCTGGCGCATCGCCCGCTCGTGTTCGCATCCGGCGCGGCGGCAGTGGCGCTGGCCGTCGCACTCTTCATGGCGCTGCCGTCGGAATACACGCCCGCGGAAGATCGCCAGCGCGTGTGGATCGCGGTGACGGCGCCCGAGGGCGCGAGCCTGCAATACGTCGACGAATACCTGAAGCAGGTCGAGAAGGTCGTTTTCGAAGAGGTCGAGCGCGGTACCGTCGCGCGTTTCCAGACGCGTCTGGGCGGATTCGGCGGCGGTGGCGACGTGAACGTCGGCCGGCTGTTCCTCGTGCTGACCAGCTGGGACCAGCGCGACGAGTCGGCGCGCGAGATCGCGGGGCGGCTGCGCGAGCGCCTGCAGGATCTGCCGGTTCGCATCGGCGTCGGCACGCCGGCCGGGCTCGGCATTCGCGGCGGCGGCGCGCCGGTGCAGATCGTGCTCGGCGGCGGCGACTACGAGGAGCTCGCGGCGTGGCGCGACATCATCATGGCAAAGGCGGCCGAGAATCCGGGGCTCACCAACATCGACTCGGACTTCTACCCGCGCAAGCCGCAGCTCAACGTGTCGGTCGATCGCAATCGCGCCGCGGATCTCGGTGTTTCGCTCGCCGCGGTCGGGCGTACGCTCGAGACCATGATGGGCTCGCGTATCGTCACGCGCTTCCTCGATCGCGGCGAGGAATACAACGTCATCCTGCAGGCGCGCGACGAGGATCGCGCATCGCCGAACGATCTGAACAATATCTACGTGCGCTCGGCGACGACCGGCACGCTCGTGCCGCTGTCGAATCTGGTGACGGTCACGGAGACGGCCGGCGCCCGCGAGCTCAAGCGTTTCAACCGGCTGCGCTCGATCACGATCACGGCGCATCTGAAACCGGGCTATTCGCTCGGCGAGGCGTTGCGATACTTCGAAGAGCTGGTTCGTACCGAGCTGCCCTCGCACGCGCAGATCAACTACGACGGCGAGTCGCGCGAGTACGTGCGTTCGGGCGGCGCGCTGTATGCGACGTTCGCGCTCGCGCTCGCGATCGTCTTCCTCGTGCTCGCGGCACAGTTCGAGAGCTTCAAGCATCCGATCATCATCATGATGACGGTGCCGCTCGCGGTGGCGGGCGCGCTGCTCGGGCTGTACTTCTCGGGCGGCTCGATCAATATCTTCAGTCAGATCGGCTGCATCATGCTGATCGGCCTGGCGGCGAAGAACGGCATCCTCATCGTGGAGTTCGCCAATCAGTTGCGCGATCGCGGCGAGGAATTCATGGAAGCGATCGTGCAGGCATCGGCGATTCGTTTGCGCCCGGTGTTGATGACGAGCTTGTGTACGGTGTTCGGTGCCGTGCCGCTGATGCTGGCGACTGGCGCCGGTGCGGAGAGTCGCCGCGCGATCGGGGCGGTGATCGTCTACGGCGTGACGTTCTCCATGCTGCTCACGCTCTATGTCGTGCCCGTCGTCTACAGCGTCGTCGCAAAGAACACGCTGTCGCCGGAGCACACCTCGAAACTCATCGAGGCGCTGCGCACGCAACGGGCGCGCGCTTGACGCAAACAAGAAAGCCGGCGACCACGGGCGTCGCCGGCTTCGTCACTCTCGCACGTCCGATGGATTGTGCACGCAGGAGGCAAATCGTTTGACCGCATGCGTGCGTGCAAGTTCAGTTGCCTCCGCGCCTGCCCATAAACTCAAGTAAGATCAATAATTTAAGTCGTAGGGAGCGTGCTGTGGTCGGCGGCCTGCGACGCTTTCCGGCCTGCTCGCAAGGCGCCTTCGGGGCCATGCGCCCCGGTACAATGGCTTTTCGTTTGCCGCAAAGTCATAGCTTCCATGGCGCTGACGCCTTACCAACAACTGGAACAGGAGTTCAAACGCCTACACGCGTTTCGTACGGCGGCCTCGGTCCTGCGGTGGGACTCGGCCGTCATGATGCCGCGCGGCAGTGCGGATCTGCGCGGCGAGCAGCTCGCCGCGCTCGAAACCGAGTGTCACGCGCTCGTCAGCTCGCCGCGTGTCTCGCGGTTGCTCGATCGCGCGGAGGCCAATTCGCAGGGGCTCGAGGATTGGCAGCTCGCCAACCTGCGGGAGATGCGCCGGGAGCGCGAGCACGCCATTGCCACTCCGCAGAATCTCGTCTCGCGTCTGGCAAAGGCGACTGCCAAGGCCGAGGTGTGTTGGGTGGAAGCCAAACAGAAGAGCGACTTCAGCATCTTCGCTCCCTGTCTGGAGGAAGTCGTCAACCTCACGCGCGACAAAGCCGCGTTGCTCGGTAATGCGCTCGATCTGAGCCCCTACGATGCGCTCGTCGATGAGTTCAGCCCGGGCCTCACCGTCAAAGAGATCGATGCGATCTTCACGACGTTGGTGCGGCGTCTGCCGTCGCTGATTCAGGAGGCGATCGACATCCAGGCCAAGTCCCCGCCGCTCGAGCTCACAGGCCGCATCGCGCCGGCGAAACAAAAACAGATCGCGATCGAATTGATGAAGGCCATCGGTTTTCAGTTCGAGCGCGGTCGGCTCGACGAGAGCGAGCATCCCTTCACGGGCGGGGCGCCCGGCGACATTCGTATCACGACGCGTTTCGTCGCCACGGAACCTTTGAGCGGGCTCATGGGCGTGCTGCACGAGACCGGACATGCGATGTACGACCTCGGGCTGCCCGAGGCGTGGCGCGGTCAACCGGTCGGACGCGATCGCGGCATGGCAATGCAGGAGAGCCAGTCGCTGCTGCTCGAGATGCTGATTTCGCGCAACCGTCCGTTCCTGCGTTACTTGCGTCCGCTCCTCGAGCGCATCGGCGGCGTATCGGGACCCGAATGGGAAGTCGAGAATCTGTACCGTCTGTTGACGCGCGTACGCCGCAGCCTGATTCGGGTCGATGCCGACGAGGTGACTTACAGCATGCACATCGTCCTGCGCTACGAGCTCGAAAAAGAGATCTTGAGCGGCGAGCTCAAGGTTAAGGACATTCCCGAGGTGTGGAACGAGCGCATGCACGATCGCTTGGGCGTGCGTCCGGCGAACGACGCAGAAGGATGTCTGCAGGACGTTCACTGGGCCGTCGGCTCGTTCGGCTATTTCCCGTCCTACACGATCGGCGCCGTCATCGCCGCACAGCTCTACGAGGCGATCCGCATTGCTCGCCCGCAGCTCGATGAGGAAATCGCCGTAGGCCATTTCACGGGGCTCTTCGACTGGCTGCGCGAGCACATCTACCGCCACGGCTCGCGGTTCAGCATGTCCGAGCTCATTCAGAACGCCACCGGTCGGCCGCTGTCGGCGGCGGCTTGGCTGCGGTACGTGGAAGGGAAGTACTTGGAATAAGGGCCGCTGGGATGAGCTACGCTTGCCGTACAATGCGCTGACTCTTCCTGCCGCCTAGCCGGGTATCCGAGCACCATCATGTCCGCGCTGCCGTCTTCGCCGTCGAACAACTTCAAACGCCTGCAGGCGCGCTTGCGCGGGCTCGTGGGCAAAGCGATCGACGACTATCGCATGATCGAGGACGGCGATCGCGTCATGGTGTGCCTCTCGGGCGGCAAGGACTCTTACACGCTGCTCGACATCCTGCTGTCGCTGCAGCGAAGCGCGCCGGTGCGCTTCGAGCTCGTCGCGGTCAATCTCGATCAGAAGCAGCCGGGCTTCCCGGCGCACGTGCTGCCGGAATATCTCAGCGCGCTCGGCGTGCCTTTCCACATCATCGAGCAGGACACCTATAGCGTCGTCAAGCGCGTCATTCCCGAAGGCAAGACCATGTGCGGGTTGTGCTCGCGACTGCGGCGCGGTGCGCTGTATCGGTATGCGGCGCAGAACGGCATCACCAAGATTGCGCTCGGTCATCACCGCGACGACATCGTCGAGACGTTGTTCCTCAACATGTTCTTCGGGGGCAAGCTCAAGGCGATGCCGCCGAAGCTGCGTTCCGAGGACGGCAAGCACATCGTGATTCGTCCGCTCGCTTACGTGGCGGAGGCCGACATCGCGCGCTACGCGCGTGCGCGCGCGTTTCCGCTCATTCCTTGCAATCTGTGCGGCTCGCAGGAGAACCTGCAGCGCGCGGAGATCAAGCGCATGCTCCAGGAGTGGGAGCGGCAGTATCCGGGCCGAACCGAAGCGATCTTCTCGAGCATCTGCAATGTCGTGCCGTCGCACCTTGCGGATCCGCGCGTTTTCGATTTCGCGGCGCTCGGGACCGAGCAGACTCCGTCGGACGACGGTTGACAGCCACGACCGGAAGCAGAATTCTCTGCTTCCGGTTTCAGATTCACTACACCCATGACCACGATCATCTTCTCGCACGGTAAGGACAGCGAACCTTGGGGCGCCAAGATCACTGCGATGGCGGAAGTCGCGCGTCGCCATGATCTTGCGGTCGAATCCGTCGACTATCGCGGCATCGACGATCCCTTGGCGCGCGTGCAGAAGCTGCTCGAGTTCTGCAAGGAACGCACGGGCGATTTCATCCTGGTCGGCTCGAGCCTCGGCGGTCACGTCTCCGCTGCCGTCTCATCGCAAGTGCCGACGCGCGGCATGTTCCTGCTCGCGCCCGCGTTCTTCATGCCTGGCTTCGAACAATACACGCCGGTGCCGGCGAGCTGTCCGATCGCGATCGTGCACGGTTGGAACGACGACATCGTCCCGGTGGACAACGCAATTCGTTTCGCTCGCCAATACAAGTGCGAGCTGCACGTGCTCGATTCGGATCACCGCCTGACGGCGCACATTCCCGAGATCTGCGAGCTGCTCGATCAGTTTCTGAGACGGCTGCTGCGCAGCGGTTGACGCTGCGGCATACGACGAAGGCTTGGCCCGCTTCTTCACGTGCCGCCGCAGTGCCTGCATCGGTGCGCAGGGCGGTCCGCTATGATTTCTCGTTGGCAGGGGGCTCATCCATGACGAGCAGATACTGGGGTGCGTGCATCATCGGTGCGACGCTCATGATCGGCGCGTGCGGCAACGAAGAAGCGACGCGCGAGACGCCGCCCATCGAAGACACCGTCTTTGGAGAGATGCACGGCACGCTCGATAAGGCGCGCCATGTGTCAGAGACCAGTCGCGGGCGCATGGACCAGTTGAACGAAGCGCTCGAACAGGGCGAGCGTGATTAGCGCCGCTTTCGGTATCGAACGAAATTCATGGCCGATCTGAACAGATTCGACCGTGTCTGGGGACAATTGCTGCGTGCACCGCTCAGGTGGTGGGCGCGGCCGCTTGTCGTGCCGAGTGACGTCAAGCGCCGTGTCGCAAGGGAGGGGCGGGCGACGTGCTATGTGCTCGGCACGGTTGCGGTCGCCGACTTGATCGCGCTCGAGCGTGCCTGCGCAGAGCAAGGTCTGCCGTCCCCGCAGCAGGCGCTCGATCGGTTGCAGCTGCCGCGCTCGGTGCTGTTCCTGGAACGCCGGGCCGGTTTCTGGGGCGATCGCGTGGACATGCGCATCGGCGCACCTCTGCGTCACCTGGTGGCGGCCGCGGTCGCCGATCCGTCGCTCGAGGTCGATCTCGTGCCGGTCAACGTGCTCTGGGGCAGAGCGCCGGACAAGGAAGGCTCGTGGTTGCGCGTGCTGCTGGCGGAGAACTGGGCGCGCGCCGGCCGCTTCCGACGCTTTCTGTCGGTGCTCGTCAACGGACGCAATCTATTCGTGCAGTTCGGCGAACCGATTTCATTGCGCTCCGTGCTGGCCGAAGGCGGCGATCCGTCGCGCGCCGTTCGCCGCTTGGCGCGTGTGCTGCGCACGGCCGTGGCGCGTCAGCGCGCTGCCGCGATCGGTCCCGACTTGTCGCACCGACGCACGATCGTCACGCAAGTGCTGCGTGCGGCGGCCGTGCGGCGCGCGATGGCCGATGAGATGCGCGCAAAGAAAATCACGCGCCGCGAAGCGCTCAAAGTCGCGCAAGGCTATGCCAACGAGATCGCGGCGAACTATTCGCACATCTTCGTCGCCATCATGGCGCGCGTGCTGACCTGGTTCTGGAACAAGCTCTACGACGGTGTCGAGCTGCATCACGTCGAGAAGCTCCAGAAGATCATGGACGGCGGCAACGAGGTGATCTACGTCCCGTGCCACCGCAGCCACATGGACTATCTGCTCTTGTCGTACGCCATCTACTTCAAGGGCTATGCCATCCCGCACATCGCGGCGGGCATCAATCTCAACATGCCCATCGTCGGGCGCTTCTTGCGCAAGGGCGGCGCGTTCTATCTGCGGCGCAGCTTCAAGGGCAACGCGCTCTACACGATGGTCTTCATGAAGTACCTCGGGCTCATGATGGCGCGCGGCCATTCCATCGAGTACTTCATCGAGGGCGGCCGCAGTCGCACCGGACGGCTGCTGCAGCCGAAGACCGGCATGCTGTCGATGACGATTCGCAGCTACCTGCGCGACCCGCGCCGTCCGGTCGTGTTCCTGCCCGTGTATTTCGGCTACGAAAAGCTGGTCGAAGGCAAGACCTATATCGGCGAGCTCTCCGGTAAGCCGAAGCAGAAGGAGACGGTGTTCGGCTTGATCAAGGCGCTGCCCGCGTTGCGTCAGCACTACGGCAAGGTGCACGTAAGCTTCGGCGAGCCGATTGCGCTGGCGGACATTCTCGAGCGCTATGCGCCGGCACCGGTGCGCAACGAGAAAGAAGAGCGTCCCACGTGGCTGCCGAGCGCGGTCAACGAGCTCGCCACGCGGATCATGACGAACATCAACAGCGCCGCGTGCGTGACGCCAATCAATCTGATCGCGCTCGTGCTGCTGGCAACGCCCAAACAGGCGATGCTCGAAAGCGATCTCGTGCGTCAGCTCGAGCTCTATGCCTCTTTGCTGCGGCAGGATCCTTACTCGGACCTGGTGTGGGTTACCGACGTCGACGGCGCATCGATGGTGCGTCATGCCGAACGCATGGGTCTGATCGAGCGGCTCAAGCATCCGCTCGGCGATGTGGTGCGGATGACGGAAGAGAACTCGGTTCTGATGACCTACTTCCGCAACAACGTGTTGCACCTGATTGCGATCCCTTCGCTCATTGCGTGCTGCTTCCTGAACAACCGCACCATGCGCACCGAGGACATCCAGCGCCTCATGTGGCGCATCTATCCGTACGTGCGGGATGAGCTGTTCTTGCGCTGGAGCGAGGAGGAGATCGCGGCGCGCGCGAGAGAGACGCTCGACGATCTCGCCAATCACGGTTTGCTCGAGTCGCTCGAGAGCGGCGCCGCGTGGCGCCGGCCGCCGACGGGCTCGCTGGAGGCGGTGCAGCTGTCGGTGCTCGCGCAGGTCACCGTGCAGATCATCGAGCGCTACTACCTCGTTATCGCCGTGCTGCTCAAGTCGGGCAGCGGGCGCATCAGCCAGGATGTGCTCGAGACGCAGTGCCAGCTGATGGCGCAGCGCATGTCGCTGCTCTACGAGCTCAATTCGCCCGAATTCTTCGACAAGGCGTTGTTCAAGAACTTCATCGACTTGCTGCGCAAGCGCAACGTGCTCGGCGTGAACGCCGAAGGGCGGCTGACGTTCACCGAAATGCTCCATGCGGTCGCCGACGATGCGCAGCTCGTGCTCCACGAGCAGATTCGTAACAGCGTGCTGCAAGTCACCCACCGTTGAGAGCATGCAGCGGACGCTTACGGCGTTCCGCAACCACCGCCGCGGCCGATTCGGCTAGGATGCCGATTTGGCGTCGCACCGGCCCGCGAGGGACTGGATCAGCGCGCACGATATCGAGGAGGAGAAGACGCCATGCGAAGCACCGTTGCGCGCCCGTTGTGGGTCGTAGTCTTCTTTCTCGCGGCGCAGCTCATCCATGCCGACGCGCTGCTCACGACGAAAGAGCCGCGGCTCGCCGCAGGAGCGCCGCTCGAGCTCGAGCTGCTCATTACGAACGATGGCGCCGAGCCCCTGGCAGTCGATATCGCTCAGCCGCTGCACGTTCGCTTCGAAACCGAAACGGGTGTGACCATCCTTTCGCTCGATGCGGACGCGAGCGGTGAGCTGGTCGTGCCGCCGGGCGCGTTCGTGCGCATTCCGCTCAAGGGTGCCGTGCCCGCCGAAGCGGAAGGCACAGCAACGTTGAGCGCAACGGGAATTGCGACCAACACGCTGCTGCTCGAAATCCAAGCAGCCGAGCCGCACGATGCAACTGCGCTCGCCAAGGCCGAGGCGCCGCAGGAAGGCCCCGCGGGCATACCGCAGCGCTCGGCATTGATCGACAAGCCGCCGCCGATTCCCGTGTCGGCGTACGAGCCCGTGTACTTTCTGATCGGCGGCGATGGCGGGCTCAATGCGAAGTTTCAGATCAGCTTCCGCTATCGCCTGTTCGACGGCAAAGGCCGGCTCGCCGAGAAACTTCCCTGGATCGACGATCTGTACCTGTCCTTCACGCAGACATCATTGTGGGATCTGCACGATCTGTCGAAGCCGTTTCGCGATTCGAGCTATCGGCCGCGCCTGTTCTTCTCCAACTACGATCTGCATCGCTTCCTCGACGGGCAACTGCGCATCGGCTTCGAGGCAGGGGCAGGTCACGAATCGAACGGCAAGGACGGCGACGACTCGCGCAGCTACAACATGTTCTATGTGCGGCCGGTGGTGACGTTGGGCGATCCGGATGGGCTACGCGCCTATGCGGCGCCGCTCATCCGCAACTACGTCGCCGACGGCGAGAATCCGACGCTCAGCCACTATCGAGGTTACGTCGACTGGCTGTTCGGTATCGGCAGCAAAGGCGGGCTCGACTTTAGCGCAACGCTGCGCAAGGGTACGCGCAGCAGCTACGGCAGCATCGAGATCAACGCGTCGTATCCCCTCTCGAAGCTGAGCGGCGGCGATCTGACCGGCTGGCTGCTCCTGCAGTATTTCAACGGTTACGGCGAGAGCCTGCTCGACTACGACAAGAAGCTCGATTCGCAGCTGAGGCTCGGCGTTGCGGTTGCGCTCTGAGGCGCGGCGCCCTGCGCGAGACGTTGCGAGCGCGGAGCGCGGGTTACTCGTCGTCGATGCGTATTTTCGTCCGCTTGCGTTTGATCTGACCGCGGTGCTGCTTGGCTTCGAGGCGCCGCTCTTTCGAGGCGCGCGTGGGGCGGGTCGGTTTGCGTGTCTTGGGCTCGATGCGTGCTTGCCGCACCAGCGCTTCGAAACGCTCGAGCGCATCGCGCCGATTCTGCTCTTGCGTGCGAAAGCGCTGCGCGGTGATCACGATGACGTCATCGTCCGTCAAACGTCGGCCGGCCAAGGTGCGCAAGCGCGCACGCACGCGTTCCGGAAGCGCCGGCCATGCTTTCAGGTCGCACCGCAGCTGCACGGCGCTTGCGACTTTGTTGACGTTTTGACCGCCGGGACCGCTGGCGCGAATGAAGCGGAAGGTCAGGGCGGTCGGTGGGATCGTCATGGCGGTTACACGTCCCGCGCAATCGGATCGTCGTTCGGTAGCGGCGGCGGACCGTGTTGCTTCGTCTCGAGCAGCACTTCGCGTTGGGCGATCGGGATGGTGATACCGTTTTCCTTGAAGAGCCGCCAGATGGAACGATTGACGTCGGAGCGGATGTTGTTGACGCCTTCCTGCGGATCGGCGATCCAGAAGCGCAGCTCCATGTCGAAGCCGTAGTCGTTGAAGCCCATCAGGCGCGAGACGGGTGGCGGGTCGCGCAGGATGCGCTTGTGGTCCTCGGCTGCCTTGAGCAGCAATGCGAGCGCCTTTTCCGGATCGTCCTTGTAGCTCACGCGCACGGGCAGCTTCAGGCGCACGCGCGGATCCGTGTAGCTCCAGTTGATGACCTGGCTGGTGATGAGGTTCTGATTGGGCACCAGCGTCTCGACGCCGTCGCGATCGCGGATCACCACGTAGCGGCCGCGCAGCTCCTGCACCCAGCCGAAGCCCTCGGTGCTGGTGCCGGTCGTGCCGGTGAAGCTGATGACGTCGCCGGGTTTGATCGAACGGTCCATGAGCAGCACGAAGCCGCTGATGAAGTTGGCGACGATGGCCTGCAAGCCGAAGCCGAGGCCGACGCCGATCGCACCGGTCAGCACGTTCAACGTCGTCAGATCGAGGCCTGTCGCGTTGAGGCCGAGCAGGATCGACAGCGCGATCAGGAAGGTCTGCGCGAATTTCGCGATGCCGATGCGCATGCTGAGCGCAAGGCCCTGCATCGCCATCAGGCGCCGCTCGACCCAGCGCGCGATCCACACCGCGATCAGGATGAAGGCGCCGACGGTGAACAGGATCTTGATGATCGTCCAGAGCGTGATGCGGCTCTTGGTGGTCTTGATGCCGACGCTGTCGAGCGCGGAGACGAGCGGATCGAACCAGCCGAGCACGTGCAACGCGAGCACGGCCCAGATCAGGAACGTGAGCGTGTTGCCCCAGCCTTTGGTGCGATCGCCGAGCGAGACGCGCACCAGATACACGCCGATGCGGATGAGAAGCAGCAAACCCGCCAGCGTGATCGCGTGGTCGACGATATTGCTGTCGAGATTGAGCGCGTGCAAAACGCCGCCGAAGGCCGCGATCAGCACCGTGACCGTGGCGTGCGGGCTTGTGATGAGCAGGGCTTCGGTGACGCGCGCCTTGAGCCCGCTTTCGGCGAGCGCCGCCTTGGCGCGTTCGGCTGCGCGGATCTGCCGGCTGGCCCAGAGCGCGAGCAATACCGCAACCACGACGGCGCCGATCTGAATCAGCGCTTGCGCCGTGAGCAGCGATTCGACGTGGCGGGCGAGGTTACGCAGCAGCTCGGACATAGGACAAGCAACCGGACCTGTCCGCGACAGGGCCGCAACGGATGTCTACCGCGGGGCGACGGCTCACGCGTTCAAATCCGGAATCAGCTCGCTTTCAAGGCGGGCGATCTGATCCTTCAGCATGAGCTTGCGCTTCTTCAGGCGCCGCAACTGGACTTCGTTGACATAAAGGTCCATCTGCAGACGATTGATGATGTCGTCCAGATCGCGGTGCTCGATCCTGAGCTCTCGCAGGCGCTCGAAGCGCCGGAAAGTTTCAGTATCGACCTTGTTTTCCGACTCACTCATGGAATGCGTACTTTACCGCAAGCCGCGCGCGGCGGCGCACTTCGTCGCGCTCGGAAAGGGCGCCGCAATTACTGTTCTTCGTCCCGCGATGCCCTGGGCTCTGTGTCGCGGCTCGGCGGCGTTGCGCGTCGCGAGCGCGCACGGCGCCATGCGTCCAGCTCGATGACGCGCGCCGGCGTTGCCTGCGACGCCGGCTCGGGCGGCGGCGGGGGCTGGGTACGGATGGGCTCGCGCGTTTCCTGTGCGTAGCCGATCGACTCGACGTGACGTCCCGTCACCACCACGAAGCCTTGCCGCCGTTCGATGCTGTTGGCGGTGTAGTCGAACACGTAGGTGCGCTGCAGAACCAGTCGGCCGGCGCTGTTGCGGCGGATGCGCAGCCGCACGAACGAGACTGTGCCGTCCAGGAGCTGGAGCGCGAGGCGCTCGCACGCTTCGGCCGCGGCGCGGTTCGCCACTTCGCGCGCAGCCAGGCTGTCGTGCCAAAACCAGGCGATGCCTGCGGCAAGGCAGGCGAGCACGAGCGTGGTCCAGTCGAGAAACATGGTGGGTGTCGTCGGTGCAGGGTGGTCTCACGTCGCGCGGCTTGCGAGCGGCGGCAGTCAGTCGAGCCGGCGGCGAGCGGTCGATGACATACTAGCCGTGTCCGTACACGAGCGCTCGGTGCGCGCCTCGGCGCAGCGTTCTTGCGATGCTACACGGACAGCCACGCCGCCGCTCGCCGCGGCCTTCCTACGGAAAAAACCTGAGCATGCAAGCGCCTGATTGGACTCGGATCGACATCGTCCTGCTCGACATGGACGGCACGCTGCTCGATCTGAGCTTCGACAACTACTTCTGGCTGGAGCTGGTACCGCTGCGGTATGCCGCACGTCACGGCCTGACGCTGGAGCGCGCTCAGGCAGTGCTGGCGCCGCGCTTCGAGGCGACTCGCGGCACGCTCGATTGGTACTGCCTCGATTATTGGAGCCGCGAGCTCGATCTCGACGTGGTGGCCCTCAAGCGCGAAGCGCGCGAGCGCGTGCGATTCTTGCCGGGCGCCGAAGCGTTCCTCGAAACGCTGCGTCGCCTCGGGCTCAAGACGGCGCTCGTCACGAACGCCCATCGTGCGAGCGTGGCGATCAAGGCTGCGCAGACGGATCTCGCGCGCCACTTCGATTGGGTGGTGAGCTCCCACGACTTCGGCTATCCGAAGGAACATCCGAAATTCTGGGAACACCTGCGTACGCACGTTGCGCTCGATCCGGCGCGGGCGCTGTTCGTCGACGACAGTCTGCCGGTGCTCCAAGCGGCGCACGCCTTCGGCATCGGTCAGATTTTCGCGATCAGCCACCCGGATTCGACGCGGGAGGCGCGTCAGGTCGACGGGTTTCCGACCGTGGCTCGCGTCGCCGATCTGCTAGCGCTTTAGATGCGCCGCATGACCGGCGTCGCCGGACCATTACTCCGGCTCGGTCGGCCGCCCTTCGGGTTGCGGCTGCGGCTCCGCTCCAGGCTGCTCCGGGCGACGACGGCGCCGGCGGCGACGCTTGCGCTTCGGGGCGGGCTCGGTGCCGGGCGTGGCGGCCTGTTCCGGCGCAGGAGCTGGCGGCGGGGGCGGGGCGGCTTCGGCCGGCTGGGCTTTCGGCTCGCGCTCTCGCTTGTCCCTGCGCGAGCGCTGCGGTCTGCCCCGGCCGTTCCCGTGGTGACGATCGTGCGCGCGGTGGCGGTCGCGTCCCGGATTCGGCAGCTCGATCTCGGGCAGGGACTCCGGCATCGGTGCCACCGGTAGCTTGCGTCCGATGTACGCCTCGATGTCGGGCAGCGACATGACATAGTTCTCGCAGCCGAAGCTGATGGCATCGCCCTCGGCGCCGGCGCGCGCGGTGCGGCCGATCCGATGCACGTAGTCTTCGGGGTCCTGCGGCAGGTCGTAGTTGAAGACGTGGCTGACGTCCGGAATGTGCAGGCCGCGCGAGGCGACGTCCGTGCCGATCAGGACGGTCAGCGTGCCCTCGTGGAAGTCGCGCAGCATGCGCAGGCGCTTGTGCTGCGGCACGTCGCCCGAGATCGCCTCGGCGTTGAAGCCGTTACAGCGCAGGATCGCTTCGATCTCCTCGGCCGCGCGGCGCGTGTTCACGAAGATCATGCTGCGACGCGGGTCCATTTGCCGGAGCAGCGCGATCAACAGCCGCGGCTTTTCTTCGAGCGAGGGGTAATAGACGACCTGGCGCACGCGGTCGACCGTCATCTTGTCGGGCTCGATGCGCACGAGCGTCGGATCGTTCATGTGCTCGTAGGCAAGCTCAAGGACGCGGTGCGACAGCGTCGCGGAGAAGAGCAGATTGAGCCGCTGCTCGGGCGGCGGCAGCCGCCGCAAGATGTAGCGAATGTCCGAGATGAAGCCCAGGTCGAACATCCGATCGGCCTCATCCAGCACCAGCACCTGCACCGAGCGCAGATCGATCACGCGTTGCTTGGCGAAGTCGATGATGCGGCCGGGCGTGCCGATTAGAATGTCAACGCCCTGCTCGAGGTGGCGCCGTTGCTTGTCGTAGTCGACGCCGCCGAAGGCGAGTCCGAGCGTCAGTCCCGTGTGGGAGCCGAGCACCTCGGCGTCGCGATGGATCTGAACGGCGAGCTCGCGCGTTGGGGCGATGATCAACGCACGCGGCGCATTGAGGCTGCGTGAGGCCGGCGCCGACTCGCGAATCAAGCGTGCAAACATTGCGACGAGAAACGCCGCAGTCTTTCCCGTTCCGGTCTGTGCCTGTCCGGCCACGTCCAGTCCCGCGAGCGCATGCGGCAGGGTCTGTGCCTGGATCGGGGTGCAGCGTTCGAAGTTCGCGTCCGCCAACCCTTTCTGCAGGCTTTCCGGCAGGTGCAGGCTCGAGAACGACAGCTCAGTGAGGTGCGATTCGGACATTGTGCGTGTCAGTCAGGTTATTGTGATGTGTGTGCAGGAAGCGGGGCCTGGAGGCTTGCAAATTGAAATGGGGCCGGTTCTAATAGCCTCAACAGAGCGGATTCATCCGCACCCGCCCCGACCGGATCACCGGCACCAAGCTCCTCGTAAACAAGACCCCCGTCGGGGAATGTTTCGCACAACGATTGGTTTTCAACGAGCACGCGCACGGCTCAATACAGGTTTTTTCAGGGCATTCTCTACGGAGGCTTAAGTCGCCCGGCATTGTGCCCGACCGAGCACGTACAGTCACTCGGTCCTTATCCCGCCCGGATCTTTTTCGAACGAGTTCGAAGTCATTCTTCGTACCGAATATTGACCCAACAGATCGGCAGCTGACCGGCCTTACAGCGCAGCGTCAACCGCTGGTCGACCCATTACGGAGGTAGTTTCTGGTGAGCAGCGACACGATTGTGCACGTCACAGACGCGAGCTTTGAAGACGACGTCCTCAAGGCGAGCGGCCCGGTGCTGTTGGACTTCTGGGCCGAGTGGTGTGGCCCGTGCAAGATGATCGCGCCGATGCTCGATGAGATAGCGGAAGAGTACAAAGGCAAGGTCACCATCGCGAAGCTCAACATCGACGAGAACCCCAAGACGCCGGCACGCTTCAACGTGCGCGGTATCCCGACCCTCATCCTCTTCAAGAACGGCCAGGTCGAAGGCCAGAAGGTCGGGGCTCTCAGGAAATCCGACCTGGCCGCATTTCTGGACAGCAAACTGTGAGAGGCTATCTCGGCAATCAGGCCCGTAATCGTTCGGGCAAGGGTGGCGGCAACCGCCAGCGCGGTAACGACGGCAATCGCGGCAACCACCGCCATCAGCAACAGCAGGACGAGCTGCCCATCGACGAGGTCGACGGGGAGGACGTAGGGATCATTTCGCCCTCGGAGCTCGCAGCCTCGCGTCAGTCGATGAACCTGACGCAGCTGAAGCTCAAGCCCGTCTCGGAGCTCGTCGAGATCGCCCAGAAGATGGGCCTCGAGAATCTGGCGCGCTCGCGCAAGCAGGACATCATCTTCTCGATCCTGAAGGCGCACGCGCGTTCGGGCGAGGACATCTACGGCGACGGCGTGCTCGAGATCCTGCAGGACGGCTTCGGCTTCCTGCGCTCGGCAGACAGCTCCTATCTCGCCGGTCCGGACGACATCTACGTGAGCCCGAGTCAGATCCGGCGCTTCAATCTGCGCACGGGCGACTCGATCTCGGGTCTCATTCGCCCGCCCAAGGACGGCGAGCGCTACTTCGCGCTGCTCAAAGTGGGCGAGATCAATTTCGATTCGCCCGAGGGCGCGAAGCACAAGGTCCTGTTCGAGAACCTGACGCCGCTTCATCCGACCAAGCGCATCAAGCTCGAACGCGGCAACGGCTCGAGCGAGGACTTGACCGCGCGCATCGTCGATCTGGTGGCGCCGATCGGCAAGGGTCAGCGCGGCCTCATCATCTCGCCGCCGAAGGCCGGTAAGACGATGCTGCTGCAGAACATCGCGAGCTCGATCACGGCCAACCATCCGGAGGTCTATCTGATCGTGCTGCTGATCGACGAGCGTCCGGAGGAAGTGACCGAAATGGCGCGCACCGTGCGCGGCGAAGTGGTCTCCTCGACGTTCGACGAGCCGGCGACGCGCCACGTGCAAGTCGCGGAGATGGTCATCGAGAAGGCCAAGCGCCTCGTCGAGCACAAGCGCGACGTCGTCATCCTGCTCGACTCGATCACGCGTCTTGCGCGCGCCTACAACACCGTGGTGCCGAGCTCCGGCAAGGTGCTCACCGGCGGTGTGGATGCGAACGCGTTGCAGCGTCCGAAGCGCTTCTTCGGCGCGGCCCGCAACATCGAAGAGGGCGGCTCGCTCACGATCCTCGCGACCGCGCTCATCGACACCGGCTCGCGCATGGACGACGTCATTTACGAAGAGTTCAAGGGCACCGGCAACTGCGAGATCCATCTCGACCGCCGCATCGCCGAAAAGCGCGTGTTCCCGGCCGTGAACATCAACCGCTCGGGTACGCGCCGTGAAGAGCTCATCACCTCGCCCGAGGAGCTGCAGAAGATCTGGATCCTGCGCAAGCTCCTGCACCCGATGGATGAGCTCGCCGCCATCGAGTTCCTCATCGACAAGATGAAGGACACGAAGACGAATCACGAGTTCTTCGAGGCGATGAAGAGATAGGCTGTAGGCCGTAGGCTGCGGGCTGCAGCAACAAGAGGGAATGCTTGCGGCGCATGCGCCGCAAGCGGCATGAGAGCTCTAGGCAAGGATTGCGCTCCTTCTATTTGGAGAGGCGCGCATTGCGCGCCTCTTCCGTGTCGCCTCTCCTGCTGCCGTCAGAGCCACGTTGCCGTAGCGGCACGAATGCTTTCCTTGACGCGCCAGCGTCCTCCTTGCTGCGAAGCAGCCTCCCTGACGAAGCCCTTCTGCCGTAGCAGCGAAGGCCCTCCTTGACGCGACGGCGTCCGCCTCGACGGAAGAGTGACGGTCGTCACATCCTCCAGGCTCGCCCCGACGGCGCGATCAGTGAATCCCGCAGGGATGCGACGCGCATCTCGGATTTGTCCCCGTACGGATCCGTAGCGTAGGGCCCGGTGTTCTGGACGAGCTCCCCATGTCCGATTCGCGTACCGATTCGCCGACGTTGCGTCTGCGCAGGCTCGATGCGGCGACTCACGAGCTGATGGACCTCATGCGCGAGGGACGGATCTCCACGTTGTTCCAGCCCATCGTGGATCCGCGCACGCGCGGCGTGTGCGGCTTCGAGGCCTTGACCCGCGGCCCCTCGGACAGCTGGCTGCACTCGCCGCAGAATCTCTTCGACGCGGCGCGCCGCGGCGGCGTCAAGTTCGAGCTCGACTTGCTTTGTATTCGCAACGCCTTCAAGCGTTTCGTCGCTGCGCGCGTCGCAGGCAAGCTCTTCGTCAACGTCTCGCCCGATACCATCTATGAGGAAGCGGATTTCGCCACGCGCTTTCTCGACCTAGCGAGAGCTGCGGGCATGCCGCCCGATCGCTGCGTCATCGAGCTCACCGAGGAGAGCTTGCTCGACGATTACGCACGCCTGCGCGCCGCCTCGCAGCGGTTGCGCGAAGCGGGCTGCGCCATTGCGATCGACGATCTCGGCGCGGGCTCATCGGGCTTGCGTACCTGGTCGGAGCTGCGGCCCGATTACGTAAAGATCGATCGGTACTTCGTGACCGGCATCGATGCCGATCCGACCAAGCTCGAATTCGTCCGTTCGATTCTCGACATGGGGCGCGCGCTCGGTTGTCGCGTCATCGCCGAAGGCGTGGAAACGGAACGCGAGTGCCGCGAGCTCGTCGAGCTCGGGCTCGATCATCTGCAGGGCAATCTGTTCGGGCGACCGGGAGCGACGCCGGCGGCGGCGCTCCAGCAGCTCGAATCGCTCGAGCGCTCGTTCGTCACGCATGGGACGCTCACGGTCGAACACATCGCAGTCTACGTGCCGCCGGTGTCGCCCGAGGTGAGCGTGTCCGATGTCATCGAGTTCTTCCGCGACAATCCCGAGCATCTGACGCTGGCCGTCGTGCGCGACGGCCGCCCGCTCGGCGTCGTGCGGCGCGATCAGCTGTTCTCGATGCTGGCAACGCCGCTTTACGCCGATGTCTACGAACATCAATGTGTCGTGGACGTAATGGAGAGCCCGACGTTGCTCGTCGATGCGCGGTTGCGTCTCGAACAGGCAAGCCGGCTCGTCACGCAGAAGGGACGCTTCCGCGTGAGCGAGGAATTCGTCATCACCAAAGACGGCCGCTATTTCGGACTCGGTCAGGCCATCGATCTCTTGCGCCTGCTCACCGAGCAGCAATTGCAGGCGGCAAAGCATTCGAATCCGCTCACCTTGCTGCCGGGCAACGGCGCGGTGCGGGCCGCGATCGACAAGCTCATCGAGCACCGCAAGCGTTTCGTCGTCGCGTATTTCGATCTCGATTCGTTCAAACCCTATAACGATGCGTACGGATTCGCGCAGGGCGATCAGGTCATTTTGCATCTCGCCGGCCTGCTCAAGTCGACCTTCTCGGAGCGGCTCGATTTCGTCGGTCACGTGGGCGGCGATGATTTTCTCGTAGTGATGCGCTCGGCCGATTGGCGCGAACGCGTCACGCGCGTCATCGAGCGCTTTGCGGCGGCCGTACCGAGCTTCTATTCGCCCGAGCATGCAAGCGCAGGGCGCATCACGGCGACGGATCGCGACGGTATCGCGCGCGCCTTCCCGCTCTTGACGCTGTCGGTGGCGGCGCTCGATTCGGAAACGCTCGGCGCAACGAGCGCCGATGCAATCGCGCAATTGCTGACGCACGTGAAGAAGCTCGCCAAGCAGCAGCATGGCAACAGCTTCGTGCTGCGCTCGAACGAGCGAGTGGTGAGCTTGCTGGCGCCGCAGCAAGCGCATCCGCGCGAGACGGTCGCGCCCAAGGCCGTCGGGTTTGCATCCTGATCGAGCGCGCTGCTAGCGCGACAGGCGCATCAAGAGCAGCGCCAGACGCTGCGCCTGCACCTCAAACGTTCTGAGATCGGCGAATTCTTCGGCGGTGTGTGCCTTGCCGCCGAGCAACCCCAGACCGTCGATGGCCATCGCGACATGCTCGGCCGCGAAGGAAATGTCCGCGGCGCCTGCTTTGCGCGGATCGACGGCAACGACCGGACCGAATCCCAGATCGCGGCTGGCTTCGTCATACAGCGCCAGCAGTTTGTCGTTTCCGGCGCTCGGCGACATCGGCGGGTAGCCATCCTCGAACTCAATGGTGGCAGCGGTGCCCGGCAGGTGTTGGGCGACGATCCTGCGCATGCGTTCCTTTGCGCGTTCGCGCTGGGCGATCGAAATGGCGCGCAGATCGCCCGAGGCAACCGCCTGCGGCGCGACGATGTTGTCCTTGCCCGCCACGCTGGCTGCCGGCGGCTCAGGCGTGTATTCGACCTGCGTGCTGCCGGCGATGAGCCCGGCGTTGAATGTGAGGTGCTCTTCGCCGCGCAGCTCGCGATAGAACTGCGCGAGGATGCGCGCGAGCTCGTAGTTGGCGCCGGCACCGACTTCGTCGGTGAAGATCTGCGAGGAATGCGCGCTCTTCGCCGTCACGCTGATCCGCCAGCGGCTCGAGCTGCGCCGCGCGACCACGGCCGTACGCGGGTCGTTATCCGCATTTTCGAGCCCGATTGCGATGTCGGCGGCGCGGGCTGCGTCCACCAGCGTCTTGCGCGCGAGCGTAAGCGGCGCACCGGCATCTTCTTCATCGCCGTGCAGAATGACCGTGAGGTGCAGGCGATCGAGCGCATCGGCGACGCGCAGGGCCGCAAGCGCTGTCAGCGCGACCACGATGCCGCCTTTCATGTCCGCCGTGCCGGGGCCGTGCGCGATGTGTCCGCGTCGTTCGAAGCGCTGGAACGGATGACCGGGCTCGAACACGGTATCCAGATGGCCGATCAGCAGGACGCGCGGCCCGGTGCCGGGCCGTTCGGCGATGAGATGTCCGGCGCGACCGTAGGGTGCACCGTCCTCCCAGCGTGTCGAAAAGCCGAGCGCCTCGAAATGCGGCCGCAGCACCTCGGCGACGCGTCGTACGCCGGCGAAGTTCATCGTGCCGCTATTGATCTCGACCAGGGTTTCGAGGAGCGCGAAAGCCTCAGTTTCGTGCGCGCGGATATGCTCGATTGCACGCTTTTCGGGCTCATCGAGACCCGCCTGGCAGACGCTTGCGGCAAATGCAAAGAGCAGTGCGCATGCGTACAGAAGTCTCAGTTTGAGCCAATCTCGCATCACGGATTTCACCTTCGCGCCGAATGGTCGCATCATAGCGCCGACCATCGCCTCTGCGCCCACGATGAATCCTCCCGCATCCAGCACCCCGCAGGCCGCAGCCGTTGCGGCCGAAAGCGACACGTCGTCCGCTGCCGGACCGATCCGCTATCTCGGCATCGACCCGCCCGTAAGCGGCAGCTCGGTCATCGTTGCCGCCAACGTACGCTGGAGCCGCGTGCCGCTGCCGCTCGATCTCAACCACATCAACGTGTGGCTCATCGGCGCTGCGAACGGTTATGTGCTCGTCGACACGGGGATGGCTGCCACGATGTGTCGCGACGCTTGGACGCGCCTGCATGCGGAGCTGTTCGAGACCAATGCGCCGCTTGCCGTTTTCGTGACGCACGGACATGCCGATCACAGCGGACTGGCCGAGTGGCTACAGCAGCGCTACTCGATCCCTGTGTGGCTGTCGCGACGCTGTCATGCGTATCTCGAATCCGTGCAGGGCGGACCGCCCGCGCTTGCGGAGATCGAGGCCTTTCTCCGCGCGCGGGGCGTGGTGGAGCCGGCCGAGCTGAGTGCATTGCTCAAGCCCGAGCGTTACACGCGGCTTGCGGCAGGTATGCCGCGGGTCGAACGTTTCATTGAAGACGAAGCGCGGCTCGAGCTCGAAGGCGGTGCCTGGCAGGCGCTCGAGGTGGAAGGGCACGCGGACGGACACCTGTGCTTGTGGAATGCAGATGAGGGCATCCTGATCAGCGGGGATCAGGTGCTGCCGGCGATCTCGCCCAATATCAGCATCTCGTTCCGTGACCCTGAGGCGAATCCGCTCGATGCTTACTTGCGCTCGCTCGAACGCCTGCGGCGCCTGCCGGCCGACACGCTCGTCTTGCCTTCACACGGCTTGCCATTCTATGGGCTGCATCGGCGCATCGACGATCTGCGTGCACATCACGAGCGCCAGCTGCTCAAGCTCGTCGAAGCGTGCTCGCGTCCGCTCTCGGCACGCGAGGTGTTGCCGGTACTGTATCGACGCAAACCGACCGGTATGCACCTGCTGCTGGCGCTGGGCGAGGCGACCGCGCATCTCGAATATCTCGCGCGGCGCGGCGATCTGGAGCGCGGCTCGCGCGGAGATGTTGTCGTTTACGCGCGGGCGAGCCAGTGATCGAAGAAGCGCGGCGGCGATGGCGTGACGCAGGGAGGAAGTGATGTTGTGCCCCTGACAGGGGTGGTTCTCGCGTTCAGAACAATCGTTGCGTGTCAGGGTGCTGTTCTCTTTGGCGATGCGGCGCGCACGGTGTGCGTCGCTGCCTTCATCGCCTGCGTCACGGCCATCGCAACCGTCATTTCGCTTCGGCGCGTGCTGTGTCAGGGACGCGTACCTGAGAACTTCACCGGCGTTGCGCCTTCGACGGGGCCGATCTTGGCGCTCTCGCTGACGTAGAGCTCGACCTCGCGCTCGAACTTGAGCGTGCCGTCCACGACGGCGCCGGGGCCGATGACGATTTTCGGCTTGCTGCGGTTGATGCTGAACCCGCTCATGCGCGGTTTGGTCACGAGAATGCCGTTGCCGACATAGGATTGCGCGCCGACCTCGATGCCGCCGTTGGTCGATTTCAAGCGGCCCGCGACGTGCGCTTGTTCGAGCATGATCTTGCCATTGACGTTTTCGACATTGCCCTGAATGCGTGCGCCAGCTTCGGCCGTGATGGCCCCGTTGACGCTCGCGACATCGCCGGCCACTTCGCTGCCCGAACCGACACGCAAGGCGCCGTTGACCGACTGCATCGACTGAGCGGTGGCGCCTTCGGCGAGCGTGATGCTGCCGTTGACGGCTTCGAGGGTTTCGACGCGTGAGCGCGCGCCGACACGAATGGCGCCGTTGACGGTTTCGACGTTCCGAGCCGTGACGTCTTGATCGATGGTGATCGCGCCGTTCACCGACGAGACCTTACCGACCGTTTGGCCCGCAGTTACGTGGATCGAGCCGTTGACCTTGGAGATGTCGCTATTGCCGTACGCGAGCGAGGCCAGGCAGAGCATGACCGCCGCAATTGTCGTTCTCATCGTGTTGCTCCTGTAGTGCATCTCGGGCCCGCGCGGCCCGTCGTCTTGGCATTTGGATGCAGGTGCGGGCCGGAAGGTTGCAGGCAGAACGCGGGCACGCATGGCAAGATAGACAGGCCAACCGGATGGAGCTCCGATAAGCGAGGTCGAAACGCCCATGACGCCTACGCACGCCGTGTCCGTTGCCCAGGTCATTCAGCTGGCCGTCGCACCCGTGTTCCTGCTCGCCGGCGTCGGGGCGACGTTGAACGTGCTCGCCGCCCGTATCGGACGCATCATCGATCGTGCGCGGCTCATGGAAGCCGAGCTTGCTGCCGCGACGCCCGAGGCGGCCGAGGATATTCACCGCCGGCTCAAGGTGCTCTTCAAGCGCGCGACGCTGATCAACCGCGCGATTGCCTTGTGCGTGATGTGCGGCTTGCTCGTGTCGCTGGTGGTCGCCGCGCTGTTCGTGAGCTCGGCGCTGAACTTGGAGCTCGCCCTGCCGATCGCCATCGTCTTCGTCGTGGCGCTGCTCAGTCTTGCCGCCGCCATGCTCTATTTCCTGCGCGAAGTGTTCATCGCCACTTCGGCGTTGAGCTTCGGCGGGCTGCGCATGCCGAAGAGCGACGTATAGCCAATTGACATCGGGGCGAGCCGCCGTCGGTTCGCCCCGACGCAGGCTCCGCATCGAGGTGACGCAAGTGCGTCTTGCAGCGGTCAAAAACTGTCACTTGCTGGCGCTTTGGCTATTCCGTGAACCATTCCTCACCGAAGGTGCGCTCGATCCCGTCATCATCGGCGCGGTATGAGCGTCCAGTCCGAAATTCACGTTGCCTCCGATTCGTTCGAAGTGGCGCGCGCCTCCGTCCTGCTCGTGGCGGAGCTGCGGGCGGCGCTTGCGATCTGCGTGCACGACGATACGCAGGGCGCGGGCGGGCTGCTCAATCTCAAGTACGTGGCGACGAGCGAGAGCAAATCCGTCGATCTCACCGACAACACCCTGAGCTCGACGATCCTGCTGATGGATCGCTTTTGCAAGGAGCTGCGCGCGCTCGGCGCTCGCAAGCAGAGCTGGCGCGTGAATGTGTTTGCCCATGCGCCCGAGCTGCCGAACATTCAGGATCCGGCGGCGACCGTGATCGATCTCATCAAGGCTTACTTCGCCGATTCGCGCCATGCGGTCGAATGCGAGGAGTTCCATCGCCCGGGCGGGATCGTCGTGCGCCTCGATGCGCGCGAAGGCCGTTGCTGGGTGAGCGGCCTGTCGGGCACCGCTGCGACGGTAAGGCTCGCCGCGCCGGCCTAGGCGACCGGCCCGTTCTCGGGCGGCGCCGCCGCGCCGAGTCGACTAAGATGTGTCGGAATGACCGCCGAGCATCCGACCACCGTGAGCGAGCCGAGCCAGGCACACGATGAGCGTGTGCCGCTGTACAAGCATCTTTACTTCCAGGTCCTCATCGCGATTCTGATCGGCATCGCGCTCGGTCATTTCCATCCTGAGCTCGGCGCACAGATGAAGCCCTTGGGCGACGGCTTCATCAAGCTCATCAAGATGCTGATCGCGCCGGTCATCTTCTGCACCGTCGTCACCGGGATCGGCGGGATGGAAAACATGCGTGCGGTCGGTAGGACAGGCGCATATGCGCTGATCTACTTCGAGATCTTGAGCACGCTCGCGCTCATCGTCGGTCTGGTCGTCGTTAATCTCGTGCAGCCCGGCGTGGGCATGAACGTCGCGGTCGAGTCGCTCGACACGAGCGCGCTGCAGGCGTACGAGCAAGCGGCCAAGGAGCAGAATGTCGTCGGGTTCCTGCTCGGCATCATTCCCGAGACCTTTCTGGGCGCGCTCGCCCGGGGCGAGATCCTGCAGGTGCTGCTGATTGCGCTGCTGTTCGGATTCGCGCTGCATGCGCTCGGCGAGCGGTCGCGCAACATGCTAGCGCTGATCGACGATCTGAGCGCAGTGTTGTTCCGCATCGTCGCGATGGTAATGCGCGTAGCGCCGCTCGGTGCGTTCGGCGCCATGGCGTTTACAATCGGCAAGTACGGCGTCGGCACGCTGGTCTCGCTCGGCAAGTTGATGGCGTGCTTCTACGCAACTTGTCTCCTGTTCATTTTCGTCGTGCTCGGCGCGATTGCGCGGGCGCACGGCTTTCGCATCACGAAGCTGGTGCGTTACTTGCGCGAAGAGCTGCTGATCGTGCTCGGCACGTCTTCGTCCGAGTCGGTATTGCCGCGGCTGTTGGCGAAAATGGAGCGCGTCGGGTGCGCCCAGTCCGTCGTGGGACTCGTGATTCCGACCGGGTACTCCTTCAATCTCGACGGCACGTCCATTTATCTGACGATGGCGGCGGTGTTCATCGCGCAAGCCACCAATACGCCGCTCGGCCTGCTCGATCAGCTCGGGCTGCTGGCGGTGCTGCTCGTAACCTCGAAGGGTGCTGCCGGCGTTACGGGGAGCGGCTTCATCGTGCTGGCCGCCACCCTCTCGGCGTTGGATACGCTGCCCGTGGCGGCGCTTGCGCTCATTCTGGGCATCGATCGCTTCATGTCCGAGGCGCGTGCGCTCACGAACCTCATCGGCAATGGTGCGGCGACCGTCATCGTCGCAAAATGGTGCGGAGCCTTGGACGAAACACGCGCCCGCCAGTATCTCCGCTAGGGGTGCGCTGCCCGGTACCCACTGCCTGCATGCGGGCTGATTCCTGCAAGAGGAACTCATGACCGATCCCATCACTTTCGAGCCGCTTGCGAGCGACGCGGAGCTCGTCGAGCTCGAGCAACTGGCCTACGAGATCTGGAACGAGCATTACGTGCCAATCATCGGCCAGGCGCAGGTGGACTACATGCTCGAGCGCTTTCAGAGCCGCGCCGCCATGCGTGAACAGATTGCAGCGGGGTACGAGTACTACGGCGTGCGCCGCGGCGGGTCTCTGATCGGCTACATGGCCGTGCGCGCCGAGCCGGAACAAAAACGGCTGTTCATCAGTAAGTTATATCTGCACAAGTCGAGTCGCGGCTCCGGAACCGGGCGGCTCTGCATGGAGTTCATCGAGCGGCTCGCCCGTCAGCGGGATCTGGAGTACCTTTGGCTGACCGTCAACAAAGGCAACCCGTCCGTCCAGATCTACGAGCGCCTGGGCTTTCGCATCGCCGCAGATATCGTGATGGACATCGGAAACGGCTTCGTAATGGACGATTTCCGGATGGAGAAGGCGTTGCGCGCCGAAGTCGAGGCGACCTCGAGCCGCGAGTCGTAGCTCCGGGTCATGCGCCGCTCAGCTGGCGCACGCGTCATTGTCTATCCTTCCTGCCTGCGCCGTGCGGGCAGACATCAAGGCCGAGAGCATGAGCGTGTCGATCGACGAGCACCCGGCCGACGGGCAAGAGAGCGCCACGGGCGTTCTCACCGGTTGGTTGGATGACTACCAGGCAGGCCGTTGCGAACGCGCGGATCTGGAGGAGGCATTTCTCTCCATTTGCGCGAGCAACGAGGAAGCACCCTGGGCTGCGCTCTCATTGCTCGATCGCTATCAGCGCCTGGGCCGAATCGATGCGGAGTTCGCGCGCACGCTGAAGGCGAGAATCTCGCAGCAGGCCGTCGGCGCGCCGCCCCAGCCTGCGGTGCCGCCCACTCCGCGTGCGCCGAGCGCGCAGCCGCCTGCGGCCAATCACGACACGCAGACGCACGACATCGCGCTCGCGCCGAAAGGGACGCCGAGCAGCGCGCCGTATTCG
This sequence comes from uncultured Steroidobacter sp., assembly GCA_938008435.1. Lineage (GTDB taxonomy): Bacteria > Pseudomonadota > Gammaproteobacteria > Steroidobacterales > Steroidobacteraceae > Steroidobacter. Next base: position 219,458 of record CALLKK010000009.1, on the reverse strand, counting down.
CGCGGGCGGCTCGACGCGCATGCAGCGCGCGATGACGACGAGGTCGAGGAGGACGATCTCGAGGAAGAGGACCTCGACGAAGTACCCGAACCGCTTCCGCCGCGACCCGCGGCGCGCGTCGAGGCGTTCCCATCCGGCCGCACCGCACGGTGGCCTGCAAGCACGGCAGCGCGAGCGCCCACGCGCCCGCCGCGTGCACCTACGCCGGCTGCTGCGCCGCGCGCTTCAGAATCCGCAGGGCGAGAATCCACGGGGCGTCGCGTCCTGCGCGATCGCTACGAGCTGCTTGGCGTCTTGAGCCAAGGCCAAACGAGCACGATCTACAAAGCGCTCGATCGTCACCGCGCCAATTTGTCGGAAGCGGCGCGCTACGTCGCAGTCAAAGTATTCAACCCGACGTACGCATCGGATCCGAATGCCTTGGCGGCGCTCGAGCGCGAATTCCATCAAGCGCAGTCCTTGTCGCATCCGAACATCGCGAAGGTGTTCGATCTCGACCGTGACGGCGATACGCACTTCGTGGTCATGGAGCTGCTCGAAGGGCAATCGCTCGCGAGCGTGCTGCACCGCCTCGGCGGCCGGCCCATGGCCCGCCGACACGCGCTATGGATCATCGGCGCTGTGGGCGCAGCGCTGGCTCATGCGCATCGGCGCAACATCGTTCACGGCGACCTCAAGCCGCGCAACATCATGATCACGTCGGCCGGCGAAGTGCGCGTGCTGGAGTTCGGCTTCGCGCGCTCGCGCGTGCCGCGCAGCGGCGAGCTCGACGGCGAGCAGGGCGTGGTAGTGATCGGTACGCCTGCTTATGCAAGCGCCGAGCGGGTGCACGGGATGGAGCCGGATGCGAGCGACGATGTCTACAGCCTGGCTTGCATCGCTTACGAGCTCCTGAGCGGACGGCATCCTTACGGCGGACGATCTGCATTTCTGGCGCGTGCGGATGGGCGTCGCCCGCAGCGCGTGCCGGGGCTCTCCGGCAAGCAATGGCACGCGCTCAGTCGCGCGCTCGCCTGGGATCGTGCTGATCGCCGGATAGACGTTCAGGATCTCATTGCGGCGCTCGGTGCGAACGAGACGCATCCGGAGCCGGTGCCGCCGCAGCTGCTCGCGATACCCGAGGACACCCGCGCTGCTCGCGTGCGTCGCACGCTGGGCGTGCTGGCCGTGATCGTCGTGGTCGTAACGACGTTCTTTGTCGTCACGCGCATTCCGCCGCCGGTGCAGAGCATCGACTCACGTTCTGCGCTGTCCTTGCCGCAAAGCGAGGACACCACGCCGCCGCTCGGCGACGGTGCTGCGACCGAACCCTCAAGCAACGAGGGCGTATCTCAAGAGGCCGCGTCGGCCCCTGCGAACGGGACATCGAGCGAGTCGACCGAGCCCGCACGGGCAACGGCGCCTGCCGCTCCGACGCAGCAGCAGTCCGCGGCAGAACCAGGGACGAGCGCAGCGAACGCGCCGGTACGCAGCGAGTCTTGGGCGGGGCCGGTGACCATCGAGCTCAGCCAAGACACGTATATCGTGAACGAGAGCGAGCCGGCCGTGATGGTGGAAGTGCGGCGCCGCGGCTCGACGCGTTTGCCGGTGAGCCTGCGTTGGTCATTGCACGCAAATTCCGCCGAAGCAGGCGAGGATTACGCAGACATCGGGCCGGGCGTCGAGCAGATTCCGGCGGGTGCACGCAGCGTGACGATCCCGATTCCCATCGTCAACGATGCGATTCCCGAGAGCACGGAGCTGTTCCTCATCGAGATCGAGTCGCTCGATGAGCACGTCGAGGTCGGCGCTATCGGCAGCGCCACCGTGATCATCGTGGACGATGACTAACGAGGCATGAACGTACGTTTCGCTGAAGGCGCCGTGCGTTGCCGCGTACGCGGCGAGGAATTGGCGCATCTACTGGCGGGGCAGGCGCTCGTGCTCGAAGTCGCCTTGCCTCGCGATCGCATGTTCCGCTTCAGCGTGCGGCCCTCGCTGCTTGGCCAATGGCAGCTCGACAGCGATCCGACGGGAATTTGGTTGTCGATTCCCACCAAGGAGCTTCAGGCGCTGTCGGAAAGACTCCCGTCGCGCGAAGGCTTGTCGCACGCTTTCGAGCTCGCGAGCGGCGCGACGATGAGCGTGAGCTTCGAAGTGGATGTGAAGGACAAAAGGTCGCTGGGCGATCGGAGTACTGGTCAGAAGAGTACCGATCTCTGACCAGTCTCCAGCATTCGAATAGCCTTAGCCGACTTCGCGCGCGATCGCGCGATAGGCGATGTCGCGTCGGTATTGCATGCCGTCGAAGCGAATGACGTCGCAGAGCGCGTACGCTGCTTGCTGCGCCTCGCGCACGGTCGCGCCAAGCCCGACCGCGCACAGCACGCGTCCGCCGTTGGTGACGATCGCGCCGTTGTCCAGCTTCGTGCCGGCGTGGAACACCTTGCCTGGCAGACGGGCTGCTTCGTCCAGGCCGCGAATGACATCGCCCTTGCGCACCGTGTCGGGATAGCCGCTTGCGGCCAGCACCACACCGACCGCCGCGCGCGGGTCCCACTGCGCCTCGACCTTATCGAGCTTGCCGTCGAGCGCGGCATCGCACAGCTCGGTCAGGTCCGATGCGAGACGCGTCATGATCGGCTGCGTTTCGGGATCGCCGAAGCGGCAATTGAACTCGAGCACGTTCGGCGTGCCGTCGTTTGCGATCATGAGTCCGGCGTACAGGAATCCCGTGTAAGGCGTGCCGTCTTGCTTCAGGCCGCGCACCGTCGGTTCGATGACCTCGCGCATGATGCGCTCGTGGATGGCAGGCGAGACGACCGGCGCCGGCGAATAGGCGCCCATGCCGCCCGTATTCGGGCCTTGATCGCCGTCTTTGAGTCGTTTGTGGTCCTGGCTGGTCGCAAGCGGCAGCACGTGCTCGCCGTCGACCATCACGATGAAGCTGGCTTCTTCGCCTTCCAGGAATTCTTCGATGACGATCGTTTGACCGGCCGCGCCGAACTGTCCGTTGAACATGCCGTGCGCGCACGCGATCGCCTCGTCCGCGGTGTGGCAGATCACGACGCCTTTGCCCGCCGCCAGGCCATCGGCTTTGACGACGAGCGGCGTGCGTTGAGCGCGCACCCACGCTTCGTCGAACGAATCCTTCGTGAAAGTGGCGTACGCAGCCGTCGGGATGCCGTGGCGCTGCAAGAACGCCTTCGTGAAAGCCTTCGATCCTTCGAGTCGTGCAGCGTCCTTGCGCGGCCCGAAGCAACGCAGTCCCGCTTCCTGGAACGCATCGACGACGCCGATCACGAGCGGCGCCTCGGGTCCGACGATCGTCAGGTCGATACGCTGCTCCTGGGCGAAAGCGACCAGTTTGGCGACGTCATCCGCAGCGATGTCGACATTGCGCATGCGTGCTTCGAGCGCAGTGCCTGCGTTGCCGGGCGCGACGAATACTTCGTCGATGTGCGGCGACTGCGCAACTTTCCACGCGAGCGCGTGCTCGCGACCGCCGGAACCGATGATTAGAACTTTCATGCCGCACTCCGTGTGGCATTAGGCTGGAGGATGGCGGCGGAAGGCCGTGGGAAAGAAAACATTCGGGTTTGCACTCTCACGTATCTTTTCGCTGCACACGCAATGGGCATAGCCATCGCCAGTTTGAGGTTCATTCTCGCTACAGCCTGGAGCCTACAGCCTACCGCCTGCCATTGAATCGTTGTGCCCTGCGGGCGAACGGATCAATGGCGGAAGTGGCGCATTCCCGTAAACACCATCGCCATGCCGTGCTCGTCGGCGGCAGCGATGACTTCGGCGTCGCGCACGGAGCCGCCGGGTTGGATGACGGCCTTGATGCCGAATTCGGCGGCGACATCGACTCCGTCGCGGAACGGGAAGAACGCATCCGAAGCCATGACGGCGCCTGCGACGGTGAGGCCTTCGTCTTTCGCCTTCATCGCCGCAATGCGGCTCGATACGACGCGGCTCATCTGTCCGGCGCCGACGCCGATCGTCGTGCAGTCCTTCGCGTACACGATCGCATTCGACTTCACGTACTTGCACACGTGCCACGCGAACAACAGATCGTCGAGCTCTTCGCGAGTCGGTTGACGCTTGGTGACGATCTTGAGGTCGCTCGCGCTCACCATGCCGTCGTCGCGCGTCTGCACGAGCAGGCCGCCGTTGACGCTGCGGTATTCGTAGCGGGCGCCGCTCGGCTCAAGTCCGCCCGTGGCGAGCACGCGCACGTTCTCCTTGCGGGCGCAGACTTCGAGCGCTTCGGGCTCGACTTCGGGCGCGATGATCAGCTCGACGAATTGGCGCTCGAGAATCGCGCGCGCAATTGCAGCATTCAGCGGGCGATTGAAAGCGATGATGCCGCCGAATGCGGACGTCGGGTCGGTCTTGTACGCCTTGTCGTACGCGGTGAGCGCATCGCCGGCGACCGCAACGCCGCACGGATTGGCGTGCTTGACGATGACGCACGCGGGCGCTTCGAACTGACGCACGCACTCGAACGCGGTGTCGCCGTCGGCGATGTTGTTGTAGGACAGCGCCTTGCCTTGCAGCTGCTTCGCGCTCGCGATGCTGGCGCCTTGCGTGTCGGGGCTCACGTAGAACGCGCCCGACTGATGCGGGTTTTCGCCGTAGCGCAGATCGATGCGCTTGCGCCAGGGCAACGTGAGCGTGTCGGGATACGACGTTGCGTTCGCTGCGCCCGTCACTCTCGCGAGATAGCTCGCCACCATCGAGTCGTAGCTTGCCGTATGCGCGAATGCCTTCGCCGCAAGCCGCTTGCGCGTCTCGAGCGTCACTGCGCCTTGGTTGCGGCTCATTTCATCGAGGACGAGCGCGTAATCGGCCGGATCGACGACGATCGTCACGCGGTCGTGATTCTTGGCGGCGGCACGCACCATGGCCGGACCGCCGATGTCGATGTTCTCGATTGCATCTTCATAGGTGCAATTCGGCTTCGCGATCGTCGCGGCGAACGGATAAAGATTGACGACGACGAGATCGATCGCGTCTATGCCGTGCTCGCGCATCACGTCTTCGTCGATGCCGCGCCGGCCGAGCAGCCCGCCGTGAATCTTCGGATGCAGCGTCTTGACGCGCCCATCCATGATCTCCGGAAAGCCGGTGTGGGCCGAGACCTGCTTGACTGGGATGCCCGCCTTCTCGAGTGCGCTGGCCGTGCCGCCGGTCGAGAGGATACCGACGCCGCGTTCGTGCAATGCACGCGCCAGCTCGATGAGACCGGTCTTATCGGAAACGGAGAGGAGGGCTAGCTTGATCATAGGTGGCGAAGTGACGCAATGACGAAGTGGCGAAGTGACGATGTGATGGGGTCGCGCGCCGGGCGATGCGCGGCAACGAGGCTAAGACGAGCGATTCGATGTTTGGTTGCTGATCCGTTGGCTCCGTCACCTCGTCGTTGCAGCACGTTCGCGCAGGCAAACGTTAGCTGGCGAGCCCATATGTCTTGAGCTTCTTGCGCAACGTGCCGCGATTGATGCCGAGGATTGCAGCGGCGCGGCTCTGGTTGCCTTCGGCGTAATCGAGCACGGCCTTGAACAACGGTTCTTCGACTTCGCGCAGCACGAGGTCATAGAGCTGACCCGGCTTGTGACCATTGAGCGTTGCGAAGTAGGCGTTGAGCGCTTCCTCGCACATCGTTCTGAGCGGCATCGCTCGCGCCGCGGGTCTCACGATCGGCTCTCGACGAGCTCTCGTTTTTTTTCTGGGCGCCATGGGCTCTCCGATGTGGTACTCAGTAGTGCTCGGAGTCATGCCGCGCTTCTTACGGAGCTCGCTTCGTCCGCGAGCGCGTCGAAGTACGCTCGCGCCCGCTCGAGTTGCGTGTGCGCGTCTTCTGCTTGCATCACGGCAAGACGAAAAGCATGCGCATGCGCGCGACCTTTCGCATACCAGTCGATGTGCTTGCGCGCGACCCGGACCCCGGCTTCTTCCCCATAGAAAGCATGCAGATCGCGCAAATGGGCGAGCATGATATCACGGACTTCTGCGAAGGAAGGCTCCGCGATCTCTTCGCCGCGCGCTAGAAATACCCCAACCTCGCGAAAGATCCAAGGTCGCCCTTGTGCGGCGCGCCCGATCATCACGCCGTCTGCGCCCGTATGTTCAAGCACGAACTTCGCTTTGCGCGCTGAGTCGATGTCTCCATTGGCGAAAATCGGAATGCGCACGGCGCTCTTGACGGCGGCGATCGTGTCGTACTCCGCGGCGCCTCGATACATGCACGCGCGGGTACGCCCGTGAATCGCGAGCGCCTGAATCCCGATGTCCTCGGCCATGCGCGCGATCGTGACCGCATTGCGGCTCGTCGGGTCCCACCCGGTACGCATTTTCAGCGTCACCGGGACGTCCACCGCCTTGACAACCGCTTCGAGGATGTTCCGCACGAGCTTTTCGTCGCGCAGCAGCGCGGAGCCCGCCGCCTTGTTGCAGACCTTCTTCGCGGGACAGCCCATGTTGATGTCGATGATCTGCGCGCCGGCTGCGACGTTGAGTCGCGCCGCTTCGGCCATCATTTCGGGATCGCCGCCTGCGATCTGCACGATGCGCGGTTCCGGCTCGCCGCTGTGATCCATACGCCGCCGCGACTTGTCGGTGCGCCACAAGCGCACGTCGCTCGTGAGCATTTCCCCTGGCGTGATTCCCGCGCCCATGCGCCGGCAGAGCAGGCGAAACGGCAGATCCGTCACGCCCGCCATCGGCGCGAGCGCCAGATTGTTGGGCAGCGTGTAAGGGCCAATGCGGATCATGGCGATGGCGCTTAGGTCCGGGCCGGCAAGCCCGGCCAGAATGCGAGCGGGCGCGCAGTGTAATGCGATCGCCCGCGCGCGTCTCTAGGAACTGCCGCGAAAACCAAGGATTTTCAGGCGTCGGCGGGAGGGCGGCGTCAGCGCCGCCTGACCTCTTCGGCGCACACCGTGCCGGCGCTGCCGCGCAGGCACACGTCGAAGCGGAATCCTTCGGCGTCGGGGCCCGGATCCACGATGGCGATCGTGGCATTGGCCTGCTGGCCCGGGTTCAGCATGCGATCCGGGGCGATCGCGGGATCGAGGTATTCGGCCGGCTCGAATTCGCGCGCGCGGACCTGCTCGCCCCAGCGATCTTCGAGCACGAGCTTGAGCAGGGGATACGGCTGGGCGAAATCGGCGAGATTCGTGATGCTGGCGCGTACGCGCAGCGTTCCCGGCGTATTCGGATCGGAAACGACGCCCCATTGGCGGATCTGGTAGGCGTGCAAGTCCCAGTTGGGCGTCAGGGCGATGCCGAGACGATGATAGAGCGATAGCAACGGCGCGCCGATCGTCGGGTGACGCGCGAGCGTTGCACGATAGTTGTGCACCCATTGTGCGATCAACAGCAGCGCGAGCGGCACGACCAGTACCCGCCAGACCCAGGACGAGCGCTTGCGCGGCGGCGGAGTGAGCAGGTCGACGTCCTCGGCGGGTTCCTCGTCGACGGTCGTGTGCGAAGCGGTGCGCGCAAAGCGCGGCGGGTCCGCCGTGACGGGCTGCGCGGCATCTACGGCATCGTCTTGGGCGAGGGCGTCTCGATCCGCTTCGGCCGACTCCGTGTCCGCTGCGTTCTCAACAGGCGTTGCCTCGGCTTCGGCATCGCTTGGCGCATCGGCGTCTTCGTCGATCTCGACCCATTCCTCGATCGTCTGTTCTTCGATGCGTTCGCCGTCGCCGAAGCGATCCGGCACGCGATAGGTGCCGCTGATCTCGATGCGCCGGCCTTCGAGCGTGATGTCCTCGTGCGGCGGCGATTCTTCGATCTCGACTTCCTCGTCGATCTGCGTGCGATCGAGCTCGGGCTGCGGCGGGTTCGTCGCGCGATCTGCTTCTTCTTCGATCAGCCGCTCGAGCGCGTCGAACTGCCGCTGACAACGGCCGCAGCGCACCTGGCCGTCGGCCATGCGCAGGATTTCGCGCGTGATGCGGAAGATCGTCTGGCAGTTAGGACATTGAGTCAGCATGGATCAGCCGGCGCGGCGCGTTCCGTCGAGGCGTGCCCAATCATCGCGCAGCGCCGCAAGGGCGATATCAAACCACGGCGCATAGGCGCTGGCTACTTGCGAGGCTTGGCTCGCAAGGATGCCGGACAGCACGATCTTGCCGTGCGGCGCCACCAGCTCGGCCAGGCGCGGCGCCAGCTCTTCGAGCGGTCCGGCGAGGATGTTCGCGAGCAGGATGTCGGCGCGATAGTCCGTAGCCGCCTCCACGCCGCCGACGCGCAGCTTGTCGCTCACCTCGTTGCGTTGCGCGTTGTCGCGGGTGGCGATCAGCGCCTGTTCGTCGATATCGACCGCCAGCGCTTCGCTGGCTCCGAGCTTGAGCGCGGCGATCGCCAGAATTCCAGAGCCGCAGCCGTAATCGAGCACGCGCTTGCCGGCTACGTCCGCCGCGTCCAACCATTCGAGACAAAGCGCCGTCGTCGGATGCGTACCGGTGCCGAAGGCAAGACCAGGATCGAGCCAGACCGTGACGTGCGCATCGTTCGCCTCGGCGGGCGCCTGACCGCCCGGGCACACCCACAGGCGCGTTCCGAAGCGCATCGGCCGAAAGTCCTTCAGCCATTCGCGTTCCCAAGCGCGGTCTTCGATGACCTCGAACTGCGGCATCGGCACATCGAGCGCGTGCGCGGCGAGCGTGGCCAAGATCTGCTCGCGGTCGATGCCATGATCGAAGAGCGCACGGATGCGCACGCTCGGCCAGAGCGGCGTCGTGCCCGGCGCGGGCTCGAGCACCGGATTGTCTTCGGCATCCTCCAGCGTGATCGAGGTGGCGCCTGCTTCGAGCAGGGCGTCCTCGTAGGGCGCCGGGTCGGCCGAGCCGATGGCGAGCGATAGTTGCAGAAAGGGCATGGGCGACGTGCGTGCCGGTTCGTCCTGAAAGCGCCGGATTGTACCGAAGGCATCCGATCGGCCTATCCGCGCTATCGTGAGGCGGCTCCTCCCCTCGTTCAAAGCTGCCGCATTGAGCGCCCGGCAACGTCGATGCTCGCCTCCTGACGCACAATGTCTAGAAGCTGCATCGAGAAGCGAGCCGCTGGGTTCGCGCGCATGCGGCTCGCCGCCCCCGCCGTCGGCGGCGAGGGCGACGCGTTACTTGAGGCCGAGTCGGCGCTCGAGATAGTGAATGTCCAGCCCGCCGCTCTTGAATGCTGCGTGGTTGAAGATCTCCTGATGCAGCGGGATGTTCGTCTTGATGCCTTCGATGACCATCTCCGAAAGCGCGTTCTTCATGCGCGCAATGGCGGTGTCACGGTCCTCGCCGTAGGCGATGATCTTGCCGATCATCGAGTCGTAGTACGGCGGCACCGTGTAGCCGCTGTAAAGATGGCTGTCGACGCGGATGCCGGGACCGCCGGGTGCGTGGAAGAGCTTGACCGGACCGGGCGAGGGAATGAATCCCTTCGGGTCTTCCGCGTTGATGCGGCACTCGATCGCGTGGCCGCGAATCTGCACGTCGCTTTGCGTCCAGGGCAGACGCTCGCCCGCAGCGATGCGCAGCTGCGCCTTGACGATGTCGATGCCCGTCACCTGCTCGGTGACCGGGTGCTCGACCTGCACGCGCGTGTTCATCTCGATGAAGTAGAACTCGCCGTCCTGATAGAGGAATTCGAGCGTGCCGGCGCCGCGATAGCCGACCTCGCGGCATGCGGCGATACAGCGCTCGCCGATCGATTTGCGCTGCTTGGCGGTGATGCCGGGCGCCGGTGCTTCCTCGATCACTTTCTGATGACGGCGTTGCAGCGAGCAGTCGCGCTCGCCGAGGTGAATCACGTTGCCGTAATTGTCGGCGAGCACTTGGATCTCGATGTGGCGCGGCCGCTCGAGATACTTCTCCATGTAAACCTCACCGTTACCGAAGGCCGCCGTCGCTTCGGCTTGCGTGACGTTGATGGCATTGAGCAGCGTTGCTTCGGAGTGCACGACGCGCATGCCGCGGCCGCCGCCGCCGCCCGCGGCCTTGATGATGACCGGATAGCCGAGCTCGCGCGCGATGCGGAAATTCTCGTCCGGGTCGTTGCTGAGGGGGCCGTCCGAGCCGGGCACGCAGGGCACACCTGCGGCCTTCATGACCTTGATCGCGGATACCTTGTCGCCCATGAGGCGGATCGTCTCGGGCTTCGGACCGATGAAGATGAAGCCGCTCTTCTCGACGCGCTCGGCGAAATCGGCGTTCTCGGAGAGAAAGCCGTAGCCCGGATGGATGGCGACCGAATCGGTCACTTCCGCCGCGCTGATGATGGCCGGCATGTTGAGGTAGCTGTCCTTCGACGGCGGCGGTCCGATGCACACCGACTCGTCGGCAAGAAGCACGTGCTTCTGGTTGTAGTCGGCCGTCGAATGAACCGCGACCGTCTTGATTCCAAGCTCGCGGCACGCGCGCAGAATTCGCAGCGCGATCTCGCCGCGATTCGCAATGACGACTTTTTCAAGCATGGTTGTTTACTTGAGGGCTGCTGGCTCTGGCCACTGGGCTCTGGCTGGAAGGGAGAGAGGCGCCGGTACGCTCTGGCCAGTGCGCAGAGTCCGGCGCCCAGAGCCCAGTTGCTGTGCTATTCGATGATGAACAACGGCTGCCCGAATTCGACCGGATCGCCGTTCTTGACGAGGATGGCCGTGACGCGCCCGGCTTTGTCGGACTCGATCTGATTCATCATCTTCATCGCTTCGATGATGCAGAGCGTGTCGCCGACATTGACTTCGCTGCCGATCTCGACGAAGGGCTTCGCGCCGGGCGTCGGCGCTGCATAGAAGGTACCGACCATCGGCGCCGTGACCGTGTGGTCGGCGCGCGGTGCGGGGGCAGGCGCGGATGCGGTCTGCTGCGCGGGTGCGGCGGGAGCCGCTGTTGCCGCCGGCGCCGGAGCGCTCGCGGGGGCTGCGTAGTGCACGACCGGCGCCTGAGCGGGAGCGCCGCCGGTCGGATAGCGGCTGATGCGAACGGATTCCTCACCTTCGCTGATCTCGATCTCGGCGATGCCGGATTCCTCGAGCAGCTCGATGAGCTTTTTGACCTTTCGTATATCCATGCAAGATCCTCTTGTCTTGTTCTTGCCGCTACCGCGTTCGAGATGCTCCGCGGACGATCGAACCGTCACGGCAGGCGCGTCGACGAGTCGGGAGCGGGTTGCGCTTCGGCGTATGCGGCCTCAAGGTGTGTTTGACTGGTCGCGTGCGAGCAGCTCGCTCGCGGCGCGCACCGCGAGCTCGTAGCCCGTTGCACCCAACCCGGTAATCGTGCCCACGGCGATGTCCGAGAAGTACGAGTGACGTCGGAACGGCTCGCGGGCGTGCACATTGCTCAAATGGACTTCGATGAACGGGATCTTCACCGCGAGCAGGGCATCGCGCAGCGCCACGCTCGTGTGCGTGAAGGCCGCCGGATTGAATATGATGAAGGCGACGTGGCTGGCCGGGGCCTCCTGGATGCGCGCAATGAGCTCCGCCTCGGCATTGCTCTGGAATGCGGACAAATGGTGACCGAGCTCGCGCGCGAGCGCCGCAGCGCGTGCGACGATCGTCTCGAGCGTCACGTTCCCGTAGACCCCCGGCTCGCGCGTGCCGAGCAGGTTGAGGTTCGGGCCATTGAGCAATAACAGGTGAGCCATACCTGACGTCAGTCAGTTCTCCGGGTCACTTCGGAGAAATTGGCGGCGAGTTTACCCATATTGGCGGCTATTTGGCGATAGTTTGCTGCAGATCCCGCTTGGGAGCTCCGCTGGCGTCGGCGCAAATCTGCAACATGCAAGGGTCAATTGGCCGCTCGCGATTGCCATCGGTCGACCGACAGGGTGAGGCCGGCGGCGATAACCGAAGGGATTTTCAGCCGCGGCGCCCTGCGTATTGCGCGCGAGCAGCTAGGCTGCGGGCTCCGCTTGCGGGAGCTCGGCCAGTTGCTTGGCTGCAACGGCCCGCGCTGCTTCGGGCGTCAGCTCGCCCGCATTGACCCGCCGCACGGCCGCGAGGATGACCTCCGATTCCTCCCGCGTCACTTCTCCCAGGTGCGTGAGCACGATGCGTCCCTGCGCGTCACTGAACACGGTAACGGGCAGCCCGACGGACGCGATACCGAACTGGCGCACGGCATCGAGCGCGTCCTGCTCGCCGATGAGCAGGGGGTAATTGATCGCCATTTCGTCCGCATACTTGAGCACGTCTTCGCGGAAGTCGACGGCGATGCCGACGACCTGGAAGCCTTCGTCCGCGTGCGTTTCCTGGATCTCCTTGAGGAGCGGGATCTCGCGACGACACGGTGCGCACCAGGTCGCCCAGAAGTTCACGATCAGGGACTTGTTCGGCCAGCTGCGAATCGAGCGCGGCTCGCCGTCGCGGTCGATCAGCGTGAAATCCGGCAGCTCGGTCGGTGCCGTCAGCTCAGGCGCGTGCGTCGCTGCGGTAGCGTCCGGCACATAGGTCTGTGGAGGCTCGCCGAGGATGCGCGGCTCGATGGCTTTTTTATAAGCGACGTAGCCGAGCGCGCCGGCGGCGAGTGCAATCGCGAGATAGATGAAGTGCTTCATGCGGTCAGCTTACTAGAGGTGGGCGGCGCCTTCAGGAGCTGAAGGCAGCGCTCGCCAGCTCGCGGAACTTGTCGGCGGGTGCGAAGCCCACGAGGCGATAGCTCTTGCGCTCGATGCCGTCGCTGCCGAAGAAGGCGATCGTCGGCGGGCCGAAGATCTCGAAACGCTGTAGCAACGCCTGATCGTCCGCATCGTTCTTCGTCACGTCCGCCTTGAGCAGGACGGCATTGGCCAGCACGGCCTGCACGCCGGGATCGGGAAATGTGTAGCGCTCCATTTCTTTGCAGGACACGCACCAGTCCGCATAGAAGTCGAGCATGACCGGTCGGCCCGCCGCGCTCGCTGCTGCGAGCTCGCGTTCGAGATCCGCAACCGTCTTGATGGTGCGGAAGCTCAGCGCGTTGGCCTGAGCGTCGCTGCGGGCAGCATTGCGATCGGCGCGAATCTGATCGAGCGGCTGCAGCGGATCGTGGCTGCCCGAGGCGGCGCCGATGAGCAGCAGCACGCCGTAGCAGACGGCCAGCAATCCGACGGCGCGCAGCGGCGCTGCAGCCGGGCTGCCGTCGCGGCGCTTGAGCGAGAAGATCCAGAAGCCGCTGATGATCGCGAGCGCTGCCCAGAGCAGCATCGTCAGGCTCGGCGGCAACAGTGGCGCGATGATGTAGATCGCGACCGCAAGGAACAGCACACCGAAGAGGGCCTTGATCGTTTCCATCCACGGTCCGACACGCGGCAACAGCGAGCCGGCGGACGCGCCGACGAGCAGCAGCGGTACGCCCATGCCGAGCCCGGTGACGTAGAGCGCCGCGGCGCCGCGCAGCACCTGACGGCTCTGGCTGATGACCGAGAGCGCGCCGATGATCGCCGGCGCGACGCATGCCGTGACGACGAGCGCGGACAGCGCGCCCATGATGAAGGTGCCGATGTACGTGCCCGATTTCTGTCGATTGCTCGCTTCGGTCAGTTTGGTCTGCAGCGAGCTCGGCATCTGCAGCGTGTACACGCCGAACATCGCGAGCGCGAGCGCCACGAAGAGCAGCGCCATCAGCGTCAGAATCCACGGCTGCTGGAAGAATGCCTGCGGCGCTTGCTTGAAGACGAGCGCGAACAAGGCGCCTGCCGCCGCGTAGGTGAGCGCCATGCCTTGCACGTACGTGAAGGCGAGCGAGAAGCCGCGCATGCGCGTGACGTTCTCGCCCTGGCCGACGATGATTCCCGAAACGATCGGGATCATCGGCAGCACGCACGGCGTGAGCGACAGCAGCAGGCCGGCGACAAAGAAGATGAAAAGCGCGTAGGCGAGATTGCCGTCGCGCAAGAGCGCAGCCAACTTGTCCTGCTCGGTGAGCGGTGCGCCCGAAGCGGCATCGGTCGTGCCTCGGCTGCTTGCCGGCAACGAGATCGCGACGTCCGTGGGCGGCAGCTCGAGCGCCACCGTCTTGGTGATCGGGTTGTAGCAGAGGCCTGCTGCCGCGCAGCCTTGATAAGTGACCTTGAGCTCGAGCGTGCCGCTCGTGCCGGCAGCTCGCGCCACCGGCAGCGTTGCTTCGAGCACTTCGTAATAGACCTCGACGTCGCCGAAGAACTCGTCTTGCTTGTGCTTGCCTTCGGGCAGCACCAGCGAACCGAGCTGGACGTTCGTGTTCGTGGTCGCGACTTGGATGCGATCCTTATAGAGGTAGTAGTCCTCCGCGATGATCCAGGTGAGCGCGACGGTATCGGGTCCCAGCATGCTCGCCCCGAAGCGGAACGCTTCGTCGGGCGGCAGGAAATCCTGCTGATTGGAGCGACGCGACGAGGAAGCGAGGAGGGAGCGGGCCGCGCCGGCCGTGCCGTTATTGCTCTGGGCAAGCGTCACCTGGGTTTTCCAGGTGAGCGGCGGATAGCACAGGCCCGCATCCGCGCAGCCTTGCAGCCTGAGCTCGAGCGGCAGCGATTGGGGTCGCTGCGCATTGGCGGGCAGGGGAACCGCGACATCGATCGTGCCGCGGTAAATCTCTTGGCGGCCGAAGTATTCGTCCTCGTGGTCTTCGCCGCGCGGCCAGCTCGGCTCGCCCAGGGGGAATTCGGGCAGCCCCGAGCTCACGGCCATCCTATTCTTATAAAGGTAATACCCCGGTGCGATGGTCCAGGTCACGACGATCCGGTCGGCTTCGCTGCGGACCGCATATCGGTAGGCCTGATCGGGCGGCAGGAAGTCTTCCTTGGCGAAGGCCGTGGTGCCCGCTACGAGCGCGCAGAGCAGCGCAAGCCAGTGCGTCAGCCGCAGCGCGGCAATCCGTCCCTTGTTGAGTGCAGCTCCCATCACTGTTTCGATTCCTGTTGCACGCCCTGTCGGACCCAATTCAGATACGCTTCGTTCCCGCCGAGCACCGGCAGTGCGATCAGCTCGGGCAGCTCGTACGGGTGCAGGGCCTTCAGCCTCGCTTCGAGAGCCGGCAGTCGCGCGGCGGTCGTCTTTATCAGTAACAGAATCTCGCCGTCGTCCTGCAGACGCCCGTCCCAGAAGTAAGTAGACCGGACATCCGCGATTCGATTGACACAGGCCGCCAGCCGTTCGCCGACGAGGATTTCCGCGATGCGTCGAGCGGTGTCTGCATCCGGGCAGGTCGTCAGCGCAAGGACAATAGGATCAGCAGGTTGCATGGCGCATGAGCATGGGTGTCCGGTACCGAAGGAGCCGGTGGGGGCGCTAGCGTAGCCGATCGCGGCTCCTTCGGATGAGGGCATTTGCGCGTCGTCAACCCGCGTTCGATGCGGTCGTGTCGCGGTTTCCCGCCGGTATTCGCCCTTGAATTCGGACCGGCCCAGCCTATTATTAGCACCCGCTTGGGGTGAGTGCTAAGGCGCGAAGGATCCTAACACCATCCCGCGTAACCCACGCATTCTCCAACCTTTTTCGACCCTGATTCGAGGTTTGATCCTATGGCTGACAAACTGAAGATTCGTCCGTTGCACGATCGCGTGATCATCAAGCGCCTTGAAGAGGAGCGGACGTCCCCCGGTGGCATCGTGATCCCCGATTCGGCGGCCGAAAAGCCGATCAAGGGCAAGGTCATTGCGGTGGGTAAGGGCAAGATTCTCGAGAACGGCGAAGTGCGCGCCCTCGACGTCAAGGTCGGCGACCACGTCCTGTTCGGCAAGTACAGCGGTACCGAAGTGAAGGTCGACGGCGAAGAGCTCCTCGTGATGCGCGAGGAAGACGTGATGGCCGTCATCGAGAAGTGATCGTCCGCGTCGAGCGATAGCCAAGCGATGCCCCATCCTTCGTGCACACGGCAGCTGGATGGGACGCCCGCCGACCCAGGCCGGGCGTGACACGACGCGACAGCATTTCTCCCGCTTACGGTTTCCATCTGATTTCTGCTTAGAGGTTGAACACAATGGCTGCTAAAGAAGTACGTTTTAGCGATGACGCCCGCCAGCGCATGCTCAAAGGCGTGAACATCCTGGCGAACGCCGTCAAGACGACGCTGGGTCCGAAGGGCCGCAATGCCGTTCTCGAGAAGAGCTTCGGCGCTCCCACGGTGACGAAGGACGGTGTTTCCGTCGCCAAGGAGATCGAGCTGAAGGACAAGTTCGAGAACATGGGCGCTCAGATGGTGAAGGAGGTCGCCTCCAACACCTCCGATGAGGCCGGTGACGGTACGACGACCGCGACGGTGCTCGCCCAGGCGATCGTGCGCGAGGGTCTGAAGGCGGTGGCCGCCGGCGCCAACCCGATGGACCTCAAGCGCGGTATCGACAAGGCCGTCGAAGCGGCGGTCGAAGAGCTGAAGCGTCTCTCGAAGCCCTGCAAGGATCAGAAGGCGATCGCGCAGGTCGGCACGATCTCGGCGAACTCCGACGAGTCGATCGGCAAGACGATTGCCGATGCGATGGAAAAGGTCGGCAAGGAAGGCGTCATCACCGTCGAGGAAGGCTCGGGTCTGCAGAACGAGCTCGAAGTGGTCGAGGGTATGCAGTTCGACCGCGGCTACCTCTCGCCGTACTTCATCAACAACCAGCAGAACCAAACGGCTGAGCTCGAGAATCCGTACATCCTTCTGTACGAGAAGAAGATCAGCAACGTTCGCGAGATGCTGCCCCTGCTGGAGGCCATCGCGAAGGCTGGTCGTCCGCTCCTCGTTATCGCTGAGGACGTCGAGGGCGAAGCTCTTGCGACGCTCGTCGTCAACACGATCCGCGGCATCGTGAAGGTCGCGGCCGTCAAGGCTCCGGGCTTCGGCGATCGCCGTAAGGCGATGCTGCAGGACATCGCGATCCTGACGGGCGGCACGGTCATTTCCGATGAAGTGGGTCTGTCGCTCGAGAAGGCGACGCTCAACGATCTCGGCGAGGCGAAGAAGGTCGTCGTCGAGAAGGAGAACACCACGATCATCGACGGCAAGGGCAAGGCCGCCGACATCAAGGCTCGCGTCGAGCAGATCCGCAAGCAGATCGAAGAGGCCACCAGCGACTACGACAAGGAGAAGCTGCAGGAGCGCGTGGCGAAGCTCTCCGGCGGCGTGGCCGTGATCAAGGTCGGTGCTGCGACCGAGGTCGAGATGAAGGAGAAGAAGGCCCGCGTCGAAGACGCGCTGCATGCGACCCGTGCGGCCGTCGAGGAAGGCGTGGTGCCGGGCGGCGGCGTGGCCCTCATCCGTGCGCAGAAGGCCGTCGAGAAGCTCGAAGGTGCCAACGAGGATCAGAACTACGGCATCAAGATCCTCGCCCGCGCCATCGAGGAGCCGCTGCGTCAGATCGTCACGAACGCGGGCGAAGACGCTGCAGTCGTCGTGGCGAAGGTCAAGGAGGGCAAGGGCACGTTCGGCTACAACGCCGCGACGGGCGAGTACGGCGACATGCTCGAGCTCGGTATTCTCGACCCGACCAAGGTCACGCGCCTGGCGCTGCAGAACGCGGCTTCCGTCGCTGGCCTGCTCCTGACGACCGAGGTGATGATCGCCGAGGCTCCGAAGGAGGAGAACGAGCATGCCCATGGCCCGGGTGCCGGCATGGGCGGCATGGACATGTAATCAGACCTCATCGGTCGAAGGTGCGCTGGCCCACAGCCGGCGCACCCCATGCACAGGAGTGCGCGAAAGCCCCGCTTCGGCGGGGCTTTCTTTCATTTGGGCACTGGGCGCTGGGTTCTGGCGGCTACGGGCTACGGACTACAGGCTACGGTCAGGTCCGCGGGGCTGTTACGCCGGAGGTATTTGTCCGGGTTGCAAGCTAAACAGTTGGCTCCATGCTGTTCCAATTGTTCGTCCCTTATGTCATGTGGCTGTCTTTCGGCTGGAGCGCTCGCGTTTCTCTGGCCGTTGCCTTTAGCCCGCCGCCCGTAGCCTCTTCTGACTACTATTGCGGCGGCGATGAAGTTCGAGCGCATCGCTGTTGCCTGTAGCCCGTCGCCCGTAGCCTCTTCTGACCAGGGCCCAGAGCCCAGGGCCCAGCGCCCTCTCTCGGGTTTTCCCCTATCCGACCCTTCTTGATCCGCAAAGTCTGGTCGCCGCGCCTCGGGGCGTCTATCCTTCGTCGATCCCGTTACCGATAACACAACAGAAGAGAGCGCTATGGACGCTACCGTGGAAAACTCAGGGGCCCAAGAAAAGCTCAGCGTCATCGAGAAGATCGGCTACAGCTTGGGGGACTTGGCGGCGAATCTGATCTTCCAGACTTTCGTCACCTTCCTCTCGTTCTTCTACACCGACGTATTCAAGATTCCGGCGGGCATCGCCTCCCAGATCATCTTCTGGGGCGGTTTCATCGGCGGCGTGCTCTTCAACCCCATCATGGGGCTCATTGCCGACCGCACCAACACACGTTGGGGCAAGTTCAGGCCGTGGGTGCTGTGGACGGCACTGCCCTTCGGCATCTTCTCGCTGCTCGCCTTCACGACGCCCGATCTCGGCGAGCAGGGCAAGATCTATTACGCGGCGATCACGTACACGTTGCTCGTGATCATCTACGCTGCGAACAACCTCCCGTATGCGGCGATGAGCGGCGTGCTGACTGGCAACATGGCCGAGCGCAACAGCTTGTCGGCTTACCGCTTCGTCGCGGTCATGATCGCGCAGTTCATCATCCAGGTGCTGCTCCTGCCGCTCGTGCTGATGCTGGGCGACGGCGATCAGGCGGTCGGCTTTGAGAAGGCGATGCTGTTCTTCGCGATCGTCGGCACGATCTTCTTCATCATCACGTTCCTGACGACCAAGGAACGTATCGTGCCGAAGCCCGAGCAGAAGTCGACGGTCGTGGAAGATCTCACCGATCTCTTCCGCAACAAGCCCTGGATTCTGATGCTGCTCGTGACGGTGCTCGTGTTCGTGACGCTGGCGCTCAAGGGCGGCACCTACATCTACTATTTCCAGAACTACGTCGACAAAGATGCCCTCGCGCGTTTCCTCGACGACATCGGCTTCAACGCCTTCATCGGCGGGCTGAACTCCGTGCTGACCGGCATCGGTCTCGGTGCGCTCGAGTGGCCCGAGGATCCGGTTTCCTCCGGCTTCGGCGTCTTCAATGGCGGCGGCATCATCTTCATGATCGTCGGCATCTATTTCTCGAAGCCGTTGGCGGATCGCTTCGGTAAGCGCAACGTGTTCGGCACGGCGCTGTTCATCTCCGCGGTGTTCCTTTTCGTCTTCGTGTTCTACGCGCCGGATGCGATCGGCATCATCTTCCTGACCCAGGTCCTGCACGGCTTCGCCTACGGTGTGACGATTCCGCTGCTCTGGGCGATGATTGCCGACGTGGCCGACTATTCCGAGTGGAAGAACAACCGTCGTGCGACCGCGATCATCTTCTCGGCGATGATTCTCGGTCTGAAGTTCGGCCTTGCCGTCGGCGGTGCGCTCGTTGCGAAGATTCTCGATATCTACGGCTACGTGCGCGATGCGGTCCAGCAGGCGCCGGAAGTCGTGCAAGGCATCAAGCTTGCGATGAGCGTGTACTCCGCGATCCCGTTCTTCATTGCCTGTGCGCTGTTGTTCTTCTACGAGATCAACAAGGCGATGGAGACGCGCATCGAAGCGGATCTGCGGGCACGCCGCACGTAGCCGGGGATGAGGCATCGATGCCAGGGGGCAAGCGGCGTTGCTGCTTGCCTCCTCCTCACGATTTCCTGTTTCCGACTCTCTCCCGATTCCCGACGTAGGTAGACATCAATGTCCGACGAATCGAACATCGATTATCAGGCGCTCGCGGCCAAAGCGATCTCGCAGCCGGTCGTCACGCACATCTACACCGCGGATCCTTCCGCGCACGTGTTCAACGGTCAGCTCTACATCTATCCGTCGCACGACATCGACGCGGGCATCCCGTTCAACGATCTCGGCGATCACTTTGCGATGGAGGACTACCACGTCCTGCGCATGGACTCGCCGACCGGCACGGCGGTCGATTGCGGCGTGGCCCTGCACGTCAAGGACGTGCCGTGGGCGCAGCGGCAGATGTGGGCGCCCGATGCGGCGATGAAGGACGGCAAGTTCTATCTGTACTTCCCGGCCAAGCGGCCCGACGGCATCTTCCAGATCGGTGTCGCGGTCGGCGATCGTCCGGAAGGTCCGTTCAAGCCCGAGCCCAAGCCGATCGAGGGCAGCTACTCGATCGATCCGGCCGTGTTCGAGGACGACGACGGCTCGTTCTACATGTACTTCGGCGGTATCTGGGGCGGCCAGCTGCAGAAGTATCGTAACAACGTCTACAGCCCGGACAACGAAGAGCCGAGCGACGACGAACCGGCGCTCGGGCCGCGCGTCGCGAAGCTCGCGCCGAACATGAAGGAGTTCGCCGAGCCGCCGCGCGAGATCGTTATCCTGGACGAGAAGGGCGAGCCGCTCAAGGCGAGCGATCATGAGCGCCGCTTCTTCGAAGCGTCGTGGATGCACAAGTATCGCGGCAAGTACTACTTCTCGTACTCGACCGGCAACACGCACTTCCTTTGCTACGCGACCGGCGACAGCCCGTACGGGCCGTTCACCTATCAGGGCAAGATCTTGGAGCCCGTCGTAGGCTGGACCACCCATCACTCGATCTGCGAGTACCAGGGCAAGTGGTATCTGTTCTACCACGACTCGGTCTTGTCGAAGGGCGTCACGCATCTGCGTTCGGTGAAAGTCACCGAGTTGCACTACGACGCTGACGGACGCATCAAGACGATCAAGCCCTATCGCGATTGATCGCGCTTGACCAGCGCTGTCGCGGGGCGCTGGCAGCGAACGGATGACGGGCGCCTCCTGCACGGCGGGAGGCGCCCGTTGCGTTTTTCGGTGTTGTTCGCGCTACGCCGTGGGACGCTCAGCGGTTGGTTTTCGCCACCCGTTCCTCGCTGCACGACCGGCTTGATATTTCTTTGCGCGCGCCTCTCGCTGAGGGGACGATGCAACAGCGAGCACGCGATGTGCGCGCGCAACTGCTGAGAAATCCACGAGCGCGCGAGCATTCCATGCTGGTTCTAGCGGTGCGCACGACATGCGTTGTCAAGTCCGCGAGTCACAAGTCAACCGCGCGCCTCGCTGACAAGTCCCCATCCTCTAACGCCGCGTCCTTCTTGCCTTATCGAGCTCGTTTATAAGCGATATTCCAGCGCGCCGGTATCGAAGGCTCGCAAGCGCGTCGTACAGTCGGTCGCAACCGACATAACGAATAGATAGTCGCGCTGTAACAACGCCGCGTGAGCGTTGGGAGCTTTTGTGATGACAGGGGGACGAATTGAAACAGACCACATCGGCCGTCTGGTCTAGGCGGCGACCTATTGTTTTCCATCGTAGCGATGCGCGTGTGACGACGTCCGTCGACGTCGTGTCGCGCATGCGTGCAAGGGGGGTGTCACTATGAGTTCGCATCGGAGCAATCCGACACGGAAGTCCGTCTACGCAGCCGTGGCGATTGCGAGCGTGGGTGCGATCGCGGTTGCGGTGTCGCACGCTGCGTCGAAGCCGAAATCCGACTCGCAGCCGTTGATCGAGAAATGGGTCGGGCCGGGTAAAGGCGCCGTGCTGCCGGCAATGGCGAGTTATCCGAACGCCGCCGGTACGCTGGGTGTCGTCAACGAGAAAGGCGCCATCGATACCAAGGGACATCCCTTCTTCGAGCCGCTCGGCGAGAACGGGCGTGCGTGCGTGACCTGTCATCAGCCCTCCGATGCGATGAGCTTGTCGCTCGATACGATCCGCGAGCGTTGGGAGGCGACCAAAGGCAAGGATCCTCTGTTCGACACGTTCGACGGCGCGAACTGCCCGGACAAGCCGCGCGGCAAGCGCGAGTCGCACTCCTTGTTGCTCGATCACGGTTTGATTCGTATCGGCATGCCGTGGCCACCGAAGGACGCCAACGGCAATCCGATCGAGCCTGAGTTCACGCTCGAGGTCGTGCGCGATCCGACGGGCTGCAACACTAGCCCGAAGTACGGTCTCAACAGCTCGAATCCGACCGTTTCGGTGTATCGCCGGCCGCGCATGGCAGCGAACCTGCGCTATGTGACGACGTCGTTCTCCTTGTCGGGCCGCTTCAACGGCAAGACCGGCGAGCCGCTCGCCGTACATCCGAAGAACGGTCAACGCGTCGGTCTGCCGATCATGGCCGATGCGCGCAATCCGACCCTGGAAGCTCAGGCAGCGGATGCGGCGCGGAACCACATGCGCGTGCATGCCAAGCTGACGGACGAACAGATCGACAAGATGGTCGAATTCGAAAGCCAGGTGTATGTCGCGCAAGACTGGCACAAGATCGCCGGCAGCCTGATCGAGAAGGGCGCACCGCCGGCGCTCGGTCCGATGGCGCTCGTCAGAGGCGAGTCCATCCTGCCGGGCAACAACTGGCAGAACCCGGTGTTCATGTCGTTCGACGCGTGGAAAGAAGCGCCGGGCGAGACGGAGGAGCAGCGCAAGTTCCGCGAGTCCGTCGCACGCGGTTACGACATCTTCTTCCTGCGTCCGATGTGGATCCGCGACGTTGCCTGGTTCAGCTCCATCGGCATGGGCAACCCGTACAAGCGTACGTGTGCGATCTGTCACAGCGTGCACTTGACGGGCAACAACATCTCGCCCGGCCTGATGGATCTCGGCGTGAACAACGTCGATCTCGGCATCGATATGCCTGATCTGCCGGTGTTCAAGGTCACCTGCAGGAAGGACGCTCTGCCGCATCCGTACCTCGGCCACGAGTTCCTGACGTACGACCCCGGCCGCGCGCTGGTGACGGGCAAGTGCATCGACGTGGGCTCGCTCGTCATGCAACAGATGCGCGGTATGTCCGCACGTGCGCCTTTCTTCTCCAACGGCTCGGCCAAGACGATTCGCGAAGTCGTCGACTACTACGACACGCGCTTCGAAATGCAGATGACCGAGCAAGAGAAGGAAGACCTAACCAACTTCATGAGTGTGCTGTGAGGGGAGCGTTCATGAGAGTCGCGACCTTTGTTCTATGTATGGGCGTGGCGGGCGTGAGCGCGGCAGACGCGCTCAAGGCTCCGCCGACGCAACGCAACTTCGTGGCCTGCCCGATCGTGATCGATGCGCAGGACGTGCCCTGCTGGGTAGCCGAATACGAAGGCGAGCGTTATTTCCTGACCGTGCAGACCGGCCGTTCGTACGGCGTGACGTTTGCGCCTCAGCTCAAGCACAAGGTGCTGGTCGAAGGCACCGTGACGGACGAGCCGAGGATCTGCGGCGGCATCGTGCTCAAGGACGTGAAGCTTTCCGTGATGGAGTACGAGGTGAGCCCGGAGTGCAACACGATCCTGCCGGGCGACGGCTACAAGACCGTCGGTCCGCGTCCGATCATCCCGGACGGCGATCCGCCGTGGGGTAAGAGCACGGCCGTGCCGCTTCAGGTCGATCCGTCGATTCTGCCGCGTGCGGTCCAGGCGAAGATGAAGGAGAAGGCGGCCGCGAAGGAACCGATGGAGTTCGTCGTGCCGTACTTCTTCGACTCCAACTACCTGCCGTTCCCCGCGGAACAGGCCACGGTGGATCAGGCCGCCGAGTTCGCCACGATGACGAATGCGCGTCGCGTCGAAGTCGTCGGCTATCGCGGCAGCGTGGTGCTCTCGAACGGCGAAATCATGACCGAACGAGCAGGGCTTGCAGAGGCGCGTGCGCGTAAGGTGGCCGACATCCTGATGGACTTCGGCGTGCCCGAGAGCGCGTTGCAGGTGAGCTGGAACGAGCAACCGGCCCATTCGGGAGGTGTGCGCGACTTCGAACAGCGTCGCGTCACCATCACCGTCATCCCGTAGTGCGCAGTGAGCGCCGGTGCCCATAGGCACCGGCGCCTCACGACGCAACACAACGAGTCATTTCGAGGGGGAATTTTGTGACTACTCTAGTTTCGGGCAGCGCGCACCCGTTGAAGGTTGCCTGCGCGCGGGCGCTCCGTCGCCGTCGCACTATGCTCTCAAGCGCCGCCGTGACGCTCCTCGCCGCCACCGGCGTGTACGCTCAAGACGCGCAAGATGACGCGGCGTTGGAGCCCGTCGAAGTCATGGTAACGGGTAGTCGCATTCGCGGCGTTGCACCCGTTGGCGCGCCGACGATCGCCCTCGGTCGTACGGACCTGACGACGACCACGGCATCGACCGTGGCCGACTTCCTCAAAGAAGTGCCGCAAATCGCGAGCACCGGTATCGACGAGACGAGCTTCACGACGGTCGGCGTTTCCGCATCGAACGTCTCGCGCGCGAGCGCGATCAATCTGCGCGGTCTCACGCCGGTTGCTACGTTGGTTCTGCTCGACGGCCATCGTGTGACTCAGAGCGGTACCGCCGGCGCCTTCGTCGATCCTTCTTCGATTCCGACGCTCGCCATCGAGCGCGTCGAGGTCGTTGCAGACGGTGCATCGGCTATCTACGGCTCGGATGCGATCGCGGGCGTGGTCAATCTGATCCTGCGCAAGGATTTCAACGGCGCCGAGACGCAGCTGCGCGTGAGCAGCGCCGATTCATATCAGCGTACGCAGATCGGTCAGATCTTGGGCACGAGCTGGGACTCGGGCAACGTCATGTTCGCCTACGAGTACATGGAGAACGACGCCCTGGGCAGCCGCGAGCGCGACTTCTTCAGGCAGGATCAACGCCCGCGCGGCGGCGACGACTATCGCGTGTCGACCTGTAATCCGGGCAACATCATCGTCGGCGGCGTGTCGTACGCGATCCCGGCGGGCGGCGTGACCGATCCGGCTGCGCTCGTTCCCGGCACGCGCAATCTCTGCGATATGTCCGTGACCGACATCATTCCGGAGCAGGAGCGCCACAGCGCCGTCTTCTATGTCTCGCAAGACTTGACGGACGGCATCCGTCTCTTCGCGGACGGCTTCTGGACCCGCAAGAGCTTCGAGCCGCGCTTCGTCGGACAAGGCTCGGCCACGACGCTCGTGACGCTCACGGTGCCGAATACCAATGCGTACTTCGTCGCGCCTCCGGGCACCTCGCCTGACCGCGTCACGGTCGAGTACAGCTTCTTCGAAGAGTTCGGTTACCTCTCGGCGGACGGTACCTCCGAGACGTATTCGGCGAATCTCGGCACCGAGATCGATCTGCCCGCCAATTGGCGCTTGTCGATCGCGGGCCAGTGGGGCCAGAACCGCGACTACACGTTCAGCCGCGCAGTCAATCGTGCGGCGCTCGATGCCGCGTTGGCCAGCAGCGATCCGAATACGGCGCTCAATCCGTTCGGTCCGGGAACGAATCCGGCGGTGCTGCAGAATATCTTCACCGGCCAGTTCAGCCCTGGCGGACGCAATACCATGGGCGGCGGCGAGATTCGCGCCGACGGCCGTGTGTTCGATGCGCCCGGCGGCACGGCCCGTCTCGCAGTCGGTGCGGAATATCGCCGTTACAGCCTCGCGACGGATACGACGCGCGGCACGATCGACAATCCGCAGGTCGACTACAGCCACAACGATCGCAGAGTCGTGTCGGGTTACGCCGAAATGTTCGTGCCGCTCGTCGGCTCGGGCAATGCGCGTGCTGGCGTGGAGCGTCTCGATCTGTCGCTCGCCGTGCGTTACGACGAGTACAGCGACTTCGGCAACACGACGAATCCGAAGATCGGCGTGACGTGGGAACCGTTCGCCGGCCTGACCGTGCGCGGCAGCTACGGCACGTCGTTCCGCGCGCCGTCGCTCTCGGACCTGCGCGCGCCCGGCGAAGGCAACGTGTCGACCACGTCGGTCGATCCGAAGTCGCCGACGGGACAGAGCCGCGGTATCACGATTCGCGGCGGCAATCCGAACCTGGGACCCGAGGAAGCCGAAACCTACACGTTCGGCTTCGAGTGGGTGCCGGCGTCGCTGCCTGACTTGACCGTCGATCTCACGTACTTTTCGATCGACTACGACAAGCAGATCGGCAGCGCTTGGGGTGCCGCGGTGTTGCAGGAAGAGGAGATCTATCAGGACATCATCATCCGCAACCCGACGCAGGCGCAGATCGACGCGGTGCTTAACAACGGCCGTCCGCTGAGCGGTGTGCTGGCGCCGGTGATCGACTACATCATCGACGGTACGAACCGTAATCGTGGCTCGACGATCGCACGCGGCGTCGACTTCGTGCTCGGTTACGACTGGCACACGGAGACCCGCGGCCGGTTCTCGGCACGCGCTTCCGGCACGTACTACACGAAGTACGACACCCAGCTCACGCCGATGGCGCCGGTGCTCGAACGCCTCGGTACGATCGACTATCCGCTGCGGTTCCGTGCGCGCGCCGACTTGCGCTGGAATCTCGCGAACATCGGTGCCGGTCTGACGGTCAACTACTCGAACGGGTATTGGGACACCGCCCAGACGCCGTGGGATCGCATCGACTCGTACACGACGGTGGACGGCTCGGTCAGCTATACGTTCGAGGGAGCGTCCAAGCTCGAAGGCTTGAGCGTGTCGCTCAACGTGTCGAACCTGTTCGACGACGATCCGCCGTTCGTCAACCAGACGAGCGGCTACGACGCGGGTAAGGCCAGCCCGTTCGGGCGCATGCTGACGCTCGGATTGACCAAGTCGTGGTAATGCGTAGCTGCGCGCGGCGTCAGCCGCGCGCAGCTGCGCGCGCAGGACAGATTCACCGACGAAACACGCAGGCGAGCGCCGGCGCGCCCGAAGGGCGTGTCAGCGCCGCCTTTTTTCGTATACGCGTACGTAGTCGAGCTGAAATTCGGTCGGAAACTTCTCGTCGGCGATTCCGTGGCGGCCGGCCCAGCTGCCGCCGATGGCGAGATTGGCGAGCAAGTGCGCGGGCGCGGCCGGCTCGCCCGTGTTGTAGCGCCAGGCGTAGCGCTCGCACATGATCCTCGCTCCGTCGACGAAGTAGCACACCTCATCGATCGTCCATTCGATCGCCGTTTCGATCCAGCGGTCGCGCAGCGAGTGCCCCGCTTTGTACGTGGTCCAGCGCTGATTGAACTCGGGTGCGGCGAACGTGATCTCGCGTTGTCCGCTTGCTGTTTGTCCTGTGGAGCGCACCGCCGCGCCGAGGCGCAGCATGTCCGCAGTGTCTTCCTTCTCGTTGAGCGCGCCTTCGAAGATATCGATCTCAGGCGGCCAGTTGAGCGTGCCGTCCGGCCGGCGATCGGAATTGAGCCAGAGCGCCGGCCATGTACCGCGAACGTTCGGCAGCTTGACGCGCGCAGTAACGAAGTAGGTGGTGTCCGCCGTGGGTTTGAAGAGATATTTGCTGCGAATCATCGCCGCTTCGTAGGGCGACCCTGAGCGAGTGCCCGTCTTGGTGGCACGCAGCGTCAATACGCCGTCGGCGACGACGTGCAGGCGCTCGCCGCGTGAGTTGTAATCGACGTAGCGCTGGAGCTCGTCGTTGAGCTGATCGGCCGTACCGTCGCCATTGCGCTGACATTCGGGATCGCGTACTTGCGCAGGTGCCCCGCCCCCATAGACGTAGCGCGTGCACCACAATGAGCGATCGAGCTCGGTGCCGGAAAACTCGTCCGCAAAGACGAGCTCGTATCCGGCGGGTACTTGCGTGCGATTGCCGGCGGCGTCCGGAGCGCAGTTCCCGTTGCTACAAAGCTCCGGCGCTTTCGGGTGAGTCGGTTCGGGGCTGGCACACGGCGCTGTCGTGCTGGCCAGCGCGAGCGCAGCGATGCATCCGATGCCGACAAGACACTCGCAGGAGTCTCGTCTCGCGCGTCGCGCCGGGACCAGCGCTTTCGATGTCATCCATTGCATCGTGGCCCCTCCGTGCTCTGCCTGTCCTTCAACTCGAGGTTTCCGGCTTGCGCATCGTCAAGTTGGTCACCGTTGCCGATCTGCTCGTCGACGCTGCAAGCGCATCGCCTACGCGCTCCGAGGTCGTGCGCAGCACGGCTTCGAACCGCGGCCGCAGCCAGGCGGCCACGGCGCGATAGTGCCGCTCGAAACCGAGATACAAGAGATACGAGCACACGTGCGCGAGGGCGACGGCGACGATCGCCTTGAATCGCACGTCGGCGATCGGCACTGTCTCCAGCACGACGATGAGGACGGTGTTGTGCAGCAAGTAAAGGCTATAGCTATACGAAGCCAGGCGCTCGAACGTTGCCTTGACGCGCGGCATCGATTTCGCGACGGTCAACAAATAGGCGAGCACACCGAAGAGCGCGATGCCGAGCAGCGTCGCCGTCTGGAAATCGTACGGTGAGAAACCGACCTTGCCGGCGCGGCCAACGAGGGCAACAAGACCGAACCCGACCAGCGTGAGGGAGACCAGCGAGGCGTTGCGGTAGCCGAGCGCACGCCAACGATGAAACAACGCCCCGGCGAGCGCGCCGACGATCCAGATCAGCG
The DNA here is from genome assembly GCA_938008435.1 of uncultured Steroidobacter sp. Lineage (GTDB taxonomy): Bacteria > Pseudomonadota > Gammaproteobacteria > Steroidobacterales > Steroidobacteraceae > Steroidobacter. The sequence continues at coordinate 191,159 of CALLKK010000009.1, read as the reverse complement.
TGAGCGACTTCCCGCCGCCTGCGGCAGCATTCCAGACCACGACCGGGACGCTCACGAGCGCAAGAACGATGCTCCACGGACGCGCGAGGCGCTCGCGACCGAGCAGGCAGAAGAAGAACAAGCCCGCGGCCACATAGATCCACATCTCGATGGCGACCGTCCAGAACGGTTCGGCGCTGTTGTACGGGCGAATACGCCACGGGAGCACGAGCCCGCCGAGCTCGAGGAACTGAAATACACTGTGATCTTGCAGGAGCAGCAGGTTGCCGAGAAACGCAAGCACGCCGACATTCGTCCCGTCCTTAGTGTAACTCCCTTCGATGAAGAGCAGATTCGCCAGCACGATGACGAGCAAAGCAGGAACGTACGGGGTGAGGATGCGTGCTGCGCGATCGGCCAGAAAGCCTGGCAGCTGCGGGCCGGAGCGTGCCCCACGCGCCAGCATGGATTGCATGATGAGAAAGCCGGACAACAGAAAAAAGATCGTGACGCCAAGGCTGCCGAACGGTATTCCCTTGATACCGAAATAAAGCGCGAGCACATGTGCGACGATGACGAGATTGGCGCCCAAGGCGCGTAGTGCATCGAGGTACGCCGATGCCACGTCGCTCATGGCGGCGGCTCGAAATGCTTCCTGCGGTGTAGTGCTCATATCGTGCTCCCTATGGCTCATAGCGCGGCGGCCAAGTACGTCCAAGCGGATACACCCTTCATCGGAAGAACACTCGTACGCCGAAGCTTGCTGCAAGCGCGTCGTAGGCGCGAGTCGGCCGGTTGGAGGCGCGCTCGATGCGCGCTAACGCAAAGTCGAATTCGATGAGCTCACGCGGCGAGTACGAGGTCGTCAGCCGCGCGATATCGATTTCGTCCTCGCGCCTGTCCGTCGGTCGGAAGGACGAATCGCTCGCAGGTGCGAAGGCGGCGATGTAGTCCTGCTCCTCGCGAACGTACTCGAGCGCGAATGCAAGCTTGTCGGAAGGCTTCCAAGTCGGACCGAAGCTCGCGCCGACGGCTTCGAAGTAATCCGATTCCGCGTCCACGTAGGCCTTCAGATCACGCCAGGCGGACAGCTCAAAGCTCAGCTTGCGGCGGGGTTGCCAGTCGAGAGTCGCCTTCCAAACGACACCTGCGTAATCGTCGGCAATCGAATTCTCGGCGTATGTACGTCGTAGGTCGCCGACGCTGCCGCGAAAGTCGAGCTTGGCGCTGAGGCGATATTCCACGCGCACGCCGGCAAGCCTCTCGTCGTAGCTGCGATCGCGTGCATCGGGACTGCCCGGCGCGAAGGTATCCGGAAAGTCGCCTTCGAGATATCGGTATTCGAAGACGACGCGATCCGTGTCCGAGAGTTTCAGCTCGATTCCTGCCGTAGCCGAGTCGCCGCGAAAGTTCTCGCCGCGTCGGTCGGTATCGCTATGATCGGTGCGCCGCGAGCGAACATCCGCCAACAACGTCAAACGAGGGCCGAGCGCGAGGCGCGTTTGCAGCTCGCCGCTGACTGATTCGACGATGTCACGCTCGAAAAAACGGTAATTCGAATAGCTGGCGAGCGAGCGCTGATAGTCGCCCGACACGCGACCGCTCAAGCGCGCGCCGGTTTGCCATGCAAGATCGAGCCTGACAATACCTCCCGTGTAGTCAAGATGATCGTTGCGCTGGAACCGCACGTCGTTCGCACGTGCAGCGAAAGTCAGCGTCTGGCGGCCCATGTGCATGCGCGAGCGCATGCCGAAGGTCAGCAGATTGACGTAGTCCTCGGTGTCGTCGATGGGCGCTCGGCCCGGTTCGCGCTGTTCAGGCGAGGGCAAGCGAAACAGGTTGTCGTCGTATAGCACCTGATCGGACAGAAAGACCACGAACGCGCGTTTCTCGTCCATCGGCCGCTGCCGCCACTGCGCCGGCAGTTCCTGCGCCATCGCGCCCGAGATTGCGAGCGGGAGCGTCAGGCCTAGCAAGGAGGCAATGCGGCAAGCTCGCTCCATCATCATGCGACTCCGAACATGCTCACGCCCGTCGTTGACGCAGGATCATTTCTCTTGCATCGAGATAGATGCGGGGATAGATGACGCGCAGGGCTGCGAGGTAGAGCGCGCCGCCGAGCAGACCGCCGGCGATCAAGTGAATCAGCGTTGCAGTAGGTAAGGCGGGCCAGCGCCATTGAAGTGCGACGACGGCCATGCTCATCAATAGCGCTGCGACGAACGGGCGAACCCATTGCGCAAAGTAACGACGAGGCTCGACCCCGATGGCGCGTTTGAGAATGCGCACCCGAATCGGCCAGTACAGGTACTGACGGGCTACCACGGCAATCGCCACTGCGATGACGCCGAACGGTGCAGCGGCGAACACCAGCACGGCCCCGAGCGCGCTCTGCCCAAGGGTGAGCAAGAAGGCTTCCTTGGACTGTCCGGAGGCAAGCAACGCGTTACGGTCGAAGTAAGCAAGCGCATCAACGGCGCCGAGCAGCGCGAGGATCTGAAAGATCGGTACGCTCGGAGTCCATTGCGCGCCGAGCAGCCAGGGAAGTAAGAGCGGCGCCAGCGCCGCGGCGAGCGCAAAACACGGCAGCGCTACTGCGCTGCTTGCCCCGGTCAGTCGATAGAGCCATGTACACAGCTGGGCTTTGTCGCTCTGCAGCCGCGAGAACACCGGCATTGAGACCGCGGCGAATACAGACGAGAAGATCTCGATCATTATGGTGACGATCTTCATCGCCATGAAATACCAACCCAGCGCTTCTGTGCCGAGAAATGCAGCCACTGCGATACGATCGACCTGCAGACCGACGAACGACAGCAGCTCGATACCGAGAGTACTGAATCCAACCGGCCAGAGCTCGCGTAAAGCACGACTGCTTGGCAGGCCGCGTGGGCGCCAGTCGGTCGCTGCCCAGAGAACGAAAAGACCGACGCCGCTGCTCACCAGCGTTTGTGCCACGAGACTCCAGACGCCAAATCCACCATAAGCCATCGCGACACCGACGACTGCGCCACTTACGGTACTGAGAAGCCGTCTGATTGCGAGCGTCTTGAACTGAAAGTCGCGCTCGAGTAGGGCGTAAGGCGTGCACGTAAGCGCTCGAATCAGGAGCGAAACGGAAAGCCAGCGCAGGACATCGGAGAGCTCTGGAGCGTTGACGGCACGCGCAATATACGGTGACGCGGCCACGGTTGCGCCCATGAACACGACTGCGACGACGAGCGATGTCCAGAAGGTGCTATCCATGTGCTCGGGCCGCAAGTCTTGTCTCTGAATGAGCGCTTTGTTGAATCCTTGCTCGACTATGAGGCCCGAGATGGTGATAAATATGAGGGCCATCGCAACGAGCCCGAAGTCGCTCGGGGCCAGGAGTCGTCCGAGCACGAGGACCGAGAGCAGAGTCGCCAAGCGATTGCCCCAGCGCTCCACGACGACCCATCCTACAGAGCGCATGGCCTTGCGGCCTAAGGACTCAGCGCTGAACGAATCGGCCGTTCCGTTCGCTTTGAGAGCCTTTTCGTAGGTCTGACTCATGGGATCGTTCAAGGTCGGGCTCCGCGTTCCCCATAGGCGGCAACGTCAGCGTTCGACAGACGGTTGTTTGCCATTGGGCGGTGGCAATAGAAGTCCAGTGCGTTGCGTCCGATGGTTTCCCAATCGAACGCCGACAGATCGGCTTGCTCTTGTTCATCAGGCACTGGCGACTCACGCATCGAGTGCAGCAGGGTGTCGGCGTCGAGCTCACCGTGATAGAGCTCGAGCCAGCGAGAGCCAACCACCGCCTGCAGCTCGGGTAGGGCGCCGAGACTTGGCGCGAGCACGCTACGATTGAGCGATAGCGCCAGCATGACACTGCCCGAGTTCAGCACGCTTGAAAACGGAATCACGACCTTGTCGGCAGCTCCTAAGTAGAGAGGCACGTCTCGATCGGGAATGAACTCTAGATAAAGGTGAATGCGAGAATCGCCTTCGGACAAGGCCCGAACATCGGCCGCGCGTACGCCTCTTACCGCCTGACCCGCAATCGCCAACTGCACGTTCTGCTCTTTAAGCTGTCGGAACGCGTCAATCAGCGCGGGAAGATTCTTGTACGGACGGATATTGCCGAAGAACACGAACGTAAATGCGTGCTCGTCGAGACCCAGCTCGCGACGTGCCGCAGCCTTTGTTGGCACAACCGGATACACGTTCCGGTAATGCCCGTGCGGGACGATGGCGGCGGGTTTTCGCAAGAGCTGAGGGTACGCTTGGTGCGCTAGCTCTAGGCCCTTGTGGGTGAGGGCCATGACGTTGGTGCACATTCGCGGAAACCACAGCGGGAATAATGTCCGCGAAATCCAATGATCCTGTTCGTGTGGTTTGAGGTTGTGAATCATCCAGACGATTCGCGTGCCCCGCAGTCGCAGCAACGTGCAGGTGAGCCCAAGGCGAAGGTGCTTCCCGATCGCACGCCACCACGAGTGCGTACGCAAATGCGTATCGGGCCAGTGCATGTGTACGGCGTCGTAGCGCCACAGTAGTGCACGGAGGAACGTGAACTCATCGACGATGGCGCCGCATCGCTCGAGACTATTGGCGTAACTATGCAGGTAGGCGTTTTCGCCACGCTTCGGAAAGCAGGAGATTCGTAAGGTCTGGGCGTGGGAGTGGGGCTTGGCGCGTTCGCGCACTGTCGGCCAACTCGATACGGCAGTCGGATCCGAAAGGGCTTGTACGCGGGATAGCAGCTTGGCGATCAGCTCCTGAAGGCGTGCAGGGTCCGACAGCTGAAACAGTGTGGCATCGTCGCGCCGGCGATAGAGCGATCTTACCAGTCGGTTCTCAGCGCGAGTCTGAAGAGGTCGTAGGATCCTTCTCGTGCGTACCCAAGTTCTCTTCAACGGAACGAGGCCGAGTGCGTTGACGGATGCGCCATCGAGCCCGAGCACGGAGAACGCGTCATTCCATTTGAAGTCGACGACATCTGAGCGTTCGTAATAGATGGAAGAGGCCCGAAAGCGCGCCCACGGAATCCGCAGTGCATCGGCAAAGATGGCGCCGTGAAGCGATTCCGTGAACACCCGAGAGCAGTGACTGAGTTTTTCGAGAAAGACTTCGACGGGAAACGTGGGACTGATGACATCAAAGCCCATGTCGGATGCGGCAGCGCTGATCGACGAGTAGCGCTCTGAATAGACATGCGGCACGAAACCGATCCGGTCGCCCTGGGAACGATACTGGGGCCAGACCGTGGCAACGAGAAAGCCGGGGTCGCACGCGGCAAGTTCGGGCGGCATACCGCACCTTGCAGCGCTTAAGAATCCACGAACGGCCGCGATCCGGATGTTCGGATCCGACATACGCTTGGTACGCGGACGAAACCCGGAGCCCATCACGATCTTTCGGCCCGGAAGCGTGTCGAGCCGTGCATCGAGAATAGTGCCTGCGCCGACCAGCCAATCCGCTGTCGTGAGCTCGCCCAGCGATGGCACGAGCTCATGCCATAGCGAGGCGTTCATGTCGTCGCCGACGTTGCCGCCCTGCATTTCGTGAAAGAAGATCTTCATGACATCGACATTCCCTGGGCAGTGATGGGGCGATCTCAGAGCCGCGTCCTCATACGCGCAGAACCTTCAATCGTCCGAGCAGTGTCCTTAGCGCCGGTGGGCGCGCGCCCGGCGCGAAGCGCCACAAGATCAAGCGGCTCGCCGGCGCTACCGGCAGGAGGCACACGGCCCAGCCCCAGGCAAGCAGCGACAGGCGGGCGCGTAGCGAAAGTCCCTGCGGCGTGAAGAAGGCGCGCACAAAATCGCGCAGACAGCGCAGCGTGCTGTCGTTGGATAAGGGATGGGTGGCGGGCGCCAGCTTGAGCGAGCTTGCCCGGTAGCACAGGTAAGTCAGGCTGAGGTCGACGGCATCCTCTCGCAACGTCATCCCTACTGAAGCCGCAATCGTGCAGGCGTACTTGCGGCGCAATCGCGCGCGCGTCATCTGTCGTGCGAATTGCTTCGTGTCGAGATGAAGCAGCGCCCCTTGGTTGCGGCCGTGGATGCGATACGACACGAGCGGCTTGGGGATCGTGATGACATCGCCGAGAAACGGCGCCGCGGCGAGACAGTAAGAGTCATTCGCAGTCCCGCAAGTGTCCTCGAGCGGGAAGATGCGCTCCAGGAACCAGCGCGCATACACGTTCCCCGAGCCCGGTGGCGTCGGGTACGCGGAGCTGGCGGCCGCCCACGCTCGGATCTCCTGCGGCGTAGGCGCCTTTGCGTACTGCGGGAAGACATTTCCCATCGGCCTGCCGTGTGAGTCGATGCAGCGCATCTGCACCTGCACCTTGCTGACGCTCGGCGTCCACACGGCAAAGACCTCGCGCGCAAGCTCGGGCGCGAGCACGTCGTCGGAGTCGAGAAAGATCACGATTTCGCCACGCGAGAGCGCGAAGCCTTTATTGCAGGCGACGAGCTGACCCGAGTTCTCCTGCAGGATCGCCTTGATGCGCGAGCCGTAGCGCGCGAGGATCTCGCGCGAGCTGTCGGTCGAGCCGTCGTCGATGACGATCACTTCGACGTGCGGCCAGTCCAAGCCAAGCGCGCTGTCGATGGCATCCGCCAGGTACGCCGCGTAGTTGTAGTTGGGAATGATGACGGAGATGAGCGGCAGCTCGGTCAAGTCGCTCGCGTTGCGGTGTCCTTCCGCGGGAAGCGCGTGGGACGCGGCGCCAGATGAGGCGGCGATCTGTTTGGTGCGGAGAATCGGCTTGCGATGAAAGCGTGCGGCAATCAGTCGCCGCGCGAGCGGCGGGGGGCTCAACAACAGAGCAGTGAGCCACATCGCATGTGCGAGCCTCATCTTGTTCGACAGGCGTCGCTTGCAAAGCATCGCCATGCCTTTGCGCCAGAGGCCGAGTGCGCTCTCGTTGGCCGAGCCTGGATATGAGGCGCCGAGGCGCCTGAGCATCAGGCGAAAGTTCACGAAGACGATGTCGTAATCGAGCAAGTTGCCGGGCGGTAACGGCTGGCCGCGGCGCGCCGCATGTTGCCGAAGCTCCTCGAGCTCGCGCAGGCGCAGCTTGACGCGGCTACCGAAGCGCGTCGCGAAATCGTCGGCGGCGCCTTGATAGTTCAGGTTCGCATCGTGCAGGCGATAGTAGCCGAGCGGCTTCGTGATGACGCGCACCGGGCCATAGAGCGGCGCGAGCGTGTTGAGCACTCCATCCGGCGCGCGCGGCACCCGCAGGGGCATGTGTTCGTCGAGATACCATCTCGAGTAGATATTGCCGCTCAGTACCGGCCAGACGTACGTGCCGAAACGCGCGAACTCGTCGGCGATCTGTGCACTGTCGTACCCGGCGGAGAAATTGCAGAAACGACGCTGCAAACGTTGACCGTTCGCATCGATGATCTCGAGATCGAACTGCACCTTGGTGCACGTGCCGACCCAGGCGGCAACTGCCTTGGCAATCGCTTCGGGATGCAAAACGTCGTCGGCATCGAGAAATAGAATCAGGTCGCCCGTCGCGGCCGCGTAGCCGCGGTTCACTGCAGCGACGTGGCCGCCGTTGTCCTGGCGAATGCGAACAATGCGTCCTGCATACCTTTCGAGAACGCGCGGCGTGTCGTCCGTCGAGCCGTCGTCGACGACAATGATCTCGACGTGCGGGTACGTCTGCGCAAGCGCGCTGTCGACGGCAAAGTGCACGTAGCGCCCGTAGTTGTAGCACGGGATCACAATGCTGACTTTCGGATCCGGAGGGCTCATGACGGAACCTCGATCGCTCGGTGCGGCGCGCTATCAGCTGCATCGCGCGTCGCGGCGGCATCGCCTAGCGGCAGACGCCACATGCCTGCGAGCGCATAGAGGAGACTCACGTTGTCAGGCGACAGCAGGTGCCCGCCCATCACCAGCCAGGAGAAGAACAGCACCGCGGCGATCGGGGCGGGAATGCGTGATTGCGAGAGCGCATGCAGGATCAACGCAACGATGCACGTTGCGCCCAGCAGTCCGTACTCGAACAGCGCCTTGGCCCAGGTCGGATCGAACGCTTGGATCGATTGCAACGAGCGCTGAATCGCGCCCGGACCGTGACCGAACAGCACGCTCCAGGGCGAGGCATCGATCATGTTCGTCAGCAGGTGGAAAGGGGCGATGTAGCGCAGGTAGGCGCTGCTGTGCTCGGAGCCGAATTCCTTCACGCGATTGACGGTGAACGACAGGTTGAGCACCTCGCCGAGCAGGCCAATCAGAATGGCCGCGCCGAGCGCCAGCGCAACGATACGCGCGATCGTGCGCCGACCGAGCGGAAACAGCAGCCCGATGAGAAGTGCCAGCACGCCGGTGCCGGAATAGCTGACGATCAGCGCAAAGACAAAAAGTGCGACGCGCCGCCAGCGCTTGTCGCCGTTGATCTCGATGATCGTCGCAAGCGCCATCAGGAACGAGAACGCCGACGGCTCGCGCAGAAAGAATCCGTTGGCCTTGTGTAGGTCGCCGACGGGAATGGCGGTGTTGAAGGTACCGGCATTGCGAATCGCGCTAGGCAGCAGCGGCGTGAAGTCGAACAGCCAGGGCGGGTCGAAGACGAACTGCACGAAGAACTGACCGATGCCGGCAAGTGCGCAGATAAGCGCAATGTTGCTGAAGGCGCGCTGCGTCCAGCGCCATTCGGACGACGTGGCGTCTGCGGTGGACACGATGATGGCAAAGGGCAGATAGAGCGCGACGAGATAAGCGAACGAGCTCGGCGAGGAGCGATCGACGGGAGCGTACGTCGAGTTGATGAACCAGCTGACATAGGCCAACAGGAGCACGCCGCCGTAGAGCAGGAGGGCAGTGCCGGCGAGCTGTGCACGTCGCGACAGTACGAGCGCGGCAAGCAGGGCGTAGAGCGCAAAGAGACTGACCGGCAGCGAGCCGCCGCCGAGATTGATGCCGAAGCGCGCGAAGACCGTGACGGCAAGGAACACCGCGAGGGTGCACCAGCGAACGGCGTTCACGCCGAGCGCGTCCAGTGCGCCTGCGATTCGCGCCGTCCGTGGACCGTACAGCGGAAGTGCCGCCTCACGCATAGCGGCGCTCCTGTGCGCGTGTATCAGCGGCCGCTTTCGACATCTGCGGCTCCTTCTTCGGCAAGGGGGATTGCTTGCGTGCGCCGACGCAGCACGTGCTCGTAGACGCGGCGTGTGGCACGGCCGATGTCGTGCCACGAATCCTGAATGGGGGTCTGCGGAACCGACGGTCGCGTAGTGGCGGCGTGCTGTAGCGCACGCGCCAAGCATTCGGCGTTGCCGCTCGGAATCAGCGTCCCGTCGCAGCCATCCTCGATGTCCTCCGCGAAGATGCCGATGCCGCTCGCAATGACCCACTTGCGCAGGCCCTTGGTGAGAAAGTACACGCCGCTCGCGTCGATCTCGCGATAAGGAAACACGAAGCAATCTGCAGCCTCGAACAGATCGGCCATTTCCTGCTCGCTCAGGCGCTGCGGGCGCAGCTCGATCGTGTCTTCGAGCGACAGTGCGGCGATTCGCGCGCGTAGCGGCGCAAGGTCCATGAGCGGGCGGCCGGCGACGATCGCGCGAACATTACTGCGAACCTCGCGCGGCAGCAGCGCCAGCGCCTCCACGAGCACGTCAACGCCCTTGTAGTCCTTGATCTGGCCGAAGAGCACGAAGGTGTAGCGCGCATCGGTACGCGGTTCGCTCGCGCGCGCTCGTAGTCGCAGCGGGCCATGCGGCACTACGCTGACTCGGGTCATGTCGAAGCCGCGCGCGACGAGCTTTCGGCGCCCGCCATGCGTGTGCACGATGAGATGATCGGCGAGTCGCAGCGGTACGTCGAAGCCGAGCCGTTGTAGGAGCGTCAGGCGGGTGCCGTTGTTGGGCGTCGGATCATGAACCGTCATGACGACTGGCACGCGCCAGCGGATGAGCCAGATCACGATGGCATCGAGTAGCGGCAGCACGGCCCACTGAACGTGCACGACGTGCGGTCGATAGCTTGCGACCAAGCGCAACAGCCGCACTAGGCCGGCAAGATGCGCACAACCCTTGAGCAGCGCGCGCAAGCGGTGCGGTACGGCGGTATCGTCCGAGCGGAGATAAAAGATGGCACGCACGTGCTCGTGTGCGATCTCATCTTCCTCGCCGCGCCGCGCAGGACGGGTGGCCCACAACGGCGCGACGCCGGCAGCAAGCAATCCTTCCGTGAGCGCTGCATCGTACGGTCCCGTGAACAATGACGGATCGACGAGCAGGCAGCGAATGCATGCGTTCGGTTTCACTCTGTGACCTTGCGAACCGTCGCAACGGGTGTCCAGACTTGATACGACTCGCCGCGCAGGGACTTCCATACGCCGAGTCCGGTCCCCGCGAGGCTCGTGACGATGTCGACCACTTGCGAGATCGGCTTGATCGTCCAGCGCGCGCCGAGCGCGAAGAGCGCGCTGCCGCCGATCAAGCACGCCATGGCAAGCTCGAGATAACCGGCGACGACCAAGGCCGCGAGGCCTGCGGCCACGCCGAGCGCGAGGAAATAGATGCTGAGCCAGCGCAGCAGCTTGTGCGAGACGTACTTGTAGACGGTCAGGGCGTCGAGCTTGCGCAGCTCGGGCCAGATGAGCCTGTGAACGTTGAAGGCCTGGCAGCCGATGCGAGATTTGCGGCGAAACTCCTCGGCGGCCGAGCTCGCCGAGAGCTCGAAAGCGCGCGCATCCTGCGATTGCACGATGCGATAGCCCTGTAAGAGCACCATGAACGAGACGTACATGTCGTCGATGATGTGCTCCGGCGGCGGACGATGGAGCGACTTGCGCACGGCGAAGAGCGATCCGTCTGCGCCCATGACCGAACCGGTTTCTTGTTCGAGCAGCTTGATGCGTTCTTCGAGCCGCCAATAGAGCGTACCGACGGAGGCAGTCACCGAGTCATTGGGGTTGGTGTACGACAGCTGCCCGCACACGCAGCCGACCTTGGGATCGGCGAAGGCGCGCCGCATCTGATTCACGCAGTCGAGATCGAGCATCACGTTGGCGTCGGTAAAGAGCAGGATCGAGCCGCGCGCTCGCGCGGCGAGCAGATTCATGCCGTAGGTCTTGCCGCGGCGCTCCTGCGAGACGTGTACTTGGACATGCGGCGCATAAGCGCGCACGAGGCGTGCGGTGTCGTCGGTGGCCGCATCGACGTAAATGAGGATTTCGATGCCGGGGTCACGGTCGCGCAGCGCGAGAAGGTTCTGCAGCTTCTGGCGAATGACTTTCGCCTCGTTGTACGCGCACATGCAGATTGAAAAGTCCGGCAATCGCTGCTCGGCCGGTGGGGCTTCCTTGACGATCTGCGGCGGCTTGACCAACCGCCGTATCGCCATGAGCGACAGCGGATACGTGACGAAGGGATGCAGGGCGAGCAAGAAGCCGCCGATAGCAATCACGATGAGCAGCGTCAGGATCATTGTCGTCGCGTACGGGTTCTCATTCGTGGAGGACGACCCCCAAAAGGGTTGCGCTCGTCGGGCCGAGCAACGTCTTGGAGCGGTTCAAATCCAATGCGGATGTTCGATGGCGCCGTGCGCTCAGGACGCAGGCGCCGGCACGCTGCGCGACGATGGCGCCATCGGCGAACTCGAGCAGGGGCGGCGTGTCGATGATGATCACATCGAAGGAGAGCGCGAGCTTTTCGAGCGTATCGGCGAACATCGCGCTGCTCAGGATCTCCTGTGGATTCGGCGGCATCGCGCCGGCGCTCATGATCGTGAGCTTGTCGAATGGGTCGATCTTGCAGAGCGTCGCCTCGAGACTGGCGTCGAAAGCGATGAGATCGGCCAAACCGTAGCGGCCATCGAGGCCGAAGAGACGATGCTGGACCGGCGCGCGCAGATTGGCGTCTAGCAGCAGCGTGTTCTCGCCGAGCTGTGCGAACACGACTGCGAGATTCGCGGCGACCAGGCTGCTGCCCTCGTCGTGGCGCGCCGAGCTCACTGCGACCGCGCGCTGCTTGGGTCCGAACCACCGCATCAATAGCTGGCTGCGCAAGGTCCGTAGCGCTTCGGAGTATGCGCAGAACGGCTCGTAGGCCGCCGCAAGCGCGTGTGCGAGCCGCGAGGCGCCGTATTCCACGCACGGATAGCCGACTTGCTGGGCAAGAGCACGCGCGAGCTGTTCTTCCGTGACGAGTGCGAGCTCGACGGCCGTTTCGCCGAAGCGCCGGCCGTTCTCGCGCTGCCGCGCCACGATGCGCTGGACGTCACTGGGCCGTAGCACTCCGGCAGCGATCAAGAGCTCGCCGACACGCCGTCGTGGCGGAAGCTTCGATCCAAGACGAGCCGGCTGAATGGCAGCGTTCATCAGGCCTCTCCCTCAGGTCGGACGCGGTCTCAGCTCGAACGGCAAGGCGGCGCGTACGCCCGGAGCCGTCAACATGCGTACCCGTCGCGGCGGCGCGGGAAGCTCCGCGAGCACGGGCAGATCGACAAGCGCGGCGAGATCGTCGTTGCTACGTACACGCGGCCGTACGAGCTCCGCGTACACGATCCAACCGGAGGCACCGATGCTGCTGACCAGAAAGGCAAGCACGACGTTGAGCAGCAGGCGCGGCGAAGCCGGTGAAGCCGGCGGCGTGGCCGGATTGAGAATCGCGACGTTCGTGCGATCGATGCGGCTCTGCAGGCGCGATTGATTGGCTTGTTGAAGCGCCGCGTCGTAGGCGGCGCGCGCGCTTTCGACGTCCCGTTGCAGCACGCTCAGCTCGTCGCGCTGTTGCGTGAGCGCCATGATGCGCTTCTTCTGTGTTTCGAGCGCTGTTTCGAGCTCGCGCACTTGCTGGCGCGCCATCGTCACCGACTGTGCGAGCGCGCCCTTGGCGGCATCGACTTCGGCGGCAAGCTGGTCGCGTAGCGCTGCGACCTCGGCCGCTGCGCTCTTGTATTGCGGATGGTTGCGATCGACACGTTGCGACAAATCGGCGAGACGCGCCTCTGCGCGAGCGAGCTCGGACTTGAGTCCCTGAAGGAGCGCATTGCCAACGAGATCGGGTGTCTCGCGCGTGTGCGCCGCTAACCGGCTCTCGGCTTCCACGAGGGCCGCCTGCGCTTTGACGAGCTGGCTGGAAATTTCCTGGAGACGGGTGTTCTCGAGATCGAGCCGGCTGGCATCGACGCCGAGCACGCCGTGAGCGCGCTGATATGCATCGAGGCGCTGCTGTGCACGGGCCAAGTCCTCACGCAAGGTTTGCACTTGCTGGTCGAACCAGGCCGCTTGGCGTTTGGCGGGATCGACCTGCAGCTCGAGGCTCGTTTGGATGTACGCGTTCGCAAACGCGTTGGCGAAGCGCGCAGCCGTGTACGGATCGTCCGCGCGATAAGCAATGCGGATCAGATTGCTGTTGACCGAGCTCGAGGTCGAAAGCGGAGCAAGCACACGGCCGACATATGCGAGGCGCGGATCGGTGCCGGCAGCCGCTTCGGATTCGGGGTTTTCGACCAGGCCGAGTGCGTCGATGACCTTCAAGGCGACGTTGCGGCTCGCGATGATCTCGCGCTGTGTGGCGATGTAGGTCGACAGGAGCGGCGAGGATAGCGCGCTCTGTGCAAGCGGATCGCTGCCCTTGAAATCGACGACCAGTGCGAGCTCGGCGACGTATTTCTTGGGCGCAAGCGCGCTGGCGACGGCGGCGATCGTGACGCATACAGCGACGCTCACGATGAACAGCGTGCGCCGCGCCCAGAGAACTCTCAATACTCGCTCCAGCGTCATGGCTGTTCCTCGGCGCGCCTAGAAGAGTCCTTCCTTCACGACGAGCACGTCGTCCGGTTGCAACGGATCGTCGGCGCGCAGCGCGAGCTGCCGCTCTTCACCGGTCGGCAGCTTGCGCTTGACGACGACGCGGCGCTCTGAGCCGCGAGGCGTCAGGCCGCCACCGGCCGAGATCGCTCGCGACACCGTCATGCCGCGTTCGAGCCGGTACACGCCCGGGCGCTGAACTTCGCCGTAGATGTAGAACTGCGGTGCCCGCGCAACGTACAGCGTGTCGCCGCCTTGCACTTCGAGGTTATGGGTCGGGTCGCCGTCGAAGAGCGCATGCAGATCAACCGGCTCGCGCGAGCCATCTCTACGGATGAGCACGGCGGTATCGCCCGCCTCCTCGTACCGCACGCCGCCGGCGGCAGCGAGCATGTCGAGCACACGGCTCTTCGACTGCAGCGCGTACTGACCGGGTTTCATCACGTGGCCGAGCACGGCCACCTTCTGGCTCTGATACTCGACGACGTGCACGAGCACCTGCGGATCGCGCAGGTAGCCGCCTTCCATGAAGCTTGCCTTGAGCATCGATTCGACTTGCGTCGTGGAGCGGTCGGCGACGTGTAGCGTGCCGATCAAGGGGTAGCTGATGAATCCGGAATCGGACACGCGTACTTCGTGCGACAGCTCCGGCGAGCCGAAGATCGACACGCGTAGGAGATCGCCGGGGCCGATGCGATAGTCGACATTGCCGTTGGCGTACGCATGCAGACCGCCGAGCAGCGAGCTGGCAACGAGAAGAAGCGCCAAGAAGCGCAGCGGATGGATCGACTCAGTAGGCATGGCGATCCTTCCAGAAAATGAGTGCGGTACGCAGGATGATCATGAGATCCAGCGTCAGCGACCAATGCTGCAAGTATTCGAGGTCGAGCTCGATGCGCCGGCGCATCGAGTCGATGTCATCGCCGCCGCGATAACCGTTGACCTGCGCCCATCCGGTGATGCCGGGCTTGACCTTGTGGCGCACCATGTAGCCGGGAATGAGGCGGCGATACTGCTCGTTGACGGCAATCGCGTGGGGGCGCGGGCCCACGATGCTCATGCTGCCTTCGAGCACGTTGAACAACTGCGGGAGCTCGTCGAGCGAGGTGGCGCGAATGAAGGCGCCGACGGGCGTGACGCGCGAGTCGTTGCGCGTCACCTGCTTATAAGTCTTCTGACCGTCTTCCGTGACCGTCATCGAGCGGAACTTGTAGACGACGATTTCCTTGCCGTCCAAACCGTAGCGCTTCTGACGGAAGATCACCGGACCGGGCGAGGTGAACCGTACGGCTGCAGCGACGGCAAGCATCACCGGCGCCGTGAGGACGATGAGGATCGATGCAATCACGATGTCGCTGGCGCGCTTGGCGATGCCCCGGCCGCCGTAGAACGGCGATTCGCATACCGCGACCACCGGAATGCCGTTCACGAGGTCGAAGCGCGGCTGTACCAGATCGCAGACCGTGAGGTCCGGAACGAAGTAGATCGAGCTCGTCGAATCGCCCAGCGATTGCAGCAGCTCGCGGACGCGCGGTTGCCGCGATATCGGCAACGTGATGTACACGATGTCGATGGAGTTGCGCGCCACGAAATCGCTGAGCTCCGACAGCTTGCCGAGCAATCGTGGCGCGCACGCGCCTGGCAGACGCTCGGCCGTGCGATCGTCGAAAAACCCGACGACTTCCGTGTCGAGCCAAGGAGCGGCTTCGATACGTTCGGCGAGCTTGGCGCCGACCTCGGTGCCGCCGGCGATGACGGCCTTTCTGCGGGAGGGACGCTTGCCGAGCGCCTTGTAGAGAACGCGTGGCGTCGACAATTGACCGAACCACAGTGCGATCGGTGTCGAGATTGCCCACGTGATGAGCACGCGCCAGTTGAAAAGGTCGGCAAGCCCGGCAATCTCGAGCAGCGCCCAGATGAAGGCCATCACGAGCACCCAGCGCCCGACGATCTCCATCAACGATGCAAATGCCAGCGACCGGGCCCGCGGCGCATCGAGCGGCACGGCATCGAGGAGCTCGGCTGCGCAGAGAAAGGCCAGTACGGCCACCAGGAAGTACTGGCCGTGCAGCGGCTCGTGCCACAGGAGCAGCGCCGCACCGAGCGTCAACATCGGTACGATCGGATAAAGCAGCGATTTGACGACGAACAGGGAGACCGGCTCGGACGCGCTCACACCCGAGGCGCGTTCGTCGAATGACAGCGGCTCTCGCGAACTCAGCATCGCATCGTCTCAAGACCTGAATCGAAGTCGAATCGGCGCTCAGACGCGATGAAATCTGTAGGGTCGCAACAGGCGATGCTTACGCCGCAGCTGATAGCCGATGAGAAAAAGGATCACGGCGCCCATCAACCAGGCTTTCGGCTGTTCCCGATGCCCACCAGGCGCAAGAGCAGCGGAAAAAGCGGATTGATTGGGGAACACGCCGACGCTGTCGCCAAGGAGCGATGTGGCGCCCGAAAGGTGCGGGCGGTTGCCGCCGGCGGTCAGCTCGGTGGCGAAGGGAGCAGCCGAATCTTGCTGCAGGAGTGCGACTTGCTGATGCGCGACGCCGGGGGCGAGGCGCAGCGACCGCTCGATGCGCGTAGCCGGCGAGCCGTCGTGGTGCGCAGTGGCATCCAGAGCTTGCGCATAGGAGCACCACCCGAAGGTTGCCGCGATTGCGGCGAATCCAATTCTCGCGAGACGCATCCTCCCTCCTTACAATCTCAATCGCGCATGTCTGGTCCGTCGACGACATGCGCTGGCGCCCCTTCCTCACGTCTTGCATCGACCGTTCACACGGTCGCTTCGACCGAGGCAAGTTCCATTCCACCGAGCGCGCACAACGCAAATGCACTACGGCGAAGCGCGAAGATGGCGTCCCATCAAGGTCGTGACGCGGCAATCACGTAAACAATGCCGGATTGGTGCACCATGCATCGGTGCTGGATGCATCGTGTCGGTTCACGCGCGCGTCGGGGGTGCATCAAATTGGAACGATCGAGCGCGACGCCAAATGGCGACGCTCGTGTGTTTCTGTCGGATAATTTTTCACGCAAAGCTGCTGATGTTCGCGTCGAGTCTCGCGCGGTCTCGAAGCGGTCACTCGATAAGTCGCTTCGGGGCGAGCAAAGATTCGTTGCTGAAACAGAACGGCCGACGAAACGCGTGAGTGCGTTCGTGTCTGATTGGTTCGTACCGCTTTGAAGCGTGTACGTGGCTCGTCAAATGAGCCCGGCTTTCTTGACTGCGTGATAGCGATTGACAAGCTCGACGCCGAGTCGTTGCGGCTCGGCGTCGATCATGAGGCTGTCGCGAGCGGCGAGACGACTGAAGGCGTCGCGGCGGGCCTGCGCGTAAAGGTGCGCACTCGCTACCTCGATCGCGCTTTCCTGACTGCTGACGCCTTGTTCCATGAGCTTTCTCACGATGCGCTCGCGCAGGCTGGCGGTGAGGACGAGATGACGCGAACGCAAGAGCTTGAGAGCTTGCCCGAGCTCGTGCGCGTCCTCGTCGCGGAAGTTCGTTATGAGAATGACAAGCGACCGTTTACGGTGTCGGCGCAGCAGATCCTGCGCGGCGGTCAGGTAGTCGGAGTGCGAAGGAGTCGGCTGCACCGAGTAGAGCTCGCTCATGAGCATGTTGAGCGTGTGTGCGCCCTTAAGCGGCGGCACCCAGCGTGCTTCGCCGGGCGGTGTGCCGAACGTCATCGCGCCGACGGCATCGCCCTGTTTGAGGGCGACATAGGTGAGCAGCATCGCGGCGTTGAGCGCTTCATCGAAATGCGATGCGCCAAGGCCCTGCTCACGGTCGTCGGCGCGCATTCGGCGGCCGCAGTCGAGCAGCAGGATCACAGCCTGATCGCGCTCGTTTTGAAAATGGCGCACGATCGGCTTGTCGTGACGCAGCGTCGCTTTCCAATCCACGTGCCGCAGCGGATCGCCGATGCGATATTCGGCAAGCTCTTTGAAATCGGTGCCTTCGCCGCGCTGGTGATAGGTCTTGATGCCGATCTCGTTCAACCGGCGGTCGCCGGCGAGCCAGGCGTAGCGCGCAATCTGCGCGAAGTCGGGATAGCAGCGCCGCGTGTCGGTTGAGCCGAGGCGTTCGAAGAGCTCGAGCATGCCGAGCTTGGAGCGGACGCGTAGCTCTGCCGGGGCAAAGGTGATCTCACCGCGCCGCGTCGGGACGACGCTGTAGGAGACCTCGCTCACCCGGCTGCCGCGCAGATCGACCGACACGGGCTGATGCGTCACGTACAGCGAAGAATCATGGTGATCGTGCAATGTGGCGTGCCAGGCATCCTTGCCCGCGAGCTCGATCTCGAGGCGCACGCGTGCCGGCAGGCCGAGCGCAAAGGCGGCGGGCAAGTGCCGCTGCAGGCGCGGCGCGGCGGCTCGCCACGCCGCGAGCGTGATTCGTCGATCGACCAAGGCGGCGATGAGGAGCGCGACCGCCCAAACGCCCGCGAGCCAAGACGCGGCGGCGACGCTGACGCCCGCAATCAAGACGAGGAGCGTGACGACGAAGCCGAGCCCCGTCCACACGAGCAGTCCGACGCCGGGAATGAAACGCACACGCATCGCCGCGCAAGCTCGATCGTCAGGTGCGGGGCGCGGCGACGCTCTCGACGACTGCCGTCAACAGATCGCGCGTCGTTCGTCCTTCGAGCAGCGCATCCGGCGCCAGGGCGATGCGGTGTCTGAGCGCCGGCAATGCGATGCGCTTGACGTCATCGGGCGTGACGAAATCGCGACCTGCCATGAGCGCGACGACACGGGCAGCGCGGATCAATGCGATCGCTCCGCGCGAACCGGCGCCGATCGCGATGCCAGGCCAATCGCGCGTCGCGCGCACGAGGCGCACGGCGTAGTCGACCACGCTGTGCTCGACGCGCTGGCGTGCGGCGATCTGCTGCAAGGTGAGCACCGCCTTCTCGTTGAGACAGGGCTTGACCTGCTCAAGCGGCAGCTGCTGGCCGGTCTGATTCGCGGTCGTGCGCACGACCACGTCGACTTCCTCCTCGACGGACGGGTAGGTGATCTCGATCTTGAGCAGGAAACGGTCGAGCTGCGCCTCGGGCAAAGGATAGGTGCCTTCGGTCTCGACGGGGTTCTGCGTCGCGAGCACGAAGAACGGTTGCGGCAGCGCCAGGGTCTGGCCCTCGAGCGTCACCTGATACTCCTGCATCACCTCGAGCAGCGCGCTCTGCGTTTTCGCCGGTGCGCGATTGATCTCGTCGGCGAGCAGCACCTGCGTGAAGACCGGACCGCGCACGATGCGCAGCTCGCGCGTGTTTGGGTCGAGCACCGCGTGGCCCGTGATGTCGGAGGGCATCATATCGGGCGTGAACTGTACGCGCGCGTAGTCGAGCGACAAGGCGCGGGAGAGCGCGCGCACGAGCAGAGTCTTGCCCAGGCCGGGTACGCCCTCGATGAGCGCATGTCCGGCGGCGACGAGCGTGATGATGATCTGCTCGACCACTTCCTGCTGACCGACCATCGCCTGACCAATCTCGGCGCGCAGCCGCTCGAGGAGCTCGGCGGCTCGTGCGATCGTGCTCGTGTCTGTTTGCATGGGTTCGCTCGTGGTGATGAGGTGAAGATAAATGGGTTCGTGGCGCTCACGATGCTCCAAGGGATTCGGCGCGGTGCGTCGCGCCTGTGCGCGTCAGCAGCGCCTTGCGGGCACGATCGAGCAGCGCCACCGCCTCCTTGAGTTCGTGCCGGCTGCGTTTGCCTGCGAAACGCGCGGTCTGGACAAGCGTATCGGCGTCGATGCCGCTAATCCGTGCGACCGCGGCGAGACGCTCGTCGGCCGGCATGGTGTCGTAATTCGGTAGGCGCGCGCGCGCTGCGTCGTGCATGGCGCGCACCATCGCGGCGTGCAGGGCACGGCCGCCGTCGAATCTGGCGATGAACTCGCCGGTGCCGCGAATCTGCTCGGCAAGGGATCGTCGAGCGCGCTCGGGCGAAGCGATCGGCGGTCCGAAGCGAACGCTGTTGCGCCAGAGCGAAAGCGCGATGAAGGCGAGGGCGAGCAGCACGACCGGGGCGCCGTACATCCAGATGAGCCTGAGCAGCGACGGATGCTCGTCGTCGGCGACGAAGACGACACGGTCGCTGCGGCTCAGTTGCGCGGCGTCCACGAAGAACGCGCCGTGGTCGCGCTCGAGGATGAGGTGGCGCCGATGAAATAGATCCCCGTAGAGGAAGATCAGGTGGCCGTCGCCGATCCGCACTCGAACGGCTTTGATGTGTCCGTCCTTGTTCGCGACGGCCCAGTCGAGGGGGCGCGTGGATACGATTGTGCCGCGTCGCAAGCCGCAGAGATCGTAGCGCTCGCGCTGGGGATTGGTGAAGGACTCTCCCGCTACCAGCTCAACCTCCCAGCAGTGGTCCGGCCGGCGCAGATCCCGAGCCAGAAACTCATCGGTGACGCCATCTTCCGAGGCTGGCGGCGGAAGCTCTATCGACAGGCCGCTCCAGTCGGAGAACGCAAGCAGAGAGTAATGCTTGGCTTCGAACGAGAATCCGTCTTCGTCTTCTTGCTCTTTGGAGACGAGAGTGTCGTCGAGCACCAATCGCCCGCCTGCCTCGACCCAGCGCTCGATCTCACGGCGCCGCGACTCGATGAGGTCCCAGTTCCAGTGCGTGAGCACCAGCACGGCATCGTGTTCCGGCAGCTCGCCAAGTGTGCGGCGCCACTCGTTTTCGATCCCCAGCTCGGTGAGAAAGCGCTGCACGCGGTAGAACGGGTTGCTCAGCGCTTCGCCCCGTGGCGGCAGCGGTACGGTGACCTCCTCCCAGTAGGTGTTACGCGCGATCCAAACGACCAGCAGTACGACGGCCAGAGCGGTGGCGGCCATTATGAGCCAGCGGCGCATCACGCAATCCCCTCAATGCGAGTTGCGCCCGGGCGGCGCAGCGCGTCGGCGAACTCGACGCAGAGCGCCCGCATTTGATCAGGCGTCGGAGACTCGCTGCCGTAAACCGCGCGCTGCCACACGCGAATCAGTTGTTCGATATAGCCCCATCGCTCCTTGGGCAGATGCCGTTGCACGAGCGCGAGGCAGTCGCCTTCCGTGCTCGAATCGCGAATCGGGACGGCATGCACGTGCACGAGTCGAGAGAGCAGACCGCGATAGAGCAGCGACAGCGCATAGCGCTGCTCGCCTTGTTCCCAGAGCGACCATGCGGCTGCACCGATGTCGGCCGGCAGGCTTTCCGGGCGGATGTCGAGATCGCGTACATGCGTCGGTGCGCTCGCGTTGCCAGGACGGCGTTCGCGTTGTAGATCGACGTTGTGCACGAAGCGCAACACATACACCACGAGCAAGCCGACCAAGACCGCAATGACGAGCCAGGTGACGAGCCGGCCTCCCGCGGCGAGCCAGCCGAAGAAATCGCGGAGCCACTGAAGCCAGCTCGGAATCTCCCGCGGTTCGTCGTCGTCTGCCCATCGCAACGTGCGCACTTGGCGCTCTCCTGCGAGATTCGGATCGGCTTTGACCGCTTCGATCGCGGCAGCGACGTCGGCGTCTGTGATCGGCGCGTGGTCCGCCTCTTCGGCATGCACAGGAGACGTCGCCATGCATGCAATGCCCGCGCATACAAGCAGCGCGAGGATCGTCGCGCGCACTGAGCGCTGGCGGATGCGATGCTCAGCGCGCTCGCGCACGTTTCAGCTCCTGCTCGATGTCCCAGGCTTCGAGCTCGACGCGACGGTTGAGATACAGGCCGAAGCCGGCTGCCACGTAATACGGCTCGACGAATGCGACTGTGATGGCGTACGCAAGCGCGAAGACGAACTGAATGCTGGTTTGATTCTCCGAATCGAGCAGCAGCTCCCACAATTCGGGGGCCATGCCTTGCGGAGCGAACCACACGAACAGCGACACGAAACTCATCGTGATCGCCAACTCGGCGAGGCCGAAAGCGCTCGTGACCATCAATCCTGCACCGCTCTTGCCGGCGCGAATCTGACGCACGCGCTTGCGTTGGCGGGCGCCGCGCAAGCCTTCGAGCTGATAGACAGGGCCGGTGAGCGAGCGCCAAGGCGAAAGCCGCCGCTGCGTCCAGCTGCGCAGGAGCTGCGACCACCAGATCTCGCGGCGTGCGCGTATGACATCGCGCGGCGTCGTCGCCTGTCCGAATGCGGCGCGCGAGAGCACGTACAGGATCGTGCGATCGAGCCACGGCTTGGCGAGCCAGATCGCGACCGTCGGCAGCCATGCGGCGACTTCGATCAGCGCCAGGCAGACGAGCATGATCGGCAGCGCGACGGCGAGGTAGCAGGTGAACACGGAGCGTGCGGCATGCTGGCACAAACGCACGCCGAGGTCAGCGGCCTCGCCGTTGCTGCGTTGCCTGAGCCGAATGGCGAGCGCGTCAACTTGCATGACGCCCCTGACTTACCAAGTACACTAGCACGGCGAGCCAGCAGCAGGCGGCAACGCCGTATTTGAGCGGCAGCGGAATCCATTGCGCCGAGGACCAGAACGCCTCGATCGCAGCGGCAATCACGAGCAGGCCGACCACGCCGTACACGAGCACGATCGACTCGTGCGCGGCCAGCACGAGCGCGTCGCGGCGCGTGCGCCGTCCTGGGGCGACGAGCGCATGTCCAAGGCGCAGCCCCGCGGCGCCCGACAGCACGATCGCAGGCAATTCGAAGGCGCCGTGCGTCACGACAAAGGAATAAAAGGTCGGACCCAGCCCGCGCTCCGTAAGGTATCCGGCAATTGCGCCTCCAAAAGCGCCGTTGTACGCAAGAAAGAAGAGACTGCCGATACCGGCGAACAAGCCGCTTGCGAAACACTGAAAGCCGACGCTGATGTTGTTCCGGATGTAGTAACCGAACATGGCCCAGTCGGTGCCGGCATCGCGCGTGCGCCCGAGCGCCTCGGCGTCGCGTGCATACATCTCTTCGAATTGCGCGGCTGTCAAAGGATCGACGAGCGCAAGGATCAGCTCGGGCATGAAATAGACGAGCAGGCCGAGCGTGACGAGCGGCACGACGAACACCGCCGTCGACAGCCATACGTACCGACGATGAGCCCGAACAGCCAGGGGGAAGTCGACGGCAATGAGTTGCCAGAGGCGCTTGAAGCCGAACTCCCGCCGTTGATAGATCGCCTGATGAGCATCTGCGGTGAGCTGATTGAGCCGTTCGACGATATGCGCCGGGTAGGCGCGCGCTCGCGCCAGCGCAAGCTGTTCGCAGGCGCGGCGGTACAAGCTCGCCAGTCGCTCGGCGCGCACGGTCTCGCGTGCCGCGCTGCGTTGTTTGAGCTGCTCGAGCAGCGTTTCGAGCTCGTCCCAGTCGGCCTGGTATTGCGTTTCGAACTGCAGGGGTGTCATTGGCGCAATCCCTCCTGCTTCATCGCCGACCGAGCAGCCACTGTGCGACACCGAGCACGCGCCGCGTGACGTCAGGTCCGCTGCGGCCGGCATCGCCCGTCACCCAAGCGGCGAGTGCGGCGAGCTCATCCATCCGCTCGGGCGTCAGGCGTGAGGCGCGTGCAGCAAGTCCGATGATCGTTGCTTGCTCTTGCGGATCGAGCGGTCTTACGGGCGGGCGCGGCTCGACGTTCTCGAGCGCGACTTTCGGCGCAGCCTCAGGTTGATAAACGACGAGCGTGTTGGCAGCAATGTCGCCGAGTCGTTTGAAGTCACGGCGCAGCAACATGCTGACGATGCCCGACCCGTAGAGCGCCGGGAGGAAATCCGCCGTGCGCAGCAAGTTGCGTGTCAGGGAGGCCGCCGGCGTGATGGGTAAGCCGTTGTCCATGACCACTTTGATGCCGAGCAGGCGTTTGCCCGGTGTTGCGCCCCAACGGCTGAGCTCGAAAACGACGGGATAGATCCACGCGAGCAGGAACATCACGATCAGCAAGATGCCGTAGCCGAAACGGCCCGTGAAGCTCAACGGGAGCGCCACCGCGTACAGGATCACGAAGCGAACGAGCTGGTCGATGAGATAGGCAAAGCAGCGCGCGCCGAGCCCGGCGGGTCTCAGCTCGATCGCGATACCTTCGGGCGTCTCGGCGGAGACGACCGTATCGAGCGTCTCCATGTTCACGGGACAGCCGTCAGGCCATTACGACGATCGTATCGGCGATCTTGTCGTGCAGGCATTGGCATTTGTCGCCGAAGATGAACGCGTGATCGATCAAAAAGTAAACACTGCCGAGATATGGCACGCCGTTCAGTAGCGCGTTGACGACATTTCTCAGCCAGAAGATGCGGCCGAGCGAAGCGCGCGCACCATTGGAACGTACGACCTTGATGCCGACGAGCTTCTTGCCGATCGTCTGGCCGTTTCGGTGTACCAAAACGATGGTTACGATGGTCCAGACGATGCCGCCGAGAATCGTGATCGCAAAGCCCACGAGAGCGGCGTCCGTAAGCGCGGGAGGCCTGTCGTGAAACATGCCAAAGCTCGCGCCGATGAGAAGCGGCAGCGCGAGCAAGAACCCGATGACGGTATCGATCGCCCAGGCGCCAAGCCGCAAGGCACGGCTGGCAAGTTGAATGTTGTCCTGGACGAGGTCCTTCACTTCGGCCTGGGGTGGCGCATAGGGATTGCTCGCAAGTTCGCTGCTCATGATCGCTTCCTGCCCTGTTTTTTTGTTCGCGAATCTCGTGCGCTGAGAACGCGCTCTGCGGCGCTGTCGTGAATTGTGCCCTAATCGCCCCGCCGGACGCACGAGGGGACGAGGTCGCTGGCGCGCGCTGGCAGATCCGTCAGCATCCCGGGGCAGTCCCAAGGCGATTCCAGTATCCTTGCTCGCTTTCCACCGACCGAGCGCTTTTCTCCCATGGTGTGCGACATAAGGCTGGCGATCTTCGATTGCGACGGGGTGCTCGTCGACAGCGAGCCGATCGCCAACCGGGTTTTCGCGACGATGCTGTGCGAGCTCGGGCTGCAGATGAGCGAAGCAGAGATGTATCAGGAGCTCACCGGCCGGACCCTCAGCGATTGCGCACGCATCGTCGAAGCTCGGCTTGGCCGATCCCTGCCCGAGGGTTTCCTCGCAGAGCTTCAGGAGCGGACCCTGGCCGCATTCGAACGCGAGGGACTCAAACCGATCGACGGAATTCACGAAGCGCTTGCGGCCATCGACATGCCTGTTTGTGTTGCATCGAGCGGCGAGCTCGAGAAAATGCGCTTTACGCTCGGGCTGACGGGCTTGCTGCCACGCTTCGACGGCAGGCTGTTCAGCGCCACGCAAGTTCCCCGCGGCAAGCCCGCGCCGGATATCTATCTCTTTGCCGCTGCGAGCATGGGAGTCGCCCCGGAGCGTTGCGTGGTCATCGAGGATTCGCCCGCGGGTGCCCAAGCGGGGCTCAGTGCCGGCATGACCGTGCTCGGCTACTGCGCTCATACGCCGGCCGCCGCACTGCGCGCGGTCGGCGTTCAGCGCACGTTCGCGGACATGCGGGAGCTGCCGGATCTGCTTCGCGTCGCTGTTGGCCGCTGAGGAGAGCGTTCCGACGACGTCCGCTCGCGCTCGTGCGCCGCGAGCGGCTTGCAGCCGAGCTTGCGCATCAGCGTCTGCGCATCACGCGGTGCCCGCAGCTTTACGTCGGTGTTATCGAAGTAGCAGAACACATCGCGCGGTTGTGAGGGTATTGCTGTGCGGGGCGCGACCGTAGATATGCCTTTGGGTTGCCGGCCGGCGTGCCATGCCGCGATGTGGTCGGTCCACCGTTCGATCGTTCGTGCACCGTAGCCGCTTTGATAGAGCCGCTTGTCTCCATGCAGGCGTATGTAGACGAAATCCGCGGTGAGATCGTGCAACGTCGGCCAACGCTTGGCGCTGTCGGCGATTACGAGCGCAACGTTGTGGCGGCGTAGCAGCGCGATGAATCGCTCGTCGATGAAGCTGGAATGGCGAACCTCGACGGCGTAACGCAACGGGCGCGGCTGATCGATCGCCAGCCGGGCACGGCCCTTCATCCTGTGATCGCGTTTGCGTGCCAGTGCCAACGCGGCGGCCGTATCGTGCGGCAGCAGGGCCAAGAAGCGCTCGATCAGGCTCTCATCGAAGCGCATCTGCGGCGGCAGCTGCCAGAGGATCGGGCCGAGCTTGTCCATGAGATTGAACAGACCGGAGGCGAAGAAATTGGCCAATGGTTTCTCGATGTCGCGCAGCCGTTTGACGTGCGTGATGAAGCGCGGGCCTTTGATTGCAAACAGAAAGCCCGGCGGAGTCTCGCGATGCCATGCCGCGAAGTATTCCGGACGCTGCAAAGAATAGAACGAGCCGTTGAGCTCGATCGTCGGGAACACGCGCGAGGCGTACCATAGCTCGCGACGATGCGGCAGGCTCGGTGGATAGAACGTGCCGCGCCACGGTGCGTAGCGCCAGCCGGATACGCCGATGTAAATCGAAGCCATGAGCTGATGCACCGAGGGGCGGTGCACAGGCAACGCGAGCAAGAGGTCATCGGATCCGCGCAGCGCAACCCGTCGGTGTCCCGCTGACAGCGCAGCGAGCGGCTCGCCAAGTGCGCAAGACGGATATGTAAGGAACCTTACCGGGCTGGGCGCGTTGCGCGTTCTGTCGAGCCGGATCTCGAGGAACGCCATGGATGCCTATTCATTGCCGCGATCGGTCACGTTTGTCTTGCTTGCAGCCTCGAGCGTAGCGCCAGCAGCGGCGTGGGCCTCCGGCTTTGCGCTTCTTGAACAAAGCGCCGCTCGACTCGGCAACGCTTTCGCCGGCACGACGGTTGCGGCCGATGATGCTTCGGCGATGTTCTACAACCCCGCCTCGCTCGCGCTGCTCGAGCACGGTCAGACCGTCGTGTCGATCTCCGCTATCAATATCTCTTCGGAGTTTCGCGATCGCGGCTCCACGCCAGCGCTCACGCAGCCGCTCGGCAGCGAGGGCGGCGATGCCGGCGATTGGAACGTCGTGCCGAGCGTCTATGTCGCGTGGCCGCTCAACGAGCGCATTGCCTTCGGTTTCGGCATCAACGTGCCGTTCGGCCTCAAGCTCGAGTATTCCGACGATTGGATGGGGCGCTTTCAGGCGCTCAATTCCGAGATTGCCACATACAACTTCAATCCCGCGTTGGCGTGGCGTGTGAACGATGTCGTCACGATCGGCTTCGGCATCAACTATCAGCGCCTGCAGGCCGAGCTCACCAATGCCGTCAATTACACCGCCATCGTCGCGGGAGCGGCGAGCGCAGCAGGTGTGCCGCCCGAGAACATCCCGGCACTGATTGCCGCGAATGCGCAACTGGAAGGCAAGGCGATCGTGCGCGGCGACGATGGCGCGTGGGGTTTCAATGTCGGCGTCTCGTTCGAGCTCACGCCGACGGCGCGTCTTGGATTTGCCTATCGCTCGGGTCTCGACTACGACGTCGAAGGTTCGGCGCGCTTCCTGCCTGCAACGTCGTCCGATCCGACCGGCGCCTCGCTCATCGCATTCGTCTCGGCGCCCGGCGGTCCTTACGCAACCACGGCCGCTTCGGTCGATCTGGAGCTGCCGGACATCGCGACGGTGTCGTTCTCGCAGCGTTTCGGCGAGCGCTGGCAATTGCTTGCGGACGTGGCATGGACGGGTTGGAGCAGCGTCGAGGAGCTGCGCGTCGTGCGTCCCGACGGTACGACGGTTTCGAGCACGCCCGAGCATTGGCGCGATACGTGGCGCTTTGCGCTCGGCGCCAGCTATCGCGTCAACGACGCCTGGACGTTCAAGTTTGGGGTAGCGTTCGATGAATCCGCGGTGCCGGACAGCACTCGCACGCCCCGCTTGCCGGACACCGACCGCACCTGGGTGGCCCTCGGCGCACGCTATGACACGGGCGATCGGTTCGTGCTCGACGTCGGATATGCCCATCTGTTCAGTGCCGACGTACCGCTCGATCAGCATGCTGGGGAAGCGAACGCGTTCGGACATCTCGTCGGCCAGCAGGAGTCCGCGATCGACATTCTCGGCGTGCAGTTCGCTTATCGATTCTAAATGGCGTGCCGCTGGCTGTTACGGCATCCTGTTGCTGGTGCCGCCGGCCTTGCCGCCCGCACGGGCCGCCCCTAGCCTG
Source organism: uncultured Steroidobacter sp. (assembly GCA_938008435.1). Lineage (GTDB taxonomy): Bacteria > Pseudomonadota > Gammaproteobacteria > Steroidobacterales > Steroidobacteraceae > Steroidobacter. Next base: position 163,387 of record CALLKK010000009.1, on the reverse strand, counting down.
GTGGGCGTGCCGAGCCGTGCAGCATTTGCGGAGATTCATCCAGTGCCATTGAAATACGGACGATCGTCTACATAGCGGGGAAATGTTCGATCGAATTTCCCCCGTCAACAAGGCGCTGATCCTGACCAATATCGGCGTCTTCATCTTGCAGGTGTTGCTCGGCTTCGGGATGGAGCGCGTGTTCGCGCTGTGGCCCCCGGGCTCCGGGCTGTTCGGTCCGTGGCAGCTGATCAGCTACGGCTTTCTGCACGGCGGCCTGGCCCACCTCTTCTTCAATATGTTCGCGCTCTTCATGTTCGGCTCGGAGATCGAGCGCCTGTTCGGCTCGCGGCGCTATTTGATCTACTACCTGACATGCGTGGTGGGCGCGGCGCTCATGCATCTGATCGTGCTGGCCCAGCTCAACTTGCCGGGTACGCCGACGGTCGGCGCCTCGGGCGCGGTGTTCGGATTGCTGCTCGCCTTCGGGATGACGTATCCGAAGCGCATGATCATGCTCATCTTCCCGCCGATTCCGATGCCGGCATGGCTGTTCGTCACGCTCTACGGCCTGCTCGAGCTCTACTTGGGCATCACTCAGACGATGTCCGGCATTGCGCATTTCGCGCATATCGGCGGCATGGTCACGGGCTTTTGCCTCATGCGCTATTGGCGCAGCCAACGCCGCAGCGGTCCTGGCGCAACACGCTGGTAGCTCGTGCCGCGCAGTCCGCGGCGCATCTTGGAAGCCGAGACGCGTCGTCGGAAACGACCGCGGTGTCTCGTGCGTTCAACCCATCCTGTGGCGCACAACTTCGGGTATAACAGTGAGCGGTCGCAGGTCGCGGCGACTCGGCGATCCGCTTCTTTGTCTTTGTTCATATCTCAAGTTCATCACGCGTAGCTCCATGGAATACAGGCAACTTGGTTTTTCGGGCTTCAAAGTGCCCGTGCTGAGCCTCGGCACCGGAACGTTCGGCGGCCGCGGCGAATTCTTCCGCGGCTTCGGCGAGGTCGACGTCAAGCTCGCCACCCGGCTGGTCGACATCTGTCTCGATGCCGGCGTCAACATGTTCGACTCGGCCGATGTCTATTCCGGCGGTGCGGCAGAAGAGATCTTGGGGCAGGCCATCCGCGGCCGGCGCGACAAGGTCATCATCTCGACGAAGGCGACCTTCACGGTCGGTCCCGGCCCGAACGATGTGGGCTCATCGAGATATGCGCTCCTGCGAGCTGTCGACGCGAGTCTGCGGCGACTCGGGACGGATTACATCGACCTGTTCCAGCTGCATGGCTTCGATGCCGTGACGCCGATCGAGGAAACGCTGCGCACGCTCGACGATCTCGTGCGCGCGGGCAAGATCCGATACATCGGCTGCTCCAATTTCTCGGGCTGGCATCTCATGAAGTCGCTCGCGATCTCGGAGAAGCACGGCTGGGTGCGGCACGTTGCGCATCAGGCGTATTACTCGCTCATCGGACGCGACTACGAATGGGAGCTCATGCCGCTCGCGCTCGATCAGAAAATCGCCACGATCGTCTGGAGCCCGCTCGGCTGGGGCCGCCTGACCGGCAAGATTCGCCGCGGTCAGCCGCTGCCCGAAGTCACGCGCCTGCGCAATCAAGCGACCGTAGAAGGCGGTCCGCCGGTGCCGGAAGAGTATTTGTATCGAGTCGTCGATGCGCTCGATGAAGTCGCCCGCGAAACCGGCAAGACGATTCCGCAGATTGCGATCAATTGGCTGCTGCAACGCCCGACGGTAACGAGCGTCATCATCGGCGCGCGCACGGAAGAGCAATTGCGGCAGAACTTGGGTGCGGTGGGCTGGCAGCTATCGAGCGAACACATGAAGAAGCTCGACGAAGCGAGCGCCGTGACGCTGCCGTATCCCTACTGGCATCAGCGCGGCTTCGTGAAGCGCAATCCGCCGCCGGTGTGACGAACGGGCCCTGGGCCCTGGGCTCTGGCCCGAAATGCGCGCATTGCGCGCTCCTGCCGCTAGGCATTCTTGCTTTCGGCGCAACGCGCCGAAAGCATTTTCTTTGCTACAGCCTACAGTCTTGGGGCGCTGGGCTCTGGGTAGCAAAGCGCGAAGCGCGCTGTCCCTCCAGTCCCCAGCTCCCAGCCTACTTCGTCTGCGCCGCCTTCGCGCGTTCGATCGCTTGGACGATGAGCTCTTTCGCCTTGTCTGCATCGCCCCAGCCGACGGTCTTCACCCACTTGTCGGATTCGAGATCTTTGTAGTGCGTGAAGAAGTGCTCGATCTGCTTGAGCGTAATGCCGGGCATGTCGGTGTAGTTGACAACTTTCTCGTAACGCCGCGTCAGGCGCGGTACGGGCACGGCAAGGATCTTCTCGTCGCCGCCGGCTTCGTCCTGCATCAGCAGCACGCCGATCGGGCGTACGGCGAGCACGGCGCCAGGAGCGACGCCGCGTTGATTCGCAACGAGCACGTCGCAGGGATCGCCGTCCTCGGACAGCGTGTGCGGAATGAAGCCATAGTTGCCGGGATAGCGCATCGCCGTATACAGGAAGCGATCGACGAACAGCGCGCCCGATTCCTTGTCCATCTCGTACTTGATGGGCGGACCGCCTACCGGCACCTCGACGATGACGTTCACTTCTTCAGGCGGATTACGTCCGATCGGAATCTTCTCGAGTCGCATCTCTTGAACCTCTAGCAACGGGCCCGGCACCTCGTGTCCGGGCCGGCGACGGCGGTGGTGTCCGCGCGAGTCGCCAAGAGCGCGCAGTATATACGTGCTGAGCGCGAACGAGCTGTCAGACCGGATTCTTCCTAGCGGTCCGACGCTTATAGATCCTGCAAATCGTGAATATAAGCAGCGCAACGATCAGTGCGAGCGCAACGATCGGCAGCAGCAAAGCGAGCACCGACAGCACGATAGCGCCGGTTGTTTCGGCGGTGCTCACGACCGGATTGCCAAGACCCGCCGTCGCCAGCCCAGTTTTTGCGCGCACGACGGCCGAGGTGCCCTTGGTTGCGCCGGCGATGCCGCCGCCTGCAATGATCGCGATTGGCCATACGAGCGCCGGATCCACGTTCGTCATGACCGAGGCGCTCGCGACGACGCCTGCGACGAGGGCGACCGGACCTGCGAGCGCATCGAGCGCGTGGTCGATGCCCGGGATGTAATACGCCAATGTCTCGAGGATCGCTGCCGTACCGAGCATGAGCAGCGCAGGAGTCGAGGCCAGCCACGCAAACGATTCGGTGAGCGGAATCCAGCCGGCACGCGCCGCGAGCCCTGCGGCAAGAAGGGGCACGAACACGCGAAAACCGGTCGCTGCTGCGAGCCCGATGCCGAGCGCAATGCTGAGGAGGGCGTCCATTGCGACCGATGCTGCCCAAAGCGGCGGGCAGAAGCAATGCAGGCTGCGACGCAACGTCGGGTTGTCGGAACGCGACTGCGGCACGAGGCGTTCTGCTCGCATTCCGGTGGCGGAGAGGGCGGTAATGGACAAGTCGATTCGGCTGAGGGAAGGCCAGCCGCATCCTCGCGGTGCGACCTGGGACGGCAAGGGCGTGAACTTCTCGCTATTTTCCGCGAACGCCACCAAAGTCGAGCTTTGCCTGTTCGATGCGCGCGGCGAGAAGGAGATCGAGCGCATCGAGCTGCCGGAATACACGGACGAGATCTGGCACGGCTACGTGACCGGTCTCGGGCCAGGCACGGTTTACGGCTACCGCGTGCATGGACCTTACGAGCCCGAGCAAGGTCACCGTTTCAATCCGAACAAACTATTGCTCGACCCGTACGCACGCGAGCTCATCGGCGAGCTGCGTTGGGATCCTGCTTGTTTCGGTTACACGATCGGCTCGCCGGACGAGGATCTATCGTTCGACGAGCGCGACAGCGCGCCGTTCGTGCCGAAGTGCGTCGTCGTCGATCCGTCCTTCGACTGGAAGCAGAACGCCAAGCCGCTCGTGCCGTGGGATCGCACGATCATCTACGAAACGCACGTGCGCGGTTACACGAAGCTGCATCCGGCCGTGCCTGAGCGACTGCGCGGTACGTTCGCCGGGCTCGCCGTGTCCGAAGTCGTGCAGTACATCAAGTCGCTTGGTGTCACGACCGTCGAGCTGCTGCCGATTCACATGTTTCTGAACGACAGCCACTTGCTCGAAAAGGGTCTCACCAACTACTGGGGCTACAACTCGATCGCATTCTTTGCCGCCGATCCGCGCTACTTCGCCGATCCCTGGCGCGGCGTGCAAGAGTTCAAGGAAATGGTCGCGCGTTTTCATGACGCGGGACTCGAGGTGATCCTCGATGTCGTTTACAACCACACGGCCGAGGGTAACGAGCGCGGCGCGACGCTCTGCTACAAGGGCATCGACAATGCTTCTTACTATCGCCTGATACCGGAGCAGAAGCGCTATTACATCAACGACACGGGCACCGGCAATACGCTCAATTTGAGCCATCCGCGCGTCATTCAAATGGTCACGGACAGCCTGCGCTACTGGGTGCAGGAAATGCACGTCGACGGTTTTCGATTCGATCTCGGGACCATCCTCGCGCGCGAGGCGAAAGGCTTCAGCAATCAGAGCGGCTTCCTGAAGGCCTGCTCGCAGGATCCGGTGCTCAATACGGTGAAGCTCATCGCCGAACCGTGGGATTGCGGCCCGGGCGGATATCAGGTGGGCGAATTTCCGCCAGGATGGGCCGAGTGGAACGACAAGTTCCGCGATGCAGTGCGCGACTTCTGGCGCGGAGAGGCTTCCGCCTCGGCAATCGCGCCGCGTCTGCACGGCTCCCCCGATATCTTCGATCGTTTCGGGCGTAGGCCTTATGCCAGCGTTAACTTCGTGACGGCGCATGACGGCTTCACGCTGCACGATCTGGTGAGCTACAACGAGCGACACAACGAAGCCAACGGCGAAGACAATCGCGACGGCACGTCCGACAACCGCTCGTGGAATTGCGGCGCCGAAGGACCGACCGACGATCCGGCCGTGCTGGAATTGCGCGGACGGCAGATGCGCAATCTTCTCGCGACTTTGCTGCTGTCGCAGGGCACGCCGATGCTGCTGGCGGGCGATGAGTTCGCGCGCACGCAGCAGGGCAACAACAATGCCTACTGCCAGGACAATCCGATCAGCTGGGTCGACTGGGATCTCGCGCGCAAGAACGAATCGCTCGTGAAGTTCGTGCGCGAGCTCACGGCGTTGCGCGCGAAGTACCCGATCCTACGCCGCAATCGCTTCCTGTCGGGCGAGATAAGCGAAGAAATCGAGCTCCGCGAGATTACCTGGCTCAATGCCGCCGGCGTCGAAATGCAGGCGGAGCACTGGGACGACGACAACATGCTGTGCTTCGGTATGCTGCTCGACGGGCGGGCGCAGACGTCCGGAATTCGCCAGCGCGGTCACGATGCCACGATCTTGATCGTGCTCAACGCGTATCACGACGTGGTCAATTTCGTGCTGCCCGGCGAAGCCGAGGCGGCACGCTGGTCGCTGCTCATCGATACGAACGTGCCGGAGAACCTGGCCGCGCGCGGCAAGGTCAATTTCGTGAGCGGCGAGACTTACGCCGTGACCGGTCGCTCGCTCCTCGTCTTCAGTTTGGAGGCGCAGAGCAACACGGAGATCGACCGCGTTACGCGCCCGCGACGCTGAGCGACGCGCGAATCGCATTTGCATCGTAAGGCTTTGCCACGAAGCGCACGCGCGGATTGTCGTTCAGCGCATCGGCGAGCGTCGCTCGCGCGTGGCCGCTGGCCAACACGACGTTCATATTCGGCCGCTCCGCGCAGAACGATCGGACGAGCTCGCGCCCGTCGCCGTCCGGCAGACTCACGTCGACGAACGCGACGTCGATGTCGCGACGCGCAGCGAAGAGCTCGCGCGCTTGCTCGACCGTTTCCGCTTCCAGCGCCTCGTAGCCGAGCTGTTCGATCGTCTGGATCAAGAACAGACGCACGAGCGGCTCGTCTTCGACGACGAGCACGGTCTTGCGTTCCGCTGCATCGGCTGGCGCATCGAGCACGTCGCGGATTCGTATCGCCAACTGGGCACGCGTGAACGGCTTGGTGATGAGCTGCACGCCCGGATCGAGGCGTCCCTGGTGCACGATGGCGTTGCGCGCGTAGCCGGAGGTGAACAGCACTTTCAGACCGGGACGCTGCGCGCGGGCCGCGTCGACGAGCTCGCGGCCGTTGATGCCGGGCAGGCCGACGTCCGTGAAGAGCATCTTCACTTCGGGATGCTCCTCGAGCATGCGTAGCGCGGTAGGCCCGTCGGCAGCTTCGAGGACCGAAAAGCCGAGATCGCGCAGACTTTCCGAGCTGAAGCTGCGCACGTCCGCATCGTCTTCGACGACGAGAATGACTTCGTTCGGATCGCCGTGCGGAACGGTCAATGTTTCCTCTGTGTCGACGTCGGTTTGTCCGGCGCCCAGATAGCGCGGCAGGTACAGCTTGACCGTGGTGCCTTCACCGGATTCGCTGTAAAGCTTGATGTGTCCGCCAGATTGCTTGACGAAACCGTAGACCTGGCTCAAGCCCAGACCGGTGCCCTTGCCGAGCGGCTTCGTCGTGAAGAACGGATCGAATGCGCGTTTGAGTATCTCTTTGTCCATTCCGCCGCCGGTATCGCTGACGGCGATCAGCACATATTGGCCGGGCGCGATTTCCGCGTAGTCGGCCGCGTAGCGATCGTCCAAGTGCGCGTTACATGTTTCGATGGTGAGCTTGCCGCCCTGCGGCATCGCATCGCGCGCATTGACGGCAAGGTTGAGCAAAGCGCTTTCGAGCTGATGCGCGTCGATCTCGATGCGCCAGACACCTGCGCCGAGCACCGTTTCGATAGAGATGTTCTCGTTGAGCGTCCGGCGAATGAGCTCCGAAACACCGCTCACCAGGCGATTGACGTCGATCGGCTTGGGATTGAGCGGCTGACGACGCGAAAAGGCGAGCAGCTGCTGAGTGAGCGTCGCGGCGCGCTGCGCGCCGCGAACGGCTTGATCGAGCGCGCGCTTGAGGCGCGTGTCCTGAGCAGGTACCCGATGCGCGATCGTATCGAGGTTGCCGAGAATCACCGTGAGCAGGTTGTTGAAGTCGTGGGCGACCCCGCCGGTGAGCTGGCCGATCGCTTCCATCTTCTGCGCCTGGTGGAGCTGCTCTTGCATGGCGCGCCATTCGGTCATATCGCGCGTGATCTTGGCAAAGCCGAGCAGCCGGCCATTCGCATCGTGAATCGCATCGACCAGCACGCTGGCCCAGAAGCGCGAGCCGTCCTTGCGCACGCGCCATGCTTCCGCCTCGTACTTGCTCTTGCGCGCCGCGGTCTGGAGCGCGCGTGTGGGTAGGCCGCGCGCGCGGTCTTCTTCCGTGTAGAAGATCGAGAAGTGCTGCCCGATGATCTCCTCGCTCGTGTAGCCCTTGATGCGTTCGGCGCCGGGGTTCCACGTGGTGACGTACCCGTTCGGGTCGAGCATGAAGATCGCGGCATCGCTGATGCCGAGCACGAGTTGGAGGAATTGACGCTCGGTGCGCCGCAATGCGTCGGTGCGCTCTTCGACGCGCCGGCCGAGCCGTTGGTTGAGCGCGCGCAGCTGCTCGCGCGCTTGAACGTGCACGGTGACGTCGCGAAAGCTCCAGACGCGGCCGACGACTTCGGAGTCAACGACCTGGATCTTCGAGAAGCGCTCGATCACGCGTCCATCGCGCAAGTGCAACTCGTCGAAGCTTTCGTCGGGCGCGAGGGTGTAGATCTCCTCGATGCGAGCGCGAAAGTCGAGCGGATCTTCGAGCTGTGCGCTCATGCGTTCGACGAGCGCACGATGATCGTGCCCCTCGACCGCTGCGCGCGTCAGGCGAAACATCTTCAGGTAATGCTGATTGCAGCTCGTGATCGCGCCGAACCGATCCGTCGTCATCACGGCGTCCGCGACTGCTTCGAGCGCCGCGTTCATGAAGGCGGCCGAGCGGGCGAGCTCGCTCGTGGTGTGCTCGAGCTGTTGGCGGGTCGCAAGGAGCTCCTGCTCCACATGCTCGCCGCCGGTGGGCTCGATGCGTGGGCGCCCGTATGGCCTATCCGCGCCGGCGCGCGGATCTCGTCGATCTGCATTCACTCAAGGACCCCTGGCGCAGCTTGGCACGCGCACAATGTCGAAGTTGGGTAGCGCTCTCGTCATCGACACTGGGCTCGAGGATCGGACGGCCGCCTGTGAGATTTCTTATTAGAGGCGAAGATCCTCATGGCCTGCCATGCAAACGGTGCAGCAACGACGAGTCGATCCCGCGGATGAACGCAGAGGACACAGACTTCAATCCGCGCGAAGGGAGGTTTGTTCCGGAAGCCGGAGGCTGGAGGTAGGGGGAGGGCGCTCCAGGCGCTTTCTGTAGCCTGTAGCCCGTAGTCGATGGTCGCGCCAAGCGCCCCTGTGCGTTTCGGGCTGTGGTCCGTAGCCTGTAGTCCGAAGCCTGTAGCGCGTAGCCATCTCTGCCGCCGCCCAGTGCCCAGATCGTATGTCGGCTCCGCACGCCGTTGATCGTCTTTTAAAGACACACCATTTGGCAGCCGGGTCACGAATAGGGCGAAAATGCTGTACGCGCTTCTTTGTTACGGCGACGAGAATGTCATCGCCAGCTGGTCCGCGGAGCAGGATCGCGCGGTGATGGCCCATCATATGGGCGTCGAGCGCGCGCTCGCTGCTGAGGGAAAGATGGGCCCCGTGGTGCGTCTCATGTTCACGACCAGCGCCACTACGGTGCGCGGCGGGCGCGAACCGTTGGTCATCGACGGTCCTTTCGCAGAGACCAAGGAGCAGTTGCTGGGTTTCTACGTGGTGGAATGTGCGTCGCTCGATGAGGCGATCGGGATCGCATCGCAGCTGTTGCACGGCTCGGGTACGCTCGAGATTCGGCCGATTCGATACTTCTCCGATCTGAGCAATCCGCGGCTGCAAGCCCGACATCAGCGAGGCGATCCGCGACTTTCTGAAGATGGATGACCCATGACGGATATCGGTTGGATCAACGCTGCGCTGACGGCAGCCCGCCCGCAAGTGATTGCGGCGCTGCTGCGTTACTTCCGCGACTTGGACACCGCGGAAGAGGCCTTCCAAGAAGCCTCGCTGCGCGCGCTCAGTCATTGGGCCACCAACGGTCCGCCGCGAGATCCGGCGGCGTGGCTTATCTTCGTCGCGCGCAACTTCGCGGTCGACGAGGTGCGTCGCAACAAGCGCCTCGAGCGCTTGCCTGACGAAGCGGTGCTCTCGGACACCGACGACGCCGAGACGAGTCTTGCGGAGCGGCTCGACAATGCGCACTACCGCGACGACATCCTGCGCTTGTTGTTCATTTGCTGTCATCCCGATCTGCCGGCGACACAGCAGATCGCCTTGGCGCTGCGCGTCGTCTCGGGGCTGACCGTGCCGGAGATCGCCCGCGCCTTCTTGGTGAGCGAGGCGGCCATGGAACAGCGCATCACGCGCGCCAAGCGGCGCATCGCTGCCGCGCAAGTGCCGTTCGAAGCGCCGGGTCCGGCCGAGCGACAAGCGCGACTGAACACCGTCGCCGCGATGATCTATCTGTTGTTCAACGAGGGTTATTCGGCGAGCGGCGGCGACGTGCATGTGCGCATTCCCTTGTGCGAGGAAGCGATTCGGCTGGCGCGCTTGCTGTTGCGTCTGTTCCCGAGCGAGCCCGAGATCATGGGGCTCACGGCGCTCCTGTTACTGCAGCACGCCCGGGCAGCCGCGCGTCTCGATGCGAATGGCGCGATCGTGCTCTTGGAGGACCAGGATCGCCGGCTCTGGAATCGCGAGCTGATTGCCGAAGGATTGGTTCTCGTCGAAAAGGCGCTGCGCCATTGGCGTCCCGGCCCCTATCAGGTGCAGGCTGCGATTGCCGCCGTTCACTCGCGAGCGGAGAAAGCGCAAGACACCGATTGGGCCGAGATCGAACGGCTCTACAGCGTGCTCGAACGGCTTCAGCCCTCGCCGGTCGTTACGCTCAATCGCGCGGTGGCCGTGAGCAAAGTGCGCGGACCAGAGGCGGCGCTGGCGCTCGTCGAGCCGCTCGCGCAGCCGCTCGGCAACTATTTCCACTTCTACGGCGTACGCGGCGCGCTCCTCGCTCAGCTGGGCCGACGTACCGAAGCGCGCGCGGATTTCGATCGCGCGATCGCGCTCGCCCGCACGGCACAAGAAGCCGCGCACATTCGCGCGAACATCGATCGGTTGCTGAAGGATAGCGAGGAGAGGGCGGTTACCTAGGGCGTACAGGCTACAGGCTACGGATACGGGCTACAGGCTACGGGCTACAGGCTACAGGCTCAGGCTACGGCGAGAGACGCGCGCATTGCGTAGGCGTTGCTCCAGCCTCCAGCCTAGAGTTTCTCCACCTTCTCCATCAGCCTCGCCACCACCGCTTCACGCTCCTGCGGCGAGAAGGGGGCGAGGCCGAGCAGCTCGAGGAGGTTGAGGCCGTCGATGGCAAGGCTCAGGATCGCTGCGTCTTCGAAGCGGCTCGCATCGGTGCGCAAGTGATCGTAGTGCTCCTTGACGTCGTTGCAGGCGCGTTCGGGCATCTTCGGGAAATGGGCGGCGGCCGCGAAGAGCGCGCGCAGGCATTCCGAGTTCTCGTCGCTTTCCTTGCGCGCGAGCATGCTTGCCTTGAGGTAACCGCGGTAGTCGCTGCCGTAGCGATCGGCGGCTGCGCGCAAGTGCGCTCGATAGCGCTCGATCGCACGATCGACGAGGGCGGTGAGGAGCGCTTCTTTGGTGGTGAAATGGTAGAGCAGACCGCCTTTGCTGACATTCGCCTGTTCGGCGACGAGATCAAGCGTCAAGTTCGCAACACCGCGTTCCCGTGCAACCTGATCGGCCGCCTCGAGAATGCGTTCGCGAAGAGAAGGCTTGTTCATTGCAGAGAGACGATTTGTATATGGGGTCGGGTCCTGTTCAGTCGCCTTGTAGCCCGGCGATAAATCGCGTTAATACCGATCTTAATAGCTCGTGGTCAACCTGCTCGCGGCAGGAGCGCACCGCCAGGCCTTCGATGAAGCTGAGCAGGACCAGTGTACGCGCTTGCGCGCACTCGCGGTTCTCGTACGCGCTCTTGCTCCGCGCGGTGCGCTGCATGGCTTCGAGCAGGTGGTTCTTGATGAGCTGGTCGGCCTCGCGCACGATCGCGGCGATCTCCGGGTCGCGGGTCGCCTCGGCGGAGATTTCCAGAAAAAGCGGCGCATTCATCTGATCGGCGCCGCCGCTGCGCCAGCGCTCGAGCGCGTTCAGCAGGCCTTCGACCAGGTCTTCGGACGACTTGATCTCCGCCAGTACGCGCCGGCCCGATTCGAGCTGTCGTTCGATGATCGCCTTGATGATCGCCTGCTTGTTCGCGAAGTAGCGGTACATGAGCCCGGGGCTCATGCCCGCTTCGTGCGCGATGTCGGCGATGCTCGCACCGTGGAAGCCGCGCTGCAGGAAGCACAGACGCGCCGCCTCCAGGATGCGCTCGCGCTGCTTGAGCGCGCGCTCGCTGAAGGCGTGCTCGGCTTCGTTCATCATGACCGTTCGTCCCACCCACCGCCGAGCGCGCGATAGAGCTCGACCAGGTTGGCCTGCTCCGCAAGACGCGTGACGATGAGTCCTTGCTGGGCGCCGTAATAGCTGCGCTGCGCGTCGAGCAACGTGAGATAGCTCTCTTGGCCGGCTTCACGGCGAGCCTGCGACAGCTCGAAGGCGCGTCCGGATGCTTCGACGAGACGCTCTTGCGCTTCGCGCTGACGCGCGAGGGTCGCGGTGAGGGCGAGCGCATCGCTGACTTCTCTGAAGCCGGTCTGAATCGCCTGCTCGTAGCGCGCGAGGGCGATCTGGCGATCGACATGCGCCACATCGAGCCCGGCCTTGACCCGTCCGCCCTGGAAGATCGGCACCGAAATCTGCGGCACGAAGGCCCAGGTGCGATTGGCGCTCTCGAAGAGATCGGACAGCTCGGGGCTCAGGTAGCCGGCGTTGCCGGTGAGCATGATCGACGGGAAGAACGCTGCCCGCGCCGCGCCGATGTTCGCATTCGCCGCGCGCAAGGCATGTTCCGCAGCGAGGATGTCGGGACGGTTGAGCAGCACCTTCGACGGCAAGCCGACCGGCACCGGGCTCAGCAGCGATTCGTGCGCATCGGCGCTCGTGGGCAGGAGCTCGGCGGGGATGTCCGTGCCGACGAGGACGCGCAGCGCATTGAGATCGCGCGCCACTTCGCCTTCGTAACGCGCCGCGTCGGCGCGGGCCACTTCGACCTGCGTCTGGGCCTGATTGAGCTCGAGACCCGACGCCGCGCCGAGGCGGTGGCGCTCCTGCGTGAGCGCGAACCACTCCTCTTGATTGCGCATCGTCGCTTCGGCGAGCTCCTTGAGCGCAAGGTCGTTCGCCGTCGTCAGATAGGCCCGCGCCACTTCGGCGATCAGGGTGATCTGCATGCTACGGCGCGAGGATTCCTGCGCGAGGAAGTCTTCGAGCGCGGCGCGGTTGAGACTGCGCAGCCGTCCGAAGAAGTCGATCTCGAACGCCGCGCCGACCGAAGCGCTGTACTGCTCGGTGACGCCTTCGCGGCCAGGCACGGTCGCCCACTCGGGCAGGCGTTGGCGGGTGAGGCTGCCGGATGCATCGACGCCCGGCAGGAGCGTCGAGCGTTGGATCCGATACAGCCCGCGAGCGCGCTCGACGTTCAATGCGGCGATGCGCAGATCGCGATTGTTCTCGAGCGCCAGCTCGATCAAGCCCGCGAGCTTCTCCGAGCGCACGAACTCGCGCCACGGCAGCGTCTCGATCGATTCGCTTTCGCCCGCCTTGACGCCCGGTCCGCTGAGCGGGGCGTGCCACTCATCGGGAATGGGCGCTTCCGGACGCTGATAGCGCGGCGCCAGCGTACACGCTGCGCTCGCGAGCGCGAACGCAGCGACAGGCAAGAAGCGGACGACCTTAAACATGAGCGGAACCCTGATCCAAGTTGCCGACGGCGACAGGGGCCGTCTCGCCCGAGCGCCAGCGGCGCACGAGCTTCTGCACCAATACGAAGAACAGCGGCACGAAGAAGATGCCGAGGAACGTGCCGGCCAGCATGCCGCCGATGACGCCGGTACCGATCGCGCGCTGCGCGCCGGAGCCTGCGCCGGTCGCCAGTGCGAGCGGCAACACGCCGAGGCCGAAGGCCATCGAGGTCATCATGATCGGCCGCAGACGGTCGCGGATCGCGTGCATCACGCTGTCGATGAGGCTCATGCCGTGCTCGAGATTGATCTTCGCGAACTCGACGATGAGCACCGCGTTCTTGCTGGCAAGACCCACGGTCGTGAGCATGGCGACCTGGAAGTACACGTCGCGTTCGAGCCCGCGCAGCATGGTCGCGAGCACCGCACCTGCGATACCAAGCGGCACGACGAGCATGACGGAGGCGGGAATCGCCCAGCTCTCGTACAGCGCCGCAAGACACAGGAACACGACGAGCACGGACAGCGTGTAGAGCAGCGGCGTCTGCGCACCGGCTTGGCGCTCCTGATAGGAAGCGCCCGTCCAAGCCACGCTGTAGCCCTTGGGCAGCTCCTCGTTCACGATCCGTTCGATTTCCGCCATGGCCTCGCCCGAGCTCGTGCCGGGCGAAGCCTCGCCGTTGAGCTCGACGGCCGGCAGGCCGTTGAAGCGTTCGAGGCGCGGCGAGCCGTAATCCCAGCGCCAGCTCGCGAACGCGGAGAACGGCACCATGTCGCCCGACTGGTTGCGCACGTACCAGCGCTGGAAGTCTTCCGGCGCCATGCGGAACGGCGCATCGGCTTGCACGTAGACGCGCTTGACGCGGCCGCGATCGATGAAGTCGTCGATGTACTGACCGCCCCAGGCGATCTGCAGCGTCTGATTGATCGCGGCCATCGACAGCCCGAGCGCACCGGCTTTCTCCGCATCGATCTCCAAGCGGAATTCCGGCGTGTCTTCGAGGCCGTTCGGGCGCACGTTGGTGAGCAGCTTGCTCTGCGCCGTCGCCGCGAGGAACTGGTTGCGGGCGGCCATCAGCTCATCGTGCCCGCGGCCCAGATTGTCCTGCAGATAGAACGCGAAGCCTTGCGCGCGGCCGAGCTCCGTCACCGGCGGCGGCGGGAAGGCATAGACCATCGCGTCCTTGATCTGGCTGAACGCCATCATCGCGCGCATCGCGACCGCGCCCACGCTGAGCGAGGGGCTGGTGCGCTCATCCCAATCCCTGAGCTTCACGAAGGCGATACCCGTGTTCTGACCGGTACCGCCGAAGCTGAAGCCCTGCACGGCGAAGACCGATTCGACAGCCTCTTTCTCGTTGTTGAGGAAGTACTGCTCGACCTGCTCGATCACGCGCATCGTGCGTTCCTGCGTGGCACCGACCGGTCCCTGGATCTGCACGAACAGCACGCCTTGGTCCTCGTCGGGCAAGAACGAAGTCGGCAGGCGCATGAACATGATCAGCATCGCCACGACGATCGCGGCGTACACGGCAAGCGCGCGGGCCGGCCGCGACAGCATGCGCGAGACGATGCCGCGGTACTTGGCGTTGCCGCTATCGAACGTGCGGTTGAACCAGCCGAAAAAGCCGGGTTTGTCGTGGTGGGTGGCGTCGATCGGCTTGAGCAGCGTCGCGCAGAGCGCCGGCGTGAGCACGAGCGCAACCAACACCGACAGCGCCATCGCCGAGACGATCGTGATCGAGAATTGGCGATAGATGACGCCGGTCGAGCCGGTGAGGAAGGCCATCGGCAGGAACACCGCGGACAGCACGAGCGCGATACCGACGAGCGCGCCGGTGATCTGCGACATCGACTTGCGGGTCGCCTCCTTGGGCGAGAGCTGCTCTTCGCGCATGACGCGCTCGACGTTCTCGACGACGACGATGGCATCGTCGACGAGCAGGCCGATGGCGAGCACCATCGCGAACATCGTCAGCATGTTGATGGAGAAGCCCGCCGCTGCGAGCACGCCGAACGTACCGAGCAGCACGATCGGCACGGCGATCGTCGGAATCAACGTCGCGCGGATGTTCTGCAGGAAGAGCAGCATCACGAGGAACACCAGCACGATCGCTTCCGCGAGCGTCTTGACGACCTCCTTGATCGACACGCGCACGAACGGCGTGGTGTCGAACGGCGTCACCGCGCGCAAGCCTTCCGGGAAAGTGGGCTCGAGCTGCTCGAGCAGATTCATCACGCCGCGCGCCGTCTCGAGCGCGTTCGCATTGGTCGCGAGCGAAACGGCAAGACCGGCTGCCTGCGCGCCGTTGTAGCGGCTGATGAAGCTGTAGTCGGCCGAGCCGAGCTCGACGCGCGCGATGTCGCCGAGCTTGAGAACCGAGCCGTCAACGCCGCTGCGCACGACGATCTCGCGGAACTGCTCCGGCGTGCGCAGGCGTCCGCGCGCCGTGATCGTCGCATTGAGCTGCTGACCCTTGACCGAAGGCGTGGCGCCGAGCTGGCCGACGGACACTTGCGCGTTCTGCGCTTGAATGGCCGAGACGACGTCGCCGGGCGTGAGCTTATAGGTGTTGAGCTTGTCCGGATCGAGCCAGATACGCATGGCGTACTGCGAACCGAACACCTGCACGTTGCCGACGCCAGGCACGCGGCTCAGCGGATCGACGATGTTCGCGGTGACGAAGTCCGCGATATCGGTGCGATCCATGCTGTTGTTCTCGGAGACGAAGCCGACGACCATGAGGAAGCCGGTGTTCGCCTTGGTGACGCTCACGCCCTGCTGCTGCACGATCTGCGGCAAGAGCGGCGTGGCGAGCTGCAGCTTGTTCTGCACCTGCACCTGCGCGATGTCGGGGTCGACGCTGCTGTCGAACGTGAGCGTGACGCTGACCGCGCCGTCCGCGCTGCTCGCCGAGGACATGTACAGCAGGCCATCGAGCCCCTTCATGTTCTGCTCGATGATCTGCGTGACCGACTCTTCGACGGTCTGGGCGGATGCGCCGGGGTAGAACGCGTTGATGTTGATCGACGGCGGCGCGATCGTCGGATAGCGCGAGATCGGCAGTCTCGTGATCGAGAGCGCGCCCGCCATCATGATGATGATCGCGATCACCCATGCGAAAACCGGGCGATCGATGAAGAATCTAGCCATGCGAGTGCTCCGTTAGCGCGCCGCGGTCGTGGTTTCCGCAGCGGGCGCTGCACCTGCTTCAACCGGCGTCACGGGCATGCCGGGCTGGATCTTCTGCAGCCCTTCGACGACCACGCGTTCGCCCGCTTGCAGACCGTCGGAGATGAGCCATTGATCGCCGATCGTGCGCACCGTCGTCACGACGCGGCGCTCGATCGTGTTGTCGGGCGTAACGACGAACGCAATGCCGTTGCCCTTGGCGTCGCGCGTGATCGCGCGCTGCGGCGCGAGCACCGCATCGTTGCGCTGACCGCGTTCGAGCACCGCGCGCACATACATGCCGGGCAGGAGAATGCGATCGGGATTCGGCACGACGGCGCGCAGAGCGAAGCTGCCGGTGGTCGGATCGACGCTTACTTCCGCGAACTTGAGCTCGCCGGCATGCGGATAGTCGGCGCCGTTCTCGAGCACGATGCGCACCGGCGTCGTCTGGTCCAGCGTGCCGCCGAAGTCCTGGCGCAGCTGCAGAAGCTCGCTGCTCGACTGCTGCAGATCGACGTAGATCGGATCGAGCTGCTGAATGGTCGTGAGCGGCTTGTCTTGATTGGCCGTGACGAGCGCGCCCTGCGTGAAGTTCGATTTGCCGGCGCGGCCCGAGATGGGCGAGGTGATGCGCGCATAGCTCAAATTGACTTCCGCTTGGCGCAGCGCCGCTTCGGCCGCATTGACGTCGGCCTCCGCCTGCTGAAGCGCGGCGACCGCGTTCTCGGCCTCCTGCGCGCTCGCCGCGTCGATCTTGGCGAGCTCGGTCGTGCGCTTGGCCGAGAGCTTGGCCGCCTCCAGGATGGCGCGCGCGCGGGCAAGGGCCGCTTTACGGCTCTCGACTTCAGCCCGGTAGATCGCGTCGTCGAGCTGGTAGAGCGGCTGGCCCGCCTTGACCTCGCTGCCTTCCTCGAACAGCCGCTCCTTGATGATGCCGGTGACCTGCGGGCGCACTTCGGCGATCACGAAGGCCGACGTGCGGCCGGGTAAGTTCCTGATTTCGCTGACAGTTTGCGACGACAGCGTCACGACACCGACTTCCGGCGGCGGGGGCTGCTGCGGCGGCGTATTGCTTCCGCACGCGGACAACAACAGGACGGCCAAGACGCCCGTAAGGCTGGAACGACGCATAAATCCCCGGAGGAAGATAAATAAAGAAGAGAGAAAAGATGAGAATGAACGTTTATTCTCATCGAAGCCCATTGCCAGCGTCAATCAGCCGCGTCGGTTATTCGCGTTCCGTGCGACGCAGTCGGCAGGAGGGCGCGCAGTGCGCGCCTTTCTGACCAGTGCCCAGGGCCCAGATCAGTGCCCAGGGCGATTCCACCGCAATCTTCGGAGTGTCCCGTACCGCCTGCGCTGCTACTGTCACTGCCGCACCGAAATCGAGGGGTTCTCATGAGCGCAGTCGCATCCGTTGCCGAACCAGCGCACGACATCGTGACGGATCCGCGGTGGCGGGCGGTGGTCGCGCGCGACCGCAATGCCGATGGCACGTTCGTCTACTGCGTGCGCACGACCGGCGTGTTCTGTCGTCCGTCGTGCGCCGCGCGCCGCCCTCGGCCGGAACACGTGGTGTTTTTCGCAAGCGTGCGCGAGGCGCAGTCCGCTGGCTTTCGTCCTTGCAAGCGCTGCAAGCCCGAGCGGCTGTCGCTGCGCAAGCGTTACGGCGAGAAAGTGACGCAAGCATGTCGGCTCATCGAGCAGGCGAAAGCGCCGCTCGCACTGCGCGAGCTCGCCCGTCGCGTCGGCATGAGCCCGCATCACTTCCATCGCATCTTCAAGGAGCTCACCGGCACGACGCCGCGCGAGTACGCCGAAGCACAGCGCGAGCAGCATGTGCGCGAGCGCTTGGCGCAAGGCGAGCGCATTACCGATGCGATCTTCGCGGTCGGCTACGGTTCGAACAGCCGCTTCTACGAACGAGCGAGCCACATCCTGGGTATGACGCCGCGCGCGTATCGCGCAGGCGGCGTCAATGCCAGAATCAAATTTGCCGTCGGCGAATGCTCGCTCGGCTCGATTCTGGTGGCGCAAAGCGAGCGCGGCGTATGCGCCATCCTGATCGGCGACGAACCGGAGTCTCTCGTGCGCGATCTACAGGATCGCTTCCCGCGCGCCGAGCTCATCGGCGGCGATCGCGAGTTCGAACGGCTCGTTGCCGTCGTCGTCGGCTTCGTCGATTCGCCCGCTGTCGGTTTGGAGCTGCCGCTCGATATTCGCGGCACGGCCTTTCAACGCCGCGTCTGGCAGGCGCTGCGCCGTGTGCCGCCCGGACAGACGATTACATACAGCGAGCTGGCCAAGCGCATCGGCGCACCGCGCGCCGTGCGCGCCGTCGCGCGCGCCTGTGCCGCCAATCCGCTCGCCGTCGCGATCCCCTGTCATCGTGTGATCCGCAACGACGGTTCGTTGAGCGGCTACCGTTGGGGGGTGGATAGGAAACGGATGTTGCTGGAAAAAGAAAAAGAGGCTGTAGACGAAGAGAAGGCTTGCTGGGCGCTCGTGCGCGGCAAGCGAGAGAGCCCGCGGCAACAAAGGGCTCGCGGCAAAGGGTGCATCGCGCCTCTTTAGCCGAAGCTTTTCGTCCGTCGTCCGTAGCCCTTTCTGTACGCGCAGCGCACCGAAAGAAGAATGCGGTGGGTGCAGAGCTGCGTAAGCGGCAGGAAGCCTGCGGTAGAAGTGCGCTTGGCGCGCTTTTCTGGCCAGAGTCCGGTGGCCGGCGCCCAGTGCCCTGACCAGTTGCGTCATAATCAAATCCACCAACTTCATCCGAGGGATTCCGCCGTGTCGCTTTACGCAGTGCTCATCTACGATGCCGAAGCGGAAATCAACGCATTGAGCAAGGAACGCATGGACGAGCTGATCGGGCGGCACGAAGTCGTTCAAGCCAAGCTCGCTGCCGAAGGCAAGCTTGGACCTGTCGTGCGGCTCATGCCGACGGCGACGGCGCGCACGTTGCGCCAGGGCTCGGAAACGCTCATCACCGATGGACCGTTTGCCGAGACGAAGGAGCAGCTCCTCGGCTTCTACATGATCGATTGTCCGACGCCGGAAGAAGCCATGGACGCCGCTCGCTTGATCGGCGGTGCGTGCGGCGCGCGCACGTTGGAAGTCCGGCCGGTGCATCTGTATTACCCGGCTCCCGCCGCAACGTAACTTAGCGACGCTAGCCGCAATTCCGTGACGCGCTAGCGTCCTCCCTGCCGTCGGGTTTTCGTCTTTGCTGCAGCCTAGAGCCTACCGTCTACAGCCCGCAGTAAGATGACCCAATGACGCGCAGGGTAAGAGAACGGCGACGCGACTGGGTCGACGAAGAAGACGGCTCCTGGCTGTTGGGGGCTGGCGAGGTGCGTCGCCCGTTTGCGGGTCGTTCGTCATCGCGTCCGCGCCCGTTCATTGTCGAGACACAGGGTGAGCGTCACTTGCTCTTCACGCATGACAGCGTGCAGAGCTCGATGCGCATCGACGATCCGTATGCGCTCACGTGCGAGTACACGCGTCGCATGATGGCATTCCTGCTGTTCGTGCCCGAGCCGCGCGAGATCGTCTTGATCGGACTCGGCGGCGGTTCGCTCGCGAAATATTGCTACCGTCTGCTCGATACGGCGCATCTCGTCGCCGTCGAGATCGACGCCGACGTCATCGCCTTGCGCGATGAATTCTGTATCCCGCTCGACGACGCGCGCTTTCGTGTCGAGCATGCCGACGGCGCGCGGTATCTGGCGAGGCGTGCCGAGCCTCTCGACGTGCTGCTGGTGGATGCGTTCGATGCCAACGGCGTGGCGCCGTCGCTCGCAACCCCTGAGTTCTATCGTCACGCTCAGCAACGGCTCGCGGATCGCGGTGTGCTCGTCATGAATATGGCGGGTGAGCCCAGTCGCTACGACGTGCACATGAAGCTCGCTCATGATGCGTTCGCCGGACGTGTGCTGCTCGCGCCGGTGCAAAGCGGCGGCAATCACCTGTTGTTCGCGTTGAATGGGGGCGTCGAGCTCGATCCCGCCACGCTGCGAGCACGCGCGGAAGGTTGGTATGCGCGGCTCGGATTGGACTTTCCCTTCTACTTGCGCTGGCTCCAGCGCGTCGATGCGGGCGGCGTGCTGCGCGCGAGCGGCAACAGCTGAGCGTTCTCTCTGCGTCATTCGCGATTGCCTACGAGCTACTGCGAATTGTCGCCCGCACCGGTTGGTGATTCGATCTCACCGCATCCTGCCCATGGGCGGATGACGCGCCATCTGGCCGCGCGTCGCGCGGCAGGAGGTTCTCATGGCGACGCGACACCCCGCTCTCGTAACGGTCGGCGCCTTGACGGTTGCCGTGGTCCTAGGATGGGGGATCTCACAGCTTCGCGACAGGCCGCAGCCGACGGCACAGGTGCAGATCGAACCGGTGAGCGAGCCTGCCTGGCGCGTGAACGTCGAGGAGATGCGGCTTGCCGAGGCGGTCGGCGCAGAGGCGTCCGAGTCGCTTGCCGAGGCGAGCGCGGACTAAACCTTACATAGATTTCTGCAGTTTCGTTCGCTACGCTGCGCGCTGCGGGTGCGCTGCCGCCATCCGTCGCGGATGGCGGCACGACCGTTCTCAAACATCTCGGTTGTGACACCTCGGACGCATGAGCGACGAACCATCGATGACGGGCGCCGCCCGGGAGACCCTGCGGGAAGCCGCGCTCTCCTATCACGAATTTCCAACGCCGGGTAAGCTCTCGGTCGTCCCCAGCAAGAAGCTCTCGAATCAGCACGACCTGTCGCTGGCCTATTCGCCCGGCGTGGCGGCGGCATGCGAAGAGATTGCTGCGGATCCCGTCAATGCCTTGCGGTATACCGCGCGCGGCAATCTCGTGGCAGTCGTCACGAACGGCACGGCCGTGCTCGGTCTCGGTGCGATCGGGCCGCTCGCCGCAAAGCCCGTCATGGAAGGCAAGGCGGTGCTCTTCAAGAAGTTCGCGGGCATCGATGTCTTCGATATCGAGATCAACGAGCGCGATCCGGACAAACTGGTCGACGTCATTGCCGCGCTCGAGCCGACCTTCGGCGGCATCAATTTGGAGGACATCAAAGCGCCGGAGTGCTTCGAGATCGAACGTAAGCTTCGTGCGCGGCTCAAGATCCCGGTCTTTCACGACGACCAGCACGGCACGGCGATCATCGTCGGCGCGGCACTGCTCAACGGCCTCGAAGTGGTCGGCAAGCGGATCGATCAGGTCAAGCTCGTCGTGAGCGGTGCGGGCGCGGCGGCGCTCGCCTGCGTCGATCTGCTGGTCGATCTCGGGTTGCCGAAAGAGAACATCTGGCTCACCGATCTTGCCGGTGTCGTCTACAAGGGACGCACCGAGCTCATGGATGCGGAAAAGGAACGCTTCGCGCAGGACACCTCGATGCGCACGCTCGCGGAGGTGATCGTCGGTGCGGACGTGTTCCTCGGCTTGTCGGCGGGGGGCGTGCTCAAGCCGCACATGGTTGCGGCGATGGCGCCGCGGCCGCTCATCTTCGCGCTCGCCAATCCCACGCCCGAAATCCTGCCGGAAGAAGTGCGCGCCGTGCGAGACGATGCGGTGATGGCGACGGGACGCAGCGACTATCCCAACCAAGTGAACAACGTGCTGTGCTTCCCGTTCATCTTCCGTGGCGCGCTCGATGCGGGATCGACCACCATCACGCGTGCCATGGAGATTGCCGCCGTGCACGCGATCGCGGAGCTCGCTCGCATGGGGCACGACGACACCGTCGCGAGCGCCTACGGCATCGAGGATCTGCGTTTCGGCCCCGATTATCTGATCCCCAAGCCGTTCGATCCGCGCCTCATCGTGCACATCGCGCCGGCGGTCGCCAAAGCGGCGATGGAATCGGGCGTGGCGACGCGGCCCATCGCGGATTTCGATGCGTATCGCGAGCAGCTGCAGCAGTTTGTCTATCAATCCGGCACGATGATGAAGCCGGTGTACGAGGCGGCGCGCAAAGTGCCGCCCGAACGTTCGCGCATCGTGTTCGCGGAAGGCGAGGACGAGCGCGTGCTGCGCGCTGCGCAGATCCTCGTCGACGAGAAGCTCGCGCAACCGGTTCTCGTCGGACGTCCGGCCGTGCTCGAAAACCGGATCAAGCGCTTCGGGCTGCGGCTGCGGCTCGGCGTCGATGTCACGGTGGTCAATCCGGAATACGACGAGCGCCATCGCGAGTTCTGGATGGAGTATCACCAGCTCATGAAGCGGCGCGGCGTGACGGCGCAATACGCCAAGCTCGAAATGCGCCGGCGCACCACCTTGATCGCCGCGATGCTGCTGCGCAAGGGCGCGGCGGACGGCATGATCTGCGGCACGATCAGCACGACCGCACGCCACCTCGAGTACATCGATAGCGTCATCGGTAAGCGTCCGGGGGCGACCGTCTACGCGGCGATGAATGCGTTGCTGCTTCCCGAGCGACAAGTGTTCATCGTCGACACGCACGTGAATCTCAATCCGACGGCCGAGGAAATCGTCGAGATCACCCTCAGCGCCGCGCATGTCGTGCGTCGTTTCGGCATCGAGCCCAAGGTTGCGCTGCTGTCCCATTCGAACTTCGGCACGCACAACGACGAGTCGGCGGTGAAGATGCGCAAGGCGCTCGAGATCCTGCGTATGCAAGCGCCCGGGCTCGAAATCGACGGCGAGATGCACGGCGACTGCGCGCTCGATGAGGCGATCCGCCGCTCGATCTTGCCGGATACGACGCTCTCAGGGCCGGCAAATCTGCTCGTGATGCCGAACCTCGATGCGGCCAACATCGCCTACAACTTGCTCAAGACGGCGGCCGGCAACAACATCGCCGTGGGCCCGATCCTGCTCGGTTGCGCTGCGCCGGTACACATCCTGACGCCGTCCGCGACGGTGCGGCGGATCGTGAACATGACGGTGTTGACGGTCGCCGAAGCGGCCAGCGGCCGCTAAGCGGAGGAAGAGCTCAGGGCGCGCGTACGGCGCCCGATTTTCGCGATTGAACACACGGGTATCGATCGATGGGGGCCATCGGCGTCGTTCTCTTCATGCTCGGTGCGGTGATCGTGAGCGGCATCCTCGTACGCGTGATCCCGATTCCCGTGCCGACGCCGCTCGTGCAGATCGCGCTCGGTGCCGCGATTGCCGCAGGCTCGCAGCACAAGGTCGAGCTCGATCCGGAAGTCTTCTTCTTGTTGTTCCTGCCGCCGCTGTTGTTTCTCGACGGCTGGCGTATCCCGAAAGAAGGTCTGCTTCGCGACAAGGGTTTCATCCTCGAGCTCGCGCTCGGACTCGTCATCTTCGCCGTGCTCGGGATGGGGTTGTTCATTCATTGGATGATCCCGGCGATGCCTCTTGCCGTCGCGTTCGCGTTGGCGGCGATCGTCTCGCCAACCGACCCCGTCGCGGTGTCGGCAATCAGTGCTCGCACGCCGATACCCAAGCGGCTCATGCACGTGCTCGAAGGCGAATCGCTGCTCAACGACGCGTCCGGTCTCGTGTGCTTTCGCTTCGCGGTGGCGGCTGCCCTGACCGGCACATTCTCGCTCTCGTCTGCGGCGCTGACATTCGTGCAGCTCGCGGTGGTCGGCGTGCTCGCGGGCGTCGGCTTGACGATCGTGATCGTCGAAGCGAAGAGCTGGATCAGTCGGCGCTTCGGCGAGGAAGTCGGCTCGCAGGTGCTCCTGAGCTTGTTGATTCCCTTTGGCGCCTACGAGTTGGCGGAGCATTTCGGCGGTTCTGGCATTCTCGCTGCCGTTGCCGCAGGTATCACGATGAGCTATGCGGAGTTGTCCGGCCGTTCGGTGGCGACCACGCGCGTGCAACGCGCCGCTGTGTGGGATACGGTTCAGTTCGCGTTGAACGGCGTCATGTTCGTGCTGCTCGGCGAGCAGTTGCCGGGCATCTTCGCGGGCGCCGTCGATGCCGTGCGCGAGTCGAATCACGAGAATCCGTGGTGGCTGCTCGTCTACGTGCTCGCGATCAACTTCGGGCTGGCGGCGCTGCGTTTCCTCTGGGTGTGGGTCTCGCTGGCGATCGCGCGCAAGAGCGCCATCCGCAGCGGCAACCCCGATAACGCGCCGCGCCCTTCGTGGCGTGTCGTTGCTGCCATGTCCGTGGCGGGCGTACGCGGTGCGATCACGCTCGCCGGCGTCTTGACGCTGCCGCTGTTCCTGCCCGATGGCTCCGAGTTTCCCGCGCGCGATCTGGCGATCTTTCTTGCCGCCGGCGTGATCATCTTGTCGTTGACCGCCGCCAGCATTGCGTTACCGCGGCTGCTGCACGGATTGCCGAAGGAGCCCGACTCGGAAAAAGAAGCGGCCACGGAGCGTGCGCAAATCGTTTCGGCGCAGGCCGCCATCGAAGCCGTCGAAAAACGCTGGCACGAGCTCGCGCACGGCCATGCCGACGCCGATCTATACGCCGACGCCGCCGCGCGCGTGCTGGAGCTCTATCGCCGACGCCTGCAAGGCAGCACTTTGGGCGAAGACGCCGTACGCATCCGCCAGGCCAACGAAATCGAGCGCACATTACGTCTCGCGGGACTGCGTGCCGAACGCGAAGCGATCTTTGCGCTCGCCCGCGCGCACGAGATTTCCGATGCGAAGTCGCGCGAGCTCGTGCGCGAGATCGACTTGATGGAGGAGAGGCTTGGTAAGTAGGGCACTGGGCCCTGGCCAGAAAAGGGCTACGGGCTACAGGCTACGGCCAGAAGGGCGCGCGCTGCGCGCGTCTTGCTCCAGACTCCAGTCTCACACCTCCCTCCCAAGATGGGCTACGGCCAGCGCTTCGCGTCGGTAACGGATACGGCACCGGGTTCTGGGTGCCGGCGGATAACAAGAGCGCCCGGGGCGCGCTTCGGTACAGCCTGGCGTCTACCGCCGCGGGCGCTTCCTCACACTCAGCTGGAACGTCCGTCGAATTGCGTGACCGGCACGGATGCCAAGTCGAAGTCTTCAAGGCATCGCAGGTTGACAGCGGCCACTGCTTGCCCGTCTTTGCCGACGCCTTGGGCGAACGGATGGATGCCGCAGTGCGCGCAAAAGTAATGGTCGATGACGTGCTTGTTGAAGCGATAGGTGCTCAAGTTCTCCTCAGGCGTGGTGAGATGCAGCTGCGAACGCGGCACGAACCACAGCAAGGATCCCTTGCGTTGACAGATCGAACAGTTGCACGCGAGCGCGGAATCGATCGTTCCTTCCACTTCAAAGGCGATTCGACCGCAGTGACAGCTGCCTTTGTAGCGCATGATCGTTCTCCTTGCGAGTGCGGAGTATCGGCCCTGCTAGTGGCCAGAAAAAGAACGCGCGGAGCGCGCCTCTTGCTACAGCGCAGAGCCTATAGTGTACGGCCCAAGAAAGGGCTACGGGCGACGGGCTACAGGCTACGGCGAGAATTAAGAAAAGCGCGCGGCGCGCGCTGGCTTTCTCCGGACTCCTGTCCCCCGTCTTCCAGCCCAAGTGAGATGCTGTACGCTGGACCCTGCTACTGGCCAGAAATAAAGAACGCGCGGAGCGCGCTTCCTGCTACAGCCCAGAGCCTACAGTGTACGGCCCAAGAAAGGGCTACGGGCGACGGGCTACAGGCTACGGCGAGAATTAAGAAAAGGCGCGCGGCACGCGCTGGCTTTCTCCGGCCTCCTGTCCACCGTCTTCCAGCCCAAGTGAGATGCTGTACGCTGGGCTTTGCTGCTGGCCAGGAATAAAGAACGCGGGGAGCGATTCTTCCTACAGCTTAGAGCCTACAGTCTACAGCCTAACTATGCTCTCCATCCGCATCGACGATCGGACTCACGTCTCGGGTATCTTCATGCGTCCACCGAATGCTCGTGCGTGTTTCGTCTTTGCCCATGGCGCGGGCGCGGGCATGGAGCATGCGTCGATGGCTACGATCGCCGAAGGGTTGATGCAGCGTGGTATCGCCACCCTGCGCTATCAGTTTCCGTACATGGAGCAGGGACGTAAGCGGCCGGACGCGCCGGCTCTGTGTCATGCGGCGGTGCGCGCGGCCGTGGCCGAAGCACGGCGGCTTGCTCCTGATTTGCCTCTGTTCGCCGGCGGGCGCTCGTTCGGCGGACGCATGACATCGCAGGCGCAAGCAGTCGAGCCGCTGCCCGAGGTGCGTGGACTCGTCTTTCTCGCCTTTCCGCTGCATCCGCCGAAGCAGCCCTCGGACGAACGCGCGCGACACCTCTTCGAGGTGCAGATTCCGATGTTGTTCCTGCAAGGAACTCGCGACGCGCTCGCATCGCTCGATTTGCTCCAACCGTTGAGCGAGCGCCTCGGCGAACGCGCGACGCTCGTGCTCGCCGAACATGCGGATCATTCGTTCCATGTGCCCGCGCGCAGCGGCCGCACCGACACCGAGGTGCGCGATGAGTTGCTCGATGCGATGGCGGAGTGGATCAGCACAAGGCTGTAAGCGCTAGGCTGTAGGCGGTAGGAAGAGACGCACACTGCGCAACCTTCTGGCCGTAGCCTGTCGTCCGTAGTCCTTTTCTGGAGGCGAGAGGCTGGGGGCTGGAGGAAAAAGCCGTCGCCTGTAGCCCGTAGTCCGTAGCCTTTTGTGGCTAGCGCCCGTTCTTCGGCTGGAGGCGGGAGGCTCGGGGCTGGAGGAAAAAAGCGCGCAGTGCACAACCTTCTTACCGTAGCCCGTAGCCCGTAGCCTTTTGTGGCCAGCGCCCGATGTACGTGCATGTCGGAATAGCGTTCGCTAGCTCGTCTTTAGCGTAATAGGCCGTTGTCCGGCGTTTTCCGGCCCGCTGCTGCGCAAAGGTGCTTTATGGCTGCACGTTCCATCGGCTCGTTGACGATTTCCTTTGGGCTCGTTGCGATTCCGGTCAAGCTTTACAGCGCGACGCAGTCATCGAGCACGATCTCTTTCAACTTGCTGCACAAGGGCTGTGGGTCGCGGCTCAAGCAGCAGTACATCTGTGCCAAGGAGGGCGTCGTCGTCGAACGCGACGAGATGGTCAAGGGATACGAGTTCGCGAAGGATCAGTACGTGCAATTCACGCCCGAGGAAATCAAGGCGCTCGAAGAGGCGGGCACGCATTCGATCGACATCGCGGAGTTCGTGCCGATCGAATCGATCGATCCTGTGTACTTCGACAAGACGTATTACCTCGCGCCGGATAAGGGCGCGGCGAAGCCTTACGGGCTTTTCACCGAGGCGCTCAAGGAATCCAAGCGCTGCGCGATCGGGCGCTGGGCGGCGCGTGGCAAGTCGTATTTGGTGATCTTGCGGCCGATCGGCAACGTGCTTGCGATGCAGCAGCTGCACTTTGCGTCGGATGTGCGCGCGCCGAGCGAGATCGAAGTGCCGAGCGCGGACGTCAAGCCGGCGGAGCTCAAGCTCGCGCAGCAGCTCATCGATCAGCAGACCGCCGAACATTTCGATCCGACTGCCTACCACGACGAGTTGCGCGCACGCATCGAAACCGAGATCCAGAAGAAGATCGAAGGTCAGGAGATATCCGTCGCCGAGATTTCTCCGGAGCCGAGCGGCAAGGTGATCGATCTCATGGAAGCGTTACGCGCCAGTCTGCAGAAGAATCAAGAAGCGCGTACCGGCGCCGCACGGCTCGGGCCGCGCAAGGCGCCGAAGCGCATCGAGCAGCCGGCGAAGACGGCACGCAAGGCAGGCAAGCGCTGAGCGCGTCCGTCGGGAACGATCACGATCGCGGTCGATGCCCACGCATAGCTACACGGTTCGCGACGTCGAACGCGTCTTGGGGCTGTCGCGCAGCACGATTCGGCGTCTCGTCACGGGCGGATTCGTCACGCCGACGCGCGGCCCGCGCCAGCAATATCGCTTTTCCTTTCAGGATCTGATCGTGCTGCGCGCCGCACGGACGCTCATCGAGGCGAACGTCTCGCCGAAGCGCATTCATCGCTCGCTTGCGGACTTGCGGCGGCGTCTGCCCGAGACGATGCCGTTGAGCGGCCTCAGCATCAGCGCGGTCGGCGATCGCGTCGTCGTGCGCGACGGCAGGGGACATTTTCAAGTCGACGACGGGCAGTACGTGCTCGGCTTCGATGTGAGCGTCGAGGAAGGGGTGTTGCGCGTCGTCGAGCGTCGGCAGGAAGAAGCGAAGCCTGCGCCGCCCGTCGAGGACTGGTTCGCAAGAGGCTTGGCGCTGGAGGAGAACGACTGGCGTGCGGCTTGCGCAGTGTATGAGCGTGCCACGACCGATGATCCGGTCAACGAAGCGGCGTGGATCAATTGGGGGCGGCTCTTGCACGAGCACGGCCGAGTGCGCGAGGCGGAGCAGGTTTATCGCCGTGGTCTGAACGCCTGCGGGCCGCATGCCGTGCTGTATTTCAATCTTGGCGTCTTGCTCGAGGACTCAGGCCGCACGGAAGAAGCGCTCGCAGCGTATCGGACCGCCATCGAGGAAGACCCGACGCTGGCAGACTGTCATTACAACCTCGCGCGACTTTACGAGGCGGCCGGTCAATCGCAGCATGCGATTCGGCATCTCGGCCAGTACCGCAGGCTGAGCGGCGAGCGCGCCTAGCGCCATCTGCCGTCGCATGGATCTGCGATGAACCTCTGGATCGGCACATCCGGGTACAACTATCCCGAGTGGAAGGGGAGCTTCTATCCAGAAGCGATCGCGCCGGCGAACATGCTCACGTACTACGCGCAGCATTTTCCGACCGTCGAGATCAACTACACGTACTACCGGTTGCCGAATCTGAAAACCCTGCAGAGCTGGGACCGACAAACGCCGCCGCGTTACAAGCTCTCGCTCAAAGCTCCCAAGCGCATCACGCACGATGCAAGGCTCAAGGAGTGTGGCGAGTTGCTGCGCTATTTCACCGAGACGACGGCAAAGCTCGGCGACAAGCTCGGGGCGCTGCTCTTTCAGCTGCCGCCGAGCTTCAAGAAGGATCTGTTCGTGTTCGATGCGTTTCTCGAGAGCTTGCCCGAGAGCGTCGTTGCGGCATTCGAGTTTCGCCACGGCTCATGGTTGTGCGAAGAGGTCTACGCACGGCTCAGAGCGCGTAATCTGGCGTTGTGCGTGGCGGACCAAGAGAGCCTTTGGACGCCGCTCGAAGTGACGGCGAGCTATGCCTACTTTCGCCTGCGCGACGAGGGCTACACGCCCGATGAGATCGTGGACTGGGCGCAGCGGGTTCGCGCCGCGACGCAAGGCTGCAGCGACGTGTACGTGTATTTCAAGCACGAGGAAGAAGGCAAGGGGCCGCAGTTTGCGCAAGCGTTCATGCAAGCGCTGCAGGCTTGAACCTCGAAGCTAACGGCATCTTCGCTGCTTGGGCCATCCTTCGGGCGAGTCCTCCCACGCTTCCTGTCGGCCGTAGGGCGTGAGATCCAGGAAGTTGTACGGCGTAAAGAGCAGATCGAGCCCGCGGGCATACGCCGAGTACGCGTGATAGACATGCTTTTCGTCACGCAGGAACACGCTGTTCGCCGGCCAATCTCCTTTGAGCGACTCGGCGCGAAAGCCGGCTGCCAGGAGCTCGTCCTTGGTGCGGTAGTTGTACTCGATCGGTCGCCGCGATTCGTCGAGCGTCGCATGAAAGTCGTAGTGAAACGTCGTCCCGGCCGACGAATAGAACGGAAAGCGCCAGCCGCGATGGGCTTTGTAGGCGGCGATTTTCTCGTACGGCGCGCGCGAGATGCACACGAAGGTGATGTCCCGTTCCTCCAGCTGAGCAAGCTAGGGAATCGAGTTGAAGGTCATGTCGGCGAGAGCCGTGCACGTCGGGCAGCCTGCATCGAGCGCGTCGTTCCACATGAAGTGATACACGTAGAGCTGACGGCGGCCTTCGAATAGATCGAGAAGACGAACGCTGCCCTGCGGACCTTCGAAGACGTAGTCCTGCTCGAGCTTCACGATGGGCAGGCGCCGGCGCTCGGCATTCACCGCATCGCGCAGGTGTGTGAGCTCCTTTTCCTTGGCGAGCAGCGCTTTACGCGCGCGCAGCCATTCTTCGCGCGAGACGACTTTGGGCAACGAAACCCGGCGCAGGTCCATAAGGCCTCCTATCGGTGTGGATGGCCCAAGGACGTTCGGCAGGCCGGCGTGCCGACACGTGCAGCAGGTGTCGGCGTGGGCAATTCGGATGGCGGGCGTGTCGGCCGTCAGGCGGCGAAGAGCGCGGCGAGCGGCTCGGGACGGCCGAAGTGATACCCCTGCGCGTAATCGATGCGCATCGACAGGAGGCTATCGCGGATGCGTTCCGTCTCGACGCATTCGGCCACCGTTTCGAGCCCCATGTCGGCGGCCATCTGCGCCATTGCGCGCACCTGCGATTCGTAGCGCCAGTCGTTGACGATATGGCGCACGAGCGAACCGTCGATCTTGAAGCAGCTCACCGGCCATTTCTGCAGCGTGTCGAACGTGCGCAAGCCGGCGCGGCAATTGTCGAGCGCGATGCGGCAGCCGACGCCGTGCAGGCGGTTCGCGAGAATCGAGAGCGAGTACTGATGCTCGATCGCGTCGCGCTCGGCGACCTCGAAGACGAGCAGACCGGGCGGAATCGCGCTGTGCTTGAGCTCGTCGATGACGTACTCGGTGAACTCATCTGTGAGCAAGGTCTGCGCCGCCACGTTGACGGCGAACTCCCAGCACTTGGTGCGCAGCGTCGATGCCTTCTGCTTGAGCGTCGTCATGAGCTCGCGGATCACCCACTGATCGAGCTCCGGCAACAGCTCGTGCGCTTCGGCCGCCGCGAAAAATGCCTGCGGCGTGTACAGCGAGTGGCCGTCGTTCAAGCGTACCAAGACCTCGAAGCGCTCGGCGCGCTGCGTGTCCTTGAGCGGTGCGATGCGTTGCGCGTAGAGATCGAACGCGCCGTTTGCGAGCGCGAGGCGCACGCGTTCGGACATCGGCATATCGCTGCGCATGCCGGCGAAGCGCACGACTTTGCTCGGCTGCATTGCCGGTGCCGGCTGCGATTGCGCGGCGAGGCCGAGGGCCGGCGGTTGCTCGCGCGGCGGCCGGAACGGTGCGTTCGCCGTTCGCGGCGTGTGCGGCGTTCCGTCGCTCTGCCCGGTCGCCGTGCGCAGCTCCTCGACGGGAGCACGCTGTGCGGGCGGGGCAAGGAGCTCTTTGAGCGCGCTGGCGGGAATCTGCGCGCCGATCTGTGCGATGGCCGCCAGATCCTTCTGATCGAAATCGGCGGCATTCATATCGCGGAACAGCACGAGCACCGCCGCCACCGTCTGCGGTTCGGCGAGCAGCGGCAATGCCAGCAGCTTGTAGGGCAGCCGTCCCGACGTGCTGCTCGCGAGCTGATTGGCGAAGACCGGTTCCAGCCGCGCGCGCACGTGCTTGAGCACCGAGTTGCGCACGCTGTCGATGGCGGCCGTTACCGCGACATCGGATTCGTCTGGCGTCACGCGATGATGCAATGTGAAGGGTCGCTCGGCAGCGAAGAGCGCACCGAACGAACAACCGAGTGCGCGCGTCGCGAGCACGAGATTACGGCGCAGCATGGCCGGCAGCGGTGCCGAGGCGTCGGCTGCAGGAGCAAGCGTGAGCGGCGGGATCGCTTCTGAGCGCTCGGCTCGCGTCGGCGCATGCTTGCGCGTCGCGCGCCACGCGTGCGTCAAAATCTGCATGAAGGGCGCGAGCAGGCGCTCGACATGCTCGAGGCGGCGGTACGCAGCGGTAGCGGGCAGCTCGCGGCAGACGAGACCGACGGCGCCGATCAACTGCGCTGCATCGCTCACCGGAAAGACGAAAATCGGTTGCGAGTGCTCCGTCGCGCCGTAGGGACGCAGCTCTTGATCCGGGCGGCTCGTCGCGAAGCGACCCAGCACCACGTCCAGGTGCATGCGGAACTCGGGTTCTTCCACGCCGTCGCTGACCCACAGCGTCTTACCCTGCGCGTCGTAGAAGCCGATCCGACTGGCGGCCGGCATCAGCATTCTCAAGACTTGCGCGTAGCTCGCGAACGGCATGGCGCCCGCGTCGGCTGCGCTCGTGAGCGAGTGCGGTCGTGACGACATCAGCGAAACGTCTCCCCAGTACGCGCAATGATATATGTGAGTGCGCTGGAAGATAAGCGCGAAAGGCGCGCGCTGCGTGTCGATGCGAGAGCAACGCGCGTTGACGCGCGCCGCGTCGCGCGCGTCGTTTCATCCGTCACTGCGTGTTGAGCAGCACCAGGACGCCAAGCGCCGCAAAAATCGCGGCAGCGATGCGCTGCATCCACTTTATGTTTAATCGTTTGGCGGCTGCATCGCCGAAGAAAACCGCCGGCACGTTCGCGATCATCATGCCGAGCGTCGTGCCGCCGACGACGGCGCCGAGCGCATCGTACTTCGCGGCGAGCGCCACGGTGGCGATCTGTGTCTTGTCGCCCATCTCGAGCAGGAAGAACGCAATGAGCGTGGTGGCGAAGACGCCGAAGCGCGAAGCGGGTTCGCGTTCCTCCTCCAAGCGATCCGGCACCAGCATCCAAACGGCCATGGCGATGAACGAGATGCCGAGCACCCATTTCATCGCGTTCTCGCCGACGAGGTGCGAGACCCAGGTGCCGACGGCGCCGGCCAGCGCGTGGTTCAGCAACGTGGCGATTAGAATGCCGACGACGATCGGCAGCGGCTTGCGAAAGCGGGCCGCGAGCACGAGCGCGAGGAGTTGGGTCTTGTCGCCGATCTCGGCGAGCGCGACGGACGCGGTGGAGATGAAGAAGGCTTCCATCGTTCAAGCGTTCAGGGCCGGAGGACACAATTGACCACGCCGTCCGCGGCCCATACCGGAACGACATGATCAAAGGTCTCACCAAGCACTGAAGCCGCTTACACCATGGCCCAACCGGCCAAGTGTGTTGATGTAAGCCCGGCGGCGTAGCGCCGCAGGAGGTTACTCCCCAATGACGGGGCGGGAGCATACACGGACGGCGGGTTGGCCGCTACCGCGGGCAACCCGCTGACCTTGAGTTGCCGGGAGCTGGCCGGAAAAGGGCTACGGACTACGGGCTACAGGCTGCGGCCAGAAGGGCGCGCACTGCGCGCGTCTTGCTCCAGCCTCCCGTCTCCAGCGCAAGAACGGACGCTGGTCGGGAAAAGGCTACGGACTACGGGCTACAGGCTACGGGCAGAAGAGTGCGCGCTGCGTGCGTCTTGCTCCAGCCTCCCGCCTCCAGCGCAAGAACGGACGCTGGTCAGGGAAAGGCTACGGACTACGGGCTACGGGCTACGGGCTACAGGCTACGGTCAGAAGGGCGCGCTGCGCGCGCTTGCTACCGCCTACAGCCTAGAGCCCACAGCCTCGGCTACTAGCGACAGCACATCGATCTCATTCGTCTCGTGCGGCACGGTATTCGTCGAGACGATGCGTCGCGCGCCCGCGCCGCGTAGTTGCTCCATGGCATCGTCGGCGAAGAGGGCGTGGACGGCGATACAAGTCACGTCGTGAATGCCCGCGGCAGACAATTGCTTGACGACCTCGATGAAAGTACGTCCCGAGGAGGCGATGTCGTCGACTACCACAGGGTTGCGGCCCCGCACGCGCGTTACATCGAGCGCGCTCACGCTGACGTCGCGATCGCCGCGGCGGACTTTCTCGAGCACGATCGAGGGTGTTCCGAGCGACCGTGCGACGGGTTCGACCCACTGACTGCTTTCGCTATCCGGGCCGATAACGATGGGATCGGCGATATGCGTGCGTATCCATTCGGCGACTGCCGGCATCGCGCTCACGGTATGCGTCGGAATCGAGTAGATCTCATCGAGCGCGGCGATGCGATGTAGATGCGGATCGACGGTGACGAGCCAGTCGAATGCGCTCGAGAGCAGCTTGGCATAGTGATGCGCGCTGCGTGCTTGGCCGTCGCCAAAGCGGTGGTCCTGACGCATGTAGGCAAGATACGGCGCTACGAGCCCGACCTGCGTTGCGCCGAGCTCGCGTGCGGTGGCCGCCGCGAAATAAAGCGGCAGCGTTTTCGTGTCGGCCTCGGACAGCGTGCACACGATGATGACGGTGCGTCCGCGGCACTCGCCTTGCAGCGTGACGAGCGACTCGCGGTCGGGAAAGCGTCGCCACGACAGCGTGGCGTAGCTTGCTGCCAGCGCCTCGACCAGCCGGCGCGCAAAAGTTTCACTATCCGGAAAAGCGTAGACGAGTGGTTTCATGCAGTTCTGATTCTGTCACGGCTTTGGTTTGCGGCGCGTACGCACAACACCTTGCGAGCCGTTGGGATCGATGCGTCCCGCCGCTAACATCATGTAGATAACGCGACGGGCGATGCGCGGTTGCATGGCGGCAGCCGAAATGGCGAGCGGCAGTGCCCGCCCGAGGCTATCCTCTACGAGTATGCAACACGATCATTCGGCTCATGGCCATGGAGCGCACGGGCATTCCTCATCGACACGCGATGAGGACGGTGCTCGCTTCGTCGATCCCGTTTGCGGCATGACGGTCAAGCCCAGCTCGCCGCATCGCGCCGAGCACGCCGGCACGACGTATTACTTCTGCTGCGCGGGGTGTCGTACCAAGTTCGTTGCCGATCCGCAGAAGTATCTGAAGCCGCAGCCGCAAGAGGAAGTACCGGCTGCGCCGCAGGGGACGGTGTATACATGCCCGATGGATCCTGAGATCCGTCAGGATCGACCGGGCCATTGTCCCAAGTGCGGCATGGCGCTCGAGCCGCTACTGCCGACGCTCGCGGATGCCGAAGAGAATCCCGAGCTCGTCGACTTTCGCCGTCGTTTCTGGTGGACGTTGCCGCTGACGATCGTCATCGTCGTGCTCGCGATGTTCGGACATCGCTTGGGGCTCATGAACATGGACGCGCAGAGCTGGCTCGAGCTCGTGCTCACGCTGCCGCTCGTGCTCTGGGCCGGCGCACCGTTCTTCGCGCGCGGCGTGCAGTCGATCCTGCAGCGCAGCCCCAACATGTGGACGCTGATCGGTCTCGGTACGTCCGCCGCCTTTCTCTACAGTCTCGTCGCAACCGTAGCGCCGCAGGTCTTCCCCGAGAGCTTCAAGGCGCACGGACGAATGGCGGTGTACTACGAAGCGGCGGCAGTCATCATCTCGCTCACGTTGTTCGGTCAGATCCTGGAGCTCAAAGCGCGCTCGCGCACGAGTGCCGCCATCAAGGCGTTGCTCGGCCTGGCGCCGAAGACCGCGCGCCGGATCGGCGAGGACGGTCGCGAGGAAGACGTTCCGCTCGAGCGCGTGCGCGTCGGCGATCGGCTGCGCATCCGACCCGGCGAGAAAGTGCCGGTCGATGGCGTGGTCATCGAGGGAACGAGCGCCGTCGACGAGTCGATGCTGACAGGGGAAGCGGTTCCGGTCACCAAGCGTCCCGGCGACAAGCTCATCGGTGCCACGCTCAACACGAGCGGCAGTCTCGTCATGCGTTCCGAGCGCGTCGGATCCGAGACGGTGCTCGCGCGCATCGTCCAGATGGTGGCCGAAGCGCAGCGCTCGAAAGCGCCGTTGCAGCGCCTTGCCGATCGCGTCTCGGGTTATTTCGTCGTCGCCGTGATCGCGGTCGCCGTCGTTGCGCTGCTCGCGTGGGGCTTCTTCGGCGGCGAACGCGGCTGGCAATTCGGCGTCATCAATGCCGTGGCGGTGCTCATCATCGCCTGTCCGTGCGCACTCGGCTTGGCCACGCCGATGTCGATCATGGTGGCCACTGCGCGTGCGGCTGCCCAAGGCGTGCTCTTCAGGGACGCTGCGGCGATCGAACGCATGCGCGAGCTCGACGTGCTCATCGTCGACAAGACCGGCACGCTGACGGAGGGCAAGCCGAAGCTCACCGCGGTCGTCGCGGCGTCCGGTCACAGCGAAGAGGAGGTGCTGCGTCTAGCGGCGAGCCTCGACCAAGGCAGCGAGCATCCCCTAGCTGCAGCCATCGTTGCAGCGGCCCGCGAGCGCGGACTTGCGCTCTCGGCCGTGCAATCGTTCGAATCGTCATCGGGCATCGGTGTGCGCGGCACGGTCGAAGGTCGTCCCGTCGCATTGGGTAATACGCTGCTCATGAAACGAGAGCAGGTCGACCTTTCGCCGCTCGTGGAACGCGCCGAGCAGGAACGCGAGCAGGGCAGCAGCGTGATGTTCCTGGCGTGCGAAGGGCGCTTGCTCGGCATGTTCGCCGTGTCGGATCCGATCAAGGCCACGACCAACGATGCGCTCGATGCGTTGCGCCGCGCGGGCGTGCGCGTCGTGATGGCGAGCGGCGATGGGTCGACCACGGCCCTTGCCGTCGCGCGGCGCTTGTCGATCGACGAGGCATACGGCGAAATGACGCCGGCCGACAAACTCGCGCTGGTGGAACGCTTGCAACGTGCAGGTCACGTGGTCGGTATGGCGGGCGATGGAATCAACGATGCGCCGGCGCTGGCGAGGGCCGATGTCGGGATCGCAATGGGGCATGGCACCGACGTGGCCATGAGCAGCGCACAGGTCACGCTCGTCAAAGGCGACTTGCGCGGCATTGCTCGGGCACGCGCGATCTCGGCCGCGACCGTCAAGAACATGCGCCAGAATCTCGCATTCGCCTTCGTCTACAACGCGCTCGGCGTGCCGATCGCGGCGGGCGCGTTGTATCCGTTCCTGGGTTTGTTGCTGTCGCCGATGATCGCCGCAGCGGCAATGAGCTTCTCGTCAGTGTCGGTCATCACGAACGCGCTGAGGCTGATGGGGCAGTCGCGTTCGTGAACGCTGCGCTCGAGGTTTTCGTCGTCTTCTTGAAGCTCGGCCTGCGTTCGTTTGGCGGGCCGATCGCGCACATCGGTTATTTTCATCGCGAGCTCGTCGCACGGCGCCGCTGGGTCGACGATGCGCAGTATGCGCAGCTCGTCGCCATCTCGCAGTTCTTGCCGGGTCCCGCGAGCAGTCAGGTCGGATTTGCGCTCGGGCTGCTCCGTGCGGGTGCGCCCGGTGCGCTGGCGGCATTCGTCGGCTTCACGCTGCCGTCGGCGCTGCTCATGTTCGTATTCGCGCAGCTGATGCCTCGCTTCGACAGCGTCATGGGCAACGCGATCTTGCATGGCTTCAAGCTGGTCGCCGTGGCGGTCGTTGCGCACGGCGTCGTAACGATGGCGCCGCGGCTTGCGCCGGATGTGCGGCGTTGGCTCATCGCAGGCGCCGCCGCTCTGCTCACGCTGTACGCCGGCTCGACGCTCGTGCAGCTCGCAGTCGTTGCGGCGGGTGCGCTGCTCGGCACCTTTCTGTGCCGCGGCGACGGTGCCGGCTCGCAGGTTGTGCTGGCGGTGCGTTATCGGCTCGGCGCTTCTTTCGGGTTGCTGGCGCTGTACGTCATCCTGCTTGCTGTAGCGTTCCTGTCCGATGCGCACCTGCCGCAGCTGATTGCTGCTGCGAAAGCGTTCTATCGTTCCGGGGCATTGGTGTTCGGCGGTGCGCATGTCGTGCTGCCGCTGCTTGAAGAAGCCGTTGTGAATCCCGGCTGGATCGATCATCACGAGTTCCTCGCGGGCTACGGGGCGGCGCAGGCCGTGCCGGGGCCGATGTTTTCCGTAGCGGCGTATCTCGGCGCGCGGCTCGATGCGGTGCCGACGAGCATCGCAGGCGCATCGGTGAGCCTCGTTGCGATCTTTCTGCCTGGGCTCGTGCTGATGGCCGCATTGCTGCCGCTTTGGCAACGCATCGTGGCGCATCCGCGTGCGTTGAGCGCGGTGGCCGGCATCAACGCAGCGGTGCTCGGCATTCTGGCGGCGGCCTGGTACGACCCGGTATGGACGAGCAGCATCACATCGACAAGCGATGCGGGGATCGCACTCGTTGGTTTCGTGCTGCTCGCGTACAAGCGCACGTCGGTCTTGTTCGTGCTGCTCTGGTGCGTCGGCGCGTCGCTGCTGACGGTATTGTGAGGGCCTTCAGATCGGCAGCTCGAAGTCCGCATCATGCTCGGGCCGTCGCAACGTGCGCGAGCGACGCTCGGCTTTGCTCGTGCCGCCGCGAGCTTGCCGCTGCGAGGGGCTGTGCAGCATGTGCGTGCTCGAGCCGGTGCGTTTCGTTGTCGATCGCGATGTCCGTTTGGTTTGCTTGGCTTTCATGGTTCGGCCCTCCGCGGTGCGTACGTCACCGCTCGTAACGCTTGGGTCATCGCAATCGTTGCGTCTGCGGTGCAGGCGGGTCGCGCGTCGGCTCGGGCTGCGGCGGTCGCCGGCAGCCGCATAGCAGCATGACCAGACAGACGATGCCCGCCGTGAATGTGAGGCGCCTGCTCGCGATGACGCGCGAAGTCGGCACTGATCTCGGCTTGTTCATGGCGGTGTCCTGGTTTGAGGCGGTAGGAGAGCACGCCCTCGAGCACGCGTCGTACGCGCTGGGCGCAACGGTTTCTGTCCTACAGACTGCCGCCTACCGCCTTCAGCCCAGATTCAAGCGCTATGCCCGCGTGTAGGTTCCGTTACTCCTCACCGCGGTCGACGTAGCTGTGTGCGCTCCGTGAGGGCCTCCTGCAATAAAGCGATCTCGGCACTGTCGAGCACGCCATCGCCGTTCGCATCGGCGCGCTCGAACAGGCGCACGCCGGCTTCGACGAATTCTTCTTTGCTGATCTTGCCGTCGCCGTCTGAGTCCATCTGCGCCTGAGCGCTCGTCAGACGCGTGCCCATGCGTCGCGCGAGCCGCCTGGGGATGTCGCGGCTGTCAAGCTGGCCATCGCCATTGCGATCGCGTTCGGCGAAGGCGGCGGTGCGCGCCGCGACGAATTCGTCCTTCGAGATCAGGCCGTCGCGATTGGTGTCCATCCGTGCAATGCGCTCGGACAAGAGCTCGCGCTGCTGCGCGAGCGCGTGCGTGGCGGCAAGAACGAGGGCTGCGGCAATCAGCATCCGAATCGACATACGAGCCTCCTTGACTGTGATGCAGTCCTCATAGCGTCCCTTCGCGCAATACGTTGACACGCGCGCAGCTTGACGATGCCGTCGGCGCGCAAGCACGCTTGTCGTCGCGCGCATTTGCGCAATTGTCGATACACAAAGAGAGCGCTCACATGGGAAACGACATCGGACGCCTGCTGCTCAGGCTCGTGCTCGGCGGCACCATTCTCCTGCACGGCATTCACAAGCTCATCGCGGGCGTCGGCGGCATTTCCGCCATGCTGAGCAAGGCCGGCCTGCCCGGATTTCTCGCCTTCGGCGTCTATGTCGGCGAAGTCGTGGCGCCGCTGCTCGTGATCCTCGGGTTCTATTCGCGGGTGGGCGCGTGGATCATTGTCATCAATATGCTGTTCGCGATCGGTCTCGTGCACATGGGCCAGATCGCCGCGCTCAACAATCAAGGCGGCTGGGCGATCGAGCTGCAGGCCATGTTCCTGGTGACCGCGGCCGCGCTCGGGCTCATGGGGCCGGGGCGCTTCGCCGTCAACGCGCGCTGATTCGCAGTTCTTGACGAGCCGGCGCGCCGCGCGCTGGGGGCGCGCCTCTACAATGCGCGGCATCTTCCAGTCCCAACCAGCGAGGTGAGGGTATGTCGAGATGGATGGCCGCGCTCCTGGCCGCGAGCGCACTTGCCGCATGCAGCAAGGCACCATCGCCGCAGCCGCATCATGCCGAGCCGCAAGCGCATCTGGTCGATGCGGGTCGGCTCGACGCGACGCTGCGCGATCTCGTCGAATCGGGACAGCTCGTCGGGGTATCCGCGCTCGTCTACGAGCATGGCAACGAGGCGTACTTCGGCGCCTTCGGCTTCGCCGACCGCGAGGCGCAACGACCGATGCAGCGCGATACGCTCGTACGCATCTTCTCGATGACCAAGCCGATTACCGGCGTTGCCTTGATGCGCTTGTACGATCAAGGCAAGTTCGACCTCGATGATCCGCTCGAGAAATACGCACCGGAGTTCGCGGGCCTGCGTGTCTATGCCGGGACCGACGCTTCCGGCAAGCCTCGCTACGAACCGCCGCGTCGGCCGGTCACGATTCGCGACGTGATGCGCCACACCGCGGGCTTTACCTCCGGCGACGAAGACACTTCGCCGGTCGGCGAGCTCTATCGCAAGGCGGCGCCGCTCGCGTTGGAGAACACCCTCGAGCAGATGGCGCAGAAGCTGGGTTCGGTGCCGCTGCTGTATCAGCCGGGCACGCGCTGGTTGTACGGTCCGTCGGTCGACGTGCAAGCCTTCCTCGTCGAACGGCTCTCGGGCGAGCGCTTCGACGAATATCTCAAGAAGCACATTTTCGAGCCGCTCGGCATGCGCGATACGCGCTATGTCGTCGCGGGCGACGCTCGCGAGCGCTTGGCGACGTTGTATCTGCGCGCCGATGACGGCACGTTCACGCCG
Organism: uncultured Steroidobacter sp.; assembly: GCA_938008435.1. Taxonomy (GTDB): domain Bacteria; phylum Pseudomonadota; class Gammaproteobacteria; order Steroidobacterales; family Steroidobacteraceae; genus Steroidobacter. The sequence goes on along the minus strand of CALLKK010000009.1, from coordinate 123,059 downwards.
CTGACATCGGGGCCTGCCGAATTCAACCTGAAGGACTGGCCGTTGAAGCCGGGCGGCTGGGGCCTGGTCTCGACGCTCGATGACTACATGCGTTTTGCGCTGATGCTGCGCAATCGCGGCGAGCTCGACGGCGTGCGGATCCTGAGCGAAGAGGCCATCCGCCTCATGACTACGAATCACATGCCGGCCGAGGTGACGGACGTGTCCTGGCTGCCGAGCAAGGGGCAGGTGGGCTTCGGCATCGATTTCGCAGTACGCATCGCGCCGCCTGCCGATCGCGACGAGGCCTCGGGCGCGGTCGGCGAATTCTTCTGGGACGGTTTTGCCAACACGTTGTTCTGGGTCGATCCTGCGAACGACATCGTCGCGGTGCTGTTCACTCAGTACGCACCGTTCGGCAAGGTGCCGCTGCACAAACGTTTCCGCGACGCCGTGTACGAAGGTCATCCGGAAGCGTCGGCGCTCACCAAGCCCGTGCCCGCCGTAAGCGACACAGGCGGCGAATAGCAAGTTTCGTCACGACGGCGTGCGCGCGTCCTGCCGGGCGCGCGGCACGTCTGTCTCGCCGCACGCGAGCTGATAGAGCGGCGGCACGAGACCGAGCTCGATGGCCATGTGCACGAGCTGCGCTGTGTTCTCTGCGCCGAGCTTCTGCTTGATCGCAGATTGGTGATTCGCGACCGTCTTGGGGTTACGGCACAGCTGTCTTGCGATCTCGTTCAGCGAGCAGCCTTGCGCCAGCAGCTTGAGTACCTCGAATTCCCGTGGGGAGAGCCGTGCGGACGGCGTCGTGGGTTGCGGTGCCGGAGCGAGCGCAAGCGCCATCGCAACATCGTGGCTCAAGAAGCGCTGTCCGCGCGCGACGGTGGCGACTGCCTCGACGAGCACCCGCGGCGCGCTGGCCTTGGTCAGATAGCCTGCCGCGCCCGCTTCGAGCGCGCGCCGCACGAAGATGATCTCCTGATGCATGCTGAAGATGAGCACCCGCGCGTTCGGGTCGCGCGCAAGGATGCGACGCATGCCTTCGATGCCGCTTACGCCGCGTAAGGCGATGTCCATGACCACGACATCCGGCGTGCGCGTGCAGAATTCTCGGTAAGCGTCCGCGGCAGTCGCCGCCTCGCCCACCACGCGAATGCCGCTGTCCTCGAGCAGACGCCGATAGCCTTCGCGCACGACGGCGTGATCGTCGACGAGCAAGACTTGAATCGATACGTTCATGGTGCGATAGCTCAATTGATGGAAGCGATGGGGCGAGCATCGGGTTCGCACACGGTCTGTTCGACGTGCTGGCGCCTCGTGCGACCCGTCACCGGAATTCGGGCATAGATGGCAAAGCCTTGGCCGAGGGCAGTGCGAGTCTCGAACGTCCCGCCGAGCATCTCGACGCGCTCGCGCATGCCGAGCAGGCCGAGCCCGAGCGTCTTCGCGTGCGGATCGGCGCCGTGGCCGTCATCGACGATCCGCACCGCAATCTCGTCCTTCGCGTCGGTGTCGTCCGCGGCGCGGGCAACCTCGACCTCCACGCTGCGCGCTCCGGCATGGCGCGATACGTTCGTGAGACCTTCCTGAATGAGCCGATAGACGGCGAGCGAGGTGGCGTCGTCGAGGTCGTCGAGATCGCCCTCCAGGCGCACGTTGAGCGCGCGTTGCGGCGTGCTCGCGCGCACCATCTGAAAAAAGTGCTCGAGCGCGGCGCGCAGGCCGAGCACATCCAGGCCGATCGGACGCAGTCGGCCGATGAGCGCACGCACGCACTCCTGAACGTGATCGCAGTGCGCCACGATCGCCGACGCCGATTGGTGAACTGCGAGCTCGCTGCGGTCCGCCTTGCGCTGAATCGCCACGGCATCGGTCTTGATCGCGTACAAATATTGCCCGAGCTCATCGTGCAGCTCGCGCGCCAGCGCTTTGCGCTCCGATTCCTGCAGGTGTACGTAGCGGTGAGTAAGCCGCCGATGGTCTTCGAGCAGCGCGGCCAGCCGAGCTTCGGCCGCTGCGCGTGCGGCGAGCTCGCGGCGCATTTCGGTATACCGACGCCAGGCGAACCAGCCGAGCCCGATCGCGAGCACGAGCAGGGTGATCGGAAGCTCGTCGATCTGTAGATGTTCCCAGTCTCGCGTGAAGGCGAACAACGATTCGCTGAGGTCAATGCGGACGAAGACGATTGCCGAGAGTAGTGTGGCGCCCACCACGATCGCCGCGTCGCGCCACGGAAACGAGACACCTGTGTGCGGTGCTTCAGCGTGACACTGTGTCATGAGTGACATTCGTCCCTCCCGGTAGCTGCGCGCGCCGACCAGTGGTGAACGGGCGGCGGCATCTGTGCTCCGAATCGCGGCGTACGCAGACGTACCTATCGTGACAACGGCTTGCGTGCCGCGCCGAACCGACGATGAGTGTCACCGGGAATCATTCCCGGGCACATCAGGACAAATTCCCTTGTGCAACTTTTGCGCCCGAAGGCAGTTTGATGCGCGTCAGACGCAGCGGTATTGCGCGCTGCGAATCGCGACTGGAGGGAGCAGGGGATGAGCGCGAGCACCCGCCGAGTCAGAGTGGCCGTCACGATAGCGTTGATCGGTTCCTGCAGCGCACATACCGCGGCTGCGGCGGATCCTGATGCGGTCGGCAGCGAAACTCATGTCATCGTGACTGCGCCGTACGGAACGACGCTCGACAGCTCGCGCGTGCCTTCGAGCGTTCAGGTGGCCGATGCGCAAGACATCGTGCGGCTGCAGGCCACCGATATCACTGAAGTGCTCAACCGCTCGTTCGCGAGCGTCAACATCAATCACGCCCAGAACAATCCTCTGCAGCCGGACGTGTACTTTCGCGGCTTCACGGCCTCGCCGCTTCTCGGTTTGCCGCAGGGACTCGCGGTCTATCAGAACGGCGTGCGCATCAACGATCCGTTCGGCGATACGGTGAACTGGGATCTCATCGGGTTGTCGGCCGTAGACAGCGTGCAGATGCTCGGCGGTTCGCACCCGGTCTTCGGTCTCAATGCCTTGGGCGGCGTGCTGTCGCTGCAAATGAAGAATGGATTTCGCTATCAGGGAACCGGTCTTGAAGCGTACGGTGGCTCGTTCGGCCGCACCGTGGCCTCGCTGCAGCACGGCGGGCACGGCGAATCCTTCGGGTACTACGCGAACGTCGATTACTTCGCGGAAGACGGCTGGCGAGATTTCTCCAAGTCCGAAGCGGTGCGCTACTTCGGAGTCTTGAGCTGGCGCGACGGCGATGCATCGAGCGTCGATCTCGGCGTGGCGGTCGGCGATACGAAGCTGCGCGGCAACGGCGCTTCACCGGCCGAGCTGCTCGCCCTCGATCGCAAGCAGGTATTCACGCATCCGGATATCACGGAGAACTCGCACGTGCAGGTGATCCTGTCCGGCGAGCACCGACTGTCGGATTCGCTGGTGCTGGCGGGAAATGCGTACTACCGCAAGATCGACACGGACACGTTCAACGGCGACGGCACGATTTTCGAGGAGTGCGAGATCGGCTCGGGCGAGTTTCTCGTCGAAGAGAACTTCGAGGATGTGAACGGCGACGGAGAGTGTTCCGACGAGGACGATGACGACATCACGCTCGTGCTCGATCAGTTCGGCAATCCCATCGAAGCCGAGCTCGACGACGAGGAGCTCAATGCCATCAACAACATCGGTCGGCGCGAGCAGAAGAGCTACGGCGCTTCGGTGCAGCTCGGCTGGAGCGCCGCGCTGGCGGGGCGGCCGAATCATCTGACGTTCGGCCTGTCGTTCAACGAGGGGCGGATCGATTTCAACTCGGCGACGGAAGTGGCGCGCCTGAATCCCGACCGCTCGACGTCGCGGACAGGGATCTTCGCGCAAGAGTTCTTCACGGATGTCAAGAGCGAGGTGTCTGTGGCGAGCGTGTATTTCGCGAACACGCTCGAGGTAACCGACCGGACAGGGCTCACGCTGTCCGGTCGGTTCGATACGACGCGCATCCGATTGGAGGACCGTACGGGCGAGTCGCCCGAGCTCAACGGTCGCCACCGCTTCGAGCGTTTCAATCCCGCGCTCGGCTTGACGTACCGAATCGGCACGGCGACGACGTTCTACGCCAATATCGGCGAATCGACGCGCACGCCGACGCCGGTCGAGCTTGCATGTGCGAGCGAAGATGCGCCGTGCAATCTGCCGAATGCATTCCTCGCCGATCCGCCGCTCGAACAGGTCGTCGCGCGCACCGCCGAGCTCGGTTTGCGCGGCGAGCTGACGACAGGCCTGCGTTGGCGCATCGGCGCGTTCCACGCGACGAATCGCGACGACATTCTGTTCCAGACGACCGGCGGCGCACAGGCGAACGTGGGCTTCTTCGCCAATGTCGGCGACACGCGCCGTGCCGGGCTGGAGCTCGGTTTGGAACAGAGGGCCTCGCGGGTGCGGTGGTCGTTCGATTACAGCTACGTCGATGCCACGTTCGAAGACGCATTCGTGGTCAACAGTCCCAATCACCCGCTCGTCGAGGACGATGACGATGCCGACGAGCCGGGAGCGATCGGTGAAGAAGCGCTGCTCGTGCCGGCCGGCTCGACGATTCCGGGCATTCCGAAGCACCAGGCCAATGCTGCTGTGGACTTCTTCGTCACGAACCGCTTGACCATCGGCGCCGACGTCAATTACCGCTCCGGCGTGTATCTGCGCGGCGATGAGCCGAATCTCCTCGACAAGACCGATGCGTACGCCGTGCTCAATCTGCGCGGCGAGTATCGCTTGAACGATCACGCTGCGCTGTTCGTTCGCGTCGAGAACGCGCTCGATGAGGACTACGAAACTTTCGGTTTGCTCGGCGAGCCGGACGAGGTCTTCCCCGAGTTCTCCGATCCGCGCTTCTACGGCGCAGGACCGCCGCGCGCGGCGTGGGTGGGAGCGAGAGTGAGGTTCTAGGCTGGAAGCTGGGCAAAAGGCGCGCGCGTCGAGCCTTTCCTGGCGGTAGCCCGTTGCCCGTCGCCGTAGCCTATTCTGGCCAGCCGCCCAGCGCCCATCTAGGTCGGAAGCTTTAACTCCGCTTTGACGCCTCCAAGCTCCGACCGTGCCAGTGCGAGCTCTCCGCCATACAACGTCGCAAGATCGGTGACGATGGCGAGGCCCAACCCTGTGCCGGACGTTTTCTCGTCGAGGCGAACGCCGCGTGCGATCGCTTGATGGGCATGTTCGTCGGGAATGCCGGGGCCATCGTCCTCGACAATGATGCATAGCTGTCCGGCGTCGCGTCGGCTCCTCACGCGGACGGCATGCGTGGCCCACTTGCACGCATTCTCGAGCAGGTTTCCGAGCATCTCTTCGAGGTCTTCCTGATCGGCCGGATAGGCGAGGTCGGCGGCGAGCTCATTTCGGATGAGGAGATCGCGCTCGGCGTAGACGCGTTGCAGTCCGTGTGCAATCTCATCGACGATGGGCGAGAGCGCAAGCGCGCGATGTCGTCCAGCGCCAGCGGCGGAGGCACGTGCGAGATGACGCGTGACGATACGTTCCATTGCGGCGATTTGTTGCCTTCGTTCTCGCGCGGCTTCGCCGTCGGTCTCCAAGGACTTGATCACTGCGAGCGGCGTCTTGAGCGCGTGCGCGAGATCGCTTGCGCTCGCACGCGCACGTTCGACGACCTCGCGGTTGTGCGCAATCAACGAGTTGACTTCGGTGACGAGCGCGTCGAGCTCCGTCGTCTCGAGCGGGGACAGCTGGCTCGACTTGCCGGTGCGCACCGCTTCGACTTCGTGGACGAGCCGCTCGAGCGGGCGCAAGCCGAAACGGATCTGTGCGAGCAACGCGAGAAGCAGGCCGAGCGCCAGTGCCGCAAGGGCGCTGCGCAGCACCACGTTGAAGCGGCGGATCTCGCTGCGCAGCGTCTCGCCGTCGCCGCTCACGAGGAAGGTCACCGGCGAGGCGGCGTTCGGCAACAGCACGGTTTGAACCGCGACGCGAATCTCGCGTCCGAGCGGATCATGCGTGGTCATGACGCGCGGCGTTGCAGTGACGGGCGTGTCCGGCACCTCCAGCCTCAAATCCCACAGCGAGCGCGAGCGCAGACGTACGCCGGCGCGGTCGGCGACGAGCCAATACCAGCCGGAGTAAACCTGTTCGAATTGGGGATCGCCGATGCCCCGTGCGAGCGTAAGCTGTCCGTTGCGGTCGGCATCCACCGAGCCGATCAAGACCGAGACGAGTGAGGTCAGGCGCGCATCGAATGCATCTTCGGCAGCGGACCGGAAGGCATAGGAAAGCGCCCAACCGCCGGCGATGCTGGCGCAAGCGACCCAGATGAGCGCGCCGACGAGCAGGCGCGAGCGTAGCGACTTAAGAAGTCTCACGCGTGCGCCCCAGCACGAAACCGTGGCCGCGCACTGTCGTGAGCATCGGTGCGGGCAGCTTCTTGCGAATGCGCCCGATCAGCACGTCGAGCACGTTCGAGTCGCTGTCCGCATCGCGTGCGTACACGTGCTCCATGAGCTCGGTGCGGCTCACGACGCGTCCTGCGTGGTGCATGAGAAAGGCCAGGATGCGGTACTCCTGCGGCGTGAGCTCGAGCGGCTGACCGTCGTATTCGAAGCGCGCCGCATTCGTGTCGAGCTTCAAGGGGCCGCACTCGAGAATTGCCGAGGCATGTCCTGTGCTGCGCCGGATGAGCGCCTTTACGCGCACCACGAGCTCGTCCATCTCGAACGGCTTGGTGAGGTAGTCGTCGGCGCCCGCATTGAATCCGGCGAGCTTTTCGTGCCAGCGGCTGCGCGCAGTGAGGATGAGCACGGGCATCTTGCGGCCGGCCTTGCGCCAATGCTCGAGTACGCTCAGCCCGTCGATTTTCGGCAGGCCCAGATCGAGCACGGCTGCATCGTAAGTTTCCGTTTCGCCGAGGAACTGCGCTTCGACGCCGTCCGGCGCGATGTCGGCCGTCAGGCCTGCTTCCACGAGCGCCGCACGAATGCGCTCGGCGAGCTTGGCTTCGTCCTCGACGACTAGAACGCGCATCGTTCCTTACTGCCGATCCGGGTTGCAGAAACAGAAGGGTAGTGCATCGCCCGACTGTCGTTCACGTTGCCTGCGGGTGTCGACGGCTGCCGGCTACGTCTAATCGTCGTCGATCTCGGTTTCCAGGAGCTCGCCGGTGCTCGCGTCATAGGTCAGCTCGATCACTCGGCCGTCCGTGCGCAACACCTCGATCTCATAGACGTAGCGGCCATCCTCGCGGTCGAGCTCGACTTCGAGCACCCGTCCGGGATGATCGCGTTCGATGAGCGCGAGGATTCTCGAGAGCGGCAGGATCTCGCCGCGTTCGACGGCGCGCCGCGCAATTTCGTGGTCCTCGTCCGCCGGCGTGGCCGTCGGCGACAGCATCGCCGGTAGCATCGCGAGCGCCAGGAGCAGGGTTCTTGTGCCGTTCATGGCACGCACGGTAGCAGATCGCTCCCTAAACAAATCATGAACGGCCTGCTCACGATCCGTTCAATGCCTCGCTGTCATGATGCGCTCCGTGGCTGATGGAGCCATTGCGTTCAAAGGGTCTAAGGAGCCTCATCATGAAGAAGCGATTCGTTGGTCTTGCGGTTCTTGCGCTTGCCGTGACGCCTGTCGTGTGGAGCCAGACGCAGTCGGCTCAAGAGCTCGACATCAAGGAGATCATCGCCAAGCTCGAAAGTGCCGGCTACACGAAGATTCGGGACATCGAGAGGGACGACGGTCTGTGGGAAGTGGAAGCGACGAATTCCGCCGGCCGCCGCGTCGAGCTGCACATCGATCCCGTGAGCGGGAAGGTGTTGTACGAGGAGCTTGAGGATTTTTGGGATTGAGCCTCGGGCTGGAGGCGAGAGACTGGAGGCTAGTGGCTGGAGGGACGAAGGCTTGCGGCGCGCGAGGCGCCGCAAGCGTACTTGTGCTGGCCAGGGCGCAGAGCGCCTCTTTCAGGCTGTAGGCTCTAGACCGTAGGCTGGAGGAAGAGCGCGCTTGCGCCTTGTTCTGGCCAGCGCCCAGCACCCGGGGCACGTTTGAACCCTTTATTCTTGTCGCCCGTTGTATCTGTGTCCGGCGAGGTAGCGGTATGAATCAGGTGCTGTGGCAAGTCTTCGGCGTCACGATCACGGGTTGGAAGCTGATCGGGTACCTCGGTGTTTTACTGTTTGCCGGGCGCTGGTTCGTGCAGGTCATCGCGACCCATGTGCGCGGCCGCCCGGTCTTTCCTCGCACGTTCTGGATCATGAGCTTGTCGGGCAGCGCGTTCTTGCTCGCTTATTTCATATTCGGCCGCAGGGACTCGGTGGGCGTGCTCGCGAATCTATTTCCCGCCTTGGTGGCCGCTTACAACCTGGTCATGGACTTCAAATCCGAACGCTCGCCGGTCGGAGGCACCTTGCCGATTGTCAGGTAGCGAGCGTCCCTGCCGATTCTCGAGACGCGGGCCGCGTCCCGCAGACTGGCGCAACGCGCGCGTGCGGTGTACAAACAATGCTTTCACCGCATAGGGTCTTGCCAGATGAAAACGGTCGCCGCGTTGCTTCTTGCTTCGATTGTCTGTGCAACTGCTTGCGCGGAATCGCAACGCCCGGAAGACACTGAAGTGTGGGAGCCGGTTCCGAAGATCGTAAGCCCCGGGGTCACGCCGTCGGATCCGCCGGCCGATGCCATCGTGCTGTTCGACGGCCAATCGCTCGAAGGGTGGGAGAGCGTCGAGGGCGGCCCGGCCAAGTGGATCGTCGCCAACGGCGCGCTGACGGTGGCGCCGGGCACGGGCGACATCCGCACGGTGCAGAAATTCGGCGACGTGCAGCTTCACATCGAATGGCGCACGCCGCATCTGCCGCCGGAGAAGAAGGGGCAGGATCGCGGCAACAGCGGCGTGTTCCTGCAGGAGCTGTACGAGGTGCAGATCCTCGACACGCTCGAGAATCGCACGTACTCGAACGGCCAGGCCGGAGCAATCTACAAACAGCACATCCCGCTCGTGAACGCAGCGCGCCCCGCAGGCGAATGGCAGACTTACGACATCGTGTTCATCGCGCCGCGTTTTGCCGCCGACGGCAGCTTGCAGTCGCCCGCGCGCATCACCGTATTCTTCAACGGCGTGCTCATTCATCACGACGTCGAGCTCAAGGGGCCGACCACGTACATCGGTGAGCCCAAGTACGAGCCGCACGGCGAGGCAGCCTTGCGTCTGCAGGACCACGGCCACCTGGTGAGCTTCCGGAACATCTGGATCAGACGTCTCGATTGAGCGCTCGGCTGCCGGCGGCGCCGGCAGCCCTTGCTCACAATCCGAGCAATCTCATCGCCGGTTCGGGATAACGGTCGCCGACGACCTCCGTCGTGCCGAGCACGGCGTCGATGCGGGCCAGCTCCTCCTGCGACAATTCGATGTGCGTGGCCGCCGCGTTCTCATCGAGGCGCTCGATGCGGCGCGTCCCCGGAATCGGCACGATGTCGTCGCCTCGATGCAGCAGCCACGCGAGCGCAAGCTGCGCCGGCGTGTAGCCGCGCTCCCGCGCAATCTCCTCCACGGCTTCGACGAGTCGCCGATTGCGTTGGAAATTCTCCGGCTGAAACCGCGGGTTGCGGCGCCGCCAGTCGTTTTCCGCAAGCTGCTCCGGGCGTTGAATCGCACCAGTCAAGAAGCCGCGGCCGAGTGGGCTATAGGCAACGAAGCCGATGCCGAGCTCACGGCATGCGGGCAAGATCTCGCCTTCGACATCGCGCGTCCACAGGGAATATTCGGTTTGCAGCGCCGTGATCGGATGAACCTTGGCGGCGCGTCGCAGCGTGGCGGGCGATGCTTCCGAGAGTCCCAGGTGGCGGACTTTGCCGGCGGCGACGAGCGCTGCCATCGCACCCACCGTCTCTTCGATCGGCACCTTGGGATCGACGCGATGCTGGTAATAGAGATCGATGTGATCGACGCCGAGGCGCTTCAAGCTCGCATCGCATGCGGCGCGCACATACTCGGGGCGTCCGTCGATGCCGAGAAAATCGCCGTTCGGGGCGCGCACGTTGCCGAATTTCGTGGCGAGCACGACCTCGTCGCGACGTGTTTTCAGGATCTCGCCGAGCAGCTCTTCGTTGCGGCCGACACCGTACATGTCGGCGGTGTCCAAGAAATTCACGCCGATATCGATCGCGTGATTCAGGACGGCCAGATTCGTCTTGTGGTCGGCGTCGCCGTAAAAATCCGACATGCCCATGCAACCGAGGCCGATGGCAGAGACCTCCAGCCCTGTTCGTCCGAGGGTACGGCGTGGCACAGTGCGCTTCATTGCTTCCTCCTCGTTGCATCCGATGACATGGCCAGTAGGCTAGAAGGCTGTCGCGCCGCGACGTAGTCCGATCCTGGCGAGTCCTTGCCTAATCCTGCGAGTTGCCGGATTCGGTGCGCGCACGCCGGGTAGGTTCGTTATGCTTGCCGGGCCGCTATTCGGAGCGGCGACAGACGGCAAGTGCCGCATATCGACGGGTGGCCCCATGCACGCGGTCATTCACACGGAGCGTCTCGTAACGGATCCGCGGCAGCGAGAGCTCGCGCAACGTGCGCAAGCGCTGGCGCCGCAGGAGGGGATCAATCACACGTCGGTGCCGGGCGTGATGCTCGTACGATCCAGCTCGACGACGTTGCCGCTGCCGAGCCTGTACGAGCCTTCGCTCTGTATCGTGCTTCAGGGGCGCAAGCGGGCCATGCTGGGGCGCGAGGTCTACATGTACGATGCGCTCAACTATCTCGTCGTGTCCGTGGCGCTGCCCGTTGCCTCGCAAGTGTTGGAAGCCACGCGTGCGCATCCTTATCTCTGTCTGCGCATGGCGATCGATTTCACGGCGATTGCCGATCTGCTCTCGCAAGTGCCCATGCCGCCGCTCGATCGTTCGCGCAACGATCGCGGCATGTTCATCGCACGCATGAACGAAGAGATGCTCGATGCGGTATTGCGCCTGATGCGCCTGCTCGAGTCGCCGCAGGATGCGATGGTGCTGGCGCCGCTCGTCGTGCGCGAGCTGCACTATCGGGCGTTGACCGGCGAGCTCGGGCATCGCTTGCAGGAACTGTGCAGCAACGGCGGGCAGCTGCAACGCATCGCTCGGGCGATTGCCTTGATCAGGTCTCGTTTCGCAGAACCGTTGCGTATCGAGGCGCTGGCCGAGAGCTTGCACATGAGCGTCTCCTCGCTTCATCACCACTTCAAGGCGGTCACCTCGATGTCGCCGCTGCAATATCAGAAGCGCATTCGCCTGCACGAGGCGCGGCGGCTCATGCTGATGGAGGGGCTCGATGCGGCCGTGGCCGCGCGTCGGGTCGGCTACGAAAGCGCCTCGCAGTTCAGCCGCGAATACCGGCGGATGTTCGGCGCGCCGCCGCGCCGCGAGATAGAATCGCTGCGAGCCTGAGCCAACGACAACCACAAGCCAGAATGCAGAGCTTCTTGATCGTCTTCGCCGGTGCCGGTATCGGCGGTGCGCTGCGTCATGCAGTCAATTTGCTCGTCGCCCGCGGTCTGCCCCAGAGCGTCGGCGTGAGCACACTGATCGTGAACGTGGTCGGCTCCTTTCTCATGGGCGTGCTGATCGAAATGCTCGCGCTCAAGACTGGTGCATCGCAGAATTGGCGATTGTTCTTGACGACCGGCCTGCTCGGCGGATTCACGACGTTCTCCGCCTTTTCGCTCGATGCTGCGCTGCTCTATGAGCGCGGTCAGCTTGGCGGTGCGGCGCTCTACGTGCTCGCGTCGATGGTGCTGTCGCTTGGCGCGTTGGCGGCTGGCTTGTTCATCGTTAGGCAGGCCACTGCGGCCTGATGCTGGAGGCCGGAGGGTGGAGCCAGAGCGCGCTGTGCGCGCCTTCAGGCCGTAGCCTGTCGCCCGTAGCCCCATTTTGAGTTCCGCAGTCGAGCCTTGACCCCCGTCGCATATACGCGCATCGTGCGCGCGAGGGTCAGCTTATGCGTCTTGCGATTGCCTCATTGGCGCTCGCTGCGCTGGCGGCGTCGGCAGCGGAGTGGGAAGGATACGAACGTCTGACGCGCGAGCAGGTGCTGGCGGTCGTCGCGGATGCAGACTCGTCTCAGCGCCCCGACCTTTACGCGAAGAACCTTTCGCAGCTCGATCTGAGTCAGATCGACTTTCGCCGCGCCAATCTCTCGGCGGCGGTGCTCAACGATGCCGACGTCAGCGGCGCGAATCTCGACGGCTGTCAGCTGAACGTGGCGTTCCTGCAGCGTACGAATCTCTCCGAGGCACGGTTGCGCGGCGCCGTGCTGTTCTCCGCGCAGATGCAGGAGGCGATCTTGCGCGGTACGGATTTGTCCGGCGCGCGCTTGATCGCCGACCTGCGCGATACGGATCTCACGAACGCCAATCTCACGCGCGTCAATGCCGCTGCCGACATGAAGAATCAGTCGATGGGACTCATGCGCACGCAGGTCGTGAGCGCGACCGCGATTCGTGCGGACCTGTCGCATGCGGATTTTTCGCGCGCGAATCTGAGCTTTACGGATTTCAGCAATGCCAAGCTGGTGGCAACCAAGCTGTACCGTGCCGATTTGAGCGGAGCGATTCTGGTCGGTGCGGATCTCAGCAATGCCGATCTGCGCGAAGCGATACTGATCAACGCAGACCTGACGGATGCGAATCTTGCGGGCGCCGATATGACCGGCGCGGACTTGCAGGGAGCTGTAGGACTGCGCCAAAGGCTGTAGCGCGCTCGTCGTGCACTGGGTGCTGGGTTCTGGCTAGAAAGGCGCGCGATCGCGCGCCTCCTGTTTGCTCGCTTGGCTCCATTGCTTGCGGGCGCACCGGCGCGCCGTGTGTTCAGCCTCTGCCTCCAACCATGAAAGGAGGCTGTAGGCTAGGGACAGAAAAGGCGTGCGCAGCGTGTGCCCGCTACTTCCTACCGTCTACAGCCTACTGCCCAGGAAGGCGCGATAGGCGATCAACAACAACAGCCAACATCCAAGCAAGAAAAGCGGAATCGACTCGAGCCCGCTGTGTTGAGCAAGAAGTCCGCAGAGCGCAGGCAAACATGCAAGGCCAACCGCGGCAGCGGCGACCTGTGCGCCGACGGCATTCGCTGTGTGATCGGGACCGAGACGTGCGGGCGTCATCGCAATCATGCATGGGAAGATCGGACCCGATGCGAAACCGAGCAGGGTGAACGCGACGATGTCGAGCATCGCATTGAGGTGAAGCGTGACAAGTCCCGCGGCGAGGATCGCAACGATGATGCAGATCGTCGTCACGCGCTCGGGACGGGTATCGGCAGGCAACAATGCATAGCCGAGTCGGCTTGCGAAGAGGCCGCTCCAGTAGCACGACACCGCGGTTCCTGCAGCGATGGTGGTGAGCCCGCGCGCTTCGAGCAACAGCGAGAATGCCCAGGCGGCCGCGGCAGCTTCGCAGCCGGTGTAGATGAAGAACACCGCCAGCGACAATTGCGCGCGGGGTAGGCGCAACGTAGCGAGCCACGATGCAGTCTGTCGATGGGCTTGATGAGCAAGCGGTGCACTCCACTCGCGTCGAGTCAACGCAAAGGCAATTGCAAGCGCAAGCTCGAAGGCGATGACCCAGCCGTATCCATAGCGCCAGTCATGACCGCGCACGAGCACGGCTGTCATCAAAGCCGGCCCGAGCGCGGCGCCGATGCCGTAGAAGGCGTGCAGCACGTTCAACAGGCGGGTAGCGTAATGAATCGCGGCATGCGTATTGATTGCTGCATCGATCGCGCCGCCGCCGAAGCCGACGAACACGCCGAGCGCAACGAGCACCGGCCAGCTCGGCGAAACGGTATATCCGAGCAAGGCCATGCCGGTGAGCGCGCACGAGCCGCTCAGCAAGGTGCCGAGCCCGATGCGCGCGAGCAGAGCGCCCGTGGCTGCGCTCGAGAGCACGTAACCGAGAGTCGACGAAACATAGAGCGCGCCCAATGCGCCGAGCGGCACAGCGAAGTCTCTGCGCATTGCCGGCCACGCGACGCCGATGAGCGCATCCGGCAAGCCGAGTGCGATATAGCCGATGAACGCAAGCGCGAGTAGCAGGCGGGACATTGAGACCGTAGGCTCTGGGCTGAGCACGCTTCGCGTGCTGGGGGTGCTTGCCCTGGGAAGAACGTGGGCGCAACGCACTCCTTTTTACTACAGCCTACGGTCTACAGCCTACAGCTTAATCGGAGCGCGTGCCGCGCGCATCTTGCTCCAGCCTCCTGTCACCGCACGTTTGCAAATGCCTCGGCAGGTCTCAGGCCCGCATCCGCTGCGGAGAGCGCGGCGATCGCGGTCCAGTCGATCGACCCTTTGCCGCCTTCGACCAAGCGCGCGAAGCGCTCGTGGAGCAATTCGCCGAGCGGTGTCGGAACGTTCAGCGCGCTTGCCGCTTCGCGCAGGAGGCCGAGATCCTTGTAGCCGAGCTCGGCGGCGAATCCGGCCGGAACGTAGCGCTCGTTTGCGATCAGCGTGCCGTAGTTCTTGTAAATCGGTACGTTGAAGATCGTCGAGGTCATGATGTCGACGAAGGTCTGCGCGGGCAGGCCGGCTTTGCGCGCCAGCGCGATTGCTTCGCCGAACGCGTGCATCATCGAGGCAATCATGAAATTGCCGGCGATCTTGATAAGGTTCGCATCGGACGGTTTGTCCGAGACGATGTGCGTCGCTTGGCCCATGGCGCCGAAGAGCGGTTCGACACGTTCGATCGCTTCGCGAGGGCCTGCAGCAACGATGAACAGCTTGCCGGTCGCCGCGGCATCGGGTCGACCGAAGACGGGGGCAGATACGAACAATTGACCGTTGCGCGCGTGGCTGGCGCTCAAGCGGTCTACGAGCGCGACGCTGACGGTGCTCATCGACACGTGAACGCCGCCGCGTTTGAGCGTGGACGCAAGTCCCGCTTCTTCGATTTCGGTCAGAGCCCTGTCGTTGGCGAGCATCGTAATGACGACATCACCATTGCAGGCTTCGGTAACGGTCGAGGCCACTTTTGCGCCGAGCGGCTCGAGCGGCCGCGCACGTTCGATCGTCCGGTTGTAAACCGTGACGGCATGACCCGCTTCAAGAAGCTTAGTCGCCATGCCGGCACCCATCTTGCCGAGTCCGATGAATCCGACGTTCATTGGGGACACCTTAATAGGCTGTAGGCTCTAGGCTGAAGGCTGTAGAAGATCCTTTCGCGTTCTTCTGGCTGCGCTCTGGGCCTTGGACAGAAAGCGGAAGCGCGCGCAGCTTGCTCCCGCTTCTTGCCTCCAGCCACTGTTCACGACATCGCATTCGCCGGCGCCACCGGATCCGGCGGCAGCGGAATCCACTCTTTGTCATCGAGCGGCGGCAGCTTCATACGTCCTGCGCGCCAATCGGCTTTCGCTTGCTCGATGCGCTCGCGCGACGACGACACGAAGTTCCATTCGACGAAGCGCGGTCCCAACGGGTCGCCGCCGAGCGCCATGACGAGCGCATCGTCGATTGCGCGAATGCGGGCGGCGGCGCCGGCAGAGAGCACGACCATCGCGCCTTTGTCGAAACGCTTGTCGTCGATCTCGATCGCGCCGTGCGCGACATACACGGCGCGTTCGGGATACTCGGTCGAGATCGCAAACTCCGCACCGGCGCGCAGCTCGAGATGCAGATAGAACATCGGCGAGTGCGTCGCCACGTTCGCGCGCAACCCGAAGATCTCGCCGGCGATGAGCCGGCCGCGCACGCCGCCTTCGTCGAAGGTGGGCAGCGCCGTCGTGTCGTAATGCGTAAAGGCAGGATCGGTTTCCTCCTGCTCCTTCGGCAGCGCCACCCACGCTTGAATGCCGTCGAGCTTGTCGCCTTCGCGCCGCGCTCGTTCGAAGCGTTCGGAATGCGTGATGCCGCGGCCGGCCGTCATCCAATTCACTTCGCCGGGGCGAATGGCCTGCTCCGAGCCGAGACTGTCGCGATGCATGATCTCGCCGGCGAACAGATACGTCACGGTCGACAGCCCAATGTGCGGATGCGGGCGTACATCCACGCTGCGCGACACGCCCGGCGGGAAATCGACCGGCCCCATGTGATCGAAGAAGACGAAAGGGCCGACCATGCGCCGCTCGGAGAACGGCAGGACCCGGTTGACATCGAACCCACCGAGGCTGCGTAACCTGGGCGGTATCACGAGCTCGATCATCGTGACGTCTCCTTGCGCGAAGGAGGACACGCTACTCCACGCAGGATGGCGCGGCAAGGAGGCCCCTCGGTGGAAAGAGGCCTTCGCACCAACTACTACGACATGGAAACGCTCCGTTCGAGAGGCTGCATTCGCCGCAAGGAAGGCTGGAAAAGGAGGGCGCAGCCTGCGTGCCGGGCGGAACTGCGATGAGTCGCTCTGCGTCTTACCTTACACGCCGCGGAGGTCGTATGCTCAAAGTGCTCGGTTGGATCGTTGGGATCGTGTTCTTGATCGGACTGCTCGTCGTCTTCGGAATAATCGATCTGATCTTCTAGGCGGCACGCTGTAGTAGACAAGCGCGCTGCGCGGCCTCTCTTCCTCCCGCCTCCCTCCAGCCCAAGACAAGCGCCTTCCTTGCCGAAGCGGAGCGAAGGCCTCCGTGCCACGAGGGCCTCCGTCAGCTCTACTTCTCCAGAGTCAGTACGGGCGCAAATCCACCATAGATGAGCCGTCGACCGTCGAACGGCATCGGATTCGTTTCCGGGTTCATGCGAGGATCGGTTTTCGCGAGCTCCATTATCTTGGCCATTCCGGCATCGCGGGTAGCCTTGTCCGGCCACTCGATCCACGAGAACACGACCGTCTCGTCGTCCTTTGCCTGTACTGCGCGGCGAAAATCGGTGACGTTGCCGCCGGGGACGTCATCGCCCCAACATTCGAGGATGCGCAGGGCGCCGAGCTCCATGAACACGGCATCGCCCTTACGTGCATGCTCGATGAACTTCTCCTTGTTGGCCGTCGGGACCGGAATCATGAAACCGTCGATGTAGGGCATGGTTTGTCTCCTTCGATGTGCGAACACACTGCCCCAAGGACGAACGAGGCTTGCCGCAGCCGACACGGTCCATCAGCGTCATGCCAAAGCGGCGGTCAGGCGTCGGCGAGCTTGCGTGTTTCGCGCCGCAGTAGCGCGGACGGCGTGCCTTGCTGACCGAGCACGCGCCAGGCCCGCCGTAGCTGCGTATCGGAGCGAAAACCGGCGAGCTCCGCGGCTCGCGTCACGCTGTGGCCTGCGCGCAAGGACATCTCTGCGAGAGCGAGGCGTACTGCACGTAGATATTGCAGGGGGGTGGCACCCGTATGCTCGACGAACAGGCGCGTCAAATGGCGAGCGGAGGTGTGAGCTACCTTGGCCATGCGCGCGACCGTCCACGGCTGGGTGGGTGCTTCGCTGACCGCGTCCTGCACGCGATGTACCGCCGGATGCAGATGATTGCGGTAGGCAAGCAACGGTGAGATCTGCGGATCGTTGGCGGTTCTGCGCAGACCGAGCACCATCGTCTGCGCGACGCGCGCAGCGACCGTGGGGCCGCATTCGAGCCGAATGAGCTGGAGCGCCAAATCGATGCCGGCGGTAATGCCCGCGCTCGAGCATACATTGCCGTCGCACACGAACACGCGATTGCTCACGACCTTGCAGTCACGCTCCGCGGCGCTCAGCTCATCGAGCAGCTGGTGATGTGTCGTCGCCGTGCGGCCCTTCAACAAGCCTGCATGCGCCGCGAGCACGGCGCCGGAGCAAATCGTGATCAGGCGAGTGTCGCGATCGCCGGGTCGTAGCCGAGCCAACCATCTCACGGTTTCTCTCGTGGCGGCCGGCTCGAGATATTTCGGTGTGGTCGGATTGCCGCTCACCACGACCCAGGCCCCAGCGGGCAGCCGTTGCGGCAGCGGTTCGAGCGCCGCGATCGCGGCGCCGACCGAGCTCGTGGCCTCGCGTCGCGGGCCGATGAAATGCAGCCGAAAGCGTTCGGGCTCGCCGCGCTCGCGGCGCACGCCATTGGCAAGCCTGAACGCTTCGGCCGGTCCTGCCCAATCGAGCACGAGCGTATCGGGCAGGATCACGAACAGGACGTCAATGACGGGCGGCTGCGTCAAGCGCTTCCTCCACCGAGCAGATCGTCGCAAAGCGGTCCTTGAGCACGGCCACGGTACGCCGCTTGATCTCCGCGGCCGGGAATAGCGTACCGTCCTCGTACTGCATGTCGAAGGTCAAAGTTGCATCCGGCACATAATGCACCCGATAGCCGAGATCATACGCATGGCGCGCCGTGGTCTCGCAGCATTGTTCGGTGCGGATGCCGCTGACGATCACTGCATCGATGCCTTGCTCGTTGAGCCAAACATCCAGGCCGCTGCCGATCAATGCGCTGTGCCGACTCTTGTGTACTGTCAGGGCGGCATCGAACCCGATGAGCCCCGTCAGCGGTCGGACATGGCCGGATTCGAGTGAGAACGCGCTATCCGCCGCGCGCTCCACGTGAAAGACGCGCACGATCGGAATGTCGCGCGCGCGAGCGCCGTCGATCAAGGCATTCTGGCGATCCAAATACGCCGGTACGTCGCGGCTCGAAAAGTACGGGCGGTGGCGGAAGGATTCTTGAGCGTCGATCACGAGCAGACAGGTGCGCATGGTGAACCTCCGTGCTGGAATGCCGCCATGTTCCACAGCGGCCGGCCGCGCCGCCGCCATCATTCGGACGCCCATCGAGCAAATTCGGACATGCTCTTCGATGGCTGGAGCGAGCCTGCGATGGGCGGGTCGTGTCGGCCGTGCATTGCCCGTACAATCGCACGCTCTAATGCGAAGGTCATTGCTATATACGTCTACTTCAATAACAAAACGGGAATGACTCGCAGACGCGATCGTTCACCGTTGGACAGTGGAGATTCGAACGATGTTGAGAACGGCGTTGCTCAGGCTTGCAACGAGCGCATGCTTCCTCGCGGCGAGCGTCACGCTTGCGCAGGATACGTTGGAGCTGACCGTCGAGACGGACAAGTCCGGGCCGACGATCAGTCGTCACCTCTTCGGGCAGTTCGCGGAGCATCTCGGCCGCGGCATCTATGAAGGCGTGTGGGTGGGACCCGATTCGCCGATTCCGAATACGCGCGGCATTCGCAACGACGTCGTGGAGGCTCTCAAGGAGCTACGCGTTCCCAACGTGCGCTGGCCGGGCGGCTGCTTTGCTGACGACTATCACTGGCGCAACGGCATCGGTCCGGCCGAGGCGCGGCGCGCGACCATGAATCCCGATTGGGGCGGTGTGATCGAGCCCAACACGTTCGGCACGCACGAGTTCATGGATTTCGTGCAGCAGATCGGCGCCGAGGCGTATATCTCGGTCAACGTCGGTTCGGGCTCGCCCAAGGAAGCGGCAGAGTGGCTCGAATATCTCACCGCCGATCAGGCGACGGCGCTCGCGCAGGAACGTGCGGCGAACGGTCGCGCCGAGCCGTGGGGCGTCTCGTTCCTCGGCATCGGCAACGAGAGCTGGGGCTGCGGCGGCTCCATGACGCCCGAGTACTACGTGAGCCAGTTGCGCATCTATGCACGCTATGCACGCAACTACAACTCGAAGCATCCGATGAAGAGAATCGCCGTCGGTCCCGACTCCGGCGACACGAGCTACACGGAAGCGGTGATGAAGGCGTGGACGGAGCGCAATTGGAGCTGGGACATCGACGGGTTGTCGCTGCACTACTACACGGTCGGCGGTTGGCCGCCGAAGTACAAGGCGACCGGCTTCGGCGAGGAGGAGTACGCGAAGCTGATCAAGGAAACGATGCGCATGGAAGATCTCATCCGCACCCACGGCGCGATCATGGACAAGTACGACCCCGAGAAGAAGATCGCGCTCGTCGTGGACGAATGGGGCTCATGGCTCGAGCCGACGCCGGGCTCGAAGGAAGGCTTCCTCGAGCAGCAGAACAGCCAGCGCGATG
This sequence comes from uncultured Steroidobacter sp., assembly GCA_938008435.1. GTDB lineage: Bacteria > Pseudomonadota > Gammaproteobacteria > Steroidobacterales > Steroidobacteraceae > Steroidobacter. The sequence continues at coordinate 103,162 of CALLKK010000009.1, read as the reverse complement.
CGATTATCGCGGCGCTCAATCTCAACACGTTCGCGCGTCACGCCGACCGCGTGCGCATGGCCAACATCGCGCAGATGGTGAACGTGCTGCAGGCGATGCTGCTCACCGACAAAGAAAAGCTCGTGAAGACGCCGACCTACTACGTCTTCAAGATGTACGTGCCGTTCCAGGACGCCACCTTCGTTCCGGTTCAGCTCGACAGGCAGAAGTACGTGTACGGCGATATCGAGCTGCCGCGCGTGGATGCCATCGCGGCGAAGGGCAGCGACGGTAAGGTGTGGCTTGCGATTGCGAACGTCGATCCGAAGCGTGCCGCACGCATTCGCGTCGCTGCGTCCGGCCGAAGCAATGTTCAGCTTCGCGGCGAGACCCTCGTCGCGCCCCGCATCGACAGCGTGAATACGTTCGATGCGCCCAACACGGTCGTGCCCAAGCCCATCGCGGGCAAGCGCAGCGGCAATGCCACGGTGCTGGAGCTGGCGCCTGCTTCCGTGACGGTCGTGTCGTTCCAGCCCTAACAGCGACAGCAGATCGTGCCTCGCGGCGCGCTACGCGGCGCCGCGAGGTACGCTATCCGTGAGCGGTATAGGCAGCGTCGTTCACGCGCCTTGCCGGGCGAGCTGAACGTGCAGCAGCTTGTCCATGCGCTCTTGTAGCCGCGTGTTGCGGATGTACAAGTGCCACATGAAGATGAGATCGAAGAGCAGGGCGCCGAGCCACCACAGGTAAAGCAGCGCCACCATCGCAATGCCGACGGGCCAGAGCGGTCCGACGCGGCTCCAGTCCTCTACGCGCAGTGTGAGATAGATGGCGCACGCCACGACGCCGCCGATCACGAGCGGCTTGATCCCGAGATGAGGATAGCGGCTGCCGGCGATGTAGGCGGTCAGCACGAGCGCCGTCGTGAGCAACAGGACCAGGATCTCGGTCGGAATCACGATGCCAAATAGCTCGATGTTCTTCACATCGACCTGGCTCCATACGTAGACGCCGGCGGCAATCATGCCGCAAGCCGCACCAGCCAGCCGCCACGGTAGGTCGTGCGTCAGGCGCGGAATGCGCGCGGCCGCGGTAATCCCCATCAGCAGGAAGGCAATCGCGAACACATTCTTCGCGACGCGTAAGGCCGCAATGTCTTCCGCTTCGAGCGGGTACAGGAAGGCGCGTGCGGCGCGGAAGAAGAAGTAGGCGCCGATGCCCATGATTCCGAGCACGAGTAGATACGGCACGGTGTAGCTCACGAGCTTCACGCCGATCTTGTCCTTGGGTGCCGGCGGCAGGACCGCGGGATGCGTGATGCGGGTTTCGGTCGCGTCCGGCGTCGAATCCGGCGACGCAGATTCGATCCGTCGCTCGACGACCGTGTCGATGAAGTGCCGAAAGACCTCGCCGTCGTTCCAATAATCCACATGCGCTTTGCCGGGGAAGGCATAACGCGAAAAGCCGTGGTCGTACTCGGCCTTGAAGTCGAACGCTTGTTGCCACCCATGTGCAGCCAACCATGCGCGCGTGTCGTCGAGCGCAAAGCCGACTGGATCACCGCGGTCGTAGTAGTTGTGCCATTCGATGGGCTGTGCAGGCGCGCTTCTCGGAGCGCCCTCGCCGAACAAGTCAGGCCAGAGCACAAGATGTTTGTCGATGGGCGAGCCCAGCGTCATGAAGCCCGCGACGTGCTTCGACCAAGGCGGCGGCTGGTCTTTTCGATAGGCATGCAAAAGGCCGAGCAGCGAGACGACCGTGCCTTCGCTGTGCGCGACGAGGTAGATCTTCGCGTTCGGAAATGCCTCGTGCACGGCGGACAAGGTGCGATCGAACGTCTCGAGGATTCTCTCGCGCAGCGAGCTGAAATCGACGACGACCTGTACGTCGCCGAAGTAATCCTCCATCGTCTTGCGCAAGTCGAACTTGAACAGTCCAGCGCGGTCGGCGAGCAGGCACAGGCGATCCAGAATCGCGATCGATTCGACCATTTCCGAGAGCACGAGCGCCATCAGGTGAAAGTCGCGCTCGCTGCACGAATGCCGATCGCCGCTCTGCTGCCACCGGAGCTTGAGACGGCCGATGATCGTGCGCGCCCACGCTTTTGCTTCTTCGATGATGTACGCGTCTTTGGCGGCTTCGCGCGGAATCGTCGCCCAATAGACCTCGGCAAAGGCGTAGCCAGAAGGCAGCGCCGGTTTGAGTGCGACGATGCCCTTGTTGTCGTGAAACGTACCGAGCGGCACCGCGGTGGGGTGAAAGCCGCTGAACTGATTGACGACCGCTTGAATCGTTGCGTACGTGTGCTGATCCCCGATGCCGTGGACGGCAACGATCGCTTTCTCCACGCTGCGGGACGACTCGCTGATCGTGATTGACGCGCCGGTCTCGACCGTTTGCTGGGGAACGCCGCTCGACGGTGCGACGTGCTGCTTCCGGAAGGTGGCCTCTGCCGCGCTCATGTGGCCTCCGTGTCTATGCTGCAATAAGCATTCGACCCGCATTCTTTAGCAATTGCCGGGGCGCACGCCTATCGTCCATTCGACACGGAAGCAGGCTTTTCTCGGCGCGCCGGCCTAAGGCAATCGGTGACGCCCGATTGCGCTCTCTTGGCACCGTGTAAGCCCGGTATCCACTGATCTTTTTGCTGCATCTTGAGGATTTTGCTGCCGCTGCCGTGACCCATGTCCTGTTCGCGGCATAACCTCGCCGAATTGGCTTCGATGTGAAGCGGGTTCGTTTGCTAGGAGGGCAATAGAGAACCTATTGATAGACGCGGGTGCAAGCAAGCGGATGCGTCTGCGTTTCATGCACTCCTTGGTTCGCTCGTGATCGATAGGCGAAGGAAGCCTCGAACGGTCCCGCCATGTCTTCTGTGAGATGGCATCACGCGCGAAGAGAACATATCGAGTTGCGTGATCGAGGAGGGAGACATGAATACGTCGCACAAGCGCTCACGGACGTTGAAGGTTGCAGTAGCGCGTGCAATCCATCCGCTGTGGTCGCCGGTGATCGTGGCGTCGGCCGTGATGCCGTTAGGAGTCTCTCTGGCGGAGGACGAGTGCGGTGCTCATGTTGCGGGAGAGACCGTCGTTTGTAAGAGCGACGACAACCCGTATGCGGGGGGTATCGTCTACAGCACCGTCAACGGGGATTTCGAGCTTGTGTTGGAGTCCGGCGTTTCCATCGTGCGCGCGCCGGGGTACAACAACGATGGTGTCGACGTTTACAGTCCCGACCACGCGTTCACGGTCACGGCGGCCGACGGCGTGACGATCAGCGTCGACGGCGATGCAACCGACGGTATCGTCGTAACCGCCGGTAAGAGCATCGTGATCGACTCGGGTGCGCATATTACGGCCGGCACCAACGGCCTGCGCGGCTGGAACAAGTATGAAAGACGAGTGCGGAGGACGTTACCGTCTCGCAGCGTGCCGGCAGCTCGATCACGATCACCGGCACGAATGGCGCCGGTTTGACCGGCAGTAATGAAGGCATGGGTTCGGTCACGGTCGTGTCGGCCGGCTCGGTCGAATCGGATGCAGTCCAGGTGTACGGACTGCTCGCCGACAGCATGCATGCCAATGGCGGCGATGCGACGACTCATCTGACGCAGACCGGTGTCGTCGAGATGAGCAGCGAGTATGGCGTTGGCCTGTACAGCTTGAGCAGAGGTGCCGGTAGCGCCATCGCGCTCGCCGATGGCACGGTCACGATGAGCGGCTACTACGGTGCCGGCCTGCTCTCCTGGAGCCAGGCCGAAGGCGACGCCATCGCCGAGCTGCGCGACGGCGGCGCGATCACGATTTCCGGAGACGCGGGAGATGGAATCTACGCAATCGCCGATGGAACGGGCAATGTGATGGTGCGGTCCTCGGGCACTATCGTGACGACGGGAACGGGTGCGCGGGGAATGAGCGCGGTGCTCGCGAATCCCGGGAGTCTGGCGCAGGTCTCTGTGATCGTGGCGGGGGACGGATCCGTGGCGACGAACGGCGACCAGGCGCCTGCGCTGCAGATCAGCAACGACGGCAGCGGCGCTTCCACCGTTCAGCTCATGTCAAATGCCAGTCTCACGACGCAAGGCACCGAGTCACACGGCGTCATCGGCACCTCCACGGGATTGCTTTCGCTGAGCCAGTCTGCGTCCTCGCAGATCGAGGTTTCCGGTGGCGAATCCTTTGGCGTCAATTTAACCAGCGCCAGCGACACATCGCTGCAGCTCGAAGGCCGGGTGACCGCGACGGGCGAGTACGGCATCGGTGCCGCTTCAATGGCAGGCACAGGCACTGTCCAACAGCACATTGCAGCCACCGCGACGGTGACGGGCGGCTGGCAGGCGGATGTGAGCGGGTTCGGTGCAACCTCGAGTCTCCCCTCCGCCGGTGTGCTGCTCGATGCGGGCGGCGTCGCGCAACTGATCAATCGCGGCACCATCGGTGCCGGCTCGGATCGCGCCGTCGTGGCTCAGGGGGCCGATGTCACGGTGGATAACTTCGGGACGCTCACGGGTTTCGTGCAGCTCTCCGGTGGCAGCGTCGTTTTCAACAACGAACCTTCGTCGACGTTTGAATTGCGCCATTTCGCCGACACCGACGGCGACACGATACGAGACACGACGCGCGTCGCGATTGCCGACTTCGGTGATCCCACGAGCACCTTCAACAACTCGAGCAATGCGGTGCTCAAGCTCGGGTTGATCGAGGGTGAATCGAGCGTCGATGCCACCGGCTATTACGTGCCGACGACCGGCAGCGACTATCGGGCGCTCGACACCAATGATTACCGGCTGAATCGCGCCGGCATCGTGCAAGGCCAGTTGGTCAATGTCGGCACGTTCAGTCACTCGGGCATCATCGATCTGCGCGGGCCGGCGGTCGGCAACACGCTCGTCATCACCGCAGCTCCGACCGCGAGCGGCACGCCCGGCAACGGCGTGTTCGTTTCGAACGGCGGCACGCTGCTGCTCAACGTGGTGCTGAACGAAGGCATTGCGCCGGACGGACAGACGGGTTCGTTGGCTGACGTGCTCATCGTCGATGGCACGCAGATGGGCACGGGTGCCACCACGATCTCGTTGGATCGCCGCGAGGGAGACGGTGCTGTCACGCCTGGCAACGGCATTCTGTTGGTGGAAGTGCGCGACAAGGCACGGTCCGCGCCCGACGTGTTTACGCTCAATGGAGACTACACGTACAACGGCGTGCCCTCGGTCGTCTTGGGCGCGTACGCGTACAGCCTCTATCACCATGGCGTTGGCGGCGATGCCGGGGATGGCAATTGGTATCTGAGATCCTCTGTGCTGGATTTGGAGCCGCCCGATCCCGATCCGTCGGGTCCGGTGTCGTCCGATCCCTCGGATCCGCCGCCCGTCGATCCAAGTGATCCGACGCCAAGTGATCCGTCGGACCCGACGTCCAGCGATCCGACGGATCCACCGACTGACCCAACAGATCCGACGCCGAGCGATCCTTTAGATCCGGTGCCAAGTGAGCCGACGGATCCGACGCCGATCGATGAGGAGCCGTCCGAGCCGATCGATCCGGACGAAGAGCCCGATGAGGACGATCCGATTGCGGCGGATCCGGCGGAGCCGAGTGCGCCATCGCCGTCAGAGGATGCGCCGCGCTATCAGCCTGGCGTGCCGGTGTACGAGAGCTACGGCGCGAATCTGCTGGCGCTGAACGGACTGCCGACGTTGGAGCAGCGCATGGGCGATCGCATCTGGGGGCTCAATGCGGATCGCGAAACGGGTGGCGCGTGGCTCCGCATGTACGGCACGGGTAATCGTGCTCGGCCGCTGAAGTCGACGACCCGCGTGGAGCAGTCGACCGATGCCTGGAAGACGCAGTTTGGGTTCGAGCATTTGGTCGCGACGAGCGAGGATGGAGACCGCTTGGTCGGGAGCATCGCCGTGGAATACGGCGAGGCGGATACTTCCGTGCGTTCGATCTTCGGTCCGGGCGAGATCAGCACCCGCGGATATGGCATGGGCACCATGTGGACGTGGTACGGCCGCAGAGGTGCGTACGTGGATGCGCAGGTCCAGCTCAACCGCTTCAAGAGCGATCTGCACTCGGCGATTCTGGGCAGGCTGGTGCACGACAACGACGGTCGCGGCAAGGCGTTCAGCCTCGAAGTCGGCAGGAAGCTGGACCTGAATGACGAGTGGAGTCTTACGCCGCAGACGCAGCTGACTTATTCGAGCGTTCGCTTCGACCGCTTCGTCGATCCCTTCGGCGCTGTCGTGATCTTGGAAGATGCCGACAGTCTCATCTCGCGCTTCGGGCTTGCGCTCACGCGGGATGCCACGAGGCACGATCGCCATAACCGCTTCTATGCCGTGGCGAACCTCAGCTACGAATGGGACAACGGCGTACGCGTGCGAGTGTCCGGCGTGGAGATCGAGCGGATGGAACGCAGAGAGTGGGCGGAGCTCGGCTTCGGCGGGAGCATCAACTGGAGCAATGGCGTACGCCTCTACGGCGAGATCTCCGGCAAGAGCCCGTTGCACGACATCGCCAATAGCTACTCCGTCCACGGCACTGTCGGCATCAGCATGCGGTTCTATTGATAGGCAGTCGAAGCTCGACGCACAGGCCCGGCCGATTCGGCTGGGCCTTCTTTTCGTCTGTCCGCGGCGCAGCGGCCGTTCGTGAATCCTCGCGGAGCCGTTCACGTCGGCGGCTTGAATTCGAGCGCTGCGGAACTCCGTGCCACCTCGGACATATATAAGTGATCCAGTCAGTCTCGAGGGTGCTGCCATGCTGCCCAAGTACGTGTTCCGCGGCGATACCTGGCCGTTCGCGCCAGACCCGAACGAGCTGCGCGCACGGGAAGCGGCGCGGCGCGAAGCCGAGGAGCTTGCCCATCGGCCGCTCGAACGATCCGACGATTTATCGGGCGATGCGGAAATCGAAGAGAAGATCGGCGATTACCAGGTCGGCGGTCTCGATTCGTTCGGTGCGGAGGCGTCGCTGCGCAAACATTGACCAAGTAGGTCGACCGCGTCGCGCGACGAGACGCTACGTGTCCGAACTGGCCGACGCGAGCTGCTTCTTGAGCCGGTATTCGCGCCACAGAATGATGAGACCTGCGCCGACGACGAGCGGCGCGCCGATCCAGATCGAGGTGCTCGGGGCCTCGTCGAAGAACACGTATCCCAGCAGCATCGCAAAGACGAGGCTCGTGTAGTCGAGCGGCGCGATCGTCGACGCCTCGGCATACCGATACGAGTACGACAGCAACAGCTGGCCGCTCACGCCGAAGAGTCCGGACAAGATGATGAACGCCCATTGCGTCGGTGTGGGCGCCGGCCAGCCGGCCAGGGCCGTGAGCGCAGAGCACACCGTAAAGGTGAGCGAGAAATAAAACGTAATGGTGATGGCATGCTCGCCGCCGCTCATGCGGCGCAGAAAGATCATGGCCACCGCCGAGAACAGCGCTGCACCCAGCGCCGCGAGCGCACCGAGCGGCGTCCCCTCCGAGAACGACACGTGCGGGCCGATCATGATCAGCGCGCCGAGAAAGCCGAGCCCGAGCGCCGTCCAGCGAAAGCGGTGAATGCGCTCGCCGAGAAACAGCATGGCGAGCACCGTTACGAACATCGGCGAGGTGAAGGTGATGGCGGTGACGTCGGCGAGCGGAATCATCGTCACCGAGACGAACAGGCAGAACATGCTCAGCGTCCCGGACAGCGACCGCGAGGCGTGCGAGCACCAATTGCGCGTCTTGAGCAGGTGCAGCGCGTTCAAATGCCAAGCCAGGAGCGCGATCACCGCCATCGAGAGCAGACCGCGGACGAAGATCGTCAGGCCGACGGGGACGGCGGGCCCTAGCGCTTTGACGCATGCGGTCATGCCGGCGAACAGGATGACCGACACGAGCTTGCACGCGATGCCGAGAACGGGGCGATGAGAGACGGAACGCGAATTGGCCACAACGAGCGGGAAGATGATCGGGAAAAGCGAATTGTCGCCTGAGACGCGTCGGAAGGCACGCGCCAAGGCGCCTTTATGCGTTCGGGCGGGCTCCGCGAGTCGCCGGGGTGTCCGTCTCGGACATCGGCACAGGCGAGAGCGGACAGCTGGTCGATCGTTCCGTCGCGAGACAGCGCCGCTCGTCTGAGCGTCGCCTGTACGGCGTGCGGCCGGCGTTGATACGTCACTGGTCGTGTGTTTACACTGTAAACATGTCGACCCGAGCGCGAATACTTGCGTGCGCACTGGCAGAGCTCGAACGGTGCGGAATCGACGGCTTCAGCCTGCGCTCGGCGGGCGCGGCGGCGGGGCTGTCGCCGATGGCCGTGTACCGTCATTTCGAGAACAAGGAGGATCTGCTGCGGGCGCTCGGCGAGGAAGCTTTCGCCACCTGGGCTGCACGCGTTCGGGCCATACGCAGCTCCGGGTTCCGCGCCTGGTTTCATCAAGTGGCGCGTGCGTACGTCGAGTTCGCGTTCGACGAGCCGGCGCGTTTCGACGTGTGTTTCGTGCTGCGCACCAAGGTCGAGCGGCGCTACCCCAGAGATTTTCGCGCCGGCAAGTCGCCGGTCATTTCGCTGCTTGCGCAACGCATCGCGGACGGGCAGCAAGCAGGCAAGATTCGTCGCGGCGATCCGTGGGAGATCGCCATGTTTCTTTGGGGCCAAGTGCACGGCCTGGTGATGCTGCATCGTTCCGGGCGCTTCGCGATGCCGCGCAAGGCTTTCGTCGTCTTTTGCAAGCGCTGCACGGATTTGGCGCTTGACGGCATCGGGGTGCGCGCATGAGCTCAGCAGGAAGTAGTGTCGCGGCGGCGTCTGCGGCCGTCGTCACGGGCGTTCTCTACGCGCTCTCGCTCGACATCGGTCCCTTCGGCGCCTTGGCGCTCGTTGCGCCGATTCCGGTGCTGTTGCTTGCGCTCGGTGACGCATCGGCGCGACGAGTCGCATTGACGGCGGCAGCCGCGCGTCTCATCGGTTGCGCTGGATTGGTCTATGCCTATGGCGGGACCATTCCGACAGCCGTCTTGATCGTAATGGCGCTCCTCTTGACCGCGCATTTCACGAGCGCCGTGCTGCTGGCGCGCTGGTGTGCGCGGCGTCTGCCGAGTTGGCTCGCTGTCTTCGCCTTCGCGATCTTCGCCGCGGCGCTCGAATTTCTCATGCTGCTGCCGGCGCCCGACGGCACGTTCGGAGCGATGGGCTATGCGCTTGTCGACATTCTGCCGCTCGCGCAGCTCGCGAGCGTGGGCGGCGTGGCGGCGCTTACCTTTCTCGCGGGATTCGTGCCGATGGCGCTCGCTGTGCTGCTGCGTCGGCGCAGGGAGTGGCGCAGCATTGCCGTCGCAGCGGGCGTGCCGCTCGCATTCGTGCTCGTGTTCGGCGCCTGGCGCTTGGCGCAACCGTACGAGCGCTCGGTGCGCGTGGGGCTGGCCGCGATCGACGAGCTGACTTTGCAAGCGCTGCAAGGAGACGATGCGGCGGCTGAAGTAGCGCAGCGCTATGCCATGGTTCTCGCGGCGTTCGAATCCCAGGATCTCGATTTCATCGTGCTGCCTGAGCGAATGTTCGCCGATCGAGCGGACGAAATCGCAGCGGGGAGCGCGCCGTTACTGGCGGCCGCGAACGCGCTCGATGTCACGATCGTGGCCGGCTTCGACGAGACGCTCGCGGACGGTCGGCATGCGAATACGGCGCGATTGTTCACGCCGACGGGAAACTGGTCGAGCTACGCGAAGCGACGGTTGATTCCAGGGCTCGAAGCCAATCTCGTACCGGGCGATCGGCCAATGGTGATCGACGGCGTCGGCGTTGCAATCTGCAAGGACATGGATTTTCCGCGCATGATTCGCGAATACGGCCGCGAGGGCGCGACGCTCATGCTCGTGCCCGCATGGGATTTCGTCGTCGATGGGCGGCTGCATTCGCGTATGGCGGTACTGCGTGCGATCGAAAACGGCTTCGCGATGGCGCGAGCCGCTGCGTCCGGTCGGCTGACCGTCAACGATGCATACGGTCGGATCGTGGCGGAAGCCGTCACGACGCCATCCGCGCCGGCGGTGCTGACGGCAGAAGTGGGGCTTACCTCGCTCGTCCGTCCGTTATACGTGCGTATCGGCGATCTGTTCGCGTGGTTGACAGTTGCAGGTGCGCTCGTGCTCGTGGCTCTCTGCCGGGTATGCGGACGTGTGCCTCGAGATGAGCAAGCGCGCTAGACTTCGCGGCCTACGCAGTATCAGCGGTGGTTCGGCTCGTGAAAGCGCACTTTCTCATGATGGCCGAGTACAACGCGTGGGCGAACGCGCGTCTGTACGATATGGCGCAACGATTGAGCGACGAAGCGTATCGACGCAATGTCGGCGTTTATTTCGGCAGCATGCATCGCACGCTCAATCACATCCTGGCGGCTGATCTCATTTGGATGCGGCGGCTCACCGGCACGGGCGATCATCCGCGGACGCTGGATGCGATCGTCTACGACGATCTCGTCTCGTTATGGGACGCGCGTCAGCGCGAGGATCGACGCATCATCGATCACGTCGCGGCGCTTGACGAGGCGGCCTTCGATGAGTTGCTCGAGTATCGAATGTTGAGCGGTACGCCGGTCGGACAGCCGCGGCGGGAGATCCTCGCCCACATGTTCAATCACCAGACGCATCACCGCGGCCAAGCGCATGCGGTCCTGACGCTGCTCGGCGTCAGCGAGCCGACGCCGCTGGATCTGCTGTACATGCAGCGCGAGCGTGCGTGAGCGCAGGGCCGCTCGGGCAATGCCTGAGCAGATACCTGGCGGTGCCGAGGACGTCGTATACGGTGCGTCGGGCAGCCGGGTCCGGTACCCTAGTAGCCGCCAATTCGACATGTTGGATCGCGTGATGAAGCTCTACCGTCACTTCTTGGTTTTCGTCGTCTCCTTCGTCGCGGTCTCGGTGGGCCATGCCGCGGGCATGAAACCCGTGCGCGCCGAGCGCGGCATGGTGGTGAGCGTTCATGAGCTCGCATCCGAGGCAGGCGTCGAGATGATGAAAGCAGGCGGTAACGCGATCGATGCGGCCGTTGCCACCGGCTTTGCGCTTGCGGTGGTCCACCCTGCAGCGGGCAACATCGGCGGCGGCGGGTTCATGCTGATCCGCATGCAGGACGGCTACACGCTGTTTCTCGATTTCCGCGAGAAGGCGCCGGGCAAGGCGACGGCGACGATGTATCTCGACGAGCAAGGCAACGTCATCCCGAATCTGAGCCGCGTCGGCTATCTCGCCTCCGGTGTGCCGGGATCCGTCAAAGGGCTCGTGCACGCACAACGGCGTTTCGGCAAGTTGCCGCTCAAGCGCGTGATGGCGCCGGCAATTCGCCTGGCGCGCGAAGGCTTCGCACTCAGCTGGGCCGAGGCGCAGGCGCTCACTAACGATGCCGGGCTCGCGCAATTCCCCGACTCAAAGCGCATCTTCCAGAACAACGGCAAGGGCTGGAAGCAGGGGGACATCTTCAAGCAGCCCGAGCTTGCGCGCACGCTCGAGCGCATCGCGAAGTCGCCGGACGATTTCTACACCGGCAAGATGGCGCGCGAGATCGCGGAGTACATGCAGGCAGGCGGCGGGATCATCACGCTCGATGATCTGCGCAATTACGAGGTCGTCGAGCGCGAGCCGGTGCGCGGCACCTACCGCGGCCACGAAATCATCAGCGCGCCGCCGCCGTCATCGGGCGGGATTGCGCTCCTCCAGACGCTCAACATTCTCGAAGGCTTCGATCTCTCGCAAGCGGGATTCGGTTCGGCACAGGCGATTCACCTGGTGGCGGAAGCCTACCGACGTGCGTTCTACGATCGCGCGCAGTTCCTCGGCGATCCGGAGTTCAGCAGCCTGCCGGTGCTCGAGCTGACGCAGAAGGATTACGCGGTCGAATGGCGCAAGTCGATCAACCCGGAGCGAGCCAGTATCTCGACCAAGCTCGAACGACCGAACGTCTCCGAGGCGCTTGCGCGCTACGCCGCGGAGCGGCCGGTCCTCGCGCCCGCCAAGGAGCCGACCCAAACGACGCATTACTCGGTGGTCGACGCCGAAGGCAATGCCGTTGCCGTGACAACGACGTTGAACGGCGGTTACGGCTCGAAGGTGACGATCGGCCCGCTCGGCTTTCTCATGAACAACGAGATGGACGATTTCTCCTCGAAGCCCGGCGTGCCGAACATGTTCGGGCTCATTCAGGGCGAGGAAAACGCGATCGGTCCGAACAAGCGTCCGCTCTCCGCGATGACGCCGACGATCGTGCTCAAGGATGGCAAGCTCTGGCTCGTGCTCGGCTCGCCCGGCGGTCCGACCATCATCACGACGGTGACCAACATTCTCATCAACGTCATCGACTTCAAGCTCGACATCCAGCAAGCCGTTAACGCGCCGCGCTTCCATCATCAATGGATTCCCGACCAGTTGCGGTTGGAGCGCGATCGCTTCTCGCCCGACACGATCGAGCTGCTCAAGGCGCGCGGACACGAGATTGCGTTCGGCCTAGGGGGCGACGGCGAGTGTATTCAGATCGATCTCGAAACCGGCATGCGCCTCGGCGCCAGCGACGGGCGCAACGAAACCGGTAAGGCAGTGGGGTACTGAGCGCGCTGACGCGCTTGAAAGATTTTCTATTCGCCGGGCGCGAACGAATGCCGGGCGGCGTCAGCTCGCCGCGGCGAGCGTCGCGCCGGCGTGTCTCAATGCATCAATGCGTACCTGATGCCTGGCGCCTCTGATCGAACCACTTGCGCACATCGGCATCCTGCAGCATCGCCCAGATACCGAAGGCGACGACCAGAATACCGGTGACCACGGCGGTGACCGTAGGGGCCGTCTCGGTGGCAAAGCCCATCACCCACGGCGAGACCACGAGGCAGAGACCGAGCAGGATGTTGACGGCCTCTTCCCAGGCCTTCGGCATGTACACGGAGATTCCCGCAAAGACGGCGATGGCTGCGCCGAGCAGCCAGATCGTGCCTGCCGCCGGCATCTGGCTCGCGAAATCGAGCGCCCAAGGCGCGACGATGAGCCAGGCACCGAGGATTACCTTGACCCAATCTTGCCATCGTATGGGTTTCATAACGCCTCCCGAAGCTCTGTCGGAATGGACCTGTGCTTCAGGATCGGCACGTTGCTGCGCTTCAAGCGAACGCCTGCCGCTTGGCGGGTGCAGCGTACGCTGCGCCGCGCAGCAACCGGCCGCCTGAAACAGTTGCGCAGTTAGGGGCGCACGTTGCGATTTCAAGCGGCCCCGCCGCCCTTGAATTGCGGACGGCTGCGCCTAACTGCTGCCTGTAACAGAGCGGTTCGACGGATCTCGAGCCGCTCGCTGGTTTTACGGATTTTCAAGAATCGAGGAGGCAAGCAATGGCTGTCAGAGATCTGGTTCCTTCGTGGATGCGCCGGTCCCGTGTTCCGGTGCTGCGCGGCGAAAGCGTTCATCCGCTCGCGGCGTTTCATGAGGAGATGAATCGGCTCTTCGACGACTTCTGGCGCGATTTCGACAATGGCTTCGGGCTCAGCACCTCGTTCGATTATCCGCGCATCGAAATGTCCGAGACGGACAAGGAGATCCGCATCGAAGCGGAGCTGCCGGGCATGGACGAGGACGACGTGGAGCTGCTGCTCAAGGACGGCGTGCTGACGATTCGCGGCGAGAAGAGAAGCGAGCGCGAGGACAAGAGTCGCCGTATGAGCGAGCGCTTCTACGGTCGGTTCGAACGCCAAGTCGCGTTGCCTGCCGAGGTCGAGGAGGACCGCGTCAGCGCGACGTTCAAGAAAGGCGTGCTGACGGTGACACTGCCCAAGTCCGCCACGGCGGTCGAGCGCGTCAAGCGCATTCCGATCAAGGCCCATTGATCGCGGTGCGGGCGCGGTGCGCCCGCACGACGCTCACATCATTCGGTGCCCTTCGTACGGAAAGAGCGCGCGAAGGAAGTCTGCGAAATTGGCAAGCTCCTGAGTCAGCGGCTGAAAGTGTTCCAACCACACGATGTCCGTGGGCGTATGCCAGGCGGGCAAGAGTGGCGTGAGCAATCCCGCGGCAATGTCGGCTTCGACGGCGAGCTGCGGTACGAGGATCAGGCCGCCACCGCGAATCGCGCTGGCAGCGGCACTCAACGGATCGCTGAACATGAGCGGCGCCGCCGGGTCGATCGTGAGCTCGGTCGAGCCGCTGAGGAATCGCCAAGGGCGGGGTCGACCTTGCTCGCCGAGCAAGCCGATGCAGTGATCGGGGTCGATGTCGTACGGGCTCCTCGGTTGTCCGTAGAGCGACAAGAATCCATCGGATGCGCACAGGACGTGCGGGATCTCTGCGATCCGCATCGCACGTGCTGCACGAGTCGCGGCATTGGCAGGACGAAGGACGACAGCGGCATCGGCATCGGGCCATTCGTCGGGCCGATCGGCGACGAGCAGGTGCAGCGCGAACGTCGGATGCTGTTCGAGCAGGCGCGGCAGCGCAGGTGCGACGAGCGCGCGTGCAATGCCGGGCGCGACGACGACTCGCAAGGGACGTTGCGCGTATTGCGGCGACGGTGGTGCATCGCGCCGCTGAGAGAGCGGTGCGGCAGGGCTAGTCGATCGTTCCACTTTCTGACCTCGCTGCAGGCGTCTAGGCGATCAAGACGAATGATGCCGTTCGTCTGTGACGGTCTTGCGGACGTGAGCACTGTGCCACCCCGCAGCGAGACGCTGGAGCCCGATTCCTCCAGGCTTGTTGCCCGATTCTGCGAGCGCGCAGGCTCAGGGCGGCGTGATGCCCAGATACACGGTGCTCCAAAGCTGCGCGGCATTCGATTCGTCGGCATCGCCGCTCGTTTGGCCGAACGGCGCGGGCGCAAAGCGTCCGTTCTCGTAACGCCATGACCAGAGCTCGGAGGAACGCAACTCTCGTGTTCGACCGATCGCGGCCCACAGGCGTTCGCGCGCCGTACGCAACTGCGCAATCGTCGCCGCAGGAAGGTCGTGCCGCGCCAGCTGTCGGTCGAGTCCGGCGGCAAGCAGCGCTTGCTGCCAGGACCATACGACCGTGCCATGGTAGGCGTTGCGATCGAGCTGCGCCTGATGCTCTGTGCCTGCGAAGACCGGATTCGCGACGAGGAGCCCCGCGTCGGTGAGCAGTCCGGCAGGGAAGGGACGCAGCATCGCTGTGACGATTTCGTCGACACGTTCGGCCGGCGGATCGGTGAGCAGCAATGCAAAGCCGCCGTCCGAGTGCAGCACCGGAATCGGCCGGCGCTCGCGATCGAGCGCGAGCGCGCTGAACGCGATCGGCTCCTCGGGCAGCGCGGCAAGCGCCGCGCGAGCATCGACGCCGATGCGCGCGGCGTAAGCAGTGATCTGTCGGCGTGCTTCGTGCGGCGCAACGGTCACGCGAAAGAGCGGCGCGGCGCGCCGCGACCACACCTGGGCAAGCTGCGCGGCTCGTGCAAGCAGCATGCGATCGGGCGGCGTCAGATAGGGATCCAGTAGGCCGCTATCCGCGAAGCGCGCGATGGCCGCGAGCGCCGCCGGCACGAGCACGGCATTGACATCGTACGGATAGCGCCCGCCGCCCAATCCTGTTTCGCTGTCGCGCCATTGGCCGACGTTCAACCCGTCTTTGAGTGCGATCAATCGTGCGGCATCGGGGTTATCGCCGAACGGCTGCGCCGTGCGCACGACGAAAGCGAAATTGCGCGCGAGCGCCGTGCCGACGCGCTCGCCGCTCGCTGTGCGACTGGCAAGGAAGCGCTCGGCCCGCGCGCAGCCGTCTGGGTGCTCGAAGACGTACTGAGCGACGACCGGCGCAAGCATGTAATCGTCGTCGATCATCTTGTAGTCGTAGAGCGGCGTGGAGTCGTTCTCGCGGCCTTCGGCGCGATGGCGCAGGATCGCGAATTCGCCGATATCCTCCTCGTGCGCCACTTCGCCATTGGGCGCAAGTCGTTCGAGCACGGACAAGAAGCCTTGTTCGAGCGCCTGCGGCGCCAATGCCGGCATCAACAGGCGCAAGGACATCAAGGTGTCGCGGCCGAAGTAGGTGTTGAAGCGCCAAGAGCCGGCGAGAAGCTTTTCCTCGTAGCTCAAGAAGCCGAGCACGTCGCGCAGCCGCGCATCCTGCGCCGCATCGGCACGCAGCAGCTTCGCGTTGCCGAAAGGCGTGAGCGGCGTCTCGCCGGTCAGCGCCGCGATCGAAAGGCGCATGCGCTCGCGCTTGGGGACGAGCTCGAGCGCGCGGCCGTCGCCGCCGCGCACTTCGCCGTCGAGGACTTCGATGGCGAGCGTATAACCGGCAGCGCCGTCGAGTCGCGGGCGCGACCATTCGATGCGCGTCGGCGTGAGCTGCGCCGGACTTGCGATGTCCGCTGGATAGCCTCCGGTGAGCTGATAGTCGCGCAGCACGCGAATGCTGCCGAGCACGGCATCGCGCACGATCAACCGACCGTCGACCGATGCCTCGGCCAGGATGCCGTGTAGCGGGCGGCCACGCTCGTCGCGTTGGCTGAGCGGCTTGAGGTCATGGAGCGTCCACTCGACCGGGCGTGATTCCTCGAACCACACGCCGACACCGCTATTGCCGGCAGGAAACGCAGTCAGTACGCGCGGCTTCGTGCCGGAGGTCAGCAGCAGATGCGCGGCAACGGGTCCTTGCTGGTAGAACGCATTGAGCACGCGTCCTTCGACGATACGGAAGGTGAGCGGGGCAGTAGCCGGTGCATCGACGGCAGGCGCGTGCTGCGCGCTTGCCGCAAGCGCGCTCAACGCAGTTAGGCACAGGCAGGCGAAGCCGGCGCGTTTGCGCGCCGGCTTGAAGGAGTGTGCGCTTACCACAGGTACTTCACCTGGAACGTCATCTCACGGCCTTCGAGCGGACGCGCGAGCAGGACGCCGCCTTCGCCCGCTGCCGGGCCGAAGATGCGCGAGTTGCTTTCCGTGAGCCCGAGCTCGTTCGTGACATTCGTGCCGCGCACGGAGAACTCCCAGTTCTCGCCGAAGAGCGCGGTGATGCCGAAGTCCCAGGTGTGATACGTGCCGAGCTGCTGCAGCCCTGATTGATCCTGCGTGTGATCGCCCACGTACGTGTACGTGACGTATGCCTCGACCTGGCCTTGCGTGAACGGCAGCCGATAGCTCGGCGTCAGCATGTAGCGAATCTTCGGTTGGCGCTGCAGCTGCTTGCCTTCGATCGGCGCGCAGCCGTCGCCGGTGACGACGTTCGAGTACGGGAAGCAGGCATCGTAGTCCGTGTACTCGCCGTCGAGCCAATTCGCGACGACCTGGAAGCGGAAGTTCTGGCCCGGCGTGAGCGCACCGATGAAATTCACGCCCACCGACTCCGAGCCATACACGAGCGTCTGGCCGGTCGGCGCGCCGGTCGAAGTCGTTTGCTGATAGAGCAGACCGGTGAAATCGCGGAAGTATGCGCTCACGTCCGCATAGATGAGATCGTTCTCGAACTTGAAGCCGACCTCGTAGTTGCGGATCACTTGCATCGGCGGCGGATCGTTCGGATTGCTGCGAATGCCGTTGTCGAAGTCGGAGAAGTGACCGCCGCGGTTGATGCGCACGTACGAGGACATCGAGTCGGTGAAGCTGTAGTTCGCGCCCACTGTCCAGGAGACGAAGTCCTCGTCGTACTTCGCCACCGTCACGGTGCCGTCGCACACGGGGGTTTCGTTGTTGTAGATCGTGAGCGGATTGCTGTCGAGATCGACATTCGTCAGGTTGCAGATGCGATTGGTCGCATCCTGGTTCTCGTAACGCACGGAGGCATCGAGCAGCCACTGGCCGATGCGCCAGGTGTCCGACAGATAGATCGCGGAATTGAACGCGTGTCCGCGCTGCGCGATGTTGAAGCCACCGTTGTCGAGGAAGCCCTGCTCGTCGGTGCGTTGAAACGTCTGCCCGCCTTGGACGTAGGTCAGAGTGATGGGGCGGGCGTTGGGCTCGTTCGTCATCAGCATCTGATTGCCGAGCGCCCACTTGTCGTCCATGGTGTAGTAGGCGAGATAGACGCCGACGGTGAGCGTGTTGCCGTCGAAGATCTCCTTGCTCAGGCGGAAGTCGTTGTTGATGTTCTCGAGCTCCTTGTGGATATACCACCAGCCTTGGCTGATCACGTCCTGATCGTCGGGCACGATGCTGCCATCTTTGAATCTAGCGGTCGCCGAACCCACCGGCAGCTCCAGTCCGTCGAGCTCGGCCGGAATCGTATAGAGCTTGTCGTATAGCAGGGCCGGATTGCTGCCCGAGAACAATGCATTCGTGTCGACGTCGCCGGCATTGGCGATGAACTTGTTCTCGATGCGCCAGCCGTTGTCGAAGTCGTAATCGAAGTTCGCGCCGACGAACCACATCTTCGCGCCGCGGCCGTCGGCCAAGTCGGCATTCGTGCCGCCGCCCGGATAACCGTCGAGCCGCACGCGCCGGATCGCGTTGCTGTAGTACGTGCCGGTCAACGGATCGAAACCGGGATAACCGGTGAAGTGATCCGTGCCGTGCTGGATCAACGGAATCGGCGTGATGAACTGATTCTTATCGTCGAGATAGCGCCCATACAAAATGAGCTCGCCGCGGTCGAAGACGCGCTTCAACGTGGCCGTGATCTGTCCGCCTTCATCCGCCTTGAACTCCGGATCGCGCACGCCATCGGAGACGCGATAGAAGCCGCCGATGCTGCCGAACCAGTTCTCGTTGATGGGAAAGCCGACGAAGCTGTCGACGCGCCAGAGATTCTGATCGCCGTAAGTGAGACCGAAGCTGCCGGTCGGCACGTCGCTGCCGGTCTTGAGCAGGAAGTTGGCGGTGGCGCCCATTTGACCGCCCGCGAATACGACGGACGGGCCGCCCTGCAGGATCTCCACCGAACGGACGGTGTCGTCGAGGCGGAAGATGCTCGTCGTTTCGAAGAAGGACATTGACGGCATGCCGTAGAGCGGCGAGCCCATCAAGAGCGTCGTGTAGTAGGGGGCATCGCCGCCGCCCGGAAAGCCTGCGATCTCGATGTTCGCGCCGGTCTGCCCGCCGGTCGTTTCCGGCCATAGGCCGGGAGAGATCTTGAGCAGATCGGCTGTGCTCTTCGGATTGGCGCGCCGGATCTGTTCTTCGTCGGCAGTGACGATGTTGTAGCTGGCTTCGAGCTTCTTGACGCCGCCGATGGCGCTACCGGTGACCACGATCGTGTCGAGAGCGCCGTACGCGTCGTCGCTATCGGCCGATTGTGCTGATTGTTGTGCCCAAACGAGCGGCGGCGTCAGCGCGAGTCCAACCGCGAGGCCGAGTGGTATGCGACGGCCTTGCCGGGTCCGGATCGACGCCTGGTGCAGAGTCCGTGGATTCTTAACCATGTTGTTCCCCCTGCATTCGACATTGGATTGGAACGAATGCGGACGAGGCAGGCTCGTCCTTGGGCGTCGCGTGTGTGCCTTTCCGAGGAGCTGTCCTCAAAGGGCGGTCGACGCAGCGGGGAAAATTTCTGTACGACACCTCAGGTTCCCTGTGTCGTTACGGCCACAAAGGCTGTACACACTGGCACTTGGCCGTTGCCTTTTTGTTCAAGCAACGTCGCGTTTTGCCTGAGCTCGCCGAGCGCAGGCTGTATACGAGCGCGAGTTGCGCACTCACGGCGGCAGCGGGCCACGAGCACGTTTTGGTGGGTGTCCAATTCTTCGCGGACGGTCACCCGACGCATCCGTCGGTCACGACCGGCGCGAATTCGGGACACCCACACAGTCCGGCGGCAATTTCGCAATTTCGGGACACCCATCTGTCTGCCGCAATCGACGTTGGAGTTGAGGACACCCATCCACGGGCGAGGCTTCTCGGACCCAGTTGAGGACACCCATCCACGGGAGAGGTCCTTCGGGGTTTGAAGTGGGTGGTGATGTTGGTGGGTGTCCAGATCTCGGCCTCGCGCCCCTGTTCGAATGTGTTCTGCCAGATGGGTGTCCTCGAATGGACGGGGGTCCAAGAGCGCAGCGTTCACCGGGTGCCGTGCACAACCCTGTAGCGGCGGTCGCTAGGCGGCGTTCTCAAACGGTGCAGCACGAGTGAGCGTTTGCGCGTTCGAGATGACGCGTCGTTGCGCGATAGCCCGCGTGCCTGCGCCTCGGCGCCCTCTGCTGATATGTCGCTTGGGGTGGCATGACGGTTGCAACATGCCCACTGCGCATGACGAACATTCCCGATCTCGCTGCTCTGCAAGGGCTGTGGACCCGTTTGCTGCTCGTCGCGGCGGACGGCGCGCGCGACGTCACGACGTGGGTCGGGTGGCTGCAGGGGCCTGGCTGGTATGCGGATCTGCGCCAGCCGCAAGGCGCGCCGGATTTCAGCGGTGTGCGGCGGCTCGCGGATGTGACGCCGGCGCAGCTTGCTTGGATGGCGCGGCAGGAAGCGTTTGCCGGTGAGCTTTGTCGTGTCGAGGACTACTTCGAGTGGCGGCGAGAGATTGATCTGCAGCCGCGCGCGGCGCATGCCGATCGCGGTCGGCTGGGCTTCGACGGGCAGGTGCTCGTCGAGCGCGGCGTCGAGGTGGATTACTTCGAGCGCTGGCATCGCGATCGGGAATTACATGGCCGAAGCGTTGCGGCTCGCTTGCAGGGTGACGACGGCGCAAACGGTTATCTCATCCGATACGCGGAGTGCTTCATGTACGTGCGCGCGCACCAACGTTCGTTGCCGCCGCACGTGACGCTTTTCGAATGCGTTTGCGGCGCGCCGTCGCACGAGGCAGCGCTGCGACTGCTCGATCTGGAAGTGGCCTTTGGCCGTATCGATGCTCACGGATGGATCATCGAACGCTCGTCGCTGCCCTTCCGTCGCGGACAGCGACTCGGGGTGCAAATGGCGTCTTCGCATGCCCTCAGCGTCGCGGACAGCGATTTCGCACGCGGCACGCGCGAGCGCATCTGGGAGATCGTCGAGCTGAGGGGCTCGCTCGCCGATCTGGTGGGCTTGCCGAGCCTCGAACGTCCAGCATTGAGCGCAACATGAGCGGATTGGCTTCTTTTCGTGAGATTCCCATCGTCGATGTGTCGAGCCTCGTGGCAGGCGATCTGTCTGCTTCCAGCAAGACCGTGCAAGAGCTGCGGCATGCGGCGCAGAACGTGGGTTTCCTCTACGTCACCGGCCACGGCGTGCCGCAGCGTCTGTTCGACGAGTTGCTGCGCGTCACGAAGGCGTTCTTTGCCTTGCCGCTTGAGCGCAAGATGTCTGTCTACATCGGACTCTCGCGCAATCATCGCGGCTACGTACCGGTCGGCGAAGAGGTGTTCTACGGCGGGACGACCGACCTGAAGGAGGCGTTCGATCTCGCGATGGATCTGCCGAATGATCCTGATTATCTCGCCGGCAATCCGCTGCTCGGTCCGAATCAATGGCCCGATCTGCCGGGCTTTGCCGATGCAGTGCGCAAGTATTACGACGCCACGCTCGAGCTCGGGTGCGTGCTGCTGCGCGGCTTTGCGCTCGCGATGGGGGAAGAGGCGCACGCGTTCGATGCCTGGGTGCGCAAGCCCCCGAGCCAGCTGCGGCTCATTCATTACCCGTTCAATCCCAACGCGCGCGATGCGACGGGCATCGGGGCGCACACCGATTATGAATGCTTCACGCTCCTGTATCCGACGGCGCCGGGTCTCGAAGTGCTCAACGGAGCAGGCGAATGGATCGACGTGCCGCCGTTGCCCGGTGCGTATGTGATCAATCTGGGCGATATGATGGAGCTGCTCACCAACGGCGAGTTCGTGGCCACGTCGCATCGTGTCCGCCGCGTGCAGGAAGAGCGATACTCGTTCCCGTTGTTCTTTGCGTTCGACTATCACACGCGCGTCGAACCGCTGCCGCGCTTCGTCAGCGATTCGCGTCCCGCGCGGCCCGCGTTGGTGGCCGGCGAGCATCTCTACGCGCAGACCGTGCAAAGCTTCCGCTATCTCCAAGAGCGTCTTGCCCGAGGCGAAATCGCGCTACCCGAACGGGCGATGCCGCTGTCCTCCTTCGGTCAGGAAGCGCGTCAGCGCGCGCGTCTGCAAGCGGTGTCTTAGCCAACAAATGCTTCGATCCATGGAGCCCTGCACAAGGATGTGCGCATCGATCAGCGCAAGGAGCGCGTGCTGCCAGCGTGGCTCATGAAATCTCCGTGCCGAGAGGGCACTCCCCAGTCGCGCGCGGTGCCTAGCGCGACGCATCCAACCTGAATTGACGCTCGTCGCCGAGTCGAAGCACGCAGGCTGTTCGGCCAAGCTAGCGCAACGCGCGCGGGGCAGGGATTCTCGTTTTGCTATCGGGCTAGGTATTTATTCGTTCGTCCGAAGCGTGTAGAACTCGCGGCGTTGCTCAGCTCAGGGGGTGTACGGTTTCATGAGCTTCCTTGCCGTCAAGCGCACTTCTCTTATCTATTTGCTGCTGTTCATGGCCGCGGGCGTCGGATCCGTTGCCGCAGCGCCGGCCATGCGGCTGGCGAGCCCAAATGGACAGCTCGTCGCGGTCGTCGAGATCGGCGAGGACGGCGCGCCTCGCTACACGATCGAGCGCAACGGCAAGCCGGTGTTGCAGCAGTCCAAGCTCGGGCTGGTGCGCGAGGATGCGGACTTCAGCCGCGGTCTGCAGCTGCTCGGCACCTCGCGGGTCGAGCCTGTCGAAGATCGCTACGAGATGCTCACTTCCAAGCGACGCTGGAGCACGTATCGAGCGAATCGCCAGGTGCTGAGCCTGCAAACGGCGCAGGCGCAGAAGCTCGACATAATTTTTCAAGTCTCCGATGACGGCGTGGCGTTCCGTTATCACTTTCCGGAGACGAGCTCGCAGAGCTACCGCATTCGCGAGGAAGTCACGTCGTTCAATTTCCTGCCCGACACGCGCACTTGGTTGCAGCCGATCGCGGTGGCGAAGACCGGCTTTGCCGAGACGAATCCGTCGTACGAGGAGTTCTATGAGCGCGACGGTACCGTGGGCATTCCTTCGCCGACGGGTGCGGGCTGGGTCTATCCCGCCTTGTTTCGCACGGCAGATACCTGGCTCTTGGTGAGCGAAACGGCGGTCGGCCGCAACTACGCGGCTACGCGCCTGCGCAACGAATGGCGCAGCACCGAGTACCGCGTCGGATTCCCGGATCCGCGCGAGCACTTCCAGGGCGGTCCGGTCAATCCCGAATCCACATTACCGTGGCTGACGCCGTGGCGCTTGATCGTCGTCGGCGACCTCAAGACGATCGTCGAATCGACGCTCGGAACCGATCTCGCCGACAAGCCGGCAGCGGACGCACGCGTGCCGGTGCCCGGTCCGGGCAAGGCCTCGTGGAGCTGGCCGCTGCTCGGCGACGGGCACACGATCTATGAGACGCAGAAGCGTTTCATCGACTATGCGGCCGAGATGGGCTGGCGCTACACGCTGATCGATGCCTTGTGGGATACGCAGATCGGCGACGAGAAAGTGAAGGAGCTCGTCGACTACGCGCGCAGCAAGGGCGTCGCCATCCTCCTCTGGTACAACTCGGCCGGCGATTGGAATACGGCGCCGCAGACGCCGCGCGACAAGCTGCTCACGCGCGAAAGCCGTCAGCGCGAATTCGAGCGCGTGAAGGCGCTCGGCGCGGTCGGCCTCAAGGTGGATTTCTGGCCGGGCGACGGACAGTCGGCGATGGCGTATTACCACGACATGCTCGAAGAGTCGGGACGCGCCGGGCTGCTCATGAACTTCCACGGCTCGACGCTGCCGCGCGGTTGGCATCGCACCTATCCGCATCTGATGACGATGGAAGCCGTGAAGGGACTCGAGTTCGTCACCTTCGATCAGAGGAACGCGGAAGCGGAGCCGACGCATGCGGCGATGCTGCCGTTCACGCGCAATGTCTTCGAGCCGATGGATTTCACGCCGGTCGTGCTCGATCGCATCAACAACATCGAGCGTCGCACGAGCAGCGCATTCGAGCTTGCGCTTGCGGTGTTGTTCACCTCGGGAATTCAGCATTACGCGGAAATTCCCGAGGGTATGGCACGCGCGCCGGAGTACGTGCGGGATTTCCTCAAGGCGGTGCCGAGCGTGTGGGACGACGTGCGCTTCATCGACGGCTTCCCAGGTCAGTACGTCGTGATCGCACGCCGCAGCGGGGAGCGCTGGTACGTCGCGGGCATCAACGGCGAGAAGCAGCCGCGCGAAGTGGAGCTCGATCTGGCTTCGCTCGGTGCGCGCGGCGCCGCGCTCATCACGGACGGCGACGGCGGCAACCTGTCGTTCCGCCGTGAGAGCGTGAAAGCCGGCAAGGCACCGCTCAAGCTGAAGCTGGCGCCGCGCGGCGGATTCGTGCTCACGACGGAATGAGAGTCCTGCGAGGTCAGGATCGGTCGAGCGGCGCGCGCCAAGGAAGCGACCGATCCGCTTCGCGTTCGCTCGGTACGCGCAGCGCCGGCGTACCGAGCGTATCTCTGACATGGGTGCGCGGTTGTGTCGGCGGTTCCTCGATCTTGGCCGGGTTACGCAACGGCGTGGCGATGTCGTAGCGCGTCATCAGGCGTTCGACGCCCCAATGAAAGAGCAGCGTTTCCTTGCCGAGATAGCCGCTGCCGTACAAGGCGAGCCAACGCGGAATCAGGTCGGGCACCTTGAGGAAAGGCAGCCGGCATGCGTGCGCGATCTTGTCCACGACCTTGCCGGCGCCGCGATTCAGATATGCGGCGAGTTTGATCAGCTTGGCCGCATTTACTTTGAGCGCTTTGGCGAGCGTCCAACGGTCGCGCACGTAGGCGCGAAAATCCTGTAGGGAGCGCTCGCTCATGGTGGCTTCGAGACCTTCGAGCGACACCACGACGCCCGCGGCGCGCTTGCGCTGCCCAAACCATTCGCGGGGAATACCGGCTTCCTCGGCTATACGACGGGCGATCGGGCGATCGTACAAGTTGCCGAGCGACCACGGACGCATCTCCTCGCTGTTCGAGATCGCGTGGATCGAGGGATGGCTGTCTACGCCGATGAACGGAATCGGCAGGTGGTAGAAGCCGACACGCAGCCGGTATTCGGTCAAGCTCGCGCCGCTCGCATCGCCGCGGACGATGTCGCGCGTGACTTTGGCGCAGTGCTTGTCCCACAGCTTGTCGCCATGGAATCCGGTGAAGAGTAGACGCCGCCGCGGCGTATTCCCGAAAGACAAGAACTCGTTGGGCCCGCCGCTGTTCTCGATTTCCGGAAAGTCGGGACAGCGGCGGTAATCCAGCCGGCCGAACTCCTTGACGGTCATGCCAAGTCGCAGCGCGAGCGGAGTGCCGCAATCCTCTTCACCCACAGTGCCGCGCGATTCGCGGAATGTGACGACTTCGGTACAGCCGACGCTGCGCGCGATCGCCATGGCAGCCACGGAATCGTAGCCGCGCGAGGCGGTGGCAAGCGGCGCGTAGCGGGCCTTGCGGCGATCATCGGCGGCATTGCGGGTGATGGCGGCGACGGTCGCATCGAGATAGCTGCGGTATTCGGCGTAGCTGTGAAAGTCCGGCGAGCGCGGCTTGGGCTCGCGCACCAAGCTGCCGTCATCGGTCAGATCCAAGTTGCACGCGTAGTAGAGCTCGATGACGCGACCGCTTTGGGTTGGGATGGAGCGCTTGTAGTGCTTGAGCCCGAAGCGGATCGAAGAGAGGTAGTTGTTGTAGAAGACGACGTCGGGGTCGAGGCGCTCACCGGATTGCGCGAGCACGAAGGGCAGCGAGTTCGAGAGATAGATGGCACCGTCCGTTCTCAGGACGCAGAGCCGGTCGAGCGTATGGCTCGGCGCGACGAAACGCCAGCGATCAGCCAGTCGCTTCGCACCGGTGCCGGTCATGAAGGTGATGTCGAAATCGTCGCTTGAAAAATCGCTGGCCCATGCGCCTTCGACGAATCCTTCGGTACGTTTTTCCACGTCGGCGCCATGAACGACGGTGAGCGCACGGGTGCGCCGCTCCCACCGAGCGCACCAGGCAAGCGGCGGCAAGTTCGCAAGCTCGAAGAGCTCGATCGCTACCGATGAAGCCATCGTTCCCCCTATCGGATCGCAGGCAAGCCTGCCAATGGTTCTTTGCGCGGTTCGAACGTGCTGCGACGCGTCGTGCGTCACCGTACGTCGCGGTGCCGTAAGTGCCGAGGTCAAGGAAAGTTCCGCCCGCGAAAATTCAAGGACACCCATCATCCTCCGCCGAACAGTGAACAGAGGACACCCACCGCCAGCGACTTGATGACACCCATCCACAGCAACACCGTTCGAAGGTGTCGAACAGCTTGCGATTACGGGCCTCGCTGAGCCGGGGGTGCGCGATCATGGGCCGGAGGGCAGATGGGTGTCCCCGATCGGGGGATCGACGCCTCCGGGCGTTGCATGACTTGATGGGTGTCCAGAATTTGTTGAGGGTCCATTTCTCGCCAAACGTCGAGGTATTCGACAACCATCGTTGTGGCGGTCGGGCGATGCTCGGTGCATGACCTATGCCCGCAAGACGCTCATATCGCTACAAGAAACCCCCTACTACCACGTCATGGCTCGCTGCGTCCGTCGCGCTTGGCTGTGGGGCTTCGATGAGTACGCAGGACGCGATTACTCGCATCGGAAGACCTGGGTGCTCGAGCGGCTTGCGCATCTCACAGCGACATTCGCAATCGATGTGTGCGCCTACGCCGTCATGAGCGATCACTACCACCTCGTGTTGCGGGTGGATGCATCGCGCGCCCACAATTGGTCATTTGAGGAGGTCGTGGCGCGCTGGGGCGAGTTGTTCACGTTGCCGCCGGTGGTGGATGCCTGGAAGAGTGGCGGTGCGACCGATTCGCAGCGCAGGATGGCCGAGCAGCTGATCGAATGCTGGAGGCAACGGCTCTATGACGTGAGTTGGTTCATGCGCTGCCTCAATGAATACTTGGCTCGTCGCGCGAATACAGAAGATGGCTGCACCGGGCGCTTCTGGGAGGGACGCTTCAAGTCGCAGGCTTTGCTCGACGAAGCGGGTTTGCTCACTGCAATGGTGTACGTCGACCTCAATCCGATCCGGGCAGGCATCGCACGATCCCCTGAAGAGTCGACGTTCACATCCATATACGAGCGCATCCGTGCGCTCAAGGACTTGCGCCAGCGAGCAAGGTCTGCTCGCACACGAGTCCCGCTCTTGGCATTCAAAGAAGAGGCCGCAAAGAATGCGCCCGCACTGCCGATGTCGCTCGTCGACTATCTCGCACTGATCGATTGGACGGGTCGGGCACGGCGCGACGACAAACCGGGCGCCATCGCCGCGTCGCTGCCTTCCATCCTCGTGCGGCTGAACATCGACGCGCAGGCATGGCAGGAAGCAATGCGTCCGCGCGGAAATGTATTCGGCCGCGCGCTGGGGCGCCTCGAACGCCTTCGGTCGCATGCGCGTGCGCTCGGACAGCGCTGGATCAAGGGCGTCCAGCACGCCGAGCGGATGTACGGTATCGCGTGAGCGCCTTGTCTTCCTTGCGGCGCCGAACGCGCGATCTCAGTTTCGTTTCGCGAGCTGCTGCACGATCTCCAGCGACTTCGCGACGTTTTCGAACGGCGAAACGCCGCCGACGGTGGCTGCAACCTTGCCGTCGGGCGTTACGATGAACGTCGTGCGCTCGGCAAACCCGTGGTCGATCTCGGCACCGCGCATGTCTTTCGCGCCTGGCCTGGGGGCGGCCACTTTCACGTCGTATGCGCGAGCGATACGACCGTCGGCATCCGAGGCGACGGCGATTTTGCCTGCGCAGTATTCCGGGTCCGCGGAAAACTCCTTGAGCCGGTCGATGCTGTCGAGCGAGACCCCAACAATCGATGCGCCTGCGGCCGTGAACTTGTCATAGTTCTCCGCGAACGTATGCGCCTGGAGGCTACAGCCACTCGTGTAGGCCGACGGATAGAAATACACGACCACGGGGCCACGGCTGAGTGCTTCTTTCAAGGAAAACTCCAAGACCTGGCCGTCGAGCGCGGCGGGCGCTTTGAAGTCTGGCGCGGGATCGCCTTCATTGAGCGCAGCCAAGGCCGGCAGCGCGAGGGTCGACAGAAGCAGGGTGATCGAGCGTCTCATGAAAACTCCCCCGTGATTGAAAAACATGCGTTCCAGCGCCGATGGGTGCCCGGAACGTGACCGATGGTGCCACTTCAAGACCGGTCCGGCTGCAAAAACATTACCGCGATGGCCTATGTGGCGCTCGCATGCGGCCGACGGTTGTGTAGGACATCCAGAAATCGAATAGAAGTCGAAATTCTGGGACACCTACCGACAGACGATGTTCGCTGCGCCTAGGTGAGCTCGGCTATTGCCTGGTCTGTCGCGCAGTCGATGGATGTCCTAGATTGGGTCTCGGGTAGGTGGGTGTCCCGGATTGGCCCGAACGGACCGATGGGTGTCCCAAGTTAGTTTGCCGGCCTTCTCTCCCTTTCCTGGGGGCATGTGCGCGGGCGTGAGCCAACTTCCGGGTTGGCT
This sequence comes from uncultured Steroidobacter sp., assembly GCA_938008435.1. Classification (GTDB taxonomy): domain Bacteria; phylum Pseudomonadota; class Gammaproteobacteria; order Steroidobacterales; family Steroidobacteraceae; genus Steroidobacter. Next base: position 74,774 of record CALLKK010000009.1, on the reverse strand, counting down.
CCTCTATGTAATTAGAGGAGTTGACCATGGAAACCAAGAACACAACCTCGAAGAGTCCCAGAGCTCAGGCGCGTCGCTCGGCGGGGGGTTCGAAGCGTCGGTTGAGTCGGATCACGCGGGGGCTCGCGCGCGCTGTCGTTAAGGTGGCGGAGCGTATTTCGCCGGCTTGGGCGGCTTGGCTGCTTTACCAAGTCGCGCGTCATCCCCCAAGCCGCCGGGTGGGGCCAGGGGCCTACGCCGTTCTCAAGACGGCCCGACGCAGCACGCTGCGATTCAACAAACACAACGTGCAGATCTATATCTGGGGTGAGGTCGGTCCGACCGTGCTGTGCGTGCATGGCTGGGGCGGTGTGGCCGCGCAGATGACGCCATTCGTTCAGCCGCTCGTCGACGCCGGTTACCGCGTCGTTGCGTTCGATGCGCCCGGACACGGTGCCACCGGCAACAAAGTCAGCGACCCGATCGAGTTCTCGCGTGCGATCAGCGCTGTGGTTCAGACGATCGGTCCGGTCGATACCGTGATCGCTCACTCTCTTGGAGCAGCGGCAACGTTGCTCGCCACTCGCGACGGCATCGTTCGTCCCTCGCGGCTCGTGCTGTTGTGCGGATACGCGCGCCTCGATCTCGTACTCGAGCAGATGGGATGGATGTTCCACGCGAGCGCGCCGGTTCTCGAACGCACTTGGGACAAGCTCTGCGGGCACTATGGCACGCGCGCGGACGCTGACGAGTTGTCGCCGCTTGTCGCCTTGCGCGCGCTCGATTGTCCTACCTTCATCGTGCACGATCACGACGACACGATCGTGCCGATCGTGCATTCGGAGCAGCTCATGGCAGCGGCGAAAAACGGGCTCTTCGTGCGTACCCGCGGGTGGGGACACCACTCGATTTTGAACGCCCAAGTGGCTCAGTGGTGCACGAAATTCATGCTCGATCAGCGCGCGGCGCTTCATCACGAATCTCCGGCGCGCAGCCAGGCGTTGCTCTCGCAGGTGCGCATGCGAGCGTAACGCGCTCAGTTTGCTCCGCCGAGGCGGCGATACTGCTCGGCTTGCTCGGGACGATTCGTCTCGGCGTATAGCCGCGCGAGCGCTCGGGCGTCGTTCTTCGTGACCGCGCCGTCGGGACCGAACGCTTTCAGATGCACGGCATGCGCCTTGAGTAGCATTGCTTCGGCTTCGTCGTACGCCTTGCGTTTGAGCAGTAGCAAACCGATCTCGTAGCGCGGGTTCGCCATGTTGGGATGATCCTCGGGCAGCGTGGCCGTCTGGATCGCAAGCGCCTGCCGGAACAGCGCCTCCGCTTGTGCATCTTGCTGCTGAGATAAGCGGAGCAAGCCGTACACGTACAGCGATTCGGCGACGTCGGGATGCTGCTCGCCATAGGCGCGCTTCATCATCGGTATCGCCGCCTCGAAAGTTTGCGCCGCTTCTTCGATCATGCCCGCACGCCGCTGAACGATGCCGATGTTGACCATCGTGCGGGCGACGTTCGCGTTGTCCTCGCCGAGGCGCTCGCGTCGGATGGCAAGCGCCTCCCCCGCGAGCCGCAACGAGTCCTCAAAGCGATTGAGCTGCAACATGACGCCCCCCAGATTTTCCACGTAGGTCGCAACGTGCGGGTGAGTGGGGCCGAGATGCTGCCTGAGAATCGGCAGGACGCTCGTCAAGAGCGGTTCGGCGCGCGCGTAATCGCGCTGGACCGCATAGTGGGTTGCGAGATTCGCGGCGGCCAAGGCGGTGCGCAGATCGTCCTGGCCGAACGCCGCGAGATTGATCTCATAGGCGCGCGTGAACAGCTCTTCGGCGCGGGCGTATTCGCCAAGCCCGTTGGCGAGCGTCGTGGCCAGGCTTTGCAGCGACAGCGCAACCTTGTTCGGATCGCGCTCGAGTGAGCGCTCGCGGATCGCAAGGCTGCTCTCGGCCGCGCTGGCAGCCTCTGCATACTTGCCTGCGTCGTAGAGAACTTCGGCGAGTTGGAAGTAGCTGTCGCCGACGAGCTCGTGCGTTTCGCCCAAGAGTTGCTGCCGCATCGCGAGCGCTTGGCGCGCGTACTCTTCCGCTTTGTCGCGCCGCGTGCGCTGCATGTACAGCTGCGCAAGGCTTGCCAGGCTGTCCGCGACATCGAGGTGTTCCTTTCCCAGGTGCTGCAGGCGCGTCTCGAGCGCGGCAAGGAGCAGCGGCTCGCCCTCGTCGAGCTGTCCCAACGCGAGATAGGTCATGCCGATCGTACGGCGCACGTCGGCGGCGAGCAGAGGCTGCGCTTGAAAGGTGGTGTCGATGCGTCGCACCGCTTCTGCCAACGTTTCGCGCACGCTGATGTCGCGGCCGGTCTGCCACGGATCGGCGGCGGCAAATGTTTCCTGCATGAATGCATTGATCGCCTCCGCCCGTTCCGCCTGCGCCGTGGCACGATCGCGCTCGGCCGCAACACGCCGTGCTTGCGCGAACGTGACTGCAACGAAAGCGACGCCGAGCGCGACAATGATCGTCGCGAACGCCGTGCCGAGACGATGACGGCGCACGAACTTGCCTACGCGATACGATGTGCTCGGCGGACGGGCGACGATCGGCTCGTGATTCAAGTACCGGTCGATGTCGAGCGATAGCTCGTGCGGTGAGGCATAGCGGCGTTCGCGCTGTTTCTCCAACGCCTTCATGACGATCCAGTCGAGATCGCCGCGCAGCTGCCGGCGCAGGAGCGGCGCGTCGACGCTGCGCGCCTGTGCGATCGTCGACAGCCGTTCGCCGAGGCGAGAGACTCGCACGCTCGGTCGCGGCGGCTCGTGATCGCGAATCGCTTGGCGCACCTCGAGGATCGAACGACCATGCTCGGCTTCGAACGGCAGCACGCCGATCAGCAGCTCGTACAACAGCACGCCGAGCGAGTAGACGTCGCTGCGAGTATCGACGTCGATGACGCCGAGGCTCATCTGCTCGGGGCTCGCGTAAGCGGGTGTTCCGAGCATCGTGCCGATCTCGGTAAGTGAGTTGTCCTTGATGTCGCTCTCGACTGTCTTGGCGAGACCGAAGTCGATGACTTTCGGCAGCGGTTTGCCGTCGCGGATCGTCACCAGCACGTTCGACGGCTTGAGATCGCGATGGATGACGCCTTTCTGGTGCGCGTGCTGGACGGCGGCGCACACTTGCTTGAAGAGCTCCAGGCGCTCGCGCACGCTGAGCCTCGCACGGTCGCAGTAGGTCGTGATGCGTACGCCGTCGACGTACTCCATCACGAAGTACGGTCGACCGTTGTCGCTGATGCCGGCGTCGAGCATCTGCGCGATGCAGGGGTGTTGCATCAGCGCAAGGAGCTGTCGTTCAGCTTGGAAGCGCGCGACGATCTGGCGGGTGTCCATCCCGGTCTTGAGCAGCTTGAGCGCGACGGTGCGCTTGACCGGCTCGCTTTGCTGCGCTTCCCATACCTCGCCCATGCCGCCTTCGCCGATCAGACGGACGAGGCGATAGCCGCCCATGACCTGGTCGGGTTTCGCCAGCGTGGGGTGTGCGCTCGGCAGGCTTTCCGAGCGCGTGGCGGATTGGCTCGTTAGGTAACCGACTGCCTCCAAGCACGCCTCGCAGACCGAGATGTGCGACTCGACCAGGGATTTGACTGTGGGAGGCAGATCGCCGGCCGCGAACGCGGCAAGCTCGTCGGGGGCGGGACAGTCGTTGCGCATGATTATGTGTTGTACTTGGCTGAGACGCGCAGGCCTGCATGATAGCCTGTCGACATGTCCGTTAACGAAGCAATCGAACGAGCGTATCGAGCGGGACGGCACGCGTTTCCGCTGATCGATCTGCCCTTGGCGATTTTCGCCGAGTTTGCAGAGGCGCGTGCCGAGCACGCGACGATCTGGGGCGGGGACGAGCAGCGTGCGGCGGATTTATATCTGGCGGCGGCCTGCTTGGCGCAGATTCCCGCGGCGATTGCCGAGTTCTTGGAGCGTTTTGGCGCTCGCATTCCGCAGTACATCGCGCGGGTCGCGCGCGATCGAGAAACCGTTTCCGAGGTTCGTCAGATCATTGCCACGCGCTGTCTCGTTGCCGAGCCGGATCGGCCGGCCGCGTTGAGTAGCTATAGCGGCGCCGGTTCGCTCGAGGGCTGGGTGCGCGCGACGGCCGTGCGCGAGGCGCTGGCGCTCAGCAAGCGTGCCGAGCAGCACCATGACGGGTACGAAGCGGCGCTCGAAGCGCAAATGGCCTGGGCCGATCACGAGATCTCGATGATCAAGAAGGTCTACAGCGCGCCGGTGAGCGCGGCATTCGCGACGGCGTGTAGACAGCTGCCGTCAGATCAGCGAGCGCTGCTGCGGCTGCATTTCGCGCAGGGTGTTACGACAGCACAGTTGGCGACGATGTACGGGGTGTCGCGCGCGACCTTGGTGCGGCGGTTGACCGAAGCGCGCGAGGCGCTGGTGGCGCTCGTGAAAAATAACTTGCGATCCTCGATGGGGATCGAAGAGCGCGACTTCCTGAGCGTGATGAAGCTCGTGAACAGCCAGCTCGATCTACGGCTTTCGCTCGTGTTGCAGGACCAAGGTCGCGGCGGGGGCGCGCAGAGCGATCACGGCGCGGGCTGAGCGATCCTCCAACGAAATCCTGAGCCACTCGGCGGGCTCGCTCCTCTTAGCGGATGAGGTTCCGCTGCGAGGAGAAAAGGGATGAGCGCCGCTTCGACGACCCATGTGACCGCCACCGGCTGTAGGTGGCTGAGAGGGACCCAGCGCATGCTGGTGGCCGTGGCCGCATCGTTGACGCTGTCCGTTTGGCCGGAAGCTGATGACCGCGCGCGCCATGCGGTGGCCGCCGGTACAACCGATGTCGATGATCTTGACGCTGTGTTCGACGAGCCGGCCTGACTGCGCGGGAAGTTCGGGACACCCATCAACCCCAAGGCCTGACTGCGCGGGAAGTTCGGGACACCCATCAACCCCAAGGATCGACCCCGGGGCCAACCACCCCTTGCTGACCGCGACGACCGACGAAACACCTAGGCCGCAGTCCGGGGCCTAAGTTTGGGACACCCATCGACTGCTGCGACGCTCGCCATCGTCACCAACAGATTGAGGACACCCATCAACCACGTCGGTCGCGTCTGTTGGAACACCCATCGCTCTCGGGGGACCGCTCTTTCGGGACACCCACCAAGTCGCGGAGAACGGTTCGGAAGTCACAGGAAACGAGGTCACCCATCAATTGAATCGATTCGCGCGGATAGCCTCGTTCCAACAGACGCTTGCGACTGCCGCAGGCTCGGCAAGGGCGGGGCGATGGTCTAAACTTCCGGCCTCCTGCGCGGCCGTAGCTCAGTTGGATAGAGTACCTGGCTTCGAACCAGGTGGTCGGGGGTTCGAATCCCTCCGGCCGCGCCAGTCCCAGGCGGTGCTTCCTGCCACATCCCCCAAGAGAGCGACTCTGCGTACGATCGCTGCCGCCACTTTGGCGCCGTTCCCTTGACCGCGACCTACTCCGCCGTGGATCGAGACATCCCCGTCACACTGGGACATCCACCAAACGCTTGCTGCGAGCGCTGCCGGGGCAGTCGAACATGTCCGAGCGCAGTGGGTGTCCTGAACCGTGGTTTCGCCTGGAAGTGGGTGTCCTCAATCTGTTGGTGACGATTGCGAGCACCGCACGGTCGATGGGTGTCCCGAACTTAGGCCCCGGACTGCGGCCTAGGTGCCTCGTCGGTCGTCGCGGTCGGCGAGGGTGGTTCGCCCCGGGTTCGACCCTTGGGGTTGATGGGTGTCCTGCACTTTCGGTGTCCTGCACTTTCCGGTTACCGCGACGCCGCTTGGGGCGCTCAGGGGAGACGGACGTCTCCTCGGGGGCGCGCTCGTGCTGGTCGCTCCAACAGCGGCGGTGCTGCAGCAGGGCATACGTAAGCTCGCTCGTCTCCGTCTTGTTCGCGAGCTGATGGCACATGGACAGCCATCGATCGCTGGGGGCGCTCCACAAGAAATCGTGCTTGCGGGCGATCGGGCGCGTGGAATCGGCGGGACGCGGAGCAGGGGGTGCACTGGGCCGCTCCTTCGTGCGAGGGAGGGGCCAATCCTTTCTGCGCGATCGTTTCGGCACTGTATCTCGATGCGTTCGGCGTCATCGAACGCTCGATTCGCGCGAGGGGCGCTCCGCACGCGCTATTCGTGCGGCAGGCGTTCTAACGCCCACGAATCGCTCGTCGATGAACTTTCAACGGCAACGAGACAACCTAGGGTGTGCGCTGATCTCGACGCAAAGTGTCGTCGATGAAGTGTCGGATAACGATACCGCGGGGTCCGAATTACGAGACGCTCTCGATGCGACGTGTGCGGTGCGATCGAGTTTGTCGCTCCGTTGCGCGCAGCGCCGCGCAGCGAATGCTCACGGCGAGCGTTCCAAGCACGTATCGGGCTGCGTCGTGCGCGCGATCTTGTCGGCTGTGGCGCGTACCGTCTGCTCCAACGGCGTGCCGATCGCGCCGTCCAGCGCGCGTTGCGCGTATGCGCGCGCTTCCGTCACGCAGCCGCGCGCGAGGAGCACTTCGGCGAGGTTGTGATTGGCGACGACATGCCCCGGATCGAGCGCCAGCGCGGTTCGATAGCCTCGTTCCGCGGTGGCTCGATCGCCTTGCGCATAGGCGACATTGGCGATGCCGAGTGCCGGCCACGGCGAGGCGGGCCAATGCTCGTGCGCTCGTGTATAGGCGCGCGCGGCGGCCTGTAGCCGACCGGTCGCCTCCAACTCCGCCGCCGCTTTGAGGTATTTGTCGAGAACCGGATTGCTGGGCAGCTCGTCCGGCTCGAGCACGACCATGGCCCAGCGATCGGCCAGATCCCAGGTGCGCATGAAGCCCCGCAGACTCATCACGAGCCGCTCGACCGTACCTGAGCGCAAGGTTACGGTACGCTCATCGAGGTCATAGCCGATGACCACGGCGAAATGCCAAGTCGGCGCGATCTTGAGCGCGACATTCTGCATCACGAGCACCGGCCGGCCTGCCGCAAGCTCTTCGAGGAGCGCGCGGGGAGAGGGATCGAGCGGATAGGCCAAGCGATCGCGCGCACGCGTCGCAGCGACGAGCTCGAGCGCGAGCGAGCCTTTACGGCCGGGTAGGAATACCTCCGGCGTCAGCTCCTCGGGAGTGGCATCGACCTTGGCAACCTGCAGGACGGTCGCGAGTGCAGCCGGTCCGCATTGATAGGCTTGTTGCGGATAGAAAGGTGTCGAGCTGAGCTCGACCCGGCGCGGCAGATGGGCCGTCGCTGGCGAGTCGAGCTCGGGGGGAATCGTCGCGCACCCGCTCATCAGCGTGAGCGCGACGATCACGATCCCGTAAAGCGCCGTCCGCAGGCCGATCATCGCGTCTGCATCGCAAGCAATGCGCGGGCGGATCGTGCGCCTGGATCGCGTGTGTGAGCGATCCTTACGGGAACTTCTTGAAGATGTCGATGACGCCGACCGCTTCCAGAATCAACAGCACGACGAACACGATGCCGATCACTTCGAGCACGCCGCCTGCAGGGGCCGACTCGATCTCCTGCGCAAGCCGCTCGAGCTCTGCATTCGTCAACGCAGCCAAGCGCGCTTCCACAGCCGCCTCGTCGACGCCGAGCGCGCGCATCTGATCGCGCACCTGCTCGCGCGCGAGCACGGAGTTGATCTTCGCGAGGTTCGCTTCCCGCTGTGCCGCATCCAGTCCGGCGAGCGTGCCGATGATCTCGGCCTGCACCACGGCCGGGGAGGCGAGGCCCAGGAGAGAGACGATCAGAACGTAAACAACCGACCTCTGCAGAAACTGCTTCATGTGCTTTCCTCTTGTTGGCTGTCGTTCGCCTCCGAACGGCTCAGCGCTGCCGGAGGTGGGCCGGTATTGTAAAGGGGTGCATCGCCGCCGCCCACTTTGGGAGCAAGAGGCTGTGACGGAGCGCTCGGGCGGACCGAGACGGCTGTCGCCGATCGTACACAGTCCGGCAGGAACGCGAGCGCGTCAGCTGCGGCGCAGCCACTCTGGATCGGGCAGCTCGTGGAACGCATGCCGCAGGCTCTCGCTCCAGCGGCTGCGGATCATGCGGAAATAGGCGTGATCTTCGGTGATGTTGACGTGGCTGTGGACACGCAGCGCGTCGCGCTGAATGCAGATGAGATCGAGCGGCAGCCCGACCGAGAGATTCGAGCGAATGGTCGAGTCCATCGAGATCAATGCGCACTTTGCGCCCTGAGCGAGACTCGAGCTGCGCGTGACGACCCGGTCGAGGATCGGCTTGCCGTACTTCGACTCGCCGATCTGGAAGTAGGGCGTATCGCGCGTCGCTTCGATGAAGTTGCCCGGTGCATAGATGCAGAACAGGCGCGGCGCCTCTTTGCCGATCTGTCCGCCGAAGATGAACGAGGCGTTGAACTCGATGCCGTGCAGGCGCAGCGCCTCGGCATCGCGCCGATGCACTTCGCGCAGCGCATCGCCGACTTCGCGTGCGGCTTCGAACATGTTGGGCGCGGTGCGCAGGCTCGTCGGCGCCGTCTCGATGCGCTCGCGCAAGATGCTGACGAGCGATTGCGAGATCGCGAGATTGCCCGTGCTCAACATCACCATCACACGGTCGCCCTCCCATTCGAATACGGTGGCTTTACGGAAGGTGCTGATCTGATCGACACCGGCGTTGGTGCGCGAATCGGCGAGAAACACCAAGCCCGCATCGAGGAGCATGCCGACGCAGTAAGTCATGTCAAAGATCGATCGGTTGTGCGAGCGAGCATCGCCCGAAAAGGTTGCCAAGGTTCATCGCCGGCATTCTCGTTGGCCTGCGTTATCGTGGTGCGATGAGGCGCATCTTAGAGGCCGCGCCGGCGGATTCCCAGCGCGCATACCCTGATTTGGAACGGTACGCGTTACTGTTGCTGTTGTTGCTGGGCGGACGTGGCCACGATGACGCTCACCTGCATGTGCTCGTCGCCCCCGCCGCGCCGCACGCCACGAATCGGACAGGCGTCCATGTAATCGCGGCCCACCGCAAGTCGGCAGTAGCGGCCGTAGGCGCTCGTACGATGAGTGACGTCGATCGAACGCCACGCGTGCTCGGATTCGAGCCAGACGTCGACCCATGCGTGGCTCGCAACATGCCCCTGGTCCCCCGTGTAGAAATACCCGCTCACGTATCGCGCCGGAATGCCGGCACTGCGGCAGCAGGAGATAAAGATGTGCGCATGATCCTGGCAGACCCCTTTGCCGCGCTTGAACGATTCGATCGCGGACTCGTGAACCTCGGTGGCGCCTGGCACGTACTCGACCGCGTCGCACACGGCCTCGGCAAGCCGCAGCAATTGCTCATAACGATCGCCGGATCCACCCAAGCACCGCGCGGTGAAACGTCGAATCGTGTCATCCGGTCGCGTCAGCGGCGTCTCGGCGAGATACGTGAGCGGCGAGAGCTGACCCTCGTCGGGCAGGCTGCGCTCGTCGTCGAGCGTCTCGATGACGCCGTTGACGACGATGCGAATTTCGCGATGCGGCTCATCGAGCGTCAGCAGGTGCACGACGTTGCCGTGCGCGTCGATCTGCGAGTTGTGGCGCCCCGGCGCGGAGATCGTCCACTGCAGCTCGCGCTGGACCGGATCGCGGCGCGGCGTCAGACGCAGGTTCTGGACGCTGCGCTTGACCGGCTCGCCGTAGCTGTAGAGCGTTTCGTGGCGAATGTGCAGGTGCATGGCATGCCTCAGTCGGTAGCGGAGACGAGGAAATCGCGCGCGACACGCTCGCCGAGGTCGCGCACGCGTTGCAGGAAGCCGACGAGATATTCGTGCAGACCGATCTTGAACACATCGTCGATCTGTCCGAAGCGCAGCGAGGCGTGCAGCTCGCCGGCCCGGCGTTCGGTTTCGGCCGAGTGCGCATTTCGGACCGCGACGAGGTGCGCATAGACCTCCGAGATGGACCGATGCAGCGAGCGCGGCATGTCCTCGCGCAGGATCAGGAGCTCGGCGACGCGTCGCGGCGTGATGAGATCGCGGTAGACGCGCCGGTAGATCTCGAAAGCCGAGACGGAGTGCAAGAGCGCGCTCCACTGGTAGTAGTCGGCAGCGCCGCCTGCGTGCTCGCCCTGCGGCAGCAGCAGGTGATATTTCACGTCGAGGATGCGCGCCGTGCTGTCGGCGCGCTCGAGATACGTGCCGAGCCACGCGAAGTGCCAGGCTTCGTCGCACAGCATCGTGCCTTGAATCACGCCGCGCGTGAGATGCGAGCGGTGCTTGACCCACTCGAAGAAATTGCCGATTTCGGCCTCGCTCGTCGGGCGCAGGCTCGCAACGCGCATCTCCAGCCACGTCGCGTTGACCGTCTCCCAGATCTCGGAGGTGAGCGTGCCGCGTACCGCTCGTGCGTTCTCGCGCGCTGCGCGCAGACATGCATAGATGCTGAGCGGGTTGTCGCGATCGAATGCCATGAAGGCGATCGCATTGTGTGCCGTGACGGCGCCGTAGCGAGCGCGATACGCATCGAGCAGGCCGATGATGGTGAGCGTCGCGGCCCAGCCTTGTTCGATGGTCTCTGGATCCTGCGGCAGCAGCGAGTTGCGATAGTTCACCTCGAGCATGCGCGCGAGGTTTTCGGCGCGTTCGGTGTAGCGCGCCATCCAGTAGAGGTGATCGGCGGTTCGGCTCAGCATGCGCTCACCGCTCCAAGACCCAGGTGTCCTTGGTGCCGCCGCCTTGCGACGAGTTCACCACGAGCGAGCCTTCGCGCAGCGCCACGCGCGTCAGGCCGCCCGGCACGAGCGTCACTTCGCGTCCCGACAGCACGAACGGCCGCAGATCGATATGACGAGGCGCGATGCCGGACTCGACGCATGTCGGACAAGTGGACAGGGCAAGCGTCGGTTGGGCGATGTAGCGCTCCGGTGCGCTCATGATGCGTGCGCGAAATTGCGCGAGCTGTTCCTTGCTGGCCTTGGGGCCGATCAGCATGCCGTAGCCGCCGGCGCCATGGACTTCCTTGACGACGAGCTCGTCGAGATGATCGAGCACGTAGGCGAGGTCTTCCCGATTGCGCAGCACGTATGTCGGCACATTGGAGAGGAGCGGTTCTTCGCCCAAGTAGAAGCGAATCATCTCGGGCACATACGGATAGATCGACTTGTCGTCTGCCACGCCCGTGCCGATCGCATTGGCGATGGTGACCTTGCCGGCGCGTTGCGCAGCGAGGAGGCCTGGAACGCCGAGCATCGATTCGGGCCGGAACGCCAACGGATCGAGGAAGTCGTCGTCGATGCGGCGATAGATCACGTCCACGCGTTGCGGGCCGCGCGTCGTGCGCATGTAGACGAATTCTTGATCGACGAAGAGATCCTGTCCTTCGACGAGCTCGATACCCATCTGCTGTGCCAGAAAGGCATGCTCGAAATACGCGCTGTTGTACGAGCCAGGCGTCAACAGCACGACGGTCGGATCGTTGACGCCGGCGGGCGCGACGCTGCGCAGGTTTTCGAGGAGCAGGTCGGGATAGTGCTCGACCGGTGCGATGGAGTGCAGCGCGAACAGCTCCGGGAACAAGCGCATCATCATGCGGCGGTCTTCGAGCATGTACGACACGCCGGAGGGCACGCGCAGGTTGTCTTCGAGGACATAGAACTCGCCGCGTCCGGCGCGCACGACGTCGATGCCCGCTACGTGCGCGTAGATATCGCCAGGCATATCGATGCCTTGCATCTCGGGGCGATATTGGCTGTTGCACAGCACTTGCTCGGGCGGGGTGCGCCCTGCCTTCAAGATCTCCTGACCGTGGTAGATGTCCGCGATGAATGCGTTGAGCGCGCGCACGCGCTGCTTGAGACCGGCGGCAAGCCGCTCCCATTCATCGCGCGGAAAGATGCGCGGGATGATGTCGAACGGAATCAACCGTTCGGTGCCTGCTTCTTCTCCGTAAACGGCAAAGGTGATGCCGAGTCGATGGAAAAATGCGTCGGCTTCTGCACGCTTCAGTGCCAGCCGATCGGCGGGTGTCTTCGCGAGCCAAGACGCAAGCGTACGGTAGTGCTCGCGCACCTCCCCGTCGGCGGTATGCATTTCGTCGAAGGCATTGTTCTGCATTCGCACCTCGCGTCGCGAGGGATACAGCGAAAAACGTGCCAGGACGGTGCAACGGACCAACGACGGTGCAAATGGCTAATGAACAAGGGCCTGCGGCAGTGCAAGGGCCGTGCAGGGAGTTGTTTGGCGGCGCCGCGTGCGCCAGCGTAGTGCACTGTCAACCAAGCGCGCGCTGTTCCGGCGCAGGCGTCAACCGAGGAGGTCGAGCTGTCTGCTGTCGCCGATGACGCGCTCGAAGGACAGGCCGAGCACCGAGAGAACCGGCTCGGCGACCGGCTTGATCTGCTTCTGGACGTAGTGCTCGCGGTCGATGGGGTGCCGCACGTTGTCCAGCGGCTCGGGGCCGGCGGTGGTCATCACGTACGCAACGAGCCGGCCTGTGCCCTGCGTCGATTTGCGCGCAGCGGCGACATGCGGCGGGGTGGTTGCCGTGTAGTCGTCGGCATCCTTGCGCAGGTTCTTGCGATAGACGAGGGCATCGTCGAGTTGTCCGTTGCGTACGCGGCGCACGAGGTCGGCTAGATAGGTATCGACGGGCTGGTCGGTGAAGAGCCGCAAGTAGAGCTCGCGTTGCGCTTGTTTGGCGAGCTCGGTCCAGTCGCGGCGCACGACCTCCATGCCGACGAATTGCACTTCGTTCGAACCGTACAAGAGCCCTGCGTAGCGTTTGCTCGCACCGCGCGTGCTGTGGCGGGCGTGCGGCAGAAAGAGCTTGAGATAGAGCTTCTCGAATTCGAGCTCGAGCTTGCTCGTGACGCTCCAACGAGCGGCAATGTAATCCGCCAGCTTGCGATTGAGAGTCGCGGCGAGCTCGCGGCCGCGTGCGAGTGCGGCATCGGCATCGTCTATCCCAGCTTGCACGAAGAGGCTGTCGGTATCGCCGTAGAGCACGACGAAGCCCGCACGTTCGAACCATTCCTTCGACCACAAGAGCAGCTCGCGTCCCGTCCCGGTGATCGAGTTCGCGAGCGCCGGATTGTAGAAGCGGCAAGCCGGCGTGCCGAGCACGCCATAAAACGAATTCATGAGGATCTTGATGGCGTTCGCGGCTACATCGTCGCCGTTCGCTTTCGCCGCTTCGCGTTGCGGGAAGAGCCGGTCGAGCAGGCGCGGCAGGATCGCCGGCGCGCGACGAAAGGCGCCGCCCGGCGTGTGGATCAGATCCTCATCGTCGCTCGGTGCGGCGACGTACGACAGCGGATCGATATTGAACGTCCGAATGATGCTGGGATACAGACTCTTGAAATCGAATACCCAGACATTGCCGTGCAGGCCCGGGATCGGCTCGAGCACGTAGCCGCCGTGCTGGGCGGCGTGCACGCGCGCGTCGTCGCCGCGTACGCTGGGGGCGACGCGCCGCAGCCGTTCGAGCTCGCTCAAGTACAGAAAGTCGAACGAGGCGATGCTCGCTGCCACGCGATCGGGTGTCATGCCGGTGAGGCGGCTGCGCGCAAAGGCGAGCGGAATCAGATTCAAGCGCTCGACGATTTGATAGGCGAGACGGGCATCGGTGCGTGCGTAAAGTGCGAAGGCATCGAGGTCGTGCCGGTAATTGTGGAGGATCTCCGAGCTGCGCTCGCGCACCTTGCCGACGACCGCCTTGCCTTCGCCGAGCACTTCGCGCGCGACGGCATCGAGCGAATAGTCGTCCATGCGCACGAACGCGCCGAGTAAGAGGTCGATACCGTCGAGCACGAGCCGGCCCGGAATGCTCGCTTGGCCGCTGCCGAAGTAGCCTTCCGCCTTGCGTAGCCGCAGCGCGCCCGGCTCGCGACCGAGCGTCAAAGGATGGTCGAGGCGCGCGGCAATCTTCTGCAAGACCGCAAGATCGAAATCGATGGTGTTCCAGCCGGTGAGCACGTCCGGGTCGAACGCACGCACCCGTTCGCAGAACGCATCGAGCGCTGCCGCTTCGCCGGCGCAGGCGGTCGCGTGCGGCGGCATCGGCCGGCCGGGCGGATCTGCGATCAGCACCTCGTCGATGCCAGGCGCATAAAGCGAGATCGCAAGGAGCCGCTCGGCTTGCGGGTCGGTTTCGATGTCGAAGGCGAGCACGCGCGGCTCGATGGCGACGTCGGCTGGTGTGAGCGTCGGGTTGTCGAAGATGAGATCGACCCCGGCGGCCGCGGCGGGCTCGCCGACGACTTCGCAGCCACCCTTGATGCCGCGCTCGATCAAATAGCGCAGCGCAAAGCGCACATCCGCTTCGAACGTCTCGACGCCGGCCGCGTGAAGCCGCTCGCGCAGGGGCGGGACGTCTTGCGGCGTTTGGACCTCGATCCGACAGACGGGCTCGTCGGCAAAGGTTTGCTTGTCGCTCGGCTGCGGCGGCGGTACCCGCAGGCGTGCGGCGCGCGCCGCATCGGCGGCCCGGATGTAGAAGTGCGGGCGCTGTCGGTCGTCCCGCACGAGAAAGCTCCGCCCGTCGCAGAGACGGCCATATATATGTATGACCGGTACGCGCCGGCTGCCGCGGGAGATCACGCGGTAGCTCGCCTGGAGAATGAAGCCGCGCACCTGGATCACGGTTGCCGTCGTCGAATCACGCGAATTGTCGCGACTCTATGCGAAATTGGGCGTGCCGAAGGGTTTCGGTTCTCACTGCGTGCTCACAATAGGTACCATTCACGACGGACCCGCCTGGGGAAGGGCACCACAAGGGCACACCGAATGACGAAAGCTCGTCAGGCCATCGAATCGTTACTCGACGGTACGGGAGTTGCGCTCGACGGACCGAATCCGTGGGACATCCGCGTGAACGACCCGTCGTTCTTCAAGCGCGTGCTCTGGCACGGCACGCTCGGCGTCGGCGAATCGTACATGGATGGGCAATGGGATTGCGAGCAGCTCGACGAGATGCTGACGCGCGTCTTTCGCGCCTCCGCCGAGCGGCGCGTGCGCTCCGTTCACAAATGGTGGATGTCGCTGCAGACGCACGTGTTCAACCGCCAGTCGCCGCGCCGCTCGTTCAAAGTGGGCGAGCAGCACTACGACATCGGCGACGATCTGTACGAACGCATGCTCGATGCGCGCATGATCTACAGCTGCGCGTATTGGCGTAACGCGCACGATCTCGACAGCGCGCAGGAGGCGAAGCTCGATCTGATCTGCCGCAAGCTGCGCCTCGAGCCGGGTATGGAAGTGCTCGACATCGGTTGCGGCTGGGGTGGCGCGGCGCAATTTGCGGCCGAGCGCTACGGCGTGAAGGTGACCGGCGTGACCGTGTCGAAGAATCAGGCGGCAACCGCTGCCGAGCGCTGCAAGCATCTGCCGGTCAAGATCATCCTCACCGACTATCGCGCGCTGCAGGGCAAGTTCGACCGCATCTTCTCGATCGGCATGTTCGAGCACGTCGGGTTGCGCAATTACCGGACGTACTTCGAGCACGCGCGACGGTTGCTCGTGGATGACGGTTTGTTCCTGCTGCACACCATCGGCAGCAACATTTCCGAGCGCGCGAACGATCCGTGGATCGAGCGGTACATCTTTCCGAACTCGCTGTTGCCCTCGACCAAGCAGATTGCCGAGGCGCTCGAAGAGCTGTTCGTCATCGAGGATTGGCACTCCTTCGGGCCCGATTACGACCGCACGCTCATGTGCTGGTACGACCGTTTCCGCGCGAGCTGGCCGGAGCTTGCGCCGAAGTACGGCGAGCGTTTCCGCCGCATGTGGGAGTTCTGGCTGATGTGCTCGGCGGCGAGCTTCCGCGCGCGCCGCATCCAGCTGTGGCAAGTGCTGCTCTCGCCGCACGGCGTGGTGGGCGGGTTGGAAGAGGTTCGCTAGCTTCGCGAGCTCGAGGCTGGCGCAAGACACGCCCTGCGCGCGTCTTCTGGCCAGCGCCCGCCAGGGCCGATGAAGCGCAATTCGCACGTTTCTGGCCGTAGCCCGTAGCCTGTAGTCCGTTTGCCATTTTTCGGTGCTACGCTACGGCCATGCCTTCAGTCTGTACCTGCGAGCTCGCGCGTCGCGCGGATGCTGCGGCAATCGCGGACATCTCGCGCTGGCTGATCGAGACGGATCTCGTGCCGATGTGGAGTCGCGAGCGCATCCTGCGCTACATCCACGACAAGGAGAGCACCGTGCTCGTGGCGCGCGATCGGGCGCAGCTCGTCGGCTTTGCGATCATGCAGTTCGGCGACGTGAGTGCCCACCTCAATCTGCTCGGCGTCCTGCCGAGCCGGCAGCGTTCGGGAATCGGCCGACAGTTGCTCACTTGGCTCGAAACGACGGCCATCGTCGCGGGCATCTTCACGATCCGACTCGAGGTCCGCGAAAGCAATGTGGGAGCGCGCCGCTTCTACGCCGCGATGGGTTACAGCGAGACGGACGTGGTCCCGGGCTACTACCAAGGTCGTGACAATGCGGTCCGCATGGTGCGCGACCTGAGCGTCCACGGCCGCGACGGCTTTTAGCCCGCACCAGGATTCGAGCGCAATCGGCGGAGAGCATTCCGCGCGCGCCGCATGCAGTATGCGCGCCGTGATATTTCCTCCGCCGGAGCCGCTATGACCTTCAGGATTCTTCCCTTGCCCCGCGAGTCGTTCGCGGAGCTCTTCTCCCTCTCGGACGAGGCGCTCAAAGAACGCAATGCGCTGCGCGTCGTTGCCGATGCCAACCCGGGCTTCCCCTGCCGCGTCAGCCTGGTCGATGCGGAAATCGGCGAGACGGTGCTGCTGCTCAACTACGAGCATCAGCCGGCCCGCACGCCGTTTCGAGCGGCGCATGCGATCTTTGTCCGCGAGCGCGCGGTCGAAGCGCGCTGCGCACCCGGCGAAGTGCCGGCGCTGTTCCGTTCCCGCATGATGTCGCTGCGCGGTTTCGACGAGCGGCACATGTTCTGCGCGGGCGACCTGGTGTCCGGTACCGAGCTGGCAGAGGCTATCGAGCGCATGCTGGCGCAGCCGTCCGTCAGCTACGTGCACCTGCATTACGCCAAGCTCGGCTGTTACGCCGCGCGCGCCGAACGCGCCTGATGCTGCGTGCGCCGTGCAAACGCATCCCATTTCCGCACGGCGCATCCGCGAACCAAGGACGCACGCCCTTTGCGTTTGCGCCCCTGGAACTTATTTGCCCCTAGGTCATTTCGGGAAGCGGCAATAACGTGCCGTTCGCATTGGAGATACATAGCAAGGACGCGACGAGGCGATCCGGGAGGCGATGGCAGTGAACAGAGACGTGAGCGGCATTGATTTCTCGCGCATCAAGAGTCGCATCAAACAGCGCTGGCGCCGATTGACCGACGAGGAAATCGAGGAGCTGGCAGGCCGGGCCGACGTGCTCGCCACCAAGCTGCAGGAGTGCTACGGCTGGGAGCGCGAGGAAGCGGAGCGGCAAGTCAAAGAATTCCGCGCGCGCCACAATTGGCAATGACGGTCCGCATCGACCTGTCGGTCGATGCGCCTCTCACATAAGTCGGTGCCGACGCCGCGGCGAGCGCTTGGACGCGTGCCGCTTTGGCGCGCTGAGCTATGTTCCTACTTCTTGCTGCGCCATCGCCGGTTCGCGCGCCGGCTCTCGGCGCGCACCCCCGGTGGCCATCCACGAACCGACCAAGATCAACGCCAGGCCCGCGGCGCTGCCGAAACCGAACGGCTCGTTGAGCAGCAGCACGCCGAGCAGCGCGGCCACTGCCGGGCAGATGTAGGCGACCACCGAAGCGCGTGCCGCTCCTGCCGTGTTGATCAGATAGAAGAACGAGAGCAGGGCGAGCGCTGTACAAAAAATACCGAGGATGCCGATCGACGTCAGCGTCAGCGACGAGGGAAGCGCCGTCGGCACCTCCAACAGGGCCCACGGCAAGAGCACGATCGAAGCCACGATCAGACTGGCCGATAACGCGCCCAGTTGATCCACGCCTGCCAAGTAGCGCTGCACGATCAAGGGGCCGATCGTGTAGCCGATCACGGCGCCGAAAAGACATAGCACCCCGAGCCACTGTTGCGGCGCGCCGCCCGTATCGACGCCGAGCAGCGCGACGACCCCGACGAGCCCGACGATCAGGCCGACGAAGCGCCGTGCGCCGAGCTTTTCCTTCACGCCGAAGAACGGTGCGATCACGACGATGGCAAGGGGCACGGTCGCAACGAGGATGCCGGCGAGAGAAGAGCTGATCCATTGCTCGCCGAACGAGATCAACGAGAACGGAATGACGAGCTCGACGATCCCGAAAGCCACGATCGCGAGCTTATGGCGCAGCGCCGGCAAGAGCACCCGTCGATGCAGCGCGATCGGCACCAGCACGAGCGCCGCCAATGTCAGCCGGCTCCATGCGACCGCGATCGGCGAAAGCTCCACGAGCGCGAGCTTGATGAAGAAGTAGGGCATGCCCCAAAGCACGCACAGAAGGGGAAAAATCAGCCATGTTCGCCACGTCACTGCGGCTTCTCCGAGGCGGGGAGCGTCGCATTCTACGCGGCCAATCTGCGTGCGAGCGGTTGATTTAGCGCCCGGAGAAGAAAAACAGAAGTGATGCCGGCGCAATGATGAGTCAACGACGCGTCTTGCGCGGCGTGAGCGGCACGCGTTCCCACGGTGGGATCGGATGCAACTGCTCCGAGACGAAATCGATGAATGCTCGCACGCGCGGCAGCACCATCCGGCGCGGCGGCATCACGGCATAGATCGCGCTGTCGGCGAGCCGATAGTCGGGCAGTACGAGAACGAGGCGTCCGTTGCGCAGATCGTCGCATACGTGCCACAGCGAATGCAGCGAGATGCCGAGCCCGGCGAGCGCCGCTTCGCGGATGGCCTCGCCCATATTGCTCTCCAGGCGGCCGCGGACGCGCATGCTCGCGACCGTGCCGTCGGGCGCCGTGAGCGTCCATTGGTCGCGCGGACCTTTGGGACCGAGCATCAACAGGCAGTCATGCTCGGCGAGCTCCTGCGGGTGCTGCGGCGTGCCGCGCCTTTTCAGATAGCTCGGGGCCGCGCAGAGCACGCGCCGGTTTGCGGCCAGGCGCCGCGCAACAAGGCTCGAGTCTTCGAGCTGCCCGATGCGGATCGCCAAATCGAACCCTTCGCCGACCAGATCTACGAGCGTATCGCTCATGTCGATCGATACCCGCAACGACGGATAGCGGTGCAGGAATTGCGGCAAGAGCGGCGAGATGTACTGACGGCCGAACGCGGCCGGGACCGTCACGCGCAGCGTACCGGCGACGTCCTTGCCCGCTTGCCGCAAGCTGCTCGTCAAGGCTTCGAGATCTTCGATCAAGCTGCGCCCTTGCTCGGCGAGCGCGATGCCCTCGGGCGTGGCATGCAGTTGCCGGGTGCTGCGATGGAGGAGCTTGACGCCAAGCGCACGTTCCAAACGCTTCAGACGCTGACTTGCGACGCCGACCGACAGATCGAGGCTGCGTGCCGCCGCGCTGATCGAGCCGAGATCGAGAACGCGCAGGAACAGCTGCAGATCGGTGATGCGGTCCATGATTTTCGACGAAACGCGAAAACTGATTCGCTCGCACGAGGGTTTTTACCACGAAGCCGACGCCCTAGCGTGCGCCTTCCGATCTCGCCAAGACGAGGAGGCGACATGGAATATCGTGTGTTGGGTACATCAGGGCTCAAGGTGCCGGTGCTCGGTTTTGGCACGGGAACGTTCGGCGGCAAGGGGCCGCTGTTCGGTGCATGGGGCAGAACCGATGTCGCTGAGGCCAAGCGGCTCATCGATATCTGTCTGGATGCGGGCGCGAACCTCTTCGATTCCGCCGATGCCTATTCCGACGGGGCTGCGGAGGCGATTCTCGGCGAAGCATTGAAGGGGCGCCGCGACAAGGCGATCGTTTCGACCAAGATCGGCTTGCGAGTAGGGTCCGGCAGCAACGACGTCGGTGCGTCGCGAGCGCATCTGCTTCGCGGCGTCGAGCGCGCGCTCGAGCGACTGCAGACCGATTACATCGATCTGCTGCAGCTGCATCAGTTCGATGCGCTGACGCCCGTCGAAAGCGTGATGGCGACGCTCGATACGCTGGTGAGGTCCGGCAAAGTGCGCTTCATCGGCGTCTCGAACTACTCCGGCTGGCAGCTCATGAAATCGCTCGCCGTCGCCGATCGTTACGGTTATGCGCGTATCGTTGCGCACCAGGCGTACTACTCGCTGATCGGCCGCGACTACGAGTGGGAGCTGATGCCGCTCGCGCTCGATCAGAACGTGGGCACAATCGTATGGAGTCCGCTCGGATGGGGCCGCTTGACCGGCCGTGTGCGGCGCGGGCAACCCTTGCCGAGAGAAAGCCGATTGCACGAGACCGCGCATATCGGTCCGCCGGTGGACGACGAACGGCTCTATCGCGTCGTCGATGCGCTCGAGTCGATCGCGCATGAGACAGGCAAGAGCGTGGCGCAGGTCGCGATCAACTGGATCATGGCGCGTCCGAGCGTGGCCACGGTGCTGCTCGGTGCGCGCAACGAAGCGCAGCTCAAGGACAATCTCGGCGCCGCCGGCTGGCGGCTCAGCGAGGAGCAGGTGCGCAGACTCGATGCGGCCAGCAGCGTCACGCCGCCGTATCCGTACTATGCGTATTGGAACGGCCAGTTTGCCGAGCGCAATCCTCCGCCCGTGCCCGTGTACGGGCTCACCGGCTGAAGAGGAAATGCCTGGGGCGCGTAAGGTTTGGCGCGCGCCTTGGGCCCGTCTGGTTGCATCCACGCTGCTCGCGTAAGCTGCTGCCTCCTTGGAGTTTCAGAGAGCGATGCGAGCAACGGTATGAAGTTTGCGATTCTCGGCGCCGGCGCGCTCGGTACGATCCTCGCCGCGCATCTGGTGCGCGCAGGGCACGAGGTGATCGTGCTCGCGCGCGGGCGGCGCGCGCAGGCGATCGAACGTGACGGTCTCATCGTGCACGGCCTCAACGAGCTGCGCGAGCGCTGCGCGGTCGTAACCAAACCGGCTGAGCTGGACGCGGTCGATTGCTTCGTCGTAGCGACCAAGGCGATCGATACATTGCCGAGCCTCGAGCCGTATGCGCACGTCAAGGTCGGCACCGCCTTTTCGATGCAGAACGGCGTCGTCAAGGACGAGCTGCTCGCACGTGTGTTCCCGCAAACCGCCGTGCTCGGCGCGATGGCGGACTTCAGCGGCGAGCTCCTGGCATCAGGAGAGGTGCTGTTCACGCGCAATGTCGGCTTGCATCTCGGCGAGCTCTCCGGCGCGATGAGCGAGCGCGTGACCGCACTGGCCGAAACGATCGATGCGGCGGGCGTGCGTTGCGCCGCGTACCCGGACATTCAAACGCGCGAGTGGTCGAAGTTTGTCGCGTGGGCGGGACTCGTGCCGCTGGCGGCGCTCACGCGGCTCAACACGTGGCGATACTTGAGCGATGCGAACGGCGCCTGGGTGGCGGTGCAGCTCGTGCGCGAGGTGGCGCGGCTTGCCGAAGCGCTGCGCATCCCGCTCATGGATCTCTCGCCGCTGCCGGCGAAGACGCTCGCGTCGGGCGCGGATGCCGATGCCGTCTGTGTCGTGCAGGAGATCGGCCAGCGCTTCAAGGAGAACGCGCCCGAGCATCGCATGTCGACGTTGCAG
The DNA here is from genome assembly GCA_938008435.1 of uncultured Steroidobacter sp. GTDB lineage: Bacteria > Pseudomonadota > Gammaproteobacteria > Steroidobacterales > Steroidobacteraceae > Steroidobacter. The sequence goes on along the minus strand of CALLKK010000009.1, from coordinate 53,189 downwards.
GACATCGATCGCGGCACGCCGCTCGAGATCGAAGAGACGCTCGGGTACGCGCTTGCGCGTGGCCGCGAGCTCGGGATTGCCATGCCGACTCTCGAGCTCAGCTATCGGCTGATGCAGACGGGTCGCTGACGTCGCGACAGCCGCGCTATCGATCGCTCACGCGGCGATCGGATAACGATTGCGATTGAGCGGAATGTCGTAGGTGACGGTTGCGCCGTATGCCTCCGGCGCCTGCGGATCGTGCCGCTTCTTGTCGAAGACGAGCAGGCGCGTGCCGAGCTGGAAGCTTTCCTTGACGTCGTGCGTCACCATGAAGACCGTCATGCGATTGGCTTCCCACAGCCGCAGGATGATTTCGTGCATGTCCGCCGTGATGCCGGGATCGAGCGCGCCGAAGGGCTCATCGAGCAGCAAAATCTTCGGCTGGCAGATCACCGACTGCGCGATCGACAAACGCTGTTGCATGCCGCCCGAGAGTTGCGACGGATACTTGTCGCGTGCGGTATACAGGCCGATCTCCTCGAGCAGCGCACGTGCACGTTCGAGCGCTTGCCGGCGGGCGCGGCCGAACAGGCGGCCGAGCACGCGGGAGTGGGCGAGCTCGAGTCCGAGCAGCAGGTTCTCGGTGACGGTGAGATGCGGAAACAGCGAGTAACGCTGGAAGACGATGCCGCGATCGGGTGCGGGCTCGTAGACGAGCGGTTGACCGTCGAGCAGGATCTCCCCGCGTGTCGGCTTCTCCACTCCGAGCAGCATCTTGAGGAACGTCGTCTTGCCGCAGCCGGAAGCGCCGACGATCGTTACGAACTCGCCGTCGGCAATCGTCAGATTGAGATTCTCGAGCACGACCTGAGCACCGTACTCTTTCCACAGCCGTCGAATCTTCACCTCCGCCATCAAACGCTCTCCGCCCAAGGGAACAGTGCGCGCCGCGCGCGGCGCAGCGCGTAGTCCATGAAGAATGCGAGCGCCGTGATCCAGGCGACGTACGGAAGAATCACGTCCATCGCCATGTAGCGCCGCACAAGAAAGATGCGATAGCCCAAGCCCTCGGTCGACGCGATCGCCTCGGCGGCGATCAAGAACAGCCAAGCGCAGCCGAGATTGAGCCGGATCGTGTCGATGAGCCGCGGCAGCAGCTGCGGCAGCAGCACGCGCACGGCGAGTAGCCAGCTCGATGCGCCGAGCGTCTGTGCTTTGATGAGTTGCTCGCTCGGAATCTCGCTCGCGCGCAGCGCAATGTCGCGCACGACGATTGGCGTGATGCCGATGACGATGAGCGCGACCTTCGCCGTCTCGCCGAGCCCGAGCACGATGAACAGGATCGGCAGGATTGCGAGCGGCGGGATCATTCCGAATGCAGCGACGAAGGGCAGCAGGAGCGAGCGCACATACGGTATGGCGCCGATCGCCAAGCCGAGCGCGAGTCCGAGCGCAGCGCTGAGCGTCAGCGCGACGAGCAGGCGCTTGAGGCTCGCGCCGGTATCGACCCACCACAAGCGTTGGCCGCTACGACGATCTTCCTCGAACGCGTATTTGTTGATCGTCTCGACGAAGCTCGACGGTGCCGGCAGGAGCTTGTCGTCGGGGTTCTCCGCCAAGCGCGCATTCGAGCCGAGCACGTACGCGAACACCAGGATGACAAACGGCAAGAGCCCGAGTAGCAGTCCTGTGCCGCGACTCGGGTGGAGGTTGACCAGACGGGGCATGTTGCGTCTCCCTCCTCAAACCGCACGCGCAATGGCTTGATCGCGTATGCGGCCGCTCGAGGACGGGCATCCTGCCCGTTGCGCCTCGAGCGGATCGAGCAGCAGCTCGTGTCTTGATGCAATGTCGCGAGAATCGATCACAGCTTGCCTTCCAGCGCCATCTTCAAGTAGGTCGCATCGAACCGCATCGTGATGCGCTTGGGATTGCCGAGCGTCTTGCCGTTCGGAAACGCGATGCCGACCGCATCCGGGCTGCGGGCACCCTCGCCGAGCAGACCGTGCTCGAAGGAGAACTTGCGCACGAGGTCCATCGTCGTGACGAGATTGTCGCTGGTCGCGAATTCGTATGCTTCCTCGGGTGTCCAGAACATGCGCGTCGTCGACAGCATGCCGTTGAAGCCGTCGACGTCGGTGCCGGCAGCAGCCGCCATGTGCGCGAGCGCTTGCGGATCCTTGCTCTTCAAGACTGTCATGGCCTCGTACCACGCGCCGGTGAGCGCTTTACCGAGGCTCGGATTGGCTTTCAGCACTTCCGTGTTGACCACCATCATGTCGATCACTTCGCCGGGGATCTGCGTCGAATCGAACACGAGCTGCGCATTCGGTTGCGCCAGGATTTCGCTCAGCTGCGGTTTCCAGGCGACGACGGCGGTGGTATCGGCTGCCGCGAAGGCGGCGATGATGTCGGCATCGGAAGTATTGACGAGCTTGATGTCGCGTTCTTTGAGGCCGACCGATTCGAGCGCGCGGGCGAGCACGTAGTGCGACACGGACAGCTCCAGCACGTTGACCGACATGCCTTTGATGTCGGCAAGCTTCTTGCCCTTGCCCTTGAGCACGATGCCGTCGTTGCCGTTCGAGAAGTCGCCCAGGATGAGCGCGGTCGAGTCGACGCCGCCGGCCGCGGGAATCGTGAGCATGTCCATGTTCGTCATGGCGCAGGCGTCGAAGGCGCCGGCCGTGTACTGATTGATCGACTCGACGTAGTCGTTGATCTGCGTGAGCTCGATGCTGATGCCGTACTTGTCCGCCCATTTCTTGAGGATGCCGCTGCTGGCGGCGTACTCCCACGGCATCCAGCCGACATAGATGCTCCAGGCGACCTTGAAGGTCTTCTTCTCGGCGGCGGATGCACCGTGTGCGAACAAGGCGCAACAGAGTGCGCCGAGCAGAAGCGAAGTGCGGGCCAGGTTTTTCAAGTATGAACGCATCTCCCGTCTCCTCAGTGTCAAGGCCACTTCGTAAGCTCGGGAAGGTGCGGCCGCGGGGGCCGCAGCGATCCCGCGCCGCAAACCTCCCGGGCTTTTGTCCCGCCGTGTATCCAGCAGTCGCTGGACTGCCTCTCTTGGACCAGCCATCGATGAACGATCGGAACCCTAGAGGCACATTCTTGCGAGGAAGGAAGTGCAAGCCGCGTGCCGCATGCGCAAGGGAGCGCATGAACAGCGGTGCGCGCGAACGGTCATGCAAGAAAAACAAGACGGCAATGCAGCGCGCTTCGATTTGGGACAACGCGCATGAGCGACGTCGAAGCGTGCGTTTGCGCATAGATGGGGCAAGCGTTCGGTGTCGTTGCACAACATGAGTGCGACGCGCGAGCAATCGCATCAATGTTGAGCAGGCATCTGTTCGCTCGCGGTGCGCGCGATTTTCGCGCGCTGCCTTGATCTTCCGGCGCTCGAGACGACGTCCGCCTGCTCACGGCATGCTCCTTGCTATTCACTCTGCGTCCTGACTCGAATGCGGAGAGCCCGATCGATGACAGAGAGCACGCCCTATTGGGTGCTGTGGGAAGAGCGCGTGATGCCGGGCGCGCACTGGTCCGGCCTGCTGCGCCGTGGCGTCACGATGCGCATCATGGATGTCACGGGCGGAGCGAATGTGTCCGTGCTGCTCTACAACTACGACGATCCGCTCGAACGCTACAACATGCCGGATACGCTCAAGGCGCAGCACACGGCGTACCTCACCAAGGATTACGTGTGCTACTCCGACATGGGACGCATTCTCTGCTCGATCACGGAGGATACGTTCGGCTGGCACGACACGATCTGCGGCGTCTCGAACGCCGAGATGGTTGAGAAGAAGTACGGCAAGACGCGTTATCAGGAGCTGCGCAACGACTATTACAAGAACGGCTACGACAGCTTGCTGACCGAGCTCGGCAAGTACGGGCTCGGCAAGCGCGATTTCGGCGCCACGATCAACTTCTTCAGCAAAGTCACGGTGGACGAGCAAGGCGCGCTCAAGTTCCACACTGGGCTCGCCAAGCCGGGTGCCTATGTCGATCTGAGGTTCGAGATGAACACGCTCGTCGTCATGACGACGTGTCCGCATCCGCTCGATCCCAATCCGCAATACGCCCCGCGCGAAGTGCACCTCACGGCATGGCATTCGCGGCCGCCGGCGCGCAACGATCCGTGTCGGCGCAAGTGTCCGGAGAACGAACGGGGCTTTCGCAACACGGAGATGTGGATGCGGCAGATGTAGGGCGCCGGCGCGACTGCGGGTAAGCGCCCACACGAGACCAGAACGCTGACGAGAGAACGATGCTTAGAGAAAGTGAGCTCGACATGGCGAAGGCGATCCGGCGCGAGATCGTGCCGGCGGGTGAGCCTTGGATGGGACGGATTGAGCGCGGCCAGATCTTCCGGATCGTCGACTTGGAAGGCAATCAGGCGGTCGACACGCTGTTCTACAACGCCGAAACGCTCGATGAGCGCTACAGCGCGGTCGATACCGTGCGTGCGCAGGGCAGCATCTATCTCACGACGGGCACGAAGCTGCTTTCGAACGAAGGCAGAACGATGCTGACGATCGTTGCAGACACGTGCGGCCGTCACGATACGCTGGGCGGCGCATGCTCCGCGGAGAGCAACACCGTGCGTTATGCGCTCGAGAAGCGTCACATGCACAGCTGCCGCGACAACTTCCTGCTCGCGCTCGCGCGCTGGGGGAAGCAATACAACCGCGAGTTCAGCAAGCGCGACCTGTCGAGCAACATCAATTTCTTCATGAACGTGCCCGTGACGCCGGACGGCAAGCTCACGTTTGCCGATGGTGTGTCCGGTCCGGGTCGCTATGTCGAGATGCGCGCGGAAATGGATGTCGTGGTGCTGATCTCGAATTGTCCGCAGCTCAACAACCCATGCAATGCCTATAACCCGACGCCGGTCGAGGTGGCGGTGTGGGATGCGGCCTGAGGCAAGGGCTTAAGGGGAGCGACGAGGTGACGGAGTGTCGAAGTCGGACGGCGGTGTCCGCCGTTGTCGATCCGATGGCGGCATCCGGGGTGAGGGATCGGATCGCAAGACAGCGTGATCTTTGCTGACTGCGCCTGCGGCTTGGGCACTTCGTCACCTGGTCGCTTCATCGCCTTCCTTGCGGGACGACCCGCAAGGCTATCCGTATCGCCGGGACGACCCGGCACCTTGAATCGTGGTGCTCGATGTTCGACAAGGTGCTGATCGCCAATCGCGGCGCGATTGCTTGCCGGATCATTCGTACGCTCAGGCGCCTGAAGGTTCGTTCCGTTGCGGTGTATTCGGATGCTGATCGGCACGCGCGGCACGTGGCGATGGCGGACGAGGCGGTGCGGCTTGGTCCTGCGCCGGCAGCCGAGAGCTATCTCAAGCAAGATCTCATCATCGCTGCCGCGCGTGAGCTTGGCGCGCAGGCGATTCATCCCGGCTATGGCTTTCTGAGCGAGAACGCCGCGTTCGCGGAACGGTGCGAGGCGGCGGGGCTTGCGTTCATCGGTCCGACGCCTGAGCAGATTCGCCGCTTCGGGCTCAAGCATTCGGCGCGCGAGATCGCACTGGCCGAAGACGTGCCGCTCTTGCCGGGCAGCGGCTTGCTGGCCGATGTCGCAGCAGCGCGCGCAGCGGCAGCGCGAATCGGCTATCCGGTGATGTTGAAGAGCACTGCGGGCGGCGGCGGCATCGGCATGCAGCTGTGCACGAACGATGCGGAGCTCACGGCGGCATTTGCGGCAGTCGAGCGGCTCGCGCAGATGAGCTTCAGCCAAGGCGGGCTCTTTCTCGAGAAGTTCGTGCCGCGCGCGCGGCACATCGAAGTACAGATTTTCGGGGATGGACGCGGCAACGTCGTGGCGCTCGGCGAGCGCGATTGCTCCGTGCAACGCCGTAATCAAAAAGTCATCGAGGAAACGCCGGCGCCACGACTGGCCGCGCAGGTGCGCGAACGCCTGCTTGCGTGCGCCGAACGCTTGGGACGAGCCGTCGCATATCGCTCGGCCGGTACGGTCGAATTCGTTTACGACGATGAAACCGAAGCGTTCTATTTCCTCGAAGTGAACACGCGTCTGCAGGTCGAGCACGGCGTGACCGAGGAAGTCACGGGCATCGATCTGGTCGAATGGATGGTGCGCACGGCGGCGGGCGATCTGCCGGATCTTTCGCGCCGTCCGGCCGCTCGCGGTCATTCGCTTCAGGCGCGCCTGTACGCCGAGGATCCCGCGAACGGCTTTCGGCCATCGAGCGGTCTGCTCTCGAACGTAGAGCTGCCGGACGACGTACGCGTCGATCACTGGATCGAGACTGGCTGCGAGGTCTCTTCGTTCTACGATCCGATGCTCGCGAAAGTGATCGCGACCGCCGAAGATCGCGCAGCGGCGCTCGCACGGCTCGAAGGCGCGCTCGCAGCGACACGCATCGACGGCATCGAAACGAATCTCGCCTTCTTGCGCGCGATCGTCGCGCACGAGCGCTTTCGCGAAGGACGCCAGTTCACGCGCTGGCTCAACGAGCTCGCGTTTCGTCCGAGCACGATCGAAGTATTGCAGCCGGGTACGCACACGACGGTGCAGGATTTTCCGGGGCGTGTCGGCTATTGGGACATCGGCGTGCCGCCGTCGGGTCCGATGGACGATTTGGCCTTTCGGTTGGCGAATCGCCTCGTGGGCAACGCGGAAGGCGCCGCAGGGCTCGAGCTCACCGCAACCGGACCGACACTCAAGTTCAACTGCGCGCGGACAATTGCGCTGGCGGGCGCGCCCATGCAGGCTGAGCTCGTCTCGGCGACAGGCGACAAGCGCAGCGTGCCGCTCTGGACGGCCGTCAAAGCCGAGGCCGGCAGCATTCTCAAGCTCAAGCGCGTTCAGGGCGCAGGACAGCGCACGTATCTAGCCGTACAGGGCGGCATCGACGTGCCGCTCTATCTCGGCAGCCGCGCCACGTTCACGCTCGGTCAATTCGGCGGTCACGCCGGACGTGCGCTGCGCGCCGGCGACGTCTTGCATCTGTGCGAGCCGACGCAAGCTGCTGCCGATGGCCGTGCTCTGCCGCCCGATCTGATTCCGCAATACACGCACGAGTGGACCTTGCGTGTCATGTACGGTCCGCACGGCGCACCCGATTTCTTCACGCCTGAGGACATCGAGACGTTCTTCGCGACCAGTTGGGAGGTGCACTACAACTCGAGCCGCACCGGTGTGCGGCTGATTGGGCCGAAACCGAAATGGGCGCGGGCGGACGGCGGCGAAGCCGGGCTGCATCCGTCGAATATTCACGATAACGCCTATGCGATCGGTGCGATCGACTTCACCGGCGATATGCCGGTGATCCTGGGGCCGGATGGCCCGAGTCTCGGCGGCTTCGTGTGTCCTGCGACGATCGTGCGCGCAGATCTGTGGAAGGTCGGGCAATTGCGGCCCGGCGACAAGGTGCGGTTCGTGCGCGTCTCGTTCGCCGAGGCGCGGGCGCTCGACGAGGCGCAAAATGAGTCGATCCGCACGTTGAGCGTGTCGCATGCGCCGGCTACGCCGATGCTGCGCATGCGGCGTGCAGCGGGCAAGCACGACGACGATGCCGTGCTGTTGCGTCTGCCGCAGGCAGGCGAGCGGCCGGCCGTCTGCTATCGACAGGCGGGCGATTGCTATCTCCTCGTCGAGTACGGCGAGAACGTGCTGGATCTCGCGCTGCGCTTCCGGGTGCACGCGCTCATGGAGCACTTGAACGGTCTGCGCATGCCGGGCCTGCGCGAGCTGACGCCGGGCATCCGCTCCTTGCAGGTTCATTTCGATCCGCAACGGCTCTCGCAGCGCGAGCTGCTTGCCGAGCTCGAGCGGGCCGAGTCTGCGCTCGCTGCGATCGACGATGTCGAAGTGCCGAGCCGCATCGTCCATCTGCCGTTGTCGTGGGACGATCCGGCAACGCGTCTTGCGATCGAGAAGTACATGCAATCGGTACGCAAGGACGCGCCTTGGTGCCCCAGCAATCTCGAGTTCATTCGTCGCGTCAACGGGCTCGACTCGATCGAAGACGTGCGTCGCATCGTGTTCGATGCGAGCTATCTCGTGATGGGGCTCGGCGACGTGTATCTCGGCGCGCCGGTGGCCACGCCGCTCGATCCACGGCACCGGCTCGTGACGACCAAGTACAACCCCGCGCGCACGTGGACACCTGAAAACGCTGTCGGCATCGGCGGAGCGTATCTGTGCATCTACGGCATGGAAGGGCCGGGCGGCTATCAATTCGTCGGCCGCACGGTACAGATGTGGAATCGGTACCGTCAGACGCAGGACTTCATCGAAGGCAAGCCTTGGCTGCTGCGCTTCTTCGATCAGATCCGCTTCTTCCCCGTCACGGCCGAAGAGCTGCTCACGCTGCGCGATGAGTTCCCGCGCGGGCGCTACAAGCTCGAGGTCGAAGAGACGGTTCTGAGTCTCAAGGAGTATCGAAATTTCCTTGCGACCCACGCCGATTCGATCGCGGCGTTCAAGGCGCGCCAGCACGCCGCCTTCGAGGCCGAGCGCGAACGCTGGCGCAGTCAAGGGCAGCTCACCTTTGCGAGCGACGTCGATCTCACGGCGGACGAAGAGGGCAGCGCGGCAGTGCCGGCCGGGACGATCGCGATCACGGCGCCCGTCTCCGGCAGCATTTGGCAAGTGTCCGCCGAGCCCGGCCACAAAGTGCGCGAAGCGCAGGAGCTGTTCTTGATCGAGGCGATGAAGATGGAGATTCCTATCTTGGCGGACGAGACGGGGGAGCTCGTCGAGGTGCGTGTGCGGCGCGGCGCGACCGTGCGTGCGGGCGATGTGCTCGCGGTGATTCGGCCGGAGCAGCAGCATGATTGAGCTCACGATCACAGCGCTGCGCGAGGGCTATCGCAGCGGCCGCTATCGGCCGACGCAGGTCGTAGAGCGCGTTCTCGAGCGGATCGAGCGCGCCGACGACGAGGCGATCTGGATCGCGCGTCTGTCGCGTGAGGCGGTGCTCGAGTATGCGCATGCGCTGGAAGCCAGCGCACCGGACGATCTGCCGCTTTACGGCGTGCCCTTTGCGATCAAGGACAATATCGATTTGGCTGGTGTGCCGACCACGGCGGGCTGTCCAGCGTTCAGCTACACGCCTGCCGAGAGCGCGCCGGTCGTGCGCAGATTGATCGAGGCCGGCGCGATTCCGATCGGCAAGACGAACCTCGATCAGTTCGCGACAGGATTGGTCGGCACGCGCTCGCCGTATGGTGCGTGCGCCAATGCCTTCGATCCTTCGTATATCTCAGGCGGGTCGAGCAGCGGCTCGGCGGTGGCGGTCGCGCGCGGGCTGGTGAGCTTCGCGCTGGGCACGGACACGGCCGGCTCCGGACGCGTGCCGGCAGCGTTCAACAATATCGTGGGCTTGAAGCCTTCGTGCGGACGGCTGAGCACGCGGGGCGTCGTGCCTGCCTGCCGTTCGCTCGATTGCGTGTCGATCTTCGCCTTCGCGAGCGACGAGGCCGAAATCGTCTTGCGCGTCGCGGAAGGATTCGACGACTACGACGAGTACTCGCGCGATTTTGCGCGTATCGATGCGCCATCGATGCGCATGGCGAACGATGCCGTGCGCATCGGCGTCGGACGGTTCGCGCAAGTCGAGCGCTGCCTCGATGAGGCGTACTTGGCGGCCTATGTCGAGGCGATCGAGCGCGTGCGCGCTCTCGGTTGGCAGCTCGTCGAAGTCGATCTCGAGCCGTTCCTCGAAACAGCGCGGCTGCTCTATGACGGTCCGTGGCTGGCCGAACGCTACGCGGCGGTCGGGGCGTTCTTGTGCGAGCATGCCGACGAGGTTCATCCGGTCACGCGCGCGATCATCGCGCGCGGGGCGGAACCGAGCGCAGCCCAAGCGTTTACGGCGTTCTATCGCTTGCAGCGGCTGGCACGCCAAACCGCGCCGGTCTGGGAGGAGATCGACGCGCTCGTGGTGCCGACCGCGCCCGCGATCTACACGCAGGCGCAAGTGGCGGCCGATCCCATCGCGCTCAACAGCCGGCTCGGGACGTTCACGAATTTCGTCAATCTGCTCGATCTTGCCGCGGTGGCGGTGCCTGCCGGATTTCGCGCCGACGGCTTGCCGTTCGGGGTGACGCTGATCGGTCCGTGCGCTTCGGAGCGCATGCTGCTGCGTTATGCGGATCGCTTGCATCGCGCCAGCGTCACGCGCGCGGGTGCAACTCCGTGGTTGTTGCCGCCCGCGTACCCCACCGAGGAAATTCCACCGGGCCACATCGCCGTGGCCGTCTGCGGTGCGCACATGCGCGGGCTGCCGCTCAATCATCAGCTGCTCGAGCGGCGCGCTTGGTTCGTGCGCGCGACGCGCACAGCGGCGTGCTATCGGTTCTATGTCTTGCCCGGCGGTCCGCCGCGGCGGCCCGGCCTCGTGCGCGTGCGGGAGGGCGGTGCACCCATCGACGTCGAAGTGTGGGCCGTGCCGCAGCACGCATTCGGCGGCTTCGTCGATGGCATTCCCGCGCCGCTCGGCATCGGCAAGGTGGAGCTCGAAGACGGCTCGCAAGTGAGCGGGTTTCTGTGCGAAGCGGCGGCCGTCGCGAACGCGCAGGAGATCACGTCGCTCGGCGGCTGGCGTGCGTACCTGCAGGCACGGGCGTAGCGGGCGCTGTGAGCCCGTTCCAGCAGTACAGTCGGGTTACAAATCGATACGCAGCCTTGACAGAAGGGTGGGCCGGCTCTGGGATAATTTCACCCGTGTCAGATCCCGGGATCCGCCTGCCATCATGCGTTTTCGTCCGTCCCTTTGCGTCCTAGCGCTGCTCGGCGCGCTCGCGCAGCCGATCGCGGCGCAAGCGGGGTGCCGGACACCGTCGGCGGACTGCGTGCTGGTCGGTAAGCTCCACCTCGCGTTGAGCATGGGCTTCGGCGAGCGCTCCAATCCGATCATCGGCAACGACGATATCCCGCTCTATGTCCTGCCGCAGATCAGCTATTACGGCGAGCGGTTCTTCCTCGAGAATCTCGAATTCGGCTTCACGCTGTACGAGTCGGACGCGCATACGTTCAATGTCGTCGCGGCGCCGGGCTACGACCGCGTGTTCTTCTTCAGCGACGACTTGCAGAACATTTTCGTGTCGGGAAGCACGTTGTCCCTCAATGAGCCGCCCTCGACGCTCATCGAAGGCGCACCGCTCCCCGAAATCGTAGAGCAATATCCCCTGCACAATCGAAACACGACCTATCTGGCCGGCCCCGAATGGCTGTTCAGATTCGGCGATTTCATCGGCCAGCTCGACCTGCTCCGTGAAGTGACGGGCGAGCATCAAGGCTATGAAGTGCGCGCCGCAGTCGCCACCCCTGTCGTACAATCGACAAGTTCGCTTGTCGTGAGCGCGGGCTTCACGTGGAAGAGCGCGAAGCTCGTCGGGTACTACTACGGGATCGACGATCTGTATGAGCCGGGCGCGGCGTTCAATCCTTTCGTCAAGCTCGGGTTCGCGCACCCCATTTCGGAGCGCTGGACCTTCAGCGCGCACGTGCATCACGAACGGCTCGACGACGCGATCGCCGACAGCCCGATCGTCGGCAAGCACCGCGTCACCACCTACTTCGCGGGATTCGTCTTCAAGGTTCTGTAGCGCGCTGGCGCTGCTGGTGCTCGGGGCGGTGAGCTGGTCGAGCGCGAGCGCCGCCTCGTCCATCGAGCTCAAGGTCCGTCCGCGGCTGTGTACGTTGCCGGCCGGCGTCGAGTCCTGCGAGACGACCGTGCGCGCCGAATGGCGCGCTCCGCGCAACGAATCGTTGTGCCTGGTGATCGCCGGACGCCCGGAGATCAAGCGCTGTTGGGAGAATTATTCACGCGGCGTCTACAGCGTCGAGCTCGAGTTCAGCGAGGATCTGTTGGTCGAGCTGCGCGACCCGGAGCTCGAAAACGTGCTGGCCTCGCAGGCCGTGACCGTCATTCGCGAAGCCATTCGCCTGCGGCGCAAGCGTCACCAGCCGTGGAATATTTTCTCGTAAGATTCGGCCGGACGCGGCGCGCCCGGCGGCAAGCATTCATTCGAGAGTCATGAGTGTCGAGCATCCACCGCTCATCTTGCTCGTCGAGGACGATACGCGCCTTGCCGAGCTCGTCCGAACGTATCTCGATGCCAACGGTTTTCGCGTGATCGTCGAGCATCGCGGCGATCGCGTGCTCGATCGCGTCCAGCGCGAGGCGCCGGATCTGCTGGTCCTGGATCTCGGGTTGCCCGGGCGCGACGGCTTTGCGGTGTGCAAGGAAGTGCGCGCCTCGAATTCGCTGCCGATCCTTATGCTGACCGCGCGCGATACCGACATCGATCAGGTGCTCGGCCTCGAGCTCGGCGCCGACGACTACGTCGTCAAGCCCGTCGAGCCGCGCGTGCTCGTCGCGCGCATCAACGCCTTGCTGCGTCGGCGCCGCATGGCATACGGCCCTGAGCACAAGTCGCTGCGTTTCGGTATGCTGACGATCGACACCGCGGCGCGGGCCGTGACGCTCGACGGCAAGCTGATCGGGCTGACCAGCAACGAGTTCGATCTGCTCTATGCGCTCGCTTCCAAGGCCGGCGAAGTCCAGTCGCGCGAGAACCTGTATCTCAAGCTCTACAAGCGCGAGTACGACGGCCTCGACCGCACGCTCGACGTGCGGATCTCGCATCTGCGCAAGAAGCTCGGCGATGCGGATGCGAGCCGGATTCGCACCGTGTGGGGACACGGCTACTTGTTCGTGGCGGACGCCTGGGGCGAAGAGTCTCAAGCGTAACGCGCTCGCGAGCGCCAGCCAGGGCTTGCCGCACGCGTAACCAAGATCCGCAGCGTCCGCGTTCATGGTTCGACATTTCCTGCAGCTCTATCTCCTGATCGTGATCACGCTCGCTGCGGTGAGCTGGGGTCAGGAGCGCATCTGGCAGGAGTGGCGTTCCTCGGACGAGTGGCGTGCCGAGACGCGTCCGCAGGCCGCGAGTCTCGCCATCGTCGAAGAGCAGCTGCGCAAAGTGTCTTTCGCCGAGCGCGAGGCGTTCGTCGACGAGCTCGCCGCTGCGACCGGTGTCGATCTCGAGCTGTTCGAGTCGCGCGACATTGCGGGCGAGGAGACGCTCGCAAGCCTTGCGCGCGGCGAGATCGCACTCATGCGCGAAGGCAGCGAGCGCGCGTGGGTCTTGAAGCAGTTGGCCGACGACGGACGCGTGCTCGCGTTCCGTTACGAAGCCTACGAGCCGCGGCGCACCGTCCTCGATTGGATCCTTGCGTTCATCTTCTATGCCGCCATCGCGCTCATCCTGATGATGTGGCTGTGGCCGCTCACGCGCGATCTGCGGGCGCTCGAGCAGGCGACGATGCGCTTCGGGGACCGCAACTGGCGCTTCGAGGCGCACATCAAGCCCGGCTCGCAGATCTATCCGCTCGCGCAGGCCTTCAAGCGCATGGCGGTACGCATCGATGCGCTCATCGGCTCGCAGAAGGATCTGACGAACGCGCTCTCGCACGAGATCAAGACGCCGCTTGCGCGCATGCGTTTCGAGGTCGAGATGGCGCGCTCCACGAACGATCCGAAGCGCCTTGCGCAGCATCTCGACAGCATCGACACCGACATCGCCGATCTCAACCGGTTCGTCAATGCCACGCTCGAGTACGCGATCCTCGAGCGTGCGGAAGTGCCGCTCAACATCGCTGCGCATGACTTCACGCTGATCCTGCCGGCCGTGGCGGAATCCGTGCGGCGCGGTGCGCGCACCGAGCTGTCGATCGACTGCGTCGTCGACGAGCGCGCCCGCGAGGTGAGATGCGATGCGCATCTGATCGAAACCGTGCTGCGCAACCTGCTCTACAACGCGCTGCGCTACGCGAACACGCGGGTGGGCGTGCGCTTCGACGTTGGAGCGGAGCGCTATCGCCTCTGCGTCGAAGACGACGGGCCCGGCATTCCGGAAGCCGAACGCCGCCGCGTGTTCGATTCCTTCGTGCAGCTCAACGAGCCCGGTCGCGAGCGCAGCGGATTCGGGCTCGGGCTTGCGATCGTCAAACGCATCGTCGAGTGGCACGGCGGCGAGGTGGAGGCGCAGCAAGCCTCCCTTGGCGGCGCGGCGTTCGTGATCGAGTGGCCGAAGGAGCTTGGGCGCGAAGGATGAGGGCGGATGCTTCCCGAAGCGCATCCTCCCTGAAGAGAAGTCACGCGGTCCGCGACGCTAGATATCGAGCGTGATGCTGACGGGGCAGTGATCGCTGCCCATGACCTCGGCGTGAATCTCGGCCTTCTTGACCGCGTCCTTGAGCGAGGCGGACACCAGGATGTAATCGATTCTCCATCCCACGTTCCGCTCGCGCGCGTTGGTGAACTGGCTCCACCACGTGTAATAGCCGTTGCCCTGCTTGAACAGGCGGAACGTGTCGACGAAGCCGGCATCGAGGAATCGCTGAAAGCCTTCACGTTCCTCGTCGGTGAAGCCCTTGCGTCCGCGGTTCGCTTTCGGATTCGCCAGATCGAGCTCGGTGTGCGCGACGTTGAGGTCGCCGCAGAAGATCACGGGCTTTTTCTTCTCGAGCTGCTTGCAATAGGCAAGGAAGGCCGGATCCCAGTGCTCGTGACGGAGCTTGAGCCGGCTCAAGTCGTCCTTGGCGTTCGGCGTGTACACCGTCACGACGAAGAATTTCTCGAATTCCGCGGTGATCAGGCGGCCTTCCTCGGCAGCGTCGCGTTCGAGCTCGTCGGCGAACTTGTAGCGCTTGGCGAAGCTTTCCGGAAAACCGTTCACCACCGAGAGCGGCTCTTGTCGCGTGAAAATCGCGGTCCCAGAGTAGCCCTTCTTCTTCGCCGAGTTCCAATACTCGAAGTAGCCCGGCAGATCGATCTCGACCTGGCCGCGCTCGGCCTTCGTTTCCTGCAGGCACAGGATGTCCGGTTTGTACCTCTTCACGTACGGCACGAAGAATCCTTTCTTCACGACGGCACGAATGCCGTTGACGTTCCAGGAATGCAGCTTCATCCGGTCGTTCTCGCGTCGCGGCCGATAAAGGACGCGATTGTAGAGGCTGCGGACGAAGGGCAGTAGGCCGTAGCCTCGCGCGCGTCTTTGCTCCGATAATTCGCTCTCGACTTCACGACGAGGAATTCGCTTGAGCGCCGCTCCCTCTCTCGTGCAAACCATCTCCGAGCTCGTGCCGCAGGATGCCACTATCGTGCGGCTCGGCGCGCTGGCGAGCTTGCTGGCCGGGCTCGGTACCACCGTCGGTGCCGCTGCGGTGTTCTTCTTGCGGCGTCCTTCGGACCGCGTCCTGAACGCGCTCATCAGCGGCGCGGCAGGTGTGATGTTGGCCGCCTCGTTCTTTTCGCTCTTGCAGCCTGCGATCGAGCATGCCGAAGCGCGCGCAAGCCACGTCGGCTACGGCGTGCTCACGGTCGTCGCGGGCGTGCTGGCCGGCGCCGCGATGCTGTTCTACATCCATCGCTACAGCCCGCACGAGCACTTCGAAATGGGGCGCGAGGGGCCCGATACCGGGCGGCTCGGGCGGCTGTGGCTCTTCGTCATCGCCATCACATTGCACAATTTTCCGGAAGGTATGGCCGTCGGCGTGGGCTTCGCCGGCGAGGACGTGGCCAACGGCGTATCGCTCGGCATCGGCATCGGTTTGCAGAACATTCCCGAGGGGCTTGCGGTGGCGGTGTCGTTGATCGCCATCGGCTTCCGCAAGTGGAGCGCGTTTTGGGTCGGCTCGTTGACGGGGCTCGTCGAGCCCGTCGGCGGGTTGATCGGCGCCACGGCCGTTTGGCTGGCCGAGCCTGCCATTCCGGTCATTCTCGGCATTGCTGCGGGCGCGATGCTGTTCGTCATCAGCGACGAGATCATCCCGGAGACCCATCGCGGCGAGTACAAGAATCTCGCGACATTTTCGCTGCTGACGGGGGTGGTGGTGATGCTCGTCTTGGATGTGTTGCTCAAGTAGGGTTCTGGGTGCTGGACTCTGGGAAGAGGAAAACGCCGCGCGCTTGGCTGCCGCTACGTTCTACTTGCTATAGCTTTGAGTCTACATTCGCGAAACGGACTACGGGCTACAGGCTACGGCCAGAAGGCGCGTCAATCGCGCATCTGGTGCCAGCTCCCAGTCTCCAGCCTCCCAGCCGCGTGTTACCTTTCCGCCAGTGACCTTGCTTGGAGTCGACTCACATGCTGCGACTTCCTACCGCATTCTTGTTCGACCTCGACGGCACGCTCATCGACAGCGTGTATCAACACGTGCTCGCATGGCACGAGGCGCTTTCGAGCGAGCAGATCGAGCTCGCCGTATGGCGTATTCATCGCAAGATCGGCATGAGCGGCGGCCTGTTCGCCAACATGTTGCTGCGAGAAACGGGACTGAAGATCGAGCCCGAGCGCATCGAGCGATTGCAGCAGCATCATGCCGCTGCCTATCGTGCGCGCATTCAGCACGTGCGGCCATTGCCGGGTGCGCGCGAGCTCCTGACGTTCTTGTCCGAGGCCGGCATTCCGTGGGCCATCGCCACGAGCGGGCGGATGGAGACGGCCGGCCCGGCGATTGAAACCTTGGGCCTCGACATGAGCCGCGTGCCGATCATCACGCGCGATCGGGTCAAGTACGCCAAACCGGATCCCGACCTGTTCCTCGCTGCGGCCGATGCGTTGAACGTCGATATCTCCGCGTGCTTCATCGTCGGCGACAGCGTGTGGGACATGCTCGCGGCGCGTCGTGCCCGCGGCCTCGGTGTGGGGCTCTTGTCGGGCGGCTACGGGCTCGAAGAGCTCGAACGCGCCGGCGCCTACCGCGTCTTCGAAGATCCCGCGCAGCTCCTCGATCATATCGATGAGTTGGGCGCGAGGCGCTGAACGGTCTTCTTGCCACGGAGCCTTCTCGCAGCGGGCTGGACTACAGCCTACGGCGACTTGAGTCGATGACAGCCGTACGCCCGCTACGTGGAGCTGCGCTCCAGTTCCACTTTGCCGTCGAAATCCGCCTTGAGCCGCAGCGCGGGCAGCTCGAGGGTCATCCTGACGGGCAATGACTCGTCGCCCTGGAGTCGGCCTTCGCGTAATGCCTGCTCGACCGCGTGCTCGATCTCGCGTTGCGAAGCGATGCCGACCGTCTTGAGAAAGCGACGGATGCTCAAGTTGAACGTTTCCTGATCCATGTGAGGCTCCGGACGCGCGCATGCAAGATGCTCAAGGAGAACAGGAGCCATCGACCAAGGGAATAGGTAAATCGCGAGCCGAGAATCGCGTGCGGCACGAAAGAACGCTTACGGCAGGCGTCTGCTTCTGGCCGTAGCCTTGTAGCCCGTAGCCCGTAGCCCGTAGCCCGTAGCCCGTAGTCCGTAGCCCGTAGCCCCTCATGACGCGTTGGCGTCCTTCCCGCTGAAGGCTCTGATTACAGCCTACAGTCTACGGCCTGGACTCTAGCTGCCCGTATCATTACCGATTCGAGATCGCTATTCGTCTGGGCCTTGCGTATGCGGTGTTCGTTTGAGACGGCAGTCATTGTGCTCGCGTATCGCTGGGCGCGCGCCTTTTTCTTGGCGCTCGTTTTGGCGCCCCTTGCATTGCAGGCACATCCGGGTGCCGTCGACAGGGATGGTTGTCATTACGACCGCGCGAAGCGCGAGCGTCATTGTCATCCCGCGCGAGTGCAGCGCGCGCCGACGAGCTCGCCGCGCGCGGGCGATGAGGGCGTGTTCGACGGACCCGTCACATGGGTCAGCGACGGCGACACGCTGCGCGTGCGGGTGCGCGGCAATGAAATGGATGTGCGTCTGGCCGATATCGATGCGCCCGAGCGCGACCAACCGTACGGCTGGGAAGCCAAGCTCGCGCTCATCGATCTCGTCAGAGGCCGGCATGTCGTGCTCGTGCCGCGCGACGTCGATCAATACGGACGCATCGTTGCATACGTCTGGGTCGAGGACCTCGACGTCAATCGCGAGCTCGTCAAGCGCGGTGCCGCTTGGTTCTATCCGGAGTACGCGCGCAGCGCCGACCTCTATGACGAAGAGCAGCGCGCCCGCGATGCCCGTGTGGGTCTTTGGGGGCTGCCGGTGAACGAGCGCGTCGAGCCGTGGGAATGGCGTCGTCAGCGCCGCGAAGCGCGCGAGCGTTAGGCCGCGACGAGAAAGCTGCGTGCCGTGCGATCCGTTGCGACAGCAAGCGGTTTCCACGAGAATGGCGGCCCATTGCGCGATCCCGCTGCTAATCAAGTTTTTTTCGGAGGCACGATGGTCAAGGACCGTATGACAGTCCTGTCGGCGATGATGGAGCAGGGCGTCATCCCCGTTTTCTATCACCCCGACGTCGAGGTCTGTAAGAAGGTGATCCAGGCCTGCGGCAACGGCGGTGCCAAGTGCATCGAATTCACCAATCGCGGCGATTTCGCGGCGCATACGTTCTACGAGGTCGCGCGTTATTTCGACAAGGCGGATCCGAGCATCATCATGGGCGTCGGCTCGGTCGTCGATGCGCCCACGGCGGGAATCTACATCGCGAACGGCGCGAAGTTCGTGGTAGGCCCCGTGCTCAACCCCGACGTCGCCAAGGTGTGCAATCGACGCAAGATCCCCTATTGCCCGGGCTGCGGCAGCGCCTCCGAGATCGGCTTTGCCGAAGAGCTCGGCTGCGAAATCGTCAAAGTCTTTCCGGGTAGCTCCGTCGGCGGACCGGATTTCGTGAAATCCATCCTCGGACCGTGCCCGTGGACGCGCATCATGCCGACGGGCGGCGTCGATCCTTCCGAAGAGTCCCTGCGCGCGTGGTTCGATGCCGGTGTCGTCGCGGTCGGCATGGGCAGCAATCTCATCACCAAGGAGCTGCTCGCCAAGCAAGACTATGCCGGCATCGAAGCGCGAGTGCGCGATACGGTTCAGCTGATCAAGGCCATTCGCGCCAAGAAGAAGTCATGACGGACAACGTGCTCGACATTCGTCCGGCGACGGAATGCCGCTGGGATTGTGCGGCGCTGGGTGAGGTCATGCTGCGCTTCGATCCCGGCTTCGGCCGCGTGCGCAACGCGCGCAGTTTCCAGGTATGGGAGGGCGGCGGCGAGTACAACGTGGCGCGCGCGATGCGCAAGTGCTGGGGCAAGCGCGCGACGATCGTCACGGCGCTGCCGATCAACGACCTCGGCTGGCTGGTCGAGGATTTCATCATGCAAGGCGGCGTCGATACCTCGCACATCATCTGGCGCGAGTTCGACGGCATCGGCCGCAACACGCGCGTCGGACTCAACTTCACCGAGAAGGGATTCGGCATTCGTGCGGCGCTCGGCTGCTCGGATCGCGCCAACTCGGCAGCATCGCAGATCCGTCCCGGCGAAGTGAATTGGGAAAAGCTCTTCGGCGAAGAAGGCGTGCGTTGGTTCCACACGGGCGGCATCTTCGCAGCGCTGGCGTCGAATACGGCCGAGACCGTGCTCGAAGCCGTCGAGGTCGCGCGCAAGTACGGCACGATCGTTTCGTACGATCTCAACTATCGGCCCTCCTTGTGGAAGAGCCAAGGCGGCAAGGAAGCGGCGCAGCGCGTCAATCGCCAGATCGCGAAGTATGTCGACGTGATGATCGGCAACGAGGAGGATTTCACGGCCTGTCTCGGCTTCGAGGTCGAGGGGCTCGACGAGCACATCTCCGCGATCGATCCGGCGAACTTCAAGAAGATGATCCTGACCGCCGTCAAGGAGTTCCCGAATTTCAAAGTGGCGGCGACCACCCTGCGTAACGCGAAGACGGCGACGTTCAACGACTGGTCCGCGATCGTCTATGCCGGCGGCCAGTTCTACGAGTCCATCGTGCGCGAGAACCTCGAAATCTACGATCGCGTCGGCGGCGGCGACGGGTTCGCGTCGGGGCTCGCGTACGCCTTCCTCGAAGGCAAGGGGCCGCAGGCAGCAGTCGATTACGGTGCCGCGCATGGCGCGCTCGCGATGACGACTCCCGGCGATACCTCCATGGTCAATGCCAAGGAAGTGGAAGCCGTCATCAAAGGGAAGGGAGCGCGCGTCATTCGCTGACGCGTTCGGGCCGCAGCCGCGGTGCGCATTGCCGCCACGGCTGCCTTGTCGTTTCTCATGCGCTCACAAGAGCGACTCGATCGGCAGCTTTTCGAGCACGCGCACGATCGCGCGGCGTGACCAGCTCGCATGCGGTTCGCGGCGGTGCCGCAAAGTCGTCATGTCCTCCTGCTCGATCCAAACGAGCTTGCCCGCATCGTCGAGCGCGAGCGTGAACGCGCGGCGCGGATCGATGCCGTGGCGGAAACCTGCCGCGAGCTCGCGCGCGAGCGTGCGGCTGCGGATCCAGACGCCCATTTCACAGTTGAGCTCGGCCGAACGCGGATCGATGTTGAACGATCCGACGAACACGCGCTCCTGATCGAGCACGGCCGCTTTCGTGTGCAGGCTCGCCCGCGACGAACCGACTCGGAAACGCTGCCAACGCTCGTCGAGTGCGGCCGCTGACTTGAGCTCGTAGATCTGAACGCCTCCTTCCAGCAGCGGCACGCGATACTTCGCATAGCCGCTGTGAACGACGGCAACGTCGGTGGCCGAGAGCGAGTTCGTGAGCACTTGCACGGTGGCGCCTTGCCGCGCCAGCGCTCGCAGCTCAGCCGTACCGCCGACGCCCGGCACGAAGTACGGCGAGATCAGCAGCGCCTCGCGGCTCGTCGCGCGAATCTCATCGACCATGCTGTTGAGCACGTGCGAAGCGCGGCTGCCGGCGCCGAGCGCTTTGTCTGGATCGTCCGCGACGACGCGTACGTCGCGCGACCACACCATTGGACCCGCGGTGAGGGCGGCGAGCTCATGCTCGTAACGCAGCAGCTGTTCGTAGCGTTGCCACGCCTCGCTCCGTGTCTGCTCTTCGAGGCGTGCGCGTTGCAGAGCGGCAGGCAGCTTGCGCCGCGCGTACTTGCGTAAGTGCGCGATCGGCACGGCAAGGCTCGAGCTCCAGTAGCGCTCGAATTCGGCCGCTGTCTGCGCGACGGAGGGACCCAACAGCAGGACATCGAGGTCGACGAAGTTCACGTTCTCGGCAGAGGAGAAGTATTCGTTGCCGAGATTGCGTCCGCCGCAGATCGCGATCGCCCCATCCGCGATCCAGCTCTTGTTGTGCATCCGGTGATTGAGCCGGCGTCCGCGCTGCGAGATTTCGGCGAGCGTGCGTAGCACACCTGAACGCGTGCGGAACGGATTGAAGATGCGCACCTCGATGTTCTCGTGCGCATCGAGCGCTTCGAGCGCGCGGTCGCGCGGACGAGCATCCATGTCGTCGATGAGCACGCGCACGCGCACGCCGCGATCGGCGGCGCGCACGAGCTCGTGCGCGATGAAACGCCCGGTCGAGTCGTCGCGCCAGATGTAGGTCTGCACATCGAGCGTGCGCTCCGCAAGGCGCACGCTGTGTACGCGCGTCGCGAAGGCATCGAAGCCGTCGGCGACGAGGCGGATCCCCGAGCGTCCAGGGTGCTGCGCGACGAGCTCGGCGACGGCAGCGGCAAGCCGCGACGCAGTGGCGTCGTGGCGATCGCCGCGATCGGGGCGGAGCTCGGTCGGTGTTAGCGAGGCGACATTCACGCCCCGCAAGCATAGCAGACGAGGCGTGCGCGACCGGGCGCGGTCGCGCACGCGCACCGATTACGACGCTGAGCGCTCGAGCGGCTGACGCACGCGTGCCGAGCGTGCCTCGGCGCGATGGTGCAAGCGGTTCACGGTGCGATGATTGAGGCTCGCTACGGCGTCATCGAGCGCCTTCGAGTAACACGCGCGAAACTCGGGCGTATCGTCCGTGGCGAGCCCGTGATAGCCGCGGCACACCTCGCGAGCGGCATTTTGGAGGCGCGCGTAGACGTGCGCAGCATCTGCTTCGGTCGCCAGCTCCGAGCGTCGATACTTGACCTCGCGCTGCGGCGCTTGTTCGGCGACGGCGAACGACGCTTGCAATCCGATGCTTGCCGCAAGTGCAGCACAGACGAGCACGCGGCGCAGCGAGGAAACGTAGCGAGTATTCATGATGATCTCCGGTTCGTAGGGATGTCGCCGGGATTGCGATGGGCAACTTGCGTTGCCTGTCGCTCACCCTTGCTCCCTTGATCCCGAAGGTTCGCGTCCGGTTACAGGTGCGGACGAATTTATCGCTCAATGCATCATTCAATCGGGCGCGGGCTCTGGGCGCTGACAGACAGGCTACGGACCACGGGCTACAGGCTACGGCCACCAGGCTCTAGGCCTGGGCCCTGGGTGTTGGCCAGAAAACGAGCTGGGACTACAGGCGAGAGCCAGGGCGACGCGCATTTTGCCTCTCAGCATTCATGCACGTCGCTCAACAGCGAGAGAAAAGAACGTTTCGTGTCGATGGCTGCCGGCTTGCAGCGCGCTTCACGCGCCGCAAGCCTACTTTTCTTTGCTACAGCCTACGGCCTCACGGTTCGCTGTGCGCCCTCAAGCCGTGATGTACCAAGATCTCCCAGACCTCCTCTGCGGTTTCGGCGTAATCGAAGAGTTGGAGGTCCGCCTTGGAGATCATGCCTTCTTCGACGAAGGCATCGAAGTTGATGATGCGCTGCCAGTACGCGCGATCGAAGAGCACGATGGGGACGCGCGGTGCCTTGCCCGTCTGACGGAGCGTCAGAACCTCGAATAGCTCGTCCATCGTGCCGAAGCCGCCCGGGAAGACGATGAGGGCGTTTGCGCGCATCGCCAAGTGCATCTTGCGCATGGCGAAGTAATGAAACTGGAAGGTGAGCTCGGGCGTGGTGAACCGATTCGGTATCTGCTCGAACGGCAGCTTGATGTTGAAGCCGATGCTCGGTGCGCCGGCTTCCCACGCGCCGCGATTGGCGGCCTCCATGATTCCCGGTCCGCCGCCGGTGGCGATGACATTGTCGCGCCAGCGCTCGCGCGGCGCGCGCGCACCGCCGCGTTCGGAGACGATGCGGCCGACCTCGCGCGCGGCTTGGTACCAGTTGACCTGATGCTGCATGCGTTCGAGCGCCGCACGTTCTTCGTCGGTGCGCGGCGCGGGCATGCTCTCGAGCATCTCGGGCGAGGGGACGCGCGCGCTGCCGAAGACGATGACGGTGGAGCGGATTCCCCAATCGCGCAGGAGCAACTCGGCCTTGGCGTACTCGAGCCCGAAGCGAAAGGCGCGCAGCTCATCTCGCAGCAGGAATTCTGTGTCTTCGATCGGCAGCACGTAGCTGGGAGAAGCGAGCTGTGCGGAGCTGTCGGAAGGGATGTTCGGGTGCGTATCCATGGACATACGGATGGGGTACGTGAAAAACGATGGAACGGAACGACGGAATCGGCCTCGTGCACGCCGTAGCCGTTTCGCTGAGCTTGGCGAGCACGCGCGAGTCCGATGTTCTCGTGGCGGCAAGGCGTCGCAGCGATGCTCGCGCCGACGTGTAGCGTCGAAATGTCTACTAGGCGAGCGGCAGCGTCAAGGAACTTAGTGCCGGCCTGCATCGCCGCGTATGCTTGCGCGCGGGGCATGCATGGGCGAAACCGCTCGCGCTTGCCTCAGATGGATGCTGAAGCGCCCATGGACACGCCAAGCGCTCGGCGGTCGCACACGCAGCGTTGCCGTCACCGCAGGTTCTAAGCTCGCTTCGAGTATGATCGCGCTCATGGCACGAGAAGAACGATGTCTAACCGACGCTTTCGTCGCCTGGATCAGAACGCGAGGGCACTTGGTTGCCATGTGTCTTGCATGCTGTCTGTACGCAGCGGCCGCGCAGGCACAGATCTACACCTGTACGGGTCCCGACGGCACGCGCATTTTCTCGGACCAGAAATGCGGGCCTGATGCGAAGGTCGTCCCCGGCATCACGACGAAGCCGCGGTCGAACAAGCCAGAGGCGACGTCATCGAGGCCGCAACGTACGCGGCGCCCGCCGGAAGAGCTCGAGCGCTTGCTCGAGGCCTGCAATGGCGGCGATATGAAGGCATGCACGGAGTGGACGCACGGCGGCGGTCCGGATTATCTGCGCGAGCAGGAGAAGCAGGCGGCGCTCGAGTGCGAGAAGGGTTCGCTCGCGGACTGCGAGCGCCGCTATTGCATGGACGGCATCACCGAGGAATGTCGGCGCAAAGTCCTCGCCGTTGCGAAGGTCACCGGGGATACCTGGTATCTGCGCAACCAGCGCTCGATCGCGCAGGGCGGTGTCGCGTACGACATCCGCTGCGTGGTGGAAGGCGTGCGCGTGATCCGGGATGCGACGGTCGAGTGCGCGGGGCTTGCGGGGCCGGCGCGCTGCGCGCTCACTCGTACGGGCGAGCGCTTCGCGCGGCTCGATCAGGCTGCTGCGGCGTTCTGCGCCAGCCGTTAGGCGAACATCGGCTCGCCGAGCGGTTCGAGGTCTTCCGAGCCGGACCGGCGCTCGGGTGCGGAAGGGCTCGCAGCGCCATCGCTCGAATCCGACTCTGGCTCCTCGAAGGGTGTGCGCGGTGCTCCGTCGCGATCGCCGACGGACGAAGCAAGCAGACCGGCGCTCAGGGCGAGCGATGCCAGCACCAGCGCGAACAGAGCAGCTCGATTCAACATGCGATGCGCCCTCACGAGTAGCGCACGTACGCATGCAAGGGCTGGTCCAGCCGCGTCAGTGCTCGATGTCCGAGGCGACGCTGTAAAGAAGTGCGACGCACGAGCGCTGCGTTATGTCGATTTTCTGGATGTATCGGGCGGCAGCGGAGCGCAGCGTCTACGGAAATCAGCGCGTCTGTTACGACTTTTCGGCTTTGGCGCTCGGGTAGCAGCTCGTCTGTTCAAGAGCTCGACACTTGCGCGACGATCCACGCTCGATCGTCGTGTAAGAGCGCTGCTGCTGCCCATGGCCCTGCTTTAGAATCGGACGCTGCTCGCCATCCAATTGCTGCCGCGCCGACATGGCTCAAAGCGTACGCATCAACATTTACGTGCAACCGCGCGCCGCGAAGACGGCAATCGCGGGGACGCATGACGGCTGTATCAAGGTGCGCCTGGCCGCGCCGCCGGTCGATGGCGCGGCCAATCTCGCGTTGATCGAGTTCGTAGCCGAACGGCTCGGCATTGCCAAGTCGCGGGTACGGCTCGTCGCGGGCGCGAGCTCGCGCCGCAAAGTGCTCGAGATCGAGGGCGTGGAGGAGGCGGCTGTCGCAGCGGCATTGCGCTGAACGCAGGAACTGCCGCGTGGCAAGCAGCATTGAATCGGCAGCGTTTACCGCGGAGGTCCATCATGCGGAAGCTCGTCCTGAGCACGCTCGTCTTTCTGCTCACGGCATGTGCCACGGGCGCAACGAAGCGCCGCGGCAATATCTCGACGAGCAGACGGCCGCGACGATCACGGTGGTCAGGCAGCCCTGGATCTTCAGTCGTCAGGATGCCGCCACCGACAGGCGCTATCGCGGCTTCCTGCATCTTTACGCCATCGACGTCAATCGCATGGGCCATCACGAGCAGTACTTGGCTGCGCTCGTGTCGGAGGTTGCGCTCGCCTCGCCGGAGCTTGCGCCGCCGCGTCTCGAGCTCAAGCTGGCGGATCAAGTGTTGCTGCTCGATGAAGTCAATGCGGAGCCGCGCACGCTCGGGATCGCGCAGCCGATCGACAATACCTATACGTTGGGCGATCGTTGGTGGTACTTCCCGGTCGACAAAGAGACGCTTGCCACCATCGCCAATGCGCGCGAGCTCGATGCGGCGCTCGTGACAGTGCGAGGGCGCTTCGCCTATACGCTGTGGAGCGACGGCCGCGCGGCGCTCGCCGAGCTCACGGCGGTCTTGCCGTAAATCGTCCCGCTCGCCGCGCGCATAGCTCCGTTTACCCCTCGAAGCTGCGGGCTCGCTCGCGCGCCTCGTACAATCGGCGCATGCCGACCGTGCCCGAGAATGAGCAGCCGGACGCCCAAGCCGAACGCCGCAAACGACGCATCCTGATTGCGCTCTGGGTGCTGTTCTGGGTGCTGATGTTGACGGTCGCGTGGCAGGACCGCCTCTACGATCCTCGCATCCTTTGGTGGGAGCCGCTCTTGTGGGAGGGGAGCTCGCTGAGCGTCGGCACGCTCTGGCTGATCGCGGTGATGCGCTCGAGTCGGCGCACCGCTCAGCTCCTCGATCGGCCGCTTCAGTGGTTCGTGTTCTATCTGAAGTGGTTTCCCGTCGTGGCGGTTTTGTTCATCGCGGCGGTCTACGCCATCCGGCATGGGGTATACGGCCTGCTGGGTCGTTCTTACGTGCACGAGCCCTGGCACTACGTGCTCGTATACGAGTCGATCAAGCTATGGCTGTTTCTCGCGCTCTGGCTCGGTATCTTCTTCGCGCTCGAGTCCTTTCCGTTGTGGCAGGCCGAACGGCGGCGCTTGGCCGAGGTGCAGCGACTGCTGGCCGAGGCGCAATTGGCGCAGCTCAAGGCGCAGCTGCGTCCGCATTTTCTCTTCAATTCGCTCAACACCATCTCCTCGCTGATGCATGTCGATGTGACACGCGCCGACCGCCTGCTCGCGCAATTGGCGGAGCTGCTGAGGGCGAGCCTTAGGGTCGAGCGCGAAGAGCTCACGCCGCTTGCGGCCGAGCTTCGCCTCGGCGAGCTGTACGCGCGCATCATGGCCGAGCGGTTCGAAGGGCGTGTGAGGCTCACATGGGCAATCGACGATGAGGCGCTCGGGGGCTTGGTTCCTTCGATGTTGCTGCAGCCGCTCATCGAAAACGCGTTCAAACACGGGGTCGAGCACACGAGCGTCCCGGCGACGATCGCGGTTGCGGCGCGGCGTAATGGCGGGCAGCTCGAGATCGAGATCGTCAATTCCGGCGCGATCGTGGCCGCGCCTGGCGAGGGGATCGGCGTGAGCAACACGCGCGCGCGGCTCAAGGCGCGCTATGGCGATGCTGCCGCCTTCTCGCTCGACGTGCAGCCCGATCGGGCGCTCGTACGGATCGTCTTGCCATGGCAGGAGCGCACGTCATGATGCGGGTTGTCATCGCCGAGGACGAGAAGCACGCGCGCGACAAGCTCGCGCGGCTGTTGCAGCGACATGAGGATGTGGAGCTCGTCGCTGCGTGCGCCGACGGGTTGGAAGCGGCCGCGGCCATCGAGCGCCTGCAGCCCGATGTCGCGTGGCTCGATATTCAAATGCCTGGCTTGAGCGGCCTCGAGGTGGCGGCTCAGACGAGTGCGGTAGCGGCGCCGCTGTTCGTCTTCGTGACTGCATTCGACGAGCACGCCGTGCAGGCGTTCGATTTGAGCGCCGTCGATTATCTGCTCAAGCCCTACGACGAAGAGCGTCTCGACCGCGCCTTGCAGCGTGTGCGCGATCGTCTCCAGGATCGACGTGCGCGAGAGAACGCCGTGACGCTCGCGCGTGCGCGCACGCAGGCGGCCGATCGGCTCCTCGTGCCGGAGAAGGACGCGCTCAAGCTCATCGATGCCGCGAGCATCGAGTCGCTCGAAGCGGACGACAATTACGTACACGTGTGTACGGCTACGCAGCGCTATCTGCTGCGGCGCACGCTCGGCGAGCTGCTGGGGCAATTGGGCGAGGCGCGCTTCGTGCGCATTCACCGCTCCAGTGCGGTGAACTTGGACGCCGTGCGGTCGTTCACGCAGCTCTTCAAGGGCGACTACGAAGTCCAGCTCGCAAGCGGGCGGGTGCTGCGCATGAGCCGGCGTTACAAAGACGCCTTGTTCGCTCGGATCGCGCGCTAGCGCATCACGACGGTATGGCGGATGTCGCGCCGCCTGCTGTGCTCCGCTTGTCGCATTGTCGGCTCCGCTCGCCACATTCTCGCAGCCCGAAATCGATCGCCCGCATCAAATTGCGCGCAGACCCATTGATTCGGAGCGCCAGAGATGAGCCAAGCTACCGCGCCGACGACCCGATACGAATTTCTCGACTGGCTGCGCGTCATCGCGATTTTCGTCCTGCTCTTCTATCACACGGGCATGCTGTTCGTTGGGTGGGAGTTCCATTTGCAGAACGACGAGACGATCGAGGCGCTGCAGCGGCCGATGGAGATGTCGCATCGGCTGCGCATGCCGCTGCTCTTCGTGATCGCCGGGGCGGGACTGTGGTTCGCTTCACGCCGGCGATCGGCGGGTGCGGTCATGAAGGAGCGGACGCTGCGTCTGCTCGTGCCAATCGTTTTCGGCATGCTCGTCATCGTGCCGCCGCAAATCTATGTGGAGCGCCTTGCACGCGGGCAATGGTCGGGCGATTACATGTCGTTTTTCTTCGAACGCGTGCTCGCATTCCAGCCTTATCCGCAAGGCGACTTCAGCTGGCATCACCTTTGGTTCATCGTTTATCTATTCTGCTACGTGCCCTTGCTGCTGCCGCTCATTGCGTGGCTGAAGGGTCGCGTAACTCCGGCGCCGGGCGTATGGCTCTATGCGTTGGCGGTGCCGCTCGTCGTCAATGAAGCGGTGCTGAAGCCGCTATTTCCGGCCACGCATGCCCTGCTCAACGATTGGTATGTCTTCGGCCATTATCTGCTCTTGACTGCTTACGGCATCGTGCTCGCGAGCCTGCCAGGCGCGTGGGATTGGTTGGCGCGGCAGCGGCACCGTACATTGGGCGTTTCGGCGGTGGCGGCAGTCGCGTTCCTGCTGCTGATCGAGAAGGGCGGCGTCTTTCGCGGCACGATCGTCGAGGCGACGCTTGCGAACGTGTTCACGTGGTGCTCGCTGCTGACGCTGCTCGCGTATGGACGACAGCTGCTGTCGTTCGATCATCCAGTGCTGCGCTGGGCGCGCGATGCGAGCTATCCGATCTACATCCTGCACCAGACGGTGATGATGCTCATCGCGTATCGGGTGCTCGCCTGGCAGGCGGATCCGTGGACGAAGTTCGCGGTGGTGGTGTGCGGAACGGCGCTGGGATCGGCGGCGCTTTATGAGGTCGCGCGGCGCGTGAACGTGCTGCGATTCTTGCTCGGCATGAAGCCGAGCGGCTCCCGTACGGGCGGGAGCGCGCTCGTCGGTGATGCAGCACAAACGGGCCGATGATGCGGCCCGTGAGCGGTCAATACTTCGCGTAGCTCTTTTCTTCGACGATATTGGAGCCGAGCTTGGTATTGATGGTGCGCTTGACCGCGGCGCGATCATCGTTCGTGAAGTACACAGCGCGCGCGAGCTCGATGAATTCCTGATCGAATGTCTTCGCGCGCTCCTTGTCGCGCAGGCGGTCTTCGATGTCCCAGAGCTTCTCGTTGATCCGGCGAAGCTCGGCCCACTCCTTCGCAACATCGGCGTCGGCGTACGCGGATTCGCGCCAGGTCTGCTCCAGCAAGCCGAGCTCGGTGCGCACGTTTGCGAGCTTTGCAGGGTCGCTCATGCGTTCGGACTTGATCTGCAGGATCGTGATCTTGTCGATGAGCTCGCCGGGCGAGATCGGCACTACGATGAGTTGTGACATGGTCGTATCGGTCTGACGGCAAATAGAAACACCAAGCGCGGGCAATGCGAGCGCCGAGCTCGGCAGGTTGTTCGAGGTGCGCAGGATGCCAAGGTTCGCCGGACGATGGTAGTATCGATCGCATCGGCGAAGATCGCCCGGATTTTCCGCAAGAGAAGAATACCCAGACGGTCCCAAAGGACCGGAAAGGTTGGCAGTACTGGGCGCCAGCGGTCCGCGATCGGAGCCGACGCTAGTCGAGGCAACGCCAGTTTCATGGGGTTCAGCTTGGTGTCTTCGACACAATCCGCACCTGTTGCTGATGTCTGCGGAGAGAGTCACCGTCCGCTCGTCGTACGGTTCGGCGCGCTCGGCGACATGGTCATTTTGACGGTGCTCATCCGCGCGCTGCATGCGCGCTTCGGTCAGCCGGTCGACGTCATCGGCGCGGGTCGATATTGCTGGGAGCTGCTCGAGGGGCAGCCGGGTGTGGGCGAGGTGCTGTACCTCAATAGTCGGCGCGTTCCGTATTGGATCAACGAGCCGAAGAAGGCGATCGTGCGGGCGCTGCGTGCGCGCGGAGTGGGCCCTGCGTGGTGGGGACAGAGCAACGATGCGAACGGTCTCGAGCTGCTCGCGCGCGCAGGTTGGACCGAGGAATGGATTGCACGGGCCGGCAATTTCCCCGGCTTGCATGACCCGGACGGCGGCGACATCGCGTTCTCGGATCTGTTCTTCAAGTTCGCCGAATTCGACCCTCCGGCGCTCGCTGCTTCGGGGTGGGCGCAGCGGCCCGTTCCGCCGCATGTCGAGCCGATTCCCGAGCTGCGCGTGTCGCCAGCGATGCGCGAAGACGTGCAGCGTTGGCTGGCCGGCCTCGGGCTCGAGAGTACGCCGCTCATCCTCGTGCAAGCGGGTAACAAGCGCACCATGCGCTCGCGGTTGCGGCCGCACAATCGGCCGAGCAACACGAAGTACTGGCCGGAAGCGCATTGGGCGCAAGTGCTGCGCGGCTTGCGTGCCCAGCACCCGAAGCATGCGCTGCTCTTGCTCGGTGTGCCGAACGAGGCGTCCCTCAACGATTCGATCCTGGAGCTCGCGCAAGTCGACCGTGCATACAACGTTGCGCACGATTTGCCGCTGCGCCGGCTCATGGCCCTGGCCGAACGTGCGACGGGCATGTTGAGCGTCGATACCGGTCCGGCGCATGTGGCGGCGGCGCTCGGCTGTTCGCTCGTCGTGCTCTTCGGTAAGGCGAAGATCGATCTGTACTGTCCGCGCGGCCGTGGCGCGCGCGTTCGTGCGCTCGCCGGACGAGTCAATGGTGAGCAAGACATTGCGGGGATCCATCCGGACGACGTGCTCGACGCTTGGCTGGCGGTTGCCGGCGACGACTGCACGCGCGAGCGACCCGGCGCGCTATCCGTCGGCGCAGCCGCCGCGCCGGTCGAACATGCCTGAGCACACCTTGCTGCCCATTACCCTCATCGTGATCGCGCGCGACGAGGCCGCCGCCATCGGACGCTGCCTCGACAGCGTGCCGTTCGCCGCAGAGAAGCTGGTGATCGATTCGGGGAGCACCGACGGGACGCCCGAGATCGCGGCAGCTCATGGAGCGCGCGTCATCCATCAGTCCTGGCTCGGCTTCGGCGCGCAACGCAACTTCGGCGCGCAACAGGCGCAACACGACTGGATTCTGTATCTCGATGCGGACGAAGCGCTCTCGGCCGAGCTGGCCGAAGAGCTGCGCGCCAAGCTGCCGGCGCTCATCGAGAGCAATTGCGCCGGCGCGTTCCTGCGCCGGGAAACCTGGTTCATGGGTGCGCCGATGCGCTGGTATCGGCCGATGGCGCGCGAACGGATCGGGCGCATCTATCATCGCGGCCGCGCGCAGTGGACCGAGGTGCGAGTGCACGAGTCGTTGCGCTTCAACGGTCCGACGCGCCAGTTCGATGGCCGCGTCATTCACCTGCACAATCCCACGCTCGTGCACTGGCAGCTCAAGACGCTCGTTTATGCAGAGCTCAAGGCGCGCGATTGGCAGGATCGCTCTCGTCCGGCGGCGCTATGGCTTGCGCCGTTGGTCTTCGCGACGACCTTCTTCAAGGACTACATTCTGCGCTTGGCGTTCCTCGACGGGTGGCGCGGCTACATCGTGGCGCACGTGGCAGCCAACTACGCTGTGTACAAGCGCATGCGCTATTACGAAATGCTGCGCAATCCCGAATCGCGCACGCAGGCTGCGACATTGCTCAAGGAGCGTGGTCTCGAGAGGTAACGCGGGCAGCGGCGGCCTGTTTTCGCGCGCAGCGTTCGACTACGATACGCCGCGATTTCAGCGAGAGAGACCACGTTGAAGGTCGCGGTCATTCTAAGTACGTACAACGCGCCGGATCGGCTTGCGCCCACGCTCGTGGGTTACGCGGCGCAGAGCTATCGGGATTTCGACATCCTGATCGCCGACGACGGCTCGAAGCCGCAGACCGAAGCGCTCATCGCCGAGCTCGCCGAGCGGCATCGGCTGCGCATCACGCACGTTTGGCACGAGGATGACGGCTTCCGCAAGTGCCGCATCATGAATCAGGCCGTGCTCGCGACCGACGCCGACTATCTCATTTTCTCCGACGGCGACTGTATTCCCCGCCGCGACTTCGTGGCCACGCATGTGGAGCGCGCGCGTCGGGGCCGTTTCTTGTCCGGCGGTTATTTCAAGCTGCCGCGCGAAACCAGCGCGAAGATCGACGAAGCGGCCATTCTCGACGGCCGGGCGACCGACCCGAAATGGCTGGTCGCCAACGGCGTGCCGCGCACGCTCAAGCTGTCGAAGCTCTGGGCGCACGGGTGGCAAGCGGCCTGGCTCAATGCCTTGACTCCGACGCGCGCGAGCTGGAACGGTCACAACGCCTCGGGCTGGCGCACGGACATCCTGCGCGTCAACGGTTTCGACGAGCGCATGGTCTACGGCGCCGAGGACCGCGAATTCGGCGAGCGGCTCATGAATGTGGGTATCCGCGGAGTGCAAATCCGTTACAGCGCGATCTGCGTGCACCTGTATCACGACCGTCCGTATCGCACGGCCGAGGGACAGGCGCACAACCGGCAGATCCGTCAGCGTACCTTGCGGGAGAAGCTGACATGGACGGCGCACGGCATCGTCAAAGCGCCGTCAAGCACAGAGGCGCAGTTCGACGACGCGCGTCCTGCGCCCGACGTGCGCATTCGCCGGTTCGGCCCGCAATCCTGATTCGATACGCGGCGCGCTCGTCGTTACGGGCGTCGCCGTTGCAGCGCCATCATCAGCGCATCGAGCTTCTTGATGACGTCATCGGGCGTGATGAGATCCATGACGCCTGGCCGCTCGATCTTCATCGTCCACGGTAACTCGGCAGCCGGTTTGCCGAGCAAACGGCGCGCCGCCACGTCGTATTTGTCGACGCACCACTGCCGGCTGAGATAAGGGCCGCTGCGCGCCGGATTCGTCGCTGCGTACAGTCCCACCACCGGCGTGCCGACGGCGGTGGCCATGTGCGCAGGACCGGAATCCGGCGAGATGAGCACGGTGGCGCGCCGTAACGTCGCGAGGAATTCGAGCAGCGTGTCCTGCCCGATCGTGTTCAGGCAAGGCTGCTTCATGTGACGCTCGATCTGTTGTCCCATCTGCCGCTCGAGCTCGCTCGGTCCGCCGCAGAGCACGATCTTCAGCCCGAGGTGACTGGCGGCATAGTCGGCCACTTCCGCGTAATACTCGGCCCGCCAATTGCGCAGCGGATGACTGGAGCAAGGGCTGATGATCAACGCCCGTTCGCCGTTGGCTATCACTTTGCGTGCGTAACTCTCGGCGGATTCGGGTATCGGAATGTCCCAGCGCAAGAGCTTTTCGTAGACGCCGAACCGCTCGGCAAAACCGAAGAGCGAGTCCATGACGTGTTGGCGCTCGGCGGGACGGATCCGATGCGTCGTGAAGAGCCATTGCAGCTCGCGCGCTCGCTTGCGATCGAAGCCCAGCTTGACCGGCGCGCGCACGGCGGTCGACAGCACGCTCGCGCGCAACGCGAGCTGCATGTGCAGCAGGACATCGAAACGACGTTGCTGCAGCGTTTGGCGCAGCGTCCGATATGCGGCCGCCGTCTTCTTCTTGTCGACGACGATGAACTCGATGTCCGGGATGTGGCCGAGGAGCTTTGCCTCGATGCGGCCGATGATCCAGGTGAACGAGGTGTTCGGCCAGGCGTGCTGCAGCGTGCGCACGACGGGCAGCACGTGGCAGGTATCGCCGATCGCCGAGAGGCGCAGGATACAGACGCTGCGTGGAGGCGTGTCGAAGGGCGAGGACATCTGATCGAAGGAGCGAGCTCGCGGCAATCGGTTAGTTCATCGTGATTCGGCACCTTCTTGCGCGTCAGCCGTTCGAGCTCTCTTGCGCCACCATCGAGCGGCGAGATCGGTCATAATTCGGCTGCGTGCACTGGGCGCATCGGTCAATTGTATGGGATCGATCGCTCCCGTGCCTTCGGTCGTCAGCAAAGTCCAGAGCCGCCCGCCGCTCAGCACCCGTCATGTCGCCGATCCAAGCGCGGACCCAGCCCATCGAGGGCGGTTGCATTCTCTACGATGCGACAAGCATGCACATCGCGGACGCGTCGCTGTTCGACCTCGCACAATGGGCCGCACGCGGCGCGCTCGAACAGGTCGTCGGCGGCCGAGGATCGGTTGCGATTCTCAAGCACGACAGCGAGCGCTGGGTGCTCAGGCACTACCGTCGCGGCGGGCTCATCGCGCAGCTCTCGCGCGACCGCTATCTCTGGCTCGGCGCCGAGCGCACCCGGTCGTTCAGCGAATGGCGCTTGCTTGCGCGCCTGCTCGAGCTGGGCTTGCCGGTGCCGCGGCCGATCGCGGCCCGGTATCTGCGCTCAGGGCTCACCTATACCGCCGATCTCCTGACGATGATGCTCGAGGACAGGCGCACGCTCGCGCAGGCGCTCAGTGCCGGCGATGTCGCCGAGCAGCTCTGGCGCGATATCGGGCGCACCGTCGCGCGCTTCCATGCGCACGGCGTGCATCACGCCGACCTCAACGCACACAACATCCTCTTGCCGGCGCGTGCCGATGCGCCATCTGACGTCTATTTGCTCGATTTCGACCGCGGCCGCATTCGTGCACGCGGCGCGTGGGAAGAGCGCGTGCTCGCGCGCCTGAAGCGATCGCTGGAAAAAGTCTCGGGGCAGGCAGGGCGCACCTTCGACGAACGCGCTTGGCGGTGGCTGCTCGACGCCTACTCGGCGGCGCTCGCCGAGGCGGGCTGACAGCTCAGCGCTTCGCGTAGTAGTCGGGGTAATCCTCGGACAGCCCTTTGAAGCGCCTGTGAATCCACAGGTATTGCTCCGGCACCTTGCGGACGTGCGCTTCGATGAGCTGGTTGAACGTGAGCGCGTCCTGATACGGGCTGTCCGTCGAGAAGTTCTCGATCATCGGCTGGATGACCATACGGTAGCCGCGCGTGCCGGGCAGGCGCTCGGGAAAGTACGGCAGCACCGCTGCGCCGGTCATGCGCGCGAGCCGAGACGTCGCCGTGTTGGTGGCGGCGGGAATGTTGAAGAACGGCACCATCTCCGCGCCCTTCTTGCGATAGGCCTGATCGGGCGCATACCAAACCGGTTCGTTGCTCTTGAGCGCAGTGACGAGCGTGCGCACATCGTCGCGCGGAATCGCGCGCTTTGCCTGCCGGCCGCGATTGCGGGCGAGGAAGCGTTCGAGCACCTCGTTCGCGGTCGGGCGATACATGATGTTCGTGGGCATGCGCGCGCAGAGCGCGCGGGCGCCGATCTCGAGCGTCGTGAAGTGGGCGCTCAGCAGAATGGCGCCGCGGCCGCGCGCGAGGGCGGCTTCCAGATGTTCCTGTCCCTCGAGGGTCGTAAGTCGGCGGATGCGTTCATCGGAGCTCCACCAGGAGATGGCGGTCTCGAACAGCCCGATGCCGACGCTTTGAAAATGCGCCTTGAGAATGCGCTCGCGTTCGGCGCCCGAGCGTTCCGGGAAGCAAAGCTCCAGATTGCGCCGAGCGATGCGCACGAACGAAAGCGGCAGACGCACGAGCGCAGCGCCGATGGCGCGGCCGAGCCCAACCAGCAACGGATAGGGGAGTGGCTCGAGGATGCGCAACAGCCCAAGCGCGAGCCACGTGGGCCAATAGCGCGGATGAGCCAGGGCGAGCAGTCGTGGGCGGCGCACGGCGTCAGACAAGAGAACGGCTCCCGATTCGGCAACTCGACAGCGGCAAATCAAGCGCGCCATTCTGACGGTCAGCGCTCGACCGTCAACTATCCTTGCTGCTTGGCGTAGGGATCCACGCCGTTGCGCTTGAAGCGCTTGTAGGCCCAGAGGTACTGCTCGGGGTAGCGCCGCACGTGCGCCTCGATGAGCTCGTGGAAACGCCGCGTGTCTTCGACCGGATCGTCCGTCGGGAACGGGTCGAGCGGCGGATAGATGCGCACGATATAGCCGCGGTTGTCGCGGCGGCGCTCCGGGAAGTAGGGCAGCACCGGTGCGCCCGAAATGCGCGCCAGGCGCGAGGTCGCAATGTTCGACGCCGCCGGCTGGCCGAACAGCGGCACGATGGCGCTGTTCTTGTCGGTGTAGCGTTGGTCCGGGGCGTACCACACCGGAATGTTGTTCTTGAGGTTTTGCAGCAGGTCGCGCACCTGCTCGCTGGAGATGGCCTGGACTGTGTGGCGGGCGCGCCCGCGGCGCGAGAGCTCGGCGATCAAGGCGTTGCTCGGCGTCAAGTACATGATGCTCGTGGGGCCGAGCAAGGTCAGGGCCCGCGCGCCCATTTCGAGCGTGGTGAAGTGCGCGGTGAGCATGAGCGCGCCGCGACCTTGCGCGAGCGCCGCCTGCAAGTGCTCGACTCCTTCGAATTCGATGAAGCGCCGCAAGCGCCGATCGCTCGCCCACCAGACGAGGCCTGTTTCGAACAGGGCGCAGGCGAGCGCCTGGAAGTGCGCGCGGACCAGCCGGCGCTGTTGAGCGGCATCGAGCTCGGGCATGCAGAGCGCCACATTGATCTCGGCGATGCGGCGGTCGCGGCGGCTGCACGCATAGGCGAGCGTGCCGACCACCCGACCGATCGCCATCTGGGCGCGCAGCGGCAGCAGATTCACTGCGCGCACGAACGCGAGCCCCAGCCAAACCGGCCAGTAGCGTGGTCCCAAGAAGCGGTAGAGCGGAATCCGTTCAGGAGTCCGCGCGCGCTGGGCGCGTGATTCGGTGGACGTCGAGGACATTCCTCAAGCGAGCTGTCAGAGACGATCGCCGCAGCCGTGCCCCTGGTTCGAGTACCATGCCGGCTCTCGTGCGAGTCGAAAAAACCAATAGTAGCGTATGAGCGGAGATCGGCTTTAGCCCATGCTCGAGCGGTTGTACAGCGTTCTCGTCTACCTGGCGGCGCCGCTCGCGCTGTTGGCGCTTCTCTGGCAATCGCGCCGCGATCCGAGCTATCGCGAGCGTCTCGGTGAGCGCTGGGGCTTTACCGTCGCGCGCTTCGAGCGTGCGCCGTTGTGGGTGCATGCGGTGTCCGTCGGCGAGGTGCAGGCGAGCGCCGTCCTGATCCGTGCGCTCCAACGACAGTATCCCGAGCGGCCGCTCTTGGTGACGACCGGGACGCCTACCGGTGCGCAACGCGTGCGGGCGCTGTTCGGCGAGCAGGTGCGGCACGCCTACCTGCCGTACGACATGCCGGGCGCCGTGCGTCGCTTCCTCGATCGTGTGCGGCCCGCGATCGGCATCGTCATGGAAACGGAGATCTGGCCGAATCTCTTCCGCGAATGCCGCCGGCGCGGCATTCCGCTCGTCATCGCGAGCGCCCGTTTGTCGGAAAAGTCCGTGCGGCGCTATGGCCGCTTGCGCTCCCTCACGCGGGATGCGCTGACGACAGTGCTCGTAGCCGCGCAGACGGAAGTTGATGCCGCTCGCTATCGCGCGATCGGCGCAGCACACGTCGCCGTGGTCGGCAACGTCAAGTTCGATATCGAAGTGGCGGCCGAGACGATCGCTGCGGGACAGGCACTGCGTGCTGCACAGATCGGCGGGCGCCCCGTATGGATTGCCGCCAGTACCCACGAGGGCGAAGAGCAGCAGGCGCTCAGCGCGCACCGCGCGATTCAGTGCCGCCTACCAGATGCATTGCTCATCCTGGTGCCGCGCCATCCGCAGCGCTTTGCGGACGTGACGGCATTCCTGACCGAGCAGGGCGTGCGCTTCGTGGCGCGCTCGCGGGGGCAAACCGCTGCGCCGGATACGGAAGTGCTGCTCGTCGATACGCTGGGGGAGCTGCAGATGTTCTACGCCGCCGCCGATGCGGCTTTCGTCGCGGGCAGCCTGGTGCCGATCGGCGGCCACAGTCTGCTCGAGCCGGCGGCGATCGGCTGCCCGATCGTGACCGGACCGCACAACTTCAACGCGCCCGACATCGCTCGGTTATTCATCGCAAACGGGGCCGCCATCGAAGTGGCGGATGCAACTGCGCTGGGCGAGACGTTGGTCCGGTTGCTCCTTGCGCCGGATGAGCGGGCACGAATGGTCGGTAAGGCGCGGGAGATCGTCGAGCAGAATCGCGGTGCGCTCGATCGCGTGCTCGCGATCGTCGCACGAGAGCTGAACGCTGCCCGCGCCGTTTGAGGCGCGGGCGTCTGCGTTATTCCTTCAGCAGGGCGTTGATTTCTTCGAGATCGCCGACGCCGAGCGTTCCGGTCGCCAGCCGCAGCTGCAGCACGTTCAGAATGTAGTCGTAACGGCTGCGTGCATAGTTCGTCTGTGCGTCGAAGAGACGGCGGCGTGCATCGAGCACGTCGACCGTCGTGCGCGTGCCCACCTCGAAGCCCGCTTCGGTCGCCTGCAATGCGGTGCGGCTCGATTCGAGCGCTTGGCGCAGCGCACGCACCCGCGAGATTTCGCTCAGCACGCCAAGGTATGCATCGCGGGTGGCGCGCTCCGTTTCGCGCGCGACGCGCTCGAGACGCTCGCGGGCGGCGCGGTGCAAGTACACGCGTTGACGTACGCGCGAGGACGTCGCGCCGCCGGAGTAGATCGGCACCGTGATCTGAATCCCGATCGAATCGGAGAGCATCGACTGGTCGGCGGGCACTTCGACGCCCGGGCCGGCGATGCTGCGGCTGAGCTGCGTGCCCTCGTAATCCTGATCCGCATGGCGCGCCACGAGATCGATCGCAGGCAGGTGGCCGGAACGGGCGATGCGCACGTCCTGCTTCGCGATGTCGGTGGCAAGGCGCGCCGAGACGATGCGCAGGTTCTGCTCGAGCGCCGTGTTCACCCACTGCTCTTCGTTTGCGGGATCCGGCGTCTTGAGCGGGATGTCGTCGACCGGCGCGGCCAGCTTGTCGAAAGGCTCGCCGGTGAGCTCGCGCAGGAGCTCCTGCGCGGTCGCGAGATTGCGCTTGGCTTGAATGAGGTTGGCAACCGCCTGGTCATGCGCGGCGCGCGATTCCTGGACGTCGGTGATCGCGATCAAGCCGACCTCGAAACGCTTCTCGGCCTGTTCGAGCTGGCGGGCGAACGCTTCGAGCGCCGCTTGTGCCGCATCCACGGTGTCCTGCGCCGCGAGCACATTGAAGTAGCGCTCCGCGGTGCGTTGGATCAGATCCTGATGGGCTGCCTGATAGTCGGCCTCGGCTTGGGCGACTTGGGCGTCGGCGCGCTTGAGCGTCGCCCACTGATCCCAGCGGAACAGGGTCTGACGCAGCTGGATGGCGAACTGGTACCCATCCGAATCGCTGTCGGTCGTGATCGTCACGGGCACGAGCTGCGGGTCGTTTTCGTTGAGCCGCTGCAGCTGCGTGCGCGAGAACTCTTCTTCGCTCTTCGAGTAGCTGCCGCTTGCTTCGATCTGCGGCAACAGCGAGGCGAGTGCCTGCGGCTTCGACTCGCGGCTTGCCAGCCGGTTTGCATCCGCCTCGCGGATGATCGGATCGTTCTGTAAGGCGCGCCGATAGACTTCGAGAAGATCGGCTGCAGGCGTCGCCTGGGCTAGCGCCAGCAGACCACATACGGCCGCGATGTGTGCTCGTAACTTCATTTTCTTGTACCCATGCGCCGCGCGGGCGCCAGCTATTGCCACACGAGACACTTCAACACAGTTGTCCCGCTCGCTGTTGCACCCCACCCGATGAGCGGAGCGGGAAAGCAGCAATCATGACACGGTGCGCGTTAGCGTCGATCGCTAATCGAGCACGCCGCGTCACGCGCGCTCGGCCCTTTGGACGCGCTAATAGGTCGGAATGGTTGCATCGACGTCGCGCGACCACGCCAGGATGCCGCCAGCGAGATTGACCGCGCGGAAGCCATTCTGTTGCAGGAAATTTGCGACTTCGAGGCTGCGCCGGCCCGAGCGGCAAAGCACGACCGTTTCCTTGCTGCGATCGAGCTCGCCGAGGCGCTCGGCGATTTCGCCCATTGGAATGTGGACCACACCGGGCACGCTTGCGACGTCCAGCTCCCAGGCTTCGCGAACGTCAAGTAATGTCAGATCCTCGCCGCGCTCGCGGCGCGCCACGAACTCTTGCGGGGTGATCTCAGGGACGGACATAAGAAAGGCGACCAGTGATTGCGAATCCGCCAGCGTGAAGGCGCGCCGCGCCGTCGCGTCTGGTCCAGGCTAGAGCCTACCGCGTCCAGCCTAGAAGACAAACTTCGGCGGTTGCGGAGCGTTGATCAGCGGGTCGATCACCGTTTCGAACAAGCTCTCGCGAGCCCACTCCCGCTCGCCGAGACGCGTCACCTTCCAGGCTTCCATGACCGGCGCGCGGCCGACGACGACCACGAGACGTCCGCCGATCCTGAGGGCGCGCTGGAAGCGTTCGTCGTAGAGCGGTAGGGAGCCGGTTACGGCGATGACGTCGTACGCGTTCTGCTCTTCGAGCTGCATGCCGTCGGCCTGCTCGACGCCGACGTTATTGACGGCGGCCGCGAGCAAATTCGCACGCGCAAGCTCGACCAGCTCGGGGAAGATTTCCAGGGCGCGCACGCGGCTCACCAGCTTGCCGAGGTAGGCAGCGAGGCAGCCGGTGCCCGCACCGACGAGCAGGGCAACGTCTTCCGGGTTCGGCGCAAGCGCCTGCAGGATCCGTCCATGCACGAGCGGCGGCAGAATCCGCTGGTTGCACGGAATGGGGATGGGCGCATCGGCGTACGCGACGCTCTTGTATTCAGCCGGCGCAAACATTTCCCGCGGCACACGGCGCATGGCATCGAGGACGCGCTCGTCGAAGACGTCTCCCGCGCGCACCTGCTGCTCGATCATCTGCTCGCGGACGTATTCTGGGCTCATCATGCAGGCATAAGCTCCTTCGACGACCGCGCTCGGCGCCCGGTCGTGAGAATAGAGAGTAGACGTGCTGTTCATGCCGCCATCTCGGGTGTCGGTTTCATTGACAGTAATCGGGAGCGATCCGGCCTGACGCACGGAGCGAGCGAGCACTGGCCCGCCTCGTCCTGGGTTCGCCAAATTGGGTTCGCCAGAAGCGGCCCGGCGCGGCGGGGCGACAGGGTACGAGCTTTGTGCACGCCCGACAAGCGCGTACCCGGGCCGACCGTCGGCCGCGACAACGTTTCGGTTTGCAGGGTTTCCCCGAAGCGCGGAAGCGCGTTGCGATCGGCGCGCCGACGCTGGCCGCCCAACCATCACGCCGATCACCATTATGGTCAATCCGTGCAGCAGAAACCGCGGCGTTCTATATCCTGTCGCACAGACAATAAGTTTGCGACGTCTCTCGTGCTGATTGCGCCCTTCGATTCGGGCAGTGCTCACGAGCCGCGCAAACGCGTGCGAGCGCCTGACGCGCGCACGATTCAAGGGGTGAAGGTTGAATTCGGCGGTTGACGTGAGCGCCCTCGAGGGGACTTTGGTCATCGTTTTCATTGTCACGTTCCTCGTGCTTCTCGGACTCGTTGCCGCACTCGCGGTACGCGTCCGGCGCGACAGCACGCTCAAGCGAGCTGTCGCGCAGTTCGAACAGATCGTGCAGTCGAGTCAGTACGCCGAGCGCATCCGTGCAGAAGGCGTCGCCCAATCGTTTGCGGACAGCGCCAATCGGCTGCTCGAACATCTGGCCATGAAGGATCTGCTCTTGAGCGAGCGCGAGCGCTCGCTCACCGGGCTGCTGAGCGGTCTCAACGAGGCAGTCGCGGTCTATCGCGACACGATCGTCTTCGCGAACGCGCAATTCGCTGCCTTGGCCGGTGCACCGGTTCAAGCGCTCGTCGGCCGCTCCATGCCCGAGCTCGTGCACCCGGATTACGCCGAGCTCGTCCGCGATCAGCTGGCGCGGCGTCTGGCCGGTGCGCCGGCGCTTGAGCGGCTCGAGCTCGAATTGCACCCGCAGACCGAACAGCGCGCGCGCCTCGAGCTGTCCGCGGTGCGGATCGACTATCAGGGTGGGCCGGCGCTGCTCCTTTCGCTCGTCGAAATGGGTCCGCCCGCGAGCGCGGCGCAAACGTCGTCGCGTCATCGCTCGACGGCTTGGGAGACGCTCGATTCCTTGGGCGACGGCATCATC
Source organism: uncultured Steroidobacter sp. (assembly GCA_938008435.1). Lineage (GTDB taxonomy): Bacteria > Pseudomonadota > Gammaproteobacteria > Steroidobacterales > Steroidobacteraceae > Steroidobacter. The sequence goes on along the minus strand of CALLKK010000009.1, from coordinate 11,307 downwards.
ACGACCGACGTGCGCGGCCGTATCGACTACGTCAATCAAGCGGCCGAGCAGCTCACCGGCGTGCCGGCCATCGAAGCCGTCGGCCAGACGCTCACCGACATCATCACGCTCGTCGATGAGAGCGATCGGCGTTCGCTCGGCGATCCGGTCCGTCATTGCCTGGCGACGCAGACCAAGGTCACCGTCGGACGGCGCGGATTGCTCATCTCGCGCGGGGATGGGCAGGAGCGTTCGGTCGAGCTCACGGTCACGCCGCTCAAGAATCAGCGGGGCGATCTGATGGGCACGGTGACGCTCGTGCGCGACGTGACCGAGCTGCGCGGCTTGACGCGGCAGATGTCTTATCAGGCGAGCCACGACGCCTTGACGGGTCTCGTCAATCGACGCGAGTTCGAGCGCAGGCTCGATGAGGCCATCGAAGTCGCTCACACGAGCTCGGCGCGTCACGTGCTCTGCTATCTCGATCTCGATCGCTTCAAGGCCGTGAACGACAGCTGCGGCCACATCGCGGGCGACAACATGCTGCGCGAGGTGGCGGCGCTCATCAAAGAGACGGTCCGCGACTCCGATACCGTGGGACGGCTCGGCGGCGACGAGTTCGGCCTGCTGCTCATCGGCTGTCCGCTCGAGAAGGCGCGCCAGATCGCCGACGATGTCGTGCGCAAGGTCAACGACTATCGGTTCGTCTGGAAGGACAAGATCTTCAACATCGGCGTGAGCGTCGGGCTCATCGAGATCTCGCGCGAAAGCGGCTCCGCCGAGGAGCTCATGAGCGCTGCCGATTCGGCGTGCTACGTCGCCAAGAAGCGCGGCAATCACGTGCATGTGTATTCCGCGCGCGACGAGGCCGTGGCGCGTCATCGCGGCGAGATTCAATGGCTGCAGCGGCTGCAGACGGCGCTCAAGGAGAATCGCTTCGAGCTGCTGGCGCAGCCGATCATCGCCACTAGCGGCGGGGCGCGCGGACCTGCGCTCGAGGTGCTGCTCAGGCTTCAGGACGAGACGATCCCGGGCGGCATTTCGCCCGCCGAGTTCCTGCGTGCCGCCGAACGCTACCGGCTCATGTCGGATGTGGATCGCTGGGTGGTGCAGACGGCGGTCACCGCGTTGGGGCGCGGCAGCATCCGCCTGCCGAGCCAGCGAAGCCTCGCGATCAATCTCTCGGGCCAGACGCTCGGCGATACGCAGTTCCTCGAGTTCGTCGTCGATCTGCTCGATCGCACCGGCGTTGCGCCCGAGCAGCTGTGCTTCGAAGTGACGGAGAATTCCGTCATCACGAACATCGAGCACGCGCAGCGTTTCATCGGCGTGCTGCACAGCATGGGGTGTCAGTTTGCGCTCGATGATTTCGGCCGCGGCCTGTCATCGTTCGGCAATCTGAAGAATCTCTCGCTCGACTACGTGAAGATCGACGGCTCGTTCATCCGCAATCTCGCGGGCGATTCGGTCAATCAAGCGATGGTCGCGGCGATGATCAAGCTCGCCCGCACGCTCAACTTCCGCGTGGTCGCCGAACAGGTCGAAGACGACGGCTCGTTCGAAGCCGCACGGGTGATGGGCGTCGATTTCGCGCAGGGTTATCACCTGGGTCGTCCGCAGCCGATCACGCGGGCGATGGCCCAGACTGCCTGAGGAGCACTCTTCGCCGCTGCGGCGAGCCGCGGGATGCGCGGCCCCTGCGGGATGCGGCCGAACGAAGAGCTGCGGCCGACGTCCCAAGGCTCCCCAGGCGCGCCTACTCGGAAACGAAAACGCCCCGGCAGGTTCCGACCTGCCGGGGCGTGTGCTTTCGGTCGACGCGATGCGCGTTCGCTCAGAGGAGCGGCACGAGCAGCAGCGCGACGATATTGATGATCTTGATGAGCGGGTTGATCGCCGGACCGGCGGTGTCCTTGTACGGATCGCCGACGGTGTCGCCGGTGACGGCGGCTTTGTGCGTCTCCGAGCCCTTGCCGCCGAAGTTGCCTTCCTCGACGTACTTCTTCGCGTTGTCCCAGGCGCCGCCGCCGGTGCACATCGAGACCGCGACGAACAGGCCCGTGACGATCGTGCCGATCAACAGACCGCCGAGCGCGCGCACGCCGGCGCCATCGCCCATCAGGTAATTCAGGCCGAAGGCTACCAGCACCGGGACGAGGATCGGCAGCAGCGAGGGCACCACCATTTCCTTGATCGCGGCGCGCGTGAGCAGGTCGACGGCGCGCGAGTAATCGGGCTTGGCGGTGCCTTCCATGATGCCCTTGATCTCGCGGAACTGCCGGCGCACTTCGATCACGACCGAGCCGGCCGCGCGGCCGACGGCTTCCATCGCCATCGCGCCGAAGAGATACGGAATCAAGCCGCCGATGAATAGGCCGATGATGACGGCCGGATCGGACAGCGAGAACTGCGCCATGGCGCGACCGGTCTCCTGCAGGTGCGACTCGAGGTTGTGCGTGTAGTCGGCGAACAGCACGAGCGCGGCCAAGCCCGCCGAGCCGATCGCATAACCCTTGGTCACGGCCTTCGTCGTGTTACCGACGGCATCGAGCGCGTCGGTGATGTCGCGGACGTTTTGCGGCAGGCCGGACATCTGCGCGATGCCGCCGCCGTTGTCGGTGATCGGGCCGTAGGCGTCGAGCGCCACGATCATGCCCGTCATGGACAGCATCGCCGTCGCCGCGACCGCGATGCCGTAGAGCTCCGCGAGCTCATACGAGCCCCAGATGGCCGCGCACACCGCGAGCACCGGCCAAGCCGTCGAGCGCATCGAAACGGCCAAGCCCGCGATGACGTTGGTGGCGTGGCCCGTCTGCGAGGCCTCGGCCACGCGACGCACCGGCTTGAACTCGGTCGCGGTGTAGTACTCGGTGATCCAGATCAGAGCGGCCGTAAGCGCGAGACCGATGGCGGCACAACCGAACAAGGCGCCGGCGCGCTCGCCCATGAGCAGCTTGGTGACCCACCAGAACGCGATCAGCGCGAGCACGCCGGAGACGGCGGTGCCGCGATACAGCGCGCTCATAATCTTGCCGCCGTCGGCGGCCTTCACGAAGAACGTGCCGATGATCGAGGCGACGATCGAGACGGCGCCGAGCACGAGCGGGTAGAGCACGTAGTTGATGTCGATGACGCCGTCGGCGGAGGTGAACATGAGACCGCCGAGCACCATCGTCGCGACGACGGTGACCGCATAGGTTTCGAACAGGTCGGCGGCCATGCCGGCGCAGTCGCCCACGTTGTCGCCGACGTTATCGGCGATCACGGCCGGATTGCGCGGGTCGTCCTCGGGGATGCCGGCTTCGACCTTGCCGACGAGGTCGGCGCCCACGTCCGCGCCCTTCGTGAAGATGCCGCCGCCCAGACGCGCGAAGATCGAGATGAGCGAGCCGCCGAAGGCGAGACCGACCAGCGCGTGCAGCGCATGATCGTCGCTGACGAAGTTGCGGATCACCGCGAAGTAGCCTGCCACGCCGAGCAGGCCGAGGCCGACCACCAACATGCCGGTGATCGCACCGCCGCGGAAGGCGACCGTGAGCGCCGAGTTGAGGCTCACGCTCGCGGCTTGAGCAGTTCTTACATTGGCGCGTACCGACACGTTCATGCCGATGAACCCAGCCGCGCCGGAGAGGATGGCGCCGACGGCGAATCCGCCGGCGGTTGCCCAGTCGAGCGCCAAGCCCAGCACGACGAAGAGCACGGCGCCGACGATGGCGATCGTGGAATATTGACGATTGAGGTAGGCCTTGGCGCCCGCCTGAATGGCAGCGGCGATGTCTTGCATGCGCTCGTTGCCGGCCGACTGTCTGTTGATCCAGCCTACGGAATACACGCCATACAGTACCGCGAGCACACCCGCGGCAATGGCAAGCCAGAGAGCGACATCACTAGACATCAACTGATCCTCTTGGAGCCGGTCGGTTGTATGCAATTTCGAGGCGGCGGATGGAACAGGGCGCGCTTGCGCGCGCCCTGTCCGATAGACAAATCCACCGAAAAAACGGCCGGACTATAGCACAAAGGGTTCCTTCAACTTCTTCTTCACCGGCGCGTTCTTGAGCGTGACGTACTGCGGCAGACCGTCCTTGTAAGGCGGATAGTCCTCGCCGCGAATGAGCGGGCTCAAGTACTTGCGCGCCTTGTTCGTGATGTGGAAGCCGTCCTCGGTGATGTAGTCGCGCGGCAACATCTTTTCCTTGTTCGCAACATCCTCGAGCTTGGCGACGCCGATCTTCCACTTGTACGGATTGTTTTTGACACGAACGATTGTGGGCATCACCGAATTGTGGCCCTTCAGGGCGAGCTCCACCGCCGCCTTGCCGAGCGCATAGGCCTGCTCCACGTCGACCTTCGAGGCGATGTGGCGGGCGGCACGCTGCAGGTAATCGGCAACTGCCCAGTGGTACTTGTAGTTGAGGCGCGTCTTGACGATCTGCGCGATCACCGGCGCCACGCCGCCGAGCTGCGCATGGCCGAACGCATCGCGCAGACCCGCATCGGCGAGGAACTTACCGTCGGCATTCTTGACACCTTCGGACACGACGATCGTGCAGTAGCCGTACTTCTCGACGCACTCTTTGACGCGAGCGCAGAACTTCTCTTCGTCGAAGGTGATCTCGGGGAAGAGGATGATGTGCGGGCTCTCGCCGGCCTTCGTGGCGGCCAAGCCGCTTGCCGCTGCGATCCAGCCGGCATGGCGGCCCATCACTTCCAGGATGAACACCTTCGTGGAGGTCTTCGCCATCGAGGCGACGTCGAAGCCCGCTTCGCGGATGGACACCGCAACGTACTTGGCGACCGAGCCGAAGCCGGGGCAGCAGTCCGTGAGCGGCAGGTCGTTGTCGACGGTCTTCGGCACGTGGATCGCCTTGATGGGATAGCCCATCTTCTCGGCGAGCATCGAGACCTTCAGGCACGTGTCGGCGGAGTCGCCGCCGCCGTTGTAGAAGAAGTAGCCGATGTTGTGCGCCTTGAAGACTTCGATGAGGCGCTCGTACTCCTTCTGGTTCTCTTCGAACTTCTTCAGCTTGTAGCGCGCCGAGCCGAACGCGCCCGAGGGCGTGTAGCGCAGTGCCCGAATGGCGGCCGCGGATTCCTTGGTGGTGTCGATGAGATCCTCGTGGAGCGCACCGACGATTCCGTGCCGTCCCGCATACACCTTGCCGATCTTGTTCTTGTGCTTGCGGCAGGTCTCGATGACGCCGCACGCAGAGGCATTGATGACCGCGGTGACACCGCCCGACTGGGCGTAGAAAGCGTTTCGCACTGGGGCTTTCGGCATAGAGCTGGGTCCTCTTGTTGAGTTTTCTTGCAGAATGGCGCGGAAGCATAGCGAGAGCGCGCCGCGCTGGCGAGGAGATCGGGCGTGCGTTTTCCCGCCGCAGCGGCGCCCGTGAGCAGCGCGGACGAAGCGGCTTTTGGGGGCGACCCAGTACCCAGTCGCCCATCTTTTCTGTAGGGTAGCGGACCCAAAACGATGCTTCGGACGGTGCGCCGGAGCGCTCAATCGAACGAAGCGGTCTTGCTGGAAACCGGTTCGGACTCTGGCTTGCCCCGGTTGGACTCACCGGGTCTTACTCAAGAGGACTATCGACGATGCGTATTGTGTTGCTGGGGGCGCCCGGCTCGGGTAAGGGCACTCAGTCCCAGAAGCTGCAAGCGAAGTACGGGGTGCCGCAAATCTCGTCCGGCGATTTGCTGCGGGATGCTGTTGCGCGCGGCACAGAGCTTGGTTTGAAGGCGAAGGCCGCCATGGACGCCGGGCAGCTCGTCTCCGACGAGATCGTGCTCGGCCTGATCCGCGACCGGCTGGGTCAGCCGGATACCGCCAACGGATTCATCCTTGACGGGTTCCCGCGCAATATCGATCAAGCCAAGGCGCTCGAGGCGCTCTTGGCCGACATCGGCCAGCCGCTCGATGCGGTGCTGCTGCTCGAAGTGAGCCGCGACGCGCTCGTGAAGCGCTTGGCGGGCCGCCGCGTGTGTCCGAAGTGCGGCAGCGTGTACAACATTCACTCGCTGCCCGCCGGCGTGACGACCTGCGCGAAGGACGGCACGGAGCTGCAGCAGCGCGCCGATGACAACGAAGGGGTCATCGCAAAACGCCTCGAAGTCTACGAACAGCAGACACGTCCGCTCATCGAGCACTATTCCGACCTCGGTCTGCTGCGCATCGTCGCCGGCGAAGGCGAGCTCGAAGAAGTGTTCGAGCGCATGGAGGCTGCCGCCCTTGCCAAGCCAGTGCCGGCCGATCAGGTCTCGGTCGAAACCGCTGCGCCGCGCAAGGCCGGCAAGACCAAGTCGGCGAAGCAGAAGTCCGCGCCGGCGCGCAAGAGCAAGCCCGCCAAGAAGCCGGCGGCAAAGAGCGCGAAGAAGACGGCAAAGAAGAGCGGCGCGGCTTCGGCCAAGAAGAGCGTTGCCGCCAAGAAGAAGAGCGTCAAGAAGGCCGCGAGCAAGAAGCGTGCGGCGAAGTCCGCGAAGAAGGCTGTGCGGCGTACGGTGAAGCGGCCGGCCCGCAAGCAAGCGGCCCGCAAGACGGCCAAGCGCGCCGCCAAGAAGGTCGCTCGTCGCGCTCAGAAGAAGGCGGCCAAGCGCAAGGTCGCGGCACGGCGCGCGCCCGCCAAGAAGAAGTAATCGCTCAGTCGGCGCTTTCGGTCGCGACGCCCTCGGCGCGCGCGAGCGCAAGCAGGCGCTCGCCGACGGCATCGCGCCGCCAGCCTTGCATCAGCCTTTCGGTCCTACCGGAAAACACGAGCTGCTCGACATCGCGCCGGGTCGCAAGCAGCTCGGGACTCACTTTCAGCGAATTGGCGTGGCTGCGCACGAAGTCCATCAGCTTCGCGACCAACGCCAGCTGCGTGGGCTCCGGCCGGAACGGACGCGCGGCTTGCGGCTCGGTTGCCTTGGTCTGTTCGCCGCGCGCGACGATCTCGACGAGCTCCTCACCGCGCTTGCGAATCAATCCTTCCGGCAATGAGCGCAGGCGAGACAGCGCCTGAACGTTCTTCGGCATCCGTTCGCTGATCTCGCGCAAGGCTTCGTCCGACAGAATCCAGCCGCGCGGTTTGTCGTATTTGATCGCCAGCTCTTCGCGCCAGGCGGCGAGGAGCTTTGCGGTGGCGCGTTGCTCGGGGCGCAGCCGATCGAGTCCTTTGAGTCGCTTCCACGCTTGCTCGGGCTCGATGCGAAACGTTTCGATGCGCGCGAGCTCATCCGCTTCCTGTTCGAGCCAGGCGAGCTTGCCCGCACGCTCCAGCTCGGCGCGCAGATCGAGATAGAGCGCGGCGAGATACCGCACGTCGTCGGCAGCGTAGTCGAGTTGCTCGGCGGACAGCGGGCGACGCGTCCAGTCGGTCCGCGTATGGCCTTTGGCGAGCGCCGTGCCGAGACGCGCCGAGACCAGTGCCCCGTAGCCGATCTGCGCCGATTCGCCGAGCAGTGCCGCCGCGATCTGCGTATCGAAGAGCGGGGCGAGCGGTACCGCGTGCGGAGCGCGCGCCGCCAGCACTTCGAGATCTTGCCGTGCCGCGTGCAGCACCTTCAGTCGGGAGCGATCCGTCAGGAACGCCCATAGCGGCTCGAGGTCGGCGAGCGCGAGCGGATCGACGAGCACGCAATGCTCGAGCGAGGCGAGCTGCACGAGACAGAGCTTGGGGTAGTACGTGCTCTCGCGCATGAACTCGGTGTCGAGCGCGATGAACTCGCTAGGTGCGAGCGTCTGCAGCGCCTGCTCCAGCGCTGCCTGCGTGTCGACGAGCACGATCGGTTGTGTGCTCATGCGGGCATGCTCCGCGGGGCAAGAACGGGATTGGACCCGTGATCCGCACGGGCGCTGGCATCCGCGGGGTGTACAATTTCGATGAAGGGAGCACGCATGGGGCGTGCATTATAGGTGTCCGCGGCAGGTGCGCGATGCAGCGTCGCGGTCGCGCATCAGCGAGCAGTCCTTCGGCGTCCGTCTCGTCTCACACGATCCGTCGGGAGCTTCATGCACGTTCACATTCTCGGAATCTGCGGCACCTTCATGGGCGGCATTGCGGCGCTCGCGCGTGCGGCAGGCCATCGCGTCACGGGTTCGGATCAGAACGTCTACCCGCCGATGTCGGAGCAATTGGCGGCGCTCGGTATCGATCTGATCGAGGGCTACGACCCCGGGCAGCTTGCGCTCAAGCCCGATGTCGTCGTGGTCGGGAACGTCATGAGTCGCGGCAATGCGCTCGTCGAAGCGCTGCTCGAGAGCGGTATTCCTTACACCTCGGGCCCTGAGTGGCTCGCGCGTCACGTATTGGCCGGGCGTTGGGTGCTCGCTGTCGCGGGCACGCATGGCAAGACGACCACCACGAGCATCCTCGCCTGGATCCTGGAGCACGCCGGCTACGATCCCGGCTTTTTGATCGGCGGCGTGCCAAGCAATTTCCAGTCGACGGCGCGTTTGGGCACCGGTGCATGCTTCGTCGTCGAAGCCGACGAGTACGACACCGCATTCTTCGACAAGCGCGCCAAGTTCGTGCACTACCGGCCGCGCACCGTCGTGCTCAACAACCTTGAGCACGATCACGCGGATATCTATCCGGACGTCGCGGCCATCCAATGGCAGTTCCATCAGCTTCTGCGCATGGTGCCGCGTAACGGGCTGGTGGTGGCGAATGGTGCCGATCCCAATGTGATGAAAGTCATCGAGATGGGCTGCTGGACGCCCGTCGAGCGTTTCGCGGCCGACACCGCCGACGGTGCGACTTGGACGGTGCGCGCGAGCCCCGATAGCGATTTCTCGCGCTTTGCTATCGTGCAGGGAGGGCGGCACGTGTGCGATGTCGAGTGGTCGCTCGTCGGCAAGCACAATGCGCAGAACGCGCTGGCGGCGCTGCTCGCAGCGCGACATGCGGGCGTGTCGATCGAGCAGGTGGTGGCGGCGCTGCGCACGTTCAAAGGCGTACGCCGCCGGCTCGAAGTGCGCGGCGTCGCTGCCGGCGTGACGGTGTACGACGACTTCGCGCATCATCCGACGGCGATCGCAACGACGATCGACGGACTCAGGCGGCGCATCGGCGGCGCGCGTCTCATCGCGGTGTTCGAGCCGCGTTCGAACACGATGAAGCTCGGAACGCACCGCGATGCGCTAGCCGGTGCGTTGGCGGGAGCCGACGAGGTATTCGTGTATCAGGGCCCGACCGTGCGCTGGGATGTTCCGGCGGCAGTCGCGCCGCTCGGGCACAAGGCGCGCGTCGCGCAGGATGTCGATGCGCTCGCGCGAGATCTGGCGGATTTCGTCGCGCCCGGCGATCACGTGCTCATCATGTCGAACGGCAGCTTCGGCGGCATTCACGAGAAGCTGCTGGCGAGGCTGCAACAGAAATAGCGCACGCAGCCTTGTGCATGCGTGCGTCCGCGAGCGCGTCGTGGCGACCTTTCCGCTCTTTCCATTGCATGCGGTGCTCTTTCCGGGCGGACCGTTGCACTTGCGAATCTTCGAAGCGCGCTACGTCGACATGGTCAGGCGTTGTCTGCGCGAAGACGAGCCCTTCGGCGTCGCATTGATTACCTCGGGTTCCGAAGTCGGGCGTGCGACGACTGTCGCGATCGGAACGACGGCGCGTATCGTCGATTTCGATCAGCTGCCCGACGGCTTGCTCGGCATTCGCGCGCGCGGCGAGCGGCTTTTCCGCATTCATAAGGTGACGACGCAAAACGACGGCCTGAACGTTGCCGACGTCGAGCTTTTCGACGAGGAGCCGCGCGTGCCCGTCCCCGAAGAGCTCAATTCGCTCGTGGAGATTCTGCGCGAAATCTATCCGCAAGCACGCCTTCTGTACGACGACGCGCCCGCGCAGTTCGACGATGCGTGCTGGGTGAGCGCGCGGCTTGCGGAGCTGTTGCCGCTCGAGCTGTCCGAGCGTCAGACGTGCTTGGAGCTCGATGGCGGCGTCGAGCGGCTGCGCTATCTCGATGAGCTGCTGCGAACGTACGGTGCGCGCTCGTGAGCGCGTGCTAGGGCGACGAACGTCTCTGCGAAAGCCGGAAGTAGACGGCTACGAGCGTCACGAACCATACGAGCGCTGCCCAGCCGATGACACCGTCGTAGGTGCCGACCCATCTGGCGTGCTCGGCAGCAGCATCGACTTCCGTGGCGCTTCGTAACACTGCAATGGTGGAGACTCCGGCTGCGTGCAGGCCGATGCAGCCGGCAATTGCACCGGTGCGCAAGCGCACGAGCGAGAGCAATACGCCGAGCGCGAACAATGCGAGGAAGGAATCGATGAACGCGAGCGGCTCGGCGTAACGCTCGAACAGACGCGCAAGCACGAGAAATCCATGCTCCCAGCCGACCTCCTCGGCAGGCACGCGCAGGCGGCCGCCGAGAAAATGCAGTGCGGCGTAGAGCAGGCTCGGCGCGATCACGGCGGCAGCGAGGCTCGAAGTGCGCTGGACGGCGGTGAAGAGCACGCCGCGAAAGAAGGTTTCCTCGATGAGCGCGACAGTGAAGCCGGAGAGAATCGCGCCGAACACGATGGCGGGCCAGTTCCCGTCGAGTGCGGCGCGCGGCTCGCGGATGTCCAAGCCAAGCAGGAGCGCAACGAGCGGCGCCATCAACAGAAATCCGGCGATCCATCCGACGAAAAGTTGTCGCGCGAATTGCGTCCTCGGCAAGCCGTAACCAAGCGAATCGCGATTAGATAGCCCGAGCCTACGCGTCAGGAAAACAAGGCCGATGAGCGCGATCAGCATCGCAAGCCGGTTCATGACTCGATGCACCGGCTCGATCGAGATCAGCGCGACGAGCGACCAGACGGGATAGGTGAGCGCGGCGGCCACGACGAGGGCGCCGGCGAGAAGCGCAACGAACAGGAAGAAGGCACGCATGCCGGAATTATGCCTGACCTCGCGCGTGCGCCGCGTGTCGACGAAGCCAGGCTGTGGCGGTGTCGAAAAACTGTGGATATGCGCAGTTTGTCGTCGACCCGTGTGCGCGCCCGTGCGGTTGAATGTCGAACGGTGCCGTCATGCAACGTTTTGCCAAAGGAGCACGGTCATGGATCGATCGAAAGCGCTGGCCATCGTCTCGTCGCTTGCCAACGGAGTTCACCCGGTCACGGGTGAGGCCTTTCCGCCCGATAGTCCTTATCAAGCGCCCGATGTGATTCGGGCGCTCTTCATCGCGGCGCAGGCGCTCGAAGTGGCTGCAGTCGCGCCTGCCGCTGTCGAAGCCGAGGCGCGCCCGTCGGCGCCGCCGCGGACAGGCAGACTGCCGAACGTCGGCAAGCCTTGGACGGCCGAAGAGGACGAACGGCTCGTAGCCGAGTTCGAGCAGGGCCGTTCGCCTCGCGAGCT